>NZ_CP076413.1:1407500-2815000 GCF_021173085.1 Ralstonia wenshanensis
AGAACATCCGCACGATCCGCCAGATTCCACTCGGGCTGTCGCCTGTTGGCGGCCATGTGCCCGACGTGCTGGAAGTGCGCGGCGAGGTATACATGCGCCGCGATGATTTCGAAAAGCTCAACGCCCGCCAGCGCGAGCGCGGCGACAAGACGTTCGTCAATCCGCGCAACACCGCGGCCGGCGCCGTCCGCCAGCTCGATCCGAAAATGGCGGCCGAGCGCCCGCTATCTTTCTTCGCCTATGGCCTGGGCGAGGTGGTCGGCTGGCAGGGCATGCCCGACACGCATTCCGGCATGCTCGACGCGTTGCAGGCGTTTGGTTTTCCGGTCAGCACGGAGCGCGCTGCGGTCAAGGGCGGAGACGGGCTGGTCACGTTCCATGAGGCTATCGGCGCCAAGCGCGACAGCTTGCCGTTCGATATCGACGGCGTGGTCTACAAGGTCAATTCACTCGCATTGCAGCGCGAACTCGGCTTTCGCACGCGTGAGCCGCGCTGGGCAGTCGCGCACAAATATCCGGCGCAGGAAGCGCTGACCACCGTCGAATCGATTGGCGTGCAGGTCGGCCGCACGGGCGCTATCACACCGGTGGCGCGGCTTGTGCCGGTGTTCGTTGGCGGCGTGACGGTCACCAATGCGACGCTGCACAACGAAGACGAAGTGCGCCGCAAGGATGTGCGCGTTGGCGATACCGTGATCGTCCGGCGTGCCGGTGACGTGATCCCCGAGGTGGTGGGTGTGGTGCTTGATCGCCGCCCAATGGATGACGTGCCGGGCAGCGATTTGTTCAGTCCGCAGCAGCGGCCGAAGTACCCGCCGTTCGAACTGCCGAAGACGTGCCCGGTGTGCGGTTCGCACGTCGTGCGCGAAGAAGGGGAGGCAGTGGCCCGCTGCTCAGGCGGGCTGTTCTGCTCGGCACAGCGTAAAGAGGCGATCCGCCACTTTGCCGGCCGCCGCATGATGGACATCGAAGGCCTGGGCGAGCGATACATCGACAACCTGGTCGAGCTGGACTACGTACACGGCATCGCGGACCTGTACAAACTCAAGCTCGAAGATTTCCTGGAAATGAAGCGCCGCGCAGATGAGCGCGATGGCGCGACACCGGAAACCGTCGCTGCCGGCAAGATCGCCACCAAGTGGGCTGAGAATCTGCTGGAAGGCATCCAGGCCAGCAAGACGCCGCCGCTGGCGCGTTTCCTGTTTGCGCTCGGCATTCGCCACGTGGGCGAATCGACCGCCAAGACGCTCGCGGACTGGCTCGGCAGTCTGGCCGTCATTCGGCGCGCGCCGGCGCCGCTGCTGCTGGCGCTGCCCGACGTGGGTGCCACGGTGGCCGAAGCCATCGCCGATTTCTTTGCCGAGCCGAAGAATCAGCAGGCGCTCGATGCGCTGCTGGAAGCCGGTGTTGCACCGCAGGGCGAGCACGCGCCAAACGCGAAGCTGCGCGAGAAACTGGAGCCAGCCGAGCTGTACGCCACGCTTGGCGTGCCCAAGCTGACAGCCGCGCGTGCCAAGCAATTGGCTGTGGCAGCGCCAACGCTTGCCCGGTTGGCCAGCGTGGAGTCCGATCAGTTGGCCGGGATGCCGGCGGATGTGTCTGCATCGCTGCTCGAATGGCTGGGCTCGCACGACCATCGCACGCAGTTGGAGTGGCTCGACGCACTGCGCGACGAACTGCTTGCCGCCATGCCGGCTGAAGCCGCCGAAGAAGGCGTGCTGGCCGGCAAGACTGTCGTGTTGACCGGCACATTGCCGAACCTCACGCGCGATGAAGCCAAGGCCATGCTGGAAGCGGCGGGCGCCAAGGTATCGGGTTCGGTGTCGAAGAAGACCGACTATGTGGTCGCCGGAGAAGAAGCCGGCAGCAAGCTCGCCAAAGCCGAAGAATTGAACGTGAAGGTTCTGGACGAAGCGGGTATGCTCGCGCTGTTAAAAAAACCGGCGGGAGACCAGGCATGATCCGAAACATCCTCAAGATGGGCGACAGCCGTCTGCTGCGCGTCGCCAAGCCGGTCGAGCGTTTCCATACGCCCGAACTGACGGCCTTGATTGAAGACATGTTCGACACCATGGACGCGGCGCGGGGTGCTGGCCTGGCGGCGCCGCAGATCGGCGTGGATCTGCAAGTCGTCATCTTCGGGTTCGATCGCAATGACCGGTATCCGGATGCACCGGCGGTGCCGAAGACGGTGTTGATCAACCCCACCATCGAGCCGCTGTCGGACGAGATGGAAGACGGCTGGGAGGGCTGCCTCTCTGTGCCGGGCCTGCGTGGCGTCGTGCCGCGCCACACGCGCCTGCGCTACACCGGCTTCGACCAGCACGGTCACGCCATCGACCGCATAGCCGAGGGTTTCCACGCCCGTGTCGTGCAGCACGAATGCGATCACCTGCAGGGCGTGTTGTACCCGATGCGCGTGAAGGATTTCACGCGATTCGGCTTTACCGAAGTGCTGTTCCCGGAATTGCCCGCCAATTACGACGACTGATCGAGACTGCGGGAGCGTCGCACCTGCGGGGGCGGGTGGGCGCGTGTTTCATCCACAACGGAGACGATATGAAGCGCGATGGTTTGAGGGGCTGGCGCGGGCTGGCGCTTGGGGTCGCCATGACGGCGATGCTGGGGTTGGCAGCGTGCGCGGGGCCGCAGGCACCTGAAACGACGGCGGCCGCACCGGTTGACCAGAAGCCTCAGGGCCCGGTCTGGCAACGCGTGCATCTGGGCACGGATGCCGGGGCCTATGATTTTCCCGTCTACGCCAACCATCCGCTCGATGGTGATCTGAGCAGCATCCGCGAAGTCGTATTCGTGCAGCACGGTCTGCAGCGCAACGGCAACGATTACTACACCGCGGGCGCCGATCTGCTTCAGGCCAGCGGCCGCAACCCCGACGAAGTCCTTTTGATTGCCCCGAACTTTCCTGGCACGCCCGATGAGGGCAAGGGTTTCGACGGCATGCCGGTCTGGTCGGTGGATGGCTGGATCGGCGGCTTCAACGCCACCAACGCACCGTACACCGATCTGAGCTCGCTCAAGGTGCTTGATGACCTGATCGGGTACGTGACTGACCCGGCGCGTGCACCTAACGTCAAGCGCGTTACGGTGGCAGGTCACTCGGGCGGCGGCCAGATCGTGCAGCGCTACGCCGTGCTCAACAACGTGGACGAAGCCATTCGCAAGCGCGGCATCGATCTGCAATACGTGGTCGCCAATCCGTCGTCGTATCTGTATTTCACGCCGGAGCGTCCGCGTGGCAAGGGCTTCGCGCGTTACAGCACCCGCGTCTGCCCGGACTACGATCACTACAAGTACGGCATGGTCGACATGGTCCCGTATGCAGCCGGCAAGACTGGCCGGCAGCTGTTCAACCGATATGCACAGCGCCACGTGACCTACCTCGCCGGCACCAGCGACAACGACCCGAACCACCGCGTGCTCGACAAGCTCTGCGGTGCCGAGGCGGAGGGCCCGACACGCCTGGATCGCGCACGCAACTACTGGCGCTACGAGCGGCACATGGCGGGGCGCAGGCGCATCAACCACCAAGCGCACGAAGTGGTTGGCGTGGGCCACGACCAGGCGAAGATGTTCGGCTCGCGTTGCGGTGCGCAGGCGGTGTTTGGCATGCCCGCATCGGCCAACACCACAGGGGCAGCCTGCCAGGCTCCGCGTCTGTGACCTAGACGGCAGGCAAAAAAAACCGGTCGGCGCATTGTGCGCTGGCCGGTTTTTTCTTTGTGGCAGAGGCAGCCTCAGAACTTCTCGAACGGCCCCAGGAAGCGCCACTGACCGACCGGCAGGTCGCCCAGCACAATGCTGCCCATGCGGATGCGCTTGAGGCCCACCACCTCCAGTCCCACCTGTTCGCACATGCGGCGGATCTGGCGTTTCTTGCCTTCGCGCAGCACGAAACGCAACTGCTCTTCGTTCTGCCAGCTCACCTTCGCGGGCTTCAGTTCTTCGCCGTCGAGCGACAGGCCAAAGCGCAGCTTCTCCATCAACTCTTCCGGGAAAACCTTGGAGATATCGCGCTCAACCAGGCCGTTCGGCGAATCCCACACCACGCGCACCAGGTATTCCTTCTCGACCGTCGAATCCTCGCCGATCAGGTGGCGTGCCACGCGGCCGTCCTGCGTCAACACCAGCAAGCCGGTGGAATCGATATCCAGTCGGCCAGCCGGCGCCAACGCCCGACGCTGCCAGGGCGCGAAGCGCTTGCGCGTGGGGTCGCCTTCCCACTGGTTTTCCGGCACGAATAGCGAAACGGCAGGCTGATAGCCGTCTTCTGCCTGGCCCGACACGTAGCCGACCGGCTTGTGCATCAGCACGGTCACGCGCTCGCCTTGCTCGGAGCGCGCCGACTGATGGATCTCGATCATCGCATCCGGCTTGACGCGCGACCCCAGTTCGGTGACGGGCTCGCCGTCCACCAGAACCCAGCCGAGCGGAATCCATTCATCAGCCTCGCGGCGCGAGCACAGACCCAGTTCGGACATGCGCTTGGACAGGCGGACCAACCCGCTCGATTCGGTTTGCTGCGCCGGGCGCGGTGCCTGCTCCTCGGCGTGACGCGGAGCGCGTTCCTCACGCTCGCGCTCGGGCCGTTGCGGACGGGCCGGACGATCTTCGAAGCGGCGCGGCGGACGATCGTTGTCAAAACGACGCGGCGGGCGTTCGTCATCGAAACGACGCGGCGGGCGTTGGTCGCCATCACGACGAGGCGCGCGTTGATCGTCGCCATAGCGCCGCGGTGACCGTTGTTCATCGTCGAATCGGCGCGGCGGGCGTTGGTCGTCACCGTACCGGCGTGGCGGGCGCTCGTCGTCAAAGCGTCGCGGAGGACGTTGGTCACCATCACGGCGGGGCGCGCGTTGATCGTCGCCGTAGCGGCGCGGACGTTCGTCATCGAAGCGACGGGGCGGACGTTGGTCGTCGCTGAACCGGCGCGGCGGCCGCTCGTCATCGAACCGGCGCGGGGGCCGGTCCTCGTCAAAGCGACGCGGCGGGCGATCCTCAAACCGGCGTGGAGGACGCTCGTCGTCGAACCGACGCGGTGGACGCTGTTCGTCATTGAACCGGCGTGGCGGGCGCTCATCGTCAAAGCGTCGTGGAGGGCGTTGATCGCCGTCACGGCGCGGCGCGCGTTGATCGTCGCCATAGCGGCGCGGGCGTTCTTCATCGAATCGACGGGGCGGGCGCTGATCGTCGTTGAACCGGCGCGGCGGACGGTCATCGTCGAAACGTCGGGGAGGGCGGTCGTTGTCGAAACGACGCGGCGGACGTTCGTCGTCGAAGCGGCGAGGCGGCCGATCTTCGAAGCGGCGCGGAGGACGCTCATCGTCAGCGCGACGGGGCGGGCGTTGCTCGTCATTGAATCGACGCGGAGGACGCTCGTCATCAAAGCGTCGCGGTGGGCGATCGACTTGCGCGTGGCGCGGCTTGGCGTCGCGCGTCTGGCCGTCGTCGTCGCGGCGCGGAGGACGTGCGGGGCGCGGCGGCTTACCGGCGCCTTCTTCCGGCTTGGGGCGGCGCTGCGATGGACGCAGCGGCTGGCGCTCCCGGTTCAGGTCGGACGAGCGCAGCGGCTTGCCCGTGGAACGTACGGCATTGCCTTCGTCGTCGCGGCGCACGCCGAGCGTGGCGCGCTTGCCCGGGCGGGTAGCGCGCTGAGTCGGGTCGCTGGCGCCGCGCTTGTCGTCGTCGCCGGGGAAATCATCGGAATCGGTAGTCATGAATCTAGACCGGTAAGGCTGGCGCTCAGATGGCGAGCGCATCAAGCAGCTCGCTTTCAAGCTCGAGCTGCAGTTTGTTGTCCTGGGTCAGGCGAGTGCCATCGACCAGGAAGATATCTTCCACGCGCTCGCCGAGCGTGTTGATACGCGCGGTGTGCACCGACACGCGACGGTGCGCGAGCACGCGGGCAATGGCGTAGAGCAGACCGGTGCGGTCCGTGGCAGAAATGGAGAGCAGGTAATACTGGCCGCGCTCGTCCGCACGCAGGTCGACGCGGGGCTTGATCGGGAAGCTGCGCGACTGGCGCGAGATGCGCCCACGCGGCGGCTCGGGCAGGGCGGTTTCGCGCGAGATCTGCTCGGCCAGCTCGTGCTCGACCAGCGTGATGATGTCGCGGTAATGCCCGGGTTCTACCAGGCCGCTGCTGGGGTCGGCCACCTGGAAGGTGTCGAGCGCGTAGCCGTGTTTGGTGGTGTGGATCTTCGCGTCCAGAATCGTCAGGCTCTTGCGCTCGAAGTAGCCGCAGATGCGTGCGAAAAGATCGGGCCGGTCCGGCGAATACACCGCCACCTGCAGGCCGACGCCCGCCGGTGAAATGCGCGCACGCACGATCGGGATCGTCGTGTCGACGCGGTTGTAGAAATGCCGCGTGAACCACGCGATGTCGCGCGCGTCGTGACGCAGGAACACGCCCACGTCGAGCTGCTTCCACAGTGCCTCGTGCGCGCTGTCGTCGAGTGCGGCCAGGCGCAGCAGCGCGCGCGCTTCTTCCTTGCGGCCTTCGAGCACGGCGTGCGGGTCGGTGGTGGCGCCGCCCAGCACACGCAGTGTCATGCGATACAGATCTTCCAGCAGCTTGCCCTTCCAGGCGTTCCACACCTTCGGGCTGGTGCCACGGATGTCGGCAACGGTCAGCAGATACAGCGCGGTCAACCGACGCTCAGTGCCGACCAGATCGGCAAATTGGCGGATGACGTCCGGGTCGCCCAGGTCCTGCTTCTGCGCGACCTGGCTCATGGTCAGGTGGTGTTCGACCAGCCAGACGATCAGGTCGGCGTCTTCCTTGGCGATGCCGTGTTCCTTGCAGAAGCGCCGCGCGTCGGACATGCCGAGCACGGAGTGGTCACCGCCGCGTCCTTTCGCAATGTCATGGAAGAGCGCCGCCACGGTCAACACCCACGGCTTGTCGAAGTTCGCCATCAACTGGCTGCAGAACGGGAACTCGTGCGTGTGCTCGACGATGGCGAAGCGGCGGATGTTGCGCACCACCATCAGGATGTGCTGATCGACCGTGTAGACGTGAAACAGGTCGTGCTGCATCTGCCCGACGATGCGGCGGAAGTTGACCAGGTAGCGGCCGAGCACGCTGGTCTGGTTCATCAGGCGCAGCGCGTGTGTGATGCCCTGCGGCTGCTGCAGGATTGACAGGAACAGAGCGCGATTGGCCGGATCCTTGCGCCACTTGGCATCCATCAACGTCCGCGCGTTGTAGAGCGCGCGCATCGTGCTGGCTGCCAATCCCTTGATGCCTCGCGTCTGCTCGTACAGCAGGAACGTTTCAAGAATGGCCGTCGGCTCGCGCTGGTAGAGATCGGCGTCGGCAATTTCGAGCATGCCTTGCCGCTCGACAAAACGATCGTTGATCTTGCGCGTGATACCCAGCTCGCTCGGGAACAGCTTCGCTTCGATGTTCTGCAGCACCACGGTATTGAGCTGCGTGACGGCCTTGGCGACCCAGTAATAGCGGCGCATGAGCTGTTCGCTCGCGCGCTTGGCGGTGGTCGGGCGGTAGCCGAACGATTCGGCCAGTTGCGTCTGCAGGTCGAACACCAGCACGTCTTGCCGACGCCCGGCAAGCAGGTGCAGGCGCGCACGCACGGTTTTGAGCAGGCGCTCATTGCTGACCAGCTCCTGCGCTTCGCGGCGCGTGAGCAGGCCGTTGGCCAGCAGCTCGTTCCAGCTCGAACCGAACCCTGCTGCGCGCGTCATCCACAGAATGACTTGCAGGTCGCGCAGGCCGCCCGGGCTTTCCTTGCAGTTCGGTTCGAGCGAGTAGGGCGTGTCCTGGTACTTGGCATGCCGCTGGCGCATTTCCAGCAGTTTCGACTGGAAGAAATCTGCCGCGTCGAGGTGGCCTTGATAGTGCGTCTCAAACGTGCGGTACAAGCCTTCGTCGCCGGTCAGCAGGCGCGCTTCCAGCAAGGACGTGCGTACCGTTACGTCTTGTGCGGCCTCACTGATGCATTCGTCGACCGTGCGCACCGACGAGCCGATGTCCAATCCCATGTCCCAACAGCGGCCGATGAAGGCCTCCAGCCGGGCCTCCAATGCCTTGTCTGCGGTGCCCGGCAGCAACAGAAGGATGTCCACATCGGAGTGCGGAAACAGCTCGCCGCGCCCGTAGCCGCCCACGGCAATCAGCGCACAGTCGGCAGGCATCTGCTCTTCCTGCCAGAGCCGCACGAGCGCACGGTCGACCGCGCGCGCCAGCTTGGTCACGAGCTGCTGAACATTGGCGTGCTGGTCGAACTGCGCGAACAGGTGCGCGCGCTCAGCTTTCAGGGCGTCGCGCGGATGGGCGTCTTCGGCAGGGGCGGCGGCAGCGGAGGGCATGAGCGGAGCGTGAATGAAACAGCGACCGGAACGAGCCGGTCGCTGCAAGAGTTGAGCCGGTGCGAGGTGAGATCAGCGTGACGGTGCTGCCGCTGACGGTGCGGCTCGCCCGCGAGGATCAGGCCGTGGCCGGCGCGCCTTCGTGTACGAATTCCGGTGCCGGGGGCGTCAATGCCGACACGGTCAGCACTTCGTGGCCGGTTTCCGTCACCAGAAGCGTATGTTCCCACTGCGCCGACAGGCTGCGGTCGCGCGTCTTGACGGTCCACTGGTCAGGCATCGTGCGGATGTCGCGCTTGCCCGCGTTAATCATCGGTTCGATCGTGAAGATCATGCCCGCCTTCAGTTCCATCCCCGTGCCGGGGCGGCCGTAGTGCAGGATCTGCGGATCTTCGTGGAATTTCTTGCCGATGCCGTGGCCGCAATATTCGCGCACCACGCTATAGCCGGCGGCTTCAGCATGTTGCTGGATCACGTGGCCGATGTCGCCCAAGCGTGCGCCCGGGCGCACCGCGGCGATGCCCTTCCACATGCATTCGAACGTCACCTGCGTCAGGCGTTTGGCCAGAATCGATCCTTCGCCAACAACGAAGGTGCGGCTGGTATCGCCGTAATAGCCTTCCTTGGTGATGACCGTGATGTCGAGGTTGACGATGTCGCCGCTCTTGAGCACCTTGTCGCCCGGAATGCCGTGGCAAATCACATCGTTGACCGACGTGCAGATCGATGCCGGGAAGGGCGGATAGCCCGGCGGCGCATAGTTCAGCGGTGCCGGCACGGTGCCTTGCACGTCACGCATGTAGGCATGGCAAAGTTGGTCCAGCTTGCCCGTGGTCACGCCGGGCACGACGAACGGGGTGATGTAGTCCAAAACTTCGGACGCAAGCCGGCAGGCCACGCGCATTTGCGCAATGTCTTCGGCGGTGTGAATGGTAACGGCCATGCTGTGACTCTTTCTGCACGCAGGCGCGCGAAGCGCCGCGTCGTGGCTAAAGTGTGAATTATCGCACCAAAGCGCCCCGGCCGGGGTTTTCGGGCGCTGGGCGCCAGCCTCAGTTCGTTCGTTGCGAATGCTTGGAAGGTCTTGAGTCGATTGGGTTCTTGCCGCTATAATCGCTGGCTAAGCAGTCGCTGGCCGTGTGGCCGGTGGCGCTTGAAATCGCGAGCCGCTTCACCGCGGGTGTTTTTCGTATCGCATGCGAAAGATGTCTGAGGCGGCTTTAGACCTAACCCGACTGGAGAATTTCATGTCCGTGACCATGCGCGAAATGCTGGAAGCCGGTGTCCACTTTGGCCACCAGACCCGCTTCTGGAACCCCAAGATGGCCCCCTTCATCTTCGGCCATCGCAACAAGATTCACATCATCAACCTGGAAAAGACGCTGCCGATGTACCAGGACGCACTGAAGTACGTGCGCCAGCTGGCAGCCAACCGGGGCACCATCCTGTTCGTCGGCACGAAGCGTCAATCGCGCGAGATCCTGGCTGAGGAAGCTGCTCGCGCAGGTATGCCGTTTGTCGACAGCCGCTGGCTCGGCGGCATGCTGACCAACTTCAAGACGGTCAAGACCTCGATCAAGCGCCTGAAGGACATGGAAGTCGCCAAGGAAGCCGGCGCGACCGAAACCATGAGCAAGAAGGAAGCGCTGATGTTCGAGCGCGAAATGGACAAGCTGGTGAAGTCCATTGGTGGCATCAAGGACATGGGCGGCATTCCGGACGCCATCTTCGTGGTGGACGTTGGTTATCACAAGATTGCCGTGACCGAAGCTGCGAAGCTGGGTATTCCGGTGATCGGCGTGGTGGACACGAACCACTCGCCGGAAGGCATCGACTACGTCATCCCGGGTAACGACGACTCGAGCAAGGCTGTTGCACTGTACGTGCGCGGCGTGGCCGACGCGATTCTGGAAGGCCGCGCCAACGCGGTCCAGGAAGTGGTTGAAGCCGCTCGCGGTGGTGACGACTTCGTCGAAGTCCAAGAAGGCTAAAGACAAGAAGGCGTGCGCCCGCGGCTTGATTGCGCGGGACGCGTGCCAGGCCGCACCCGGTGCAACGCATCGGGCCTAAGGCCAGACAGGGGCGCGTAACAAACGCCCCTTTTTTTTGAAATTTGTCATTCGGATGCCCCGCGCGCGTCGTATTTCGTGGGGGCGGCCGGATGGAAACCGGACGACAGGCCGGCGCGAAGCGAAGAATCCGCTTGCGACCGGACGACGATCTGAAACAAGGAGCATGAGAATGGCGGCAATTACCGCAAGCATGGTTGCAGAGCTGCGCGCGAAGACCGACGCGCCGATGATGGAGTGCAAGAAGGCCCTGACCGAAGCCGAAGGCAACCTGGAAAAGGCCGAAGAGATCCTGCGCGTGAAGCTGGGCAATAAGGCCGGCAAGGCTTCGAGCCGCGTCACCGCTGAAGGCGTGGTCGCCGCGTTCGTCGAGGGCACTACGGGCGCCCTGGTCGAAGTGAACTGCGAAACCGATTTCGTCTCGAAGAACGACGATTTCCTGGCCTTCACGAACGATGTTGCCAAGCTGATCGCTCAGAAGAACCCGGCTGACGTGGCGGCCCTGTCGGCCCTGTCGATCGGCGACGAGACGGTGGAAGCCGTGCGTACCCGCCTGATCGGCAAGATCGGCGAAAACATGACGATCCGTCGCTTCCAGCGTTTCGAAGGCACCCAGCTGACTTCTTACCTGCACGGCACCCGCATTGGCGTGATGGTGGCATTCGAAGGCAACGAAGTGGCGGCCAAGGACGCAGCAATGCAGGCTGCCGCCATGAAGCCGGTGTCGCTGTCGGCTGACGACGTGCCGGCCGAGCTGGTCGCCAAGGAGCGCAGCGTTGCTGAGCAGAAGGCGGCGGAATCGGGCAAGCCGGCTGAGATCGTTGCCAAGATGGTGGAAGGCAGCGTGCAGAAGTACCTGAAGGAAGTGTCGCTGCTGAACCAACCGTTCGTGAAGAACGACAAGCAGACCGTTGAGCAGATGCTCAAGGCTGCCAACACGACCGTGAAGGCTTTCACGCTGTACGTGGTGGGCGAGGGTATCGAGAAGAAGCAGGACGACTTCGCTGCTGAAGTGGCTGCCCAGGTGGCCGCTGCCAAGCAACAGGCGTAATGCTGCGACGGCCGTTTCCAATGGTGCGGCGATTCGCCTTCCGGCGCAGGCCGGGAGGCGTCGTTTCCACCATCGGCGCAGCCGTATAATGCCGAACAAACAGGGCACCGAAAGGTGCCCTGTTTGCAGGTGCAGCCTGCTTGCGCGGGCATCGTTGGGGGATTTCCTGACGGCTTCCGCGCAAGAAGGTTGCGGGATGTGCGAAGTCCCCGCTTTGCCCATCGTTGTCATATCCGCAGCGTCATTTCCCCTTTCCTGTTTCCCGTACCAGGAATCGTCACGAGGATCTCCATGCCTGCCTATAAGCGCGTTCTACTCAAACTTTCCGGCGAAGCCCTGATGGGCGACGATGCCTTTGGCATCAACCGCAGCACCATCGAGGGGATGGTCAACGACATCGCTGAAATCGTGAAGCTGGGCGTGCAAGTGGCAGTGGTGATCGGCGGTGGCAACATTTTCCGCGGTGTTGCGGGCGGAGCTGCCGGCATGGACCGCGCCACGGCCGACTACATGGGCATGCTGGCCACCATGATGAACGCGCTGGCCCTGCAGGACGCCATGCGCCACGCCAACCTCGAAGGTCGCGTGCAATCGGCGCTGCGCCTGGACCAAGTAGTCGAGCCGTACATCCGTCCCCGGGCGATCCGCCAGTTGGAGGAGGGGAAGATCGTGATTTTCGCGGCCGGCACCGGCAATCCGTTCTTCACGACCGACACCGCGGCCGCGCTGCGCGGCTCGGAAATCGGCGCCGAGATTGTCCTCAAGGCCACCAAGGTGGACGGCGTCTACACCGCTGATCCGAAGAAGGATCCGAGCGCTACCCGCTACACCACCATCACGTTCGACGAGGCTATCTCGCGCAACCTGCAGGTGATGGATGCGACCGCTTTTGCGCTGTGCCGCGACCAGAAGCTGCCGATCAAAGTGTTCTCGATTCAGAAGCCGGGCGCGCTCAAGCGTGTGATCCTGGGTGAAGACGAAGGCACGCTGGTGCACGTCTAAAGCTGGCGGCAAGCCTGGTTGCGGGCACCTTTTTTACCGTTCGCTGACCCAGCGTAAATGGCGTTGGCGAGCGGCTTCCATGTAAAATCGCCTATTGTCTTTTTGGTCTTGCCGGTGCCCTGTGTCGTTTTCCGGGGCACAAGTTCGGCAGACCGCCGTTATCGTTCGGAGGAAGTATGAGCGTCGCCGATGTCAAAAAGAATGCCGAGCAGAAGATGCAGAAGTCGATCGAGGCTCTGAAGACGGATCTGGCCAAGATCCGTACTGGCCGTGCCCACACCGGTCTGCTCGATCACGTGCAGGTCGACTACTACGGCTCGATGGTGCCGATCAGCCAGGTTGCCAACGTGACGCTGGTGGACGCACGCACGATCGGCGTGCAGCCGTGGGAAAAGAAGATGGTGCAAGCCGTCGAAAAGGCCATCCGTGAAGCGGACCTTGGCCTGAACCCCGCCACCATGGGTGACATCATTCGCGTGCCGACCCCCGCACTGACCGAAGAGCGCCGCAAGGAACTGACCAAGGTTGTGAAGGGCGAGGGCGAAGATGCCAAGGTCGCCGTGCGCAACCTGCGTCGCGATGCCAACGAACAGCTCAAGAAGCTGGTGAAGGACAAGGCCATCTCCGAAGATGACGAGCGTCGCGGCGGAGACGACGTTCAGAAGCTGACCGACAAGTTCGTCGCCGAGATCGACAAGCTGGTCGCCGAGAAAGACAAGGAAATCATGACGGTGTAAGGCCGTCTCCCGCCGCCGGCGCATTGGGCGCATGCGGTGGGAAGCCCGATTCATGCATATCAGTTCCACACTGGCGGTGCCCGACACCGCCGATACGCCGCGTCACGTTGCCGTCATCATGGATGGTAACGGCCGCTGGGCTACCGAACGGCGCCTGCCGCGCGTGGCCGGGCATAGCCGCGGCCTCGATGCCGTCCGAGCAACCGTTGAAGCGGCGGCACGCCGTGGTGTCGGTTACCTGACGCTGTTTGCCTTCAGCTCCGAAAACTGGCGTCGTCCTGCCGAGGAAGTCACCTTCCTCATGAAGCTGTTCATGACGGCGCTGCGCCGCGAAGTGAGCAAGCTGCACGACAACGGCATCCGCCTGCGCGTGGTGGGCGATCTGTCTGCGTTCAGCCCGCGCATCCAGCTTTTGATTCGCGAGGCTGAGGCCAAGACGGCTGCCAACCCCGGGTTGACCGTCACGATCCTCGCCAACTACGGCGGGCGCTGGGACATCCTGCAGGCCATGCGCGCCTTGTTGGCGGCGCGGCCCGGCATTGCGCCCGATGCCATCACGGAAGAGATGCTTGCGCCGTACATGGCGCTGTCTTACGCGCCGGAGCCGGATCTCTTCATCCGCACCGGTGGCGAGCAGCGCATCAGCAACTTTCTGTTGTGGCAGCTTGCCTATTCCGAACTGTATTTCACCGATCGCTACTGGCCCGACTTCGATGCCGCAGAACTCGATCGCGCCTTTGCGTGGTATCGCAACCGTGAGCGCCGCTTCGGCCGTACCAGCGCGCAGCTCGAGCCCGATGTTCCCCCCGCGCTATCTGCCGGAGCCTGACACATGCTGCTGACTCGCGTCATTACCGCTGTCTGCCTGCTGATTGTCATCCTGCCCATTCTGTTTTTCGCGCCGCCCGCCGGACTGGCCGGGCTCGTGACGGTGTTTGCAGCCCTCGCCGCGTGGGAGTGGGGGCGTCTCGTGCGCCTGCCGGGCTGGTGGGGGCCGATTCTCTATGCGGTCCTTGTCGTCATGCTGACGATCGCCTGGCATGACATTCCGGTTCGGGGTGATGTGCAGCCGCTGTTCCATGGTGCGGTGATCGCGTGGGTGATCGCCTGGGGGCTGCTCGCGGGCGGTGTGCGCGAATTGCATGGCACGCGTCGCGTCGTGTTCACGCTATTGGGCTTGGTGATGCTGCCGGCGTTCGTGCATGGCGCCATTGAATTGCGCACGCACGGTGTCGCCTTTTTGCTCTCGGTGGCGTTGCTCGTGTGGGCGGCCGATGTGGGGGCCTATTTCGTCGGCAAGGCCATTGGTCGCCGCAAGCTTGCTCCGACCATCAGCCCCGGCAAATCGTGGGAAGGTGCAATCGGCGGTGCCGTGCTGGTTGTGGTGATTGCCGCCGTGGCCGGCATCACGCATTGGTTTGCCCCGACGTGGTTCTCTCACGAGTTCGACCAGCGCGGCGCGGTCGCCGCCCTTGGACTGACCATCTTGCTGGTAGCCGCGAGCGTCGGTGGTGATTTGTTTGAGTCCCTGCTCAAGCGTCAAGTCGGCATGAAAGACAGCAGCCGTCTGTTGCCCGGCCACGGCGGCGTGCTCGATCGTATCGACGCGTTGCTGCCGGTGTTTCCGCTGGCTGCGCTGCTGATTTCCTGAGGCGTCCGAACATGATGCGTTTGACCGTTCTTGGCGCCACTGGCTCCATTGGCGACAGCACGCTCGACGTGGTGCGCCGTCATCCCGACAAGTACAGCGTTTTTGCGCTGACCGCCAATGCGCAGGCCGACAAGCTCGCGGTGCTCTGCCGCGAGTTCCGCCCGAAGATGGCGGTGCTCGGTTCGGCAGCAGCAGTGGATGCATTGCGAGACCAACTGGGCGCAGATGCTGCCGGCATCGAAATCCGTTCTGGCACTGAAGCGTTGGAAGAGGCGGCCGCCCACCCCGACTGCGATGCCGTGATGGCGGCCATCGTTGGCGCGGCAGGTTTGCGCCCGACGCTTGCCGCCGTGCACGCCGGCAAGCGCGTGCTGCTTGCCAACAAGGAGGCGCTGGTGATGTCCGGCGCGCTCTTCATGGATGCCGTGCGTCAGCATGGCGCCACCGTGCTCCCGATCGACAGCGAGCACAACGCCATCTTCCAATGCTTGCCGCAGCAAGTTCCGCAGTTCGCGCGTGGTGTGTCGCGCATCGTGCTGACAGCATCGGGTGGTCCGTTCCGCACGCGCGCGGTGGATTCTCTTGCGGATGTCACGCCAGACCAGGCTTGCGCGCATCCGAACTGGGTGATGGGCCGCAAGATCTCTGTCGATTCCGCCACCATGATGAACAAGGGGCTGGAGGTGATCGAGGCGCACTGGCTGTTTGGTGTGCCGGTCGAGCATCTCGAAGTCCTGATCCATCCGCAGAGTGTCATCCATTCGATGGTCGGCTACGACGATGGCTCGGTGCTGGCACAGCTCGGCAATCCCGACATGCGCACGCCGATTGCCTACGGGTTGGCGTATCCCGAGCGCATCGAAGCCGGTGTTCCGCTGCTCGATCTCGTCACCACGGGCGCGCTGACGTTCGAGGCGCCGGACCTGCGTCGTTTCCCGTGCCTGGCGCTGGCTTTTGACGCATTGCGCGCCGGTGGTACGGCGCCTGCTGCACTGAACGCGGCCAACGAGGTGGCTGTTGAAGCATTCTTGCAGCGCCGCATCCGGTTCACAGAGATTGCTGCCGTGGTGGACGATACGCTCGCGCGCACTTCCATCGTGCCCGCCGACTCGCTCGACACCGTTTTTGCGGCCGACGCCGAAGCACGTCAGCAAGCCGCACGCTATATCGCGACCGTATGCGCGCAACTGCCGGCCGCGTGAAAGCGCCCCGTCAGAGCAAGCGGGTAACATAGCGGCTTCGCGCGGGGCCAGCCCCGCACGTGCCCTTCAGTGCATCCGGAGAAGGTTTTGCAGACCGTTTTAGCGTTTGTCTTTGCGATCGCGGTACTGATCGTCATTCACGAGCTGGGCCACTACAGCGTCGCGCGTATGTGCGGCGTGAAAGTGCTCCGGTTTTCCGTTGGCTTTGGCAAGGTGCTGTTCCGCCGTGTCGGCCGTGGGCCCGACCACACCGAATGGACGATCTGCGCCATTCCGCTGGGCGGCTACGTCAAGATGCTGGGCGAGGGTTCCCGGGATGCGGAGAAAGACCCGCCCATCCTCCCCGAAGATCTCCCGCGTACCTTCGATCATCAGCCGGTCTACAAGCGATTCGCCATCGTTGCGGCTGGCCCGATCGCCAATTTCTTGCTGGCAATTGCGCTCTATGCGGTGCTGGCATGGGTCGGAGCAATCGAGCCGTTGCCTATCCTCGGCGCGCCGCCGCCGGGCAGCATTGCCGCTCAGGCCGACCTGCGTGCCAGGGACCGGGTGATCGCCATCGGTACGGACGATGAAACACCTGCGCCCGTGCGCAGCTGGAGCGATGTCCGCATGCGCTTGTATTCGGCTGGCATCGCAGGGCGCGACGCGCTTGTGCAAGTGCGCGGCACTGACGGAGTCGAGCGTACCGTCCGCCTGCAGGGCTTGCCGAGTGCCGCCCGTACGCCGCAGGCCGACGTGATTGACCAGATTGGTTTGCGCCTGCTTGGCGGTCCCGTCACCATCGTCGACGTACTGCCCGGCAGTGCCGCGGCGCGCGCCGGGTTGCGGGCGGGTGACCAGATAGTTCGCTTCGCAGGCCAGCCGGCCGATCAGGCGATGGACCTCATCCGCCAGATCCGCGCCATGCCGGAGCAGAACGCGTCGATCGATATCCTGCGCAACGATCAGCCCATGACGTTGCCGGTTCGGCCCGATGCAGACACCGATCCCAAGAACCCCACTGGCCCGAAGATCGGCAAGCTCGGCGCGCAGCTCAACCAGAAGGTGGAAACGGCGATGATCCGGGATGAGCCGGTCGCCGCCCTGGGCCATGCCGTGAGCGAGGTCTGGCGGACTTCGGTGCTGTCGCTGCAGGTGCTGGGCAAGATGATCGTTGGCCAGGCGTCGCTGCAAAACCTGAGTGGACCGATCACGGTGGCTGACTTTGCGGGCAAGGCGGCAAGCCTTGGCTGGCAGACGTTTGTGAGCTTTCTCGCGTTGATCAGCGTGAGTCTCGGCGTACTGAACTTATTGCCCGTTCCGGTATTGGATGGGGGGCATTTGCTGTATTATTGCGTGGAATTTTTGACTGGCCGACCCGTGCCGGAATCCTGGCAAACAGTCCTTCAGAAGATCGGCGTCGCCTGCATCCTGCTTCTCACTTCGCTCGCCCTGTACAACGATTTGAGTCGGTTGTTTCTGACTCGAGGCTAGACCGTATTCAAGTGGGTTCGGTAAGCCGCATCGTTGCCACCGGCGTGAGCGGGCAACTCAGGGTTTTGAAAACACTCAGAAGTGGATTCCGATTGAATCCAACTAGGGGATTAGATTGATCAGACAACATCGCTTCCCGCTCAGCGTGCTGGCGGCTTCCGTGCTGACCGTTACTGCCGGTCAGGCTCATGCAGTGGAGCCGTTCGTCGTCAAGGACATTCGCGTGGAGGGGGTGCAGCGCGTCGAGCCGGGCACCGTGTTCGGCTATCTGCCCGTGAAGGTGGGTGAGACCTTCACCGACGAGAAGGGCGCCGAATCGATTCGCGCGCTCTACAACACCGGCTTCTTCAAGGACGTCCAGATCCGCTCCGAAGGCAACGTGCTGGTGGTGCGCGTGGAAGAGCGTCCGGCGATCTCGCAGCTCGAGTTCATCGGCTTCAAGGAGTTCGACAAGGAAGCGCTGCGTCGTACGCTACGCGGCGTGGGCGTGGCTGAGGCCCGTTATTACGACAAGTCGCTCATCGACCGCGCCGAGCAGGAAATCAAGCGCCAGTATGTTTCGCGCGGCTACTATGCGGCCGAGGTGACGACCACCGTCACGCCGGTCGATGCCAACCGTGTGTCGATCACGTTCACGGTGGATGAAGGCCCGACCGCCAAGATTCGCCAGATCAATATCGTCGGCAACAAGGCCTTCAAGGAAGGCGATCTGCGCGACGAGATGCAGCTGTCCACGCCGAACTGGCTGTCGTGGTACACCAAGAACGATCTGTATTCCAAGCAGAAGCTCACGGCTGACCTGGAGGCGCTGCGCTCGTTCTATCTGGACCGCGGCTACCTGGAATTCGCCATCGAGTCGACCCAGGTGTCGATTACGCCCGACAAGAAGGACATCTACCTGACGCTGAACATCCACGAGGGTGAGCAGTACAAGGTATCGGACATCAAGCTGACCGGCGAGCTGCTGGGCAAGCAGGCCGAGATGGAGAAGCTCATCAAGCTCAAGCAGGGCGATGTGTTTTCTTCGGCCAAACTGTCGTCGACCACCAAGTCGATTACCGATCTGCTGGGCACGTACGGCTACGCTTTTGCCACCATCAACCCGCAGCCGCAGATCAACCAGAAAGACCGCACGGTTGCGCTCACGCTGGTGGTCGATCCGGGCCGCCGCGTGTACGTGCGTCGCGTGAACGTTGTCGGCAACAGCAAGACCCGCGACGAAGTCGTGCGCCGCGAAATGCGCCAGATGGAAGCCTCGTGGTTCGACGGCGAGAAGCTGCAGCTTTCGCAGAACCGCGTGAACCGCACAGGCTACTTCACCGATGCGAACATCACGACGGAAGACGTGCCGGGTACGACCGACCAGGTCGATGTGAACGTTAACGTGACCGAAAAGCCGACCGGCCAGATCAACCTGGGCGTGGGCTTCTCGTCGACCGACAAGCTGGTGCTGTCGGCGGGTATCCGTCAGGACAACGTGTTCGGCTCGGGCACGAGCCTCGGGCTGGATGTGAATACGTCCAAGTCGAACCGCACCATTGCCGTGACGCAGTTCGATCCGTACTTCACGGTGGATGGCATCAGCCGTTCAACCGAGCTGTACTACCGCACGTACCGCCCGCTGTACTACACGGGTGACCAGGACTACCGTGTCGTGCAACAGGGTGGCAACGTCAAGTTCGGCGTGCCGTTCTCGGAAACCGACACCGTCTTCTTCGGCATCGGCTACGAGCGCACGACCATCGACGTGACGGCCAACACGCCGCTGGCCTACCAGAACTACGTCGCGAAGAACGGCCGTATCACCAACAACTTCCCAATCACCATCGGCTGGTCGAAGGATCAGCGTGACAGCGCTCTGGTGCCGACGCGTGGTCGCTATCAGCAGGCCAACCTGGAGTTCGGTATTCCGGGCGGCGATCTGCAGTACTTCCGCGCGTACTATCAGCACCAGTATTTCTATCCGCTGTCGAAGTCGTTCACGATGGCGTTCAACAACGAAATCGGGTACGGCCACGGTTACGGCGGCAAGGACTTCCCAGTCTTCAAGAACTACTACGCCGGCGGTATCGGTTCGGTGCGCGGTTACGAAACCAGTACGCTGGGCCCGCGCGACGCCAATGGCGTGGCCATCGGTGGCGCCAGCAAGTTCGTTGGCAATGTGGAATTCATTTTCCCGCTGCCGGGTTCGGGCGTGGACCGCACGGTTCGCCTGTTCACGTTCTTTGACTACGGTAACGTGTTCGCCGAAGGCCAGCCGTACAAGCTGGGCGACATGCGCTACTCGACTGGTTTCGGTCTGTCGTGGCTGTCGCCGATCGGCCCGCTCAAGATCAGCATGGGCTTCCCGATCAAGCGCAAGACCGAAGATCAAACGCAACGCTTCCAGTTCCAGATCGGGACTGCATTCTAATGACCGCATTCATCATGAAATCCACGCGCCTCACGTTGTCCCGCATGGGCGTGTCCGCTGCTTTCGCCGCACTTGCCGCAGCCAGCTTCGCGCTGCCGGCCACGGCGCAGGAAGCGCGCATCGCTGCTGTCAATTCCGAGCGCATCTTGCGCGATTCTCAGCCCGCCAAGGCCGCACAGGCCAAGCTGGAAACCGAGTTCGCCAAGCGCGACCGCGAACTGCAGGACATGGCCGCCAAGCTCAAGGGCATGTCCGACAAGCTGGACAAGGATTCGGCCGTGCTGGCCGATTCCGACCGCACCCGCCGTCAGCGTGAACTGTCGGATCTGGATCGTGACTTCCAGCGCAAGCAACGCGAATTCCGCGAAGACCTGAACCAGCGCCGCAATGAAGAGCTGGCCCAGGTGCTCGAGCGCGCCAACCGCGTGATCCGCTCGATTGCTGAACAGCGCAAGTACGACCTGATCGTGCAGGAAGCCGTGTACGTGAACCCGCGCATCGACATCACGGACGAAGTGCTCAAGGCGCTGAATTCGCAATCGGCCAAATGAGGTTGTTCGCATGTCGTTTTCGCTTGGTGAACTTGCTGCGTCGCTCGGCGCGACCGTCCAGGGTGACGCAGGCCTGATCGTCAAGTCGATCGCGCCGCTGGATCAAGCGGGCGCCGATCAGCTCGCTTTTCTTTCCAATCCGCTGTACCTCAATCAGGCTGTCAGTTCCGGTGCGGGGGCGATCATCGTGTCGCCCCGTGATCTGGAAACGCTCGAAAGCCAGGGCCACGCTGCTGGCCGGAACTGGCTCATCGCTGCCAACCCCTATGCTGCGTTTGCTCGTGTCGCCCAGCGCTTTGTTGCGCTGGCGGCGCGCCCCGTTGTGCCCGGCATTCACCGGACGGCCAGCGTGGAAGAGGGCGCAACGGTGCCGGCGTCGTGCTCCATTGGCCCGAACGTGACCATCGAAGCTGGCGCGGTGCTCGGCGAGCGTGTGCGCATCACCGGCAACAGTTTCGTTGGCGCCGGTGCCCGCATTGGCGATGACACGTTGCTCTACGCAAACGTGTCGATCTACCACGGCTGCGTGGTCGGTGCGCGCTGCATTGTGCATAGCGGCGTCGTGATCGGCGCGGATGGCTTCGGTTTTGCACCCGACTTCGGTCCGCAGGGCGGCGAATGGGTGAAGATTCCGCAGGTCGGCCGGGCCGTGATTGGCGACGACGTGGAGATCGGCGCGAACACCGCCATCGACCGCGGTGCGATGGCCGATACGGTGGTCGAGCAAGGCTGCAAGATCGACAACCAGGTGCAGATCGCGCACAACGTGCACGTGGGTGCCTATACCGTGATCGCCGGCTGCGCTGCCATTTCGGGCAGCACGAAGATCGGGCGCTACTGCATCATCGGCGGCGCGGCCAATTTTGCCGGCCACCTGACCATTGCTGATCGTGTGACCGTCTCGGGCGGCACCTCCATTACCAAATCCATCACCAAGCCCGGTGGCCATTTCACCAGCGTTTTCCCATTTATGCCGCATGGCGACTGGGAGCGTAACGCGGCCATCGTCCGAGGCCTGACGCGCATGCGCGAACGGTTGCAACAACTCGAACAGCGGGTCAAAGACCTGCAGCAACAATCATGACCGAAGCAACGAATGCGACGAGCGCGACCCCCGGCGTCGTCAGCGATTTCAATATCAAAAAGATTCTCGACCTGCTGCCGCATCGCTACCCGATGCTGCTGGTTGACCGCGTGATCTCGCTGGAGCCGCGCAAGTCGATTACGGCGATCAAGAACGTGACGTTCAACGAGCCGTTCTTCAACGGGCACTTCCCTGGCCACCCCGTGATGCCAGGCGTGTTGATGCTTGAGGCGCTGGCGCAAACCGCTGCGCTGCTGACCTTCGGCGAGGCCGATCACGAGCGCAAGGAAAATCAGCTCTACCTGTTCGTGAGCATTGATGGTGCGCGCTTCAAGCGGCAGGTGATCCCGGGCGACCAGCTTGTGATGACGGCTGAGCTGCTGCGCTCGAAGAGCGGTATGTGGAAGTTCAAGGTGTACGGCAAGGTTGACGGCGAAGTCGCCGTGGAAGCCGAAATCATGTGTGCCGTGCGCGAAGACAAGTCCAAGGGCGAGGCATGACGCAAGCACAGAAGATCCACCCGACCGCGCAGATCGATCCGAAGGCCGAACTCGATTCGAGCGTCGAGATCGGAGCGTTTACGGTCGTGGGCCCGAACGTGCGGATGGGTGCAGGCACGCGCGTCGGCCACCACACGGTGATCGAGGGCTACACGACGCTGGGCCGTGACAACAGCATCGGCCACTTCGCATCGGTGGGCGGCCGGCCACAGGATATGAAGTATCGCGATGAGCCGACGCAGCTGATCGTCGGCGATCGCAATACCATCCGCGAGTTCACCACGATCCATACCGGCACTGCGCAGGATGCCGGTATCACTTCCATCGGCGACGACAACTGGATCATGGCCTACGTGCATATCGCGCACGATTGCCGCGTGGGCAACCACACGGTGTTCTCGAGCAATGCGCAGATCGCGGGGCACGTGGAAGTGGGCGACTGGGCGATCCTCGGCGGCATGTCGGGCGTGCACCAGTTCGTGCGCATCGGCGCGCATGCCATGCTGGGTGGCGCTTCCGCGCTGGTGCAAGATGTACCGCCGTTCGTGATTGCCGCCAGCGACAAGGGCGGCAACAAGGCCGCACCTCACGGCATCAATGTGGAAGGCCTGCGCCGCCGCGGCTTTACTGCCGAGCAGATCACCGGTCTGCGCCAGGCGTACAAGCTGCTCTACAAGAGCGATCTGAGCTTTGATCAGGCCAAGACGGAAATCGCCGCGCAGATCGCTCAGACGGATGACGCCCCCACGCGCGAGGTGTTGACCGCATTTGCTGATTTCATTGCCGCCACCAAGCGCGGCATCGTGCGTTGAGCGAGCAGCCCCGGAACACCACGCCGGTGCGCCGCATCGGCATGGTGGCCGGCGAGGCTTCCGGCGATTTGCTGGCCTCGCTGCTGCTCAAGGGGTTGCACGCACAACTGCCTGCCGACATTGCCTACAACGGCATCGGCGGGGCCCGCATGACGGAGCAGGGTTTCCAGTCGAACTGGCCGATGCACAAGCTGTCGGTCAACGGCTATGTTGAGGTGCTCGGCCAACTGCGTGAGATTCTCTCGATCCGCAAGGAGCTGAAGCAAGATCTGCTGGAGAAGCCGCCGCTGGCTTTCATCGGGGTCGATGCGCCCGACTTCAACTTCAACGTCGAGATCGCCATGCGGCAGGCGGGTGTGCCGGTGGTGCATTTCGTGAGCCCATCGATCTGGGCGTGGCGAGCCGGCCGTATCAAGACGATCGCCCGCGCCGTCGACCATATTCTCTGCCTGTTCCCGTTCGAGCCTGAGATTTACGCCAAGGCCGGCATTCCGGCCACGTACGTTGGGCATCCGCTGGCGGACGAGATTCCTCTGGTCCCGGACGTGGAGGGCGCGCGCACGCGCCTGGGGCTGCCGCTGGGCCGCAAGGTCGTGGCGGTGCTGCCGGGTAGCCGCAATTCCGAGGTGAAGCATCTCGGGCCCACGCTGTTTGCGGCGATGTCGCGCATGCAGGCGGTCGAACCGGATCTGGCTTTCGTGCTGCCGGCGGCTAATGCGACGCTGCGCGAACGCATTGATGCGATGCGCGCGGAGCACCCAGGCCTGCATCTGTGGGTCGTCGATGGCCAGTCGCACGCCGCCATGGAAGCGGCTGACGTCATCCTGCTTGCCAGCGGTACGGCCACGCTGGAAGCAGCGTTGTACAAGAAGCCGATGGTCATCACCTACAAGGTGCCCTGGCTGACGGCGCAGATCATGAAGCGCAAGGGCTATCTGCCGTACGTGGGGCTGCCGAACATCCTGTCCGGCCGCTTTGTCGTGCCGGAGCTGCTGCAAGATGACGCGACGCCTGAGGCACTCGCACGCGAGACGCTGCTGCAACTGAGCGACCATGGCAACGCCATGTTCCTGCGTGAACACTTCACCCAGATGCACCTGACGCTCAAGCAGAACATGGCGGAGATCGGCGCGAAAGTCGTGGTCGATCTGCTGCGCGGTCGCGGTAAGCTTTGAATCCATGGCGTCCCGCAAACCCGATCCCGACCAGCTTGGCCTGGCGCTCTCGCAAGAGCCAGCGGCCAAGCGTGCGCGTCGCATCCTCTGTGGTGTGGACGAGGCTGGTCGCGGGCCTTTGGCCGGACCAGTGACGGCTGCGGCGGTCGTTCTCAATCCGCGCAAGCCAATTAAAGGCTTGGCCGACTCGAAGATCCTGACCGCCAAGAAGCGTGAAGCGCTCTACGAGGAAATCGTCGAAAAGGCGCTCGCCTGGCATGTCGCGGAAGCTACCGTCGAGGAAATTGACCGCATCAACATCCTGCACGCGACCATGCTCGCCATGCAGCGTGCGGTGCACGGCGTGGCCGCATTGGGCACGCTGCCTGATCTCGTGCAGGTGGACGGCAATCGGTGCCCCCAGGTGGCGTTTGCGGTGGAGGCCATCGTCAAGGGCGATGCGCTGGTGCCGGCTATTTCGGCGGCATCCATCCTGGCGAAGGTCACGCGTGACCGCCAATTGGCCGCGCTGCATGTCGAGTTTCCGCTCTATGGTTTTGACGTCCATGCCGGTTATGGCACGCCGCAGCATCTGGCGGCGATCGACCTGCATGGCGTGACGCCGCATCATCGCCGTTCGTTCGCGCCCGTGCGTCGTGCGCTGGAGGGGATGAGCGCGATCAGCATCGAAACCACCGCTGCAGGCAGCGCCTGGGACGACTGACCTTTTTCTGCTGGGCCCATTCGTGAAGCACATCACTTCCCGCGACAACGCGGTGTTCAAGCATCTCAAGGCGCTTTCGGGCTCAACCCAGCATCGTCGGCGTGCAGGGCAATCCGTGCTCGATGGCGTGCATCTGGTCGTGGCGTATCTGGATGCCGGCCACACGCCGGCGCAATGCCTGGTGTCGGAGCGCCATATCCGGCACCCGGAAGTGGCTGCGGTGCTGGATCGCGTCGATCCGGACACCGTCATCCTGCTGGCCGACAACCTGTTTGGCCAACTGACCACCGTCGTCAACGGCATTGATCTGATGGCACTGGTTGAAACGCCGGAAGGCAAGTTGCCGCAAATCATTGATGCGGACTGCGTGATTCTTGATGGCATTCAGGATGCTGGCAACGTCGGGTCTATCCTGCGCTGTGCGGCTGCTGCCGGCGTGCGTGATGTGTTCATGACGCCGGGCTGCGCGTTCGCGTGGTCGGCCAAGACGTTGCGTGCCGCCATGGGCGCGCATTTCCACCTGAACATCGTTGAACACTGCACGTTCGAGAGCGTGCATTCGCGCCTTCAGGTGCCGCTGTTGGCGACGTCGTCGCACGCCAAGCAGGCTGTATTTGATGTGCCGCTCAAGGCGCCCGTCGGCTGGGTGTTTGGAAACGAGGGTGCGGGCGTGTCAGAAGAATGGCTTTCTGCCGTGACGACGCCTGTGACGATTCCGCAACCGGGCGGCATGGAATCGCTCAATGTGGCTGCCGCAGCAGCCATCTGTCTGTTTGAGGCTGTGCGACAACGCCGCGCGGGCTAAACCTCTCCGTTTGCTGTCGATTACCGGTCACATGGTGTTTTCAAACGCCAGAAAAGTCCCGCATTGACTTTGCCATTGAGTAATGGAACATTGGGCGCGGTGCCATTGAGCACCCTCGATACCCACACTCAAGGAGACCGGCATGCCGAACCCCACCCTGGCGCGCGTCCATGTCGACGAACTCGCCCAGTTTCGCGAAATCCAGCAACTCGCCTACGCGTGCGTCGAAGCCGTCGGCGGCATGCTTCGCCCGGGTATGACCGAGAAGGACGCAGCCAAGCTGCTCTCTGAGTGGCTCGGCGATCGTGGCGTGCACGACTGGCTGCACAAGCCGTTCGCCTGGTTTGGCGATCGCACGGCATTCCAGGGCTTTTCAGGCCTCACGCACATGGCCGGCTTCAACCTGGCGTTCTTTCCGTCGTCGCGGCGGCTGGAGGAGAACATGCCGGTCATCCTCGACGTGGCGCCCGTGCGCAATGGCGTGATCGCCGATGTCGGCTATGCCACGTGTCTCGGTGAGAACGCCATCCTCGACCAGCTGCAGGACGACCTGATGGCGCATCGTGAGTTGATCGTGCGCCTGATTCGCGAGCGTCGGTCGATGGCGGATGTGGCCCGTGCGGTGGACCAGCTTTGCATGAAGCAAGGCGTGGAGCCACGCCACAAGGCGTATCCATTCAAAGTACTGGCGCATCGTGTGGCCAAGCTCGACAGCCCATCCAAGCCGCGTTTCGTTGCGCGGTTCGGGTTGAATGCCACGCGCAACCTGATCCTTGACCAGGTGCGTAGCGGCAAGCAGGAAGGATGGTCGCCGCTGTGGTCGATCGATCGTCGATCGGAACACGCACCGGTGCCGGGCCTGTGGGCCGTTGAGCCGCACCTGGGTTTCCATGGCGTCGGTGCCAAGTTCGAAGAGCTGCTCGTCATCACCGAAGACGACGCCTACTGGCTCGACGACGATCTGCCGCACGTGCGCCGCTGGCAGCAACGCCAGCTTGCGCAGCAGCGCGCCGCCTGATGCGCGAGGAGGCTCACATGAAGACGCTTCTTGAAGAGGCTCCGCTGGCATTGTTCGCGCCGGCTGCAGCGTTTCCGACCAAGGAATACGCCGAGCGCACCGTGCAATCCGGCAGCGTCTCACTCGCCGCCAAGACCTGGGGCGACCCGGCGCATCCGACCGTCGTACTCGTGCACGGCTACCCCGACAACAGCGAGGTCTGGCACGAGATGGCACCGCTGCTCGCGCGCGATTACTACGTCATTGCCTACGACGTGCGCGGTGCCGGCAAGTCGAGTTCGCCCAAGGGAATGCGCAACTACACCTTCGCGCGATTGACCGACGACTTCATCGCCGTGATCGATGCACTGAGCCCAGGCAAACCCGTGCACCTGATCGCGCACGACTGGGGTTCGATCCAGTCGTGGGAGTTCGTGACGGAAGCGCGCCTGCGTGGACGCATCGCGTCATACACGTCGTGCTCGGGCCCATGCCTGGACCACGTCGGGCACTGGATGCGCGCGCGGCTATTGCGGCCGACACCGTCGTCGCTAGGCAAGATGCTGGGGCAGCTCGTGCGCTCGTGGTACGTGCTGCTGTTCCATTTGCCGATCGTGCCGGAGCTCAGCTGGCGCCTGTGGCTCGGGCGCGCGTGGCCGCGTGTGCTGCGTCGCGTGGAGAAGACCGCCATCGTGCCGCGCGCCACGCAGACGGCCGATGGCGTGCGCGGTGTCTCGCTGTATCGTGCCAATTTCATCCGCAGCCTGTTCACGCCGCGCAACCGTGTCGCACACGCGCCCGTGCAGGTGATCGTGCCGACCCTCGACAAGTACGTCAGCCCAGCGTTGTCTGAAGATCTCTCGCGCTGGGTGCCGCAGTATTGGCGCCGTGAAGTGGTAGCGCGGCACTGGCTGCCCGTCACGCATGCCGCACGCATGGCGGAAATGGCGCGCGAGCTGATCGAGCATGCCGAGGGCAAGCCGGAATCCGAAGCACTGCAACGCGCGCGTCAGCACGGCGGTCGCAAGCCGCTCTCCGGCAAGCTGGCCGTCATTACGGGGGCTGGCAGCGGCATCGGCCGTTGCGCGGCGTTGGAATTCGCGGAGCAGGGTGCGGCGATCGTGGCTGTCGATATCCGCGCCGAAGATGCCGAACGCACGGCCACACTCATCCGCCTCACCGGCGGCAAGGCGTGGGCGCGTACCGTCGACGTCGGCAACGGCGAGCAGATGGAAGCGCTGGTCGATTGGGTCGGCAAGGAGTTGGGTGGCGCCGACATCGTCGTCAACAACGCGGGCATCGGCATGGCGGGTGGCATTGTCGACACGTCCGAGCGCGATTGGCAACGCATCCTGCACGTGAACGTGTGGGGCGTGATCCATGGCGCCCGGCTGTTTGCCAAGCAGATGGCGGCGCGCGGGCAGGGCGGGCACATCCTGAACACTGCATCGGCGGCGGCCTTTGCACCATCGCGCGATCTTGCCGCCTATGCAACGACAAAGGCCGCGGTGCTGATGCTGTCCGAATGCATGCGTGGCGAGCTTGCCGGGCAGGGCATCGGCGTGTCGGCCATCTGCCCCGGTTTTGCCGAGACCGGCATCATGGCTTCCACCGTCTACACGGGCACGACCGAGGCGCAACAGGCCCAACTGCGCGCCCGCGCGACCAAGCTCTACCAACTGCGCGGCCTCAAGCCCGAGACCGTCGCGAAAGCCATGTTCAGGGCGGTTCAGCGCAACAAGCCTGTTGTCACGATTGGCATCGAGGCGCATTCGTCGCGCTTCATCTCGCGCTATGCGCAATGGCTCAGCCGATTGATCGCGCGCGTGAGCATGGCGGGGCATTGAGCCCGCAGACAAGAACATCAGGAGACCACCATGACCGCGCCCGACTACTTCATCAAGGCCCGCCACGTCCGTTTCGACTGGAAGGACACGCCCATCCAATGGATTCCGGGCGATCCGTCCAGCACGCACATCATCAACATCCTGAACCTGCTGTTTCCCGCCGGCGAACTGTGGTTCTGCCGCGTTTACAACAAAGCGCTGCCGCTGATTACCGACGCGAAGCTGCGCGCCGACGCGGAGGGCTTTCTGCGCCAGGAGGCGGTCCATTCGCGCTCGCATGGCGGCGTGCTGACGCATTACTACAAAGACCACGGTATCGACACCCAGGCCTTCACCAAGCGCCTCGATTGGCTCTTCTCCAAGGTGCTCGGCGAACAGCCGCTGGGCCTGAAGATTGGCCACACGCGCTTCTGGCTGCGGCAGCAACTGGGCATCATCGCCGCGCTTGAGCACTTTTTCGGCTATCTGGGCAACTGGGTGCTCAACGCAAAGGGGCTGGATGCCGCCCGCGCCGATCCCGTCATGCTCGACCTGCTGCGCTGGCACGGCGCAGAAGAGGTCGAGCACCGCACCGTCGCGTTCGATATCTTCCGGCACATGGGCGGCACGTATCTCGAACGTTGCTTCCACATGCTGACCACGATCCTGTTGCTGCTGTACTTCCTGGTGACGGGCTTTCGCTTCATGTACAAGCGGGATCCGGGCGCGGGCAAGTTCCCTGGCTTTGTCCGTGGCTGGTGGCACGGCTCGCGGCGCAACTGCCTGCCATCGTTCTGGAAAATGCTGGGGGCCGCATTGCGCTATTTCCGGCCCAGTTATACGCCGCATCACGAGGGATCGACCGAGCAGGCGCTGGCCTACCTGGAAACATCGCCAGCAGCGCAAGCTGCGGCGCGTGGCGGTAACTGGGTGCGCGATCGCGCCTGACTGGGCCGCAGAAAAAGCAAAACGGCCGGTGCAAGGCCGGCCGTTGTGTCTGAGGTCTGAGCGTGCTCGCTCAGTAGTTGTTGTGATCCATCTTGATGTCCTGCAGGATCGTCGTGGCAATTTCCTCGATCGACTTGTGCGTCGACGACAGCCACTTGACGCCCTCGCGCCGCATCATCGATTCGGCTTCGTTGACTTCATACCGGCAATTTTCCAGCGCGGCATATTTGCTGCCTGGGCGACGTTCATTGCGGATTTCCGACAGGCGCTGTGGATCGATCGACAAGCCGAAAATCTTGTTCTTGTAGTCGTACAGCACCGTGGGCAGCTTGCCGCGCTCGAAGTCGTCCGGAATGAGCGGGTAATTGGCCGATTTCACACCGTATTGCATTGCCAGGTACAGGCTGGTCGGCGTCTTGCCGCTGCGCGATACCCCCACCAGGATCACATCCGCCTCGGCGAGGTTCTTGTGTGACTGGCCGTCATCGTGGGCAAGTGAAAAATTGATCGCTTCAATGCGGTTCTTGTACGCCTCGGTGTCGGCGTTCTGGTGAAACCGGCCGATGGCGTGGGTCGACTTGAGGTTCAGCTCCCTCTCGAGCGGCTCGATGAAGGTCTGGAACATGTCCAGGATGGTGGCCTTGGCCCGATGGACGATCTCGTTTGCCTCGGCATCCACCAACGTGGTGAAGACGATCGGCCTCACCCCTTCGACGTGGAAGGCCTCGTTGATCTTTGCGACTGCAACGTGCGCCTTGTCGATCGTGTCGACAAACGGGATCCGCACCTGGCGGAATTTCATCTCAAACTGCGCCAGGATCGAGTGGCTGAAGGTTTCTGCGGTGATCCCGGTGCCATCCGACACGATGAAAACGGTGCGGAACGGTGTGCGGTTGGGAGATGCGGTGGCGAGGTCGGTCATCGAAAACGAGGGGTTTTTCCAGCACGCCGGCAGGAAATCGTGCTGCGGCACGGTAGAATAGCGGCGATCGTTTAGCTAAGCAATTCGGGCCAATCGCCTGCCAGGCAATGCCACCGCGGCAGTCCTGGCAGGGCTTCCGGATGATTTAGCCAAGCGATTCGCGCGGCCAGACGACAAGAAGAAAGCCCCGTGCGCATCCGACCGGTTTTTCACTTAGTTTAGGGGCTTGTATGACTAACCTGTCGCAAGACGGCGCCTATGTGCTGCCGTTCGAGCAATTGCGGATGACCGATGTCGAGGTTGTCGGCGGTAAAAACGCTTCGCTGGGCGAGATGATCTCCCAGCTGGATGGCGCCGGCGTGCGCGTTCCGGGCGGTTTTGCCACCACGGCACTGGCATTCCGCGATTTCCTTGCACACAACAATCTGACCGAACGCATCTCGCAGCGTCTGGCCAGCCTCGACGTCGACGACGTCAAGGCGCTGGCTGCCGCCGGCAAGGAGATCCGCGAGTGGGTCGCCACCGCACCGTTCCAGCCGCGTCTGGAGCAGGAGATTCGCGAGTCGTACGCTCGCGTGGCCACCCGCGAAGGCGCCGAGGCATCGTTCGCGGTCCGTTCTTCGGCCACGGCAGAAGACCTCCCGGACGCTTCGTTCGCCGGGCAGCAGGAGAGCTATCTCAACGTGCTTGGCATCGACGACGTGCTCGATAAGATCAAGCACGTGTTTGCCTCCCTGTACAACGACCGCGCGATTTCGTACCGCGTGCACAAGGGCTTCGCCCATGACGTGGTGGCCCTGTCGGCCGGCATCCAGCGCATGGTGCGCTCGGACTGCGGCGCCTCGGGCGTGATGTTCACGATCGATACCGAATCGGGCTTCCAGGATGTCGTCTTCATCACCTCCAGCTACGGCCTGGGCGAAACGGTGGTGCAGGGCGCTGTGAACCCGGACGAGTTCTACGTCTTCAAGCCGACGCTGGCCGCCGGCAAGTACCCGATCATCCGCCGCTCGATCGGTTCCAAGCTGATCAAGATGGAATTCACCGCGCCGGGCGAAGAAGGCCGCGTGAAGACCGTCGACGTGCCGGGCGAACTCCGCAACCGCTACTCCATCAACGATGCCGACGTGGCAGAGCTGGCGAAGTACGCCGTCATCATTGAAAAGCACTACGGCCGCCCGATGGATATCGAGTGGGGCAAGGACGGCAAGGACGGCAAGATCTACATCCTGCAGGCCCGCCCGGAGACGGTGAAGAGCCAGGCGCACGGCAAGGTCGAGCAGCGCTTCCGCCTGAAGGGCTCGGCGCCGGTGCTGACCACCGGCCGCGCCATCGGCCAGAAGATCGGTACGGGCCCGGTGCGTGTCATCAACGACCCGGCTGAAATGGAGCGCGTGCAGCCAGGCGACGTGCTGGTTGCCGACATGACCGACCCGAACTGGGAACCGGTGATGAAGCGTGCCTCGGCCATCGTCACCAATCGTGGCGGCCGTACCTGCCACGCAGCCATCATCGCGCGTGAACTGGGTGTGCCGGCGGTCGTTGGCTGCGGCGATGCAACCGACCTGCTGAAGGACGGGACGCTGGTGACGGTCTCGTGCGCCGAAGGCGACGAAGGCAAGATCTACGACGGCCTGCTGGAAACCGAAATCACAGAAGTCCAGCGTGGCGAAATGCCGACGATCAGCACCAAGATCATGATGAACGTCGGTAATCCGCAACTGGCGTTCGACTTCTGCCAGATCCCTAACGGCGGCGTGGGCCTGGCCCGCCTTGAATTCATCATCAACAACAACATCGGTGTTCATCCGAAGGCGATCCTCGACTACCCGCAGGTCGACAGCGACCTGAAGAAGGCCGTGGAAAGCGTGGCCCGCGGCCATGCCAGCCCGCGTGCTTTCTACGTTGACAAGCTGGCCGAGGGCATTGCCACCATCGCGGCGGCGTTCTATCCGAAGCCCGTGATCGTGCGCCTGTCGGACTTCAAGTCCAACGAGTACAAGAAGCTAATCGGCGGTTCGCGCTACGAGCCGGACGAAGAAAACCCGATGCTGGGCTTCCGTGGCGCCTCGCGCTACATCGCTGAAGACTTTGCCGAAGCCTTCGAGATGGAGTGCCGCGCCATGAAGCGCGTGCGCGACGAGATGGGCCTGACCAACGTCGAAGTGATGGTGCCGTTCGTGCGTACGCTCGGCCAGGCCGAGAAGGTTGTCGAGCTGCTGGCCAAGTACGGCCTGAAGCGCGGCGAGAACGGCCTGCGTCTGATCATGATGTGCGAAGTGCCGTCCAACGCGATCCTGGCCGAGCAGTTCCTGCAGCATTTCGACGGTTTCTCGATCGGTTCGAACGACCTGACGCAGCTCACGCTGGGTCTGGACCGCGACTCCGGCATGGAGCTGCTGGCCAAGGACTTCGACGAACGCGATCCGGCGGTCAAGTTCATGCTGCAGCGTGCCATTTCCACGGCCCTGTCGATGAACAAGTACGTCGGTATCTGCGGCCAGGGCCCGTCCGACCATCCGGATTTTGCCGAGTGGCTGGCCAAGGAAGGCATCTCGTCGATCTCGCTGAACCCGGATTCGGTGATCGACACGTGGCAGAAGCTCGGTTCGGTCTAATTCCGGCCTAGAGTGTCGTAAGACACGGCGCGTATCCTGATGGGTATGCGCCAACAAGAACGCGAAGTGCCCGGTGGCGTCCAACGCTGGCGGGGGCCGAGCGACATGCCCCCGCAGACGCGCAGCGTCGCGGGGGTTTTTTTATGGGATTTCGGGAGAGGGAGTATGTCGGCTCAGACCGTCTGGTTTTCTCTGGCCGTGCTGCTCGTCATCGGCGAGCTAATGACGGGGACGTTCTATCTGCTGATGGTGGCCATCGGCTTGGTCGCCGGCGGACTTGGCGCGCTGATCGGCCTTACGTTTCCCGCCCAGGCCATCGTGGCCGCGATTGTGGCGGTGTTCGGCATCGTCGGGCTGCGGCGCACGCGCTACGGGCGGACCACGCGCGAGAATGCCGCCCGCAATCGCAACGTCAATCTGGATATCGGCGAGACTTTGCGTGTCGATGCCTGGTCGCCAGAGCGCCGCGCGCGCGTGCAGTATCGCGGCGCCGCGTGGGATGTCGAACTGGCACCGCATGCGCCGGCTACGGGTGGCGAATTCCGCATCGTCGAAGTGCGCGGCAACGTGCTCGTCGTCGCACCCAAATAGCACGCAAATAGCATCCAAAACAACCAACAAGCTCAACCACGGAGGTTCTATGTTCGAGCTGGGGACTCTCGCGATCATCATCCTGTTTGCCGCCATTGTGCTGATCGCACAAGGCATCAAGATCGTGCCGCAACAGCACGCCTGGATTCTGGAGCGGCTGGGCAAATATCACGCGACGCTTTCGCCCGGGCTCAATATCGTGCTGCCCTTTGTCGATCGGGTGGCCTACAAGCATGTACTCAAGGAAATCCCGCTTGATGTGCCGAGCCAGATCTGCATCACCAAGGACAACACGCAGCTGCAGGTGGATGGCATTCTGTACTTCCAGGTGACCGATCCGATGCGGGCCTCGTATGGCTCGAGCAATTTCGTGATCGCCATTACCCAGTTGGCGCAGACGACGCTTCGCTCGGTGGTCGGCAAACTGGAACTGGACAAGACGTTTGAAGAGCGCGACTTCATCAACCACAGCGTGGTCAATGCGTTGGATGAGGCGGCATCGAACTGGGGCGTGAAGGTGCTGCGCTACGAGATCAAGGATCTGACGCCGCCGAAGGAAATCCTGCACGCCATGCAGGCGCAGATCACGGCAGAGCGCGAAAAGCGTGCGCTGATCGCCGCATCCGAAGGCAAGCGCCAAGAGCAGATCAACCTGGCATCCGGTGCGCGCGAGGCGGCCATCCAGAAGTCGGAAGGGGAAAAGCAGGCCGCCATCAACAAGGCGCAGGGCGAAGCGGCGGCGATTCTGGCGGTGGCTGAAGCCAACGCCCAAGCGATCCAGAAGATCGGTCAGGCCATTCGCACCGAGGGCGGTGTCGATGCCGTCAACCTGAAAGTGGCGGAAGAGTATGTGAGTGCGTTCGGCAACTTGGCCAAGCAGGGCAACACGCTCATCGTGCCGGGCAACATGGGCGACCTGAGCACGATGATTGCGTCAGCGTTGACGATTGTGAAGCAGCAGCGGCCGAGCGCGTAAAAGCTCGGCGAGCGAAAGGGCTCAAGCCTTCTCGCGCATGAGGCGGGCTTTTTCGCGCTGCCAGTCGCGGTTCTTTTCGGTTTCGCGCTTGTCGAACTGCTTCTTGCCTTTGGCGAGACCGATTTCGCACTTCACGCGGCCGCGCGTGTAGTGCAGGTTGAGCGGCACGAGCGTGTAGCCGCGCTGCTCCACCTTGCCGATGAGCTTCTTGATCTCTTCGGCGTGCAGCAGCAACTTGCGGGTGCGCACGGGGTCTGGATGGACATGCGTGGAGGCCGATTGCAGCGGGCTGATATGGGCCCCGATCAGGAACAGCTCGGCGTTACGGATGACGACGTAGCCTTCCTTGATCTGCGCACGGTTGGCCCGGATGGCTTTCACCTCCCAGCCCTCGAGAGCCATGCCTGCCTCGTAGCGCTCTTCGATGAAGTAATCGAAAAAGGCCTTCTTGTTGTCGGCGATGGTCATACGTTGGAATATGCGGTGCGCGCCTTGGGGTGACGATCCCTGCATGCGCTGCGATAAAATGGCGAGTTTAACAAATCCGCCGCAATCCAAACCGGGACGCGGCGCGCAAAGCTTTCGGATGACGCATGGCAGACGTTGAAAAAACCGTGTTGATTGGCTACTCGGCCGAACAGATGTTCGACCTGGTCACCGACGTCAAGGACTATCCGAACTTCCTGCCGTGGTGCGGCGGCGTGGAAATCTACGAGCAGACCGAAACGTCACTCGACGCGCGCGTGGATATTGCCTTCAAGGGCATCCACCAGTTCTTTCGCACGCGTAACGTGCAAACGCGGCCCACCCGCATTGATATGACGTTCGCAGACGGGCCTTTCAAGTCGTTTACCGGTTTCTGGGTCTTCACGCCGCTGCGCGCGGACGCCTGCAAGATCAACTTCCACCTGCATTACGAATTTTCCAGCGTGATTCTGGAAAAGCTGATCGGGCCGGTGTTCAGCATGATTGCCAACACCTTCGTCGATTCGTTCGTCAAACGCGCTGAGACGGTGTATGGCGAATCCTGAGTCCGACAACGTGATCGACGTGATGGTCTGCCTGGCGACGGTCACGCCGCCGCGGCTTGTCAACGTGCAGGTGGCGGCGCAGGCGACGGTGGCTGACGCTGTGCGTGCCTCTGGTCTGCTCTATGGCTTGGAGCTGACGATCGATAGCTGCCGCCTGGGGATCTACGGCAAGCGCAAGACGCCCGATGCACCGTTGCACGCACGTGACCGCATAGAAATACTGGGACCGCTGATCGCCGATCCAAAAACCGCACGCCGGCGGCGCGTGCAGAAGGTGCGAGCCACTGGCACGCGCGAGGGGCTGAAGTGGCTGCGCAACGAGGCGCCGCCCAAAGACGACGTCCTCGAGTAACGGGCAATCAGTTGCAGTTGGCGCTCAGGGCAGCTTGGTTGCGCTGGACGGCTGCGGCGCGCTGGTTGTCATCCATATAGGCGATCGAGCCGTCGGCCTGCACTGAGCCGACGCGGCGGCCATCCTGCATATACGTGGTTTCGTTGCGCAGGCGTGCGCATTCGGCTTGTTTGCGCTGGGCAGCCTCTGCCTGCCTGGCTTCGTCCTGTTCTTTCTTGGCGCGATCGGACAGACGTTTGCGCAGCTCTTCATCGGGGTTGGATGCCGCGACGCCCGAGGCTGGCTGGCCGGGTTTGGCTGCCCCGTTCGCGTCCACCGCTTTAACGCCAGAGGCCGGTGCAGAAAGGGCTTCATACGCAGTAGCCGTACGGCTGTTCGGGTTGCGGATGATGCGGCTGGGCGGCACTGACGGCGGCGGTGCGGCGTCGCTGTAGACCATGTGGCCCTTGTCATCGCGCCATTGCCAAGCCCATTGCGCCTGGGCAACCGGGCAGGCAAGGGCGATCAGGGCAGCGGTGGCAGGCAACAGGACGTGCAGTCGTTTCATGGAGTTCTCGTTCGTGGACTGCCGACGGCGCGCTGGCCGACCCGACAACGGCCCCTCGACGCGCACGGGAGCCCGGTGGCGTGATCGCCACTCGCCAATTTAGGCCGACGGCCTGGCTTGGCCTGTCGACTCGCCCCCCGGCAAGGCGCCCAGTTTATGCAGACTTGTCGTTGGCGTGCAAGCGGACCGACCAGCCGACACCCGCAATCAGCAAGGCGATTGCGGTCATCTCGAGCGGACGCGGCCAGCGGTCGTCGTACACGAAGCCATATGCCAGCGCGAACAGCGTCTCGAATACAATCATCTGGCCCGACAGCGTGAGCGGTAGCCGTCGGGAGGCGATGTTCCACAGGTTGTTGCCGATCAGCGACGCGCCGAGTGCCACGGCGGCATTGACCGCCCAGAACGTGCCCCAGACGCGCCCGCCGGCATGCATCCAGCTCGTACCAACCGCGAGCAGGGCCACCAAGGTCAAAGCCGCCGACAGAATGCCGCTGGAAATGCCGTACAACGCAGACCATTCGTTGCTGGAGAAATGCGGATTGCGCTGCAGGTAGCGGGCATTGTCCACGGCGTACCAGGTCCAGCTGCAAAGCGCGCCCACGGCACAAGCGATGCCGGCAATGCGTTGCCAGACCGGCCGGGCGTTGGTGGCTGTCGTTGCCGATTCATGGCCGAACAGGTCGACGTTGATGCAGGCGATGCCCGCAGCGACAACCAGTAGCGGCCAGATCAGCCGGGAGAGCGGCACGGCGCCGTGATCGCGCCGGCCAAGCATCGTCACTGTGATGGGCAGGATGCCGACGATGAGGGAGGTGGGTGCAACGCCAGCCAGTTGCACGCCAAACGCCACGAAAACGAAGTAAACCAGATTGCCGCTGCAGGATTGCATGACCAGCGCCAGGCAATCGGCGCGGGTAATCTTGCGGGCAATGCGGGGAAGGATCGGAGCAGCGGCAACGGCTGCGATGACGCCGTAGGCGAGGTAGCGGCCGAGGGTCAGTTCCCACGGTGAAAACGCGGGCAGCGCGCGGGGCGCAATAAACACCATGCCCCACATCGCCCCGGCCAGCAGGGCGCACAATACGCCAATTCCCATTCGAACACTCGCGAGGCTGATTCTGCGCGGCTGCTGGCGGCGCAGGGCGCTGGAGGTGCGTGCGCGAAGAAAAATTTATCGAGCATAGCACGGGTCTCTACAACCGTGGGGCGAATTCCCGTATAATCCGATTTTGCGCCTAGAGGAAATTGCTATGCGTCTTGTCCAGAAAGCACTCACGTTCGATGATGTGCTGCTCGTCCCGGCCTATTCGGCCGTCCTGCCCCGCGATACGTCCCTTCGCACCAAGCTTACCCGTTCGATCGAACTCGCCATTCCGCTCGTCTCCGCCGCCATGGATACGGTTACGGAAGCGCGGCTCGCCATCGCCATGGCGCAGCAAGGTGGCATCGGTATCGTCCACAAGAATCTGAAGCCCGAAGAACAGGCGCGCGAAGTCGCCAAGGTCAAGCGCTTTGAATCGGGCGTGCTGCGCGACCCGATCACCATTGGTCCGGACATGAAGGTCCGCGACGTGATGGCGCTGTCGGCACAGCATGGCATCTCGGGTTTCCCGGTGCTGGAAGGCAAGAAGGTGGTGGGCATCATCACCAACCGCGACCTGCGTTTCGAAGAAGAACTGGACGCCCCGGTGCGCGCCAAGATGACGCCGCGTGAGAAGCTCGTCACCGTCAAGGAAGGCGCCACGCTGGAAGAGGCCAAGCGCCTGATGAACAAGCACCGCCTGGAGCGTGTGCTGGTGGTGGGCGAGGCCTTCGAGCTGCGCGGCCTGATCACCGTCAAGGATATTCAGAAGGCTACCGAATACCCGCTGGCCTCGAAGGACGAACGCGGTTCGCTGCGCGTGGGTGCGGCGGTGGGCGTGGGCCCGGATAACGATCTGCGTATCGATCTGCTGGTCAAGGCCGGCGTGGACGTGATCGTGGTCGACACCGCGCACGGCCACAGCCAGGGCGTGCTGAGCCGTGTGCGCTGGATCAAGGACAACTACCCGCAAGTGCAGGTGATCGGCGGCAACATCGCCACGGGCGACGCAGCCAGGGCGCTGGTCGACCACGGCGCGGACGGCGTCAAGGTTGGCATTGGCCCGGGCTCGATCTGCACGACGCGGATCGTCGCAGGCGTGGGCGTGCCGCAAATCTTTGCCGTGTCGAATGTGGCCGAGGCCCTGAAGGGCACCGGCGTTCCGCTCATCGCTGACGGCGGTATCCGTTACTCGGGCGATGTCGCCAAGGCCCTGGCTGCCGGCGCACACACCGTGATGATGGGCGGCATGTTCGCCGGTACGGACGAATCTCCGGGTGAGGTGTTCCTGTTCCAGGGTCGCTCGTACAAGAGTTACCGCGGCATGGGCTCGGTGGGCGCGATGAAGGACGGCGCTGCCGATCGTTACTTCCAGGAAGACAACACCGCCAACGTCGACAAGCTGGTGCCGGAAGGTATCGAGGGCCGTGTGCCGTACAAGGGCTCAGCGTTGCCGATCGTGCATCAGCTCACGGGCGGCGTCCGCTCGTCGATGGGCTACTGCGGTTGCGCCTCGATTGCCGAATGGCACGAGAAGGCGCAGTTCGTCGAGATCACCGCCGCTGGCATGAACGAATCGCACGTGCACGACGTGCAGATCACGAAGGAAGCGCCGAACTATCACCGCGACTGATCGGTTGTTGATCAGCACAAACAAGATAGAAGGCAAGCAGTACTGCCGCCGGGGTGCGCGGGCGCTCCGGCTGAATCAACCGGCGGCCGAAGCACGGGCGGCCGCCCGCAACTGGAGACGATGATGAAAGCGCTTTTGCGACTCGTTCTGTTTCTGGATGCGGCTGTCGCACTGTGCGTCGGTCTCGTCCTGCTGGCTTCACCGATGACGTCCATCTTTGGCGCGCTGCAATTGCCGCAGCCGGAGCCGGCGATGTACGGCCAACTGCTCGGCGTCACGCTGATTGGCGTCGCCTGGCTGCTGTGGCACGCCACCGTCAACGGCCAACTGACCACCGCCGTGGCACAGGTGGTCGGTCATGTGAACCTGGCTGTCGCCGTGCTGGTGATTGCCTGGCTGCTGTTTTTCCACTTGCCGGTGGACGGCGCCGGCCGCATCTGGCTGCCGACGTTTGCTGCGGTGCTGGCGGCGTTTTCTGCCGTGCAGATTCCCGCCTCGCGCCGCGTGCGCACCAATGAGCGCGTGCGCGCACAGAAGGCCCGTGAAGACGCCGCGGCCGCGCGCGAACGCGAACGCGCAGAAAAGGTGCAACGCAAAGAACCTGGCTACATGCCGCCTCCGGGCTACGGCCCTGGCACTGAAGTCGACACGATTGCCGATTCCATTCCTCCACAACATGCACGACAAAGTCCTCATCCTTGATTTCGGCTCGCAGGTCACGCAACTGATTGCGCGGCGCGTGCGTGAAGCACACGTCTACTGCGAGATTCACCCGAACGACGTGTCCGACGCCTTCGTGCGCGAGTTCGCGCCCAAGGCGATCATCCTGTCCGGCAGCCACGCCAGCACGTACGAAGACCACCAGCTGCGCGCCCCGCAGGCCGTGTGGGACCTGGGCGTACCGGTGCTCGGCATCTGCTACGGCATGCAGACCATGGCCGTGCAACTGGGCGGCAAGGTGGAGTGGAGCGACCACCGCGAATTCGGTTACGCCGAAGTGCGCGCGCATGGTCACACCCGCCTGCTCAAGGACATCCAGGACTTCGCCACGCCGGAAGGCCACGGCATGCTCAAGGTCTGGATGAGCCACGGCGACAAGGTCACGGAACTGCCGCCCGGCTTCAAGCTGATGGCGTCGACGCCGAGCTGCCCGGTTGCCGGCATGGCCGATGAGGCGCGCGGCTATTACGCCGTGCAGTTCCACCCGGAAGTCACGCATACCGTGCAGGGCCGTGCGCTGCTCGAGCGCTTTGTGCTGGAAATTGCCGGTGCCAAGGCCGACTGGGTCATGCGCGACCACATCGATGAAGCCGTCAAGGCCATCCGCGAGCAGGTGGGCGATGAGGAGGTGATCCTCGGCCTGTCGGGCGGTGTTGATTCGTCGGTGGCGGCGGCGCTCATTCATCGCGCGATCGGCGATCAGCTCACCTGCGTGTTTGTCGACCACGGCCTGCTGCGCCTGGACGAAGGCAAGATGGTGATGGACATGTTCGCCGGCCGCCTGCACGCCAAGGTCGTGCACGTGGACGCGTCGGAGCAGTTCCTCGGCCATCTGGCTGGCGTGACGGACCCGGAGGCCAAGCGCAAGATCATCGGCCGCGAGTTCGTTGAGGTGTTCCAGGCCGAAGCCAAGAAGCTCAGCAATGCCAAGTGGCTGGCGCAGGGCACGATCTACCCGGACGTGGTGGAATCGGGCGGCACCAAGACCAAGAAGGCAACCACGATCAAGAGCCACCACAACGTGGGCGGCCTGCCGGAGACGCTGGGGCTGAAGTTGCTCGAACCGTTGCGCGACTTGTTCAAGGATGAAGTCCGTGAGCTGGGCGTGGCGCTGGGCCTGCCGCACGAAATGGTGTATCGCCATCCGTTCCCGGGTCCGGGTCTGGGCGTGCGCATCCTGGGCGAGGTCAAGCGCGAATATGCAGACCTGCTGCGCCGTGCAGACGCCATCTTCATCGAAGAGCTGCGTGGCACCAAGGCCACGGCGCAGGACGCGGCGGCGGGCCTCTGCGGCGAAGGCGACGTCGGCAAGAGCTGGTACGACCTGACCAGCCAGGCGTTTGCGGTGTTCCTGCCGATCAAGTCCGTCGGCGTGATGGGTGATGGCCGCACATACGACTACGTGACGGCGCTGCGTGCCGTGCAGACCACTGACTTCATGACCGCACATTGGGCGCATCTGCCGTACACGCTGCTCGGCCGCGTGTCGAACCGCATCATCAACGAGGTGCGTGGTTTGAGCCGTGTCGTGTATGACGTGTCGGGCAAGCCGCCTGCGACGATCGAATGGGAGTGAAAACTCCGATAAATCAATGGGTTAAGCCATCTGTCTAGCCCAACATTCAGTGGCGCCCAAATCGCCCGGCACAGGGTTTTTGGTTCAGTTCGTCCTCTGTCCAAGCTCAAATTTGGACAAGATTTGGACAAGAACGGCTTGGTGATTGCCAAGCCGTTTTTGCATTCTAAGGCTTTTGCCAACGCTGGTGGATCGGCGAAGGGCGTAAGCAGGCGAGGGCGATGCTTCAACCAGCACTTCCATCGATCGCCGTTTGGGATATTGCCCCATCCTCACCAATCGAACGCCGCCCTCTCATTCCAGCCCCATGCTGTACCAATGGGCTGAGTGGTAACGAGATGGCTCTACGTAACAGATTTCATGGATATGAGCACTTCGCCAGTCGAGCAGAGGCCGTTTGAATGGCTGGACCTCGAAATGTTGGACCGTGACCCGCTGGCGGCGGTCGGAGCTTTGGGGCTCCCACCTTTGCGCGCACTGGTATTGCCTCTTCAGCGAGCGCTTCAGATATTGATTGGGCGGAACCTTCCCCCTGTAGACGCGATGAAGCGGGACCGATTCAGCCGTACGCTGCTCGCAGATCCCACTGCACTTGCAACGGCCATTGCTTCAATCATTCTCAAAGCGGTGCAAGCAACTGCCGCCGCTCCGAGTGAAGCTACGCTATCCGATGTACTTGGTGTTCTTCGAGGCCTCCCCGAACTGGTCGCTGCCGATGCCGTCCCGCTCAGTCCTTTGCTTGACGGCGTGGCCTCCGGCATTGGTTCTAGCTCCCCAATAGGAAAAGCCCTCGCCGAGGTGCCAGGTGAGGATCGGTCCCGGTATCGGCTGAAATTCCTTGATGAACTGTCATTTAGTCTGGATGCCTGGGATCTAGCTGCCATTGTGGTGTTGCTCGTGATGGATTGCTCCGTCCGGCTACTCATTTGCTCTGACCCTTTTGGACAGAGCTTGGACAGGGACGGGCTAAAACCGCAAGAACCCGCACCGGACAAGGCTTTCACACGCGTGTCGAACCGCATCATCAACGAGGTGCGTGGTTTGAGCCGTGTCGTGTATGACGTGTCGGGCAAGCCGCCTGCGACGATCGAATGGGAGTGATCTAGCGTCGTCTCACGCCGTTTCAGGCAGGGACGAACATCGCAAGAAAGCCAAGTGCGACAAGGGTTGAGGCGTCTCATGATGCCTCAACCTATTTCACTCAATCGCACGCAATGTGCGAATTTGCACTTGGCAACCTTAAGCCTCGCACGGCTTTGTACAAGGTTTCCGACGGATATGGTTGTGTCCATCGTTCGCGTTCGATGCCCAGTTCAACGGGGGCTGCAAGGCAACGTAAGGGAACCGAGCGGAGCTAGGGGTCCTTACTCCACGATCTTGAACACCCGATTCTTCTCGATCACACCGGCTTTCGGCAATTTGCCTTCGTCCTCAGTGTCGGGGCGCAGATGCCGCTCGTCGAGCGCCGGGCCCGTGTAACGGCTGCGCGGCCGAATTACCCTGCCCACACGTAACTGCTCGATGCAGTGCGCGAGCAGCCCTACGCTGCGCGCAATCGAGAACAGGCCGAACGCCGCATCGCGCGGCAACTGGAGCTGCACTGACAGCATCGCGAACGCGACATCGATGGTCGGCCGCTGGCCGGTAAGTTCCGTGACCTTGTCGACGAAATGCGCCAGTTCTGCTGGCGGATGGAGCCGTGCGAGCAACGCGGCTGCGCGCGGATCGCCGTCGGGGTAAAGATGATGGCCGAAGCCAGGAATCGGGATCGCTGACTTCAGGTGGTGATCGACAACGTGCTCGGCGCCCAGTCTCTGCACGTCGTCGAACAGCGCACGCACGCGCCCCGATGCATCGCCGTGCAGCGGGCCCGACAACGTTGCGAGCCCCGTCAGCAGGCAGCCCGCGAGCGATGCGCCGGTCGACGCGGTGATGCGCGCGGCGAATGCCGAACTCGTGATCTCGTGATCCGCAACCAGCACCATCGCGCGGCGCAGCAGGTCCGCGCCATCGCTGTCGAGGCCCCAGCCGGCTGCGAGCCGCTGATGGGTCCTGAGCGGACTTGCGCAGACATCGTCATGCGCGCCGAACGCGCGCGAGACGATCGCGACGAGTTGCCCAGCTTCGATGTGCAATGCGCTGTCGAGCCGGCCGAGCGTCGAGTGGCCGTGCGCGGCCAGCATCGCGAGTACCGAGAACGCGCATTGCCGATCGCGCTCGCCGGATGGCAGTGCGATCGCGGGCGGGTCGAACGACACGGGCGTGGTGGCCTGCCAGAGCAGAGCAGCGGTTTCCTCAAGCGTGGCGGTATCAGCGAGTTGAATGCTGTCGCGGCCCCGATACCAGGCGCGGCCCTTGGAGAACGTGGTGATGCCACTGTAGATGCACGGCTCGGCACCAAAGATCGTGCTGGCTGCCAGCGCCGCACGCTTGCGGCCGACCTGCTTCTTGCGGCACAGCGTGACCACGTCCTCCGCGCGATACAGGCTCTTGCGTGGATCGTCGGGGTCCTGCATCACGGCGATACTGCCGCGGCTCGCATACGCATAGACGGTCTGCGCCCGCACGCCGAGCCGTCGCGCTGCTTCCGTCAGGGTGATCCAGTTCTGCATGGGGAATCGTGATGACGATGCGGCCGGTGTCTGGCCGCTTGCGCCGACTATAGACCGGGTTCAGTTGAATGTCATTTCAGCTGCGCGCCGCTCAAGCACCTCGACGAGTATGTCGCCTGGCGCGCGTACGAAACAGCCGCGCACACCGGCGCGGATTCGTGTGATGGGCTGGATGATCTCGGCGTCCTGCGCGACCAAGTGCGCGTAAGCGGCGTCCAAATCATCGACCAGCACGCCAAAGTGGTCGATGCCTTGCACGCGACGCCCCTCCGTCACGGTCGCCGAACGGGCGTCCGGCTGTGCCGTGATGAACAGGTTGACAGCGCCGATTCGCAGGTCGACGCGGCCGGGGCGTCGCACGATTTTGGCGTTCAGGCAGCGCGCGAACCACACGGCGGTGGCCTCGGCATCGGCCGAGCAGAGTTGCAGGTGATCCCATTTGAATTCGATCATGATCGTGGTGCGCGGGTAAAAGAGTCCCGCGGGTTGGCGGATAAAGGGCATGTACGGGGTCAGAGCTCGATACGCGACAGTTTGCCAAGCAGCATCGAGTACGACAGCGTGCCGACGAGGCAGATCGCGCCCATCAAGTTCAGCGCCCAGAAAAAGCTGCCAGTGCGCTGCGTAACGTAGCCGATCATCAGTGGCGTGGTGACGGCTGCGATATTGGCGGCGAGGCTCGTGATGCTGCTGGTGAGCCCAACATAGCGTTTAGGCGCAATCTCGGAGACGGCGGCCCAGGACATCGAGCCGATCCCCTGCGCGAAGAACGCGACGGTGAGGATCGCGATCACCAGCCCATTCGAGTGCACAAAGTTGACGAGCACGATCGATGCCCCGAGGAAGGTGCCGATCACGAGCGGCGCCTTGCGCGACGACGACATCGACACGCCGCGCCGAATGCAGAGATCAGACAGATAGCCTGCGATCAGGATGCCCAACGTCGCGCCGATGAACGGCATCGCCTGGAAGAATCCGACCTTGATCATCGACATGTGCCGTTCCTCGACCAGATAAGTCATGAACCAGGTCGTGAAGAACACCAGCAGCGTGTTGTTGCAGAACTTGCCCAGACAGATTGCGAGAATCTGTCGGTAGCTGAGCAGGCGCAACGCCATGCGCCAGTCGAAGCTATCGCGCGCGGTCACCACGGGACGCCCTTCAGTGATGTACTGCAGTTCGGCCGCGTTGACGCTGCGATGCCGTGACGGATCGCGATAGAACCGATACCAGATGACACTGAACAGGATGCCGAATGCACCCGTCGAGAAAAACACGGCCCGCCAGCCGAACGCCGACGAGATCCACAACAGCAGTCCGGTGAAAAGCGGTGTGCCGATGTACTGGCCCATCACGTACACGCTGGTTGCGAAGCCGCGCTCCTGGACCGGGAACCACATCGTGACCGCACGCGCGTTCGACGGAAATGCGGGCGCCTCGAGCGCTCCCATCGCCAGCCGCGAGCCGAGCAGCATGTGGTAACCGTGCGCGAGCCCTTGCGTCAGTGTGGCCAGCGACCAGCCGACGAGCGACAGCGCATACGCGACGCGCGAGCCGAGCAGGTCGGCAAGCGCGCCGGCCGGCAGCAGCGCGATCGAGTAGGCGAGCCCGAATACGGCGAACAGCTCACCCATTTGTACGCGGGTGAGCGCGAGATCCTTCGATAGCGCGGGCGCAACGATGCCGAGCGCCGAGCGGTCGACGTAGTTGAGGACGGTGGCTACCAGCAGCATCGACAGCACGCCATAGCGCACCCGCGATCGCCTGGCGGCGCCTGCGTGCGCGTCGAACTCGCGCATGACCGCAACCTGTTCTTCTGCAGTTTTCAATGTTGTCTCCTGTTGTCTGATGGATGGGCCGGCGTATGGTTGTTGTGTGTGCCGGCGCGCGTCGAGTCAGCCGCGCCCAACGAAGGGCATCGCGCTCGCCATGATCGTCATGTTCAGAATGTTCGCTTCGAGCGGCAGGCTCGCCATCTGCACGATGGCATTCGCGACGTGCGCGACGTCGACGCGCGGCTCCGGTGCGATACGGCCGTCGGCCTGGGCCACGCCGCTCGTCATGCGTTCGGTCAGCGACGTGGCAGCGTTGCCGATGTCGATCTGGCCGCACGCGATGTTGAATGGCCGGCCGTCGAGCGCGAGCGATCGCGTGATGCCGAGAACGGCGTGCTTGGTGGCGGTATACGCAATTGTGTTCGGACGCGGCGTGTGCGCCGAGATCGAGCCGTTGTTGATGATGCGGCCGCCTTGCGGCGTCTGCCGCTTCATCTGGCGCCACGCGGCGCGCGCACACAGGAACACGCCCGTCAGGTTGGTCGCGACCACGTCGTTCCAGAATTGCAGCGAGTAGTCGTCGAGCGGCACGGCGCCTGCGTTGCGGCCCGCGTTGTTGAACAGCACGTCAAGACGCCCGAACTCGTGTGCGATCTGCGCGAAGCTGGCATCCACCGATGCCTCGTCGGAAACGTCGGTCGGAATAGCCGCCGCCACGCCCCCGCCCCCCTCGATGATCTCTTTCGTTTCGAGCAGCGGATCGATACGCCTGCCGAGCAGTGCGACGCTGAACCCGGCTCGCGCCAGCGCGACGGCCGCCGCGTGGCCGATGCCGGTGCCGGCGCCCGTCACCGCCGCGATTCTTTTTTCTGCCTGCATCTTCACGTCCTCGTCTTCAGTGCGTTGAACATGCAAAAAGCATTGCGCGGTGACGATTCCCCAGCAATCTTGATTCTTTCAATCAATATCAACGGCCCCGTCGCGACGTGGCGGCGTCAGGGTTTTCCTGAGTTGAGCGAGACGTCGCTCGCGGGCCGGCGCGTCCGGATGGGCGGCGCACGACGCAGCCGGAGTGAGGCCGAAAGCCTGCGGCGGCGCCCCGCGCACATACATTGATCGAAACAATCAATATTGACCCACGCCGACCGTGCTTCGTAGGCTGTGCTCCGTTTTCCGACCCAAGGACGAGACCATGCCTCATGACAATCGCCCCCGTCTCCTAGTAGCGCGACGGGTTCCCGCGGCGGTGGCCGCACGTGCCGAAGCCGAGTTCCACGCGTATGTGACCGACGCCGACATGGACGCGCCGTCCGTCGTCGACTTCTGCAACCGCCACGAGACGCCGGCTGTGCTGATCGGCAAGAAATCGGGGCTGCAGGCCGAGCACATCGCGGCATTGCCGCCGAGCGTAAAGATCATCGCGAACGCGAGCGCCGGCTACGACCACATGGACGTGGCGGCCGCGCACGCACGCGGGATCGTCGTCAGCAACGCGCCCGACGCGCTGACGGACTGCACTGCCGATTTCACAATGCTGCTGATTCTCGCCGCGTGCCGGCGTGCGTCGGAGTACGAGCGCATCGTACGCGCGGGGTGGGGAAAGTCGTTCGGCATGACGGACATGCTTGGCATGCGCGTGAACGGAAAGACGCTAGGGATCGTCGGTTTCGGCCGGATCGGCCGGGCGGTCGCACAGCGTGCGCGCGGCTTCGGAATGCAGATCCTCTATACGGACCGGCGGCCCGCGCCGCCCGAGGTCGAGGCCGGCGCGCGCTATTGCGCCGATCTCGACACGCTGCTGCCGCAGAGCGACATCCTCACGTTGCACGTGCCTGGCGGCAGCACGCCGTTGATGACGCGCCGCGAGTTCGGCTTGTTGCGCGACGGCGCGGTGTTCGTCAACGCAGCGCGCGGGAGTCTCGTCGACGAGGATGCGCTCTACGATGCGTTGGCGTCGCAGCGACTTTTCGCAGCGGGGCTCGACGTCTATCGGAACGAGCCCAATATCGATCCGCGCTTTGCAGCACTCGACAATGTGTTTCTGTCGCCGCATATGGCGAGCGCGACGTTCGAGACGCGCGACCAGATGGGTTTTGCCGCGCTCGATAACATCGCGGCGGTGCTTGATGGGAGGGCGGCGCCGAATGCGCTGTGAAGGCAGCGTGACGGCGTGCTGTGCAACCACTTCGGCCCCGACAAACGGAGCGCTGCCGCATGCACGTACTGATGCGGCACCCCCTTGGTAGGCACCTTGCGAGCAGCGGTAGATTTCCGGTGCATTGGCTGCGCGGTATGTGGCCAGAGGGTGCCGATATCACGTCTTACTCGGGGTCTGCCAAGTTTAGCCTGCTACCGGACGGGCCCCTACGCGAGACGCAGAGAGGGTGTCGGGTTCTATGTATCACGGCGCTTCGGGGTGCAGTGGCACGCGTGGACAACACATGCCATTTCGCCATGAGAAAAGCTGCCCCGCAGCGTTTCTACGCCTCCAGCGACCAGCCCTGGTTGTCCACGTTCTTTTCGTCGCGATAGATCCACCGCGCGCCGCATGTGGGGCACGAGAACGTGCTGACGGTGATTGCGCGCGCAGACGGTGACTTGATACGCTGCGTGTCTGTGATTCTTAGCGAAGCATGGCCTGGCGCGCCGCGTTTATGGAGTTCGATTGCGGCGCAAGCCGAGCAGAGTGTCATGCCGATGGGTCTCTCAAGGGAGCATGCTCGCTGTGGCGCGCTGGCTCAGCGGTGGGGAGCAGGGGTGGGCCAAAGGAGCAGCTTATCTAATTATTTGTTGACGCGGGTCTGAAATATCTGTAGAAACCATCCTCGCAGGATCTTCAAGCAGTTACTCCGATGTTCTGGGTTGTCACACCAAGCGGTGCTTCCTTTGCTCCATGTTTCTTCCTTGATTGTCGTGCCTGATGAGCACAGGCTCATGCAGAACTTTTTAGGATATCCAACATGGAAACCGGCACAGTAAAGTGGTTCAACGACTCCAAGGGCTTCGGCTTCATCACCCCGGACGCAGGCGGCAACGATCTCTTCGCTCACTTCTCTGAAGTTCAGGGCAGCGGGTTCAAGTCCCTCCAAGAGGGCCAGAAGGTTCGCTACGTTGCAGGCGTTGGCCAAAAGGGTCCGGCTGCTACGAAGATTGAAGCGATCTGATCGGTCGCATCTGCCAAGAAAAAACCCCGCACTGCGGGGTTTTTTTTCGCGGCTAAACGCACGCGCTGTCGAGTGCTCCGCAGAGCGCCTATGCCGCCTGCTTGCGCGGCCGCCGTACCGCGCGAATCTTTCCGGTGGTGCCGCCGCCGCAGAAGAACTGATCGGCACCGTTCGATTCCAGCCCCGACACAGTGATGCCCGCCGGCATATCAAGCTGCTCCAGCACTTCGCCGGTTTGCGGATCGATATGCCGCAACTCGCTCGTATCGCCTTCCCAGGTGGCGTGCCAGAGTTCACCGTCGACCCAGGTGACGCCCGTGACGAACCGGTTGGATTCGATGGTGCGCAACACCTTGCCGGTGTCCGGATCGATCTGGCGGATCTTGCGCTCCCGGTAATGACCAACCCACAGCGTCCCTTCGGCCCAGGCGAGGCCTGAATCTCCGCCCGCGCCTGGCGCGGGAATCGTGGCGAGCACGGTGCCCGTTTGCGGGTCGATCTTCTGGATGCGGTCTTCGGCAATCTGGAACAGATGCCGCCCGTCGAATGCGGTGCCGGCATGGGCCGGCACGTCGATGGAGCGCTGCGTCTTACCGCTGTCGGGGTCGAGTTCCTTCAACTGGCCGCCGGCAGCAAACCAGACGTGTTGACCATCGTAGGTCACGCCGCCGACGTTCTCTGCGCCAGGGAAGGGGCCGTATTCGCGCACGACTTCGGCGGTGGATCGTTTCATGTTGGGCTCGCTGGAATCGGTTGTGGAGTCTTCATCCTAGTCACTTGGCAGCGGCGCGGGGAGTAACAAGGTGGTCGCGAATCCAGGTACCGGAGGCGTCACCCATCGGCGCGCGCGGCCGCGTCCGAAAAACTGCACCTTGCCGGCGGCTGCCAATGCGTCGAGCGCGCGCTGTACGGTGCGCTGGCTGGCCCCAAGCGCCAGCGCCAATGCGGAGCTGGACCACGATTCCCCATCGGCCAGACAGGCCAACACGGCGGCGTATTGCTCATCGACGGGTTGCGCGAGCACGACCACGCGCTGTGTCGCGTGCGTTTGCAGTGCGAATCCGTGTCGGGTTGCTTTGATCGTGCCCAACGCACCCAGCGCGGTGCGCAAGCGTCCGATCTCTACGCGCAGGCGCACGCGGTGCGATTCGTCCGGATGCCGGGTGCGGAATGCTCGGGTGATGAGGGTGTCTCTGGGCATGTCTTCCGGCCACGCTTCGGCCAGTGCACGTACCAACGTGAACAGCACCGGCCGCTTGGCGAGCGAGACAACCGTATCGGCCTGCCGGATGGCGAGCCGGCACGCATCTACAACGAGTGCGTCTGATGCAAAGAGGGCTTCGACATCTTCAAGGCGCAGAACGCGCTCCTCGCCGCGTGAGACCAGCCGCGCGGCCGGTGCGCGCAGTGCAAGGGCGGCGCGTTCGACTTCGGCGGTGAGCGTCGGGATGCCGGCCTGGCGCGCCGCGAGATCGGCGTCGGCCAGAGCGGCGCGCGCGGCGGCCGTCTGTAAGCGCCGGATCGCAATGCCCGCGACGACAAGCGCGTGAGCCGCCCGCAATACCGGCGGAAGATGCGCCGGGTTGAGCGCCGCGAGGGCGGCCTCTGCATCGTCCAGGCGCCCGATTAGCAGAAGACGGCGGATGCTGAGATACCGCGCGTGCGCAGCGTTGATGTGATCGCCATGGGCTTCAAGCGTGGCGCGTGCCGTGTCGAGGGTTTTTTCGGGCCAGCCAAGATCGCGCGAAGCGAGGGCGACTTCGGCTTCAGCGACGATGCAGCGAGCGCGTGCCACGGCCTCGCGTGAGCCGAACGCACGGGCTGCGCGACGCAGCAACAGCTTGGCCCGCGCCAGGTCACCGAGCTGTGCCATGGCGATGCCGCGCAGTGCGAGTGCTGGCGCGTCGTCACGCAAGGCGACGCGGTTCAGCGCTCCGAATGGGTCACCGGCAGCGAGTGCGCGCGCTGCAGCCGTGATCAATGAATCCATTCGAATCCCGCCACACTTGTCACTCCCGCCGTTTGAGGTCGGCGCCTAATCTAGCACACGACCACTCACCCAAAAACGGAGGCAAGCATGAGTGCAACACACCCCACAGCAACCCGCGCAACCTGGCTGGCAGAGCGCATTGAACTGCTCAAGGCGGAGAAGGAACTCACCCGCCGCAGCGACGAGTTGGCTCGCCGCAGACAGACGCTGCCCTGGGTTCGCGTCGACAAAACGTATCGCTTTGAAACGGAGAACGGAAGCGCCACGTTGAGCGATCTTTTCGGCGGGCGATCGCAACTGCTGGTCTATCACTTCATGTTCGGGCCGGACTACAAGGCGGGCTGCCCCTCGTGCTCGATGATTGCCGATGGCTTTGACGGCTTTGTCACGCATCTGGCGAACCACGACGTGACGTTGATGGCGGTGTCGCGCGGGCCGCTGGCCAAGTTGATCGAGTATCGCGAGCGAATGGGCTGGAGCTTTCCGTGGGCGTCATCAGTCGGCAGCGATTTCAACTACGACTTCAACGTCTCGATCACGGAAGACCAGCAGCGCGCAGGCAGTGCCGACTACAACTACGTGCGCGGCAGCCACGTGATGGATGCATCGGACTTGCCCGAACCCGTGCAGCAGTTCGCCAGCATGTGCGGCACCGATGCGCCCACCTATGTGCGCGACCGGCCCGGCATGAGCGCCTTCGTGCTGGAAGATGGCGTCGTGTACCACACGTATTCCACCTACGCGCGTGGGCTCGACGGTTTGTGGGGTGCATACCAGTGGCTGGACCGCGCGCCGCTCGGCCGCAACGAAACCGGTGTCTGGTGGCGTCGCCATGACGAGTACGCTCAGCAGCGTTGAGGTGTCGCGCGAGCAGGCAGTGTCCGAGCGCGGTTTCCTGGCCGTCTCGGCACTGCTGTTCATCTCCAGCGCAACGGCGACGGTGGTGTGGTGCAACGCCATGCCGGCCATGACGGAAATGCCGATGGCCTGGATGCCGATGTGCGGTCAGACGTGGCAGAGCTTTGCCGCGTCGTTCATCGGCATGTGGACGGTGATGATGACGGCGATGATGCTGCCGTCATTGCTGCCGATGCTGCGGCGGTATCGCGTTGCGCTTCATGTGGCGGGCAAGCCGAATGTTGATGCGCACACCGCGTTGGCAGGCACGGCGTACTTTGCCGTGTGGGGGCTGATCGGCGCGATGGTCTTTGCGCTGAGTGCGGCGTTGGCCCAGCTCGAAATGACATGGCCTGTGCTGACACGTGTGGCGCCGGTTGCAAGCGGCGCGGTGGTTTTGGCAGCCGGCACATTGCAGTTCAGCGCATGGAAGGCGCGGCAGCTCGCGATGTGCCGCGCACGGCCAGCGCCTGGGGGCGATGCGTGGCGATTTGGCTTGCGCCTCGGCCTGCGCTGCGCCGCGTCGTGCGCTGGCCTGACTGCAATTCTGTTGGTGACCGGCGTCATGGATCTGCGTGCAATGGCGGTCGTGTCAGCGGCGATCACGCTTGAGCGCCTGGCATCTGCGGGACAGCGTATGGCCCGCTACATTGGCGTCGTTGCGATCGGGGCAGGATTGCTGTTGATGCTGCGTGCCGCATTGCCTTGAGGCGTGCCGAGTACCCGCCTTACATCACCGCGCCAAGCTGCCACGGCACGAACTCGTTGTCGCCAAGACCATTGAGTTCGCTCTTGGAGCGGGTGCCGGAGGCAGTGGCCAGCATCAGCTGGAACAGCGCCTCGCCGGCTTGCGCGATGCTGAGGCGGCCATCGACGATGCCGCCGCAGTCGTAGTCCATGTCCAGTTCCATGTGCCGATAGAGCGTGCTGTTGGTGGCAAGCTTCAAGGAGGGCACCGGTTTGCAGCCGTAGGTGGAGCCCCGGCCCGTTGTGAAGCAGATCAGGTTGGCACCGCCGGCGACCTGGCCCGTGGCCGAGACCGGGTCGTAGCCGGGCGTGTCCATAAAGACGAGGCCGTGCGTCTGCACCGGCTGGGCGTATTCATACACGGCCATCAGGCCGCTGCTGCCGCCTTTGGCGACCGCGCCGAGGGATTTTTCCAGGATGGTCGTGACGCCGCCGGCCTTGTTGCCGGGCGAAGGGTTGTTGTTCATGTCGGCGCCCAGCGTGCTGGTGTAGTGCTCCCACCAGGCCAACCGTTGCATCAACGCGTCGGCCACGGCAGGCATTGCAGCGCGCGCAGTCAACAGGTGTTCTGCGCCATAGATCTCGGGCGTTTCGGATAGCAATGCGGTGCCCCCGTGTCGCACCAGCAGATCCACCGCCGCGCCCAGTGCGGGGTTGGCGCTGATGCCCGAGTAGCCGTCCGACCCACCGCACTGCAGCCCCACCGTGAGGTGGCTTGCCGGGACGGTGCTGCGTTGTGCCTGATTCGCGATCGGCAGCATGTCGCGCAGCATGGACAGGCCGGCCGCAATCGCCTCGCGCGTGCCGCCTTCTTCCTGGATCGTGAGCGATGCGAACAGGCCCGGTGTGCGGGCGCCCAACATCTGGACGAGCGGTGCAACCTGGTTGACTTCGCAACCGAGGCCAACGATCAGCACGCCGGCAAAGTTGGGGTGGTCGGCGTAGCCGCGCAGCGTGCGCTGCAGCAGTTCCAACCCCTCGCCATTGCCGGCCATGCCGCAGCCGCTGCCGTGTGTGATGGCAACAACGCCGTCCACATTGGGAAACGCGGCCGCCTCTGCCTGCGCCGCTTGCACGATATGCCGGCACACGGTGGCCGAGCAATTCACGCTGGAGATGACGCCAATGAAATTGCGCGTGCCCACGCGGCCATCCGCCCGCACGTAGCCTTCGAACGTGGCAGGTGTGTCGACGGGGATGGTGGAGCGATACGCGTGGCCCACAGCGTGCTGGGCAGACGAGTGCGCCATACCGATGTTGTGCACATGCACGTGCTCACCCGCACGGATGGGCGCCGTGGCCACGCCGATGACCTGCCCATATTTGTGCACCGGCTGGCCCACTGCGATGTCGCGCAATGCGACCTTGTGGCCGGCGGGAATGGCGTCGCGGGTGGTCAACCCGGCGTTGAGTGCCGCGCCGGGCGCGAGCGCCACACGCGCGACGGCTACGTCGTCGTCGGGGGCAAGAAGAATGAGGGATGCGTCGGACATGGTGCTTTGCGGGTTCAATACGGGTTGGCCAGCGCGGCGTTCAGGCGCGGCTGGGCGAGGTGCAAGCCCAACTGCCGCGCGAGCGCGACGATGGGCGCCAGACGCCGCTGCTTTTTCTGCGCGTGGTTCTGCGCGATGTCGGCAAGGCGGTGGGCAAGGTAGGGGTTCAATAGCCTTTCGCGCAGCGAGACGAGATAGGCCTCGGCCGCCTCGCGCTTGCCGAGGGCTGCAAATACGGGAACGATCTCGTCGCGCCACAGTGCTTCCAGCGCCGGGCGCAGGTGCGGGTCTTCCATGGCCTGCACGACGGTCATATCGGCGGGATGCGCATCTTCGCGCCAACGCTCGGCCAGAAAGGTGTGGCCTGCGTTGAGCAGAAAGAGCTTGAGGCGCTCGTGATGATCGAGTTCATCTGTCAGCACGATGGCCGGGTGCGTGCAGGGCAGCACCAGCCCCGGGCGGCGCTCGATGGCCCACAGCGCGTACGGCTCCGCCACGGCGCCCACGGGGAGCAATGCCTCCGAGACGATGCGGTCTACGAGCGAGTTGGCCCACACGCAATGCGTGCGCAGCCAATCGATGAAAGCGGCGGGCAGCGCCCACTGTTGCGCCAGCGCGCAGACCGTCGCGCACAGCGTGTCGCCATTGCGCTCGATCAGTTCGCACGGAAACAGTGAGAGCGGTGCCTTCGGCTGTCGCAGCCAGCGGCCGAGCAGCAGCGCCACCAGTTTCGCGGGGAAGCTGCGCGGCACGCGCGATGGCTGCTGTATCAAGCTGGCATCATCGCGTGGGTCCAACAGGTAGCCCTGGTCGGCGGTGTTGGACACCACGACCCGCACCTCCGTTGCCATGAGGTCACGCAGTTGTTCCCAGTCGGCCTCGGCCTGCAGGGCGCGCCGCACGGCACGGCAGGTGACGGTCTGGTCAACGGGTGTGCCGTCTCGCAAGCCGCGAATGCGCACCGGATAGCCCGCGCCGCCTGCCAGTGCCGCCACACGTGCAGCGCTGGCCGGGCTGGACGTGGTCTGTACGACCGTGATGCCGCCCAGCGCGTGGCCTGCATCGAGCGCTTCCGACACGAACAAGTCGACGTGCGCCTGCAGGAAGCGGCTCGTGCCGAACTGGAGGATCGGCTCGGTCATGCGCTCAGCACTCCACGATGGCTTTCACCACGCCGGCGGCGGGGTCGAGCAGCGTCTTGAAGTGCTCGGGCACGTCCGCCAGCGCCATGCGGTGGGTGTTCAGCGCGGTCGGAATCTTGCCCGCGCGCATGGCGTCGAGCACGGTCTCAAAATCTTCCGTGGTGGCGTTGCGGCTGGCGAGCAGCGTGGTCTCGCGCTTGTGGAATTCCGGATCGGAGAACGAGATGTTGGCCGCCACCACCGAGATCAGCACATAGGTGCCGGCATGCGCCACAAAGCGCAAGCCACGCTCCATGGCTTTCGGATTGCCCGTGGCATCGAACACGACGTCATAAAACTCATTGCCGGTGAGCGCGGCGAGTTGCGCTTCGTCGGTATCGCCCAGCGCAACGCTGGCGTCCACACCAAGTTGCTCCTTCGCAAAGGCAAGGCGATCGGCACGGGAGTCCAGCGCCGTGACAACCGCGCCGCGCAGTTTGGCAAAGATCATGGCGGCCATGCCGATCGGGCCGGCGCCGACCACCAGCACGCGCTGCCCGGCGCGCACCTGCGCCCGGCGCACGGCATGCGCGCCAATGGCCAGGAATTCCACCATCGCGGCCTGATCCAGGCTGACGCCGTCCGCCTTGTGCACGAAGGCTTGCGGCACGCTGAGGTATTCCGTGAACGCCCCGTCGCGATGCACGCCCAGCACCTGGATGTTGACGCAGCAGTTTGTCCGGCCCTGGCGGCAGGCGACGCAGTGTCCGCATGACAGGTAAGGCATCACGTACACCACGTCGCCCTTGGCCAGCGCGCTTCCGGCCGGTGCCTGCTCGACGATTCCCGACAGCTCATGCCCCATTACGCGCGGGTAGTTCAGGTAAGGCTGATTGCCCGTGAAGATGTGCAGGTCGGTGCCGCACACGCCGACGCGTTTGACGCGCAGCAGCACTTCGCCTTCGGCGGGGCTTGGGACCGGCCGGTCCAGGGCCAGCAGCGTGCCCGGTGTTTCGCAAACGACGGTCAGCATGATGCGGCTCCAGCCGGAGTAGCGCCGCGGATGTCGGCTCGATGGGGTCGTTGAAGCGTGTGTGTATGGGCGCGTGGCAATGGCAAACGGTAGGTCACCTTCCGGTCTCCTTGGGTGGAAGAGGTGAGGTCGGATTGCGCGCGCGTACTGCGCCAAGTTGGAGGAAGCGGACTCCGTCTCCGGCAACTGGTCATGCCAAACAGGCCTCACCTATTGGTCAGACCAATTTAACATCTTGAGAGAAAATCCTTGATGGGGGAAACCCTGATGCAGAAAATCCCTTGTTTTCAAGGGGGCAAGGCGATGCGGTCTGAAATTTGGTCAGGCCGCATTGGGGTGGGGCGGCGTGGGTGGCGGCGAGGGGTTGCGCGGCCGCGAGCGGACCGCGCATGGGTGAGTGCGGCTACTGCGCGCTGTCTTGCTGAATGGCGCCCGCGATCCAGCGCTCTTCCGACGCCCTTAAGTGCGCTCGCATGGCGGTTTGCGCGGCGATGGGGTCGCCGGCCTGCAGCGCTCTGAGAATCTCTTCGTGTTCATGCACGGCCGCATGCCAGCTTGATTCGCCCTCCGCATGGTCGCGGATGGCCATGGCGAGCGGGTCATGGCGGCTGTCGAACAGCTCCGCCACGAATCGGCTCAGGACCGAATTGCCGGCGGTCTCCGCAATCAGCATGTGGAACTGACGGTCGGCGTCGGTGGGCGACTTTCCACCCAATGCGAGTTTCTTCATGCGGTCGATGGTGCGCTGGAGCTTATCGAGCGTGGCCGCGGTCAGCCGCCCTGTGGCGAGCGTGATCACGTCGCCCTCAAGCACGGCCCGGGCCTGCATCAGTTCGGAAGGACTTTCGCCCAGCGACGGAATGGCCGCACTCTCGCTCGCCGCGCTTGCGTCTTGCACATACACGCCGGAACCCATGCGAATCTCAACCTGGCCGCCAATCTCCAGGGCGATCAACGCCTCGCGCAACGAGGGGCGCGATACGCCCAGCGTCTGCGCCAGTTCGCGCTCCGGAGGTAAGCGTGTGCCCGGTCCGAGCTTTTCCTGTTGGATCAGCGCAAGAATTTGCGCGGCTACAGATTGGTAAAGCCGCTTTGGCTCTGTCTGCTTCATTGTGGTGTGGTTTTTGGCGCGAGCGTTGCCGCGCATGGGTGTGTTTCGAGTCTAGCATGGGCACCGCCAGCCGTTGTCTAGACTGGTGTCAGCAACACTTCAGGGTTTGCACTAGTGGTCAGGCAGGTATGTTGTAAGTGATATTGGCTTGACCAAAAAATGCTTGGGCTGATCGAATCGCTCCGAACTGGACTTACCAGTGCGTCGAGCGGAAGATCGGAGCCTCGCAACACAACGGAGACCACGATGAGCAGTGCTGATGCCGTGCCTACGCACGTAAGCAGCTCCCGATCGTCGATGCCGCAAGAGATTCTTTGCTTGCAGCGCATCGGCAAACGCTTTCCCGGCGTCATTGCGCTGGATGGTGTGGATCTGGATCTGCGCGTGGGCGAAGTCCATGCCGTCTGCGGCGAAAACGGTGCCGGCAAATCCACCCTGATGAAGATTATCAGTGGCCAGTACACCGCAGACGATGGCGTCATCTCGTACCGGGGTGAGGCGGTGCGCTTTGCGTCGACATCCGAGGCGCAGGCGGCCGGCATTGCGATCATCCATCAGGAGCTGAATCTCGTGCCGCACTTGTCGGTGGCGGAGAACATCTTCCTGGCGCGTGAGCCCAAGCGCGGCCCGTTCATCGATTACCGCAAGCTCAACTCCAACGCACGGAGCTATCTGCAGCGGATCGGCCTGGCCGTGGAGCCGACCACGCTGGTCAGCGCGCTATCGATTGCGCAGCAGCAGATGGTGGAGATTGCCAAGGCGCTCTCGCTCAACGCGCGTGTGCTGATCATGGACGAGCCCACGTCTTCGCTCACGGAATCCGAAACCGTTCAGTTGTTTCGCATCATCAAGGAGTTGCGCGCCGATGGCGTGGCGATTCTGTATATCTCGCACCGGCTGGATGAGATGGCCGAGATTGTCGATCGCGTGACGGTGCTGCGTGACGGCCGCCATATCGCCACGAGCGATTTTGCTTCCACCAGCGTCAACGAGATCGTCGCGCGGATGGTTGGCCGCTCGCTGGACGATGTATTTCCCGCGCGTAGGTCTGTACCGACCGACGAGGTGCTGCTGCGTGTGAACGCACTGAGCCGCGCTGGCGTCTTCGGCCCGGTGTCGTTCGAGTTGCGCAAGGGCGAGATTCTCGGTTTTGCCGGCTTGATGGGCGCGGGGCGCACGGAGGTGGCACGGGCCATTTTCGGTGCGGAGCGGCTCGATTCCGGGTCGATCATGCTGGGCCATATGGGCGATCAGCCGGTCACGATCCGTTCGCCGCGCGAGGCCATCCGGCAGGGCATTGCCTACCTGTCTGAAGACAGAAAAAAGGATGGTCTGGCGCTGTCGATGCCGGTGGCCGTGAACATCACGCTGGCCAATGTCCGGGCGATCTCCTCGCACGGCTTCCTGCGCTTTTCCGAAGAGACCGCCGTGGCACAGCGCTACGTGCGCGAGCTGAACATCCGCACGCCGTCGGTCGGGCAGACCGTGCGCAACCTTTCAGGCGGCAATCAACAGAAGATCGTGATCGGCAAATGGCTGTATCGCGGTTCGCGCATCCTGTTTTTCGATGAGCCCACGCGGGGCATCGACGTTGGCGCCAAGTACGCGATCTATGGGCTGATGGACGAACTCGCCGCGGACGGTGTCGGCGTCGTGCTGATCAGCTCGGAGCTACCGGAACTGCTGGGCATGACAGATCGAATTGCCGTCTTTCACGAAGGCCGCATCACCGCAGTCCTGGAAACACGGAAGACCAACCAGGAAGAAATTCTGCATTACGCATCAGGACGAACACATGCTTGAAATGACATCAGATCAGCCGCAGGCCGTGAAAACGCAGCGCAAGCAACACCATCGGGACTTGATCCAGAAGTTTGCCGCGCTCGGCAGCCTCGTGGCGCTTGTGATCGCGTTTTCCGCCACCAGCGCAGCGTTCTTTTCGGTCGGCAACTTCATGACCGTCGCACTGCAAGTCACATCGATTGCCTACCTGGGCGTGGCCGCCACGTGCGTGATCATCACCGGCGGCATCGACTTGTCGGTGGGCTCGGTGCTGGCGCTCTCCGGCGTGGTGGCCGCGCTGCTCGTGAAGATGGGCGTACCGGTGCCGTTTGCCATGCTGGCCGGTGTGGTGGTCGGCGCCATGTGCGGATGGGTCAACGGTATCTGCATCACGCGGATGGGCCTGCCACCATTCATTGCCACGCTGGGCATGATGCTGGTCGCGCGCGGCTTGGCGCTGCAGATCACGGGTGCCCGTCCAGTCTCGGGCCTGGGTGACGCATTTGGCGAACTCGGCAACGGCGCACTGTTTCGCATCTCGCACATCGGCGCAGACGGTTTTCCGGACACGGTCTTCCCCGGCATTCCTTACCCGGTGGTGATCATGCTGGCGCTGTTCATCGCTGTCTCCGTGCTGCTCTCACGCACTTCACTGGGCCGTCACATCTATGCAGTCGGCTCGAACGCCGAGGCGGCACGCCTGTCCGGCGTGAACGTGCAGGGCGTGAAGCTGTTCACGTATGTGCTGTCGGGCCTGCTGGCAGGGATGACCGGGTGCGTGCTGATGTCGCGCCTCGTGACCGCACAACCGAACGAAGGCGTGATGTACGAACTGGACGCGATTGCCAGCGCCGTGATCGGCGGGACATCGCTGATGGGCGGTGTCGGAACGGTCTCGGGCACGGCCATTGGCGCGTTCGTGATCGGCGTGTTGCGCAACGGGCTCAACATGAACGGCGTATCGAGTTTTATCCAGCAGATCATCATCGGCGTGGTCATCCTTGGCACCGTCTGGATCGATCAGCTCAGAAACCGCAAGTTGTAAGAGCCGCTAACAAAATTGTCCTGGCTAGGCGTGCCGACGCAGACAGTACATGTAGTACCGAATGTTCGTCACATCGGGAGGCGCAACGACGCCAGGGCGGTTTTGTTGGCGGCTCTAAGTCGAGAAGTTCAAACCAAAACCAAGGAGTGAGACATGAAGAAGTTTTCCGTACTGGCGGTGGTTGCAGCAACGTGTGCACTGTTCTCTGCCTATGCGCAGGCGGCAGGCGGTGAAATTGCCGTGATCGTGAAATCGGCAAATTCCAACTACTGGCAGAACGTTCAGAAGGGCGCGACGGCCGCCATGGGCAAAGCGAAGGGCTACACGATGACCTTCCAGGGCCCCGCAGCCGAATCGGCCATTGCCGACGAAGTGAACATGGTCGAGAACGCTGTGAACCGGCATGTCGCGGGCATCGTGCTGGCGCCGTCCGACCCGGACGCGCTGGTGCCGGCGATGAAGAAGGCATGGGAGGCGCACATCCCCGTGGTGCTGATCGACTCGATGGTGTCCGACTCCGGCAAGCAGTACTACCAATCGTTCCTGTCCACGGACAACGCGAAGGCGGGCGAGTTGTGCGCGAAGGCGATGATCGACGCTGTCGGCCAGACCGGCAAGATCGCGATCATGTCGTACGTGCCGGGCGCTGGGTCTGAAATCGGCCGCGTGGGCGGCTTCAAGAAATACATCGAGGCGCACTCGAAGCTGCAGATCGTTGGGCCGTTCTACTCGCAATCGCAAATGGCAACGGCGCTGAACCAGACGACCGACGTGCTGGCCGCCAACCCCGATCTGAAGGGCATCTTCGGTGCAAACGAGCCGACGGCCGTCGGCATGGGGCGCGCGCTGCAGCAGTCGGGCAAGAGCGGCAAGGTGGCGGCCATCGGCTTTGACGGCAACCAGGATCTGCAGGGCTTCGTGCGCGACGGCACGATCCGCGCCATCGCCGTCCAAAGCTCGTACCAGATGGGCTACAAGGGCATCGAGACGGTCGTCAGCGTGATCGAGAAGAAGCCCGTGCAGAAGCAGGTCGACACCGGCGTGATGATGGTCAACAAGCAGAACCTGGATTCGCCCGAGGCCAAGAACGTCCTGTACTGACGAATCATCGCAACAAGGGGCGTGGCGGAGCGTCGTTCGCCGCCATGCCGGCTGAATCCCTTTCCTGAACGGCGCAGTGTTTTAACTCCATTGCCGGAATGGGCCATCGCCAACGTGGCCCGCGCCGGAACGCAGACGCAATGAGACTCCAAGGAAAACGCATCCTCGTGACGGCGGCTGGGCAGGGTATTGGCCGGGCCAGCGCGATGATGTTTGCAAAAGAAGGCGCGCAGGTGCTCGCCACCGACATCAACGCACAGGCGCTGGCCACGCTGGCAGAGACCGCCGGCGTTCGCACCTTGCGCCTGGACGTGACGGACGCCAACGCCGTTGCCGTCCTGGCACGCGAAGAAGCCGCCTTCGATGCGCTGTTCAACTGCGCGGGCTTCGTGCACGCCGGCAGCATCCTCGAATGTTCGGAAGACGACTGGGCGTTCTCTTGGCAGCTCAACGTGACGTCGATGTACCGCCTGACGCGTGCGCTGTTGCCGAAGATGCTCGACAACGGCGGGGCGTCGATCATCAACATGGCGTCCGCCGCGTCCAGCGTGAAGGGCGTGCCGAACCGCTTCGTGTATGGCACGACCAAGGCCGCCGTCATCGGCATGACCAAGGCGATTGCCGCCGACTTTGTGGCCCGCGGCATCCGCTGCAACGCCATCTGCCCGGGCACAGTGGAGTCTCCGTCGCTTGAGCAGCGCATTGCAGCGCAGGCGCAGGAACAGAACGTGCCGATCGACACCATCCGTGCGGCCTTCGTTGCACGCCAACCGATGGGCCGTGTCGGCACGGCAGACGAGATTGCCGCGCTGGCCACGTACCTGGCTTCGGATGAGTCCCGTTTCACGACCGGCACTTGCTGCGTGATCGACGGCGGCTGGTCCAACTGATTTGGCTTGATTGATTGCAGTTCACAACGACAACACGATGAAACTCCTCCGCTACGGCCCCAAGGGCCAGGAAAAGCCCGGCCTGCTCGATGCGCAAGGTCAAGTGCGCGACCTGTCCGGCGTGATTGACGACATTGCCGGCGCTGCGCTGCTGCCCGAGAGCCTCGCTCGACTGCGCACGCTCGACATCAGCCGCCTGCCCATCGTCGATGGCACGCCGCAAGCGGGCCTGCGCCTGGGCGCCTGCGTGGGCAACGTCGGCAAGTTCATCTGCATCGGCCTGAACTACTCCGATCACGCTGCCGAGACAGGCGCTGAAGTGCCGGCTGAGCCGGTCGTCTTCGGCAAATGGACCAGCGCCATCTGCGGCCCCAACGACGACGTTGAAATTCCGCGCGGCTCGGTCAAGACCGATTGGGAAGTCGAGCTTGGCGTGGTGATCGGCAAGGGCGGCCGCTACATCAGCGAGGCCGATGCGCTCGCGCATGTGGCCGGCTACTGCGTCATCAACGATGTGTCGGAGCGCGAATACCAGCTCGAGCGCGGCGGCACGTGGGACAAGGGCAAGGGCTGCGACACCTTCGGCCCCATCGGCCCGTGGCTCGTCACCGCCGACGATGTGCCCAATCCGCAGGCGCTGCATCTGTGGCTGGAGGTGGATGGGCATCGTTACCAGAATGGATCGACGTCGACGATGGTGTTTGGCGTGGCGCATCTCGTCAGCTACCTGAGCCGCTTCATGAGCCTGCAGCCGGGCGATGTGATTTCCACCGGCACGCCGCCGGGCGTGGGGCTGGGGCAGAAGCCGCCGGTCTATCTGCGCGCGGGCCAGACCATGCGCCTGGGCATCGAGGGCCTGGGCGAGCAGCGCCAGCGCACGGTGGACGCACAAGGCTGAAGGGCAGGCATTCCGCAATCCCGAACACGATACTCATGACCATCATCCGATCCCTGCGCGTGCTGGACGTGCGCTTTCCGACCTCGCAGCATCTCGACGGCTCCGACGCGATGAACCCGGACCCGGATTACTCCGCGGCCTACGTGATCCTGGAGACTGACCAGCCTGGCCTGGAAGGCCACGGCCTGACCTTCACCATCGGGCGCGGCAACGAGGTCTGCTGCGCGGCCATCGCGGCGATGCGCCATCTGGTGGAAGGGTTGGATCTCGACTGGATTCGTGAAGACATGGGCCGCTTCTGGCGTCATGTCACGTCCGACAGCCAGTTGCGCTGGATCGGCCCGGACAAGGGCGCCATCCACCTGGCCACCGGCGCGGTCGTCAATGCGGCGTGGGATCTGTGGGCCAAGGCCGAAGGCAAGCCGCTGTGGCGCCTGGTGGCCGATCTCACGCCGGAAGAACTCGTGCGCTGCATCGACTTCCGCTACATCACCGACGGCATCACGCCCGAAGAAGCACTGGACCTGCTGCGCAAGCAGGCGCCGGGCAAGGCCGAGCGGATCCGCACGCTGGAGCAGGAAGGCTACCCGTGCTACACCACGTCCGCCGGCTGGCTCGGCTATGACGACGACAAGCTGCGCCGCCTCTGCCGCGAGGCCGTCGACAGCGGCTTCCGCCACGTCAAGCTCAAGGTCGGGCGCGATCTGAAGGACGACATTCGCCGCGTTTCCATCGCCCGCGAAGTGCTTGGGCCGGACCGCGAACTGATGATCGACGCCAACCAGGTCTGGGAGGTCAAGGAAGCCATCGACTGGGTGCGCGAACTCGGTTTCGCCAAGCCGTGGTTCATTGAAGAGCCGACCAGCCCGGACGATGTGGAAGGCCATCGCAAGGTGCGCGAAGCCGTTGCCCCCGTCAAGGTCGCCACCGGCGAGATGTGCCAGAACCGCATTCTCTTCAAGCAGTTCATCATGCGCGGCGCGATTGACGTTGTGCAGATCGACGCGTGCCGCCTGGGCGGCGTGAACGAAATCCTGGCTGTGTTGCTGCTGGCCGCCAAGTACGGCCTGCCGGTGTGCCCGCATGCCGGCGGCGTGGGCCTGTGCGAGTACGTGCAGCATCTCTCGATGATCGACTACATCTGCGTGTCGGGCACGCGCGAGGGCCGCGTCGTCGAGTACGTCGACCATCTGCACGAGCACTTTGTCGACCCTTGTGTGGTGCGCAACGCCGCCTATCTGCCGCCGCAGGCACCGGGTTTCTCCATCACGATGAAACCGGCATCGCTTGAGCAGTACCGCTTCCGGGGCTGATGCGATGACGGACCCCGCGCTGCCCGTGCCCCGAATCGACGCGCACCAGCATTTCTGGCGCTATCAACCCGAGGCGTATTCCTGGATCGGCCCCGGCATGGAAGCCCTGGCCAGAGACCATCTGCCTGCCGACCTGCTGCCCCAACTGCGCGCGCAACGCCTGGACGCGGCGATTGCCGTGCAGGCGCGCGGCGTGCGTGAGGAAACGGATTTCCTGCTCGACCTTGCCGCTGCGCACGACTGGATTGTCGGCGTGGTCGGTTGGGAAGACTTGCATGCCACCGATCTTGAGTCGCGCCTCGAGGCAAGGAGCGGCGAGCACAAGCTGGTCGGCTTCCGGCACACCGTGCAGGACGAACCGGACGTGGCCGCATTTTTGTCGGACCCGGCATTCGAGCAAGGCATCGCGCTGCTGCAGCTCTGGGGCTTCACGTACGACGTGCTGGTGTTTGGCCACCAACTCGCGCCCGCCGTGGATTTCTGCGGCCGGCACGATCATCACTGGCTGGTGTTGGATCACTTGGGCAAGCCGCCGCTTGAAGCGTTCGAGCGTGACGCACAGGCCCTGGCGCGCTGGCGGGCCGCGCTGGCACCGCTCAAGGACATGCCGCACGTCGCCTGCAAGCTTTCCGGCCTGCTGACCGAAGCCGATTGGCGAAACGGTGTGACCGTGCGCGACGTTCAGCACGCGCGTGAATGCCTTGACGTGGCTCTGGACGTGTTCGGCCCCACCCGCGTGATGTTTGGGTCGGATTGGCCTGTGTGCCAGCTCGCGGCGTCGTACGGCACGGTGTACGACGTGCTGCACGTCTGGGCCGAAGAGCGGCTCAGCGCCACGGAACGCGTCGATCTCTGGGGTGGCAACGCCACCCGCTGCTACAACCTGCAACTCAAGGCTTGAACCATGGATTTGCATCTGCAAGACAAAGTCATCATCGTCACGGGCGGCGCGGCCGGCATTGGCGCGGCCATCTCGCTGCAACTGGCGGCCGAGGGCGCCATTCCCGTCGTCTGTGGCAAGAGCCCGATGGCCCCCGCGTTTGAAGCCGAGCTGATGCGTCGGCAGCCGAAAGCCCGCTTCTTCCAGTTCGACCTGGAAGATGAGGTCGATTGCCGCGGCATGGTGGAAGAAACCGTGCGCGCGTTCGGGCACATCGATGGTCTTGTCAACAACGCGGGCATCAACGACAGCGTGGGATTGGACGCCGGCCGGGACGCCTTCGTTCGGTCGCTCGAAAAGAACCTCATCCATTACTACGTCATGGCACATCTGTGTGTGCCACACCTGAAAGCGAGCCGAGGGGCCATCGTCAATATTTCGTCGAAAACGGCGCTGACGGGGCAAGGCAATACGAGCGGGTACACCGCCGCGAAGGGTGCACAGCTGTCGCTCACGCGGGAATGGGCGGCGTCGCTGGCGTCGGATGGCGTGCGCGTCAATGCGGTCATTCCGGCGGAGGTGCTCACGCCGCTGTATGAACGCTGGATCGCCACGTTCGACAACCCCGATGCCAAGCTCGCAGCGATTACATCGAAGATCCCGCTCGGCCAACGCATGACCACCGCCGACGAGATTGCGAGCACCACGGTCTTCCTGCTCTCTGCACAGGCCTCGCACACGACGGGCCAGTGGGTGTTTGTCGACGGTGGCTACACGCACCTCGACCGTGCGTTGACGTGAGGCTGCCATGCGCTACTGCCTCGCTCTGGATCTGAAAGACGACGCGGCGCTCATCGCCACGTACGAAGCCCACCATCAACGCATCTGGCCCGAAGTTGCGCGGCACCTGCGCGTGCATGGCGTGACCGGCATGGAGATCTATCGCCTTGGCACCCGCATGGTGATGCTCATGGAGACCGACGACGCCATCTACGACGCCGAGCGCATGGCGCTTGCCACCGACACGGACCCGAAGATCCGGGAATGGGAAGCGTTGATGTGGCAGTTTCAGGCGCCCACACCCTGGACGCCCGCGGGTCAGAAGTGGATACCGATGAGCCGCATTTTCGATTTGCAACAGCAACCGCAGTAGAAGCAATTCCGGCCGTGGCCGGCATGACACCAGAGAGAGGAGATGACAATGAAAAAACGAGTAACTGGCCCGCTGTGCGCGGCAATCGTGTGCGCGGCCGCTGGCGCCGCGCATGCACAAACCAACGTCACGCTGTACGGCCGCGTTGCCAGCGGCATCGACTACCAGAACAACGTCGCCCCCACCGCGACCTCGCCGGGCGGCAGCCTCTGGCGCGCCGCCGACAACCAGTGGGGGACCAGCATGTTCGGGTTCATGGGCAAGGAGGATCTCGGCGGTGGCCTGCAGGCGCTCTTCCGGCTCGAGTCCGGTTTTGGTGCGGCCCAGGGCCGGACCAACGGCGACGCGCTCTTCAACCGCCGTTCGTACGTCGGCCTGTCCAGCCCGACCTGGGGCACGTTGACGGCCGGCAAGAACCTCTTCATCAGCAACGACGTCTGGTTCCTGGACCCGACCGGCCAGCAGTTCATTGGCTCGGCCACGCTGGTGCGCGGGCGCAACTGGCCGGGCGCCAACAACGTCGTCGAATACCAGAGCCCGACCTGGGGCGGCTTCCAGATCGGCCTGCAGACCGGCCTGGGCGAACAGCCCGGCTCCTTTACCAACAGCCGCCGCGATGGCGTGTCCGCCGTCTACAAGACGGGCCCGCTGGAAGTGCGCGCGATCTACGACGTGATCCGCGACGGCAACGGCAAGTTCAGCGACATCTTCAATTTCTCGAAGGAAGCGACGATCGGCGGTACGTACACCATCGGCAAGGCCAAGCTCTTTGCGGCGTATGAAAACCTGTCAGCGCCGGATGCTGCTGCGGGCGCCCCGACCAAGGCCAACCACTACTGGCTGGGCATCAACTACGAAGTCACGCCGGCGCTCACCCTGATCGGCGCGGCCTACCGTGTCAACGTGAACCATGGCGGCGGCAACGCCAACCTCTTCATGGCCGGCGCGAACTACAACCTGTCCAAGCGCACGATGCTGTACGCGAGCGTCGGTACCGTGCAGAACAGCGCCACCGCCAACTTCTCGGTGGAAGCGACCAACAACAACCCGGCCCCGGGCAAGAACCAGCTGGGTGCTTACACCGGTATCGTCCACTCGTTCTGACTTCTGGCTTCTGACTGAGCGTGACCTCCTGATCGCTCGGCTCCTTGTCGGCCCGCACTTGTGCGGGCTTTTTTTTCTTTTAGGAAAGCCACTCGCGTGCGGGGAGATGCGGCGGCGCGAGCACTGGCGCAGGCGCATTCCTCGTCACCGCGCACGGAAACAAGCCGACCACAAAGCCAAGCCAGTGCAGGCTCCGCGGGGAGTCAGCGCGCATGGGCGAGGCGGTCCGTGCTCGGGCAACCTTTGTGCGACTGGCGTAAGATGCCGGCTCGATTTCGATCGCAGCTTGCGACACAAACGCCATGAATCTCCCGCTCTTACTCAATATCGCGACTTTCGTCGTCCTGCTGATCGCTCTGGGTCGCGTGAACGCGAACTGGAGTCTGGCCAAACGTGTGCTGCTGGGCATGGTGCTGGGCATCGTGTTCGGGCTGGCGCTGCACCTGATCTATGGCGACGACAGCGCGACGCTCAAGCAGTCGATCTCCTGGTTCAGCATCGTTGGCGGTGGCTATATCCAGCTGCTGCAGATGATCGTCATGCCGCTGGTGCTGGTGTCGGTGCTGAACTCGGTGGCCAAGCTCAACAGCACGGCGTCGCTGGGCAAGATCAGCGTGCTGACAATCGGCACGCTGCTGCTCACGACGCTGATCTCCGCCCTGGTCGGGGTGTTCGTCACCCATCTGTTTGGCCTGACGGCGCAGGGGCTGGTGCAAGGCGCGCAGGAAACCGCACGGCTGACCGCCATCCAGGACAACTATGTCGGCAAGGTGGCCGACCTGTCTGTGCCGCAGCTGGTGCAGTCCTTCATTCCGAAGAACCCGTTTGCCGAGCTGACCGGCGCCAAGCCGACATCCATCATCGGCGTGGTGATCTTTGCCGCGTTCCTGGGCGTGGCGGCGTTGAACCTGCTCAAGGATGATGCGGTGAAGGGCCAGCGCGTGCTGACCGCCATCGACACCGCGCAGGCCTGGGTGATGAAGCTCGTGCGGCTCGTCATCCGCCTGACCCCTTACGGTGTGCTGGCGCTCATGACCAACGTGGTGGCCGTGTCCAACGTGCAGGACATCATCAAGCTTGGCGGTTTCGTGGTGGCCTCTTACCTTGGCCTGGCGATCATGTTTGGCGTGCATGCCGTGCTGCTCATGCTCAACGGCATCAATCCGCTTCGCTTCTTCCGCAAGGTCTGGCCGGCGCTGTCGTTCGCGTTCACGAGCCGATCGAGTGCCGCCACCATTCCGCTGAGCATCGAGGCGCAGACGCGGCGCATCGGCGTGCCGGAGTCGATTGCCAGCTTCGCCGCATCGTTTGGCACCACCATTGGCCAGAACGGCTGCGCGGGCCTGTATCCGGCCATGCTGGCTGTGATGGTGGCGCCCACCGTCGGCGTCAACCCGTTTGATCCGGTGTGGATCGCAACGCTGGTGGCGGTGGTCACGCTCAGCTCGGTCGGCGTGGCGGGCGTAGGCGGCGGCGCCACGTTTGCGGCGTTGATCGTGCTGCCGGCCATGGGCTTGCCGGTGACGCTCGTGGCACTGCTGATCTCCATCGAACCGCTGATCGACATGGGCCGTACCGCGCTCAACGTCAACGGCTCGATGACCGCCGGGACGATCACCAGCCAGTTGCTGGGGCAGACCGATCGCAGTGTCTTCGATGCCGCCGATGACGTGGAGATGGCGCACCGCTGATCGATGCGGTGCGTCGAAAGAAGAATGCCGGCCATGAGGTCGGCATTTTTTTGGGCGAGGCGGCTCAGTAGGGCGCTTGCGCCAGTTCGGTCAGCAGTTCCATGAACGCGCTGGCCAGTTCGCTTGGCGTGGCGTCGCTTCTGCGCAGCAGGCCGACGGGCTCCTTGGTGCTGGACGTGGGGATGTCCAGGCGGGCCAACTGCCCGTGCGCCAGATCGTCGCCCGCAGCGCGCTCGGGCGTGATCCACACCGCGTCAGATCGACACGCCAGCAGCCGTGCGACGGACACTGAAAGTGTTTCCGTTACCCCCGCGGGCAAGCGTAGCCCGTGCGTCTGGAACAGCGCCTCGGTGTGATGGCGCGGCACCGTGCCCTGCGTGGCAATCACCAGCGGGTAATCCAGCACCGCCTGCAGCGAGGCCGACGCGCCTGGCTGCGTCAACAGCGGATGCCCGGGCCGCACGACCAGCGCCAGCGGCTCGGCGTACAGCAGTTCGAACGACAGCCCCTGCATGCGATCCGGCTCGGCCATACGCCCGACGATGAAGTCGAGTTCGCCGGCCTTGAGCGCGGTCAGCAGCTCGACATTGGTGCCGGTACGCAACCGCACACCGGCATGCGGGCGCTGCGCGTGCAAATGGGCAATCGCCTGGGGCAGCAGACTGCTGGCCACCGTCGGCAGGGCGCCTACATGTACGACCGGCGCGGACGCGTCCGTTGATCCCATCAGCGCGGCAGTGGCCGATTCCAGCGCCTGCGTCACGCCCACCGCATGCCGCAGGAATTGCTCGCCGGCAGCGGTGAGCCGTGCGCCTTGCCGGCCGCGCTCCACGAGTTGCACACCGGCCAGTGCTTCCAGTTCACCCAGCGTTTTCGAAACCGCCGGCTGGCTCAGATGCAGCCGCTCTGCGGCGCGCCGCAGGTTGCGCTCCTGCGCGATGGCGACAAAACAGCTCAGATGGCGAAAGCGGATGCGAGACGGCAGATCGGCCGAAAAGACTCTTTCCATAACTTGGGGTTATCGATTTTCCGATAAGAAGTCAATTTACTTCACTTTTTGTCGGCGATACAGTCTTCCCACGATTTCATAAGTTTCATAAGGAGACGCCCCATGACCCTGCCGCTTTCCGGCACCGGCGAATTCGCCCAGCGTGACACCGCGCAGCATCCGCCCGCACTGACCCCCGGCTACAAGACCAGCGTGCTGCGTTCGCCGCGCAACGCGCTCATCTCCACCCTGAATACGCTGTCGGAAACCACCGCACCGGTGTTCCACGCCGACGACCTGGGCGCGCTCGACAACGACCTGATCCTCAACTACGCCAAGGAAGGCCTGCCGATCGGCGAGCGCATCATCGTCCATGGTTACGTGCGCGACGAGTTCGGTCGCCCGGTGCCGAACGCGCTGGTGGAGGTGTGGCAGGCCAACGCCGGCGGCCGCTACCGCCACAAGAAAGACCAGTACATCGCGCCGATCGACCCGAATTTTGGCGGCTGCGGCCGCATGCTGACGGACGCCAACGGCTACTACGTCTATCGCACCATCAAGCCCGGCCCGTATCCGTGGCGTAACCGCATCAACGATTGGCGCCCGTCGCACATCCATTACTCGCTCTCGGGCGATGGCTGGGCGCAGCGCCTGATCACGCAGATGTACTTCGAGGGCGATCCGATGATCGCGCAGTGCCCCATCATCAAGACCATTCCAAGCGAAGAGCAGGTGCGCGGCCTGATCGCGCTGCACGACACGGCAAACCACGTGCCGCTCGACAGCCGCTGCTACCGCTTCGACATCACGCTCCGCGGCCGCCGTGCCACGCATTTCGAAAACGCCGTGCCCGCCCTGCAAGGAGCCAAGTGATGACGACGACCACACTGCGTGAATCGCTCGAACGTGCCCAGGCAACGGCCATGACGACAACGCCGCCATTCGCGCATTTCAACGAGACCGCGTCGCAGACGGGCGGCCCGTACGTGCACATCGGCCTAGCACCGCGCCAGGCCGGCTTTGACATCTACGACAAGGAATTCGGCAGCACGCTGACGACACCCGCCACGCGCGGCGAACGCATCGCGCTGGAAGGGCGTGTCTACGATGGCTCCGGCTCGCTCGTGCGCGATGTGCTGATCGAGATCTGGCAGGCCAACGCCGATGGCAAATATGCGCATCCCGCTGATCGGCAAGACAAGCCTGTCGACCCGGCATTCCGTGGCTGGGGCCGCGCGGGAGCGGATTTCGATACGGGCGTCTATCGCTTCGACACCATCAAGCCGGGCGCTGTGGCGGGCCGCAGCGGGACCACGCAAGCACCGCACATCTGCATGATCCTGTTTGCGCGCGGCATCAACCTCGGCCTGCACACACGCGTGTACTTCAGCGACGAGGTCGCGGCCAACGGCACGGACCCGGTGCTGAACGGCATCGAGTGGGAAGTGCGCCGCAAGACGCTGATTGCCCAGCGCAGCGAGCGTAACGGCGAGGTGGTCTACACCTTCGACGTGCGCCTGCAAGACACGCCGGATGGCGGCGCGGAGACGGTGTTCTTCGATATCTGATCGCCGCATCACATCCAAAAGACGACGCCCGGCAGGTTCACACTGCCGGGCGTTGTTTTTGATGCGGGCAACACGACTTTCAGCGGGACGTCATGCGGGCGTCGATAATGGGTGGATCGCCAGCCCGGCGTTTGACGACCCTGCCGTGACCCAGCTCACTCTTCCCGGATTCGAAGCCACCCCGCAGTTGCCCGCGCATCGCCTGTTTCTGGCGATCAAGCCCGACGCCGAGACCGCAGGGCGCATAGCGCGCCTGATCGAACAATTGCGGCCCGTGGTGGGTTTCAAAGGCAAGGCACTGCGTACGGAGCGCCTGCATGTCACGCTGCATCATCTGGGCGATTTCGTTCATCTGCCGCCTGACGATATCGTGGCGCGCGTGCGCGCAGCGGCGGACAGCCTGGCCTTGCCGGCATTCGATGCCACGTTCAACCAAGTGGTGAGCTTTCATGGCCGACGTGATCACCGGCCGTTTGTTCTCTTGGGCGATGAAGGTGTGGTCGGTTTGACGGCGTTTCAGGCGGCGCTGGGCGAGGCGCTCCAACATGCCGCCGTGCCCGTGCCGCACGGGACGTTCAAACCGCACATCACGCTGCTGTATGACCGCGGAGGCTTTGCGCCGAAGGCAATCGAACCCATCACGTGGAGGGTGCGCGAGTTCGTTCTCATCCATAGCTGGCTGGGCAAGACGCGTTACGACGAACTTGCCCGCTGGCCGCTCAAAAGCTGAGCGCCACCTCGTTACGCGCAGCCGTCCGGCCCGCAGACGGGGCCGTCGGCTTCGCTGGCCGGGGCGGGCGCGCCGATGTGCTGGGTCAGCGCCTGTGCCCAGTGCTCCGGATTGCCAAGCCACGGGCCCATGTCGATGATGCCGAGTTGGCCATCGGCATCCTCCAGCGCAAATGTCGGAAACCCCTGACCGCCCACACGATCGAGCCACTGCCGGCTTTGCGTGATGTGCTGCTGCGTGAGCGCACCGGTTTGTCGCGCGTATTCCGCGTCGAAGGCATCGGGCGACAGGCCGATCTCCGCTGCCAGCTCGCGCAGTACGGGCACATCTGCAATGCGCCGGCCTTCTTCGTAATGCGCGCGTTGGACGCGATGGATCATGTCGAGCCCGCGGCCGCCCAGCGCTTGCGCAGCAAGTACTGCGGTGATGGGTGGCTCCGAATCCATCGTGGCAGTGGTGTCGCGCAACAGGCCTTCAAAGTAGGCCTCGCCAAAGGGCTGGCCGGTCAATTCTGCAATGCGGTGGTCGTGCGGCATTACGTAGTCGCGCCACTGGGGCGTCACCGCGCGGCGGTTCGTGCCAGCAAGCATGCCGCCGCCGTGGAAGGCGATCGTCAGGCCCGGCACCGTGCGCGCCGCTTCCACCAGCGGTGCGGCGCCGTAGCACCAGCCGCACAGCGGGTCGTAGATGTAATGCAACGTCGTCATGTTGTTTCCCCGGTGATTGGCCAGCTTACTGCGGCCACTTCATTTCGCCCTTGATGACCTTGGCGCTCAGCTCCAGCGATGCGTCGCCGGCCAGCGTCGGGTACGCGGCCTTCATCGCCTTGATCAGCTCCGCCGAGTTGTTGGCCTTGGCGGCCTGCACCTCGAATGTCTTGAGGTAATCGGCTGTAAAGCGGACCGCCTCCAGCCCCTTGGGCATCGCGCCGGTGAAGTGGCCCGGCACTACCGTCGTCGGCTTGAGCGCCGTGATGTTGTCCAGCGTCTGCAACCAGCCCAGGCGGGATTCGCGCGTTTGCGTGTCGGCTACCCAAACGTGGTCACCGCTGTTGACGACCACGCCGCCGGCCACGGTCTTGATCGACGGAATCCACAGATAGGTGCGTGCCGCGTCCGGGCCGTTCAGCCCCTTGATCTCGATGGTGCGGCCTTCCAGCGTGAGGTGGTCGGCGTGCAGCACGTCGGGCAGCACGAGCGTCTTGGGCGCATTGTCCTTCAGGATCGGACCCCAGTAGGCGAGCTTGCCGTTCATTGATGTCTTGATGGCCGCCACGGTCTGCGGCGTGGCGACGATCTTTGCTTTCGGGAATGCCGCGCGGATGACATCGAGCCCGAAGTAGTAATCCGGATCGCTCTGGCTGATATAGACCGTAGTGAGCGTCTTGCCGCTGGCCTTGAGTTTCTGCACGAGCGCTTGCGCGTCGCTGCGCTGGAATTGCGCGTCGATCAGGATGGCCTCGTGCGCGCCGGTGATGATTTCCGATGACACCGGGAAGACGCCCTTGTCGCCGGGGTTGTAGACCTCGAGGTGCAACGGCGCCGGTGCGGCAGCGTGGGAAACAACGCCGACGCTGACGAGGGCGGCGGCAAGCAGGGCGCGGAGCAGGGACATCGGGTTTCTCCAGTTGGATGTGGTGAGTGCGATGCCGCTACTGTAGGTTGCTTGATCCGATCGAAAAACCGCCTAAGATGCGCATATTTGTTTCGCTAATCGATCAAATATGGATCGCATCACGTCAGCCGAAGTGTTCGTGGCGATTGTCGAGCGCGGCAGCCTGAGTGCCGCCGCTGAAGGGCTCGACATGTCGCGCGCGATGGTCACGCGTTATCTGGCAGAGATGGAGGCGTGGTCCGGGGCGCGCCTGCTGCACCGGACCACGCGCCGCATCGGCCTGACACCGGCCGGTGAAGTGACGCTCGCGCGCTGCCGCCAGATGCTGGAAATCGCGTCACAGATGGCCGTGGCGGATGGTCTCGAAGCCGATACGCCGCGCGGTCTGCTGCGCATTGCCTGCGCGCAGTCCCTGGCGCAGCAGACGTTGAGCGTGGCGGTGACGGCCTACCTGCGCCGCTATCCGCAAACGGCAGTCGATCTGGTGGTCGACAACCGCACCATCAACCTCGTGGAAGAGCGCATCGACCTGGCCGTGCGCATTACCAATGACCTCGATCCGAACCTGATTGCGCGGCCGCTGGGTACGTGTGAGTCCGTCGTTGTTGCGGCACCGTCGTACCTGGCCGCGCATGGCACACCGCGCCGCGTGGAGGATCTGGCTATTCACAACTGCCTGACGTATTCGTACTTTGGCAAAAGCCTGTGGAAGTTCACGGATGCGAAGACGGGTGCCCCGTCGGACGTGCCGGTGGGCGGCAATCTGAGTGCGAATGAGTCGATGGTGTTATTGACAGCGGCGCGGGAGGGCGCGGGCATTGCGCTGCAGCCGGTGTTTGCTGCCGCGCCGCTGATCGCAAGCGGGCAACTCGTGCGCCTGCTGCCCGACCACGTGCCGCAGGCGCTGGGCATTCACGGCGTGTACAGCTCGCGCAGGCAGATGCCGGCGGCGCTGCGGGCCATGCTGGATTTTCTGGTGGACTGGTTCAAGGCGCAGCCGAACGTCATGGGAGTCAAGTGATCGGCCCGGAAGATTTCCCGCGTATCGCCAGCAGCCCCAACGCCAGCACACAGAACACCGCACCCGCGTGGAACGTTGCGGCTGCGCCCAGCTTGTCCCACAGCAGCCCGGCCAGAACGCTGGCGCCCAACATGGCCAGCCCGCTTACCAGGTTGAACATGCCGTAAGCGGTGCCGCGCAAGTCGGCCGGTGCGGTATCGGCGATCATGGTTGCCAGCAAGCCCTGCGTGATGCCCATATGCACGCCCCACAACGCCACGCCCGCGATCACCACGCTCCAGTGGGCAGACAGGCCAAGCACCACATCCGCGGCAATCAGCACCACCAGCCCTAGCGCCAGCAGCTTCGTATGGCTCATGCGGTCTGAGAGCTTGCCGAACGGATACGCGGCCAGCGCATAGACGACGTTCATCGCCACCATGACCAGCGGCACCAGTGCCACGGGAATGCCGCCTTGCTGTGCACGCAGGACCAGAAAGGCCTCGGAAAAACGTGCAAGTGTGAAGACTGCGCCGATCATCACCACCCACCAGTACGCGCCGTTCAGCCGCTGGAGGTTGTCGCGGCGGATGGGGTTGGTGCGGCGCGCGCCGTCGTGGGTCTCGGGCTCGCGCAGGCCAAACATCAGCAGCGCTACGGACAACAGTGCCGGCACCACGGCCACCCAGAACACGGCGCGAAAATCATCGGCCCACAGCAGCATCAGCCCGACGGCCAGAAGCGGCCCCAGAAATGCGCCCACGGTATCGAGCGCCTGCCGTAGCCCGAAGGCCGCGCCGCGCAGCGCAGGCGGGGCAATGTCGGCGACCAGCGCATCGCGCGGTGCACCGCGGATGCCTTTGCCGAGGCGGTCCACCAGGCGAGCCGTCAGCACAACGCCGGCCGTGGGCGCCATGGCGAACAGCGGCTTGGACAGCGCGCCCAGCGCATAGCCGAACGCCGCCAGGCCCTTGCGCTTGCCAAGGTAGTCGCTCAGCGTGCCGGAGAAAATCTTGACGATGAGCGCAGTCGATTCGCCCAGCCCCTCGATCAGGCCGACCGACAAGGCACTTGCTCCCAGCACTGACACCATGAACAGCGGCAGCAGGCTGTGGATCATCTCGGAGGCGATGTCCATCAGCAGGCTGACGCAGCCCAGCACCCAGATGCCGGTGGGAATCTGGCGCAGGCCGCCAGGCGGCTTTACATCGGTTGGGGAGGATGTCATGGCGGGTTGCTTTGGCTTGGTTGCGCGCGTCAGGCGAACGGCGCAAAGAGGCTGTTGAGCTTGGCCCCGCTGGCGGCATCGCGTGCAAAGTTGAACGTGCCGGCGGTGCGCAGTTCTTGCGCTGCACGCTGGAACGCGCCCATGGCCACGCGCGCCAGCGTGGCGCCGACGCTGATGCGCTTGACGCCCAGTTCGGTCAACTCGGCCACGCTCAGGTTGCCGTCGGCAAAACCCATCAGCACATTGAGCGGGCGATCGATCTCGCGCAGGACGGTGGCGATCTCGTCGCGCGTTTTCAGGCCTGGGGCGTAAAGCACGTCGGCGCCGGCGTCCTGGAAGGCCTGCAGGCGGCGGATCGTATCAGCTAGGTCGTTGCGGCCGTGCAGGTGGTTCTCGGCGCGCGCGGTGAGCGTGAACGGAAACGGCAGCGAGCGCGCAGCCTCCACCGCGGCGCGCACGCGTTCAACCGCAGCTTCCAGCGAATAGATGGGCGCATCTGCGCGGCCCGTGGCGTCTTCAATCGAGCCGCCGACGATGCCGGTGGCGCCTGCCAGGCGGATCGTCTCAGCCACGGTTTCCGGCGCATCGCCAAAGCCGTTCTCCAGGTCGGCCGCCATGGGTACGTCCGTAGCGGCAGCGAGGTCCGCCACATGCGCGAGGATGGTGTCGCGGCCGACGCCATAGTCGGGCAGCCCGCGCGAGAACGCGAAGCCCGCGCTGGTGCTGGTCAACGCTTCGAAGCCGAGCGATGCCAGCAGCCGGGCCGAGCCCGGGTCCCACGGGTTGGGGATCACGAAGGTGCCGCTGCGCTCGTGCAGCGTGCGGAAGGCGTGAGCTTTTTCGATCTGGGTCGGCATGGGTTATCCGGGGTGAAGTGGATAAGGGTTGGACTGCAATGCTGCGGCACAGGCGAGCGCATCGTCCAGGCGGTCATTGCCCCAAAACATCGCGTCGCCGACAAAGAACATGGGAGCGCCAAAGATGCCACGAATCTGCGCGGCGTGCGTCTGCTCGCGCAGGTGGGGCTTGCTGGCGTCGGACTGGGCCCGGGCGAGGATGGCGTCGGCCGGCAATCCGAGCGCCGTCAGTTCTTCGGCCATGGCGCCGGGCGTATGGATGTCGCGGTCCTGCGCGAAATTGCGCAGCATGATCCGCTGGCAGAAGGCGCCGATCCACGGCGTGTCTGCACCGAGCAGCGCAACGCGCAGCGGCAGGACGGAGGCGCGCGGAAACGTGCTCGGCTGCGTCCACGGCAAACCGTGCTTGGTGCATTCTCGCGCCATGTCCTGCCAGACGTAATGGCCTTTGGCCCGCTGCAGCACGAACGGCGAACTCGCCCAGCCGAGCGACTGGAAGATCGGCCCCAGCAGGAACGGTTTCCACACCACGCGCACGCCGAGTTGTGCCGCAGCGGCCTCGATGCGCATCACGCTCAGATAGCTGTAATTGCTCGCGAAGTCGAACCAGAACTCCACGGCCGGCGCGGGGACGAGCGCTTCCCATGTGGCGTTGTAAGCGGCGGGCTCGGGTGCTGCGGTCTGCGGTCGGGCGAGGGCGTCCATGCGGCCTCCAGCGTGATGTCGTTGGCCGCATTACACGTGGGGCGCGGTGTGCGTTCAAACGCCTTTCATGCAAGTTCGGATGCGTCAGACGCATGCGTGGCCTGGGCGGCCGCTTCTGAACAGATCCAGGCGGCCACATCGCGCACGTCGCGGCGCGGGTTCGGCTCGGACTGGATCAGCCAGTACGCATGCGTGTTACGCACGCCGGGGGCGATGGTCGGTACGGTGACCAGACGGCCGTCGGCCAGCAGCGGCGCGATCAACTCCAGACGCCCGAGCGCGATGCCCTGGCCGGCCACCGCTGCATGGATGATCTGGTCGTGCTGGTTGAAGCGCAGCACGGTGCGCGGCTTGGCGTGGCTCCAGCCGGCAGCGGCCAGCCAGTCTGTCCATTGCAGCCAGGGGCGGCGCAGGTCGCGGTCGTCAAAGTCGAGCAGCGTCAGGCCCGCAAGCGCCTCGGCGGAATCCAGCGAGCGCAGCCCCAGCGACGGATGCGCGACCGGCGCCACGGTCTCCCCAAATAGCCGGATGGCGCCGGGCGGCGCATCGGTCGGTGGGCAATACCGGATGGCAAGCTCGATCCCTTCGTTCTTCAGGTCGACGAGCCGGTTGTTGGTGGCCACGCGCACGTCGATGTCGGGGTATTGCAGCTGGAAGCGCGCCAGGCGCGGCAGCAGCCACAGGCCGGTCACGCCGATGCTGGCGGTGATCGTCACCGGCCGTCGTTCGGCCGCCACGCGAATGGCGCCGATGGCGTCCTGCAACTGCTGCACGGCACTGTCGGCGCTACGGAACAGGCGTTCACCTTCGGGCGTGAACGCGATCGAGCGGTGCCCGCGCACCAGCAGCTTCACGCCCAGCGCGTCCTCCAGCGCAGACACCTGCCGGCTCACGGCCGATTGCGTCAGACACAGATCATCGGCGGCGAGCGTGATGCTCATGCGCCGGCCTACCGCGACGAAGCCGCGCAACAAGTCCAGGGAGGCCAACCGAACCAGTGGAGTCGACATGCGTTTTCCTCATGCAAGGCGTTCTCAAAGATCAGTTGAGAAGCCGGATAGGGCGAAGTTTAATAAGCCATCGGACGACATTCCAGCCAAATACGCATTCGGCACGCTTGCAAAGCAGGAATGTCAGTCACATCGGAGAAAAACGCTCATGACATCGAAAACTCTTACGCAATCGCCTTGGTTGCCGGTCTTGGCCGGCGGAGCGGTGATCGGCGTGGCGTTGGGCATTCGGCACGTGCAAGGTCTCTTCCTCGTGCCCGTCACGATGGACCATGGTTGGACACGCGAAACCTTTGGCCTGGCGATCGCGTTGCAAAACCTCATCTGGGGCGCGGCACAGCCGTTTGCAGGCATGCTGGCAGACCGCTACGGGGCGGCCAAGGTGGTGGTTGCCGGCATCGTCGTCTACGCGCTTGGTTTGCTGCTGATGGCACATGCGGGCACGCCGCTGGGCTTCACGCTGTCTGCCGGCGGGCTGATCGGGCTGGGGCTCTCAGGCACGTCATTCGGCGTCGTGTATGGCGCAATCAGCCGATTGACGCCGCCCGAGCGGCGTAGCTGGGCGCTGGGCGTGGCGGGCGCCGTGGGCGGAGTCGGCCAGTTCGTGATGGTGCCGACCGCACAGGGTTTGCTGAGCACGGTGGGCTGGGTGACGGCGCTGGTCGTCATGGCGGTGATCATGGCGATGTTCGTGCCGCTGGCCACGCCGCTGCGTGAGAAGGCTTCAACTGCCGCTGCGCAAGAGGCGCATCAAAGCATGGGCGCGGCCATCCGCGAGGCCTTTGCTCACCGCGGTTTCTGGCTGCTGAATCTTGGGTTCCTGACGTGCGGATTCCAGCTCGCCTTTATCGGTGCGCACATGCCGGCGTATCTGCTCGACAAAGGGCTCACCGGCCGGCACGGCATGATCGCGCTGGCGCTGATTGCCGCCGCCAACATCGTCGGCACGTATTACTGCGGTGCGTTGGGCGGGCTGTTCCGGCGCAAGTATCTGCTGTCGTTGCTGTACCTGATTCGCACGGCGGCGATTGCGCTGTTCATCCTGCTGCCGCTGTCGCCGGCAACGTTGTATGCGTTTGCCATCGTGATGGGCCTGCTGTGGCTCGGCACGGTACCGCTGACGAACGGGCTGCTGTCGCAGGTGTTTGGCGTGCGCTACATCGGCACGCTGTTCGGCTTCGTGTTCCTCGGCCACCAGATCGGCGCGTTCCTGGGCGTTTGGCTGGGCGGCGTGGTGTACGACCACCTGCATTCCTACGATGCGATCTGGTTTGGCGCGATGGTGCTCGGCGTGGTGGCTGCGCTGCTGCACTGGCCGATCGACGATCGCCAACTTGCGCGCACGCCGGTGGCGCAACCGGCATGAAGGCGCGCCTGACGCGATGGACGGCATGGGCGCTGGCGGCGGCCGGCGCCGCCTTCATTTTTGCGGCATGGCTGACCCCAGAGGGCGCATTTTCCTTTGTGACGTTGGCGTCCTTCTGCGGGTAGCGCGACGCGATGGCCCGATTTATGAAACAATATCTGGTTAATCACTAGTGGGCACTGGTACGGTTTGCGCGGGAATTACGTCGCTTTTGCGCCGTTCTCCTGTGAATGCCACCGTTCAGACATGACTTACGCCGTCAAGGAAATTTTCTACACGCTGCAAGGCGAGGGTGCCAACACCGGCCGCGCAGCCGTCTTCTGCCGCTTTGCCGGCTGCAATCTCTGGAGTGGGCGCGAAGCCGATCGCGCCACCGCCGTCTGCCAGTTCTGTGACACCGACTTCGTCGGCACGGACGGCACGCAAGGCGGCAAATACCCCACCGCCGACGCACTTGCCGATACCGTTGCAGCCGAATGGCCGGCCGACGCCACGGGCGGCAAACCGCTCGTCATCTGCACCGGCGGCGAGCCGCTGCTGCAACTCGACACGCCGCTGATCGACGCGTTGCACGCACGCAGCTTCGAAATCGCCATCGAAACCAACGGCACCATCGCCGTGCCGGAAGGCATCGACTGGGTGTGCGTGAGCCCCAAGATGGGCTCCGAACTCGTCGTCACGCGTGGCGACGAGCTGAAGGTGGTGATCCCGCAAGATGGGCAGAATCTCGACGCATACGAACGGCTGGATTTCCAGCATTTCTTCCTGCAGGCCATGGACGGCCCGCTTGCCCGGCAGAATACGGCGGCAGCCGTTGCGCTGTGCCAGCGCCGGCCGCGCTGGCGCCTGTCGCTGCAAACCCATAAGATGCTGGGCATCCGCTAAGGCGGGCGCAGCACTTTGTCCCCGGTTTTCTGCCGGTTCCAGCCGTTTCGCGGCGCCCGCTGCCGCCACCTTGCTCCATGACCAAGACCGTTTCCATCACGCGCCGGCTCGAATTCGATGCCGGCCACCGCATCCCTGGCCATGCTGGCCAGTGCCGCAACCTGCACGGCCATCGCTATCAGCTCGAACTCACGCTCGAAGGCGTTGTCCTGCACAACGACAAGGCTGCCGACGACGGGATGATTCTCGACTTCGGCGACGTCAAGCAGCTCGCCAACAAGCACCTCGTCGACCTCTGGGATCACGCCTTCCTCGTCTATCGCGGCGATACCAAGCTGGTCGAATTCCTGAACGATATGGAAGGCGGTCACAAGACCGTCGTGCTGAATGACGTGCCCACCGTCGAGAACCTCGCGCAGATTGCGTTCGACATTCTCGAGCCAGTGTTTCGCAACACGTTTGGGCACCATCTGCGTCTGTCCAAACTGGTGCTGTACGAAACCCCGAACTGCTGGGCCGACGTGAAGCTCGCGCGCCCGCACGAGCAGGATTGATTCGATAACACCGGATCGCATGACCACACCGCACGTCCTCACCCCACCTGCCGACATGTCCGCCCACGAGCGCGACGGCTACTGGATGCAGCAGGCGCTCGTGCAGGCCAAGTTCGCATGGGGGCAGGGCGAGGTGCCGGTGGGTGCGGTGGTCGTGCGCGGCAACGAGATCGTCGGCGTCGGCTACAACGCGCCGATCGGCACGCATGATCCATCCGCGCATGCCGAAATGCGCGCCCTGCGCCAGGCCGCCGAAAATCTCGGCAACTACCGCCTGCCCGATTGCGAAGTCTTCGTGACACTGGAGCCGTGCGTGATGTGCGCCGGCGCCATGCTGCATGCCCGCGTGGCGCGCGTCGTGTATGGCGCGCCCGACCCCAAAACGGGTGCAGCCGGCAGCATCCTCGACCTGTTTGCAGAAACGCGTCTGAACCACCAGACCGCCATCGCCGGCAGTGTGCTCGCGCAGGAATGCGGCGACATGCTGCGCGCCTTCTTCGCCGAGCGCCGCGCGAGCCAGAAGGCCGCACGCCTGGCGTCCACCGAACCCGACGAATCTGCCACATGACCACTGTCCGCCTGATTGCGCCTTCCGGTTATCCGAACGATGCGGCCATTGCCGAGCGCGGCGTGGCGGCGTTGGAAGCGCAGGGCTGCACGGTCGTCAACCTTGAATGCTTGAGCCGGCAGCATCAGCGTTTTGCAGGTGGCGAACTTGCGCGATTGGCTGACCTGCACCAGATCGGCACGGGCCCTGGCCAGGAAATCGCCATGGCAATCCGCGGGGGGTACGGCCTCACGCGCTTGCTGGACCATATCGACTTCATCGACATCGGTCGTCGCGCGCAGGCGACGGACGCCATCATCGTGGGGCACAGCGATTTCACCGTGTTCTCGCTGGCGTACCTGGCGGCTACGGGCGGCGTGACGTTTGCCGGCCCGCACGTGTGTTCGGACTTCGGGCTGGAAAACATCGACCCATTCATGGTCGAGCACTTCTGGGGCATTTTGCGCAACCCGACCTATGCGTTGCGCGTGGATGTGCCGCAACCGAATGGTTGCGCGCGGCCTGGCCGCTACGCTGGCACGCTCTGGGGCGGCAACCTGGCCATGCTGTGCAGCCTCATCGGCACGCCGTATCTGCCGGATATCCGCGACGGCGTCCTGTTTGTTGAAGACATCAACGAGCATCCGTACCGCGTGGAACGCATGCTGCTGCAGTTACAGCAAGCCGGCGTGCTGGAGACGCAGCAGGCGCTGGTGCTGGGTGACTTCTCGGGCTATCGCACCACGCCTTACGATGCCGGCTACGATTTCGACGCCATGCGCGATTACTTGGCCGAACGCCTCTCGATTCCGGTCGTCACAGGCTTGCCGTTCGGCCATTGCCCGACCAAGGCGACGCTGCCGATCGGCGCACAGGCCGAGCTGGATGTCGACGCCACGGGCTTTACGCTGCACTTATCGGGGTATCCGACGCTGAAGGCATAAGCCCCCGGGCCATCCGGGTCACGTCCGGGTGGTAAAATCTCAGGTTCCCCAAATGGCGACGGCCAAGTGCTTGCCGCGCCAGATCACCGCTTTCCAAATCAAGGTTTCAACGTGCTTTCCACCGCCAACATCACCATGCAGTTCGGGCCCAAGCCCTTGTTCGAGAACATCTCGGTCAAGTTTGGCGAGGGCAATCGCTATGGCCTGATCGGCGCCAACGGCTGCGGCAAGTCGACCTTCATGAAGATCCTGGGCGGCGATCTGGAACCGAGCTCCGGCAACGTGATCCTGGAGCCAGGCGTGCGCCTGGGCAAGCTGCGCCAGGACCAGTTCGCCTACGAAGACATGCGCGTGCTGGACGTGGTGATGATGGGCCACACCGAAATGTGGGCCGCCGCGCAGGAGCGCGATGCCATCTACGCGAACCCGGAAGCGACCGACGACGACTACATGAAGGCCGCCGACCTGGAGGCCAAGTACGCCGAATACGACGGCTACACCGCCGAAGCGCGTGCCGGTGAACTGCTGATGGGCGTGGGCATTCCGACCGATCAGCACAACGGCACGATGAGCAACGTCGCGCCCGGCTGGAAGCTGCGCGTGCTGCTGGCACAGGCACTGTTCTCGAACCCGGACGTGCTGCTGCTGGACGAGCCGACCAACAACCTCGACATCAACACGATCCGCTGGCTGGAATCGGTGCTCAACGAGCGCAACTCCACCATGATCATCATCTCCCACGATCGCCACTTCCTGAACTCGGTCTGCACGCACATGGCCGACATGGACTACGGCACGCTCAAGGTCTACCCGGGCAACTACGACGACTACATGGAAGCCTCCCTGCAGGCGCGCGAACGCCTGCAGGCTGCCAACGCGCGGGCCAAGGAGCGCATCTCCGACCTGCAGGACTTCGTGCGCCGCTTCTCGGCCAACAAGTCCAAGGCACGCCAGGCTACGTCGCGCCTGAAGATGATCGACAAGATCAAGGTGGAGGACATCAAACCGTCGTCGCGCCAGAACCCCTTCGTCCGTTTCGAGATGGAGAAGAAGCTGCACAACCTGGCGGTGGAAACCGAGAACGCGCGCAAGACATACGACCGCAAGATTTTCGATGGCCTGACCATGGCCGTGCGTGCGGGCGAGCGGATCGCCATCATCGGTGAGAACGGCGCGGGTAAGACCACGCTGCTGCGCTGCCTGCTGAACGGCGCCGTGAAGACCGGCGTGCAGCGCGGCATCGAGATCGACGGCGGCACCGTCAAGTGGGCCGAGAACGCCAATGTCGGCTACATGCCGCAGGACACCTACGAAGAATTCCCCGAAGACCGCGACCTGATGGACTGGATGAGCCAGTGGACGCAGGCAGGTGACGATGACCAATCGCTGCGTGGCACGATGGGCCGCCTGCTGTTCTCGGCCGACGACATCAAGAAGAGCGTGAAGGTGCTTTCCGGTGGCGAGAAGGGCCGCATGATCTGGGGCAAGCTGATGCTGGGCCGTCACAACGTGCTGGCTCTGGACGAGCCGACCAACCACATGGACATGGAATCCATCGAGTCGCTGCAGATCGCGCTGGACAAGTTCGAAGGCACGCTGATCTTCGTGTCGCACGATCGCGAGTTGATTAGCGCCCTGGCCACGCGCGTAATCGAAGTGCGCCCGGACGGCACGCTCACCGACTACCTCGGCACCTACGACGAATACCTGCAGAGCCAGGGCGTCGAAGTCTGAGCGCCGATCCTCTGCCGTCACGAAAGGGCCGCCGATGTGCGGCCTCTTTTTTGGCGGCGGGCTTTGCAAGGCGAACACACGTTGTCCGATCCTGATCGGCGCTTCGCGCGCCGCTCGCCAAGGCTGCGTTGACAGTACCTCCTCCCGATTCCAGAATGCCTTGGGCGAACGCCGCACCTGCATGCGTGCCGTTGCGTTCTGCACCAGCAAAGAACAATCAAAACATATGAGGAGACTGACGTTGAAAAACGTACTGACATTACTGTCGACAGCCGCATTGGTGCTGATGACGTCTGCACACGCAGCCGGGCGCCTGCCAACCATTCCGCCGGACAAATACGACGCCGAACAGGCCAAGGCAGCGCAAGACTTCCAGGCTGCGCGCAAGGTGCCTGTATTCGGCCCGTTCGAGCCCCTGATGCATAGCCCGGAGGTGATGAGCCAGACCCGCGCCATGGGCGACTATCTGCGATATCACTCCGCCATCGGCAACACGCTGAGCGAGTTGGTCATCCTCGTCACCGCGCGGGAATGGAGCCAGGATTACGAGTGGTACGTGCACCATCCGATCGCCCTGAAGGCCGGCATCAAACCCGGTATTGCCGATGCGATTGCCGATGGCCGCCGCCCCACCGGGATGAGTGAGGACGAGGAGATCGTCTATGACTTCACGACCGAACTGATCCGCAACAAGCGCGTGGGCGACGGCACCTATGCACGGGCGGAAAAGCGCTTCGGCAATAAGGGCATCGTAGACATGACCGGTATCTGCGGTTACTACACGCTGCTCGCCATGGAAATGAACGTGGCGCAGTATCCGGTGCCGAAAAATGCCGCCAAGCTCGCGCGTTTCCCCGAGCCCTGACAGCCGTGCTGCCGAGCGAGGATTACGCGCAGCTTGATGCTGCGCATGGTTAGCATCGATTCTTCGCCGTGATCAAGGGGCCGCCTATGTGCGGCCCTTTGCTTTTGGTATTCACCGCAAGCGGCGGACGCGCCACCAAGGTCGGCCAGTTATGAAAAAACCGACTGGATTCCATGATTTTTTATCGCTATCGGAATTCATTGCCGTCGCTACACTGGGGCTGCATATCACAGTGAACAAGCCGAGAGCTGCGGACCAGGCGCCGCGCGTCACACCAAGAAGCGCCAAACGCAGGCCCGGCGAAGTACCCAGGAGACGAGATGACCTCTGATATTGGCGGCCGCATTCGGTTGCAATCCCTGCTGGACAAAGTGGTGTCTGCGGACGAAGCCGCAGCCCTGATCCGCGATGGCATGACGGTCGGCATGAGCGGTTTCACCCGTGCCGGCGACTGCAAGGCCGTGCCGTTTGCCCTGGCCCGACGTGCTGCGCACGAGCCGCTGCGCATTACCCTGATGACTGGCGCATCACTGGGCAACGACATCGACAAGGTGTTGGCCGAAGCCGATGTGATCGCCCGCCGCCTGCCGTTCCAGGCCGATGCCACCTTGCGACGCAAGATCAACGCAGGCGAGGTCATGTTCATTGACCAGCACTTGTCGGAAACCGTCGAGCAACTGCGTTCGCGGCAGATTGCACCGCTGGATGTGGCGGTTGTTGAAGCCACGGCCATCACCGAGAACGGCGGCATCGTGCCGACCACGTCGGTAGGCAATTCCGCCAGCTTTGCGGTGCTGGCGAAACAGGTGATTGTCGAGATCAACCTGAACATGCCCGCCAATCTGGAAGGGCTGCACGATATCTTCTTCCCGGTGCAGCGGCCGCACCGTCAGCCGATTCCGCTCATTGCACCGGAGCAGCGCATCGGCCTGCCGTATATCCCGATCGATCCGCGCAAGATTGCTGCCATCGTCATCACGGGGCAGGACGACAGCCCGTCCAACGTGCTGCCGCCCGATGTGGAGACCAACGCCATCGCCGGGCATCTGAACGCATTCCTGGCGCGAGAGGTTCGCACCGGCCGTCTTTCGCCCACGCTGCAGCCGCTGCAGGCGGGTATCGGGACGATTTCCAACGCGGTCCTGCATGGCTTCATCGACTCGCCGTTCCATGACCTCAAGATGTATTCGGAGGTGCTGCAGGACAGCTCCATCGAGCTGCTCGACTCGGGCAAGCTGGCGTTTGCCTCGGCTTCGTCGATCACGCTGTCCCGCCCGGTGTACAAGCGGTTCCTGACAGAACTGGAGCGCTACAAGTCGCGGGTGGTGTTGCGGCCGCAGGAGATCAGCAACCACCCGGAGGTGATCCGCCGGCTGGGTCTGATCACCATCAATACCGCGCTGGAATGCGACATTTACGGCAACGTGAATTCGACGCACGTAGGCGGCACGCACATGATGAACGGCATCGGCGGCTCGGGCGACTTTGCGCGCAATGCGCATCTGTCGGTCTTCGTGACCAAGTCATTGGCCAAGGACGGCGACATCTCGAGCATCGTCCCGATGGTCTCGCATGTGGACCACACCGAGCACGACGTCGACATCATCGTCACCGAACATGGCTTGGCCGACTTGCGCGGGCTGGCGCCGCGCGAGCGTGCCGTGCAGATCATCAGCAACTGTGCGGACCCCCGCTACCGCGAGCTGCTGCGCGACTACGTTGTGCGCGCGCAGCGGCGCGGCGGACATACCCCGCATCTGCTGGAAGAGGCGCTGGCCTGGCATGTCCGCTTCCGCGATGAGGGCTCGATGGCTCCGGCGGGGTTCACGGAAGAAGGCGTGCTCCCGGAACCTGCATTGAGCGCTTGATGGGTGGGCGCCGCTGCTCAGGCGCCCAGCACTTCCTCGCACGTCGCAAGCCACGCGCGAGCGGCGTGGGACAGGTACCGGCCCGGCGACCACAGGTGCGCAAGCGCCCAATCCATGTCGGGAGCGGTCAGGCGTGCCACGGCCAGCTTGTCGCGGTTGGCAAGGTTGGCCACCAGCGGCTGTGGCAAAAACGTCGTGCCCAGTCCCGCAGCCGCCATCGAGGCGAGGAATTCCCAGTGCCCGCTCTGCGCGGCGATGTGCGGCTCGATGCGGGCTTCGAGAAACGCTTGGCGCAGCTTGCGCGTGAGGGAGAAATCCTCGGCCAGCAATAGCAGCGGCTCGTCACGCAGCGCCGAGAGGCTGACGGTCTTGCCCTTGGCCCATTTCGCCTTGCGCGGTCCCACCACCCAGATCGGATACTTTGCAAACTGCCGCGTAGCTAGTTCGAGGCCGCTGTCGCCGGGCAGAACCGTGGCGCCGACCTCCAGTTCGCCGTTGGCTACCTGTTGTTCCACCGTCTTGCCGCCGTACTCGGCCAGGTTCAGCGCCAGGTTGGGATAACGCTGCCGAAATGCGCTGACGACGGGCGAGAAGAACAGGTTCACCATCGGCGGGATGCCGACCGTGAGTTCGCCCCGCCCAAGCGAAGACAGGTCAGCCACTTCAAGCGTCAGCCTGTGCACCACGCCGAGCGTTTCCTGGCCGCGCGCATACACGACACGGCCCACGTCGGTGAGCCGCACCTGCCTGCCTTCGCGGATCAGCAGCGGCTGGCCAACCTCGTTTTCCAACTGACGCACCATCTTGCTGATGGTGGACTGTGTGACCGAGAGCGAACTCGCTGCCTGCGTGAAGCTCTGCAGCCGCGCGGTTTCAACGAAGTAACGAAGGGCTCGGATATCGATGGGCATGGGCCGTCCTCTGCCATGAAGCACGCGAATGGGATTCGCCATGGTAATGAAGTTTTCCCATTCTGCGATGCGGCGGTCTCAAGATCCGCCGGACGCTCGCATTCAACGGCGCTCGAAAAAAAGGCGGTTCACGCGACCGCCTTTCATGCAAGCCACGACGTCCTGCCGTCAGCCGGTGGCCTCGTCGATCAGCAGATCGAGCTGGGCGATCACGTTGCTGGTGTCGGGCTCGCCGCGCGTTTTGCTCAGTGCGGTCTTGAGCGTGTCGCGCAGGGCGACAAGTTCGGCGATGTTGCCCGCTTTCTCCACTTTCATCTCAAGCAGATAGCCGCGCAGGCCAAGATACCGGCTGATGGTTTCGGTATAGAAGCGGTAGAGGCGTTGATAGCCTTCGGCGGCCGGCTCCTTTGAAGTGGTTGCCTGTGCGGCGGCCGTCGTCGGTGGCACAGCCGCAGCCGCATTCGCCGGTTCAGCCTTTGCCGTAGTCGCCCCCGCCGCGTGCGGGCGGATATAACCGCCGGTCTCCAGCTCGCCGAACACGGCTTGCGTCATGCCCAGGGGTTGCAGCTGGACGAGGATGTCGTCGCAGGTTTTTTCGCCGTTGATCATCAGAAGGACCGCGCGGTGACGCTGGTCGAGGTGATTCGCACGTGTGCGGATCTCGTCCTGACCTTTTTCGGTCTTCTGGTAGATGGTGGTGGTCATGCTGTCTCCCTCGGCCGGCGCGTCTGCAGCGCGCGCTCTGCTGGCTCTACAATAGACCGATCATAACCGCCCGGGGGCGACGTGGGCCTCAGTCGCAACCCGGATAGCACAACGCGCAAATCGCGCATCCACCAGAGCGAGACGACCAACGATGCAGCAACGCGACAAGCTTTTCATCAATGGCAAGTGGGTGGCGCCCCAAGGCAAGGGCGTCATTGAAGTGATTCATTCGGCCACTGAAGCGGTGATGGGCACCATTCCCGAAGGCAGCGCGGCCGATGCGGAAGCCGCCGTGGCAGCGGCCCGCGCCGCATTTGATGACTGGGCTGCCACGCCCGTGGCCAAGCGCGCCGAATACATCCAGAAGATTGCCGACGGCCTGCAGGCCCGCAGCGAAGAGCTGGCGCAGTTGATTGCCGGCGAAGTCGGCATGCCGATCAAGCTGGCGCGCGCCATCCAGGTGGGTGGCCCCATCTATAACTGGGGCAATTTCGCCAAGCTGCTCAGCACGTTTGAATTTGAAGAGCACGTTGGCAACTCGCTGGTGGTGCGTGAGCCGGTGGGCGTGGTGGGTGCCATCACGCCATGGAACTACCCGCTCAACCAGATCACGCTGAAGGTTGCGCCCGCGCTGGCGGCCGGCTGCACGGTGGTGCTCAAGCCGTCGGAAGTGGCGCCGCTCAACGCCTTCGTGCTGGCGGAAGTCATTGAAGAAGCCGGGCTGCCGCCGGGCGTGTTCAACCTTGTCACCGGCTATGGCCCGGTGGTGGGCGAGGTGCTGGCAAGTGATCCGGATGTCGACATGGTGTCGTTCACGGGCTCGACGCGTGCAGGCAAGCGTGTGGCGGAACTGGCATCGCAGTCGGTCAAGCGCGTGGCGCTGGAGTTGGGCGGCAAGTCGGCGTCGGTGATCCTGGATGATGCGGACCTGGCATCGGCGGTAAAGGGCACGTTGTCGGCGTGCTTCCTGAACTCTGGGCAAACGTGCTCGGCGCACACACGCATGCTGGTGCCGCGCGCGAAGTACGAAGAGGTGAAGGCGCTGGCCGCGCAGTTTGCCGCCGCCTACGTGCCGGGTGATCCGGCGCAGGAAACCACGCGCCTGGGGCCGCTCATCTCGGCCGTGCAGCGCGACCGCGTGCTTGGCTACATCCGCAAGGGCCTGGAAGAGGGCGCCGAACTCATTACCGGCGGCGCCGACACGCCGGAAGGCCTGTCCACCGGCTTCTTCGTCAAGCCGACGGTGCTCGGCAACGTCAAGACGACCGACACCGTGGCGCGCGAAGAAATCTTCGGCCCCGTGCTCACCGTGATCTGCTACGACGACGAGGAAGAGGCCGTCCGCATTGCCAACGACAGCATCTACGGCCTGGGCGGCGGTGTGTGGTCGGGCGATGAGGCGCGGGCGATTCGTGTGGCGCGGCGCATCCGCACGGGCCAGGTCAACATCAACGGCGGGCCGTTTAACATGCAGGCGCCGTTTGGCGGCTACAAGCAGTCCGGCCACGGGCGCGAGAACGGCAAGTACGGCCTGGAGGAGTTCCTGGAGTACAAGGCGATGCAGCTCAATCCTGCGAAGACGGCCTGATCGGCTGGGCGTACCGCACCAATGAAAAACCCGGCTTCTGCCGGGTTTTTTGTGTTTGACGCTTGCGCCTACTTGCGGCTGCCATCGGGGTTGTAGCCCTGGGCCGTGCCTTCGGCCAGGATGCGCGTCCAGACCGTGTTGCGCTCTTCGTCCGTCATGAACACCCAGTTGCTGACCTCAAGCTGTGTGCGCCCGCAGCCTTGGCAGACCTCGTCGAAGAGCGTCGAGCAGATGCCGATGCAGGGACTGTCTGGGCGGCCCAGCAGGGTGCTGTCGGAAGCACTGGTTGCGTCGTCTGGCATGGGGCTGAATGCGGTCGATTCGGTCATGGCCGCTATTTTACCGGGTTCGGCCGGTCGTCAGCTGCGCGGCGAGCCGGGGCGGCCGTGCGCTGGCTGACGTGATCCGCCGCGGCAGATAGCGTCAGCGCTGAATTCACGAGCGCGATGTGCGAAAACGCTTGCGGGAAGTTGCCAACCAGCCGTTTCACGCGCGGGTCGTATTCTTCGGCCAGTAGGCCCACGTCATTGCGCAGTGCCAGCAGCTTGGTGAAAAGCGCGCGAGCTTCGTCCTGGCGGCCTTGCATGACGAGGTTGTCGACATACCAGAAGCTGCAGGCGAGGAATACGCCTTCGCCCTGGGGCAGGCCGTCGGTCACGGCTTCGGTGCGGTAGCGGCGCACGAGGCCATCAACGAGCAGGTCTTCTTCGATGGCCTTGACCGTGCCCTGGATGCGGGGGTCGGACGCCGGCAGAAAGCCGACGAGCGGCAGCATCAGAAGCGCGGCGTCTAGCTCATCGCCGCCGTAGCTCTGAACGAAGCAGCCGCGCGTGGCGTTGTAGCCGTGCGCACAAACCTCCGCGTGGATGCGATCGCGCACGGCGCGCCAGCGCTCTACCGGGCCGTCCACGTTGAATTGCTCGATGGTTTTGACGGCGCGGTCGAACGCCACCCACGCCATGACCTTGGAATGCGTGAAATGGCGCGACGGCCCCCGGACTTCCCAGATGCCTTCGTCGGGCGTCTGCCAGACGCTTTCGAGGTGCGTCATCAGCGCGACCTGCAACTGCCACGAGGCTTCGTCGCCATCCAGGCCGCCTTTGCGAGCGATGAAGAGGGCGTCCATCAGTTCACCGTACACGTCGAGCTGGAGCTGCATCGCGGCCGCGTTACCCACGCGCACGGGCTGCGCGCCTTCGTAGCCGGACAGCCACGGAACAGTCCACTCGCCCAGGCGACGCTCGCCGGCAATGCCGTACATGATCTGCACCTGTGCAGGGCTGCCGGCGATTGCGCGTTCGAGCCATTCGCGCCAACTGCGCGCCTCGTCATAGAACCCGGCGTTCATGAGCGCAAGCAGCGTAAGGGTGGCGTCGCGCAGCCAGCAGTAGCGGTAGTCCCAGTTGCGCACCCCGCCGAGCTGCTCAGGCAGCGACGTTGTGGGCGCGGCCACGACGCCGCCGGTACGGTGATACGTCAGCGCCTTGAGCGTGATGAGCGAGCGTTCCACGGCTTCGGTCCATTCGCCCGCACCGTGGCAGCGGCCCGCCCACGCGCGCCAGCGCGCCTCGATGTCGACCTGCGCTTCGAGTGCGTCGATCGACGCCGGCAACGGCAGGTGCGACGGCGAATGCGTGAGCACAAAGGGGACCGCATCACCCTCGCTCACCGTGAAATCCGCCACGGTGGAGAGGTTCTCGCCCCGGATTGGCGCAGGCGTGCGGAGCGTCGTCATATTGGGCCCGGCCACGGCCCGCAGTACGCAATCGGGCGTGTCGCATGGGCGCTCGGCAGCCGCACCCGTGAGTTCGGACACGCGGCTCACCCATGGTACGGATGTGCCGTAATCGAAGCGCAGCGTGAGGTCCATGCGCATGTCCACAGTGCCGGACAACCCGCGCACGATGCGGATGAGGTCCGACGTGTCATCCCGGGCACCGGCCGTGCCCGGCAGCCGGGCCGTCATCAGGTCTGTCAAGCTGGCGGAGCCGGTGTCGGTCTCGAACACGGTTTCCAGCACCAGGGTGCCAGGTAGGTAGCGGCGCCGCACGGTGCGCCCGCCAGCCCGCGGCGCCAGGCGCCATCGGCCGTTGTCCGGTGTGCCGAGCAACGCGGCAAAACAGGCGCCCGAATCGAACCTCGGCCAGCACAGCCAGTCGATGGACCCGTCGCGCGAAACCAGTGCCGCGGTTTCGCAATCGCCAATCAACGCGTAATCTTCGATTTTCGAGGGCATTGCACTCCACTCCAAGCCAAACAAATCGACGAGGCCGCGACCATGCACGACAGCACCCGCATCCTGCTTGAATACAACGCGGGGCGTGATCCCGAGCGGCTGACCCGCAAGCTCGATGCCATTGCCGCTGACCCGTTTTCATTCTTTCGCGGCACCAACAACCTGTATGCCGCGTCGCTGGCCGATGCGGCGTTGCTGCACGACGCGCCCCGCACGCTCGTCTGCGGTGACCTGCACCTCGAGAACTTTGGCAGCTTCAAGGGCGACAACGGCCTCGTCTACTTCGACATGAACGACTTTGACGAGGCACTGGCCGCGCCGTTCACAGTCGACCTGGTGCGCGTGCTGTCCAGCCTGCAGGTGGCGTCCTTCAGCTGGAAGCTGGCCGATGAAGATGCTCATAACCTGTGCCGGCGCTTTCTCGACACGTATGCGGCTGCGCTGGTTGATGGCAAGCCGCGCTGGGTTGAGCGTGCCACTGCCACGGGCATCGTGCGTAATCTGCTGCGCGGCCTGCGCAAGCGCAACCGGGCGGCGTACCTGGCTGATCGCACCGAACGCAACGGCAACCGGGTCACCCTGCGTATCGACGGCCGGCGCACTTTACGGGCAAGCAAGGAAGAGGCCCGCCGCGCGCGCCGCATTCTCGAGGCCTACGGCCAGCAGGGCAACGGCCAGCGTTTCATCGCCATCGACGTCGCGCGGCGGATTGCCGGCACAGGCAGTCTGGGCCTTGAGCGCTATTCCGTGCTCGCTCGCCCGGAAAACGACCCCTCCACGCTGCGCCTGATCGACATCAAGCTCTCCATCCCAAGTGTCTGGGACGATGTGCTGGGCGACGCCTGTAGCGTTGCGCCGTGGCGTAGTGAGGCTGGGCGCGTGGTCGATATCCAGCGCCTGTCGCAGGCCATTTCGCCCGCGCTGCTGCGCGGCGTCGTCTACGGAGCCAAGGGCGAGAAACCGAAGTCGTACGTCGTCAAGAGCCTGCAGCCGACCGCCGACCGCGTTGCGCTGGGCTCTGGCAAGAACGTGGTCGCCAACCTGGACGATGCCCTGCAGACCATGGCGCGCGTGGCAGCGTGGTGTCATTTGCGCGGCTGTGGCCGACACGGCACCGATCTCGTGGAAACAGTGCAGGACTACGCGGCCGGCACGGCGTGGCGCAAATCGGCGTTGAAGCTGGCGGCGCATGGCAAAGACGTGTCGCTCAAGCAATGGGCTGAGTTTGCTGAAGATTATCGTCAGGCGCGCGGTGGCAAGTCCGCTTAAGTCCGCTTAAGTGCGCGGCGTAAGTGCGCGATGGCGCGCTGTTGACGTCAGGCCCGTGACTACTATTTGAAATCCCCCTGAGATTGCAATGAAAAACCTCGACAACCCCTCACATGATCGCGAGGTGGGCACCGCCGACGCGACGCAAGACACGACGCGCATCGACGACACCCGCATCGGCGCGGTGCGTCCGCTCATTTCCCCGGCGCTGCTCCTGGACGAGCTGCCCGTGCCTGCCGATACGCAGACGCTCGTCGAAGACACCCGCCGGGCCATCAGCAACATCCTGCACGGCCGCGACGACCGGCTGCTGCTCATCGTCGGCCCGTGCTCGATCCACGATCACGACCAGGCGCTCGATTACGCGCGCCGCCTCAAGGCTGCGGCCGATGCACTGAAGGACGACCTGCTGATCGTCATGCGCGTCTACTTTGAGAAGCCGCGCACGACGGTCGGTTGGAAGGGCTACATCAATGATCCGCGTCTGGACGGCAGCTTCCGCATCAATGAAGGGCTGCGCGCTGCGCGGCAACTCCTGCTTGACGTCAACGCCCTCGGTCTGCCCGCCGCCACGGAATTCCTCGACCTGCTGAGCCCGCAATACATTGCAGACCTCATCGCCTGGGGCGCGATCGGCGCGCGCACGACAGAAAGCCAGAGCCATCGGCAGCTTGCGTCGGGCTTGAGCTGCCCGATCGGTTTCAAGAACGGCACCGACGGCGGCGTGCAGGTTGCGTCTGACGCGATCATCGCGGCGCGCGCCAGCCATGCGTTCATGGGCATGACCAAGATGGGCATGGCCGCGATTTTCGAGACGCGCGGCAACGACGACGCGCACGTGATCCTGCGGGGCGGCAAGAGCGGGCCGAACTACGACAGCGCGCACATCGAGGCGACCTGCGCGGCGCTGCGCGCGGCAAAGTTGCGCGAACAGGTGATGGTCGACTGCTCGCACGCGAATTCAAACAAGTCGCATGAACGGCAGGTCGACGTCGCGCAGGATCTGGCGCGGCAACTATCGCAGGGTGACCACCGGATCGTCGGCGTGATGGTCGAAAGCAATCTCGAAGCGGGCCGCCAAGACCTGAAACCGGGCGTGCCGCTCAAGTACGGCGTGTCGATCACCGATGCCTGCCTGAGCTGGGCGCAGACCGAGCCCGTGCTCGACATACTGGCCGAGGCGGTTCGGCATCGGCGCGCGTATTCGTACGACGGGTGAGATAAGGGCGGCGGATTCTGCTTTTGCCGCCTTGTACCGATCGCCGACGTCGGTCGGCGTTTTTTTTGTCCATTCAATGACTGCCAGCCGGATGCGCACTCGCATGCGGCTTGGTCCTATCTTGCGTGCAGGCATCCCGCCCGCACGGTCCACGCCCTGACACTGTCGCGTCGGCGGGTCTCTTCCCAAATCACATTGGTTATTCGGCTTGGCGCGTTGCGTGTCTGCATTGAGCTGCATTTAAGACTGCGCTTGCATATCTGGCGTCGCCCAACATCCAGAATTCCGGCCAGGCATTGCATTGCAATAGCTGGAGAAGTCAATTAGCGGCGCGTTGTTCACCGTACGGACGGCGCTTCGGCGGCATCTCGCAATTCAACGGAGATGCGCGTAGGAATTCAGTCTGGTCTAAATTGAAATAACGCGATAAGTGAAATTGGGCTGCCCGGCTGCTGCAAAACCATTTTTGTAACGATTTAATGATGACAAAAAGAATGAGTGCGCAAGTCATGCGCAGGATTGGATGCACAGTATTAGCCGCCCTAATTTTCCCTGTGGCAACGGTGGCTTTGGCCGATGACAGCCGCAATATCTTCCCTTTCCCCAATCCGCTCGTACTGCCGAAAAATGCTCCGGTTGATAAGGTTATGGTAAGGGCATACAGGACGCCTCAACAGATTTGTGGCGAAGCCAGCTGCATGTTGGTCAGGTTTGCTGTCTTCAGCCTAGAAGGCGACCACTGGGTCTGGTAGGGCTCTGGGCCACGCGCCGGCACAGAACTTAGAGGTCTGGATATTCAGACTATCGTCAATGGAAAGCCTCAGGGCAAGTGGAGTGAAGATTTACACGACTCAATGGAATTTTCATCCCCTGTCGAATTTCAGTTGCTGAGAAACCATTATGAAATGAATAACGGAGAATCTAACCAACTTTATTTCTGGTTTTTCGTAAGAAAACCGGGGAGTTCCGACCTGATCCAAAGGTACATCGAGCTCAACACGAGCGTGACCTGGATCGAAGAAAGCTGCTCGGTGCCAAGTCAGACGGTAGTGCTGCCATCCACGCGGGCAGGGCGTTTAACCGGCATCGGGACGACGGCCGGCGGGCGCAGCTTCCAGATCCAGATCAACAACTGCCCCAAGGGTTACAACAAGATTCTCTACAGGCTCACGCCGGAGGGCGGCACTATTGAGAATGCACCGGGTGTATTGCCGCTTTCCGCTGATTCCACCGCAAAGGGCGTGAAGATCAAGGTGACCGACAATGCGGGCGCGGCGGCTGCATTTGATACGTCGACCGCCGTCGATGATTACAACAAGGCTACGGGCGGCTCCTTCTCGATCCCGATGCGGGTGTCGTATGTTCAGACCGAAGCCAACATCACGCCCGGTACCGTGAATGGCGCCATGTCGGTGCTGATGGAGTATCAGTGACACGCCACGCATGTGCTTTAGTGACGCCTTCATCACTGCGCTCTCAAGTTCCAGCGCTGCGCGGCCGATAGTGCCAAGGTAGCCGGCCGCCCGGCGCGATGGTCGCGCCTGCTGGAAGAGCCGTGCACGCCACTCTTGCCGCGCCCATGTCCGCTCGTCTGACCATCCGCACCCGCCTGGTGCTTTCGGTTTCCATTCTGTTTCTGCTTGCCTTGCTGATTGGCGTGGCGGGCCTGCTTGGCCTGCGCGATGCCAACCATGCGCACGAGGAAACCTTCACCAATCAGTTTCCGTCCGCACTCGCGCTGGGCGAATCCGATCTGAGCCTCACGCGTGCCCGCACCGCGCTCGACAAGGCGATGCTGTATCCGGAAGACAAGGGCGCGATGAAGCTGCTCGACCGCACCGAAGAGTTGATTGCGGAATCGGATGCAGCCTGGAAGAAATACCTGGCACTGCCGCGTGACGACGAGGAGGAACGCCTGGCCAAGGACGTCGCCACCAAGCGTGAAGCGGCTGCCGGCAGCTTGCGCGACATCATCAAGGCGCTGCGCGCCGGGGATCGTGCAGCGGCAGACAAGATCATGGAAAAGGGCGTCTCCAAGGCCTTCCGCGATTCCAACGATTCGAGCCTGGCGCTGAGCAAGAAGCAACTGGCGTTCTCCAAGGCCAACTACGACGCATCGCGCGATGCTTATGCGCGCTTCCAACTGATCGTGATTGCCGCCATCGTCCTCGCGCTGGTGGTGGCGCTGTGGTGCGCGTGGTCGCTGCTGCGCGCGATCGTGGGGCCGCTGAACGCCGCGCTGGCGCAGTTCGATCGCATTGCTGCCGGTGATCTGACCGAGCGTGTGCGCATCGATCGTCACGACGAAATGGGCCGCCTGCTCGAAGGCCTGGCCCGCATGCAGACTGCACTGACCGACACCGTGCGCCGCGTGCGCACCGGCTCCGAGTCGATCGGCGCGGCCACCAAGCAGATTGCCGCCGGCAATGCAGACTTGTCGCAACGCACGGAAGAGCAGGCTAGCTCGCTGGAGGAAACCGCTTCCAGCATGGAAGAAATGACCTCCATCGTGCGTCAGAACGCCGACAACGCCCGTCAGGCCAGCCAGTTGGCCGACAGCGCCTCGGAAGTTGCGAGCCAAGGCGGCGCGGTGGTGACCGACGTGGTGGCGACCATGCGCGAGATCAGCGCGTCGTCGCGTACGGTGTCCGAAATCATTGGCGTGATCGACGGCATTGCGTTCCAGACCAACATTCTTGCACTTAACGCGGCCGTAGAAGCTGCCCGAGCCGGCGAGCAAGGCCGTGGCTTTGCCGTGGTGGCCGGTGAAGTGCGCAACCTCGCGCAGCGCAGCGCCGCCGCCGCGAAGGAAATCAAGGAAATGATCGAGGCGTCGCTGTCCAAGGTCGAGACCGGCAGCGCGCTGGCCGAACGCGCGGGCAGCACGATGGAAGACATCGTGTCGTCCATCCGCCGCGTGACCGACATCATGGGCGAAATCGCTGCCGCCTCGAACGAGCAAAGCTCTGGCATCGAGCAGGTCAACAAGGCCGTCACGCTCATGGATGAGGCCACGCAGCAGAACGCCGCGCTGGTGGAGCAGGCTGCCGCAGCGGCGGAATCGCTGGAGGAGCAGGCCCAGGCCCTGAACGCCGCCATCGCCGCATTCCGCCTCGCCTGATATGGGCCCCATGGATGCACGGGGCCCGCTGAAGACTTAAGACTTGCCTTGAGCGCCGTTTCGGTTGATATAACCGACTGGCCCATTCAAGGAGTCGCCTCATGCCGTTCATCATTGCCGCGTTCGCGCTGGTTGGTCTGCTGATCTACGGCGCGGTCCGGCTGTATGCGGTGGTTGCCGCCGCTTATGGCGCGGTGGTGGGCGGTGCTGCGGTGCTGGTTGCCGTGGCGCTGCTGGCCGGCGCAGTCACCATCTTCATCCGGCGTTACCGCGCCGTTCATGGCGTGAACGTGAAAGGGCAGCGGATTGTGTCGCTCAGTGCAAGCTGGGGGCAGGTCGCGGTTGATGCCGAACAGAAACGCGGGACGCTGCAACTGCACGGGCAGGGCGCCCGTTTTCTCTTTGCCGATATTGCCGGCGCCGATGCGGTCGAACACGAAGGTGCCTGGTCGCTGGCGCTGCGCCTGAAGCATCAGACGCAGGCAGATTGGCCGATCCCGATGCGCAATCGCCAGGAAGCGAAACGCTGGGCGAAGATCTTCGCGCTGGCGGCCAGCCAGGAGCTTTGACCGGCGCGTCGGTCCGGATTATTCCGTCGTACTTGGGTTCCAGAATGCCTGCGCCACGTGCGGCTGCGATTGCAGCGACGTGACGATGCGGTCCAGCTCGGCCGCGTTCACGGCCGTCGACATCAGCATCGCTTCAATTTCTACGTGGTCGTCGCCAAAGGGTTCGACTGACAGATCGCTGATGGGGTAGCTGGCTTCTTCAAGCAGGCGTTCCAGGTCGGCCAGCGCCTCTTTCTGGCGCTCGCTGGTGGAGATGACGCACATGGTGTACGTGACTTCGCTGGCTTGGTTGTCGAGCGGAGTGCGGTTGATTCGGTCCACCACCGGCCGCAGCAAGATGTTCGAGGCCAGCACGAACAGCGTAATCAGAATGGCCTGGCCAACAAGGTCGGAGCCTGCCGCCGCACCCACAGCGGCCGAGCCCCACAGCGTGGCGGCAGTGTTCAGCCCGCGCACGTTCAGACCTTCCTTCATGATGGTGCCGGCACCCAGAAAGCCGACGCCCGACACCACATAGGCGATCACGCGCGTGGTGTCCGATGCGGTGCCGATCTGCGCGGCCATATCGACGAACGCTGATGCCGCGACCGCCACCAGCGCATTGGTGCGCAGCCCCGCAGTCCGCTGCCTGACCTGCCGCTCGAAGCCAATGAGTGACCCGAGCGCAAAGGCCGAGGCAAGGCTGATGAACGAATCCACCAGCGTGGCGACATTGAGATGGACGATGGCTTGCAGCGTCATCGGCGGCTCCTTGTTGTGGTGACCGGAGTCTTGGTGAAGGGCGCCGATGGTTATAGCACGGCGCCATGACACGCCGTGCGAGCCGGGGAGGCCGGACGGCTACTTATAGTCCCACTGCATCTGCTCGGGAATCGGCACGGCGTCCGACGTCTCGAGGCAGCGGTCGAGGTAAGCGAGCAGGGAGCGCGGCTGAAAGCCCGTCTCTTGCACCAGTCGCGTGTTGTCGAACACGTAGCTCATGCTGGCGAACTTGGCATACAGGTGGATGCAGCGCGCGACCAGTCGCACGTTGCCGTCACCCGTCAGGCTCAGGAATTTACGCGCCAATGCTTTCTCGGCGATTTTTTCCTGATACACGTAGCCGGCCAGCGCCTGCGCGTCTTCTTCCGGCGTCTTGCAACGCTTGAAGCGCGGGTACAGCGTTTCGATGCGCTCGGAGTTCGCGTCGCCGGCGCTGATGTGATACAGGTCGTGCGCCAGCGTCGGCTTGGTCGAAAGCTGCACGATGGCTTCGGCGCAGTCGTCCACGGGCAGGATGTCGACGCGGTCAGACAAGCGGCAGCTGAACGTTTCGAGCAGCGCCACCATGCGCAGCATCCAGAAGATGCTGCCCGACGGCTCGCACCCCAGCGTGCTGTGGCCGACCACGATGGACGGCCGCACCACCACCAGCGGCAGCTCGGGCACTGTTTCGCGCAGCTTCAGCTCGGCCATCCCCTTGGAATACGTGTATGGCACCGCATGCTGCTCCAGCGGGGGGACATCCCAGCTTTCGCTGACATGGCGATCCGCCAGTTGGCCGCACGACATGGCCGTGCCGATCTGCAGGAAGCGCTTCAGGCGTGGGCCCTGCGCCGCCAGCCGGCCGAGCGCCAGCACGCCATCCACGTTGGTTTCCCACAGCGACGGGTGGTTCGAGAAGGTTGCCAGCGCCGCGCAGTTGATGATGATTTCCGGATCGCCCAGCTTGGCGGCGCCGGCTTCGCGCAGGTCGAACGGCACGATCTGCGATTCGGTAATGCCGTCCAGCGTGCTCTGTGCGAATTCAAAACGCCGCAGGTTGTTGCGCAGCCGCGTCAACCCCTCGGCAGGTGTGTCGCCGCGCACGGCAAAGCGTGTGTCGGCCAGCAAACCTTTGGCTGCCAGATTGGCGGCAATGGCGCCGCCCACGAAACCGGTCGCACCGGTTAGCAAAATACTCATGCGAGAAAACCTGAATCCCTTGGGAAGCAAAACGGGCGACCAACCCGCTTGCAAACAACACTGCCGCTGCCGCACCGGCGAGGCACGTATTCGCAGTGCGCTCGAAGCTGGGGACAGGCAGGTCATGCCGGATGAAGCCGCGCACACGAAACAGGGTTCGCGGGCCGCAAGATTCGCGTGACGCGAAGCGGCCGAAACCTGCGCACAATCAGCGATTTATAAGAATGTAACCTTTCAGGTGCCTTTCAGCACCCCATTCCATCAGAGGGTTGACTCAAGTTTGCGGCACAGCGCAACTCGACGTGGCATTGGCGGCAATCTCGCGCGCGGCCTTGGCGCCCTCGACTTGCAGGATGGTCGGCAGCGATACGCCGTTCTTGGCGGCTGTCACCTCGGCCAGGATCGAGATGGCGATTTCGGGCGGCGTGCGGCTGCCGATGTAAATGCCGACCGGCCCATGCAGGCGCGCCAGCTCGGCATCGCTCAGGTCGAATTCCTTCAGGCGCTCGCGGCGGTTGGCGTTGTTGCGGCGGCTGCCCAGTGCGCCCACGTAGAACGCGGGCGTCTTGAGCGCCTCCATGAGCGCGAGGTCGTCCAGCTTGGGGTCGTGCGTCAGGGCGATGACGGCGCAGCGCTCGTCGAGCTTCATGGCCATCACCGTATCGTCGGGCATGGTGCGGACCATGGCCACGCCCGGGATCGACCATTCCTCGCTGTATTCCTCGCGCGGGTCGCAGACGGTGACCTGGTAATCGAGCCCCACAGCGATCTGGCACAGGTAGCGCGAGAGCTGTCCCGCACCGATCACGAGCATCCGGTAACGCGGCCCGTGAATGGTGACGAGGCGCACTTCGTCAAACTGCAGGCCGTCGGTGACGGTGGCGTGCTGCAGCGTTGACGCGCCAGTCGCCATGTCGAGCGTGCGGGCGACGAGCTGACCGGCCTCCACGGCACGCAGCAGGGCGTCGATTCCGCTGGAGGCGTTCAGTGGCTCCAGCACGAGCTGCAGTGTGCCGCCGCAGGGCAGGCCGAAGCGATGCGCTTCTTCAGCGCTGATGCCGTATTTGACCGCTTCGGGCTGGGTGTAATGCAGGCCTTCACGGCGCACGCGGTCGATGAGGTCGTCTTCAATGCAGCCGCCCGAGACCGAGCCGATGACGACGCCGTCATCGCGCAGCGCAAGCATTGCGCCTTCGGGCCGCGGCGACGAACCCCACGTTTTGACGACCGTGACGAGCAGTACGCGGCGCCCTTGTTCAAGCCAGCGCACGCTGGTTTTCAAGACTTCGAGATCGACGCTGTCCATGATGCGTTGGCTGCGCTTTCGCGCGCTTGAGGGTTCTGTTGCGGGGAATGCACCGATTATGCCCCGTGGTGCAAAAACAGGTAGGCGGCCGCCACGGCCACCAGCGCCACGATGATCCACGGCCATGGGTTACGCGGCTGCAGCGCGGGGCTGACGTTGGGAGCGGCGCCCGGCGGTGCGCCGTGAGCCTGCAGTTGGCCGGCCGCGAGGTCGGGAATCGCCTGTGTGGCCGGCATGCCGTCGATCGGAGCGGCATGTCCGTCGATGCCAGCCGTATCTGCGGGCCCGAACTCTGCCGCAAAACGCTGGAAGAACTCGTCGGCCAGCTTGCGTGCGGCACCGTCGATGAGCCGCGAGCCAATTTGGGCAAGCTTGCCGCCCACCTGCGCGGTTGCCGTGTAAGAAAGCCGCGTGACCGTGGGGCCTTCCGGCGTGAGCTGCACTTGCGCGCTGCCTTTGCCGAAACCGGCCGCGCCGCCCTGGCCGTCGAAATGCAACGTGTAGCTACGCGGGGGCGTCACGTCGGCCAGTTCCATGCGTCCCTTGAAGCGCGCCTTGACGGGCCCGACGGCGGCGGTCATGGCGATGTCGTAGGCGGGGTTGGCGCTGCCCTCTGCGGCGGTGATGCTCTCGCAGCCGGGAATGCAGCGTTGCAGCACGGCTGGGTCGTTCAGCGCGTCCCAGGCGGTCTGGAGTGGCACGGGCAGGAGATGGGTCTGGGTCAGTTCCATGGGGCGGTCGATGGGGCTGGGGTTGGGTGGCGGGGGGTACGCGTGCGGCGAGCATGCGCCAGTTCGTGCTCGAGCGCAGCCAGGCTGTCGAAATGGTGCGCCGGCACCATCACATCGACATGCGGCAGGATGGCCCGCACGCCACGTGCCCGCGGCTCGAAGCCGGCAAAGCGCAGCAGCGGATTGAGCCAGACGATGCGATGGGCAAAGCGCGCCAGGCGCGCCATCTCGGTATCGAGCAGCTCGATGTGCTCATGATCGAGCCCGTCCGTCACGAGCAGGACGGTGGCGCGGCCGGATAGCGTGCGGCGCGCCCATTGGCGATTGAACTCCGCCAGCGCCGCGCCGATGCGCGTGCCGCCGGACCAGTCGGGCACAAGCTCGGCGATGGCTTGCACGGCGACATCCGGATCGCGCTCGCGCAGTTGCCGCGAGACGTTCGTCAGCCGCGTGCCGAACAGGAAAGCCTGGATACGCTCACGCGACTGCACCAACGCGTGGCAGTAATACAGCACGGCGCGCGAATAGCGGCTCATCGATCCCGAGATGTCGAGCAGCAGCACCAGCGGCGGCGTGCGGTTGACGGGCTGGCGGTATTTCCAGCCGGTCCATTCGCCGCCGGCACGCACAGCCTGGCGGGCGGTGGCGCGCAGGTCCGGATGGCGCCCGCGCGAGGCGGCCTTCAACCGGCGCGTCCGCTCCTGGGCCAGATGCACGCGACGGCGGCGGATCATGTGTTGCAGCGTGCGCCATTCGGCAGCGTTGAGCGTGTCGAAGTCACGCGTGCGCAAGGCCTCGTTGGCGGAAAACGCCAGCGGCGCCACGATGTCATGGCGTTCGCCCTCGGGCTTCGGGCCGGGCGGCAGGTTGGTCGACGGCTGAGCGCGCAGGGCATCCGCCAGGCGGTTGCTGCGCGCCGCGGGAATGCCGCCACGGACTTTGGGCAGCAACAGCGCACGCAGCTTGCCTTCCCAATCAGGATCGCGCCAGAACACGTTGAAGGCCGCATCGAACAGCGTGCGCTCGTCGGGGTGCGAGACAAGCAGGGCGGACAGCGCAGCCTTCACGTCGTCGCGGCGGCCGATGTCGATATGGCTCAGGGCTTCGATGGCATCGACCGCGCGCGAGGGCGCAAGCGGCATGCCGGCATTGCGCAGCAGCCGCACGAAATGCGTCACGTTACGCGCCAGCATCGGGAGCTGCATCTGCACGGTCGCTTGCATGCCTTACTCCGGCAGCGCAGGGGCGGCCAGCAGTTGCTCGATGGTCGGCATATCGACGCGCGCCAGGTCGTCCTGGTACTTGAGCAGCACGCCCAGCGTGTCCTGCACGGATTGCGGATCCAGCTCCGTCACGTTCAGCGCCGCCAATGCGCGGCACCAGTCGATGGCTTCGGCAATGCCCGGCGCCTTGAACAGGTCGATGCCGCGCAGGCGGTGCACGAAATCGACCGCACGCTGCTGCAGGCGGGCAGAGGTCTCGGGCGCGCGCTGCGCCACGATCTGCAGCTCCCGTGCCTTATCGGGGTAGCCGATCCATTGATACAGGCAGCGCCGCTTGAGCGCGTCGTGCACCTCGCGCGTGCGGTTGGACGTCATGATGACCAGCGGTATCACCTGCGCGCGCACCGTACCGAATTCCGGAATCGACACCTGGAAGTCGGACAGCAACTCCAGCAGAAACGCCTCGAAGGGTTCATCAGCGCGGTCGATCTCGTCGATCAGCAGAACGCGCGGTGTGTCGGGATGGAGTGGGTCGGGCAGCAGCGCTTGCAGCAGCGGCCGCTTGAGGAGGAATTCGTCGCGGTAGAGCGTGTCGGCGCGGGGCTTCTCACCGGCGGCCTCGGCCAGGCGCAGCGCCATGATCTGGCGCGGGTAGTCCCATTCATAGAGCGCGCTGGCGGTGTCGAGCCCCTCGTAACACTGCAGCCGCAGCAGCGACGTGCCGAGCAGCCCCGCCGCCGCCTTCGCCAGCTCGGTCTTGCCGACGCCGGGCTCGCCTTCCAGAAACAGCGGCCGCTGCATGCGCAACGCAAGAAACAGGGCCGTGGCCAGCTCTCGGCTGGCGAAATAGCCCTGGCCTTGCAGTTGCGCGATGCAGTTGTCGATGGAATCGACCGGCATGCCGTTCCTTGGTCGTTCGCTCAATGATGGTGCGCCAGTGCCTGCTCGACCGCGCGCGCCGTCAATACCGGAATGAGGTGCGCCCGGTATTCTGGCGAGGCATGCAGATCGCCCACCAGATCATCGGCCGGCACCACCACCTTGCGTGCGGCTTCCGATGTAAAGCTGGCCGTCAGTGCCTGCTCCAGCGGCGTGCAACGAAACACGCACGGCGCCGCGCCCGTGACGGCCACCCGCACGTTGTTGCCCTTGCGGCTGATGAACACGCCCACCAGCGCAAATCGCGACGCGGGGTTGCGGAATTTCACGTAGGCCGCCTGGTCCGGCACGGGAAACTGCACCTCGGTGATGAGTTCATCCGCAGCCAGTGCGGTCTCATACATACCGAGGAAGAAGTCATCCGCTGCGATGTTGCGCCGCTCGGTGACGACGGTGGCGTTCAGGCCCAGCACCGCAGCCGGGTAGCACGCCGCCGGGTCGTTGTTGGCAAGCGAGCCGCCGAGCGTGCCCATCGCGCGCACTTGGCGGTCTCCGATGCCGCCGGCCAGCTCCCCCAGCGCGGGCAGCATGCGGGCGATGTCCGCGTTGTCCGCCACATCGGCATGGCGTGTGGCTGCGCCCACCGTAATCACACCGGGCTGTGTGCGAATGCCGGACATGCCCGGAATGCGCGTGACATCCACCAGCGTCGAAGGCTGCGCCAACCGCAACTTCATCGCCGCAAGCAGGCTCTGGCCGCCGCCGAGGTATTTGGCATCGGTGTGCGTCTTCAGTGCGGTGACGGCGGTCTGGGCGTCGGTGGCTTTCTGGTACTCGAAGTCGTACATGGTGGGCTCCTTGCCTAGGCCTTGGCCGCTTGAATGGTTTGCCAGACGCGGTGCGGCGTGGCGGGCATCTGGATGTCCTTCACGCCCAGCGGCGCAAGCGCGTCGACGATGGCGTTGATCAGCGCCGGCGGCGAGCCGATCGCGCCGGCTTCGCCACAGCCTTTGACGCCGAGCGGGTTGTGCGTGCACGGCGTGCCCTTGGCGGTTTCCACCGTAAAGCTGGGCAGGTTGTCTGCGCGAGGCATGGCGTAGTCCATGTACGAGCCGGTCAGCAACTGGCCGTTCTCGTCGTAGACGCAGGCCTCCATCAGCGCCTGGCCGATCCCCTGGCCAAGCCCGCCGTGCACCTGGCCCTCGACAATCATCGGGTTGATGATGTTGCCGAAATCGTCCACCGCAACGAATCGGTCGATGTGGGTTTCGCCGGTGTCTGGGTCGACTTCCACCTCGCAGATGTACGCGCCGGCCGGGTAGGTGAAGTTGGTCGGATCGTAGAAGGCGTTTTCATCCAGCCCAGGTTCGAGCTTGTCGAGCGGGTAGTTGTGCGGCACGTAGGCCGTGAGCGCGACTTCGCCAAACGTCTTGGTGCGGTCGGTGCCGGCCACGCGGAAGACGCCATCCTTGAACTCGATGTCTTCCGCCGATGCCTCCAGCAGATGCGCGGCGATCTTCTTGGCCTTGGCCTCGATCTTGTCGAGCGCCTTCATGATGGCCGAGCCGCCCACGGCAATCGACCGCGAGCCGTACGTGCCCATGCCGAACGGGATGCGGCCGGTGTCGCCGTGCACGATCTCGATATTGTCGATGGGTACGCCCAGGCGATCGGCCACCACTTGCGCGAACGTCGTCTCGTGGCCCTGGCCGTGGCTGTGCGAGCCGGTGAAGACCGTGACGGAGCCCGTCGGGTGCACGCGAATTTCGCCGGCTTCGAACAGGCCAGCCCGTGCGCCCAATGCCCCGGCGATGTTCGAGGGCGCCAATCCGCACGCCTCGATGTAGCAGGAGTAGCCCATGCCGCGCAGCCGGCCCTTGGCGCGGGAGGCATCGCGCCGGGCCGCAAATCCTTTTACGTCCGCCAATTCGATGGCGCGGTCCAGGCACGGCTCGTAGTCGCCCGTGTCATACGTCAGGCCCACCGGCGTGGCATACGGGAACGTGCGGATGAAGTTGCGGCGGCGCAGCTCAGCCGGGTCGACCTGCAGTTCGCGCGCAGCCGTCTCAACAAGGCGTTCGACCACATACGTTGCCTCGGGCCGGCCGGCACCGCGATAGGCGTCGACCGGCGCCGTGTTCGTGAACACCGCTTTCACTTCGGCATAGATGGCAGGCGTCTTGTACTGGCCCGCCAGCAACGTCGCATACAGGATGGTCGGCACGCTGCTGGCAAACGTCGACAGATACGCGCCCATGTTGGCCGTGGTGTGCACGCGCATGGCGAGGAAGTTGCCCTGCGCATCGAGCGCCAGTTCCGCATGCGTGACGTGGTCCCGGCCATGCGCATCGGTCAGGAAGGACTCGGAGCGCTCGGCCGTCCATTTGATCGGCCGGCCGACCTTTTTCGATGCCCACGTGAGCGCCACGTCTTCCGGGTACAGGAAGATCTTCGAGCCGAACCCGCCGCCCACGTCCGGCGCAATCACGCGCACCTTGGCTTCGGTCAGGCCCAGCACGAACGCCGACATCAGCAGGCGTTCCACGTGCGGGTTCTGGTTGGCGACGTAGAGCGTGTAGCTGTCGTCCTGGCGCGAATAGCTGGCGTTGACGGCGCGTGGCTCGATCGCGTTCGGGATCAGCCGGTTGTTGACGATGTCGAGCTGCGTTACGTGCGCGGCCTTGGCGAAGGCGGCATCCGTGGCGGCTTTGTCGCCGTGGCCCCAGGTGTAGCAGGTGTTGTTCGGCACGTCGTCGTGGACGGCGGTGCCGGCGGTATCTGCGGTGGCGGTGTCCACCACGGCGGGCAGTTCGTCGTATTCCACGTCGATCATCTCGACGGCGTCCTTGGCGATCTTCACCGATTCAGCCACCACCAGCGCGACCTGGTCGCCCACGTGGCGCACCTTGCCTTGCGCGAGCACGGGGTGGGGCGGCTCCTTCATCGGCGTGCCGTCAATGCTGTGGATGAGCCAGCCGCACGGCAGGCCGTTCACCTTGTCGGCAGCCAGGTCGTCGCCCGTGAGCACGGCCAGCACGCCCGGATGCTTGCGTGCGACATCCGCATTGATGTGTTTGATGAGCGCATGCGCATACGGCGAGCGCAGGAACACCGCGTACGACTGGTGAGCCTGGACAACATCGTCCGTGTACTGCCCGGCGCCTGTCAGGAAGCGGAAGTCTTCCTTGCGCTTGACGGCCGCGCCGATCAGGTGATTGTTGGGTTCTGCGGGAGCGTTCATGGTGGTCTCCTCCCTGGGGTCAGGCGGCGTGGGCGCGCGCCGCGGCCAGGCTTTGCAGCGAGGCATCCTCGCCTTGGGCTTCTGCCATGGCTTCAGCCCCGTGCATCACGGCGCGCACGATGTTGTGATAACCCGTGCAGCGGCAAAGATTGCCGTCGAGCTGCTCGCGCACCGCGTGTTCATCGGGATGCGGATGCTGCGCAACCAGCGCCGTCGCTGCCATCACCATGCCTGGCGTACAGAAGCCGCATTGCAGGCCGTGGCATTGGCGAAAGGCTTCCTGCATCGGGTGCAGCGTGCCGTCCTTCGACAAGCCTTCGATGGTGGTCACCTCGGCGCCGTCAGCCTGCACAGCCAGGATGTTGCAGGACTTCACCGCGCGCCCATTCATATGCACGGTGCAGGCGCCGCATTGCGCGGTATCGCAGCCGACGTGCGTACCGGTCAGGTGCAGTTGCTCGCGCAGCAATTGGACTAGCAAGGTATGGGGTTCGACACTGACGGTGACAGGCGCACCGTTGACCGACAGCTTGAGGCTGATCGCCATGGGAGTCTCCTTGGGGAATGGGCGCCGGTGCCATGCTGCGCGCCTTCGTTGCTGCGAAGACGCGCGCGTGGTCTCGATATCGGTGGTCGCGGCTCTACTCAGTAAAGCACAGGCGAACCAGAAGACAACCGCAGCGCGGTGCGCTGGTCGCAGGAAAAAGGGCGATGCTGCGGCACGCAGACAAACCAAACAAATGCCGCAGAAATGACAAAGGGCCGGAATCCGGCCCTCGATTGGCACCAGGCGGTCATGACCTGGCGGGTGTGGCGGCGGGTGTGATGACACACGGCCGGCGCACGGTGCTACTGAGACTGCGAATACTGCTGACTGCTAGCTTGGGCACACGCCCATCAACAATAGCGCGGCGGGTTAGGCCTTGGCGGTGCGGTGCGTGCCGAACAGGTTCGCGATTGCCGAGAAGAACTGGGCGAACGAGAACGATTGGCCGCTCGGACGGCGATAGTAGTAGATACCTTCGGACATTTCGCGCTCGATCAGTTCGCGTTCGAGTTGATCGGTCAGCTTCAGGTCGTTCGTGTTTTGCATGATTGGCCTCTTAGGGAAATCCCGGTTAGGGAATACCCTGACTATACACCAGATGATGCAATGCACCATACGTAGGCTTACGTATGCACCCCTTTTGCGCCGCCCACCGTTGCTCCGCCACCACGCTTGCGTTGCGCCGCACCAATGTGGTGCGGTCACCGCTTTCTTTACCTCTTGTGCCTCACTTGACCGGAATGGGTTGGCTGGCCGGAATCGGTACCGCCGTCACGCTGTTTTTCGGGCTGCCCGAAATGACCTTGTCCGAATACGTCAGGTAGACGAGCACATTGCGCTTGCGATCCACCGTGCGCACCACGTGCAGCGTCTTGAAGACCAGGGACAGGCGCTGCGTGAACATGTCGTCCTGCTGCGGCAGCGGCTTGACGAAGCTGATCTCGCCGACTTGGCGGCAGGCCACGGCGGCTTCGCTCACGTCTTCGGCCACGCCCAGCGTGCCCTTGATGCCGCCGGTGCGCGCCCGTGAGACATAACAGGTCACGCCCTGAACGAGCGGGTCGTCAAAGGCTTCGATGACGATCTTGTCAGAGCCCGTGATTCGGAAATTGGTGCTGACGCTGCCGATGTCTTCCGCGCGGGAGCATCCAACGGTGCTCAGGGCGAGCGCGGCGATCAAGAGGGAGAGTTTGGTGAACGGGCGCATGGCTTTGCGTAAATAAAGAGGATGGATTGAAAGTCAGAGCAGCGATTCGGGCGGCCAAGATGCGGCTGCCTCGTCTACGAAGGTGGGCCGCATATCAGTGTGTTGGCGGGAATGCTCTATGCGGCGGTGCAGGGCGTCCATGAAGACCTTGACCTTGGCGGGCATCAGGCGGCGCCCTGGAAATACGGCATACACGCGCATCGGCGGGGATTGGAAATCCGTCAGCACTTCCTGCAGCGCGCCCGAAGCGATCAGGTCGGTAGCAAACACGGAGGTGATGCGAGCGACACCCAAGCCAGCAATGGCGGCCTGCATGCGCAATTCACTGTTGGAGGTGCGCATGCGGAAGTCGAGCGGCAGGTTGATGGTTTCGCCGCCGGGCGTGCGGAACTGCCATTCGGCTTCGTTCGAGGTGCCAAGGCAAGGCCAATCGGCGAGCTGATCTGGGTGGGTAAGCGGCCCGAGACGCTCCAGCAATTGCGGGGCGACGACCACGGCGCGCCGCAAATCAAAGACGCGCTGGGCGACGAGGCCGGAATCGGGCAACGGCCCGCGCGGCACGGTCAGCATGATGTCGTAACCCTGCGCGAGCGGGTCGATCTGGCGCGGCGCCACGTCCACCTCAATGCGCAGGGCGGCGTGCTCGCGCATGACTTCGAGCACCACCTCGGCGAGCTGCTTGGCGGCAAATTCATATGGCATGGCAATGCGCAAGGTGCCGGCGGGTGACTGGAACGTCGCTGCGGCATCTTCCGACACTTCGCGCAGCCGCTGGAACAATGGGCCGGCGTCGCGCAGCAGGGCTTCACCGGCGTCGGTCAGGCGCAGGCGGCGCGTACTGCGCTCGAAAAGGCGGACGCCCATCTTGCCTTCCAGGCGCGACACCGCCGTGCTGACCGACGACTTGGGCAGCCCGAGCCGATCGGCTGCGCGCGTGAAGCTGCCGAGCGTTGCCACCGTGCAGAAAGTGTCCCAGTCGTTCCAGTCCGTCGTTCGCATATTTGAACAATGAATTTGTTGGCAGGCGATTTCCGCCGGTTTCGAGGCAAATTACCATCCCTGCATGAACACGCCAAGCACAGACCACACGGTTTCTTCACCGCCCGCGTCGCGCAAACCGGCCGCCGAATCGACCGTCAGCAGCCGGATGGAACTGCGCATGGTGGGCATGGTGATTGGCCTGGCGACGGGCGTGGACTACATGTCCAACCTGATGTTTTCGATTGCCGGACCGCATATCGAAGGTGGGGTGCTGGCGTCACAGGATGTCTATCTCTGGGCCGTGACGGCGTACGCGGCAGCAGCCAGCCTGGCGATTCTGGTGATGGGTCGGCTGGCCGATCACATGACATACCGGAAGCACACGCTGCTGTCGCTGCTGGTGTTCATTGTCGGCACGCTGATGTGCGCGGCAGCCGAGGGCGGCACGATGCTGATCGTCGGCCGGGCGGTTCAGGGGTTTGGCGGCGGGCCGATGCTGTCGACTTCACGCATCTTTGTGCAGCACAGCCCAGCGCAGGAACGCCGCACGATGATGAAGGGCATGATCTACGGCATCTTCGGGCTGAGTTGCGTGTCACCGATGCTGTCTGCGGCGCTCACGGAGCAATTCGGCTGGCGCGCCATCTTCGTCGCGCAGTTGCTGGTGGCGGTGGTGGTGTGCGGGCTGGTGGCGGCGTTCTATCCACACCCCAAGATGCACGAGCGCAAGGGCGATTTCGCCTCGCTCGACTGGCCGTCGGCCATCGCGTTTGGGCTGGCGGCGCTGATTGCGCTGCATGGGTTCCAGCAGGCCCGCTTCATTCATCCGGATGGTTCGCCCGCGCAGGTGGTGCCGATCATTGCGGTGGTGGCGCTCATCATCTGGGTGGGTATTCGGCAGACGGGCCATCCCTTGCCGTGGGTCGACCTGCGGGCGACGCTGCAGCGGCGCTTCCTGATGGGCATGGTTTTCTACGCCATCTATTACATGTTTGCGAGCGCCTGGGGATTTCTCTCGTCGAGCCTGCTGCAGAACGGTTTGGGCTTCCGTTACGAAACCACCGCGCAGTTGATGAGCCTGGGCGGCTTGGTGACGGTGGTGTTGGGCATCCTGAACTTTCAGTTGACGAATGTGCTGCCGACCAAGCGCGTGCTGATCTCAATCGGCTTTGTGCTGATGGCGACTGCGCTGCTGTGGATGTCGCATGTGGCCATGCCGGGTGCGTCGGTGGCGGCGGTGGTGCCCGGGTTCATGATCGAAGGCATGGTGGGGATGTTTGTGGTGATCCAAGTGGCGGGGCTGTCTTACGTGGATTTGCCGGCCAAGGATTTCGGCCATGCCTACCAGTTCAAGGGAATCATGCGGGCCTGGGCGCAGGCGTTTGGGACGATGGGGGCGACGCTGTTGCTGCAGCGCGGGCAGGCTCAGCACCGCACCGACCTCGTGGGACATGTGAGTGCGCTCACGCCGGCCTGGCAATGGCCGCATCCGTTGCAGGGGTCGGAGTTGATTCGCATCTCGGCCGAGATTGATCGGCAGGCGACGTTGTTGGCTGTGGGCGATTTGTTTGCCTGGGGCGCGGTGGTGGCGTTGGGGTGTGCGGGGGCGATTTGGTTGCAGCGGTCGTTGCGGTGATGGTCAATCCAGCTTCTGTTCCGGCGCTGTGGCTTGCGGCATCTTGCAGTTGAAGGCAGGCGCCTCGTCTTGCAGGTCCAGGTGGTTCATCAGCGTGGGGGCCAGGACCTTGAGCACTTGCACCGTCAGTGCGCTGGTGAATTTGTACTTGGCGGCATCGGCGCCGGCCACGTAGGCGACGACGGTGCCGAAGTAGCGGTCTCCCAGGTAGAAGACGAAGGCGCCGGAGCGGCTGACGACCCGTTCGGAGATGAGGCCGCCGCCGCGGCTGAACGTTTTGAAGCGGTTGTCGCCGGTGCCGGTTTTACCGCCGATGGCGATGGGTTTGCCGTCCTTCTGCACAAACGTTCCGGAGATCCGCTTGGCGGTGCCGCCTTCGACGACGCCGGCCAGCGCGGATTTGACCAGGGGCGGAATCTCGGGCGGCAGCACGCGCTCTCCGGCGTTGGGGTCGCGGCAAAGCATGACTTCGTACGGCGTATCGGCGGCAAAGCGCAGGCGATCGATGCGCACGCTGGGCAGGCGGATGCCGTCGTTTTCGATGATGCCCATCAACTCCGCCAGCGACGCGGGCCGGTCTGCCGATGCACCGATGGCGGTTCCGTATGACGGCACCAGCGACTCGAACGGATACCCCAGCCGCTTCCACATGGCGTGAATCTGCTGGAACGCTTCAATTTCCAACATCTGTTTGATGCGCTTGTCTTGCGCGGCCTTGCGGTGCGATTGCAGCAGCCATTTATAGACGGACAAGCGCTCATCGGCGCTGGCCTCGTTCACCTGGGCAAGCGTGGCTTGCGGATGGGTGCGCAGATACGCCACCAGCCACAGTTCCAGCGGATGCAGCTTGGCGATGTAGCCGCGGTCGGCCAGGTCGAAACGCTGGACGGAATATTTCTCATACAGGTTGGTGAGTTCGGCCTCATCCAGCTTTGCGCCTGGCAGGTAGCTGCGGATGAACGCAGCGAGTTTTCCTGGCCCGGCCTCCGGGTCGATGCTGCGGTAGATTGTAGCCAGCCGCACCGGCGTGGCGTGCGTGCTTTGCACCAGGATGGCTTCGCGCTCCTTGTCGGTCTTGCCTTTGTATTTGGCGTAGAACCGGCCCATGAAGAGCTTGCCTTCGCGGTCGGCAAAGCGTCGCAGGTAGACCTGCCGCTGTGGGGAATCCGGGTTGGTCAACGCCTCGGCGCCGGCATTGGGCAACTGGTGCTGAAAGTAGCGCGAGATGTCGCGCATGATCCGGACGAAGACAAGGTTGACGGAGTGCTTGAGCCCCTCGCGCACCGTGAAGTTCTGGGTGCCTTCCCATTTCTCGAAGTTCTCGAAGCTCTGCATGCCGCCGCCGGTGGCAAACCATTCGCCAGCGTTGCCGGAGTATTTGCGCTCCATCGATGCATCGAGCATCGCCTTGAGCGAGCGGTCTTGCGTGTGGGCGAGGTAGTCCACCGCCCAGCGCTCGATCGGGTTCTGCACGGGGATGTTGACCTTGCGCAGCGCCGCAGCAGGCTGGTCGGCATAGCGCTTATGCAGCTCGGCCACGATCTGGAGATACGTCACCAGCGTGCGCAGCTTAGCTGTTGAGCCCAGATCCAGCTTGACGCCTTCGTTGATGTCGAACGGCTTGTCGAACGTGTCGGCCTGCACCAGCACGCGGTTGCCGCCCGGCGCGCGTTCGTAGAGCGTGAAGCTGTACGTCACGCCGCGCGGGTCGCCGCGCTCCAGCATCATGTCGCCGACGAGGCCGGCGGCCTTGGCGTGCGCGGGGTCGCGCAGCTTGCGCAACTCAGTTGAGATATCGCGCTGCAACGGCGCATCAAGCGTGCTGCTGGCGGTCAGGTCTAGCCGGTCGAGCGCATACATGCGCGAGATGCCGAGCATGCCCGCCAGATTGACGCGTACGGCGTTTGTGCCTTTGTGCTCGATGGGCGGAGGCGGCACGCGCGTGTTCAGTGCCTGCTGCTTGAGCGATTGTGCGATCGCCGCATCGCGCAGCGCTGGCGGAATCACGCCGGATACGGCCAGCACGCGCAGGTAGGCGTTGGTCAAGGTTTCGAGTTCATCGAGGTTCTCAAGGTAATACGACGGCCGCCGCTGCGATACGAGCAGGCTCAACGCCTCCTTGTACGCAAGCGCGCGGTCTGCGAGCGGGGCGGTCGATTGGGCCGAGAGCAACGCATTCACCTGTGCGAAGTCGCGTCCGTACCAGACCCATAGCGCATCGCCAATCCCTTGGATTTCGCCAAACCCGGCGCGCGCGCCCAGCGGCACGGTGTTCAGGTAATCGACCGCGAGCTGGTGGCGCGTGGCGGTGGTGTCTTCACCGTTCAGGTAGGCACGCGCGGATGCGGAGAACATTTGACGCAGTTTTTCGCTGGGGGAATCAGTGCGGCCTTCGGGCGAGTGGCGGTACTTCTCGATTTGCGTGGCGAGCGTGCTGCCGCCAGGCGATTCATGCGCCGGGTTGACGACGTGCAGGGCGCGGTCCCACACGGCGCGTGCCAGGCGTGACCACTCCACGGCCGGGTTGCGCTTGGGGTATTCCGTCTGCAGCAGGGTGCGGTTTTCAATTGCGAGCAGCGAGTTGACGAGCAGCGGCGGTACCGACGCGAAACTGTCATACACACGTTCGGGGTGCCGCACGCGGTAGATCGGTCGGCCATCATCGTCCAGCAATTCCAGGCCGGCCTGGTCTTTCTCGCGATAAGGCGGGTTCATGCCGCTGTCCATGCGGGCGACCATCTCTTTGGATGGCACAGCCTGCTGGGCAACGATGTAGCCGCGCGAGCGCAGGCGATCTAGAAAGGTTGGAAGGTCGTGATAGCCGAGCCGCTCGTCGTAGGGGCCGGAGCTCGGGTAGCGGGCCGACGTGTTTGGCCCCGGCTTGACGGGAAAGGTTTGCGATTGCGCCAGATGCGCGAAATAGCGGGCCTGCCAGGCAGAGGTGCGGAATTCGTGAGCGACCAGCAAGGCGCCCACCGCAAGCACCAGCGCCACGACGAGGGCCAACTTGATGATGATGGGGCGGCGTATTCTTTTCACTCGCTTGCGCTCCAATCGCAGGCGAACGTGCGCCTTGCTTCAATCTAGCCCATGCGGCCGTCGTGTCCAGCGGCTTGTAACTTTGGTGCCACCATTGCAAGCCTTACGAGGGCGCGTAATACGGGATCTTCTGCTCGTCATACAACCGATACGTCAGCGCCAGCATGGCCTGGATGTCTTCAGACTCGTCGAGCAGGCGCGTGCTGAAGATAATGGGCGAGACCAATTGCGGATCGTCGAGTTCCATGTAGCAGACATCTTCCCGCCGCAAGCCCGCCACACTGCGCGGCACCACCGACACACCTTCGCCCGCGGCGACCAGTCCCAGGGCAATTTGCAATTCCCGTGCCTCGTAAATCTTGCTGGGTTCGAGCGCGCGATCGTGGAAGAGGGCGAGCACTTGGTCCGCATAGCTCGGACGCGGCGCGCGCGGGTAGATGATGAGCGTGTCGCCGACAAGGTCGCGCAGGGATACCGTCGTTCTGCCGTCCAGCAGGGCATGGCCTGATGGCAGCGCGACGATCAATCGCTCATCGCGCAGGAGGATGCGCCGCACGTTCGGGTCTTCGTAACGGATGCGGCCGAAGCCGACGTCGATGCGGCCGTCCTTGAGCGCCTGGATCTGGTCCATGGTCGTCATCTCGTGCATGGTCAGATCGACCATCGGGTACTCCGCCCGAAAGCGCCGGATGACCTTTGGCAGCATTCCGTACAGCGTTGAAGCCACGAAGCCGACGGACATGCGCCGCTCGATCTGGCCGACGCGTTGCGTCATCGAGGCAAGTTCCGCCGTCTGCGCGAGCAACTGCCGCGCGTGCGCGTGGAAAAAGCGGCCGGCTTCGGTCAGCTTGAGCGGGCGGCTGCCGCGCTCGAACAGCAGCACGCCGACTTCCTCCTCCAATTGCTGAATCTGCCGCGACAGCGGGGGCTGCGCAATGTGCAGCCGTTCAGCGGCACGCGTGAAGTTCAGCTCTTCAGCAACCGCCACGAAATAGCGAAGATGGCGTAGCTCCATTTTTATACCTTTCAGGTATGACGCCGATACTAAATCGGTGTTGGACGTGACAATTTGCGCTGCGTAATCTGGTTTCCACGTTGATAGCAGTTCTTCTGATACCTGGAAAACATGATTCGCTCGATCGAGGCCATTCTAGTGGATGTGCCCACCATCCGTCCGCACAAACTGTCCGTCGCCACCATGCACACGCAGACGCTCGTTCTCGTGCACGTGTGCTGCGAAGACGGCATCGAAGGCTGGGGCGAGGCCACCACCATTGGCGGTCTCAACTACGGCGAAGAGAGCCCCGAGAGCATCAAGGTCAACATCGACACGCACATTGCGCCGCTGTTGATCGGCATGGAGGCGCGCAACGTGGCGGCCGCCATGACCAAGGTGCGCAAGACCATCCAGGGCAACCGCTTTGCCAAGTGCGCGCTGGAAACGGCGCTGCTCGATGCGCAGGCCCGCCGGCTTGGCGTGCCGCTGTCTGAGCTGCTGGGCGGCCGGCTGCGAGATGCGCTGCCGGTGGCCTGGACGCTCGCCAGCGGCGACACCAAGAAAGACATTGCCGAGGCAGAAGCGATGCTTGCCGAGCGCCGTCACCGCATCTTCAAGCTGAAGATCGGTCTGCGCGCGGTGGCTGACGATGTGGCGCACGTGCTGGCCATCAAGCGTGCACTGGGCGACGCCGTGAGCGTGCGCGTGGACGTCAACCAGGCCTGGAGCGAGCTTGACGCCGCCAACGGCATCGCCGCATTGCAGGCCGGCGGCATCGACCTGATCGAGCAACCGGTGCGCGCCGAGAACCGCGCCGCGCTTGAACGCCTCGCCCGCCAGTTCGCGGTGCCGATGATGGCCGACGAAGCACTGCATGGTCCGCTGGATGCATTTGAGTTGGCCTGTTCTGCCAGCGCCGACGTCTTCGCCGTGAAGATCGCGCAATCCGGTGGTCTCGTGCCGGCGATGCAGGTCGCCGCCATCGCGCAGCTTGCGGGCATCGGCCTTTACGGCGGAACGATGCTCGAAGGGGCGGTTGGCACGGCGGCGTCAGCCCACGTGTTTTCCACCTTTGGCGAGCTGCAGTTCGGCACCGAGCTGTTCGGCCCCTTGTTGCTGACGCAAGAACTGCTGACCGAGCCGCTGCAATACCGCGATTTCATGTTGCAGGTGCCAACCGGCCCCGGCCTGGGCATCCAGATCGATCGCGACAAGCTGGCGCGCCTGCGCCGCCAATGAGAACAACCAGACCAAGACACCCCACCAAGGAGACCACGATGCTGTTCCACGTCCGCATGGATGTCCGCCTGCCGGCCGACATGCCCGCCGATGTCGCCAACGAGATCAAGGCGCGCGAGAAGGCCTATTCGCAGGACCTGCAGCGCAGCGGCAAGTGGCGCCACATCTGGCGCCTGGTTGGCGAGTACGCGAACGTCAGCGTCTTCGACGTGCAGAGCAATGCCGAGCTACACGACATCCTGACGGCGCTGCCGCTGTTTCCGTACATGGAGATTTCGGTGACACCGATGTGCCGTCACCCGTCGTCAGTGCACAGCAAGGACGATTGAGATCGCGCCTGACACATTCCACATTCCCCCAGAAAGCCACGAGGAGACACCCATCATGAACGCGCGCGTATTCCAAACGAAAGAAGTGCAGGACCTGCTGAAGGCCGCCACCAACCTGGACGGCAAAGAGGGCAACGCCCGCCTGAAGCAGATCACCCACCGTTTGCTGGCCGACCTGTTCAAGGCCATCGACGACCTCGACATCACGCCAGATGAAGTCTGGGCGGGCATCAACTACCTCAACAAGCTTGGCCAGGACGGCGAAGCCGCATTGCTGGCGGCCGGCGTGGGCCTGGAGAAGTATCTCGATATCCGTATGGACGCTGCGGACGAGGCGCTCGGCATCAACGGCGGTACGCCGCGCACGATCGAGGGCCCGCTGTACGTTGCCGGTACGACGGTGCGCGATGGCGTGTCCAGGATCGACATCGATCCGGACCCGGCGGCAGGCCCGCTCGTCATTCACGGCACGGTGACGGGGCCGGAGGGCAAGCCGGTGGCCGGCGCCGTGGTCGAGTGCTGGCACGCAAACTCGAACGGCTTCTATTCGCATTTCGATCCGACCGGTGCGCAGAGCCCGTTCAACCTGCGCGGCGCGGTCAGGACCGGTGCCGATGGCAAATATGAATTCCGCACGCTCATGCCAGTGGGCTACGGCTGCCCGCCGCAAGGTGCTACGCAGCAACTGCTGAACGGGCTTGCCCGCCACGGCAACCGGCCGGCGCATGTGCACTTCTTCGTCACGAGCAATGGCCACCGCAAGCTGACGACGCAATTCAATATCGAAGGCGATCCGCTGATCTGGGACGACTTCGCCTACGCCACCCGCGAAGAGCTGATTCCGCATGTGGTGGAGAAAACGGGCGGTGCGGCGCTGGGCCTGAAAGGCGATACGTACAAGGACATCGAATTCAATGTCGTCCTGACGCCGCTGGTTCAGGGCAAGGACAACCAGCGCGTGAACCGCCTGCGCGCTTCGGCAGAGGCTTGAGGCCGCGTGCCTCACCGTGGAGACGACCATGTCCGCCTTGATTGATAAAGCCAGCGAACTGGACCAACTGCTGTCAACCGCTGTGGTGGATGACGAAGAGGCCGGCATTTTCCGCTGCCGCCGCGACATCTTCACCAACCCCGATTTGTTCGAGCTGGAGATGAAGCACATCTTCGAGAACAACTGGGTGTATCTGGCGCACGAAAGCCAGATTCCGAACAACAACGATTACTACACCACGTGGATCGGCCGCCAGCCGATCGTCATCACCCGCGACAAGACCGGGGAGCTGCATGCGGTCATCAACGCATGTGCGCACAAGGGCGCGATGCTGTGTCGTCGCAAGCATGGCAACAAGGGCAGCTTCACGTGCCCGTTCCACGGCTGGACGTTCTCCAACACCGGCAAGCTGCTCAAGGTGAAGGACGAAAAGACCACCGAGTATCCGGTGCAGTTCAACACGCACGCCTCGCACGATTTGAAGAAGGTCGCTCGGTTCGAGAACTATCGTGGCTTCCTGTTCGGCAGCCTCAATGCCGATGTGCAGCCGCTTGAGGCGTACCTTGGCGAAGCGCGTGTGATCATCGACCAGATCGTCGATCAGTCGCCCGACGGCCTGGAAGTGCTGCGCGGCAATTCTTCCTACGTGTATGACGGCAACTGGAAGATGCAGATGGAGAACGGCTGCGACGGCTACCACGTCAGCACGGTGCACTGGAATTACGCCGCCACGATGGGGCGACGCAAGGAAGGCGGCACCCAGGCGGTGGATGCGAACAGCTGGAGCAAGTCGGTGGCGGGCGTCTACGGGTTCGAGCACGGCCACATCTTGTTGTGGACGCAGACGATGAACCCGGAGGTGCGCCCCGTCTATGCGCACCGCGAAGAAATCAAGGCACGCGTGGGTGAAACCCAAACGGACTTCATCGTCAACCAGACCCGCAATCTGTGCCTGTATCCGAACGTGTTCCTGATGGACCAGTTCAGCACGCAGATTCGCGTGGTACGGCCGATCAGCGTCGACAAGACCGAGGTCTCCATCTTCTGTTTCGCGCCGAAGGGCGAAAGCGCAACGGACCGCGCAACGCGCATCCGCCAGTACGAGGACTTCTTCAACGTTACCGGCATGGGTACCGCCGATGACCTGGAAGAATTCCGTGCCTGTCAGAACGGCTACGCCGGCACCACCGCGCTGTGGAACGACCTGTCGCGCGGGGCGCCGCTGTGGATTCACGGCCCCGACGAAAACGCAACGAAGATGGGATTGAAGCCGCTCATCTCGGGTGAGCGCAGTGAAGACGAAGGCTTGTTCGTCTGCCAGCACGAATATTGGGTGCGCGTCATGCGCGAGGCGCTCAAGCAGGAATGCGAAGGGGTGCCGGCATGAGCATGGATTACCAGAACATCTGCGCTGCCCTGTACCGCGAGGCGCGACTGCTTGATGACCGCAATTGGGACGCGTGGCTCGAGTGCTACGCAGAAGACGTCACCTACTGGATGCCCGCATGGGATGACGACGACCAGTTGACCGACGACCCGCAGAGCCAGATCTCGTTGATGTACTACGCCAATCGCTGCGGGCTGGAGGATCGCGTCTTCCGCATCAAGACCGAGCGCAGCGGGGCTTCCACGCCGGAGCCGAGAACCAGCCACACGGTCGCCAATGTTGAAGTTGTGGCCGAACGCGGCGATGAAGTCGACGTGCGCTACAACTTCCACACGCTCAGCCATCGGTACAAAACCACCGATCACTTCTTCGGCACGATGTTCGTCACCCTGCGCCGCGCGGGCGATGGCTTCCTGATCGCATCCAAGAAGATCGTGCTGAAGAACGACTACATCCGGCAGGTGCTCGACGTTTATCACGTCTGATTTGCACCCACGTATAGGACACGCACAAGAGGCAGCGGAGGTATTCCATGTCCAGTTTCACAGTCGCATTGAACTTCGAGGACGGCGTGACCCGTTTCATCGATTGCAAAGCGGGCGAGAAGGTGCTCGATGCCGCCTTCCGCGCGAAGATCAACCTGCCCATGGATTGCTCCGATGGTGTGTGCGGAACCTGCAAGTGCCGCGCCGAGAGCGGAAGTTACGACCTCGGCGACGATTACATTGACGATGCCCTGACCGAAGACGAGAAGAACACGGGCCTCGTCCTGACGTGCCAGATGGTGCCGCAAAGCGATTGCGTGATCGCGGTGCCGACCACGTCGACCAGCTGCAAGACTGGTCAGAGCAGCTTCGGGACAACGGTGTCGAAAGTCGAGTTGCACAACGACGCAGCCGTCGTGCTGGAACTGGACGTGGATGCCAGTGCGCCGGTGTTTCTTCCTGGCCAGTACGTCAACATCGGCGTACCGGGCACCGGCCAGCACCGCTCGTATTCGTTCTCATCCGCCCCCGGAGAATCGAAGATCAGCTTCCTCATCAAGAAGATTCCCGGCGGCGTGATGAGCCGTTGGCTGGAAACCGCGCAGCCGGGCGACAAGCTCGATCTGCACGGGCCGCTGGGCAGCTTCTATCTGCGCAATGTGCAGCGGCCGCTGTTGTTCCTTGCTGGCGGCACGGGGCTCGCTCCGTTCCTGTCGATGCTTGAAGTGCTGGCACGTGCGAACTCGCAGCAGAAGGTGCACCTGATTTATGGCGTCACCCGTGACCTCGACCTGGTGCAGGTCGACGCGCTTGAAGCCTATGCAGCGCGGTTGCCGAACTTCAGCTACGCCACGGTCGTGGCTGACGCCGCGTCGAATCATCCGCGCAAGGGTTGGGTGACGCAGCACGTGCCGGCCGATGCCCTGAACGATGGCGACGTGGATGTCTATCTGTGCGGGCCGCCGCCGATGGTCGATGCCGTGCGCAAGTACTTTGACGACGAGGGCGTGAAGCCCAACAGCTTCTACTACGAGAAATTCACGCCCAATGCAGTACCGGAGGCGAAGGCGGCATGAGCATGCAACGATTCTCAGGCAAGACCGTCGTCGTGACGGGCGCGGCCCAAGGTATCGGGCGCGGCGTGGCATTGGCGGTGGCAGAAGAGGGCGCCCAGGTGCTGCTGGTGGACCGGGCGGAGCTGGTCTACGAAGTGCAGGCCGAGATTGCCGCAGCGGGCGGTCTGGCCCATGCCACCACGGCGGATCTTGAAACCTACGCCGGCGCTCAGCATGCCGTACAAACTACGCTGGATGCTTTCGGCCGCATCGACGTGCTCATCAACAACGTCGGCGGCACGATCTGGGCGAAGCCGTATCAGCACTATGAAGAAGCGCAGATCGAGGCGGAGATACGCCGCTCGTTGTTTCCCACGCTGTGGTGCTGCCGCGCCGTGCTGCCGCACATGATGGAGCGCCGGCAGGGCGTGATCGTCAACGTGTCGTCGATTGCCACGCGCGGTATCTATCGGATTCCGTATTCGGCGGCCAAGGGCGGCGTGAATGCGCTCACGGCCAGCCTGGCGTTGGAGCATGCGCAGGACAACATCCGCGTGAACGCCGTCGCCACGGGCGGCACCGAAGCGCCGCCACGCAAAATTCCGCGCAACACAGCGCCCATGTCGGACCAGGAAGCCGTCTGGTACCAGGGCATCGTCGACCAGACCATCGCCAGCAGCCTGATGCACCGCTATGGAACGATCGACGAGCAGGTGCGAGCGATCCTGTTCCTGGCATCGGACGAGGCCTCGTACATTACCGGGACGGTGTTGCCGGTGGGCGGTGGAGATCTGGGCTAGGCGCACCGTCGAACGCCCCGAAACAAAAACGGCGCCGATGCGCCGTTTTTTTTAGGTGCCTTTGCGGCATGGCCGAACATTCGGCCGCGGCATTCAGCCCAGGTATGAACCGGACTTGCCAACCACTTCTGCGTACACCAGGTTGTCATCCCAACCGTTGCGGAAAAAATTGATGACCGCGCGCAGCAATGACGTACGGTTGGTGGCCTGAACTTGGATGTCGCCGGCGAACTTGGGGGTGAAATAGGCTTGCTGGACCATGATGTTTTCTCTCAGTGTGTTATCTAGGGTTTTCCCGAGTATAGGGTTATCCCTAGGCCTGAGCAATGATGCAAAGCAAACCTGCGGTCCATTCTGAATATCGCTCCAGGTAAATAGTCGGCCAAAGCTGCGCCACCCTAGCGCAATACCGATAGGCGTAAGCGTCGGGTTCTTCGAAGTGCCTTTTGGCACTCATTTGAGCCCTGGCACAAAGATTTTTTAGCGACATGATCCGCGCAGGACGTTGGGAATCCGCCGAAGAAGTGCGCTTCTTCTTTCTTTTTCGGCGTATGAGCGCGTAATTTCATCCAACGTGCGGGCTTGTTGTTTGATCCACATGACCTCTACCATACGCCGCCGAATCCCCCGCTTCTGTTTCGAGGAGGCCTCGTATGGCGTATCCCCCTATCCCGGTGCCGGTTGACGGCGCGCCCAGTGCCAACACGGCGTGGCAGGCGCGCAGCCGCGCGGCCGTCTGGCATCCGTGCACGCAAAATGCGCGGCTCGATGCCATGCCGCCGCTGCCGATCGCACGCGGTCAGGGGCCGTGGCTGATCGACTTTGACGGCAAGCGCTACCTGGACGGCACCAGTTCGTGGTGGGTCAACCTTTTCGGCCATGCGAATCCGCACATCAATGCGGCGTTGAAGACGCAGCTCGATTCGCTGGAGCACGTCATGCTGGCGGGGGCCACGCATCGGCCGGCAGTGGAGCTGGCTGAGCGCCTGATCGACCTGACAGGCGGCGTGCTGGGCCACAGCTTCTTCGGCTCCGACGGCGCTTCTGCCGTGGAAATCGCGCTCAAGATGAGCTTCCACGCCCATCGCAATGCAGGGCAGGGCGCACGCAGCCGCTTCGTCTGCCTGGAACACGGCTACCACGGTGAAACGCTCGGCGCGCTGGGGGTGACGGATGTCGCGATCTTCCGGGATGCCTATGACCCGCTGATTCTGCAATCGCATCGGGTGCCATCGCCTGACGCGCGCCTGGCCGGCCCGGGCGAGACCGCCGCCGACGTAGCCGAGCTTGCGCTGGCCGCGCTGCGGGGTTGCCTGAGCACCCACGCCGGCACCATCGCCGCCGTCATCATCGAGCCGCTGGTGCAGTGTGCCGCCGGCATGGCGATGCACGACGTGAGCTATTTGCGCGGCGTGCGTGCGCTGTGCGATGAGTTTGATGTGCATTGGATTGCCGATGAAATTGCCGTCGGCTGCGGTCGCACCGGTACGTTCTTCGCATGCGAGCAGGCCGGCGTGTGGCCGGACTTGCTGTGCCTGTCGAAGGGCATCAGCGGAGGCTATCTGCCGCTGTCGATCGTGCTGTCGCGCAATGCCATCTATGACGCCTTCAACGACGATGCGCCGGTGCGCAGCTTCCTGCATTCGCACTCATACACGGGCAACCCGCTGGCATGCCGCGCGGCACTCGTCACGCTCGACCTGTTTGCTGAAGAAGACGTCTTTGCGCGCAATCGCGTGACCGCGGCGCGCATCGCCCAGGGCCTGGCGCCGCTGTCGCACGATGCGCGTTTTGCCCATCTGCGGCAGACGGGGATGATCACCGCGTTCGACGTGCACCCCGACGTGGCCGGTGCGCGCTTTGCCGAACGCTTTGCGCTGACGGCACGCACGCACGGGCTGCTGCTGCGCCCCATCGGCAACACCGTTTATTTGCTGCCGCCTTATGTGCTGAGCGACGAAGAGACCGACACGCTGGTCGAACGCACGCTGCAGACGCTTGAAGACACGCTGGCCCAAGCTACGGGCGAAACAGAAGGACACACCTATGCGATTGCTTGACGACCTGCAGGCGGGCCTTGACGCCATCGACGCCGCGCACCTGCGCCGCGTGCGCCGTACCGCGTACAGCCCGACCGACCGCAGCCAGCGCATCAGCGTGCCTGGCGAAGAGCCGCGCGACATTCTGGGCTTTTGCGGCAACGATTATCTCGGCCTGGCAGCGCACCCCGCCTTGGCCGAGGCGGTGACGCAGGGCACGCAGCAATATGGTTTCGGCAGCGGCGCATCGCATCTGGTGAGCGGCCATTCGATCGCGCACGCGCGGCTGGAAGCACGCATGGCTGCACTGCAAGGCGAACACATTCCTGATGCGGATGCGCTGTTCTTCTGCACGGGCTACATGGCCAACCTGGCCGTGGTGAGCGCCATGGCGCAGGCTGGCGGCATCCGCCCGGCTGACGAATGCACGATCTTTTCCGACGCGCTGAACCACGCATCGCTGATCGACGGTGCGAGGTTGTCGCGCGCGCCCATCAAGGTCTATCCGCACGTCGACCTTGCTGCGCTGGAAGCGCTGCTGGCGGCGAGCACGAGTCGCAATAAGCTGATCGTCACGGATGGCGTGTTCAGCATGGACGGCGACATCGCGCCGCTGCCTGAACTGCTCGCGCTGGCCGAACGCTACGACGCCTGGCTGATCGTGGACGACGCGCATGGCCTGGGCGTGCTCGGTGAGAAGGGCGCGGGCGTGCTGTCGCATTTCGGGCTGCGCTCGAAGCGCCTCGTCTATGTCGGCACCTTTGGCAAGGCTGCCGGCGGATCAGGCGCCGCCATCGTTGCGCATCGACTGGTGATCGACTGGCTGGTCCAGCGCGCCCGCACGTACATCTTCACAACAGCCACGCCGCCGGGCATTGCGTGTGCGGTGGAAGCCGCTTTGGATCTGATCGCAGGCGAGGAGGGCGCTGAACGCCGCGCGCGCCTCGATCGGCATATCGCCGTGTGGAGTGCGCATGCACAGCGTCTGGCTGCGCGTTTCGGTTGGCAGTGGATGCCATCGCCCACGGCCATCCAGCCGATCGTGATCGGTGAGAACGCACCGGCATTGGAACTGGCCGCTGCACTGGAACGCGAAGGCATCCGCATCGCCGCCATCCGCCCGCCGACGGTGCCGGCCGGAACGGCCCGTCTACGCATCACGCTGTCGGCGGCACATACCGATGCAGACATCGAGCGCCTCGCGCAGGCGCTGGAAGCGGCCGGCCAATCGCTTCAGCCAGCCAAGGCAGCCTGATATGCGCGCACGCTTCGATTGCTTTGTCACCGGCACGGATACGGAGATCGGCAAGACGCTGGTCAGCGCGACATTGCTGACCAAGCTGGCTGATGCCGGCTACCGCGCCGCAGGCCTCAAGCCGATTGCTGCCGGCACGCTGGCGGGCGCGCCCACGCGCACCAACGAAGATGTCGAGCAACTGCGTGCCGCTGCGTCGGTCGATCTGCCGCTCGATACCGTTTGCCCCTGGTTGCTCGACGCGCCGATGTCTCCGCATTTGGCCGCAGCGCGCGAAGGCGTGACGATCACGCTGCCACCGATTCTCGACGCGTTTGCGCACGCCAGATCGCTGGCGGATGCCGTCGTGGTGGAGGGCGTCGGTGGTTTCCGCGTGCCGTTGTCAGACGACTTTGATACGGCCGAGATGGCCGTGGCGCTGGGCTTGCCCGTTGTGCTGGTTGTCGGGTTGCGCCTGGGCTGCCTGAATCACGCCGCGCTCACCGCCGAGGCGATTGCCGCGCGTGGCCTGCATCTGGCCGGCTGGGTCGGTAACGTGGTCGACCCGGCCATGGCAGGCCTTGACGACAACGTCACTACCTTGCGTCGGTGGATCAACGCACCGCATCTGGGCACGATTCCGCGATTGCCGCGCGCCAATGCGCGCCTTGCCGCAACGCACCTCGATATCGCGCCGCTACTCGCACGTTGAGCTGACGCGCGGCGGTAAACTACCGGCTTCACTCAGTTTGGCGAGGACGGGCGTCATGCGCGCAATGCGGTGGGCGGCGGTAGCGATTGTGGTTGCGGCAACGGCGGGGTGTGCTGCATTGGAATCCCCCGTCACCAAGGGCCAACGCTTGGTGGGCGCGGACGAGCCCGCTGTGCAGGCGCAGTTTGGGCCGCCGCGCGAAACCTATCCGCTCGATGGCGGCACCCGCTGGCTCTATCCGACCAAACCGTACGGCCAGTTCACCTACGCGGCGGACTTCGATGCCAGCGGCAAGCTCGTCGCCTTCAAGCAGGTCTTGAGCAGCCTTGAGTTTGCCCAGGCCAGGATCGGCGTCTGGACTCGGGACGACGTGCTGCGACATTTTGGCCAGCCAGTGGAGACGGCGTATTTTCCGCGCATGGACCGCCTGGTCTGGTCGTACCGCTTCAAGGCGGACGATGTCTGGCCGTCGCTGATGCATTTCTACTTCGACCCCGCCGGCGTATTGCAGCTCACGCAGATCACGCCCGACCCGCTCTACGATCCGGACCGCCCGCGACTGTTCCGCCGATAGTTCGCCGGCAGTTGAGGTAGCGCAATCCGATTGTGCGCTCAGGGTTCCTCCCGCATTGCGCGCTTTGCGCAGCGACCTAAGCTACAGAGCAGGGGAGGCAGACGCCGCCGGCGCTTGCCGAAAGCAGCCGTCATCAGAACGGACGCGCATTGTTGGGGTGCATCATGCTGACGCATCGCTGGGTCGACATCGACCCGATCGCAGCGGGTCAACATCCGCTGTACGGCATTGCCGGATGGCTGCCGTGGGTGCTTGCCATTGCCATCGCAGGGCCGACGTGGGTGTTCTGGCAGGGGCTTTCGATGGATGCGCTGCAACTGGCCGGCGCCGACCTGTTCGATGCCAACGCGCCGGGCAGCGGGGCCATCAACCTCACCACACTGCTGTATCTGATTTCCAGCGTGACGGTGCTGGTGCTGGCCACCACGCACGACAGCGCATTCCGGCCGGCCATGCTCGTGCACATGGCGCTGCTACCGCCGCTGATTGGTCTGATGCTCATGGCTGGCGGCGTACCTGGAGCGCGCTCCACCGTCATCGACGGCGTGGCCGTTGCCGTGGCGATGACGCTGACGTGCGGCGTCTACCTGCAGGTCTCGCGCCGCGTGCACATCACCTTCGAACTACGCGACCGGGTGCCGGGCGAGCATGCCTGGTTCAAGCGTCAGAAACGGGCCGCGGCGGGTTGACCAGCGTAACCATCACGTAGCTCATGATGGTCAGATCCGCATTCAGTCGATCAGCGCAAAGCGCGGCACCTGCCGGCCGTCGACTTCAACCATCTCATGGAACATCGTCGATGGGCGTGTCCAGATCGTGCCGTTGGCGGCGCGATAGACCGTCATCTTGATGGCGGGATCGGGTTCGTACGTGGCCTCGCACAGCCATTCGTATTCGCCGCCCTTGTAGTGGCGGTAGCGGCGCGTTGGCATGTTCTGCATGGCGGCTTCAGTGTTGCGTGGGCTTGTCTTCTTCGTCGACGTAGGGCACGTGCTTGCCCTCTTGCGTCTGCGCGCCAAGCTTGGCGTCTTCCATGGCGTCCTGGTAGGCCAGCATGGCGGCGGCCACGGCTTCTGGTTCGCCGTTGAAGGAAATCACGCTTTCGCCGCAGTTCGGGCATTCGCCGCCGAAGATCGCGTGGATGCCGGGCATGTCGCGCGGCTCCATCCCTTCGAATTCGGTAAAGGCGGTCTGGCAGGCGCCGCAGACGAGTTTTTCAGGGCGCAAGGCTTCCAGTCGGCTCCGCGCCTGGGACATGCGTTCGGCTTGCGTGCCGCGTCGTTTGGCTTCGCCCATGGTGGTTCTCCTGTTCAGCAACGGTCGTTGAAGGCTGGATCATAGAACGAAGACCGGTGCCTGTCGCGCACTTGACGGATTGCACACCAATTGAACAGGCGGGGATGTCCGCGAAGAGGCGGTGGCAATGACGCGCCGAGGCGAGGGCGGCCAAGCGAAAGAAAGGCGGATATTCAATGAATGGATTGAATTGAAGGTATAAGCAAATTCTGCTTTGGCAGATTATTTTCAGGGGAATTTTGTGTTGCGGTGGATCAATGAAGTTTTAATCATCAAGTGCAATGAAATCCACGATGCATAAGCTGATGTCTCCAGCATGGATTGTTGAATCTTCGTTAAAAGAATAAGGAGTTCGCCATGAAGACATTGCTGCAGACAACGCTGATCACTGCAATGGCAGCGGCTTTGGCCGCGTGCGGGGGCGGGGATGACGAAGGCGGTGTCGTTCCACCTGTGCCGCAGCAACCTTCCTCCATCCGGCTGGCGGACCCCGCCAACGGTTACCTGAACGCGCGGACCGCTGCTGCCTATACGTACTTTGGTTCCCGCGATACCTACAGCCTTTACGCGATCAGCCTCTTCTCCGTCATCGCAGCGGGCAGCCAGGCGGGCCCTGGGAACTTCTCATCCAACTGCTCGGGCGGAGGCACCGCATCTATTACATTCGACGATCGAGATGGGTCGGGCAGCATCTCGGCAGGCGATACCGCCAGCATGACGTTCGCGAATTGCCAGGAGAACGTTGAACTTGCCGGCGCAACGTTATTGACGACGCTCAATGGCGGAATGTCATTTGTCATCAATGCGGCGTCGGGCCCGACGGCAAACCTGCAGGATTTTTCGTTTGTCGCGGCCGTCACCGCAAATAATCTGAGTGCGCAGGCAGGTACCGCCTCAATGACATTCAATGGAACCATGACGATTTCCAAATCGATTCCGCAGCCCGACAGCACGCTCAAATACATTGCGACGTCCAATGACGTAACCGTGAACCGCAACATCAATGGCGTCCAGGATTCCATCATGCTGGCAGGCTGGCGTCTGGATGATGCGCTTTCGCTGCTGACCTTTACCGATGAGGTGAAGCTTTCCGGCAACCTGAATTTCACAACGGCCTCGGGCAACGAAAACCTCCTGCTGACCACGACGTCGCCGCTGGTCGTGGGCGCCTCGGGCGTACCGAGCGCCGGCTCCGTGGCGTTTGCCACCACACAGGATCAGGCGAGCGCATCCTTTGCCTCCACGGGCGATGTGGCGCTTGCGATCGACGCAGGGAAAACGGGTACGGTTTCCGCGACCCTTTCAACGACGATCAGCGCGCTGGAGAGCCTGTTCGGCAACTGAGCAGTGCAGCCTTGAGGGCGTCGTAACGGACGCCCTCAAAAGCGAGATGGAAACGGGCCCCGGTTGGCGACGGGGCCCGTTTTCTTGCTGGCGCGGAGCATATCGATATCGGCGTGACAATGGTCAAGCCATCCAGGAGGTTCCGGCTGGTATAGTGCGGGCCCCAATTCAGCCGCTTTATGCCACTCGACATGTCCACGATTCCCGCCTGTCCTCAATGTGCCTCTGAGAATACCTATCAGGACGGCGAACTCTATATCTGCCCGGATTGCGCGCACGAATGGAATCCGTCGGCACAGGACGACGAGGATGAGACGGAGGTGGTCATCAAGGACGCCAACGGCAATCAACTGAATGCCGGCGACTCTGCAACGCTGGTGAAGGACCTGAAGCTCAAGGGCGGGGCGGGCACGCTCAAGGCGGGGACCAAGATCAAGAACATCCGGCTCGTGGCGGGCGACCATCCGATCGACTGCAAGATTGATGGTGTGAGCTATCTGCTGAAGCCGGAGTTTTTGAAGAAGGCTTAGTGGAGGGTGTTGGATCGAGACCGGCGGATGCTGGTCGGTCCAACATTTAACATAATGCAAATTATGAGAAACAAAGATGGCGCGCACTGGACCGATCAGACGATAGCCGACCGACCCAGCGGCGCGCATCTCGCTCTGTCACTCCGCCATTGCCGGCACCACCTCAACACGCTTCGGCACGCCCGTCACGATGGTCGCGACGGCAATCGCCAGCACCACAGCGGCGCCGATGAACACACCGGCCGCGCCGTTCGCGTCGAACACCACGCCGCCGGCTGCTGCACCGGTTGCAATCGCGAGTTGCACGGCGGCGACGATCAGGCCACCCGCGCTTTCGGCTTCGTCGGGCACGGTGCGCGTGACCCATGTCGACCACGCCACCGGCACGCCGCCAAACGCCATGCCCCACAAGGCGATCAGCACGGCGTCGATGACGGGCGCGCGCCCCAGCGCCACGAGTGCGATGCCGAGCACCACCATCAGCGCCGGCATTGCAATCAGCATTGGGCGCAGCCGGTGTTCCAGCACGCGGCCTGCGAGCGATGTGCCTACAAAGTTGGCAATGCCATAGCCCAGCAGGATTGCCGATAGCCCGTTCACGCCAACGCCCGCCACCTGCTCCAGGAACGGCCGCAGGTACGTAAAGAACGCGAAGTGCCCGGTGAACACGAGGATCGTGGCGAACATCCCGATGCCGACGGATGGGCGACGCAGCACGTCGACGAGCGTGCGCAGGCGCGTCGTGCCGCTTGGCGCCATCGAGGGCAGCGTCGCCACCTGCGAGACGAACGCAACCACGCCAAGCCCGGCCGCGGCCAGGAACACGTTGCGCCAGCCGATCAGATGGCCGAAGTAGCTGCCCAGGGGCGCGGCAGCAATCGTGGCGACGGCCACGCCGCTGAAGATGATCGACAGCGCCCGCGGCACCAGCGCTGCAGGCACGAGGCGCATTGCGGTAGCGGTGGCCATGGTCCAGAAGCCGCCCAGCGCAATGCCTAGCACCACGCGACCGATCAGGATCGTCGTCAGGTTGGTCGCAAACGCTACTGCAAGGTTGGATGTCACGAGCAGCACCGAAAACGCCAGCAGCACGCGCCGACGGTCGATGGAGCGCGTGACGGCGGCGGTCAGCAAGCTGGTGACGAGCGCAACCGTTGCGGTGGCCGTGACGGCCTGCCCTGCCACGCCTTCGGTCACGCCCTGGCTTTCCGCCATGGGCGTCAGCAGGCTTGCGGGCAGGAATTCGGCCGTGACGAGCCCGAACACGCCCAGCGCCATCGCAAGGACAGCGCCCCAGGCGGGTTCACGCGGGGCCGCGATTGAAGCGGCCGTGGAGATTCCGGGATTCATGCGTCGTTCCGTGGAAAGGATCAGGGAAAGTACCAATAAGACCGCATGGTAGGGCCCGTTAATCGGACGGTCTATGACATACAATCCGGTCTTGTTGATCAATCGTCCGGACTTTCGACATGCTCACTCCCCTGCCCGACGTGCACGACCTTGTCAGCGAGCTGCTACTGGGCATGCGGCTGAGCGGTGTCCAGTACCGCCGTATCCACGTGGCGCGGCCCTTCGGGCTGAGCTTTGGTGAGGCGCCAGGGCGTGCGCAGTTCCACTTCGTGGGGCGCGGGCCCGTGTTGCTGCGCGACGCGTCGGGCGCAACCATGCAACTTGAGGCTGGTGATGCGGTGTTGCTGCCCCAGGGCACCCCACACGCGTTGCTGTCCGATCCGGATGCGCCTTGCCGCGAGATCGCCGGTTTTGAAGCCGCGAAGATCTGCGAGACGGTGGCGTCGGTGGGTGCCGGTACGGAAGCGGCCCCGGGCGATGCGCTCATTTTCAGCGCGTGCATGGAGCTGGATCTGGGCGGCATGCAGCCCTTGGTGGGCACGATGCCGGAGTTCATGCACGTCGGCACCCTGCTCGCGCGCTACCCGGAAATCCGCCCGATGCTCGATGCGATGGAGCGCGAATCGTGCTCCGAGCGCGCAGGCTTTGCCGGCATCCTCGCGCGGCTGGCGGACGTGGTGGCGGCCTTCATTGTGCGCGGCTGGGTGGAATGCGGTTGCGGCGACGCGACGGGCTGGGTGCAGGCGCTACGCGAGCCGAAACTCGGTCGTGCGATCGTCGCGCTGCATCGTGACCCGGGGCGCAACTGGAGCGTCGCGGAGCTGGCAGCGCAAGCGGGTGTCTCGCGCTCGGTGTTTGCCGAGCGCTTTCTTGCAGCGACCGGAATGACGCCCGTGCGCTATCTGACCGAGCTTCGAATGCGTCTCGCCGCGCAATGGATCACGCGCGACCGCGAGGCAATCGAAGCCGTCGCGTACCGGCTCGGCTACGGGTCGCTCGCCGCGTTTAGCCGTGCATTCAAACGCGTCGTTGGGCGACCGCCGGGGGCGATGCGCACGGAAGGCGCCGAACTTGGGGCGCGATGATCAGCGCTGGCGATAGTGCTGAGCCGCGTGCCGGATCTCTTTGCTGAATTCGGCACACACATGCGTCATCAGGTCCGCCGACCGATAGACCATGTAGACATTGAAATCCGGCAGCTCATCTTCCACCGGCAAGGTTTCGAGCGAGCCCGGCACCATGCGCAGCGGCCCGCCGGTGTCGCTGAAGACTAACTCCGACCACATGCTGACGACATCCGTCTTTGTGGCCAATTGCAGCCCCAGCAGATTCGACGCGCTTTGCACGATCCGGCGCGGGATGTCGAGACGATGCAACCGCATCAGACTCACCATCGGGCTGCCCGGATCCTCCAGCGGGTCGAGCACCAGCCAGTCGGCATCCAGCAGCGGGCGTAGCCGGCGCACGCGGCGCAACGGATGGCCCGGGCGCACCGCCAGGCGCATCGGCACTGAAAACAGCGGCTCCCACTGAAAACTGCCCGTGCCGGGGCCGCTGTTGCTGGAGATCAAGCCGATATCGAGGCGCCCCTCTCGCAGCCCTTCCAGGATCTGCTGCGGACGCTGTTCGAAGCCGCGTAGCGCGACGTTGGGAAAGCGCTTGCGCAATGCCGCCATCGCATCTGGCAGCGGCCCGCTCGACGCCACGGCGGTAAAGCCGATGTTGAGTTCCGCCTCCGCATGGCCACGAATGGCTTCGATGTCTTCCAGCGCGTGACGCAGTTCCTGCTCGACCACACTCGCGCGCTTGACCAGCGCCATGCCATATGAGGTCAGGCTCACGCCGCGCACCGAACGCGACAGCAGCGTGACGCCAAGCTCCCGTTCCAGTTCCGCAATCGCCTTCGACAGCGCCGGCTGCGAGATGTGCAGCCCGCGAGACGCTTCGTGGATGCTGCCGTGCTGTGCCACGGCCAGCAGGATGCGCAATTGGTGCAGCTTCACGTCGCTCCTCCCCATCGTTGGGCGCACTGCCCGGCATTCGGTACGTCACCCGACATCGCCCCAATGATTCGCGGGCTTTCCCCGATAGCGGATGCAGGCCGGTTATGACGGCGATTCTATTTGGTTATCGGGATGAATATTTACGATTTTTTCCGGACGGCGGCTTGGCGGAATACTGCAAGCGCCCAAGGGTTCGCAGAAGCCCTCTCGCCAATACCCCGGATGGAGATCCACATGAATGACGCCACCCTGCAGCCGCCGTTGCCCGCCACGCTCGCGGCCGCGCCCAAGCCTGTCGGCCAGGCACGCCTGATCGCCGCATGCTCGATCGGCAATGCGCTGGAGATGTACGACTTCACGGTCTACAGCTTCTTCGCGCTGATGATCGGCAAGCTGTTCTTTCCGTCCGACAGCGCGTATGGCTCGCTGCTGCTGGCAGTGGCGACGTTCGGCATCGGCTTTGTGATGCGCCCGCTCGGCGGCTTTGTGATCGGCAACTATGCGGACCGCCACGGACGCAAGGCCGCGATGACGCTGACGATCGGGCTGATGGTCGTCGGCACGCTGTGCCTGGCGGTTGCGCCCACATACGCCACTGCCGGCCTGCTCGGCCCGCTGGTGATTCTGGCCGGGCGGTTGCTGCAGGGCTTTTCGCTGGGCGGCGAAATCGGTGCATCGACCGCGATGCTGATGGAATCCGGCGGTATTCGCGGGCGCGGCTTTCGCGTGAGCTGGCAGTTGGGCAGCCAGGGCCTCGCAGCGCTGTGCGGCGCGCTGACTGCGGCCATTCTGTACGGCAGCCTGTCGCCGGAAGCGCTGCAGAGCTGGGGCTGGCGTGTGCCGTTCTTCCTCGGCTTGCTGATCGCGCCGGTGGGCCTGTATATCCGCTCGCACCTGGATGAAACGCACACCGCCGAAGCGCATGCACCGAGCCCGCTCAGCACCCTGTTCCGCGACCACGGCGGGCTGGTCATCAAGGGCGTGCTCACGATCATCGGCGGGACGGTCGGCACGTATCTGGTGATCTATTTCATGCCGACCTACATGATCCGCGAGCTGCATCTGCCGCCTTCGCTGTCGTTGCTTGCCGGCTGCGTGACGGGGCTGACAAGCTTTGGCGCATCGCTACTTTCGGGTTGGCTGGCGGATCGCCTGCCACGCCGCAAGCCGCTGGTGGTGGGCGCAACGCTGGTCACCGTGGTGGCGCTCTATCCAGCCTTCTGGCTGATGACGCATTACCCGAGCGTGCCGCTGGTGCTGGCGCTGTCTGCGCTGCTGACCGGCACGTTGTACCTGGGCACCACGCCCATGCTGCTCATGATGATGGAGCTGCTGCCCATCAAGGTGCGCGCCAGTGGCCTGTCGGTCATCTACGCGATTGGCGTGACGGTGTTTGGCGGTTCGTGCCAGTTTGTCGTGACGTGGCTGCTGGCCCGCACCGGCAATCCGCTCTCCCCTGCCTTTTACATGATGGCGTGCAGCGCCATCACGCTGCTGACCGTGCTGAGCCTGCGCGAAGCGCGCGAAACCCACTGAACCCGATTCCTACCGCCCACCCCGGAGCCCCGACATGACCAAAGCCCCCACGCTCACGCCGTTCCAACTGTTGCCGCATCTGCTGCCGCCCGTCCACATCGATGCGGAAACGTTCGTCAATATCCGCCGCCAGATTCACGCGCAACCTGAACTCGGTTTCGAGGTGGGCGCCACCAGCACGTTGGTGGCCGATCTGCTCAAAAGCTGGGGCTACGAGGTCCACACCGGCATCGGCAAGAGCGGCGTGGTGGGCCAGTTGAAGCTCGGCAGCGGCACGCGCCGTCTCGGCATTCGTGCAGACATGGACGCCCTGCCCATCGTTGAAGCAACCGGTCTGCCTTACGCCAGCCGCAACCACGGCAAGATGCACGCGTGCGGCCACGACGGGCACACCGCCATCCTGCTCGCCGCGGCCAAGGCATTGGCCGAGAGCCGCGATTTTGACGGCACGCTGAACCTCATCTTCCAGCCCGATGAGGAAAACCTGTGCGGTGCGCGCGCCATGATCGAAGACGGCCTCTTCGAGCGCTTCCCGTGCGATGCCGTCTATGCCTTGCACAACATGCCGGGTGTGCCGGCCGGTAGCTTCCGCGTGCTGCCGGGGCCGGTGAGCCTGTCTTCCGACGTGGCCGACGTCACCATCAAGGGCATGGGCGGACACGGCGCGATGCCGCATCGCGCGCGGGATCCGATTGCCGCATCGGCCGCCATCATCACCGCCTTGCAGACCGTGGTCGCACGCAACGTCGCACCCGATGACACGGCGGTGGTGTCGGTCGGTTTCATTCGCGGCGGGGCAACGCACAACGTGATTCCGGAATCGGTGACGATCGGCCTGAATGTGCGCGCGGCGCGGCCCGAGACGCGTGCGCTGGTGGAAATGCGCATTCGCGAGATCGTCAGCCTGACCGCACAAGCCCATGGCGTCGAGGCGCAGATCGACTATCGTCAATTGACGCCGCCCATGGTCAACACCGAGGTCGAGACGCAACTGGCGCAGCAGGTGTGCACCGAACTGCTGGGCGCGGCCAACGTCGTCACGCAGGCGCCCAAGGGGCTCAACGGCAGCGAAGACTTTGCCTGGATGCTCAATGAAGTGCCGGGCTGCTACCTCATCCTCGGCAATGGCGAAGGTGAGTTCGGCGGCTGCATGGTGCACAACCCTGGGTACGACTTCAACGACCAGGTGCTGCCGTTGGGCGCGGCCGCCTGGGTGCGACTGGCACAGACCTACCTGACCGCGTGAAGTGAACTTCGAGTCAAGCAATGCAAGCGAATCTGAGCCATGCAGCCACACCGGCGGCCACCAACGAAGAGATCGTGCAATGGAGCGCGATCGAGCTGTCCCGGCGCATCCACGCGCGCGATGTGTCGTGCGTCGAAGTCATGGAGGCGTTCCTTGCGCAGATCGATCGCCATAACCCGACGGTGAACGCCGTGGTCGCCCGCATCGATGCCGAATCCGCCATCGACCAGGCACGCGAGCGCGATGTGCTGCTGTCGCAGGGCTTGTCCGGCGGCTGGATGCATGGTTTTCCGCAAGCGCCCAAGGATCTTGCCGCCACGGCGGGCATGGTGACGGCGATGGGCAGTCTCGCCATGGCGCGCAATGTGCCGACGCATGACAGCATCGTCATCGAGCGCATTCGCCGGCAGGGCACCGTGCTGATCGGCAAGACGAACACGCCGGAGTTCGGCCTCGGTTCGCACACCTACAACCGCGTGTACGGCATCACACGCAACGCCTGGAACCCCGAGCGCTCGGCGGGCGGCAGCAGCGGTGGCACGGCCGCCGCGCTGGCGCTGAACATGCTGCCCGTGGCCGACGGCAGCGACATGATGGGCTCGCTGCGCAACCCCGCCGCCTGGAACAACATCTACGGCCTGCGCCCGAGCCTCGGTCGCGTACCTTACGGCCCCACCGGCGACGTGTTCTTCCAGCAACTCGGCACTGAAGGCCCGATGGCGCGCAATCCGCACGACCTCGCCTGGCTGCTCGCCACGCAAGCCGGTTACGACCCGCGTGCGCCGCTGTCGCTAAGCGACGATCCGGCGTGCTTCATGCAGCCGCTGCACCGGGATTTCCGGCAGTCGCGCATTGGCTGGTTGGGCGATTTCGGGGGCTACCTTGCCATCGACGCCGAAGTGCTGGCCGTCAACGAGCAGGCGCTCGACACGTTCGACACGCTGGGCTGCCATGTCGAAACCGTACGGCCTTTCTTCGCCATGGATGCGCTATGGGAATGCTGGTGCACGCTGCGCGCGCTGAGCGTGTCCGGCAACCTCGGCCTGCTGTACGACAACGCCGCCACGCGCGATTTGCTCAAGCCCGAAGCGATCTGGGAAATCGAGCACGGACGCGGCCGCACCGCCATCGACATCAACCGTGCCATCGCCACGCGTGCGAGCTGGTACCAGGCGCTACTGCGGCAGTTTGCGCACTACGATTTCCTCGTCCTGCCCTGCACGCAGATTGCGCCCTTCCCTGCCGAAGAACACTGGCCCAAGAGCGTCGCCGGCCGCGCGATGGACACGTATCACCGCTGGATGGAAGTCGTGATTGGCGCCACGCTGGCGGGCGTGCCGGCGGCGAGCCTGCCGTCCGGCTTGACCGTCGAAGGCCTGCCGCTGGGCCTGCAGGTGATTGCGCCGCCCCGGTCGGAGTTTGCCTTGCTGCAACTTGCCGCCGCGTGGCACGAGGCGTTTGCGCCAGCGCGTGCGGCGTCGCCGCTATTGGGCTGAGCGATGCATGCGTGCCGTGTTTTCCCGGCACGCGCCTAGCCAATCCCACACCGCGCGCACGGCAGCGTCGTCAAGCCGCGCAGACGGCGCCACGGCCCAGAAGGCGTAGCGCTGAATGACCGGCGCTGCGAACGGCTGGACGAGCGCGCCAGCCTCCAAGGCATCGCGCACCAGCGGCAGGTTCGCCAGGATCACACCCTGCCCGGCCATTGCCGCCGACATGGCATGTCCGTCATCGGACAGCACGATGCCTGCGTCCGTCTTGAGGGTGTGCTCGATACCCGCTGCGCGTGCCCACATCGGCCAGCCAATCGCCTGCGGCAGCGTGCGCTGCCATTCGGAGTGGATGAGCGGCACGCGCGCCAGATCGTCGTGCGACTGCACCTTCAGGCCCGGGTGGCAGACCGGCGCATAGGCGTCGCCAAAGAGCCGTTCGGTGACGAAGCCATTCCCCGTGGCTGGCGTTTCGCCATAGCGCACGGCAAGGTCTGCGCTGCCGCCATGCAAATCGACCACGGTGTCGGACGCATGAATGCGCAAATCCACCTCCGGATGCTGCGTCGCAAATTCACCAAGTCGCGGCACCAGCCAGCGGGCAGCAAGCCCCATCGGTGCCGTGAGCGTCACGCGCTGACGCCCCGGTTGTGCCTGCGTGCCGCGAATGGAATCGATGGCCTGGGCAAACGCGTCAAAGCCGGTATTGAGCACCGGGTACAGCTGCTCGCCGGCAGCTGACAGGCGCAGCGCACGCACGTGGCGTTCGAACAGCACCACGCCCAGCGCATCTTCCAGGCGGCGGATCTGATGGCTGACAGCCGTGGGCGTGACCGACAGCTCGTCGGCAGCGCGCTTCATGCTGAGGTGACGCGCGGTGGCTTCAAAGGCGCGCAGCGCGCTCAGGGGTGGCAGTTTTCGCATGCGCGGGATTGTGTCACGGGCGCTTTTCCCGCGTGGGCGGCATGGATGAATCCATGTCAGCCATCGCGCGCAAAACATGTCGTTTGTCGCAGTGCAGCGCGGTTCGTAGAGTGGGCACACCTCCACTCATCGACGATTCAACATGACCCGCCTTCTGCATCTGGATTCCAGCGCCCGGCCGGGCAGCTCCGAGACTTCACGCCACGGCTCGCACACGCGCCGGCTCTCCGCGCGCTTCGTGCAGCGCTGGCTTGAGCATGCGCCCGATACGCAGGTCGTCTATCGCGACATCGGGGCCGAACCGCCGTCGCCCGTGGACGGCGGCTGGGTGCACGCCGCGTTCACGCCGCCCGCGCAGCGCGAACCGTGGATGCACGACCGCCTTGCGCAAAGCGATGCGCTGATCGACGAGTTGCTTGCCGCCGACGTGATCGTGGCCGGCGTGCCGATGTACAACTTCGGCATGCCCGCGCAGTTCAAGGCGTATATCGACAATATCGTGCGCGTTGGCCGCACGTTCGGCTTCGACCGCAGCCGCCCCGGCGAGCCCTATTGGCCGCTGCTGGCCGGCATGAACAAGCGCCTCGTCATCCTCAGCGCGCGCGGCGATTTCGGTTACGGCCCTGGCCAGCGCATTGCGCACATGAACCACGTGGAAGGCGGCGTTGCAACGGCATTCGGCTACATCGGCATCACCGATGTGGCCTCCGTCGCTATCGAATACGACGAGTTTGCAGACGACCGACTGCGTGCGTCGATTGCATCGGCCGAAAACGATGTCGACGCGCTGGTCGCGCGTATGGCCGCCGCCGAGGAAGCGGCCTAGTCGATCAGCCGGCCGTCTGCCTCAAAGAACGGATGCGGACCATCGAATTGCCCCACGTAGGCGAGGTGGCTCACCAGGCCCTGCCCCGGCACCCATGCGTGCACCTTGTAGGCGGGCGGCTCCATCACGAAGCCGGGCGCCGCGTCGGGGTCGAGATCCAGCGCCACCTGGTGCGCGGGTGATGGGCATGTCGATGCGACGGTGCCCGCAAAGCGCACGTCAATGGAGCGATGCAGATGCCCGCAGATGATGCGCTCGACGTTGCCGGCCGCACGCACGATCTGGGCGAAGGCCGGGATGTCTTCCTCGGCCAGCGATTGCACGTCCATGTGGCCGATGCCGGTGGCGAACGGCGGGTGATGCATCGCGATGACGGTCGGGCGTTGCGTCTCGCGCGCCAGCGCTTCAGCCAGCCAATCCAGACGCCGCACGCCCAGGCGGCCACCCGGATGGCCGGTGTCCAGCGTATCGAGCGCGATCAGGCGCACGTCGCCAATGTCGGTCCAGTATTGGAAAGCGCGCGTGTCTTGCGCGGTGGCCGGAATGGGCGCAAGCCAATCGGCAAACGCTTCGCGGGCGGCATCGCGGCCGTCGTGGTTGCCCAGTACGGGCAGCATGCGGATGCCAGCCGCATCGAGCGGCGCCAGTACGGCGCGCAGGTGCGCGTACTCCTCCGGCGCGCCAGCGTCCACGAGATCACCGGTCAGCACGATGGCGTCCGGTCTCTCCGGCTGCGCCAGGATATGCGCCACGCAGCGTGCCAAGTAGGCCGCCGAATCCACGCGCCGATACGCCAGTCGCCCCGGGCGCTTGATATGAAGATCGGTGAGTTGCAGGAAATGCATCGGCATCAGGCTTGCAGGGTCAGAAGGCGGTCTTCCGGAACATCGAAGCCGACCGTATGGCCCGGCGCAAATTGCTGGCGGCCGGGCACGTCGATGAAGAGCGGCATGGCCGACACGCCCGCCACGCGCACGCGGGTGCGGAAACCGAGAAACACCGCCGATTCGACCGTGCCTTTGAGCGCGGCCTGGGCCGGGTCCGCCAGCACGGCATCTTCGGGGCGGAAAAACACGGCGTTGCCTTCGCCTGCCGGCACGAGGACGCGGCCCCCCGCGCAGACGAATGTGCCGTCCTCTCGCGCGCCGTCAAGCCGGTTCATGACGCCGATGAAATCCGCCACGTGCCGGTTGGCCGGCTGGAAGTAGATTTCGCGCGGCGTGCCGATCTGCGCAATGCGGCCGGCTTCCATGACGACGATGCGATCGGCCAGCGCCATTGCCTCTTCCTGGTCGTGTGTCACGTAGATGGTCGTGATGCCGAGGCTGCGCAGCAGGCGGTCCATCTCGGCGCGCACGGATTCACGCAGCTTGGCGTCGAGCGCCGTGAGGGGTTCGTCGAGCAGCAGCACGCGCGGCTCGGGCGCCAGCGCGCGCGCCAGGGCCACGCGTTGGCGCTGCCCGCCGGAGAGCTGATCCACACCGCGGTCTGCATACGGCGTGAGGTGCATCATCTCCAGCAGCGTGTTCGCCCGGGCGCTGATCTGCGTGTCGGACAAGCCGTTCTGCCGGCGCTGGATGCGCAGGCCGTATTCCACATTGCCCCGCACACTCAGGTTGGGAAATAGCGCGTAGCTCTGGAACACCATGCCGACGCGGCGGCGCTCGATCGGGCGCGCGGTGACGTCTTCGTCGCCAAAGTGCACGGTGCCGCCGGCGTCCGGCGCTTCCAGCCCGGCGACGATGCGCAGCGTGGTGGTCTTGCCGCAGCCCGAGGGGCCGAGCAGCACGACGGTTTCGCCGGCGGCGATATCGAGGTCCATCGACTCCAGCACGCGCTGGCCGCCGAAGTGTTTTCCGCAGCCGCGCAGCCGGATCGGCACGGGCGCGAGATGTAGGGGTTCGGTACTCATCGGGAAGCCTTTCCGTTGTTCACCCGCAGGCCGCCAAAGCGCTGCATCAGCACCAACAGCGGCACGATCATGACGAAGAAGATCAGCGTGTAGGCGCTGGCGATTTCCAGGCGCATCGACGCATAGGTGTCGGCCAGGCCGACCGGCAGGGTTTTGGTTTCCGGTGTGTGCAGCATCCAGGTGAGGTTGAACTCGCCCACCGAGAGCGTCACCACTGTCAATGCCCCGGCCAGGATGCCGGGCTGCACGTTGGGCAGAACGATGGTGCGAAAGCGCTGCCAGAACGACGCGCCCAGGCTGGCGGCGCCCTCCTCCAGCGTCTTCAGGTTCTGGCCTGCCGCCACGGCTGCAACCGAGCGCACCATGAACGGCAGCGTGAACACCACATGCCCGACGACGATGAACCACAGGCTCTCGCGAAAACCGCCAAAGCCGCCATAGGCCACGATCAACCCCAGCGCCGTCGCCAAGCCAGGCAGCGCCACGGGCAGCGTCAGGAATTCTTCGATCAGGCGGCTTGCACGGCTCTGACGCCGCGCCAGTACATAGCCCGCAGGCACGCCGGCCGCGAGCACGATCACCAGCGTGCACAGCGCCACCAGCAGCGACATCCAGATTGACGCCTGATACATATCCCAGACCTGGGCGACCCAATCGAGCGTCCATCCACTCTTGAATCCGCGGATGTAGTTGCGCGTCAGCCCCACGGCCATCGACAGCACAACCGGCACGATCAGGAACAGGCACAGCAGCAGCGTGATACCCCACTGGGCAATGGACAAAGCGCGCTTCATGCTGCCGCTCCGCTTGGGCTACCACTCGCCGTGCGCGCAATCGCCAGCACCAGCCACGTCACCACGCCCAGCACCACCGACAGCGCCGCCGCCATCGCAATCCCGGCGTTGAGCGTGAACTCGGTATAGATCGTCATCGGCAAGACGTCGATATCGGTGGCGAGGGTGAAGGCGGTGCCGAATGCCCCCATCGACGTGGCAAAGCAGATCGCGCCGGAGGCGATCAGCGCTGGCGCCAATCCCGGCACCAGCACATCGCGCGTCACCTGCCACGACGATGCACCCAGCGAGCGTGCCGCCTCTTCCAATGAACGATCGAGCTTTTCCGCCGCTGCCATGACCGTCAGCACCACCCGCGGAATCGAGAAATACAGGTAGCCGAGAAACAGCCCGCCGATGGAATAGGCGAAGACCCATTTCTCGCCGACGAGCTTGTGCGTGAGGTCACCCAGCAGGCCCTGGCGCCCGGCCAGCAGGATCACCATGAAGCCGACCACCACGCCGGGAAACGCCAGCGGAAACGTCAGCATGGCGGTAATCATCCGCTTGCCCGGCACGTTGTGGCGCACCAGAAACAACCCGGCAATGGTCGAGAGAATGAGCGTCGCCAGCGTGACCGCCGCCGACAGCACCACCGTCGAGAACAGACTGCCCAGGTAGCGTGGTGTGGTGAGCGCCGCCGTGTAGGTGGCGACCAGCCCTTCGCTGCCGCTCACACGCAGCAGCGCGGCCATCGGCAGCAGCCAGAACGCGCAGAACAGCGCGACGGCCGGTGCCAGCAACGCCACCCGCCACCGTGCGGGCAACACCGCATCGTCGGGCAAGGTGGTTCGGGTGACGGTGCTCATGCTCAGCGGACCTCGTTCAGGTAGCGCGTGCCAAACGCCTGCTGGCCGGCCGCCATCTTGTTGAAGTCGACGGTCTTTGCGCGGGCGTATTCGCTGGCCGGCAGGAAGCGCGAGGCGGCTTCCTTGCTCATGGCGCTGGCGCGCACCGGGCGCAGGTAGGCGTTGGCCCACAGCGTCTGGCCTTCGTCCGACAGCACGAAATCCAGCACCTTCTTGGCATTCTCGGCATGCGGCGCACCGGCGGTCAGGCTCATCACATATGGCACGGCAATCGTGCCTTCCTGCGGAATCACAAACTCCACGTTGGCGTGATCCTTGTACTTGGCGCGATAGGCGTTGAAGTCGTAGTCCAGCAGGATGGGGATTTCGCCTGCCACGACGCGCGCGTAGGCGGTCTGCTTCGGCACGATCGGCGCGTTCTTCTTCAACTGCTTGAACCACTCGATGGCGGGGCTGAAGTTGTCGAGCGTGCCACCCAGCGCCTGGTTGACCGCCACGGCGCCCACGTAGCCGACAAAGGCACTGCTCGGGTCCAGATAGCCCACCATGCCCTTGTATTCGGGCTTGAGCAGATCCTTCCACGAGCGCGGCACGGGCTTGCCTTCCAGCGCGTCCTTGTTGACGAAGAAGCCCAGCGTGCCGGAGTGGATCGAGAAGAACGCGCCATCCGGGTCTTTCATGCCGGCCGGAATGTCTTCCCAATGCTTCGGCTTGTAGTTCGCGACCAGGCCCTTTTCCTTGGCCTGATACGCGGACGTGATACCCAGGTAGGCCACGTCAGCCACGGGGTGCGATTTCTCGGCCAGCATCTGTGCGATGGCCTGGCCGGAATTCTTGTTGTCGAACGGCACGGTAATGCCGGTCTTTTCCTTGATGGCCTTGATCTGGCTGGCCCAGTCGGCCCATTCGGGCGGGCAGTTGTAGCAGATGGCGACTTGCTGGCCAGCAGGTTGAGCGTGCACCGGCGCAGCCAGGGCAAATGCGCCGGCTGCCACGAGGCCGCACGCGCGCAGCCATTGAACGAGACGTTTCATCGAGACGCTCCTTGCGTATCAGACGTGAGGGAAGAAACAACGGAGAGAGACGCTTCTGCCGGCGCACGGGCCAGCGTGCCGCCCGCCAGCAGACGGTGCGGCAACGTAATCGAGGGCACCGCCTCGCCAGTGATGCGGCGGGCCAGCGCCATGGCTGCGTCGGTGCCGATCCTGCGATGCGGCTGCGCCACCGTCGCCAGCGTGGGCGAAAGCCACTGCCCCATCGCCAGGCCATCGAAGCCGACGACGCTGACGTCTTCTGGCACGCGCAGGCCCATCTCGCGCAGCGAGCGGATGGTGAGCAAGGCAAGGCGGTCGTTGCTGCAGAAAATGGCGGTCGGCCGCGGCGGCGCCAGCAGGCGGGCCAGCTCGGCTGGCAGCATGGCGTCGGCATTGAAGTCAATTTCGACCGGCGGCTGCGGCGCAATGCCGGCCGCCTCCAGCGCTTCGCGGTAGCCGTCGTGGCGCAGTGCTGCACGGTCGGAGGCGGCCAGCGTGCCGGTGAGCATGCGGATCTGGCGGTGGCCCTGTGCGAGCAACGCGCGGATGGCGTCGCGGGCAGCGGCCCGGTTGTCGACGGTCACACAGCAGCGGGCAGGAATGCGCGCCTGGCCGACCGTGTCGTTGTAGACCAGCACATAAGGCACATGCTCGGCGTCGAGGCGATCGAGATGCGGATTGGCGGCGGCATCGGCCACGGTCAGGATCAGGCCGTCGACGCGCTGTTCGAGCATGGTCTCGATGGCGCGGGCTTCTCGCTCGCGGTCGTAGGCGGTGGTCATGAGCATCACGCGCTGGCCTGTGATGGACGCAGCCTCCTCGATGCCCTGCATGCATTCGGCAAACACGGGGTTGGCCAGCGATGGCAGCACCACGCCCAGCAAGCCCGTGCGCTCGGCGCGCAACTGGCGGCCCAGCGCGTTCGGGCGATAGTGCAGCGCATCCATGGCAGCCTGCACGCGAGCCAACGTCGAGGCACTCACCCGCTCCGGCGTATTGACCGCCCGCGACACCGTGGCAATCGAAATGCCGGCATGCGTCGCCACGTCCTTGATGCTGCTGCCCACTGCGTGCCCCTTGGAATGTGTAAACGTTTACATCGTAGGCGGCCGCAGTGACTGTTTCATGACAATCGATGCTGCAGTGCAGTCATCGCCGCAACGCAGCATCGCCAGGGTTGTGCATGGCAAAGTTACAAAGCTCGCATATGCTTCTTACGAAAATGGGCAGGCGGCGTGCGCCAACGCGCGCGCAGCGGCATGGCCCACTTGCTGCTGTGCTGTTCTCGCTGCCTGCTCTGGAGACCCCATGCGCGTATCGCCCGTTTTTGATGTGCCAACTACCGCCCTGCCCGTGCTGATGCAGCACTACGGCGTCGTGCGAGCGCAATCGCTGGCCCTGGCCGCGCCCCTGTCCGACGCCGACGCCACCGTCCAATCGATGGACGACGCCAGCCCCGCCAAATGGCATCTGGCCCATACGACGTGGTTTTTTGAAGAATTCATCCTGGGCCCGAACGTGCCGGGCTACCGCTCGCCGGACGCACGCTACCGCTACCTGTTCAATTCGTATTACGAGACCGTGGGTGCGCGGCACCCGCGCCCGCGCCGTGGCATGCTTACCCGCCCCACGCTCGACGAAGTGCGTGCCTATCGAGCCCATGTCGATGCGGCCATGCAGGGCTTGCTGGCCGACGGCGTAACGGATGACCTGGCGCGCCTGATTACGCTTGGTCTGCACCACGAGCAGCAGCATCAGGAACTGCTGTTGACCGATCTGCTCCACTTGTTTGCACAGAATCCGCTATGCCCGGCCTATGCAGAAACGCCGCCGCCACGCGTGCATCCGGCGCCCGCGCAACCAGGCTGGGTGAGCTTCCAGGGCGGCGCAGTGCAGATCGGCAAAACCGAGTCCGATGCAGGTTTCATGTTCGATTGCGAAGGCCCGCGCCACACGGTGTGGCTTGAGCCCTATGCGTTGGCCACGCACCCGGTCACCAACCGCGAGTGGCTTGCCTTCATGCAGGACGGCGGTTACCGGCAGCCAACGTTGTGGCTCTCCGACGGCTGGGCATGGGTGCAGCGCGAAGGCATTGACGCCCCACTCTACTGGCGCGCCGGCATGGACGAGGCCGAAGGTTGGCAGCAGATGTCGCTGCACGGCCTGCAGCCGGTGGATCTGGACGCGCCGGTCACGCACGTCAGCTTTTACGAGGCCGACGCCTACGCCCGCTGGGCCGGCGCCCGCCTGCCGACGGAAGCCGAATGGGAGCACGCCGCAGAAGGTCTGCCCGTGCAAGGCAACTTTGCCGGCCAGGGCGCGCTACGACCGTTGCCCGACCACGGCATCGCCGAGGCCAGCAGCCTGCGTCAACTGTTCGGTGATGTGTGGGAATGGACCGCCAGCCCTTATGGCCCCTACCCGGGCTTTGAGCCAGCCGAGGGGGCCGTGGGGGAATACAACGGCAAGTTCATGTGCAGCCAGATGGTGCTGCGTGGCGGGTCGTGCGTGTCGCCAGAGGGGCATCTGCGGGCGACGTATCGCAATTTCTTCTACCCGCACCAGCGGTGGCAGTTCACCGGAGTGCGGCTGGCAAAGCGGGCGTGACGCTTCACGCCCGGTAGTTGCGTCGCGTCTAGCGGTTGCTGTCAAACAGCATGTTGGTTGGGGTGCCGATCGTTTCCTGGCCAGCCGGGCTGGGTGCCGCTGCGTCTCGTTTTGGTGCCGGCATTGGCGTTGACGTTGGCGTTGGTGTATCGGGCGCGCTTGCCTTGGCAGGCTGAGGGGCAGCCGCCGGAGCTGGCTGGCCAGCCTGCGCCGCCAGCTTGCGCCGGCGTGACTCCAACCCCGCCGCAATCTCATCCTGGTGATACCGCTTGGCGAAGTCGATCACGTCCATCTTCTGCTGGTTGCGCAGGTTCATGTCCGCGCCCTCGTCCAGCAGCAGCTTGACTGTCGTGATGTGCCCGCCCATGGCTGCCATCATCAGCGGCGTGGTCGCGTTGGGGCTTTCCGCATCGATATAGGCCGCGTGGTCGAGCAGGTATTTGACGATGTCGTCATACCCATTGGTGGCGGCGTAATGCAGCGCGGTCCAGCCGGTCTTGTTGACCTCCACGTCGTAGGTTTCCACCAGCAGCTTCACCATGGGCAACAGGCCCTGGTAGGCGGCCATCATCAGCGCGTTTTCGCCGGCAGCGTTGGTGCGTTCGAAATCGATGTTCTTGGCGCGGATGAGCGCCTCGGCCACCTCGATGTTCTTGTCCTTGAGCGCGTCGACCAAGAGCGGCGTGCCGTCGCGCGTGTTCAAGTTCGGGTCAACGCCCTGCGCGATGTACTTCTGCACCAGCGCCGGGCGGTTGTACTCGACGGCGTTGCGAAGATCGTCCTGCGGCGTGGCGAATGCTGCGCCTGAAAAAGCCATCGTCAGCGCCGCAGCCAGCGCGATCTTGTTCATCATTTGCGTCAAGTTATCGCGGTATCGCATTGAATAGATTGAAGAAATTTTCGGTGGTGACCCCGGCAATGCGCTCCAGCGGCTCACCCCGCAGCGTGGCCAGGAATTCGCCCACGTGCCGCACGTATGCCGGCTCGTTGGTCTTGCCGCGGAACGGCACCGGCGCAAGGTACGGCGAGTCGGTCTCGATCAGCATGCGATCCAGTGGCACCTTCCTGGCGGTTTCCTGCAGGTCCACCGCGTTCTTGAAGGTGACGATGCCCGAGAACGAGATGTAGAAACCCAGGTCCAGCGCGGCCTTGGCCACGTCCCACGTCTCGGTAAAGCAATGCATGACCCCGCGTGCAGCCTCGGCGCCCTCTTCGCGCATGATGGCCAGTGTGTCGTCAGCCGACGAGCGCGTGTGGATCACCAACGGCTTGCCGGTCTGCTTCGACGCGCGAATATGCGTGCGAAAGCGGTCGCGCTGCCATTCCATGTCGGCCACGGTACGGTCGCCCAAGCGGTAATAGTCGAGACCGGTCTCGCCGATGCCGACTACGCGCGGGTGATCAGCAAGGCTCAGCAGACGCTCCAGCGTGGGCTCTTCAATGGCTCTGCCTTCCTCAATGTCTGCTTCGGCATCAGGGTGCACGCCCACCGTGGCGTACACGTTCGGTTCCTGCTCGGCGATCTCCAGCACGCTCGGAAAGTCTTCCAGCGTGACGGAAATGCACAGCGCGTGGGTGACGCGGTTTTCGCGCATGCGCGTCAGCAACTCGGGCAGGCGCGCGCGCAGGTCGGGAAAATTGATGTGACAGTGGGAGTCAACAAACATCGAATAATCAGAAGGTTACGGCGCAAACTTCATGCACCGTATAAGGAAAAAATCAGAGGGTTTGCGTCGGGCGCTGCGAGTTGATCTGCTTGCCGAGCAACTCTTCGATCACGCGGCGCAACACGCGGCACTGCTCATCTTCGCCAAGATGCACGCCAATGCCCGGCGTCTTGGCAGGAGTGCCCACCGGCGTGATCCAGGCCACCTTGCCGGCCACCTGATACTTCTGTGGGCGATCCAGCAGCGACAGCACGAGGAAGACTTCCTCGCCAATTCGATAAGGGCGCTGCGTGGGCACGAAGATGCCGCCGTTCTTCAGGAACGGCATGTAGGCGGCGTGCAGGCCAGCTTCATCCTTGATGGCCAGCGAAACGATGCCCGGACGGGTCGGAGCGCCCGGCGCCGTGCCGGCTGCAGCGGGCGTGCCAGGGGAGACGGGGGTGCCGGGCGTACGAAGAGGTGCAGTGCTCACAGGGTGTCCACAGAGTGCAAACGTTCAGGTGCGGGTTCGGGTTCAGGCAGCCGGAAACAGCTGCCGGTAATCCAGCAAAAGACTTTCGATGACGAGTCGTGCCGCCAGCGGATGTTGCTCGGTGCGGCGCCGCGCTGGCAGGGCACGCGCAAAACGTTCCAGGCGATCCAGTGGGATGGTGTTTGCGCAACGTTGCAACACATCGCGCTGCGCCGGAAAGTAGCGCGGACGCCCCGCCAGGCGCGCCGCCATCAGGTCAAAGACCCACCGGTGCATGGTACTGAGAACCGCCGGGACCGACAATTTTTGTAAATGATCGGCCGTGGCCAGCGCGTCTAGCTTTGCACCCTGGCCAAGCTGTTCGAGCAAAAACTGCAGCAGCGGACGGTCTTCTGACTCGGCGGCCGCCAGCGCGGCCAGTGGCGCATTGCCGAACTCCGCCAGCAGGTTTTGCGCATGCGGCACGCCTTGCTGCTCCAGCCACTGGCGCGCGGCCTCGGGCTGCGGCGGCTGCAGCGGAAACTGCCTGCAGCGAGACAGGATGGTCGGCAGGATACGGTCGATTCGGTCCGTCACCAGCAGGAACACAGTGTTCTGCGGCGGCTCTTCCAGCGTCTTTAGCAGCGCGTTGGCGCCCTCAGTCTGCAACGCGTCGAGCGGATACAGCACCACCACCCGCAACCCGGCCCGGTGCGTGCCCACCCCCACCCCCTCGATCAGGTTGCGGACCTGCTCCATGCGGATGATCTTGCTCGGCGCCTTTTTCTTGCCGTCGGCGTCTTTCTCCGTCTCGGGCGCGTCTTCCATGGCTTCCGGGCGCACGAGGTGGAAATCCGGATGGTTGCCCTGCGCAAACCAGTTGCAGGCCGCGCATGTGCCGCACGGCTGGCCGTCGGCCGCGGGCGTATCACACAGCAGGCTCTGCGCGAAATGCATGGCGAAATCGCGCTTGCCGGTGCCAGCCTGGCCGTTGAGCAGAATCGCGTGCGGCAACTTGGCCCGCATGGCTTGCAGGCGGGTCCAGTCAGCGGATTGCCAGGGATAAAGCATCATGAATCAATGGGTTGCGTCAGATTATTGATGCAAAAACTAGTCGTGAAACCATTATTTCCGTATCCGAAATTGCCTGCAAAATCAGAGCGTTGCAAGCAGATTCTCTAAGTCTTTCTGGATATCGGTTCGCTCCCGGTTGGCATTGAGCACGACAAATCGATCCGGCTCGGCTGCCGCGCGGCGCAGGTATTCGGCACGCGTGCGCAGGAAGAACTGCGCGGACTCGGCTTCGAACTTGTCTGGCGTCCGGGCATCGGCCAAGCGCGCGGCGGCAATCTCGGGGGCCAGATCAAACAGGATGGTTTTGGTCGGCTGCAGGCCCTGCTGCACCCAGCGCTCCAGCACCTCTAGCCGGTCGATCGCCAAGCCCCTGCCGCCGCCCTGATAGGCGAACGTGGCATCGGTGAAGCGATCGGAGATGACCCAATCGCCGGCGTCAAGCGCAGGCTGAATCACCTCCGCGATGTGCTCACGGCGACCGGCGAACATCAGCAGCGCCTCAGTTTCAAGGTGCATGCGCTCGTGCAGCAGCACTTCGCGCAGCCGCTCGCCCAGCGGCGTGCCGCCCGGCTCTCGGGTGACGACCACCTTTTTGCCCTGCGGAGCGAGCTTCGCCTGCAACTGCTGGGCAAACCACGCGAGGTGCGTGCTCTTGCCCGCGCCGTCGATCCCTTCGAATGTGATGAACTTGCCGGTCATGGTTGGCCGCGCTGATATTTGTTGACGGCCCGGTTGTGGTCCGTCAGGTTGGTCGAAAACTGGCTGCTGCCGTCACCGCGCGCCACGAAATACAGCGCATCCGACGGCGCCGGGTTCAGCGCCGCCTGCAGCGATGCCATGCCCGGCAGCGCGATCGGCGTGGGCGGCAGGCCCGTGCGCGTGTAGGTGTTGTACGGGGTGTCGGTCTGCAGGTCTCGCTTGCGCAAGTTGCCGTCAAAGCTAGCACCAAGGCCGTAGATGACCGTCGGGTCGGTCTGCAGCAGCATGTTCTTGCGCAACCGGTTGACGAACACGGCGGCGATCATCGGGCGCTCCAGCTTCTGGCCGGTCTCCTTCTCGATGATGGAGGCCATGGTCAGCGCCTCGTACGGCGTCTTGTAGGGCAGATCCAGCGAGCGTTTCGCCCAGGCGTCATTCAGGCGCTTCTGCATCGCCTGATAGGCGTGGCGGTACAGCTCCACATCGCTGCTGCCACGCGCAAAAAGATAGGTATCGGGAAAGAACAGGCCTTCCGGGTTGGTTTCGGGCGCACCGATCTTGCGCATCAGATCCGCATCCGACATGCCGGCCGTGTCGTGCTTGAGCGCGGGTTCCGCGTCAACCACCGCCCGCATCTGCCGCATCGACCAGCCCTCGATGACGGTAACGACGTAGTGCGTAACCTCGCCACGCGCCATCTTGTCGAGAATGGACATGGGCGTCGCGCCAGTCTCCAGCGCATAACCGCCGGCTTTGAGGCTCTTGGCGTTGCCCGTGGCACGCGCCAGCAGCGAAAACAACTGCGGCTGCACGCCGACGCCGGCATTGGCAAGCTGCTTGCCGACCGAGATCACGCTCGAGTTCGGTTTGATCACCACTTCCAGCGGCGACGCCGCCAGGCTCACTGGTTGCTGGGCCCACCACACCACACCGCCTGCTGCCGCCAGCACAATCAGGGTCGCCAGCAGGATCAAGCGTTTGAGAAAAGAGAACATTGTGTTGCGAATCTGCGTGTGGAACCGGCCGACACCGGCGATTTCCGCACTCTTGAAATGGATAGACAGGGCACAAGCTGCCCTTCAGACAGCCCAATATAATACCGGTCTATCCAAGGCCGCCCCGCACACCATGAACGATGTCTTCCACGATTTTGTCGATACGCTGAGCTTTCCGCCGCTCGACGTGCAATTTGACGCCGCCACGCGCGGCAGTGTGCTGTGCGCACCGACCGATCTCGCGCGCATCGCCGTTGAAGGTGCCGATGCTGCCGAGTTCCTCCACAACCAGCTTACCAACGCCGTTACGGGCCTCGGCCTGAACCAGGCGCGCCTGGCCGGCTATTGCTCGCCCAAGGGCCGGCTGCTCGCCACGCTGCTGGTGTGGCGTCAGGCCGATACGATCGTGCTGCAGACAGACAAGGCGATCGCTCCGGCGTTGACCAAGCGCCTGTCGATGTTCGTGCTGCGCGCCAAGGCCAAGCTGCGTCCGATGGACGAGTTCATCGCCATCGGCGTCGCCGGGCCCGATGCGGCAGAAGCGCTGCGTGAGGCCGGCGCCGTCTTGCCTGAACCCGATACCGTCAACGCGGTGGCGCAGCAGCCCGCCACGGTTGGCCAGCAGTTCGGCGCGGTCGTCCGCCTGCCGGATGCCGGCGGGCGCCCTCGCTATCAATGGATGGTCCATGCCGAGCACTTCCAGGACGCCTGGAAGACGCTGTCGTCGCGCCTGTCGTTGGTCGGCACCGAGGTGTGGGATTGGATGAGCCTGCAAGCAGGGGTGCCGCACATCACCCTGCCCACCCAGGAACAGTTCGTCCCGCAGATGGTTAACCTGGAGCTGCTGGGTGGCGTCGATTTCCGCAAAGGTTGTTACCCCGGCCAGGAAATCGTGGCGCGCAGCCAGTATCGCGGCACGCTCAAGCGGCGCATGCAGCGCGCGCACGTGAATGCACCCACGTCCGCTGGTGCCGAGGTCTACAGCGCAACTGATCCGAACCAACCTTGTGGCATGGTGGTCAACGCCGCCATGGCGCCGGATGGCGGCACCGATCTGCTGGTCGAGCTGAAGCTGGACGCGCTCGACACCGTCATCCACCTGGCCACAGCGGACGGGCCGGTTCTGACGTTGCAAAACCTGCCTTACGCCATTCCCGTTTCAGAAAACGCCTGACACCGTACCCCATCATGGCCGACCACCTGTTCGTCTACTTCCGCATCGCCGAGCATGACGCTGCCGCTGCGCTACCGCGCTGGCAGCGTTGGCTCGATACCGTGGAAGAGGCGACCGGCGTGGCCGGCGCGTTGATGCGCCGCCCGGAAACACGCGACGGCCAGGCCACGTGGATGGAGTCTTACAACGACGTCCCGCCCGCCTTTGCCGCCACACTGGCGGCGCTGTGGGAAACCGGCGGCCCGCGCGAATTCGTCGCGGGTGAACGCCATGCCGAGCTGTTTGTCGATCTGGAAAACAGCTGACGGCGCCCTGCCGCAATCGTCATCGCAAAAATCCGGCAGGCTGCTATGCTTGGCCGAAGCCCGCGCGACACAGATCGTCACATTGGCCATTGGCCGTTCGTTGCGCGGCATGTTCAAAGGAAGTGCTCATGTGTTTGATTCTCACGGCCTGGCACGCCCACCCCGACTACGCGCTGGTGGTGGCCGCCAACCGGGACGAATTCTATGACCGCCCTGCCGCACCGCTGGCGTGGTGGAGCGACGCGCCCAATGTGCTGGCCGGGCGTGACATGGCCCAGGTGGTCGGTCACGCCGGCACGTGGATGGGCATGACGCGCGACGGCCGCTTTGCCGCGCTGACGAATTACCGCGCACCTTCTGAGCGCCGGCCCGATGCACGCTCGCGCGGAGAACTCGTCTCGAATTTCCTGACGGCGGACGACATGTCGGTGCCCGCCTATCTCGATAGCCTCACCGCCCGCGACCGTGCCTACAACGGCTACAACCTGCTGACCGCCACACGCGACGAACTCTGGTGGACAAGCAACCGCGCCGAAGCGCCGCGCAAGCTCGCGCCTGGCCTATACGGGCTGTCCAATGCGCTGCTCGATACGCCGTGGTTCAAGGTGCGGCACCGCATGGCCGCCTTTGCCGAGGCGCTGGCCGCAGATACGGGCCGGCACGGCAACGCGCTGGACGTGGCGCGCTATCTTGATCTGCTGTCGGAAACGCGCGAGGCGCCGACCGCCTCCTTGCCCGCAACGGGCGTGGCGCCGGAGTGGGAGAAGCTGCTTTCCGCCGCCTTCATCCGCTCGCCGCGCTACGGCACGCGCGCCAGCACCATCGTGCGCATCCGCCACGACGGTTGCTTCGACGTGACCGAACGCCGCTTCGACGCTCAGGGCCAGATCGGCGAGACGCGCTACCTCGGCGTGCTCGATACCGTCACGCACGCCGATACGTAAGCGCCGCCCCGCTCAGGCCGCCTCCTGCTTGGCGCTCGCGGCCTGATCTCTTTCCATTTCCATTTCGGTGACGGCGCCGCCGCCCGGGCGCAATGCCGAATGTTCGCGCTTGGACTGCACCAGCGGATAGAACATCTGCGCCGTCCAGGGTTCGGCGCCGAACAGCACGTCATCCTGCAAGCCAATCTTTGCGGGATATTTGCGCGTGATGTGCGCGGTGCCGAACAGCACATCCCAGAAGAACAGCAGGTTGCCGAAATTGCCTTTGTAGTGGCCAATGCCGTCGGCGTTGGTGAGCGCGTGATGCGCCCAGTGTGTGGCCGGCGTGGAAATCGTCCGCTCGACCACCCACATCAGCGGACGCAGCGCGCGAATACGATACAGCGGTGCGTCCCACGGCCAGGCGCAATGCGCGCCAACAATGACGGCCAGCTTGACGACCAGATACGCCGCATAGACCGGGCCAAAGCCCAAGTACACGGCCACGCCGCCAATCCACAGCCCCGGCATCATCAGGTAGTAGAAGAAGTTGTTGCGGTACGTAATGCGCACGCTCATGTACGACGCGCTGTGATGCGCGCGGTGCAGCGGCCATAGCAGCGGTGTGTGCGAGGCGCGGTGCCAGAGGTATTGCGTGAGGTCGTCGCCGATGAGCAGCAACCCCGTCATCGCCCACCAGGGCAGATCCGCCCACGCGTTGTGCTGCGCCGGAATGAGCCACTTGCACAGGGCGTTGCTGCCCAGCAGCGCGATCGGCTGCGTGACGGCGACAAGGCTGATGAACATCAGCACCTCGAGCCAGGCATCGTTGGCCGTTGCGCGGCCACGCACGTTGGCTTGGTAGCGCCGCGTCACAAACTCCATGGCGGCAAATCCCAGGATGCAGGCGACGATCAGCGCGTGCTCCATGTGCGAACTCATTGGTGTCTCCTCGCTTTTGTTGTGGAGACAAGCCTAGGAGTGCCCCATCGATGCGTCCAATGCATAATGAACATCCGTTTAATGCACAAGACGCAACGCCATGGATTTGCGCCGCCTGAGTCACGTCGTAGCCCTTGCCGACACCCTGCACTTCGCGCGGGCCGCGCAAGCAGTGCATCTGAGCCAGCCCGCATTCAGCCGGAGCATCCAGGCGATTGAAGACGATCTGGGCATCCGCCTGTTCGATCGCGAAACCGGTGACGTGCGCCCCACGCCCGCAGGCGAATTCGTCATCGAACGCGCGCGGCGCCTGCTGTTCGAGGCGCGCTGCTTGCAACGCGACGTTGATCTGTATCGCGACAGCCAGCTCGGCGATACGGCCTTCGGCGTCGGGCCGCTGCTGACGGCGACGTTGATGCCGCGCGCGCTGCAGGAACTGCGGCAGCAGCATCCCCGGGTCGCACTGCGCATGGAGGTCGGCAATTGGGTGCAACTGCTGGAGAGCCTGCGCAGCGAGAACATCGAATTCTTTGCCGCAGACGTGCGCGACATGCCGAAAGACGCCGCGCTCGATATCCAATTGATTGGAGGCCAGCCTCCTCACCTGTACGTACGGGCTAGACACCCGCTTGCGGGGCGTACGCACACGCTGCGTGAAGTCTGGGAATACGGCATTGCCGTACCGAAACTCCTGAGCCCATCAAAGGTGGAGCTGGCGATGCTGCTTGGCCTGCCGGCAGGTCAGGAAGCCAGCATCGCGCTGGAGTGCGACAACTACGGCGTATTGAAAACGGTTGCGCTGTCGACGGACACCGTGCTGGGCGCCACGGACGCCGCCGTGCGGGAGGAACTGGAAAGAGGCGCGCTGGTGCGGCTGGCGGTGAAGGGTTGGCTATCACCGCCATCCACGACGGGGATCGTGCGGCTGCACGGCAGAACCGCGTCGCCGGCAGCGCAGGCGGCCATCGCAGCCATTGTGCGGGCCGCCCACGACATCAACGTGTAAGCACGCGGCGCATGGTCCGGTGCGGAATACCGGCCTCTTCAAACTCCTCACCCTCGGCCGTAAACCCCGCGCGCACGTAAAACGGCATGGCGTGGGTTTGCGCGTTCAGGATCAACTCGGGGTAGCCAAGTGACTGCGCCTTGTCGATCAAGGCCTCCAGCACGCGCGCCCCGACGCCCGTGCCCCGCGCTTCCTTGCGCACGGCCATCCGGCCGATATGGCCGTCGGGCAGCAAGCGGCCCGTGGCAACGGCGCGCCCAGCCGTGTCGTGTGCCAGCGCATGCCAGCACTGGTCATCCCACTCGTCCCATTCCAGTTCAACGGGCACGCCTTGTTCGGTAACGAACACGTCGTAGCGGATGGCGCGCGCTTCTTCACGCACGGCGTCCCAGCGGGCAACTTCAACACCGGCAAGCGGGCGGACAGATTCAGGGGCAGTCATGCTCAGTTCTCACACTTCAGGCTTCAGGACTTCGAAATTGAGGATGCGCTCGCGCAGCGTGTCGGGAATCGGCGCGGAGGTCTGGGTGGCAGGGTCAGCACACACGTAGATGACTTCGCCGGTGGCGAGGTGCTCGTCTGCTCGATACATCTCGATGATAAATCGCATGCTGGAGCGGCCCAGGCGCGCCACACGGCAGCGCAGGTCCAGCTCGTCGTCAAAGCGCGCGGAGGCGTGGTATTCGAGCGTGGATTTGACCACGTAGAAATCCACGCCAAAGGTGTCGACCACATCCACCGGATACCGGACGCCGATGCTGCGCCAGTATTCGGTGATGCAGACATCGGCGTACAGCAGGTAGTGGCCGTTGAAGACGATGCTCTGCGCATCGACTTCGGCCCAGCGTACGCGCAGGGGCGTGCTGTGGCGGAAATCCTCGATCGCCATGCGGTCTCCTTGTGTGCTCTCGTTATGGGGATTCGGTCTCGGTGCCGAAGGCGCGGCGTAGCGCGTTGGCGGCATCGCGGTGCGCGTCTTCGACGGCCGGCACGAAGCGCCCGATCTTGAAGAAGTCGTGAATCATGCCTTCGTACAGTTTCAGCTCGACCGGCACCTCCGCCGCGCGCAGCTTGTTGGCGTAGCCGATGCCCGCATCGCGGATTGGATCGAAGCCCGCCACGGCAATCCACGCGGGGCACACGCCGGTCACGTCCGCGCCGTGGCCACCGGCATCCAGCGGGGCGAAGCGCCAGTCGTCGCGGTCGGCGTCGGTGCGCAGGTATTGCGAGAAAAACCAGTGGATCATCTCCTGCGTCAGCAAGTAGCCCTCGGCAAACTCGCGGTGCGACGGTGTGGATTCGCGCGCGGTGGTGCCCGGATAGATCAGCAGTTGCAGCACCGGCGCGAGGCCGCGGTTGCGTGCCTCGATGGCTGTCACTGCGGCCAGCGTCCCGCCCGCGCTGTCGCCGCCGAATGCGATGCGGGCAGGGTCGGCGCCGATGGTGGCGGCTTCATCGAACGCCCACTGCAGCACGTCGAATGCGTCGTTCGCTGCGGTCGGAAATTTCCACTCGGGCCCGAGCCTGTAATCCACCGACAACACCATCGCCCCCGATTTGGCCGCCAGCGACCGGCAAAGCTGGTCGTGCGTCTTGATGCTGCCTACCGTAAAACCGCCGCCGTGAAAATACACCAGCAACGGCAACGGATCGGCCCAGCTTGTCTCACGCGCCGCGTATGTGCGAATGGGGATGACATGGCCATCGCGCGCCGTCACCGTCAGGTCGTGCACGGCTTCCAGTGGGATGGCTGGGATGTCGACGATGGGGCTGCTTTTTTCGTAGGCGATCTTGGCGTCGGCCGGGTCAAGGGCATTCAGCGGCGGACGCTTGGCACGCGCCACCAGATCGAGCAACTGGGCGACGTGCGGGTCGAGAGAGGGGTGCTGCATTCGGGGCGGGAACTGAACGATCGTTCTAATTTGGCTATCATCGCAGTATCCATTGAACCACGCCCGCACGACAAGACAGGCGACGCAGACAAACACCCTCCGGAGACAGCATGGCCCTCATCTTTTACCTCACCCACGTTCACCTCGGTTTCGGCACCGTCAATGAGCTGAAAAGCGAATGCGCACGCGTCGGCATCCGCCGGCCGATGATCGTGACGGACAAGGGCGTGGCCGCTGCAGGGCTCGCACAGCGCGCCATTGACGCCACGGGCGGCTTGCCTGTCACCGTGTTCGACGAGACGCCTTCCAACCCGACCGAGGCGATGGTGCTGAAGGCCACCGCGCAGTACAAGGACGCCGGCTGCGACGGGCTGATCGCCATTGGCGGCGGTTCGTCCATCGACCTGGCCAAGGGCATTGCCATTGCGGCCACGCACCCGGAGCCGCTGACCACCTACGCGACCATCGAGGGTGGCAGCACGAAGATCACCGAAGCGGCGGCGCCGCTGATTGCGATTCCCACCACGGCCGGCACTGGCAGCGAGGTGGCTCGCGGCGCGATCATCATCCTGGAAGACGGCCGCAAGCTCGGCTTCCACTCGTGGCACCTGCTGCCCAAGTCGGCCATCTGCGACGCGGAACTGACGCTCGGTCTGCCGCCCGCGCTGACGGCCGCCACCGGCATGGACGCGATTGCGCATTGCATCGAGACCTTCCTGGCGCCGGCGTTCAACCCACCTGCGGACGGCATCGCCCTGGATGGTTTGGAGCGCGCCTGGGCCAACATCGAACGCGCCACCCGCGATGGCGCCGACCGCGATGCACGCCTGAACATGATGAGCGCGTCGATGCAGGGTGCGATGGCATTCCAGAAGGGCTTGGGGTGCGTGCATTCGTTGTCGCACCCGCTGGGCGGTGTAAAGGTCAACGGCAAAACCGGGCTGCATCACGGCACGCTGAATGCGGTGGTGTTGCCGGCGGTGCTGCGCTTCAACGAGACGGCGGAGACGGTGGTGCGCGACAACCGCTACGCGCGCATGCGCCGCGTGATGAACCTGCCGGCGGGCGCTGACCTCGCCCAGGCCGTGCATGACCTGACGGCGCGCCTGGGCCTGCCCACCGGCCTGCGCCAGATGGGCGTGCCCGAAGACGCGCTGGAACACGTCGTGGAAGGCGCCCTGCTCGACCATTGCCACAAGACCAACCCGCGCATTGCCACGGCGGACGACTACCGCCGCATGCTAGCGGAATCGATGTAACGCAGGCGTTCAGGAAACGAACGACCGGATCAGCGCGGCAATGCGCTCCGGTTGTTCGTGCACGACCCAGTGCGTGCCATCGGGGATGCGCTCCAGGCGCATATCGGGAATGAAGCGCTCCAGCCCGTTGAGCAGGCTTTTCGGCAGCGCCATGTCCATCTCGCCCCAGATCACGAGCGTGGGTACCTTCACGACAAACGCCTCGGGCGGCATCTGGTCGATGCGCAGCGGCGCCGTGCCCTCCGTGGGCGGGTGCAGCGGCGACGCGCGGTAATAGTTGACGCCGCCTGTCAGGCCGTGCGAGCCGCCCTCGCCCGGCTGGCTCCAGGCGGCGTGATAGCGCGCTCGCACCTCGGGCGTGAACCATTCGGCCACGGGCTGGCCCATGCCGCTGAAGAAGCCCTCAAGCTTTTCGAAATCGTTGGCGGACAGCGCCTGTTCCGAGCCCGGCTGCCTCAACCAGTTCATGTACGCCGATGAAGCCTGCTGCGCGGGATCGCTTAGCAGTGCATTCGCAAACACCCACGGGTGCGGCGAATTGACGATCACCAACCGCTCGACCACCTCCGGATGCTGGATGGCAAGGTTCCAGCAGATCGCCCCGCCCCAATCGTGCGCCACCACGATGGCGCGCTCGTAGCCCAGCGCCGTGATGAACTGCGTCAGATCCTGCACCAGGACCTTCGGGCGATACGCATCCACCGCCGCCGGCTTGCTCGACAGGTTGTAGCCGCGCATGTCGGGCGCCACGGCAAAGTGCGTATCGCCAAACGCAGCGAGTTGCGCTTCCCATTCGTACCAGAACTCCGGAAAGCCATGCACGAACATCATCAGCGGTGCGCCGCGCTTGCCCGCGCTGGCGTAGTGCAGCCGTGTGCCGTTGGGCAGATCGGCGAATTGCGATTCCGTGATGGCGGCAGCCGTTGCAGTGTTCATGGCGATCTCGGCGTTGTGGCAGTCGTAGAGGTGGAATTACCCGCGCAGTGCATCGACCAGACGTGCGCGCACGTCCGGCTTGCCTTCGAACGGATCAGACGGATTGCGCTGCGAGATGATGTCTTCAAAGCGATGCTGCACGGGCGCCAGCGCGTGCGGATGCGAATAGATGTAGAAGCCCGCGTTGCGGATGGCGTCGAAGGTCATCTGGCCGACCTGCTCGGCCGTGACCTTGCCGGAGCTGACCGCCTTTTCCGACATGGCCCGTGAAACCAGCTGCGACTTGGTGGGCGGTGCCGTGTTCGCCAGATCCTGCGGGCGGTTGCGGTCAGACTGCGTAATGCCGGTTGGCACAAAATACGGGCACAGCACCGAGCAATGGATCTGCTCGGTCACCAGGCTCAAGTCTTGATACAGCGATTCGGACAGCGCCACCACCGCGTGCTTGGACACGTTATAGATGCCCATGGCCGGCGCATTCAGCAGCCCCGCCATCGACGCCGTATTGACGATATGGCCCTCGTAGGACGGATCTTTCTTGGCGGCTTCCAGCATCAGCGGCGTGAAGATGCGCACACCGTGAATGACGCCGTGCAGGTTCACGCCAAGCACCCAATCCCAGTCGCGCTCGGTGTTTTCCCATATGAGGCCACCGGCGCCCACGCCGGCGTTGTTGAACAGCAGATTCACTTTGCCGAACGCCTTGATGGCCGCATCGGCCAGCGCCTGCACGTCTTCCACCTTCGACACGTCGACGCGCAGGCCAATCACTTCCACGCCCTGCGCCGAGAACTCGGCCACGGCAGCATCCAGCGCATCCTGTTGGATATCGGCCAGCACCAGCTTCATGCCCAACCCGGCAGCGTTCTTGGCGAACTCCTTGCCGAAACCCGACGCACCGCCCGTGATGACGGCCACACCGCCTGCGAATTGCTTCATACGTGTCTCACTGATGTCGTTGTAATAGGAAAGGCGATCGAGATGGCCGAGCCGTATCAGCCGGCCGCCTCGACCTTGCGCACGGCATAACCCACGCGCGGAAAATGCACGACCACCTGGCCGACGCGCGGGTCTTCGCGCAGCACGCCGACGCTATCGCGCGTGGAGACGACGAGGTCTCCTTCGACGGGATCGACGCCGTAGTCAACCGCAGCCACCGTTACGCGCGTGCCCTTGGGCAAGCCGTGGCTGTCGTCGAAGATGGCGTTCGTTTCAGTCAGCGCACGCGGTGTGGCGGCCTTGGCAACGTCCAGTGCTTCGGCGGGCGTCATCGGTTGCGCTTGGGAGTGACCGAATGCCGCAACGCGATGCATCCATGCAACGACTTCCGGGTGCGCATCGAGAATGCCCGCCACCGCCGTCGCGCGGCGGATGAACCACAGGCAGTGATAGACGGAAAAGTCGGCCACGGTCGGCTGCTCGCCAAACAGGAAGATGCGTTCGCCTGTTGCAAACTGCCGCTCCAACTGCGCGAGGAACACCTGCAGCGTTGAGGTCGCTTCCGGCAGCGGCGTGCGCAAGCCGGTGCCGCCCACACGCATGGCCTTGCGGTCTTCCACAAAGGCTTTGACGAAGGCTTCCGGTGCATCACCGAACAGGCTCTGGAAGCCCGCCGGCTGTGTCACGAACGTTGCTGTAGCCCAGAACAGCGTCGTATCGGCCCACTGCGCCATCGAAAACACCGCTGCGGCATGGTCTGCCGGATACAGCGTCGGCGCGGGATGAATCGACTCCAGCACCTGCGCGATCAGCGCGGTATCGCAATAGATGTCCGCGCCGATCTGCAGGAACGGCGTGCGCCGGTAGCCGCCGGTGAGCGGCATCACGTCCGGCTTGGGCAGGATCACGGGCACCGTGACGGACTTCCACGGCTGGTCCTTGTAGCCAAGGATCAACCGCACCTTCTCAGAAAACGGCGAGGTGGCGTAGTGATGCAGGATCAAGTCCGTCATGCGTGCTCCAGAAATTTGTGATGCCGATCAGTCGAGCAGATCGGGTTGTTCTTTGACGATGCGCGCATACAGCGGCTGGAACTGGAACCACCCCGCCTGTGCCGATCCGACGATCGAGTACGCCTGACGGGCAGCGGCATCGGAAATCGTGCGCGGTGCGTCGCCAGTGCGCGCAGCGGCGGCTTCGGCCAGCAACTGCACCTGGCAGGAGCGCTCCATGGTGATGAACCACCATGCCGCCTCGTCGACCGTCTTGCCGACCGTCAGCAGGCCATGGTTCTGCAGAATGGCGGCCTTGTTGTCGCCCAGCGCTTCTGCAATGCGCTGGCCTTCGTCCAGCTCGACCACCACACCGCCGAAATCGTCGTAAAGGGCGTGGTCGTCATAAAAGGCGCACACGTCTTGCGTGAGCGGATCGAGCTTGCGGCCGAGTGTCGACCACGCGCGGCCGTACGTGCTGTGCGAGTGCGCCGCGGCCACCGCATCGGGCCGTGCCTGATGCACGCGCGAGTGAATCGCAAACGCGGCGGCGTTGACGGGGTAATCGCCTTCGACCACGTTGCCGTGGTGATCGCAGCGGATCAGGTTCGACACCGTCACCTGGCTGAAATGCACGCCGAACGGGTTCACCCAGAAGCTGTCCTGATGCTCCGGATCGCGCGCCGTGATGTGCCCGGCCACGCCTTCGTCGAAACCGAATTTGGAGAACAGCCGGAACGCCGCAGCCAGACGTTGCTTGCGGTGCAGGCGCTCTTCTTCAACGGTGGCGAATTGCGGCGGGCGCGGCAGGTTGCGATAGCGGGCAGCGGCCTCGGGGCTGAGGCTGGCGGCCATGCTGTCGGGCCGCTTCGCTTGCGTGGTTTCAGGTGCGTTCATGGTGTCTCCTTCACGCGTTCGTTGTGGGTGGGGCCATTCTGTGGCGGCCCTCGCCCGGCGGACTGTCAAGCGATTGACAGTCCGCGTGCGGCTTAACTCAAACCAGCTTGACGAGTTGCTTGCCGAAGTTCTTACCCTTGAGCAGGCCCATGAACGCTTCCGGTGCGCTGGCCAAGCCCTGTGCCACGCTCTCGCGGAACTTCAGCTTGCCTTGCGCCACGAAACCGCCCAGCTCGCGCAGGGCTTCCGGCCACACGTCCATGTGTTCGGAGACGATGAAGCCCTCAATGGTCAGGCGCGACACCAGGATCAGTTGCGGATTCTGCAGCGGCAGCGGCTGGCCATCGTAGCCGGCGATCATGCCGCACATGGCGATGCGGCCGAACGCGTTCATGCGCGAGAGCACCGCATCCAGGATCGCGCCACCGACGTTCTCGAAGTACGCATCGATGCCGTCGGGCGTCGCTTCCTTGAGCATCTTGTACAGCTCTTTCGGGTCCTTGGCGGCCTTGTAGTCGATGCAGGCGTCAAAGCCAAGCTCGTTGACCACGTAGTCGCACTTGTCCTTGCCGCCGGCAAAACCCACCACGCGGCAGCCCTTGAGCTTGGCGAGCTGCCCCACCACGCTGCCGACGGCGCCCGAAGCGGCGCTCACCGCCACGGTTTGGCCCGGCTTGGGCAGCATGATCTTGTTCAGGCCGTACCAAGCCGTCACACCGGGCATGCCCACCGAACCCAGGTACGCCGACAGCGGAATGTGGCGCGTATCGACCTTCTGGATGCCGCGGCCGTCCGACACACCAACCTCTTGCCAGCCGAACATGCCGACCACGCTATCGCCCACGGCAAACGACGGGTTCTTGGACGCTTCCACCACGCCCACGGTGCCGCCGATCATCACTTCATCCAGCGGTTGCGGCTGCGCGTACGACTTGCTGTCGTTCATGCGGCCGCGCATGTACGGATCGAGCGACAGGAAATGGTTGCGCACCAGCACCTGGCCGTCCTGCAGTTCCGGAATCTCCACCGTTTCCAGGCGGAAGTTGTCGGGCGTTACGGCCCCTTGCGGGCGCGAAGCCAGAACGATGCGCTGATAGGTCTTCGACATGAAAAAACGCTCCTGAATATCGGATATCGGTGTTGGGTCGGGTTGTTACTTGTGTTGCATGAAGTACTCGGCCAGCGCCGCATACGCGCGGTGCGTGACCGGATCATTGGCAGCATTGGCAGCGATCGGGTGCGAGGCATAGCGCACGATCGTCATCTGGGCCACCGGATCAATATAGATGCGCTGGCCATGGATGCCGCGCGCTTCGAACGTGTGGTGGTCGTTGCTCGAAACCCACCACATGTTGCGATACGAATAGCCGGGCAGCGTCGTGTAGCCTGCCTTGGCAAACTTGGCTGGGTCGCCACCGCGGCGGATGTCTTCAATCACGCTCTTGGGCAGGATCTGTTTGCCGTTGAAGCGGCCGTCGTTGCGGATCATCTCGCCAAAGCGCGCCAGGTCGCGCAGCGTGGTGTTCAGGCCGCCGCCGCCCGATTCCGTACCGATGCTGTCGACCGAGAAGTACGCGTCATCCTGTGCCCCCATCGGTTGCCAGATCTGCTCGGACAACAGCGCCGCCAGCGACTTGTTCGACGCACGGCGCACGATCCACGCCAGCGTTTCAGCGTTGACGGTCTTGTACGAGAACTCCGCGTCGTGCTCGCCTTCCTTGCGCAGCGTCGTCAGATAGTCGTAGAAGTTGTCCGGGCCCTTGTAGCCAGCCGGGCGCGGCAGCATGCCGCCGGCGCGGGCGTACGCCCAGACATCGGCGTTCGGGTCGGCATAGTTTTCGGAGTAATGCACGCCCACGGTCATATCCATGACCTGGCGCACGGTGGCGTCGCCGTAGGCCGTGTCCTTCAGCTCCGACACGTACTGCGTCACGGGCGCTGCCGGGTCGAGCTTGCCGTCGGCTACCAGCATGGCGGCCAGGGTGCCGACAAACGATTTCGTGACCGACATGGCGATGTGCTGCGTATGCGCATTGAGCGCGCCAAAGTAGCGCTCGTAGATCACCTTGCCCTTGTGCATGACGAGGATGCCGTCGGTGTAGGTCAGCTTGAGAGCTTCGGCAAACGTACGGCGCGTGCCGTTCGGATCGGTAAACAGCACGCCGCTGATGTCACGCTCGGCGCGCGGCAGCTTGCTGACCGGGCCGTCGCCGTGCCACACCACGCGCGTCGGCACGAACTCGCGCACGTGGCTGTAGCCGTAGCGTGTGCGTGGGAACATGTTGCCCGCCAAGTCAAAGCGGATGATGCGATCGGGCGGCGGCGGGAAGCCCTGCATCCAGCCCATCTTGTTCGGGTCGGATTCGTCCGCCGTCAGCGGCTTCTGCATCGGCGGCGTCGGTGCGGGGGGTGCCTGCACCGTGGTTTTCGTGTCAGCGGCTGGTGTTGCAGCAGGCGCGGAACTCGAGGCGCATCCTTCCAAGGTCATGATCAGTCCGGTGCAGCAAAGCAGAGTGATGGCAAGGGCAGACGCCGTGCGCCGCGCAGGTTGTTGCATGCTTGTCTCCGTGGTTGCTCTTCTTGTGTGCCGGACGCTGTCCGGTGTGCAACTGGGTACTGCAACTGCGGTGTCGCCGGGTCAGCCGTCGGCGCCGGGCTCGGGCGTGCGCGGCGGCGGCATGCGCTTGACGAACTTGAACGTGCCCGAGCTGCGTGCGACCAGCTTGTCATCCGCATCGCGCACCTCGCCTTCGCAGAAGGCCATGGTGGTGGACTGATGCACGCAACGGGCGCTCGCCTTGAGCGTGCCGCGCCCGGGCTGCATGAACGCCGTTTTCATCTCGATGGTCACCACGCCGCGGCCATGCACGTCGGCCGAACGCCCAGCCATGGCCATGGCGACGTCGAGCATCGTCATGGTCACGCCGCCGTGGGCCATTTCCCAGCTGTTCATGTGCTGGGCTTCGAGTGCGAGTTCGACCACGCCCTCGCCGTCGGCCACCTTCAGGCAGCGCATGCCGAGGAGCTTCAGGAAAGGAATGTCGATCGGAAAACCGTTGTTGTCTGCGTTCATGCTGCGTCAGAAAGAGTGAGAAGCAGCCGAAATTAGACCACGCTCACGCCGCCGTCGACAGCGAGGATCTGGCCAGTGATGTGCTTGGACGCATCCGACGCAAACAGCGCAGCCACGCCCTTGAGGTCTTCATCGTCGCCAATGCGATGCAGGGGGGATTTTTCGGTCAGCTTGTCGACACCAAGCTTTTCCAGCGAGCCACGCGTCATCTTCGACGGGAAGAAGCCCGGCGCAATCGCGTTGACGGTGATGTTGTGCTCGCCCCACTCACCAGCCAGCGCGCGCGTGAAGTTGACCACCGCGCCCTTGCTGGTGTTGTAGGCAATCGTGTCCAGCGAGCCCGGCGGATTGCCCTTCAGGCCGGCAATCGACGCCACGTTGACGATCTTTCCGTACTTGCGGGGGATCATCGAACGCTTGCCGATCTGCTGCGTCAGCAGGAACAGGCCACGAATGTTCAGGTTCATCACCTTGTCCCACGCTTCGACTGGGTGGTCTTCCGCCGGCGCGCCCCACGTCGCGCCCGCGTTGTTGACGAGGATGTCGACGTGGCCGAGCTTGGCCAGCGCCTCATCGGCCAGGCGCTGGATGTCGGCTTCGACGGCGCCGTCGGCAGCAATCCAGTCGGCCTCGATGCCAAGCGACTTCAGGTGCGCCTGCGCTTCCTTCAGCTCATCGGCCTTGCGGGCAGACAAGACGATGCGCGCGCCCTGCTCGCCCAGTGCTTCGGCAATCTGCAGGCCGAGCCCGCGCGAGCCGCCAGTGATCAGCGCCGTCTTGCCGGAAAGATCGAAGAGGTGTTTCAGCGTTCCCATGGTGTCTCCTGTGTCTCGTTGTGGTGGTGCGATGCCCTCAGAACCAGGCGTCCTGCATGTCCAGCGTGGTCGTATCGAGCGATCCCAGCAGCACGATCTGCGGGTCGATTTTCGGCAGTTCCCACTGGAAGAAATAGCGTGCGGCCTGCAGCTTGCCGCGGTAGAAATCGGCGTCTTCGCCTTGGGCGTTCGGCAACGCCTTGGCCGCCGCCAGCGCCTGCTCCAGCCAGATCCACGCGACAACCACGTGGCCAAAGGCTTCCAGATAGACGGAGGCATTCGCCAGCGTCACGCGCGGGTCGCCAGCGGCCCACAGCGTCTGCGTGACCTTGGCCAGTTTTTGCGTCGCCATGCCAAGCGCACGGCCGTAGCCGACCAGCGTTTCGTCGTCGGTTTCCAACGCACGGCCGACGGTGGCCTGCACGCGCTCACCCAACGCGGCGAAGGCGGCGCCGTCCTGCATCACGACCTTGCGCCCCAGCAGGTCCAGGCCCTGGATGCCATGCGTGCCTTCGTGGATCGGGTTCAGTCGGTTATCGCGGTAGAACTGTTCGACGTTGTACTCGCGCGTGTAGCCGTAACCGCCATGCACCTGGATCGCCAGGCTGTTGGCCTCCAGGCACCACTGCGACGGCCAGCTTTTCGCAATCGGCGTGAGGATGTCGAGCAGCAGGCCGAGTTTGGCGCGCTTGGCGGCGTCGGTTTCGCCACGTTCCTCATCCACGAGCTTGGCGCAATACAGGTTCAGGCCCAGCGAGCCTTCCACGTAGGCCTTCTGCGCCAGCAGCATGCGACGCACGTCGGCATGATCGACGATGCGGATTTGCGCAGACGCTGCATCCTTGCCCGAAGGCCCGACCGGACGCCCCTGCGGACGATTGCGCGCGTAGTCCACCGCATGCAGGTAACCCGTGTAGCCGAGCATCGTCGCGCCCATGCCGACGCCGATGCGCGCCTCGTTCATCATGTGGAACATGCAGGCGAGGCCCTTGTGCGGCTCGCCGACGAGGTAGCCGATGGCGCCCGCGCGGGGCTGCCCGTCTGCGCTCTTCGGGCGGAACTGCGTACCCTCGCCAAAGTTCAGCAGGCAGTTGGTCGTGCCGCGATAGCCCATCTTGTGGTTCAGCCCGGCCAGCACGACGTCGTTGCGCTCGCCGAGCGAGCCATCGGTATTGACGAGGAACTTCGGCACGATGAAGAGCGAAATACCCTTCACGCCCGGAATCAGCTTGCCGTCCGGGCCGGGAATCTTCGCCAGCACGAGGTGGACGATGTTGTCCGACAGTTCGTGCTCGCCGGCAGAGATCCACATCTTGTTGCCGGTCAGGCGATATTGCGCGCCGAGCGGCGATTCGCCTTCATATTCGGCGCGCGTGACGATGTCCGACAGCGACGAGCCTGCCTGCGGCTCCGACAGGCACATCGTGCCGTAGAAGCGGCCTTCCATCTCGGGCTGCACGAAGGTCTCGATTTGCGCGGGCGTGCCGTGCGCGAGCAGCAGATTCGCGTTGCCGATGGTTAGGAACGGGTACGAACTGGTGCCGACGTTGGCGGCCTTGAAGAAGCCGAAGCCGGCTTTTTCGACCACGGTCGGCAGTTGCATGCCGCCGCGTTCAAAGTCTTGCCCAGCAGCCATGAGGCCGGCTTTGTTGAAGGCGTCCAGCGCGACCTTCACTTCGGGGATGATGTGAACCTTGTTGCCGTCGAAGTGCGGTTCTTCCTGGTCGTTTTTCTTGTTGTGCGGGGCGAACAGGTCCGTTGCGATGCGCTCGCAGGTATCGAGTGCGGCGTCGAAGGTTTCGCGGGAGTGGTCTGCGTAACGTGGAATGCGTGTGAGCGATTCGACGTTGAGCCATTCGTAAAGCAGGAAGCTGAGATCGCGGCGGGATAGCAGTTTCGAGGACATGATGTTGGTGGTGCATCCTGTGTTTCGTGCCCTGCCGGGCCCGACTCACTTTCTTTGTCTTGCCAAAGAAAGTAAGCAAAGAAAGGCGCGCCCGAGATGGCGAAAGATTCCTTGAATTTCCGTAACCGTGCGGAGACGGGAAAAACTCGCTTCGCTCAGACAGTTTCCCGTCTTATTTCCGCCCGCTTACGAAAATTCAAGGCGCCATCTAGGGCAGGAACGGCACAAACCGTGTGCGTGCATGGGCTGACACTGAAATCAGCGCTGCCAGAAACAAAACAGGCTCCCGTTTTTACTCGGGAGCCTGGCCTCTTTAGAGCACCTCGAACAGGCCGGCTGCGCCTTGGCCGCCGCCGATGCACATGGTCACGACCACGTACTTGACGCCGCGACGCTTGCCTTCGATCAGCGCGTGGCCGACCAGGCGTGCACCCGACACGCCGTACGGGTGGCCCACGGCGATGGCACCGCCGTTGACGTTCAGGCGGTCCATGGGGATGCCCAGCTTGTCTGCGCAGTACAGCACCTGCACGGCAAACGCTTCGTTCAATTCCCACAGGCCGATGTCGTCCACCTTCAGGCCGGCCTTTTTGAGCAGCTTGGGCACGGCAAACACCGGGCCGATACCCATTTCATCCGGCTCGCAACCGGCTACGGCAAAGCCACGGAATACGCCCAGCGGCTGAAGGCCCTTGGCGGCTGCCACCTTGCCATTCATCACCACGGCAGCCGATGCGCCGTCTGAGAACTGGCTGGCATTGCCTGCCGTGATGACGCCGCCCGGCACTGCGGAGCGAATTTTCGCCACGCCTTCAAGCGTCGTGTCGGGGCGAATCCCTTCGTCGGCGGAGATGGTGACTTCGCGGGTCATGAGTTGGCCGGTCTTGGCATCGGCCACGCCCATCACCGTCGTCATCGGGACGATTTCGTCGTTGAACTTGCCGGCAGCAGCAGCGGCGGCGGCGCGCTGCTGGCTTTGCACGCCGTACTCGTCCATGCGCTCCTTGGCGATGTTGTAGCGCTTGGCGACGTTCTCGGCGGTCTGGAGCATGTTCCAGTAGATTTCCGGCTTGTGCTTGTTGAGCCAGCCTTCGGTCATCATGTGGCGGTTCATTTCCTGCTGCACGCACGAGATGGATTCCACGCCGCCGGCCACGAAGATGTCGCCTTCATCGGCAATCACGCGCTGCGCGGCCATGGCGATGGTCTGCAGGCCCGACGAGCAGAAGCGGTTGACGGTTGCGCCCGGCACGGTCACGGGGCAGCCGGCACGCAGGGCGATCTGGCGGGCGATGTTGGCGCCCGTCGCACCTTCCGGGTTCGCGCAACCCATCAGGATGTCTTCCACTTCGCCCGGCTCGATCTTGGCGCGCTCGATGGCGTGCTGAACCGCATGGCCGCCCAGCGTGGCGCCGTGCGTCATGTTGAAGGCGCCCTTCCAGCTCTTGGCCAGGCCGGTACGTGCGGTGGAAACGATGACTGCTTCGGTCATGGTGTTGCTCCTCGTATCTGGTGGCGGGCGCGGCTTCGGCAGCGCCCGATGTATTCCGTTATCCGTTCAAGACAAGGTGTTCAAAACGTCCGGCGACTGCAACCGCGCGATGCCCACCTCCGTCATCTGCTGCCACGCCTGCGCAAGCGACCCGTTCAGGTCGATCGCACGGCACGCATCCTCGATGACGGCAACTTCCAGCCCGGCGGCACGCGCATCCAGCGCTGACCACGCCACGCAGAAATCGGTGGCCAGCCCAACGCAGAACACGCGCTTGATTTCAAGCTCGCGCAGGTAGCCCAGCAGGCCGGTCGGCGTCTTGCGATCCGCTTCAAAAAATGCGGAGTAGCTGTCGATGTGCGGGTGATAGCCCTTGCGAACCATCAACTGCGCATGCGGCACGTCCAGGTTGTCGGCCAGCGCGGCGCCTGCGCTGTGCTGCACGCAGTGCACCGGCCACAGCACCTGCTGGCCGTACGGCAGATCGATCGTGCCGAACGGCTGCGTTCCCGCATGGTTGGCTGCGAACGACACGTGCTCGCGCGGGTGCCAATCCTGCGTCAGCACCACGCGCCCGAATGCCTGGGCGAGCTGGTTGACGACCGGGACGACCTGGTCGCCTTCCGGCACGGCCAGCGCGCCGCCGGGCAGAAAATCGTTCTGCACGTCGATGATCAGCAGGCAATCGGTGGGCGTGAGTTGCATGGCGGTTGCTTAGTCGCTTGGTCCGTTAGCCGCGCATCAGCCGTTGAAGCCCTTGCCTTCATCGGCCAGCTTCTGCAGCAGCGGCGCGACCTTCCAGGCTTCCCCGTGGTAGCCCTTGCTATAGCGGTGCATGGCTTGCGCAACGTTGTACAGGCCGACGGTGTCTGCGTAGAGCATCGGGCCACCGCGGAACAGCGGGAAGCCGTAGCCGGTCAGGTAGACCATGTCAATATCCGACGCCTTGGAGGCAATGCCCTCTTCCAGGATCTTCGCGCCTTCGTTGACCAGCGCGAACACCAGGCGCTCGACGATTTCTTCGTCCGAAATCTTGCGGCGGGTGATGCCCAGATCCTTCGAATGCTGGACGATCATGTCGTTGACCTGCTGGTTCGGATACGGCTTGCGGTCGCCCGCCTTGTAGTCGTACCAGCCGCCGCCGGTCTTCTGGCCAAAGCGGCCCATCTCGCACAGCAGATCGGCGGTCTTCGAATAGACGATGTCCGGCTTGTCCACAGCGCGGCGCTTGCGGATGGCCCAGCCGATGTCGTTGCCAGCCAGATCGCCCATGCGGAACGGGCCCATCGCAAAGCCGAACTTTTCGATGGCCTTGTCGACCTGCTCCGGCAGCGCGCCTTCGTCCAGCAGATAACCCGCCTGGCGGCTGTATTGCTCGATCATGCGGTTGCCGATGAAGCCATCGCACACGCCGGACACGACCGCCGTCTTCTTGATGGCCTTGGCCAGCTTCATGACGGTGGCCAGCACGTCCTTGGCCGTCTCTTTGCCGCGCACGACTTCCAGCAGCTTCATCACGTTGGCCGGGCTGAAGAAGTGCATGCCGACCACGTCCTGCGGACGCTTGGTGAAGCTGGCGATCTTGTCGACATCCAGCGTGGACGTGTTCGACGCCAGGATCGCGCCCTGCTTGACGACTTCGTCCAGCTTCTTGAACACGACTTCCTTGACGCCCATTTCTTCGAACACGGCTTCGATGACGAGGTCGGCGTCCTTGATGTCGTCGTAGGACAGCGTCGGGGTCAGCAGGGCCATGCGCTGCTCGACCTTCTCTTGCGTGAGCTTGCCCTTCTTGGCGCTGTTCTCGTAGTTCTTGCGGATGGTGGCGACGCCGCGGTCCAGCGCTTCCTGCTTGGTTTCCAGCATCGTGACCGGAATGCCCGCGTTCAGGAAGTTCATCGAGATACCGCCGCCCATCGTGCCGGCGCCGATCACGGCAACCTTCTCCACCTTGCGCACCGGCGTGTCTTCCGGCACGTCCGGAATCTTGCTCGCTGCGCGTTCGCCGAAGAATGCATGGCGCAGGGCGCGCGATTCGGACGTATTCACCAGCTCGATGAACAGCTCGCGCTCGAACTTGATACCGTCGTCAAAGCGCTTTTCCACCGCGGCCTGCACGGCGTCGACGCACTTGCCTGGCGCCGGGAAGTTCTTGGCGACAGCGGCCACCGTGTTACGGGCGAATTGCAAGAAACCTTGCGGATTGTCGTGCTCGACCTTGCGATCTCGCAGCTTCGGCAGCTTGCCTTCGGCAGCAGCTTTCAGCGCGAAGTCAATGGCGCCGGCCATCAGGTCGCCTTCGATCATCTGGTCGAACAGGCCGCTCTTGGCCAGCTTTTCCGACGGAATGGCGTTGCCGGAAACGATCATGTTCAGCGCCGGCTCCAGGCCGATCGCGCGCGGCAGACGCTGCGTGCCGCCTGCGCCCGGCAGAATGCCCAGCTTCACTTCCGGCAGCGCGATCTGCGCGCCCGGTGCGGCCACGCGGTAGTGACAGCCCATCGCCAGTTCCAGCCCACCGCCCATCGCCACCGAATGGATGGCCGCCACGACCGGCTTGCTGCTCGACTCCACTGCCTTGATGACGGCGTGCAGTGTCGGCTCTTGCGTGGCCTTGGGGGTGTTGAACTCACGGATATCTGCGCCGCCCGAGAAGGCCTTGCCCGCACCGGTGATCACGATGGCCTTGACGTTGGCGTCGTCGCCCGCTTTCACCATGCCCTCGACGATGCCCAGGCGCGTGGAGTGGCCAAGGCCGTTGACGGGCGGGTTGCTGAGCGTGATGACGGCAACGCCGTCCTGGACCTTGTACTCCGCAGTCATGCTGGTTCCTTTGGTGATGCGAGGGCCGGCAGATCAGGCGCGCCGTGCCTCGCGGTTGAACTGTCTCTCAACTATCGTTTTTTTAACGCGCGGTAAGGCCGCGACTCGACACAGAATACACAAAATAGCACGGTCGTTCAATTTTTATTTTTGCGCTGCACGGCGCCGTCTGGCGGGCGATGCGACGGGCCCCGACGGGTTCAAACGCGTGTGACGCAGCATGGATTTTTTGCCCGCTGCGTGACGGTTTTGATAGAGTCGCGCATTTCGTTCGCCGGACGCCCACCAGGCGCGGGGACGCCTCGTCACATTTCGTCGATTTGATTCGCGATCCGAGCAAAATCGACCACTCTGTATCCATGTCAGAACACGCTACCCCGTCCTCAGAGACGCCGGGCTTGCGCCGCACCTTGCGCGCGCGCCATCTCACCATGATCGCCATCGGCGGGTCGATCGGCACCGGGCTCTTCGTGGCTTCGGGCGCATCGGTCTCGCAGGCAGGCCCCGGAGGCGCGCTCGCCGCCTATATCCTCATCGGGGCAATGGTCTATTTCCTGATGACCAGCCTGGGCGAGCTTGCCGCCTATATGCCCGTTTCCGGGTCGTTTGCCACCTACGGCGCGCTGTATGTGGACGAAGGCTTCGGCTTCGCGCTTGGCTGGAACTATTGGTACAACTGGGCTGTGACGATTGCCGTTGAGCTGGCGGCCGCGCAGCTCGTCATGCATTACTGGTTTCCCGATGTACCGGGCGTGCTGTGGAGTGCCGTGTTCCTCGCCATCATGTTCCTGCTCAACGCCATCTCGGTGCGCGGCTTTGGCGAGGCGGAATACTGGTTCGCACTCATCAAGGTCGTCACCGTCATCCTCTTTATCGGCATTGGCCTGGCGATGATCTTCGGGATCATGAAAGGCGGTCCGCAATCGGGCCTGCAGAATCTGACGATCGGTGATGCGCCGTTCGTCGGCGGGCTGCCGGCGATGATCGGCGTGGCGATGATCGCGGGATTCTCGTTCCAGGGGACGGAGCTGATTGGCGTGGCGGCCGGCGAATCGGCCGACCCGGCGCGCACCATTCCGCGTGCGGTCAAGCAAGTGTTCTGGCGGATCCTGCTGTTCTACGTGCTGGCCATCTTCATCATCGGCGTGCTGGTGCCGTACACCGATCCGAATCTGCTCTCGACGGAAGTGACGAACATTGGCGTGAGCCCTTTCACGCTCGTTTTCAAGCACGCAGGCCTGGCGTTCGCTGCAGGCCTGATGAACGCGGTGATCCTGACGGCGGTGCTGTCGGCCGGCAATTCGGGCATGTATGCGTCCACGCGGATGCTCTACAACCTGGCCACCGAGGGCCGCGCGCCGCGCATCTTTGCGCAACTTACCCGGAACGGTGTGCCACGCAATGCGCTGCTGGCCACGACCGCCGTCGGCGCGCTCTGCTTCTTGAGTTCGTTGTATGGCGACAAGACGGTCTACCTGTGGCTGCTGAACACCTCGGGCATGACCGGCTTCGTGGCATGGCTTGGCATTGCCATCAGCCACTATCGGTTCCGCAAGGGGCTTGTGGCGCAGGGGCATGATCCGGCGCAGTTGCCGTACCGCTCCAAGTTCTTTCCATATGGCCCGTTGTTCGCGTTTGGGCTGTGCCTGATCATCACGCTCGGCCAGAACTACCAGGCATTCACCACCGGCACCGTCGATTGGCCAGCGGTGATCGCCACGTACATCGGCATCCCGGTCTTCTTCCTGATCTGGATCGGCTACCGGTTGGTGCGTGGCGGCGGCATTGTCCGTTACCAGGACATGCACTTCCCGCGCCCGCCGGTGCTGCGCGATTCGCTGGCCGGCCAAGACCCCGGCCCCGAATTGCCGACCGTCGCAAACCGTACGCAGTAATCCCCCCCCCGCTCCGCCAGCCGTTTGCACAGCATCCGGCGGGCGATTTTATTGGGGCGCCCGCTCCGGCGCCACCGGCTATGCATACACCCATCACCCCCACCGGCCTCGAAGCCCAATCCGAACTGCGCCGACGCCTGCGCTCGCGCCACCTGATGATGATCGCCCTGGGCGGCGCCATCGGCACGGGGCTGTTCGTTGCGTCCGGTGCGTCCATCGCGCAGGCTGGCCCCGGCGGCGCACTGCTGACCTACACGCTGATCGGCGTGATGGTCTATTGCCTGATGACGAGTCTTGGCGAACTGGCGGTGCATCTGCCCGTCTCGGGCTCGTTCGTGACTTACAGCCGCCTGTATGTCGAAGAAGGCTTCGGCTTTGCGCTCGGATGGAACTACTGGTTTGCGCTGGCCGTGTCCGTTGCCGTGGAACTGGCTGCCGCGCAACTCGTGATGAAGTACTGGTTCCCGGGCGTGTCGGGCATGGTCTGGAGCGCCGCATTCCTGCTGCTGATGTTTGGCCTCAACGCCTTCTCCGTGCGCGGTTTTGGCGAGGCGGAATACTGGTTCTCGATGATCAAGGTGGTGACCATCGTCGTGTTCCTGCTGATCGGCCTGGCGATGATCTTCGGCATCATGCACGGCGGGCCGCAGTCGGGTTGGCAGAACTTCACCGTGGGCGATGCGCCGTTCGTGGGCGGCGTGCCGGCCATGGTCGGCGTGGCGATGATCGCCGGGTTCTCGTTCCAGGGTGTCGAGACGATTGGCGTGGCCGCCGGCGAGGCGGAGAACCCCTCCCGCACGATCCCGCGCGCCATCCGCCAGACGTTCTGGCGCATCCTGCTGTTCTATGTGCTGGCGATCCTGATCATCGGCGTGCTGCTGCCATACACCGACCCGAACCTGCTGCGCAATGAAGCGACCGACGTCGGCGTCAGCCCGTTTGCGCTGGTGTTCCAGCATGCGGGCCTTGCGTTTGCGGCTGGGATGATGAATGCGGTGGTGCTGACCGCGCTGCTGTCGTCCGGCACGTCGAGCCTCTATGTGTCGACGCGGATTTTGTACGACCTGTCGCTTGAAGGTCAGGCGCCGCGCTGGTTTGCCAAGGTGTCGGCCAACGGCGTGCCGCACCGCGCGCTGCTGGCCACGTCGGCGGTTGGCGCACTGTGCTTCTTCAGTTCATTGTTTGGCGACCAGGTGGTCTACCTGTGGCTGCTGAATACGTCTGCGGTCACGTGCTTCATCGCCTGGTTCGGCATTGCGCTGGCGCACTACCGGTTCCGCAAGGGGTTCACGAGCCAGGGGCATTCCGTGGCGCGACTGGCGTATCGGTCGCCGTTCTTCCCTTTCGGGCCGATCATGGTGGCGATCCTGTGCGTGGTGATCATTCTTGGGCAGAACACCAAGGCGCTGTTTGCGCCGGTCGACAACTTCGGCGCCTTCATCGCAACGTATTGCGGCGTGATCCTGTTCGTGGTGATCTGGCTGGCTTACCGCTGGAAGTTCAAGACGCGCTTTGTGAAGTATTCGGAGATGCAGTTCAGCGCCGAGCATCTCCAGCAAGCCAAGGCGACCACGGAAGCCTCTGCGGCGGGCACAGCCGTCAACTGACTGCCAGAAAAAAGCCCGCACGGTTGTCCATGCGGGCCATCTGTACGCCGTGGATCGACCTGCGGCGTTTAAACCTCCAGCCACTCCTGCCGGACCTTCGCATCGGCTTTCAACTGCTGGGGCGTCCCCTCAAACACGATCTGACCGTGCCCCATCACATACACCCGCTGTGAAATGTCGAGCGCAATGGCCAGTTTCTGCTCCACCAGCAGCACGGAGATCCCCCGCTCCTTGAGCGTCTTCAAATACTCGCCGACAAGCGTCACAACCAGCGGCGCAAGACCTTCGGTGGGCTCGTCGATGATGATGAAATCGGGGTCCCCCATCAGCGTGCGGCATAGCGTCAGCATCTGCTGCTCGCCGCCTGACAGCACACCCGCAGCCGTGTTCTCGCGCTCCTTCAAACGCGGGAACATCTGATACATGTCTTCCACCTGCCAACGCGGCTTGGGCTGACTCGGGTTGCGTTTCTCGCCAAGCAGCAGGTTCTGCCGCACCGTCAGCGTGGGGAAGATATCGCGGTTCTCGGGCACATAGCCGATGCCCTTGTGTGCGACTTCAAAGGTTCGCAGGCCGCTCACGCTTTTGCCGCGCAGCAGGATTTCGCCTTCATGCCGGACCATGCCCATGATGGATTTGGCCAGGGTCGAACGCCCCACCCCATTGCGCCCGAGTAGCGCAACGATCTCGCCCTCGCCTACGTGCATGTCGACGCCGTGCAGGATGTGGCTCTTGCCGTAGTACGCGTGCAGGTCGCGCACCTCCAACATCGGAGTATTCGTTGCCATCAATGCGCTCCTGCAGGTTCGTCCAGCGTGGTGCCGAGGTAGGCCTCTTTCACGCGACGGTTATTGCGAATGGCTTCGGGCGTGTCGGTGGCGATCACTTCGCCATAGACGAGCACCGAGATGCGGTCGGCCAAGCCAAACACCACGCTCATGTCGTGCTCGACCATCACCAGCGTCTTGCCGACCGTGACCTTGCGGATGAGGTCCACCGCGTGGTCGGATTCAGATCGGCTCATGCCGGCGGTCGGCTCATCCAGCAGGATCACGTCGGCACCGCCCGCAATGGTGATACCGATTTCCAACGCCCGTTGCTCGGCGTAGGTCAGCAGGCCCGCGGCGGCGTCTCGCCGATGTGTCATGCCGATCTGCTCGAGCACTTCTTCAGCGCGCTCGCGTGCGTCACGCAGCTCGGCCAGCTTGTGCCAGAACGAATATTTGTAGCCGAGCGACCAGAGCACCGCGCAGCGCAGGTTCTCGAACACCGACAACCGATGAAAGATGTTGGTGATCTGGAAGCTGCGCGACAGGCCCTTGCGGTTGATCTCAAATGGCGCCAAACCGCTGATCTCTTCGCCGTTCAGGCGCACGCTGCCCGAGCTGGCCGGAAAGCGGCCCGAGATCAAGTTGAACGTGGTCGACTTGCCGGCACCGTTCGGGCCGATGAGCGCATGGCGCTCGCCCTTGCCAATGGTGAGGTTGACCCCTCGAATGATTTCCGTTGCGCCAAAGCGCTTGCGAACATCGCGCAACTCGAGCGCAGCGGTCGGCCCAGATGTCGGTTGGCTCATGGTTGCGGCTCCTGCAATGCGTGATCCCAAGCGGTGCGCAGCTTGCCAGCCGCGGCACGCAGGCCGAAGGCGCCCACCAGCCACAGCACGGCGGTAACGATCCACGGCTTGAAGGTATTCGGTTCGACAGACAGGCCAAACAGCGTGGCCACGCCACCCGAGGCGTCGTCCTGCACGGCGTAGATCATTTCCACGGTGGAAATCAACGCGACCAGCAGGATGATGGTCGGCACGATCGCCACACCGTAAGCCGGCAGCAGCGTCTTGAGCTTGCCGCGTCGAAGGATCGGCAGGTGCATGACCAGAAGACTGGCGATGCCGCCTGGCGCGTACATGACCATCAGCACAAAGAACAACCCCAAGTACAGCAGCCACGCCTTGGTGATGCCCGACAGCGCCACGGTAAAGAACACCGTGAGCACCGCGCCGATGATCGGCCCGAAGAAGCCGCCCATGCCGCCAATGAAGGCCGCCAGCAGCACCGAGCCCGAGCGCACTGCCGACACGTTCTCGGCCGTCACGATCTCAAAGTTGATGCAGGACAGTGCGCCGGCAATGCCCGCAAAAAACGCGGACAGGATCACCACCAGAAAGCGCACGCGCTGCGTGTTGTAGCCGATGAACTCCACACGCTCGGGGTTATCGCGCACGGCGTTGGCGATGCGGCCCAGCGGCGTTTGCGTCCACGCATACATCAGCGCCATCGAAATCAGGCACCACGCGGCGATCAGGTAATACACCTGGCGTCCCGGCCCGAACGTCACGCCAAACAGCGCGTCGCCGATGCTGCGGTTCGTGGAGACACCGCCCTCGCCACCAAAGAAGTCCGGAAACATCAACGCGCTGGCAAACACCATCTCGCCGATACCGAGCGTGATCATGGCGAACGTCGTGCCGGCCTTCTTGGTGGTGACGTAGCCGAAGATCACGCCGAACAGCGCGCCGCCCAAGCCGCCCGCAATGGGCAATAGCGCAACGGCGAGCGGACCGCCGATGCCCAGTGTCTGCATGGCGCCGATCTTGTTGAGCGCATGCACAGCCATGAAGGCGCCCAGGCCGGCGTACACCGCGTGCCCGAACGACAGCATGCCGGACTGCCCCAGCAGCATGTTGTACGACAGCGCGAAGATGATCATGATGCCCATCTGCGAGAGGAGCGTGATCGCAAAACCCTGCGGCCAGATGAGCGGCAGCACGATCATCACGAGTGCAGTCGAACCCCAGAGCAGCCAGCGGGCAAGGTTGACCGGCTTGAATTTCATCGTCCGCGCCCGATCGTTGGGCGGCAACGCGGCTTGTTGTTGCGCTTGTTGGTGCATGGTGCGTTCCATTTAGCTCTCCCGCGTTCCCATCAGCCCGCGCGGGCGGAAAATCAGCATCAGCACCAGCAGCAGATACGGCAGCACCGGTGCGACTTGCGCAATCGTCAGGTTCCAGACAGAGATGAGCGGCACGTCCGGATTGAGCGTGACGCCGATCTTCTCCAGCACGCTCGTCACTGAGATATCAAGCGTGACGGCAAAGGTCTGGATGCAGCCGATCAGCAGCGACGCGATGAACGCCCCCACCAGAGACCCCATGCCACCCACGACCGCCACTACGAAGACGATGGAGCCGACCGCTGCCGCCATCGATGGCTCGGTCACGAACGCATTGCCGCCAATCACGCCCGCCAAGCCGGCCAGCGCACAGCCGCCGCCGAACACCAGCATGAACACGCGCGGCACGTTGTGGCCCAGCGCTTCGACCATGTCCGGATGCGTCAGCGCGGCTTGAATGACGAGCCCGATACGCGTGCGCGTGAGCAGCAGGAAGATGCCAACCAGCATCAGCAGCGACACCAGCATCATGAAGGCGCGGTACTTGGGGAACGACGAGGTGAACAGCGTGAACAGCGGGCCGTCCAGTGCGTCCGGCACGCGGTACGCCACGGCGGGCAGGCCCCATACCAGCTTCACGCCTTCTTCAATCAGATAGGCCAGACCGAAGGTAAACAGCAGTTCGGCGACATGGCCATAGCGGTGCACCGTGCGCAGGCCGTAGCGCTCGACCACGGCGCCCAGCGCACCCACGAGCAGCGGTGCCACGATCAGCGCGGCCCAGAAGCCCAGATAGCCGCTCACGACATAGGCGAAATACGCGCCCAGCATGTAGAAGCTGGCATGCGCAAAATTGAGAACACCCATCATGCTGAAGATCAGCGTCAGGCCCGAAGACAACATGAACAGCAACAGCCCGTAGCTGATGCCATTCAAGAGATTGATGACTAGAAATTCCACGCTGCAGCCCTTCCAGCAGATTCGGCGGAGCATGGGACGCACGCATCAATGCGTGGCCCACGGACTCCGTTTAAAACATCGCCGCACGATAGCATCGGGCAGCCCTTCGGCACACCACCCGCGCCCTTACTGCGGACGCTTCATCTGGCAGGAGGTCGGCTGCGACGCGACGTACTGATCGAGCACAGCGTCGGTCTTCCAGCCGTAGCCGGTGTTTTCCTGGTCGAACTTGACGTTCTTGCCGTTCGTCTTTTCCCAGGTGGCGATGTAGAGCGGCTGCTGGCCCTGGTGGTCAGACGCGCGCATCTCGAAGGTGCCGTTCAGGCTGTCGACCTTCATGCCTTCGAAGGCCTTGGCAACCTTGGCGGGCTCGACAGACTTGGTCTGCTTGATGGCCTTGGCCAGCATGGCGATGCCGGTATACGAGGCCATGAGGTAGTAATCGTCGTTGTACTTCTTTTTGTAGCCCTCGACGATATCGGCGCCCTTGAAGCCGTCGTTGTTGACGTTCCAGTAGCCCACGTACTTCACGTGATCTGCGCCTGCAGAACCCATCGCTGTCGGCACGCCCGTGGTCGAGGCGTAGTACGTATAGAAGTTCGCGTTCAAGCCTGCATCCTTGCCGGCCTTGATCAGCAGCGCCAGATCGCTGCCCCAGTTGCCGGTGATGACGGTATCGGCACCCGACGACTTGATCTTCGACACGTACGGCGAGAAGTCCTTCACCTGCGCCAGCGGGTGCAGGTCTTCACCCACGATCTCGATGTCCGGACGCTTGCGCTTGAGGTATTCCTTGGCCGCACGCGCCACCTGATGGCCGAACGAATAGTTCTGGTTGATCAGGTAGACCTTCTTGACCTTGGGATCCTTCGCCAGGAAGCTGGTCAGCGCTTCCATCTTCATGTCGGAGTTGGCGTCCAGGCGGAAGTGCCAGTAATTGCACTTGCTGTTCGTCATATCCGGATCCACCGCAGCGTAGTTCAGGTAAACGATTTCCTTGCCCGGATTACGCTCGTTGTACTTGGCCACGGCATCTTCCAGCGCCATGCCGACGCTCGAGCCATTGCCCTGCACGATGTAATGGATGCCCTGATCGGCCACCTGCTTGAGGGCCGTCAGGCTTTCCTGCGGCGAGAGCTTGTTGTCAAAGCCCACCACTTCGAACTTCGTGCCGTCGCCGGCCCAGTTCTTCTGCGTGGCGAGATCGGCGATGTACTGCCAGCTGCGCAACTGGTTCTGGCCCAGCGCACCCATCAGGCCGGACAACGGATCGATCCAGGCGATCTTCACGGTTTCGGCGGCGGACGATGCAGTGGGCAGGACTGCCCCACCGATTGCCGCAACACATGCAACAGCCACAACCAACGGACGGAACTTCGTCATGCGTGTCTCCTTCATGTGGTGGAGCCGCCGGCGAGTCACTCTCCGCGTGCCTCTGGTGGGCGTGCGGCTGCTTGCGTCTCCAGGTTGCAACGCGCCCGGGCTTCATCCCACCGCGTCGACGTGTCCGTCGCGCGGCGGCCGGCCCTGATCCGGTTGTCTTACGTCCGCCGTCCTCGTGCCGGGGTGACCCGTGCACGGGCGGCGGTTTCTATATGTAGCTAAGCCTGTACAGCGGGGAACTGATAATCCTTGAACTGCTCGCGCAGTTTCAGCTTCTGCATCTTGCCGGTGGCCGTGAGCGGAATTTCGGTGACGAACACCACGTCATCCGGAATCCACCACTTGGCGACCTTGCCTTCGAAGAACTTGAGCATCTCCTCGCGCGTGAGTTCCACACCGGGCTTCTTCATCACCACCAGCAGCGGGCGTTCGTCCCACTTGGGGTGATGGCATGCGATGCACGCGGCCATGTGCACGCCGGGGTGCGCAGCGGCCACGTTTTCCACATCGATGGACGAGATCCACTCGCCGCCGGACTTGATCACGTCCTTGCTGCGATCCGTGATCTGCATGTAGCCGTCGGCATCGATGTTCGCCACGTCACCCGTGGGGAACCAGCCGTCGACCAGGGGCGACTTGTCGTTGCGGTAATAGCTCTGGATCGTCCACGGTCCGCGCACGTAGAGATCGCCAAAGGCCTTGCCGTCCCACGGCAGTTCTTGGCCTTCAGCATCGACGATCTTCATTTCGACGCCGTAGATGGCGCGGCCTTGGCGCTCGAGCACGTGCTGCTTGGCCTCATCGGGCAGATCAGCATGCTTGCCCATCAGCTTGCACGTGGTGCCCAGTGGTGACATCTCGGTCATGCCCCACGCATGGATGACTTCCACGTCCAGTTCCTTGAGCGTGCGGATCATGGCCGGCGGCGCAGCCGAACCGCCAATCACGGTCTTGCGGAACGTCGAGAATTTCAGCTTGTTGGCCTGCACGTGTTGCAGCAAGCCTAGCCACACGGTCGGCACGCCGGCGGAGAACGTCACCTTCTCCTGCTCGAATAGCTCATACAGCGAGGCGCCATCCAATTTCGGCCCCGGGAAGACCAGCTTGGCACCCACCAACGGCACCGAATACGGCAGCCCCCAGGCGTTGACGTGGAACATCGGTACCACCGGCAGGATCACGTCCTGCGCCGAGCACCCAAGGGCATCAGGCAATGCTGACGCATATGAATGCAGCACCGTGGATCGATGCGAATACAACGCGCCCTTCGGGTTGCCCGTGGTGCCCGACGTGTAGCACAGGCCGGCTGCGGTGTTCTCGTCGAACTGCGGCCAGGTGTAGTCGGCGCTTTGCGCGTCCAGCAGCTCTTCGTAGCAGAGCATCGGCACACTGGAGGTAGGCATGTGCGCGCGATCGGTCATTGCCACCCAGCCCTTCACGTTCGGGCAATGCGGTGCAATGCCCTCGATGAGCGGCACGAACGTCAGGTCGAAGAAGACGTACTGATCTTCAGCGTGATTGACGATGTAGGCGATCTGGTCCGGAAACAGCCGCGGGTTGATGGTGTGGCACACCGAGCCCGAACCAGACACGCCGTAATAGATTTCAAGGTGGCGATAGCCGTTCCAGGCCAGCGTACCGACGCGCTCGCCGGGCTGCACACCGAGTGCGGCCAGCGCATTTGCCAGTTGCTTGGAGCGGTCTCGCACTTGCCGGTACGTGGTGCGATGGATATCGCCCTCGACACGGCGCGACACGACTTCAGTCGAACCGGAATTGCGCGCTGCATGTTCGATGATGGTCGAGACGAGCAAAGGGGCGCTCATCATTTGTCCCATCAGGGCCATGGTGTCTCCTAGAAAAAACTGAACAACCGTTCTATTTTTTGGCCGATTGTTCCCGTGATCGCCAAGCACGTCAACGGGATATTGTTGTGCGCTGCCACATCGGCCCCCATGTTTACCCGGCCATCTGAAAAACCGTGCGAATCGTTGTGGTGCAAGGGTTCGCAGGCTGCAGCTTTCTTTACTCGCAAGTACAATACGCGATAGCGTTGCTGCGTCTCAACATGGCGTTTTCCCCTACGTAAAGCGTATTTTGCTGCGCTGCAAAGCGCACAACGTTTGAAGGTTCGGCACTGTTTTTGCGCCGTTTCCTGTGCTATCGGCCGCCTGCCCTGCCGCCCCACCCTATGACTTCTTCCCCTGCCGCCTTGCCTGACGATTCCCTTGCGAGCCCTTTCGACTGGCCCGGCCGCCCCGCCGCGGCCGCTGGTTTTTCTGGGCTTGGCGAACGCTTTCTGACGCGCCTGCCGCCCATGCCCATGCCTTCAGGGCCGATCGGCACGCCGTATCTCGTGGGTTTTTCACCAGACGCTGCAGCGTCGCTTGGCATCTCGCGGGCGGAACTTGACACCCCCGCAGGGCTGGCTGTCTTTACCGGTAACGCCGTCGCCCCCTGGAGCGATCCGCTTGCCACCGTCTATTCAGGCCACCAGTTCGGCGTGTGGGCTGGCCAACTGGGCGATGGCCGCGCGCTGTTGCTGGCCGAGCTGCAGACCGCCGAAGGCCCCTGCGAAGTCCAGCTCAAAGGTGCCGGCCGTACGCCATATTCGCGTATGGGCGACGGGCGCGCCGTGCTGCGCTCGTCCATCCGCGAGTTTTTGTGCTCGGAAGCCATGGCAGGCCTCGGCATTCCAACCACACGCGCCCTGTGCGTGACCGGCGCCGACGCCCCCATTCGCCGCGAAGAGATCGAAACCGCCGCCGTTGTCACGCGCCTCGCGCCGTCGTTCGTACGCTTTGGCCACTTCGAGCACTTTTCGGCCAGCGAACAATTGCCCCAGCTTCGCGCACTTGCCGATTACGTCATCGACCGCTTCTACCCCGCCTGCCGCAGCGAGCCGCAACCGTATCTCGCCCTGCTGCGTGAACTCGCCCGCCGCACCGCCGAACTGATGGCGGACTGGCAAGCCGTTGGCTTTTGCCACGGCGTGATGAACACCGACAACATGTCGATCCTCGGTCTCACGCTCGACTACGGCCCGTTCGGCTTCCTGGATGGTTTCAACGCCAACCACATCTGCAACCACTCCGACACCGGCGGCCGTTACGCCTACGCTCAGCAGCCACAGATCGGCTACTGGAACCTGTTCTGCCTCGCGCAGGCGTTGCTGCCGCTGTTCGGCGAAGATCCCGACGTTTTCGTCAACTTGAGCGACGAAGCACAGGCGCAACCCGCGATCGACGCCGCGCAAAACGTATTGCTCACCTACCGCGACGTCTACGGCGCCGCTTTCTACGCACGTTATCGCGCCAAGCTGGGCCTCTCCACCGCGCAGGACGAAGACGAAACGCTGTTCGGCGACCTCTTCAAGCTGCTGCACACACAACGCACCGATTACACGCTGTTCTTCCGCCACCTTGCCGACGTGCGCCGTGACGACACGCCCGCCGCGGCAGAAGCGCGCACCGTGCGCGATTTCTTCTTCGACCGCGCAGCCGCAGACGTGTGGCTTGCTGCCTATCGCCAGCGCTTGCAGGCCGAACCGCAATCCGACGACCAGCGCGCGGCAGCCATGCACCGCGTCAACCCGAAATACGTGCTGCGCAACCACCTGGCTGAAATCGCCATCCGCCGCGCCAAGGAAAAGGATTTCTCCGAAGTTGAAAACCTGCGCGCCGTGCTGGCCCGCCCGTTTGACGACCACCCTGGCTTCGAGCACTACGCGCAGCCTGCGCCCGATTGGGCGTCGTCGCTGGAAGTGAGCTGCTCGTCGTAATCCGGCATGCCGACATGCAGGCAGGCGTGATGCGCCGGAACTGACACCGTGCTCTAATCCGCGCCTGTCAGGATTACCGCAGCAGCACGACAAAACAACGTCAGCCGCCCGATCGCTTCCATCCCGCGGTTGCCGAATCCAACAAGGAGTCTCATCACCATGACCGTCACGAAGTCCGACGCCGAATGGCGCGACCAACTCTCCGACATCGAATACCGCGTCACCCGCGAAGCCGCCACCGAACGCCCCTTCACAGGCAAGTACTGGGACCACTGGGACCGGGGCGTCTACAACTGCGTCTGCTGCGGCACGCCGCTGTTTGAATCGTCGACCAAGTTTGATGCCGGTTGCGGCTGGCCGAGCTATTTCCAGCCCATCAACGGCGAGGTGATCGCCGAGAAAACCGACCGCTCGCACGGCATGCTGCGCATCGAAGTGCAGTGCAAGAACTGCGGCGCGCACCTTGGCCACGTGTTCGAAGATGGCCCTGCGCCCACCGGCCTGCGGTATTGCATCAACTCGGCTGCGCTAAAATTCGGCGATTGATCTTCCGCACCTGCCCGCCTAAGCGCGTTCCCGCATGAAATTCCTGTTCGATCTGTTCCCGGTCATCCTGTTCTTCGCTGCCTTCAAGGTGGCCGGTATTTATGTGGCGACCACCGTCGCGATGGTCGCCACCGTGCTGCAGATCGCCTGGGTGTGGTTCAAGCACCGCAAGGTCGACGCCATGCAGTGGCTGTCGCTGCTCATCATCGGCGTGTTTGGCGGCGCCACGCTTATCTTCCACAACGAGACCTTCATCAAGTGGAAGCCTACGGTGCTGTACTGGCTGTTTGGCGTGGTGCTGCTGGGCAGCGTGGTGTTCGTTCGCAAGAACCTCATCCGCGCCATGATGGAGCAGCAGGTTTCGCTGCCCGATCCGCTCTGGGCCCGTCTGAACCTGGTGTGGGCGGCGTTCTTCCTGGCCATGGGCTGCCTGAACCTCTACGTGGCCTACAACTTCGACACCGACGTGTGGGTCAACTTCAAGCTGTTCGGCTCGATGGGCCTGATGGTGGTCTTCATCCTCGTGCAGAGTGTCTGGCTGGCGCGCCACATGCAGGAGCGCCCCGCCAATGCGGCCAACGACGCCAACATCGGAGACGACCGCTAATGGCTGCCGATCCGCGAGAAATCGAACGCCTTCTGCGCGAGGCGTTTCAGCCCGCCCACCTCGTCGTGGAAGACGACAGTGCCAAGCACGCCGGACACGCCGGCGCGGCCTCCGGCGGCGGACATTACAACGTCGAAATTGTCAGCGCGGCCTTTGCCGGCAAGAACCGTTTGGCGCGTCATCGCATGGTGTATGATGCGCTGCACACGCTGTGGCCGGCGGCAATTCATGCCCTGGCGATCCGCGCGGTCACTCCCGAAGAAAACACGTAAGCGCATTCCACGCTCACTCGTCCTTCCCTCGAACGCAATCCCATGAAGATTTCCAGCCTCACTGCCAGCCTGCTGGCTGTTGCCTTTGCTGCGACCGTTGCTCCCGCTATGGCGCAAAACGCCGCGGTGGTCAACGGCAAAGCCATCCCGAGCGCCAAGGTGGACGCGCTGATCAAGAAGTCGGGCCAGCCCGAATCGCCCGAGCTGCGTGCCAAGGCCCGCGACATGCTGGTCGACCGTGAACTGATCGAGCAGGACGCCGCCAAGCGCGGCCTGCTGGAACGCGACGACATTCAGGAACAGCTGGCATCGGCCCGCCTGAACGTGCTCGTGGCCGCCGAGTTCGAAGACTACGTCAAGAACAGCCCCGCCACCGAAGAAGAGCTGCACAAGCAGTACGACAAGATCAAGGCGCAGTTCGGCAACGGCAAGGAATACCACGCCCACCACATCCTGGTGGATAAGGAAGCCGACGCAAAGGCCATCATTGCCAAGCTGAAGGCCGGCGCCAAGTTTGAAGACATCGCCAAGGCGCAATCGAAGGACAAGGGATCGGGCGCCAACGGCGGCGACCTGGACTGGGCGAACCCGGGCACCTACGTGCCGGAATTCTCGGCCGCGCTCACCAGCCTGAAGAAGGGCCAGATCACCCAGACGCCGGTCAAGACGCAATTCGGCTGGCACGTGATCCGCCTGGACGACACGCGCGACGCGAAGATCCCGTCGTACGAAGACGTCAAACCGCAACTGCTTGAAATGATGATGGGCGACCAGAACTGGCAACGCAGCAAGTTCCAGGCGATGCTGAAAGACCTGCGCGAAAAAGCGAAGATCCAGTAAGCAGCGGCCCGTTGGGGCAGTAAAAAAAGGGGCCTCGTGCCCCTTTTTGATTTGATGGCTGCGTTGCATCGCACGCAACCGGAATCCCCTTTCCTGCCCCCGAGTTCTTTTGAAGTGTTTGCTGAAAAGCATTGCGATTTGTCCCATAATGTGCGCCCACGTGCGCCGGCATTGCACTGCTTCGGTGCGCTCAAGAATCGAGAGTCTGAAAAATCAACCACGCCGGCACGGGCATATCCCGCTCGCCGCCAGAGCGAAACCACCCAAAAGGCAACAGGAGGTCCTTATGTCCACGTTCAAGCACGCCTTGCGCATTGCCGCGCTTGCCGCCATTCCGATGGCACTGCTGCAAGCCGCACCGGCACTGGCCCAGGCCACCAAGTCGGTCGAAGTGCTGGCCATCGTTGAGCACCCGGCGCTCGACGCCATCCGCGACGGCGCCAAGGAACAACTCAAGGCCGAAGGTTTTGACGCAGGCAAGAACCTGAAGTGGGAATACCAGAGCGCACAAGGCAGCACTGCCACCGCCGCACAGATCGCCCGCAAGTTCATCGGCGACAAGCCGGACGCCATCATCGCCATCGCCACGCCGTCGGCGCAGGCTGTTGTGGCCGCCACCAAGTCCATCCCCGTCGTGTATTCGGGCGTGACCGATCCGGTTGCCGCGCAACTGGTCAAGAGCTGGGCGCCGACCGGCACCAACGTGACCGGCGTGTCCGACAAGCTGCCGCTGGACAAGCAGATTGCCCTGATCAAGCGCGTGGTGCCGAATGCCAAGCGCGTGGGCATGGTCTACAACCCGGGTGAAGCGAACTCGGTCGTGGTCGTCACTGAACTGAAGAAGCTGCTGTCAGCGGAAGGCATGACGCTGGTCGAATCGGCCGCACCGCGTACCGTGGACATCGCGCCGGCGGCCAAGAACCTGATCGGCAAGGTCGACGTGATCTACACGAACACCGACAACAACGTGGTGTCGGCGTACGAATCGCTGGTGAAAGTGGCCAACGAAGCGAAGATTCCGCTGGTTGCCGGCGACACTGACAGCGTGAAGCGTGGTGCGATCGCTGCGCTGGGCATCAACTACTACAAGCTGGGCCAGCAGACCGGCAAGGTCGTCGCCCGCATCCTGAAGGGTGAGAAGCCGGGCGCGATTGCGTCGGCCGGCAGCACCGACCTGGAACTGTTCGTGAACGAAGGCGCGGCCAAGAAGCAAGGCGCGACCCTGTCGGCAGATCTGCTGAAGGACGCCAAGGAAGTCATCAAGTAACTCGCAAGGCGCCGGGTCGGCTTCCGCCTGACGGAGCCGGCCTGGCGCGGGTCTGGCTGCCCGAGCCCCAACGCGGCTATCCGCCGCATAATGGCCGGGCGCTTACGCTGCTACCCACAAGCGTCCCCCGTTCATTGCACACAGGCCGGTGCCCAATCACCGCGCCCCACTCTGTCATGTCACTGTTTTCATTGCTCGGCGCCCTGGAGATCGGTCTGATCTTCAGCCTCGTGGCGCTCGGGGTGCTGATTTCCTTCCGCATCCTTAATTTCCCTGACCTCACTGTCGACGGCAGCTTCCCGATGGGCGGCGCCGTGGCGGCCACGCTCATCGCCGGCGGCCACGATCCGTTCGTGTCGACGATGGGTGGCACCCTGGCCGGTGCCGCTGCCGGCTTCATCACGGGCTGGCTCAACGTGCGCCTGAAAATCATGGATCTGCTCGCCAGTATCCTGATGATGATCGCGCTGTACTCGGTCAACCTGCGCATCATGGGCAAACCAAACGTGCCGCTCATCTCCGAGCCCACGGTCTTCTCGCTGCTGCAGCCGGAATGGATGCCCGACTACGTGTTCCGCCCCGTGCTGCTGGCTGTCGTGGTGGTAGTGGTCAAGCTGCTGGTGGACTGGTTCTTCTCCACGCAGATCGGCCTGTCGCTGCGCGCCACGGGCGCCAACCCGCGCATGGCCCGCGCCCAGGGCATCGCCACCGGCGCTGCCACGCTGGCCGGCATGGCGCTGTCGAACGCACTGGTAGCGCTTGCTGGAGCGCTCTACGCGCAAACGCAGGGCGGCGCCGATGTGTCGATGGGTATCGGCACCATCGTCATCGGCCTGGCCGCCGTCATCATCGGTGAGACCGTGCTGCCGGCCCGCCGCCTGGTGCTGACCACGCTGGCCGTGGTGGTCGGCGCGATCCTGTATCGCTTCTTCATCGCCCTTGCGCTCAACAGCGATTTCATCGGCCTGCAGGCGCAGGATCTGAACATGGTGACCGCTGCGCTGGTGGTGATCGCCCTGGTGCTGCCCGGCATGCGTCGCAAGGTGTTCGGCAAGCTGGCCAAGACCGGTACCAAGGGGAACTGACATGCTGAGCGCACAAGGACTCACCCTCACCTTCAACCCCGGCACGCCCATCGAGACGCGCGCGCTGCGCGGCTTGTCGCTCGAGATCCCGTCAGGCCAGTTCGTGGCCGTAATCGGCTCGAACGGCGCCGGCAAGTCGACGTTCCTGAACTCCATCAGCGGTGACTACATCGTCGATTCGGGCAGCATCACCATCGACGGCGAAGACGTCACGCGCAAGACCGCGTGGCAACGCGCCGACAAGGTCGCCCGCGTGTTCCAGGACCCGATGGCCGGCACCTGCGAAAACCTGACCATCGAAGAGAACATGTCGCTGGCCATGTGCCGCGGGCAGCGTCGCGGTTTCTCGTTCGCGACCAACCGCAAGTGGCGCGAGATTTTCCGCGAGCAACTGCGCCGGCTGGACTTGGGCCTCGAAAACCGCCTGACCGATCGCATCGGCCTGCTCTCGGGTGGCCAGCGCCAGGCCGTGAGCCTGCTGATGGCCTCGCTGCAGCCGTCGCGCATCCTGCTGCTGGACGAGCACACCGCCGCGCTGGACCCGAAAACGGCCGCCTTCGTGCTGGAGCTGACCGCCAAGATCGTGTCGGAGAGCAAGCTGACGACGATGATGGTGACGCACTCCATGCGCCAGGCGCTCGACTACGGCGATCGCACGGTGATGCTGCACCAGGGCAACGTGATCCTCGACGTGCAAGGCGAAGAACGCCGCGGCCTGGACGTGCCGCACCTGCTGCAGAAGTTCGAGGAAACGCGCGGCGCCAAGGTGGACGACGACGCGCTGTTGCTAGGCTGATCCCGTTCCTGGGCGTCACCACGACGCTCAGGGCACATCACACACAGACCGGGCTCCCTTAGCGGAGCCCGCGACATTTCCGCTCCATGACCAAGGCCCATCGCCCTGCCATCAGCATCGCGCCCGATCAGCATGCGGACGACTCATCAGCGCTGACAAAAGGCCAGAAAGCATTCAACGCGCTGATCAAGCAGATCGAGAATCGGCGCAAGCGGCTGGCGGATTGGGAGACGGCCACCGTTCAGTTCCAGAGCCGATATGCCGGCGAGTTCTTGCCGCTGGAGCGAAACCGCATCGCATTGCAGATCCGCCTTGTACGCAGCCTCGACCAGGTCTATGAGCACGACGGCTTTACCAAAGCCGAGCGCCGCAAGATATCCGCCCTCATCATCGATCTGACACGCGATCTGATCGATGAAGACACAAGCCTGAAGGCGCTTTACAACAAGTACAGCGGCACGGACTTCGACCTGGAAGCCGCGCTGCAAGCCGCAGAGATGAAGGCAAGACTGGAGGCCGCCCTCGGCGTCGACCTGGGCGACGACGCGGATGTCCACTCAGAGGAAGCGCTACTGCAACGCGCCCGCGCGCACATCGAGCAACGCGCCGAGAAAAAGGCCGCCGCCGCAACCAAGCGTGAAGCCCGCCGGGCCGCGCGAAAGAAATCTCCGAAGCAACTTGCGGCAGAAGCGCGGGAAGAAGATGAACAGGCGCAGATCAGCATCTCCATCCGCGAGGTCTATCGCAAGCTCGCCAGCGCCCTGCACCCCGACCGAGAGAGCGATCCGCAGGAGCGCGACCTGAAGACGCGGCTCATGCAGCGCGTCAACGAGGCTTACGACAAGAACAACCTGCTGCAACTGCTGGAGTTGCAGCTTGAGCTGGAGCACATCGACCAGCGCTCGATCAACCAGATCAGCGAAGCGCGGCTGACGCATTACAACCAGATCCTGAAAGACCAGGTGCGCGAGCTGGACCGGCAGATCCATCGTGTCGAGACGACGTTTCGGTACACATACGGGTATCAGCGGTTCGGGGCACTTCCGCCGGACGCCATCTTGCAAAAGCTCGATATCGACATCGCAGCGCTGCGCCAACACGTCCGCAATATCGAGCAGGACCTTGCCGCCTTTGACGATTTCAAAGACGTGCGGCGCATGCTGAAATCCCGCCCAGTGCTCGACTGATGGCCTGTTGAGCTGCGCACCGATCCAACAGAACGGGCACCCGAAGGTGCCCGTGTTCTTTACAGCGATCGTTCGATTGGCCGATCAGAAGCGGTGCTGCAGGCCCATCGTCACGCCAACCTGGTTGTTGGCGTAGCCGATCACGTCGCGCGACAGGCTCACGTTCTGGCCGTTCTTGGCCTTGGCATAACCGGCAGACAGATACGCCGTCGTGCGCTTGGACAGTGCGTACTGGCCGCGCACGGAGAACAGGATCGGATCGGCATCCGTGCCGTCCTTGATGTTCTGCTTGTACACCGCGCCGTACAGCGTGAAGGCCGGCGTCACGTCATAGCTGGCACCCGCCCAGTACATATCGCTGCGCAGGCTGGCGGCGGCCGTGGTAAAGGCGCGCTTGTAGTTGCGATAGCCCGCAAACAGCTTCAGTGCACCGAAATCGTAGCTGGCACCGGCATGGATGCCCTGGATGTAATCGGTCGTGTCTGCCGGCGTGGTGCTGGTGCCCGCGCCGTTCTGGCGATCCCACGTGACTGCGGCCGAGAAGCCGCCCACGCTGTAGCCGACGCCCAGGTCGTACTTGGAGCTGCTCTTGAAGTTGCCGGCCGCCTCGCCAAAGCCCACGGTGGCACCCAGCTTCAGACCGCCAAACTTGCCGTCATAGCGCACGGCGTTGGAGGCGCGCGAGAACAGGCCGTCCTTGCGATCGCCCGTGGCCGTGGACGACGTGGCCCACGAGTAGTTCGGCGCGTAGCCCATCGGGTCGTACGGCAGCATGAAGTCGTACGTGGTCGTGAAGGTGCGACCTGCCACCACTTGCCCGAAGCCGCCCGCCAGACCAACCACCGCGCGGCGGTCGAACAGCGTGTTGTCGGTGTCGAGCTTGCCGGTGTCGATGGCGATGCCGCTTTCCAGGTTGAACACAGCCTTCAGGCCGCCGCCCAGGTCTTCGGTGCCGCGCATGCCCCAGCGCGACGTGTTCTTGCCCCCCGAGACAAGGCGCGTGGCGCTGCCGCCGTTCGGGCCAGCGTGGTTCACGTACTCGATACCCGAATCCATGATCCCGTACAGGGTCACGTTGGAGGATTGTGCGGCGGCCGTGCCGGCCGTCGTCGCGGTGGCGAGCGCAACCACTGCCAGCGCCATCGAAGTCTTGTTCATCAGGTCTCCCTTATTCGTTGTCCTTGCGCAAGAGCCCCGGTCACAGGGGCTTTGGGCGGGACGGATCGTATGAGGGGCGCACTTTCAGTTCACTTTCGATTGGCGGGAAATTGCCGGTGTGTGTCGCGGCGTTCTCGGGGGTTTCCCTAGCTTCAAAACATGCGGCGATGTCTGTATTCCTCTGCGGCTGATTGAGAGACGTCCGATATGCGCATCCTGTTGGTGGAAGACAACCTGAAGCTGGCCAGCACGCTGGAAGAAGCCCTCGGCCAGGCCGGCTTCACGGTCGATTGCGTGCATGACGGCCACGCGGCCGACTTGCTGCTCACCACGCAGGACTACGCACTGGCCATCCTCGATATTGGCCTGCCCCGCCTTGACGGGCTGGAGGTGCTGCGCCGCTTGCGCGCCCGCAAGAACCCGCTGCCCGTGATGATCCTGACCGCACATGGCGCCGTGGAAGAACGCGTGCGCGGCCTGAACCTCGGGGCTGACGATTACCTTGCGAAACCGTTCGACCTGACCGAAGTGGAGGCCCGCGCCCGGGCGCTCATCCGCCGCAGCCACGGGCACGAGAGCACGCAGCTGCAATGCGGCCCGCTGCACTACGACGGCATCAGCGGGGCCTTCACGCTTCATGGCGAACTGCTCGCCCTCACCGGCCGCGAGCGCGCCGTGCTGGAGGTGCTGATGCTGCGCGATGGCCGCGCTGTCAACAAAGCCGCCATCTCGGAAAAGATCTTCAGCATCAACGAATCGGTCAACGCCGATGCCATCGAGATCTACGTGCACCGCCTGCGCAAAAAACTCGACGGCAGCGGCGTGGCCATCGTCATGCTGCGCGGTCTCGGCTATCTGCTGGAAGCCACGCCCAGCACGACTGCGACCGCAGGCCGATGAGCCCGCCCACCCTGCGCCGACAGCTTTCGTTCTGGCTGCTGCTGCCGCTCATGGGGCTGCTCGCGCTCGACGCGTGGCTTACGTACGCGCGGGCCATGACGGCTGCAAACGCCGCGTTCGACCGTACGCTCGAAGCGTCGCTCAAGGCCATGCGTGAGGGCGTGCGCCTTCGCGACAAGCAGTTCGCCATCGACCTGCCCTACCTCGCGCTGGACGTTCTGCAATCGGAAACCGGCAGCAGCGTCTTCTATCGCCTGACTGATGCCAACGGCAAGACGCTGACCGGTTATGACGATCTGCCCATGCCGACCGGGCGGCGGCCGGCGCCCTATCGCTCCGTCTTTTACGACAGCCAATTCCAGGGCATGCCCGTGCGCCTGGCTGCGCAAGCCGTGCCCGTGCGCGACGCCCAGTCTGCCCAGATCCAGCTCGTGTGGCTGTTGGTGGGTGAGACCTTGGAGCCGCGCGAGGCGCTGGCGCACGAGATCCTGGCGGGCTCCCTCCAGCAAGAGGGCCTGCTCGTGGTGCTGGCGGTCGGCATTGTCTGGCTGGGTATCAGGCGGGGCCTGCGACCACTGCGCCAACTGAGCGAGACCGTTACCGGACGCGGTACCGATGAGCTTGCCCCGCTACCGCAGCAAGGCTTACCGGCGGAAGTGGCTCCGCTGGTCGAGGCCATCAATCAGTATGTGGCGCGCCTGCTGCGCATGGTGCAAGCCCGCAAGCGCTTCTTTGCCGACGCCGCACATCAATTGAAGACGCCGCTGGCCGTGATCCAGGCGCAGTCCGAACTCGCGCTGCGCGAGCCCGATGGAGAACGCATCCGCCGCCACCTTGAGCCGTTGCACGGCACCGTGCGCCAGGCCGCGCGGGGCGTGCAGCAGCTGCTGTCGCTCTCGCGCCTGGAGACCGACAGCGGCTACGCACCGCAGCTCCAGCCGCTGCGCCTGGACACACTGGCCGGCGATGTCGCGCTGGAACTGGCGCCCGTGGCCCGCAAATCCGGCGTCGACCTCGGCTTTGAAGGCGAACCCGTGACGATCGCGGGCGAATCCCAATGGCTGCAGGAACTGATCAGCAACCTGCTCGACAACGCCATCCTCTATGCGGGCAACGGCGCGCGCGTCACGCTGCGGGTCAAGCGGCAGGCGATGGCGATGCTCGGCGAGCAGGCCGTGCTGCAAGTGGAAGACGATGGCCCCGGCATTGCCGTGCCCGAGCGCGATGCTGTGTTCGGCCGTTTCTATCGCGGTGCGGCATCGGAAGGCCACGACGGCAGCGGGCTGGGGCTGGCGATCGTCCGCGAGATCGCTCGCCTGCACGGCGGCACGGTCGCGCTGTCTGAAACGCCCGGTGGGGGCCTGACCGTGAGCGTCTACCTGGCCCTGGCGTTGGCGGAGGACACGCCCGCCTGAACGCGGGTTGCTGCACGACAACATCGTCTTCCTAGCGCTCCACACAACTGCCCAACGCCGTGCACCATTTGCGTGACGACGCGGCGCACCATTTCCACGCGCCCTGACCCGGCCCGCTGTTCCGCCAAAATTGGTTCCATCCGCGCTCTGTTATGCCCGCCGCACGTGGGCTGGCGCACGACCTAAACTCAAACACATCGCAACCACCACGCGATCGGCCGCCGAGCTTGCTCGGGCAAGGCATCCGGGGTTTTCCCTATTGTGGTGCCACGGGCCGCGCGCCCGTAGGCCGCGCCTGAGGTGTCGCTAAAAATGGCTCCATCAAATAACCAGGATTGGGTCCACTTTGCAGAACAATGAGCCGCTATAGTCCATCAACAATTCGTCACAACACGGCATGTTGACCGACCCGAAAGGATCGGAGAACGGCAGGAGGCAGCAATGAAGACCGACGACGTGATCGTCAGCTTTCGCGGTGTACGCAAGACGTATGACGGCGAGACCCTCGTGGTCAAGCATCTGGACCTGGACATCTACCAGGGCGAATTCCTGACCCTGCTGGGCCCCTCCGGGTCGGGCAAGACCACGTGCCTGATGATGCTGGCCGGGTTCGAATTCCCGACCGGCGGTGAGATCCGCCTGGAAGGCGCGCTGCTCAACAACGTGCCGCCGCACAAGCGCAACATCGGCATGGTGTTCCAGAACTACGCGCTGTTTCCGCACCTGACGGTGGCGCAGAACGTGGAATACCCGCTGACGGTGCGCAAGATTCCCGCCAGCGAGCGTGCAGACCGCGTGCACAAGGCCCTGCAGATGGTCCGCATGGAAGGCTTTGCCAAGCGCTACCCCGCGCAGCTCTCGGGCGGCCAGCAGCAGCGTATTGCGCTGGCCCGCGCGCTGGTGTTCGAGCCCAAGCTCGTGCTGATGGACGAACCCCTGGGCGCGCTCGACAAGCAACTGCGTGAGCACATGCAGTACGAGCTGAAGTCGCTGCACGAAAAGCTGGGCGTGACCTTCGTCTACGTGACGCACGATCAGGGCGAGGCGCTCACCATGTCCGACCGCGTCGCTGTGTTCGACAAGGGCATCGTGCAGCAGCTCGACACCGTGGACAGCCTCTACGAACGCCCCTGCAACGAGTTCGTCGCCAACTTCATCGGCGACAGCAACACGCTGCGCGGCACCGTCACCCGCGTCGACGGCGACTACTGCGAACTGCAGCTCAACGACGGCGCCCGCATCATGGGCCGCAACATCGCCGGCGCCAACGTGGGTGCCACCGCCACCGGCTGCATCCGCCCCGAGCGCATGCGCCTGGCCGAGGGTGCCTCCGCTGCCGGCAATGCGATCACCGGACAGACCCGCGGCCTCGTCTACTTTGGCGACCACGTGCGCATGCGCTGTGCCCTGCCCGATCAACCCGAATGTTTCGTGAAGGTGCCGCTGGGCACGCGCGCGCTCGAAGGCTTCGCACCCGGCGCACCGATCCAGCTTGAGTTCGCACCCGAACACCTGCGCGTTTTTGCATGACGCACGCGGGCAACCCTGCCCGCATGCCACGACCACACGTTGTACCCACACGCCAATAAGAGGAGCCAGGAATGAAACACATCACAAAGACGCGTCTGTCCGTGCTTGCCGGTGCGTTCGCCATTGCATTCGGCGCGCACGCAGCGGAAATCACCGTCGTCAACTTCGGCGGCGCCAATGGCGACGCGCAGAAGGCGGCCTTCAACAAGCCGTTCGAGGCACAGACCGGCAACAAGGTCACCGTGGTCGAGTACAACGGCGAGCAGGCCAAGATCAAGGCCATGGTCGAAGCCAAGCACGTCAACTGGGACGTGGTGGAAGTGGAATCGGGTGACATCGGCCGCGGCTGCGATGAAGGCCTGTTCGAGAAGCTCGACTGGAGCAAGATCGCCAAGAAGACCGATCTGATCCCCGAGTCGCCGAGCACCTGCGGCGTGGGCTTCTTCGTGTGGTCGACCGCGATGGCGTACAACGCCGACAAGCTCAAGACCGCCCCGACCGGCTGGGCCGATTTCTGGGACGTGAAGAAATTCCCGGGCAAGCGCGGCATGCGCAAGGGTGCGCGCGGCAACCTGGAGTTCGCGCTGATGGCCGACGGCGTGCCCGTCAAGGACGTGTACAAGGTGCTGGCCACCAAGGACGGCCAGAACCGCGCGTTCAAGAAGCTCGATCAGCTCAAGCCGAACATCCAGTGGTGGGAAGCCGGCGCGCAGCCGCCGCAATTCCTGGTGGCGGGTGACGTGGTGATGTCCACCGCCTTCAACGGCCGCATCGACGCAGCCCAGCGCGAAGGCAAGAACCTGAAGGTGGTCTGGAACGGCAGCATCTACGACCTGGACTACTGGGCCATCCCCAAGGGCACGCCCAACAAGGCGCTGGCCGAGCAGTACATCGCCTACACGCTGTCGCAGAAGCCGCAGCAGGAATACGCCAAGCACATCGCGTACGGCCCGGCCAACGTGGCGGCCATCAAGGCGCTCGACGCCAAGACGCAGGCGAACATGCCGAACTCGCCGGAGAACGCCAAGAACGCCGTGCTGCAGAACCTGCAGTTCTGGACCGACCACGGCGACGAGCTGGAACAGCGCTTCGCCTCGTGGGCATCGAAGTAACCGCATAGCGGTGTAACGCAGTGACCGCGCGGTGCCCTGCCGGCTTGGCAAGGCAACCGCGCGGACGAATTCCCGTAGCGATGGCGAGGCAGCATTGAACACCATGACGATCGCGGCTGAATCGGTTCCTGATTCGACGGCCAAACTCAAACGCGAATTGAAGAGCGCTGAGGCGCGCAGGCGTGCCATGGCCCTGGCGCTGGTGGCGCCGCTCGCCATCTTCCTGCTGCTGATCTTTGTCGTGCCGATCGGCGCCCTGCTCACGCGCGCCGTGCAGAACCCCGAGGTGGCCGATGCGCTGCCCAAGACGGTCATCGCCCTGAAGGACTGGGACCGCAAGAGCCCGCCGGCCGACGCCGCCTACGCCGCGCTCGCCGCAGACCTCACCATCGTGAGCGAAGGCGAAGCGATGGGCGCACTGGCCCGCCGCCTCAATACAGAAATCCCGGGCTTCCGCTCGCTGGTTGCCAAGACCGCGCGCGCCATGCCGCTGGCCGATGACCAGGGCAAGGCACTGACGCTCACGCCCGGCCAGACCCGCGCCAAGCTCCTCGAACTCGACGAGCGCTGGGGCGATGTCACCTACTGGCAGGCCATCGCCAAGAACAGCAGCCGCACGTCGCCGTTCTATCTGCTGGCCGCGCTGGACCACCGGCAAGATGCCTTCGGCCATATCGAAGCGACCGACCCCGACGAGCAGATCTACGTGACGGTGTTCATCCGCACCTTCGTCATCAGCGCGATGGTCACGTTGTTCGCACTGCTGCTGGGCTATCCGCTCTCGTACTGGATTGCCTCACTGCCGGAGCGCCGCGCCAACCTCGTCATGGTGATGGTGCTGATCCCGTTCTGGACGTCCATCCTCGTGCGCGTGGCGGCGTGGATTGTGCTGCTGCAGACCGAAGGCCTGATCAACCACGGGCTGATTGACCTCGGCATCATCAAGGAGCCGCTGGCGCTGCTGTTCAACCGCGTGGGCGTGTACATCTCGATGACGCACATCCTGCTGCCGTTCATGATCCTGCCGCTGTACAGCGTGATGAAGTCGATCCCGCCCACGTACCAGCGCGCGGCCGTGTCGCTGGGCAGCCATCCGTTTGCCGCGTTCTGGCGCGTGTATGTGCCGCAGACGTATCCGGGCATCGGCGCCGGTGCGCTGCTGGTGTTCATCCTTGCACTCGGTTACTACATCACCCCCGCGCTGCTGGGCGGCCCGAACGATCAGATGGTCAGCTACTACGTGGCCTACTTCACCAACGTCACCATCAACTGGGGCATGGCCTGCGCGCTGGGCGCCTTGCTCCTGCTGGCCACACTCGTGCTGTACGCGGTGTACGGCCGCTTTACGCGGCCCAAGGTTCGTGTCGGCTAACGGAGAACATCGACCATGAAACTCGCCAAACCGATGTTTGCCCCGCACACCTCGCTCATTGAACGCATCTGGTACTTCTCGCTGCGCGGCCTGGCCGTGCTGACGCTGCTGTACCTCGTGCTGCCGGTACTGGTGATCGTGCCGCTGTCGTTCTCGTCGAGCACGTTCCTCTCGTACCCAATTCCGAGCTACTCGCTGCGCTGGTATCAGAACCTCGTCACGTCGGATGAATGGCGCATGGCCGCCAAGAACAGCTTCATCGTTGCGCCCGCCGCCACGATCGTCGCAACAGTGCTCGGCACGCTGGCCGCCATCGGGCTGAACAAGGCGGACTTCCGTGGCAAGGGGCTGCTCATGGCAGTGCTGGTGTCGCCGATGATCGTGCCCGTGGTGGTCGTCGGCGTGGGCATGTACCTGTTCTTCGCGCCGCTGGGCTTGGCCAATACGTATATCGGGCTGATCCTCGCGCATGCGGCGCTGGGCGTGCCGTTTGTGGTGACGACCGTGCTGGCGACGCTGCAAGGCTTCAATCACAACCTCGTGCGGGCGAGCCTGTCGCTGGGTGCCAACCCGGTTATGACGTTCTTCCGCATTACCCTGCCCGTCATCGCACCGGGCGTGATTTCCGGCGCGCTGTTTGCGTTTGCCACGTCGTTCGATGAGGTGGTGGTGACGCTCTTCCTGGCGGGAGCGGATCAGGTCACGCTGCCGCGCCAGATGTTCACGGGCATCCGCGAGAACATCTCGCCGACGATTGCAGCGCTGGCGACGATTCTGATTGTGTTCTCGACGGGGCTGCTGCTGACGTTTGAGTGGTTGCGGGGGCGGGCTGCGGCCAAGGCCGTAGCCTGACAGCGTCCGCCCCAACGCCTGCCGTTATGGCGAAACGAACACGTCCGTCCGGTTGGTCAGGTTGCCCGAGTTGGTCTGGATGAAGAACGGCACGAACTTCGTGCCGGTCGCCGCCAGGCCAGCGTAGTCGCCAATGAAGAAGCCCTCCGCAACGGGTGCTGTCTTCATATCGAACGGCCCGGCCAGGTGCGATTCACTGCCGAAAGATTGGCCCCCGTTGGCCGACAGCGTCTGCCAGTAGTCCGTCGGCAGTGTGGTGGTATTGCCTGCCGCCAGATTGCGCACGTCGTAGTACGTCACCGCCACCGTGCCGGCGGAATTGACGCCCACCATCGCGTTGAAGGCCGCCTTGCCTGTCGGCGTGTTCACCTGGCTTGGCGCGCTCCAGGTACGGCCGCCGTCGGTGGAGGTCGAGAGCGCGATATCCGCATGCGCGCCACCGCTGAAGCGCCCATCCTGCCAGACCACATAGAGCTGCCCCGTGGCCGGGTCGATGGCAGGCTCGGGAATGATGTCGCCCGTGCGCAATGCCTCGCCGGTATTCGGATCTGTGACGCTCACCAGTTGCAGGCTCGCAATGATCTGCGGCTTGCTCCACGTCGCGCCGCCATCCGTCGATTGGACGAACGCCACGCTGTTGCTGCCAGCCGATCTACCCGGCGCGTGGATGTAGTTGAAGAAATCGTACAGCGCGCCGGTCTGTGCATTCACCACAATCTGGTTGCCGATGGTCTGATACTCCGACGGCGTGTTCACCATCACGCTGGGCGCACTCCAGGTCTGGCCTCCGTCCACCGTCTTGGAGAACATCCCCGGTCCACGAAACGCCAGCGCATGCTGATCCGCATACGGGTTGCCATTGGGTTGCTCCAGGCGGTCCCACACTGCGTAGGCCACGCCGCGCTTGACGGGGTCCGCCGTCACCGACTCCTTGTCGTTGAAGAACTGCGTGCTCGGTTCGTCGTCGGTGATGAGCTTCGTGAGGTGGGTCCAGCTCAATCCGCCATCTCTTGAGACGGCTGCACCGACTGCGTTGCTGTTGTTGGTGTGGTTGAACGAAATCGACACCGAGTAGGCCGTGCCGTCCGGCCCGAACGACACCCACGGATCGGAAGCCCGCTCGTACCCGAGTCCACCCGCACATGCGCTGAACGGCTGAGGCACCGGCTTCCACGTGGCGCCGCCATCGAACGAAGCCGCAGACATCAGGCCATGTGCGCCGCCATTGGACCACCGGTCCTGCTGCCAGACGCCAATGTAGTTCGTTGGATTGGCGGGGTTGACCGCCACGTAAGGCTCGACTTCTGCGTTCACGTAATTCGTCCCTGGGCCGCCGACGTTACAGCCGGCAAACGGGCTGGGGCCGGAGACGAGCGTTGCCGCCCAAAGCGTCGGGCTGGCGATCACGGCTGCCGTCAGCATGCTTCTGCGCAGCAGCGCAGTCGCTCTGTTACAAGACATGAGAACCTCCTCGTTCGGAGACTGCCTAGTGGTGGACGCCCCCCTTCTTCTCGATGTGCAACGCGCGGGCAACTGGCAGCGGAGCCATACATTCGACGCTCCGCATGACCGTCACCTCGTGGCCCAATGGCGACGCGATGCCATTGCGTTCTGCCATCACGCCCATCACCGCGAAACCCGGCGGGGTCGCGGTCGGGTATAAGGCGCTCAGGCAGCCGTTGCCGCGTAAGCTTAGGAAATGCTTAGGATCGCGGAGTGAAGTAATTTTTATCGCTGTGCAAACCAAAACTAACGGTGCGCTGCAGCCAACCGTGCGGATCAAGCCCACACAGGCAAGCAAGGCAACGGTGGCTTGCCACTCGATTCATTTCGCTGCGATGCAGAAGGGGTAAGCGCTGGCCAGTCGGTCCACCGTCCGGTGGAGATCACACGCGGCGCGGCACGCTGCCTCCTCTATCCGGATGACAGTGCAAGGCAGGACTCCCACGCTGAGCTTTGAGCACGAAATAACGGACGGAGCCGCCGAGCCTCTTTTCTCGAAGTCCCGAGTTCAGAACGCGACGCGCGAGGCTTTTTGCTCGGCGCGTGGAGCTCAGAGCTCGGCGAACGGAGCTCAGAACTCGGCGAACGGAGCTCAGAACTCGGCGCATGGAGCTCAGAGCTCGGCGCATGGAGCTCAGAACTCGGCGCATGGAGCTCAGAACTCGGCGCATGGAGCTCAGAACTCGGCGCATGGAGCTCAGAACTCGGCGCATGGAGTTCAGAACTCCGCGAATGGGGTTCAGAACTCGACGCCTGGATTTCAGAACCCCACAGTTGGCGTTCTGAACCCCATGCGCGCGGCTCTGCCCTGCTTACAGGAACATGCCGCCCGATGCCTCGATGCGCTGCGCATTGATCCACCGGTTGTCCGGCGACAACAACGAGGCCACCACGCCACCAATATCGTCCGGCACACCAGCGCGCCCCAGCGCTGTATTGGATGCCACCATCGCATTGAGGCTCGCGTTGTCGCGCACGGCGCCGCCGCCAAAGTCCGTCTCAATAGCGCCCGGCGCCACCACGTTCACGGCAATGCCGCGCGGGCCAAGTTCCTTCGCCAGATAGCGCGTCAGCACCTCCACGGCGCCCTTCATTGCCGCATACGCGCCGTAGCCCGGCAGCGCAAAGCGCGCCAGCCCCGACGAGATATTCACGATGCGCCCGCCGTCCGCCATGAGCGGCAGCAGGATCTGCGTGAGGAAGAACACGCCCTTGAAATGCACGTTCATCAGTTCGTCGAACTGGGCTTCGGTGGTTTCGGCCACGGCGGCATGCACGCCAACGCCGGCGTTGTTGACGAGGTAATCGAAGCGCTCGGCCTTCCACTGCGCCAGCACGCCGCGCACGGCCTCGGCAAAGGCGGGGAACGTGGCGATCTTGCCCGCGTCTAGCTGCAAGGCGGCGGCACGGCGGCCCTGGGCTGTCAGTTCAGCGACAAGGGCATCGGCTTCAGCGCGGTTGCTGCGGTAGGTGAAGATCACGTCGGTACCGCGCTGCGCGAGCTTCTGCACCATGTTCTTGCCAAGGCCGCGGCTGCCGCCGGTGACGATCGCGATGGGGGTGTGCGTCTGCGTCATGTTTGCTCTCCGGTTGGTTTTGGGATGGGTGTCGAACACCGTGAGAGCATGGTATTGGGCGACAAACAAAGAATAAATCTCGCTTATCCTATCGCTGTGTTTGCTCACAGATAACAATCAACCCGGCCCACCATGTCCACCAACCGACTCGAAGCCATGCAGATTTTTGTGCGAGTGGCTGAACTTGCCAGCTTCACGCGTGCGGCAGAAGCGCTAAGTATTCCCAAGCCGGCCGCCTCGGTGGCGGTGCAGCAGTTGGAGACGATGCTCGGCACGCGCCTGCTGCACCGGACCACCCGCAAGGTGCAGCTCACGCAGGACGGCCAGACGTTCTACGAGCGCTGCCAGGACCTGCTGGCCGACATGGACGAGCTGCAGACGATGTTCCGCCAGAGCCCGCAGGCGCTGCGCGGCCGCCTGCGCGTCGACATGCCGGTCGGCGTTGCCCGCCGCATCGTCATCCCAGCCCTGCCCGCGCTGCTCGACGCGCATCCCGAGCTGGAAATCGAACTGTCCAGCACCGACCGCCGCGTGGACCCGGTACGCGAAGGCTTCGACTGCGTACTGCGCATCGGCACCCTGACCGACAGCAGCCTGATTGCGCGCCCGCTCGGCCAGTTGCATCAGGTCAACTGCGCGAGCCCCAGTTACATCGCGCGCTATGGCATGCCGAAAACGCTCGATGATCTCGACCACCATCGCGTCGTCCATTACGTGCAGACGCTGGGGACGAAGTCGCCGGGGTGGGAATACACGATCGATGGCCGCTCGGCGTTCCGGCCGATGAAAGGCGCGGTCACCGTCAGTTCGGCCGAGAGCTACGACGCAGCGTGCCGCGCGGGGCTGGGGATGATCCAGGCGCCGGTGTACGCGGGGCTGTCGTCGGCGATTGCGGACGGCACGCTCATCGACGTCATGCCTGACTTCCGGCCGCCGCCGATGCCGGTGTCGCTGGTGTATCCAAACCGGCGAAACCTGCCGGTTCGGGTGCAGGTCTTCATGAACTGGATGGGCGAGTTGCTGGGGCCGTATCTGGAACCGCTGGGCACAAATGCGTAGGCGCTCCGTCTTGCAGCCGGTGTAGTCTCACGGCTTGCCGCAGTCAGCAACCTCACCCCGACCCAGCCAATGAACGCTCTCCAACACTGTGCGATGTGCGCGTTGCTCGCTTGCAGCGTCGCCATCGCCTCTCCCGATGAAGATCGACTCGGCAAGGCGCAAGGCTATCCGCTTGCCCCAAGCGCGGCACGCATCCACGAGGCGCAGTACATCGTGGGGGCCTTCAGCGGAATGGACCGCATCTCGCCGTCTTGCGACCTGGCGCCCGCCGACACGCCGGCACCGCTCAAGACTGCAGAAAAGGAGCCGGACGTCCGGTATCGCTTCCGCAATCGTGAGTACACGCTGGCCGACTACATGGAGCATCAGCGCGCAACCGCTGTGCTGATCGTTCAGGACGGCGTGATCCTGGCCGAGCATTACGGCTACGACCGCACGCAAGACATGCGCATGCTGTCCAACTCGATGGCCAAGACGCTGGTTGCACTGGCCATCGGCGAGGCGCTGGAGGATGGAAGCCTGCACTCGCTGGATGACCGTGTGGACCAATACGTGCCGGAGCTGGCGGGCACGCTGTACGGTGGAACGCGCATCGTCGATCTGCTGCGCATGGCCTCCGGTGCGAAGTACGTCGAGGACTACACCCCGACCAACGACCGGGCGCGCTTCCTCAAGACAGCAGCCAAACAAGGCGTGCTCGCGGCAGCGGCCCAGGTCAACGAGCGCGCCGATGCGCCGGGCACGCGTTTCAACTACGCGGGCGCGCAAACCGAAGTGTTGGCGCTGGTGCTGCAGGCGGCCACGCACCGCAGCCTGTGCGACTTCGTTGACGACAAGCTATGGAAGCCGATGGGGGCAGAAGCCAAGGCGACCTACCTCGTGCGCCAATCCGACGGATCGGCGTTTGCACAAGGCGGCTTCAATGCGACGGCGCGGGACTACGCGCGCCTCGGTTCCATGCTCGCCAACGATGGCGTGGTGCAAGGCCGCCAAGTCGTGCCGCGTGCGTTCCTGCTCGACATGACGGACGCAGCGCGCCAGCCTGATGCGTTTCGCCCGGGGCAGATGACGTATCACGGCAGCCGCTACTACGGGTACGGCTTCCAGGTGTGGCTCCTGCCGGGACAAGCGCGGCGGTTTGTGCTGCTCGGCATCCACGGGCAGGCAATCTACGTGGACCCGCAATCCAGGCTCACGATGGTCCATCTTGCAGTGGGCCAGGACGCGGCCGGCGATGCGAGCGGCGCGCACCTGGGCGCTGAGCGGGAGGCGTTGTGGCGTGGTGTCGTCGAACAGTTTGGTCGATAGCGAGTGCGCTCAGAGCGCCGGCTTATCGCTGCGCTTTTTCAGATTGGCGCGCAGCGCATCGCTCATCGGCATGTCGAGGTTTGCCCCGGCCGGCGGAATGGGCGACTCGAACCACTTCTTGTACAGCGCGGTGAACTCGCCGGATTTCATCAGGCGTTTGATGGTGGCATCGACGAGCCGCTTGAAGGCGGGGTCGTCCTTGCGGACCATGCAGGCATACGGCTCGACCTGCAGGGTTTCTGCCACGACTTCGAGCGCCGCCGGATTCGCGGAGTTGGCGCGCAGGCCATACAGCAGCACGTCATCGAGCGCCAATGCCGATGCGCGGCCAGTTTCGACCAGCTTCAGCCCGTCTGCATAGTCCTTGCCGGAGATGATCTGGACGTCGATGTTGTGGTCGACGGCAAATTTCTTCAGCACCTTTTCGTTCGTGCTGCCGGCTGTGCTGGCGACGGTCTTGCCGGCCAAGTCCGTGTAGTTCTTGATGCCCGAATCGCGCTTGGTCAACAGGCGCGTTCCTGCGTAGAAGAAGTTGATCGAGAAGGCCACCTCCTTGCCGCGCGCGCTGGTGTTGGTGGTCGATCCGCATTCGAGGTCGTAGGTGCCGTTGACGAGCAACGGAATCCGATTCGTGCCGGTGACGGGAATCGCGTCGACCTGCAGCGACGGCTTCTTCAACCGGGCACGCACGTCGTCGACGATGGCTTGCGTCAGATCGACGGAAAACCCGACGACCTTGTTCGGACCCAGCAAGTAGCTGAACGGAACCGCCGCTTCGCGATAACCAACGGTGATCTTGTCTGCCGCAGCGATCTTTTCCAGCGTCTGCGCGTGGATGCCCTGCGCAGCCACCGTCAGGCCCGCCACGACGAGGGTGGAAGCGAGTGTGCGTATCGTGTTCATGTGCGTCTCCATGGATGCGTCCCGCGCTCTGTAGCTCGCCGACTCTGTTGGTTTGTGGCCGCTACAGCCCCCTCTACGGAAATCTAGACGCCATGCCGTTCTTGCCATTGATGCAAGTCAACACGCCCGACACGCCTGGCTCAGCACGCATAAGAAAAACGCGCCGAGTTGCCCCGGCGCGTTGTTCGCGGTTCGCTTGAGCGGGCGCATCGGCACGCCCTGCTCCGTCAGAACTTGTGGTTGACCCGCACATACGCAGACTGCGCAGACACGTGGCTCGTATTGATGGTGGCATCCACGCCCAAGGACACCGTGGTCGCCTTGGCTGCCTGGAGCGTGACGCTCGCCCCCGTCGTCAGGAATGAACGCGGCAGGTCGGTGCCCGGGGCCGCGAACACGGTGCCGTCCTGGCTCTGCACCTGGACGACGCGGCCAGCGTTCATCAGCTCGTGCGCATAGCCCAAGCGAAGCTGCACGTTGACGGGGCGCACATCGCCGAAGGCCTTGTCGAGCGTGACACCCACATACGGCTGAAGACTGCGCGCGCTGTCGGGGCCGACTTGCAGGTTCTGGCCGTTGGCACCGTTCTCGCCGAAACCGCTGCCGCGTACGTACGCATATCGGAGGCCCACATGTGGAGAGAGCCGGATGCCGCCCGCTTCCATCGGCAGGCTGACTTGCGTGGCGGCAGTGAATTCATGCGCCAGATGATTGCCTTCGGCCGTACCCACGCTGCCGAACGGCCGCTTCTGCGAGAAGAAATCAAGCCCGTAGCCCACCGTGGCCGACAGGTTGACGGCACCCATCGGTTGCGCCCCGTAAAGCGCCACACGCAGCGTGTCGATACCGCCCGACGCGCCGGTGGTGTCTTCGCCGAGCGTAGTGTGCGTGTAGCCGCCCGCCGCGCCGAGGGTGGCTGCCCCAAGGCGGCCCTCCGCTCCTGCGAGGAACCCGTAGGCATGCGTGAGGAAGCCCGGCGCGCTGGCTGTGCCGCCCACCTTCGTGCTGGAACCGCTGGCCGTAGCCCATACGTTGTTGGAGCCGCCAAGCGCGTCTTGCGGCCCGGACACCCGGCCGAGCAGCGCGGCGTTAGCGCCTTGCGCCTGCAGCAGCGCCGTCGTGCCAAGCGCCGTGTAGATGGAGGTCTTGGTCGGCGCCACCACGGTCGGGCTCCCTGGGGTGCCGGGTGTCGTCGCTTCTGCGAGGAGCAGATCGACCGCATTCGTTCCGTAGTCCACCGAGGTCTGCAACGTACCGAGGTTGGCGCCTGCCGTTGCCGTGCCGACGTTTGCAAAGCGGCCCGTCACGCCGCTGCCGGCGCTCAGCACGGTGTAGCGGCGGGCGGTATAGGTGCCAGGATCGAACACGATGGCCAGCGACCCGCCGAGCGCCGCGGCACCGCCCACGCGCAGTTGCGAAGCCTCCGTCGGGCTAACCTCGATGGCGAGCGTCCCGCTCGAACCTTGCGTGTAGTTGCCGCCCACCGAGAGCGTGCCGATGGAGCCGCCCGGCGCGACCACACCGCTGCTGCTCACGTCGCCCGAAACCGTGCCGTGGCCGCGCAGCGTGCCCAGCGCGTTCACCAAGACATTGCCGCCCAGCACCGCACTGGCGTTTGCCGCATCGCCAACCGCCAGGGTGCCGCCCGCTACCGTGGTCGACCCCGAGAAGCCGCTGCTGACGCCGTTGAGCGTGAGCGTGCCCGTGCCCTGCTTGATCAACGACCCATTGCCGCTCAGGCTGCCGGTGAAGGTTTGGGACGAGTCGTCAGCCAGCATAAGCGCGCTGCCGTTCAGCACCACGCGACTACCAGCGACGCCGGAGAGATGCGTGACCGTCTGGTTGGCCCCTGCGGACAGATCGAGTGTCGAACTGGCTCCCGTGAGCGTGACGCTCGTAGCCGAAGCCAGGCGGCCGGCGCCCGTCAACGCCAGCGTGCCGGCGTTGATGGTCGTTGCCCCGCCATAGGTGTTCACGCCGGACAGCGTTTGCGTGCCGCCATCCAGCGTGAGGCCGCCCGTACCACCGATGGCGCCGCTGAACGTGCCGGAGGCATTCGCCAAGTTGAGCGTCCGGCTGCCCAGAGCCACCACGCCCGAGCCTGTCAGCGCGTTGATGGTGGCGCCGGAGGTCGTCCCGGAGATATCGAACGTGCCGTTGTTGACCACGCCCGAGGACGCCGCAATGCTGCCGGCGCCCGACAACGCGAGCGTGCCGGCGTTGATGGTCGTCGCGCCGGTAAAGCCGTTCGCGCCCGACAGCGTTTGCGTGCCACCGCTGACAGTGAGGCCGCCCGTACCGCCGATCGCGCCGCTGAATGTGCCGGTTGCATTGGCCAGCTTCAGCGTCTGGCCACCCAGCGCGACGGTGCCCGTACCTGTCAGAGTGTTGATGGTGGCGCCGGACGTCGTCCCAGAAATATCAAACGTGCCGTTGTTGACCACCCCGCCGGAGGTCGCAATGCTGCCTGCACCCGACAGCGCGAGCGTGCCCGCGTTGATGGTGGTTGTGCCGGTAAAGACGTTTGTGCTCGACAGCGTTTGCGTGCCACCCGCCACGGTGAGCCCGCCTGCGCCGCCGATGACGCCGCTGAACGTGCCGGCTGCGTTGGCGAGCGTCAGCGTCCGGCCACCGAGGGCGACCGTGCCCGTACCCGTGAGTGTGTTGATGGTGGCGCCCCCAGTTGTGCCGGCAATATCCAACGTGCCGTTGTTCGCCACGCCGCTAGAGGCAGCGATGCTGCCAGCGCCGGACAGCGCGAGCGTGCCGCCACTGATCGTCGTTGCGCCGGTAAATGCATTGATCGCCGACAGCGTTTGCGCGCCACCGTTGACAGTGACACCGCCCGTCCCCGCAATCGCGCCGCTAAACGTGCCGGCTGCGTTGGCAAGCGTGAGCGTCCGGCCACCGAGGGTGACGGTGCCCGTGCCCGTCAATGCGTTGATGGTGGCGCCCGAGGTCGTGCCGGAGATATCGAACGTGCCGTTGTTGGCGACGCCGCTGGATGCCGCAATGCTGCCGTTGCCCGACAGAGCAAGCGTGCCACCGCTGATCGTCGTTGCACCGGTAAAGCCGTTTGCACCGGACAGTGTCTGCGTGCCGCCATTCAGCGTGAGGCCGCCCGTTCCGCCGATCGCGCCGCTGAATGTGCCGGTTGCATTGGCCAGCTTCAGCGTCTGGCCACCCAGCGCGACGGTGCCCGTACCTGTCAGGGTGTTGATGGTGGCGCCGGAGGTCGTCCCAGAAATATCAAACGTGCCGTTGTTGACCACACCACCGGAGGTCGCAATGCTGCCTGCACCCGACAGCGCGAGCGTGCCCGCGTTGATGGTGGTTGCGCCGGTAAAGACGTTTGTGCTCGACAGCGTTTGCGTGCCACCCGCCACAGTGAGCCCGCCTGCGCCGCCGATGACACCGCTGAACGTGCCGGCTGCGTTGGCCAGCGTAAGGGTCTGGCCACCCAGGGCGACAGCGCCTGTGCCCGTCAATGCGTTGATGGTGGCGCCGGAGGTCGTCCCAGAGATATCGAAGGTGCCGTTGTTCACCACGCCGCTGGAGGCGGCAATGCTGCCGGCGCCCGACAACGCGAGCGTGCCGGCGTTGATGGTGGTACTGCCGGCATAGCCCGCCGTGCCGGAGATGGTCAGCGTGCCAGACCCTGCCTGCACCAGATTGCCCGTGCCGCTGATGGTGCCGGCGTACGTCATCGCATCGCCGCGGTTGAAGGCCAGTGTGCCGTTGTTGACGATATTGCCCGCCACCGAGCCCGTGGTGCCGCCGTTGCCGATCTGCAGCGTGCCGGTGGTGATGGTGGTCGCGCCCGTGTAGGTGTTGTCGCCCGTCAGCGTGATCGTTCGACTGCCGGTGACGCCCACGCTGCCCGCGCCCGATATCACGCCTGACACCACGAGGTTCGTCGTGGTCGAATCGAGCGTGACACGCGACGTGGCGTCGCCCAGCGTGACGTTGTTCGACAGCGAGAGGCCTGCACTGCCAGCCGTGATCTTGGCCGCCGCCCCCGCTGCCACATCGAGGTTGCCGACGATGTTGGAACCCGTAACGAGTTGCAGCGTGTTGTTCGTCCCGTTGAACTGGATGGCTGCCGCACGCGTTACGCCGTCGCTGAACAGCCCGCCGCTGATGGTGCCGCCATTGACGATGACCGCGCCGTTGGCAATGACACCCACGCCCGCGGCACCGCCGTTGCCCGCACCGCCGGTAATCGTGCCGACGTTGGTGAGCACGTTGAACCCGGCAGCCAGATTGACGCCCGCGCCACTGGCACCAGCCGTGCTGCCGCCGCCACCGGCAGCGCCGCCTACACCGCCCACGATCGTCCCAACGTTGGTCACCTGAGTGCCGGAGCCCAAGACGAGCAACCCATCGCCGCCGCCACCGCCGCCGCCCGGGTTTCCGCCGCCCCCTCCGTTACCGCCATTGCCACCGACCAGCGTGCCTTGGTTGTTTACGTCGGCGGCAGGCGTCACCATCACCAAGGCAGCGCCGCCACCCCCGCCACCGCCGCCGTTGGAGGCTGGCCCCGATGTGCCGGCGCCGCCATTTCCGCCGGCGCCGCCCTGCACGGTCATCCCGTTGTTAACCGTGAGGCTGGTGCCCGTGGAGTACACGCCGGAGCCGCCGCCACCGGCACCGCCAGCGAAATTGAATCCGTCGAACGCTTGGCCCGACCCGCCCTGTACGTTCGTATTGACCACCGCATCGCCAGCGAGCACCACTGCCGGCGCTCCGCCGGGGCCGTTTTGGTTGCTGTCGTTCAGGGCCCCGGTGCCGCCAGTCCCGCCTGACGTTGCACCGCCAGGAATCTGCACGGTTGCGCCGCCGTTGCCCAGCCCGGACGAACCGCCGCCACCGCCGTTGCCGCTGCCCCCATTGCCGCTGCGGTTGGGGATGCCGGCGCCGCCGGCCGCGCTGCAGTTTGCGATGGTGCTGGGCAAGCAGGTCGCGGCCCAGCCTGGGAGCGCCGCACCGGCCAGCCCAAGCGATACGCTGATTGAAACGATGGATGCTCGCCGACGCGCATGTGTCGTGTCGTTGCCGGCGTCAACGCCCCCGTGCGACGCCTTTGTACATTCGGACACCACTTGCGGAGCGCGCAAGCTGCGGCTCCAGACCAGCCGATAGACCCGGTTCATGTCGATCCCCTCGTTGTGTTGACCCATGGGTCGGGCGCTGATCGTTGAGAGGCAGGACCGTGGCGCGGGTGACCCGTTTTTTTGTGTTGTCGTTCTATGGCGCGCCGGCGGTGGGTACTGCGTTTGCGGCTCATAGACCGGGGCGCATGCGCGCGAAATATAACACTTGCCTAGGAAATATTGCCCGGGCTGTCGGTCAGGGTTGCTTTACGGCTGGTCGCTTGTCGCCTCAACGGAAGGCGAAAAAAAACGCACCGAGTCGCCCCGGCGCGTTTTTCATTTTGCTGCGCAGCGGACTGCTTACGCCATCCACTTCCGAGCGTTGCGGAACATCCGCATCCACGGGCTGCTGCCGTCGCCAGCGGCTTCCCATTCCTTGGGATGCCAGCTCATCTGCACGGCGCGGAATACGCGCTCCGGATGCGGCATCAGGGCGGTGAAACGGCCGTCATGCGTCGTCACCGAAGCAATGCCCTGCGGCGAGCCATTCGGGTTCAGCGGGTACGTCTGCGTGACTTCGCCGCGGTTGTCGACGTAGCGCAGGCCAACGGCGACCTTGCCGATGTCGCCTTGCTGCGAGAAGTCGGCATAACCCTCGCCGTGCGCGACGACGATGGGGATGCGGCTGCCTTCCATGCCCGCGTAGAAAATCGACGGGGATGCTTCGACCTGCACGGTCACCAGACGGCCTTCGTATTGCTCCGACTGGTTGCGCGTGAACTTCGGCCATGCGCCGGCACCCGGGATGATCGGGGCGAGGTTCGCCATCATCTGGCAGCCGTTGCACACACCCAGCGCGATCGAATCGGTGCGGTTGAAGAAGGCCGCGAACTGCTCGGCGAGCATGCTGTTGAAGAGGATCGTCTTCGCCCAGCCTTCGCCCGCGCCAAGCACATCGCCGTAGCTGAAACCGCCGCAGGCGACGAAGCCCTTGAAGCTGGCGAGGTTCGTGCGGCCGGCCAGCAGGTCGCTCATGTGGACGTCGTAGGTGTCGAAGCCGGCCTTGTCCATCGCGTAGGCCATTTCGATCTGCGAGTTCACGCCCTGCTCACGCAGGATCGCCATGCGCGGGCGGGCGCCCGTGGCGATGAACGGCGCGGCCACGTCTTCCGCAATATCAAACGTGAGCTTGGGCGAGATGCCCGGGTCTTCGGCGTCGAGGATGCGGTCGTATTCGCTCTGCGTGCACTCGGGGTTGTCGCGCAGGCTGGCGATGCGCCAGGAGACGTCCGTCCAGGTGCGTTGCAGTTCGATGCGCGACGCGCTGAACACCTTCTTGGCATCGCGCCAGATTTCGATGTGGTCGTTGGCGTTGGGCGCGCCGATCACGTGGCTGCAGCCAGCCAGGCCGTGCTCGCGCAGCACCGCGAACACAGCGTCGCGCTGGGCCAGCGGCACCTGGATGACGGCGCCGAGTTCTTCGGCAAACAGCGCGCGCAGCGTCAGGTCGGCACGGCGGCCGGAGACTTGCTGCGCCCAGTTCTTGGCGTCGCCATGATCGGCTGCATCGTCCAGCGTGAGCATGTCGACGTTGATCGACACGCCGCAGTGTCCGGCGAAGGCCATTTCGCAGACGGTCGCCCACAGGCCGCCGTCGGAGCGGTCGTGATACGCCAGCAGCGAGCCGCTTGCGTTCAATTGCTGGATGGCGGCGAAGAAGCGCTTGAGGTCTTCGGCGTCGTCCACGTCGGGCACGCTGTTGCCGATCTGCTCGGTGACTTGCGCCAGGATGCTGCCGCCCATACGGTTCTTGCCGCGGCCGAGGTCGATCAGGATCAGCGTGGTGTCGGCCGGCGCGTTGGCCGATTCGACTTGCTTGAGTTGCGGCGTGAGCGTCTTGCGCACGTCCGTCACCGGGGCAAACGCCGAGACGATCAGCGACACCGGCGCAACCACTTCCTTCGCTGCGCCTTCGTCTTCCCACTTGGTGCGCATCGACAGCGAATCCTTGCCCACCGGAATGCTGATGCCCAGTGCCGGGCACAGCTCCATGCCGACCGCCTTGACGGTGTCGTACAGGCGGGCGTCTTCGCCGTTCACGCCGCAGGCGGCCATCCAGTTGGCCGACAGCTTGAGTTGCGTGAGCGAATCGATCGGCGCGGCGGCGATGTTGGTGATGGACTCGCCGATGGCCATGCGGCCCGATGCAGGCGCGTTGATGACGGCCAGCGGCGTGCGCTCGCCCATCGTCATCGCCTCGCCGGCATAGCCCTTGTAGTCCAGCGTGGTGACGGCCACGTCGGCCACCGGCACCTGCCACGGGCCGACCATCTGGTCGCGCGTATTCAGGCCGCCAACGGTGCGGTCGCCGATGGTGATGAGGAATGACTTGCTGGCAACGGTCGGATGACGCAGCACGTCGCGTGCGACAACTTCCAGGTCCAAGCCGGTGACATCGACTTCCGGCAGCTCCTGCGCGGCGCGGCGCACGTCACGGTGCATGCGCGGCGGCTTGCCGAGCAGCACGTCCATCGGCATGTTGACCGGGAAGTGCTCGGCGACGTCAGGTGCGGTGTCGCTGTCAACTACTTGCAGCTGCTGCTCATCCGTGGCGAAACCGACCACCGAGAACGGCGCGCGCTCGCGCTCGCACATGGCCTGGAAGCGCGGGAAATCGCCGGGGGCAATCGCCAGCGTGTAGCGCTCTTGCGATTCGTTGCACCAGATTTCAGCCGGGCTCAGGCCCGACTCTTCCAGATGCACCTGGCGCAGGTCGAAGCGTGCGCCCTTCTCGGCGCCGTCGACGATTTCCGGGAAGGCGTTGGAGATGCCGCCCGCGCCCACGTCGTGGATCGACAGGATCGGGTTGTCTTCGCCCAGTGCCCAGCACGCGTTGATGACTTCCTGCGCACGGCGCTGCATTTCAGGGTTGCCGCGCTGGACGGAATCGAAATCCAGGTCAGCGGTATTGGTGCCGGTGGCCATCGAGCTGGCCGCGCCGCCGCCCATGCCGATGCGCATGCCGGGGCCGCCCAGTTGAATCAGCAGCGTGCCGGCCGGCAGGCCGTGCTTGTGCGTGTGGCCAGCATCGATGTTGCCGATGCCGCCCGCAATCATGATCGGCTTGTGATAGCCGCGCACGGTGCCGCCGACGTTCTGCTCGTAGACGCGGAAGTAGCCGCCCAGATTGGGTCGGCCAAATTCGTTGTTGAACGCAGCGCCGCCGATCGGGCCTTCGATCATGATCTGCAGCGGCGAGGCGATGCGGTCCGGTTTGCCGACGGGGCCCGGTGCGGCTTCATCCGGGTTGCGGTGCGCCACGGGCTGGGCAGTATCGCGGGCGTTTTCCCACGACTGCACGGCTTCCGGCAGCAGCAGATTCGACACGGTAAAGCCGGTCAGGCCAGCCTTGGGCTTGGCGCCGCGGCCCGTTGCGCCTTCGTCGCGGATTTCACCGCCCGCGCCGGTGGACGCGCCCGGGAACGGCGAGATGGCCGTCGGGTGATTGTGCGTCTCCACCTTCATCAGCGTATGCGTGAGGGCTTCGCGGCGGCCATATTGCGGCACGCCCGTCTCGCCTTCCGTGCCTGCGTGCGCGAACCAGCGCTCGGCCATGCCGCCTTCCATCACGGCAGCGTTGTCCGAATACGCGACGATCGTGCCCTGCGGCGCGAGCTGGTGCGTGTTGCGGATCATCGCGAACAGCGACTTGTCCTGCGTCTCGCCGTCGATGGTCCAGTCGGCGTTGAAGATCTTGTGGCGGCAATGCTCGCTGTTGGCTTGCGCGAACATCATCAGCTCGACGTCGGTCGGGTTGCGTTCGAGCTTGCGGTAGGCGTCGACCAGGTAGTCGATTTCATCATCGGACAGGGCCAGGCCCATCTCGACGTTGGCGGCTTCCAAGGCTTGGCGGCCACCGGCGATATCGACAAAGCGCAGTGCCTTGGCGGGCAACACGTCGAACAGGCCGTAGCCGGCTTCGCGCGAGTCGATGACGGTTTCGGTCATGCGGTCGTGCAGATGCTCGGCCACGGCGGCGCGGGTAGCGTCGTCCAGGTGCTTGGCCGCGCCCGTCAGGCTGCGAATGAGACCCTTCTTGCATGTGACGGTGAATTCCACGCCGCGCTCGATGCGATGGATTTGCGGCAGCGCGCAGTGGCGGGCGATTTCCGTCGCCTTGCTGGCCCACGGCGAGATCGTGCCGAAGCGCGGAATGACCACAAAGCGGTCGCCCTCGACATGGGCCGGAGCGGGCGAACCGTAGGTCAGCAGCGCTTGCACACGGGCGGATTCATCGGCCGACAGCGGCGTGTCGGCAGCCACGAAATGCAGGTATTGGGCACTGACGGCATCGATATCGGGATCGATGCGCTTGAGGGTGGAAAGCAGGCGTTGCTGACGGAAGGCGGACAGCGCGAGAGCGCCGGGAAAGCACGAGAAATGCGCCATGGTGGGCAAGGCAGGCAGTAGCTGGAAGGAGGAGTTCCCGGCGTGCGCGGGGAAACCGCTATTGTACCTTGCCCTGCCCTCGTTACCGACCCTCAAATCGGGCGAAAATGGCGCCGCCTCGGCTGCAACCGGCTGCAAACGCTCGTTTTACAGCGACGTGGCGGACCGTGCTGCCTGCTCGTACAGGCCGGTCAGTACCCGCAGCAGGCGCGCCAGCTCGCCAATCTCAGCATTTTCCTCGCCGCTGGGCGAAATATTGCTGGTCAGGCACTGCTCGCGGATCTCTCGGTAGCGGGCGCAGGCCTTTTCGCCGGCTTCGGTGGTAGTGTAGGTGACTTCCTTGCCGTTGCGGGTGCCCTCCACCAGGTCCATCCCCTGCAGTTTCTTGAGGGAATACGTCACAAGGTGGGTGTCTTCCACGTTCAGCACGAAGCAGATGTCCGCCAGGCGCTTGGCGCGGCCGCGGTGGTTGACGTGGTGCACCACCAGCACATCAAGGAAGGTCAGGTCGCGCACGCCGGCGGCGGCCATGCAGCGCACGCACCAACGGTTGTAGGCGTTGTAGGCCGTGTTGAGCGCAAATTCGAACTCCGACAGCTCGGGGCTGCGTGCCGACACCAGGTGTGACGAAGACACGATCGGCCCGCTCTTCCCTGCATCCTCATTGGCTGCGGACTGCGGCAGATCAGCTTTCGGGGTGGTCGGCGATTTGGACATTGCAACGGGCAGGGAAAGGACCGGAAACGCGGGCTATTGTAAGAGAATAGATCGTCATGTCTGCATGGATAAAAGCGTAGTTGCCATGTCCTCACACCCCACCTGGCGCGAAATCCTGATCGACGGTGCCGTGGCCGCACACACCGGCGCCGACCTGCTCTTCGGCACCGCCGGCATCCGCGCACTGGAAGCGGCGGCTTACCGATCCCTCGAACCTTTCACTCTGATGGCGCGCGCTGGCGAGGCCGCCGCCGATTGGCTACAGACGCGCGCGCCACATGGGCACGTGCTGCTCGTTGCCGGCCCAGGCAACAACGGCGGCGATGCGCTCGTTGCGGCGACGGTGCTGCATCTGGCTGGGCGCGCCGTCACGGTGTGGCTTGCCGCAGACCCGACCAAGCTGCCCGACGATGCGCGCCGCGCCTGGACGGAGGCTTGTGCGGCCAATGTCCCCATCGAACGCCTGCACGCGACGGCTTCGGTGCCGGCTGCCACCTCAGCCATCGTCGACGGCCTCTTTGGTATTGGACTCGCCCGGCCGCTGACGGGATTGCATGCGGCGCTGGTCGACACCATCAACGCCAGCGGCTTGCCGGTATACGCACTGGACATCCCCTCGGGGTTGAACGGTGATACGGGCCAGCCGCCTGCCCCGGATTCGCCCGTTATCCAGGCGCGCGCCACCATCACCTTTCTGGCGGTCAAGCCAGGCTTGCTGACGGGGGATGGCCGCGACGCGACCGGGGACATCGCGCTGGCCGACCTGCAAGCCGCGCAGGCCGCTTATGACGGCGTGATTGAAGCGGAGGCGTTCGTCAACACGCCGTCACGCTGGCTCGCGCACGTGCCGCGCCGGCGGCATGCCGGGCACAAAGGCACGTACGGCACTGCGGCAATCGTGGGCGGTGCGGCCGGCATGGTCGGAGCGCCCTTGCTGTCGGCGCGCGGCGCGCTATATCTTGGCGCAGGCAAGGTGAACGTGGTCTCGCTTGCTGCCGATGCGCCACGGGTCGACCCAGCGCAACCTGAATTGATGCTGCGTACCTGGGGCGCACTCGATCTGGGTGGCATGCAGGCGCTGGCTGTGGGCCCCGGCATGGGCACCGGCAAGGAGTCAGAAGCCGCGCTCGACCATCTGCTGGACCGCATGCTCTCGGCGCGCACGCCAGCCGTGTTCGATGCCGATGCACTCAACCTCTTTGCGAAAACGCCGGCCATGCTCACGCGCCTCACGCAATTGGCCGGAAGCGGTGTCCCGCTGGTGCTGACGCCGCATCCGCTGGAAGCTGCGCGCCTGTTGCATACCGATGCGCACGCCGTGCAGCACGATCGGCTGGCCGCCGCCAAGGCGCTCGTCAATCGGACAGGTGCGGTAGTCGTGCTCAAGGGCTCGGGCACGGTCATCGCTGCGCCAGGCATCTCGCCGGCCATCAACCCAACCGGCAACGGCGGGCTCGCAACGGGTGGTACGGGCGATGTGCTGACCGGCATGATCGGTGCATTGCTTGCGCAAGGCATGGGTGCGCGCGAAGCCGCACTCGCGGCTGTGTGGCTGCATGGCCGGGCCGCCGACGATCTTGTCCAAGCGGGCGTCGGCCCCATCGGCCTGCACGCCAGCGAGCTATGCGCACCGGCACGACGTGCGCTCAACGCCCTGCTGGCGTCGGACGTTCGCCGATAGAAAGCCGTCATACAGCGCCGTTATACTGCGCATTCGTTTCCCCGCCACAACTTCACGTCATATCCCGCCCGTATGCCCACAGCCCTACCCGCCTGGCAGTCCCTGACGCAACATGCTGAATCGATTCGCGCGACGCATATGCGCAACTGGTTTGCCGCGCCGGACGCCGAGGAACGGGTACGCGCCTTCACGCTTGAAGCGGCAGGTCTGACGGTCGACTACTCGAAAAATCGCATCACCCCTGAGACGCTCGCCCTGCTGCTGCAACTGGCCAACGAGGCTGGCGTGCTCACGCTGCGCGATGCCATGCTGCACGGCGACCGGATCAACAACACCGAGCACCGCTCCGTCCTCCACATGGCCCTGCGCGGGCAAGAGGAAGACGGCTATCGCGCAGACGGCGAGCCCGTCATGCCCGAAGTGCTGCGCGTGCGGGCCCAGATGCACGACTTCGCCAACCGCGTGCATAGCGGCGCGTGGACGGGCCATTCCGGCCAGCGCATCACGGACATCGTCAATATCGGCATCGGCGGATCGGACCTCGGCCCCCGAATGGTGTGCCGCGCGCTCGACCACCTTGCCGTCCCGCAGGTGCGTGTGCATTTCGTCTCCAATGTCGACGGCACGGACTTGGCCGAAACGCTCGACCATCTGAATCCGGATACCACGCTCGCCATCGTCTGTTCGAAGACGTTCACCACACTCGAAACGATGGCCAACGCGCATAGCATGCGCCGGTGGTTTATCGAGCATGGCGTGGCGGAAAGCCAACTCAAGCAGCACTTTGTCGCCGTGTCCACCAACCGCGAGGCCGTCGTGCAGTTCGGCATCGACCCGGACAACATGTTCACGTTCTGGGATTGGGTTGGCGGGCGGTTCTCGCTCTGGTCGGCGGTGGGCCTGTCGATCGTGCTGGCGATCGGACCGCAGCAGTTTGAAGCGATGCTCGACGGCGCGCGTGCGATGGACCGGCACTTTGCCACCGCCGCGCCGCGCGAGAACCTGCCGCTCATTCTCGGGATGCTGTCGGTCTGGTATCGCGGCTTCTTCGACGCGCCGAGCGCGTGCACCGTGCCCTACTGCGCGCCGCTTGAGCTGCTAACAGACTTCATGCAACAGCTGGAGATGGAGAGCAACGGCAAATCCGTCCAGCGTACCGGCGCAGCCATCGATACCGACACCGGCCCCATCGTCTGGGGCACGGCTGGTACCAATGGACAGCATGCGTATTTCCAGCTGATCCACCAAGGCTCACAGATCGTGCCGGTGGATTTCATCACCACGTTGGAGCCCGTGCGCAACCTGCCCGGCCACCACGCCAAACTGCTCGCCAATTGCTTCGCGCAGGGCGAGGCGCTCCTGCTCGGCCGCACCGCCGATGAGGTCCGCGCGGGCGGCATCACCGACGAAGCACTCGTGCCGCACATGGTGTTCGAAGGCAATCGGCCGAGCACGACCATCCTCATGGAACGGCTCGATGCTGCGTCACTCGGCGCATTGATCGCCTGCGCCGAGCACCGCACCTTCGTGCAAGGCGCGGTGTGGAACATCAACTCGTTCGATCAGTGGGGCGTGGAGCTTGGCAAGAAGCTCGCCAAGCCGATCCAGGCGGAGCTGGAAGGTGCACCCGCCTCCGTGGCGCATGACGCGTCGACGGCGGCGTTGATCCGCCGCGCCAAATCCGCACTCTGACCGCAAACGTTCAGAGTTCGGTGACGGTCTCGTCGCCGACAAGATGCCCGGCTTCGATGGTGAGAATGCGGCTGCAACGTGCCGCGACGGAGCGGTCGTGCGTCACCAGCACCAGCGTGGAGCCGGCACTGCGGTTGAGTTCGAACATCAGCGCGATCACGGCCTCGCCCGTGGCGGTGTCGAGGCTACCCGTCGGTTCATCGGCAAAGAGAATGTCGGGCTCGGTCACGAACGCGCGTGCCAGGGCCACGCGCTGCTGCTCGCCCCCCGACAGTGTCTTCGGATAGTGCGACAGCCGTGCCCCGAGGCCAACGCGCTCCAGCAGAACGGTGGCGCGACGGCGCATTTCGGCGGTGCTGACATCGCCACGCAACTCCAACGGCAGCATCACGTTCTCGAGTGCCGTCAGATGGGGCAGCAGCTGAAAGGATTGGAAGACAAAGCCCACGTGGCTGCCGCGCACGCCTGCACGGCCATCCTCATCCAACTTGAACAGGTCGTTGCCCAGCAGCTTGACCGAACCCGACGTCGGCAAGTCCAGGCCTGCGAGCAACCCAAGCAGCGTCGATTTGCCCGAACCGGAAGCGCCAACAATCGCCAATGTCTCACCCCTTTCCACACGGAAGGCAACATCGCTCAGAATAGGCAACTCACCGGTGGCATCGCGCACAGTCTTGTGCAGCGAATCGACTTCAATCACCCAGGTAGCGGAAGACGACATGATTGGACTGGTAGGTAGTAGAAGACGCAGCGTGAAGTCACTTGTAGCAGCGCTTGGCTGCGCAGTGTTCGGCATGCTGCCACTCGCGCAGACGGCTGCAGCACAAGGCGCGCCGGCATCGCATCGCGTGGTGGTGCTGGGCGACAGCCTGTCGGCGGGATACGGCCTTGCGCAAGGCACAGGCTGGGTTGCGTTGCTCGACAAGCGCCTCAAAGAACGGAAGCCCGATTATAGCGTCGCCAATGCAAGCATCAGCGGCGACACCACGGCAGGCGGCCGCTCGCGCCTGCCTGCCGTGCTGGCACGCGAAAAGCCCTCTGTCGTGATTCTCGAACTAGGCGGCAACGATGCACTGCGCGGTCTCTCGCTCGCCTCCAGCGAGGGCAATATGAAGGCAATGATCGAAGCCTCGCAAGCAGCAGGCGCGAAGGTGCTGCTGGTGGGCATGCGCATTCCGCCCAACTACGGCCCGGATTACAGCGAGCGCTTCTTCGCCATGTTCGGCAAGCTGGCGCAGCAGTACAAGCTACCGCTGGTGCCGTTCCTGCTCGAAGGCGTTGCGCAACGGCCCGACTGGTTCCAGGAAGACCGCATCCACCCCATTGCCGCAGCGCAGCCGACGATGCTCGATAACGTGTGGCCCAAACTGGAACCTCTTCTCAAGGTCCGGGTCCGAAGATGACGGTTTTGCCGCGCCGTCTTGCGCCATCAGGTACATCGGATTCTTAAGCGGAGCGCGCGGCCTCATCTCACACGGGCGGGCACCATGAAGCTTCTGGCAAACGGGCTGCGAGCAGCGCGCGACAACAAGCGGTTCCTGGTTGGCATGTCGTTGCTCTTTGCCTTCCGTGCCTGCATTGCAGACTGGGCCGTCGTGCCCAGCGGTTCAATGAACCCCACCCTCATCGAGGGCGACTACATCCTGATGAACCGGTTGGCTTATGGGGTGCGCGTACCGGCCACCACCGTCTGGCTCAAACGCGGCAGCGAGCCTCAACGTGGTGATGTCGTTGTCTTTTCCTCGCCCGAAGATGGTACGAAGCTCGTCAAGCGGCTGATCGGTCTACCTGGCGATGTCGTTGAAATGCGCGGCGAAGCGCTCTACATCAATCACCAGCGCACGGCCTATGCTCCGCTGCCAGACGTCGCACCCGGTACGTTGCTGCAGGCAACAGCAACGCTGCCGCACGAACTCTGGTCCGAAGCGCTACCCGGCCGAGAGCACACCGTGATGGTGTTGCCGGAGGTGCGTGCCCTGCGCAGTTTCGGTCCCATCACCGTCCCGCAAGACCACTACCTCATGCTGGGCGACAACCGCGACAACAGCCGAGACTCGCGTTATTTCGGCCTCGTACCGCGCAAGAACCTGATCGCCCGCGCTTCCCACGTGGCACTCTCATTCGATCCGGACCACTGGTACATGCCGCGCCTCGGCCGCATCGGCAAGCCGCTGGACTAGTCGCTCCCAAAGAAAGTACGCAAAGAAAAAGCCCCCTCGATGTTGAGGGGGCTTTTTCGTCAGGCTACCTTCTGCGCGCCGTATCAGTCCTCTGCCGTATTGGCAGGTTTGCTGGCGTCAATCACGTTGCTGTTGATCTTCACCTTCGAGCGCGCCTTCAGTGCTTCGTAGTAGGCATTGAACTCGGTCTGACCGGCGGCCTGAGCCAGTTGCTGGGCATCGGCAGCACGGCGCGCCTCGTCCACGTTGGCCGGCGGCAGCACCTTGTTGATGCGATACAGTGCGTAGCCCTGGGCACCAAGGTCCACGCCGATAGTGACCGGCAGTTTGGCCGCATCAGCACGCAGGATGGCCGTCAGTGCAGCAGGCGACGTGCCTTGCGCCTGCTGGCGCGAGACCGTCTGGGCGGCGCTGAAGCCATCGGCGTTGTTGCTCTGCTTCACTGCGGCCAGCTTTTCTTCGCCAGCTTTCTTGGCCAGCGCAGCCGCTTGCTCGGCGATCACCTTGGCTTTGACCTGCTCACGCACGTCAGCCAGCTTCTTGACCGTGGCCGGACGATACTCGGCGACACGCGCGGCAACGAGCGTGGTCGGGCCCACCTGGATGGCGGCCGTATTGCGGTGATTCTTGATCACGTCGTCTGCAAACAGCGCCTTGAGCACCTTGTCGTTGCCGATGGGGCTGCCTGACTGCGCCGGGCTCGGCGTACGGGTCACGTTGTCAGCCGTCTGGATCTGCAGCTTGAGCTTGTCAGCCACCGGCTTCAGGCTGTCTGACTGATCTTCCACGGTGTTGGAGAACGCATCGGCCAGCTCCGAATACTTTTTGTTGGCGAGTTGCGTTCGCAGTTCGCGCTCAAGCTCCGGCTTGACGGCTTCCAGCGGCTGCACGCCGCCGCCCTTCACTTCTTCCAGCTTGATGATGTGGAAACCGAAATCGCTTTGGACCACGTCACTGATGTCGCCCGGCTGCTTGAGGGCGAACAGTGCGTTCTCGAACGGCGGCACGGTCGCGCCCTTGCCCAGGAAGCCCAGTTCCCCCCCCTGTGCAGCCGAACCCGGATCGCCCGAGTACTTCTTGGCCAGCTCAGCGAAGCTCGCCGGGTTCTTGCGCACCTCGGCAAGCACTTCTTCAGCCTTCTTCTTGGCGGCTTCCTTGTCGGCGGGCTTGGCGTTCTCGGGCAGCTTGATCAGGATGTGCGCGGCGCGGCGTTCTTCCTGCGTCTTGAAGCGCGCAGCGTTCTGATCGTAGTACTCCTTGATCTGCTCAGGCGTGACCGGGATCTGCTTCATCATGTCTTCGCCTGAGAACACGACATACTCGGCCTTGACCTGCTCCGGCACGGAGAACTCCTGCTGGTGCGCGTCGTAATAAGCCTGAATCGCCTTGTCGTCCGCGTTGACCTTTGCAGCGTAGTCAGCCGGCTTGAACAACAGCGCCTGCACTTCGCGTTGCTGATCACGTACTTGGATGAGGCGCTCCACCAGCGACTTCGGCACGAACGCCGACGATACGATCGATTGCGGAATCTGTTGCTGCGACAGCTCGAAGCGCAGATTGCCTTCCAACTGCTCGGGCGTCATGTTCTGCGCGGCGAGCAGGCGGACGTAGGCCTCCTGATCAAACGAGCCATCCGGCTTGCGCAGCGCTGCCACGGCCGGAATCTGCAGGATCGTGTCGCGAATCTTCTCGTTCGAGATGGTCAGGTTTGCACGCACAACCTCATTGGCCAGCACGCGTTGCTGGATGATGCCGTCGAGCACATCGCGGCGCATCTGCGGACCTTCGAACTGGCGCGGATCATATTGCGCACCAAGCATCTGGCGCAGACGCTCCGTCTGCTCGCGCACGCGCGCGTCGACTTCGTTGGTGGAGATGACCTTGCCGTCGACCTTGGCCGCGTCATGCGAGCTGTCCATGAAGCTCGAATAGCTCTGCACGCCGAAGAACACGAACGAAGGGAACACCAGAATCAGCAGCACCAGAAACATCAAGCGCCGATGCGTACGTACGAAATCAAGCATGCTGGACCGGAGGTGAATGGAAGATGGAAAATCCGGCGATTCTATCAGGTGCCGCTGACATTCCGGACAATCGCGGCACAGCGTGCAGGCATGACCTGCAAGCATTCGCCGCTGAAAAGACAAAGGCCCGAACGAATCGGGCCTTTGTACAGGATTTGGCGGAGCGGACGGGACTCGAACCCGCGACCCCCGGCGTGACAGGCCGGTATTCTAACCGACTGAACTACCGCTCCAGATTGGGTCGGACCACCCGACGCTGGAGCGGCAATACGAACGATGGTGGGTGCTGAGAGGCTCGAACTCCCGACCCGCGCCTTGTAAGGGCGCTGCTCTACCAACTGAGCTAAGCACCCGTTCGTACTGCCGGCGTGAGCCGGACTGTCCGGCGCCCGCGTTGTCACTCACGAGCACCAAAGCCGGCTAGTTTAGCGCATCTTTCAGCGCTTTGCCAGGTTTGAATTTCGCAACCTTGCCGCCTTCGATCGTGATGGCTGCACCCGTACGCGGATTGCGTCCATTACGTGAAGATCGCTTGCCGACGAGAAACGTACCGAAGCCGACCAGCGTGACCGACCCGCCCTCGCACAACGCATCTTTGATGCCGTCGATCAGCGCGTCGATGGCGCGCCCCGCCGCGGCTTTTGACATGTCAGTTTGCGCCGCCACATGGTCGATGAGATCAGTCTTGTTCATCGTGCCACCTCCCCGAACACCCGCTTAGTGTGGATTTATTAAAGTGGCCGTCAATCGACGTGTCAAGGCGAAGAACGGGGCGCCACACGTTGCAGCCTGCGCAAAGAAAAAGGGCCCGACATGTCGGGCCCTTCCTCAACCTTGGCAGGCTACGGTGTCAGTGATGCACCATTTCCTGCGACTTGCCGTCGTCGCCCTTGGCGGGTGCCGGCTTGGCTTCTTCTTCCGGCAGCGGCTCCGGCTTGCGCACCAGCGCGAGTTCCAACACCTTGTCGATCCAGCGCACCGGCTGAATCTCGATGCTGTTCTTCACGTTGTCCGGAATGTCCGCCAAGTCCTTGACGTTCTCTTCCGGAATCAGCGCCAGCTTGATGCCGCCGCGGTGTGCAGCCAGCAGCTTTTCTTTCAAGCCGCCGATCGGCAGCACCTCGCCGCGCAGGGTGATTTCGCCGGTCATCGCCACGTCGGCGCGCACCGGAATACCGGTCAGCACCGATACCAGCGCCGTCGTCATCGCGATACCCGCCGACGGGCCGTCCTTGGGCGTCGCACCTTCGGGCACGTGGATGTGGATGTCGCGCTTCTCGAACATCTCATCCTTGATACCCAGCCGAGCCGAACGCGAACGTACCACCGAGCGCGCAGCCTCAACCGACTCCTTCATCACGTCGCCCAACGAACCCGTGCGGGTGATGTTGCCCTTGCCCGGCATCAGCGCGGCTTCGATGGTCAGCAGATCGCCGCCCACTTCGGTCCATGCCAAACCGGTCACCTGGCCGACTTGGTCTTCCTTACCGGCCAGGCCAAAGTCGAAACGACGCACGCCAAGGAATTTGTCGAGATTGTCCGAATCGACCTTCACCGACGTACCGCCTTCCTTCTTCAGCAGCAGCTGCTTGACGACCTTGCGGCAGATCTTCGAGACCTCGCGCTCCAGCGAACGCACACCAGCTTCCCGCGTGTAGTAGCGGATGATGTCGCGCAACGCGGCTTCGGTCACCTCGATCTCGCCTTCCTTCAGACCATTGTTCTTGATCTGCTTGGGCAGCAGGTAGCGGCGGGCGATGTTGACCTTTTCGTCTTCCGTGTAGCCCGACAGGCGAATCACTTCCATCCGGTCCAGCAACGGCGCCGGAATGTTCAGCGAGTTCGACGTCGCCACGAACATCACGTCCGACAGATCGAAGTCCACCTCGATGTAGTGGTCCTGGAACGTATGGTTCTGTTCCGGGTCCAGCACTTCGAGCAGGGCGGACGACGGATCGCCGCGGAAGTCCGCGCCCATCTTGTCGATTTCGTCGAGCAGGAACAGCGGGTTGCGCACACCGACCTTCGTCAGGCTCTGCAGAATCTTGCCCGGCATCGACCCGATATACGTACGGCGGTGACCGCGAATCTCGGCCTCGTCACGCACGCCACCCAGCGCCATGCGCACGAACTTGCGGTTCGTTGCACGCGCCACCGACTGCCCAAGCGAGGTCTTGCCAACACCCGGCGGCCCCACGAGGCACAGGATCGGCGCCTTCAGCTTATCCACACGCTGTTGCACTGCGAGGTATTCAAGGATGCGCTCCTTGACCTTCTCCAGACCGTAGTGGTCTTGATCCAGCACTTGCTCGGCGTTCGACAGGTCGTTGTTGACCTTGCTCTTCTTGCGCCACGGCAGACCGACCAACGTGTCGATGTAGTTGCGCACGACCGTTGCCTCGGCCGACATCGGCGACATCAGCTTGAGCTTCTTGAACTCGGACTCGGCCTTCTTCTTGGCCTCCTTCGGCATGCGGGCGGCCTTGATCTTCTTGTCCAGCTCTTCGAGATCGGCGCCCTCTTCGCCTTCGCCCAGTTCCTTCTGGATGGCCTTGACCTGCTCGTTCAGGTAGTACTCGCGTTGGCTCTTTTCCATCTGGCGCTTGACGCGGCCGCGGATGCGCTTTTCCACCTGCAGGATATCGATCTCACCTTCAAGCTGCGAAAGCAGGCTCTCCAGACGTTCGGTCACGTTGAACATCTCGAGAATCTTCTGCTTCTGCTCGAGCTTGATCGGCAGATGCGCGGCGATGGTGTCAGCCAGACGACCCGGCTCATCGATGCCCGACAGCGACGTCAGGATCTCCGGCGGGATCTTCTTGTTCAGCTTCACGTACTGATCGAACTGCGACACGATGGCGCGACGCAGCGCCTCGGTCTCAGCCGATTCAGTGGGTTCCGGGCCGACGGGCACGGCTTCGCAGAAGAAGTGCGATTCGTCGTCGGTAACGGAAAGGATGTTGGCGCGCTGCGTGCCCTCGACCAGCACCTTCACGGTGCCGTCCGGCAGCTTCAGCATCTGCAAAATGTTGGCGATACAGCCGACCTCGTAGAGGTCCTTGTCGGTCGGCTCGTCCTTGGCGGCGGTCTTTTGCGCCACGAGCATGATGCTCTTGCCCGCCTCCATCGCGGCTTCCAGCGCCTTGATGGATTTGGGGCGCCCCACGAACAGCGGAATCACCATGTGCGGAAACACCACCACGTCACGCAGCGGCAACAGCGGCAGGCGAATCTGCTCAGCGGGTAAAAGTTGGGTTCCGGACATTATTTTCCCCAGAAAGTCATGTAAGGGCTAAATTGGGCACAGCGACGGTTTTACAAGACCGCTGCTGCAAGTCGCATGCCGACCCGGTTTCCCGAAGCAAAAAAAGCCGCTCGCGAGCGAACGGCTTCCTGCATGGGATGCATACGGCGCATCCCGGCCGGGCATTCGCGTCAGTTGGAACCTGCAACCTTGGGTTGCTCTTCGTAAATCAGCAAGGGCTTGCCTTCGTCGGAGATCGTACTTTCATCGATCACCACTTTTTGCACACCCTTATGGTTGGGGAGGTCATACATCACATCCATCAGAGCGTGCTCGACAATGGAACGCAGACCGCGCGCCCCCGTCTTGCGCTTGATTGCCTTGCGAGCAATTGCCGTCAGCGCACTCGGACGAATTTCCAGTTCCACCCCTTCCATTGCCAGCAGCTTCTGGTACTGCTTGACGATTGCATTCTTGGGCTCGACCAGGATTTCCATCAAGGCAGCCTCGTCGAGCTTGGCCAGCGTCGCCACCACGGGCAGACGGCCAATCAACTCGGGAATCAGACCGAACTTGATGAGATCTTCTGGCTCCACTTGCGGCAGCACTTCGCTGACGTCGCGCTCTTCCTTGCTCTGCACCTCCGCCCCAAAACCGATACCGGTCTTGTCGGAGCGCTGCATGATGATCTTCTCCAGACCATCGAACGCCCCACCGCAAATGAACAGGATGTTGGTCGTATCCACCTGCAGGAAGTCCTGGTTCGGATGCTTGCGACCACCTTGCGGGGGCACCGACGCCATCGTCCCTTCCACCAGCTTGAGCAGCGCTTGCTGGACGCCTTCCCCAGAAACGTCCCGGGTGATGGAAGGGTTGTCAGACTTGCGCGAAATCTTGTCGATTTCGTCGATGTAGACGATCCCACGCTGGGCCTTGTCTACCTCGTAATTGCAGTTCTGCAGCAGCTTCTGGATGATGTTTTCGACATCCTCGCCCACATAACCAGCTTCGGTCAGTGTGGTGGCGTCGGCGATGACGAACGGCACGTTCAAGAGACGCGCCAGCGTTTGAGCAAGCAGGGTCTTGCCCGAGCCGGTCGGCCCGATGAGCAGGATGTTGCTCTTGGACAGCTCGACATCGTCCTTCTTGCCGAGGTGCTTCAAACGCTTGTAATGGTTGTAAACCGCCACCGCCAAGATCTTCTTGGCCTGCTCCTGACCGATCACATATTGGTCCAGGCTTTGGCGAATTTCATGCGGCGTGGGCAGATCGGACTTGACCGCCAGACCACCTTCCTTTTCGGAGATGGCGGCTTCGTCCCGGATGATCTCGTTGCACAGGTCGATACATTCATCGCAGATGAAGACCGAGGGGCCGGCAATCAGTTTCTTGACCTCATGCTGGCTCTTGCCGCAGAACGAGCAATACAGCAGCTTTTCGCCAGTCGAGCCTTTCTTGTCCGCCATAACGATTACCAGTAGTTCTTGGCAGCATCATACGCCAAATTATCTGGCGACGATCCGCAGGTGTTGTTCAAAGCAAAAACGAGGCGCGAGGCCTCGTTTTTGACACCGCTTGACATGTTTGACGCGGTTAACCGGTGTGCCGTGGAACGCACCGGCAATACCGCCTACCGCGCACATCGACGCATGACTGTGACACTTCAGCGCTTTGCGATGACCTGGTCAATCAGGCCATATTCCTTGGCCTGTTCGCTGCTCATGAAGTTGTCACGATCCGTGTCGCGCGCGATCTTGTCGACTGGTTGACCGGTCGCTTCCGAAAGCACAGCATTCAGGCGCTCACGCAAGTACAGAATCTCGCGCGCCTGGATCTCAATGTCCGAGGCCTGGCCACGTGCACCGCCCAGCGGCTGGTGAATCATGATGCGCGAGTTCGGCAAGGCCAAGCGCTTGCCCTTCGCGCCGGCCGCCAGCAGGAATGCGCCCATGCTGGCCGCCATACCCATGCAAAGCGTGGACACATCCGGCTTGATGAACTGCATCGTGTCGTACATCGCCAGACCGGACGATACCGAACCGCCCGGCGAGTTGATGTACAGCGAGATGTCCTTGTCCGGATTCTCGCTTTCCAGGAACAGCAACTGTGCCACCACGAGGTTGGCAGTCTGGTCGTTGACCTCGCCCACCATGAAGATCACTCGCTCCTTGAGCAGGCGCGAGTAGATGTCGTAGGCGCGCTCGCCGCGGCCAGACTGTTCGACCACCATCGGCACCAGACCAAGCCCCTGCGTTTCGAGCGCGGAAGCCTGGGTACGGGCAAGTTGGTCGATCAGTTCATTGCGGATCATGCGGTTCTCCGGTGCTTATTTCGGAAACTCTATCGATCGAATCAGCCTTGCGCCGGCGTGGCGGTCAACTCTTCGAATGACACGGCTTTGTCAGTAACCTTGGCCTTGTCGCACACAAAATTTACCACGTTGTTTTCGAGCACGTAGGCTTCCATCTCGGCCAGGCGCTGTTGGTCGCCGTAGTACCAGCGGATGACTTCCTTCGGATCTTCGTAGCTCTTGGCGAACTCTTCGATCTCGGCCTTGATCTGCTCCGGCTTGGCTTCCAGGCCATTGGCCTTCACGACTTCTGCCAGCACCAGGCCCAGCTTCACGCGACGCTCGGCTTGCTGCGTGAACATCTCGGCCGGGATCGGCATGTTCTTGGCGTTCGGCATGCCACGCGATTCGAGGTCACGGCGGGCCATTTCAACCAGGCGTTCCTGGTCTTGCTCGACCAGCGACTTCGGTACGTCCAGCTCTGCCACCTTCAGCAGCGCTTCCATGACTTGGTCCTTGAGCAGCGCGTGCGTGCGGCGCTTGACTTCACGCTCGAGGTTTTCGCGGATGTCGGCGCGCATCTTGTCGAGGTTGCCGTCGGCGATGCCCAGCGATTGCGCGAAGGCTTCGTTGACTTCCGGCAGGTGTGCCCACTCGACTTGCCTGAGCGTGACGGTGAACTCAGCCGTCTTACCGGCGACGTCCTTGCCGTGGTAGTCCTCGGGGAATGCCAGCGGGAATTTCTTCGACTCGCCTTGCTTCAGGCCCAGCGTGGCTTGTTCGAACTCGGGCAGCATGCGGCCTTCGCCCAGCACGAAGCTGAAACCTTCAGCCTTGCCGCCGGCAAATTCCACGCCGTCGATCGTACCCACAAAATCGACCGTTACGCGGTCGCCATCCTGTGCAACCGCTGCACCGCCGTCGCCGTGCTCGCCGGCTTCGCCGCGCGGGTGGTAGTGCACGCGTTGCTTGCGCAGGATGTCGAGGGTCTTGTCGATCTCGGCATCGGTGATTTCGGTCTTGGTGCGGGTCAGTTCTGCGCCGGCCAGATCGCCGAGCTTGACTTCCGGATACACCTCGAAGGTGGCGTCGAACGCGACTTGGTCATCGGCCACGCCTTCGGTCTTCAGCTCAAAGCGCGGTTGGCCGGCAACCTTCACGCCCTGCTCGTTGGTGATGTCGAAGAACTGACGGGCAGCCTTGTCGTAGCGGACTTCGAATTCGACCTGTTGGCCGTATTGCTTCTCGACCATCTTCATCGGGACCTTGCCCGGGCGGAAGCCGGACATCTTGACGGTCTTGGACAGACGCGCCAGACGGCTTTGCTTCTCTTGCTCCACTTCGGCCTTCGGGACAGCCAGGGTCACTTTGCGATCAAGCTTGCCGAGGTTTTCGATAGTCGACATGGTCGTAATTCCAGATTCAGAAGATGGTTGCGTCGAACGGCGCAGCGCCAGCAGCAGCCGTGGTTCAAAGTTCTTGGTCTTGCCGGGCTTGCAGGAATGCGGCGCGAGGGCCGCTTCAATGCACAATGCACGGCACAACGGGCGCGTTCAGGCTGGCAAACGCAAAACGCATATTATGGCATGGAACGTTCGGCGGCCCTGATTTTTTGGCTCGGAATGCTCGATAAACCCTTCAAACGGCGCGTCAATCCAGCGGTTGCGCAGCTTCGTTTTGGGTGGGTGCAGCGCTCTGCCCTTGCGAGCGTCAATGCTGCAATGCTCGCAAGATAAAACGGCCCGGATCAAGCGCTGCGGCCAGATCCGATTCCAGCGGCAGCGGACCGCCGTCGATCTGGGCCGCCAGCAACTCAGCGCCCAGCACAGACCATGTGAGTCCGCGCGAGCCGTACGCAAGGGCGGCATACAGCCCGCCGAGGCGAGGCAGTTGCGCATGCGGCCCGCGCAAGCGAAAGCCGGGCGCCCTGGCCGCCGCCTCATCCACCAGCGGACCGATCAACGGCAACCGGTTGGCGGAGACGCACCGCACACCAACATATCCATGCAGTTCTGCAGGATTCAGCTTCGCCAGCGCGCCCGATTGCTTTGGCTGCAATCGACCAAGCCGATCGAGGTTAGCCGCGTGATCGACGACGCGCTCGGCCAGATCGGATTCGCCCGGCTGGAACGACGAGCCTGTACGTACCGTCCTTGCCCCCGCTTCGGCGGGCAGCAGGTAGCCATCGCCGCAAACGACGGCCTTCGGCCAGGCAGCACCCGGCTCCAAGCTGCTGGTGGGCACATCAGTGAGTTGACCGCGCACCGGCTTGAGCGACGCAGATGTCAGCGGAGCCAGGCGTGCGGCACCCAGACTGTTGGCGAGAACGACGACCGGCGCACTCGCAATCACATCGCCTTGCGAATCCAGCGCATGCCATTGATCGCCGTCTTGGCGCAGCGATTCGACGTGCGTATTCCAGCGCGCATCAACTGCGGCGCCAGCAGCGGCCAGATTGGCGCGACAAACATCAGGCGGCGCAACCCAGCCGGCTTGCGCAAACCACCAGCCGCCCTGCGGCACGCTGGCGCCGACACGTCGGGCGGCTTCGTTCACGTCGAGCCAATCGATGTAATCCGTCGGATAGCCGAGCGCTTGCACGATGCGTTGCTGCTCGATAGCGTCGTCGGTATGTTCGGCGAGTTGGAGCACGCCGGTAGGTTGGAAACCTGTGGCGAAGCCGGCGCGATCGAGTGCGTCCCAATGGCGGCGTGCGAGCAGGTTGCCGGTGCGCGAAAGGCGCGAAAGCACGCTGTCGTCGATGGACACATGCGGATGCATGGCCGCTGCGCGATGCGCCGACGTGCCGAGCGCGGGGCCGTCGTTTGCGTCGATGAGGGTGATGCGCCAGCCGCGCGATGCGAGCCGCTCCGCAACAGAGCAGCCTGCAAGCCCCGCGCCGAGCACGATGGCGTGATGCTGGCTCCAGGCGGGCGCTTCAGCCGGCCCGCGCCTGGTGCGCCAATGGGTTGGGAACTGCGCGACCGTCATGTCGCGCTTGGAGCCGAAACCGGGCGCCTTGTGCGCCTCGAAGCCAGCCTCCTGCAGGCCGCGTCGCACGAATCCTGCGGCGGTGTACGTGGCTAATGTCGCGCCGGCACGAGCGACCCGCGCGAGCTGCTTGAATACGCGCGGCTGCCACAGGTCAGGATTCTTGGCTGGGGAGAAGCCGTCGAGATAGAACGCGTCGGCGGCGCACGACAGCTGTGGCAGCGTCTCCATCGCATCACCGAACAGGAGCGTGAGGGTGACGCGGCCGCCGTCGAACGCAAGGCGATGCATACCGGGCACCGGCACTGGCCATGATTGACGGAGCGTCTCGGCCAGCGGGGCCAGCGCACCGCTTTTCGGATGCACGGTCGACAAGCCTGCGCGATCGAACGGATGCTTCTCGATCGAGACGAAATCGAGCCGCGCGCAACGCTGCGAATCGTCGCGCCATGCAGCCCACGTGGCCAGGAAATTCAGGCCCTGGCCGAAGCCGGTTTCGACGATGGTGAAGGTGCGCTTGCCCTGCCATGCAGCCGGCAAGCGGTTGCCGCCCAGGAAGACGTGCTGCGCCTGCGCCAAACCGCCTTCGGAGCTGTGATAGACGTCGTCGTACTCTGCGGAGAACGGCGTGCCGTCCGACGTGAGCTGAGGCGTGGCGAGAACGAGGCCGCGTGGCATGAAACACCTTAGAAAGAAGCGGCGAATTGTAACGCCGCCCTTCCCTTGCGCCTTGATCTGAAGCAGTCTGCCTACCGTCTTTCCCCGGAGGCCGGGTCGGCCAGACTCACCGGCTGCACGATCATTGGATGCTTGGTTATCGCGGCCGGATAAGCGTACGGTTTGCCCCCCCCAAGCCGGTCTCTTCAGCGCTGCCAGCCCATACATGAGGGCGTCGGACAATACCCCTGCCGGGTCCGATAAATGCCAATCCAGAAGGGAGCGCTAGGAATTGGCGAGGAGCAGCAAGATGGCGCTAGACCCGATCGTCCGGGGACCGGCGCTGCCAAGCCATGAACGCAACCGCCAGTGCGGCCACAGACAGGCCGATTGCCAGCCCAGTCAACCTCCCAGCGCGACGGGCCTCATCGGCTTGGTGGCGCGCTTCAATGGCCTGGCGCACGGTTTCCCAGAAGGCCTCGCGATGCTCGTTCTCGTCAAAAATGGACATGGCACGCTTCCCCGTTTCGTATGGCTTGCCTTGCCATCGTAGGGAACGCCCGGCTGGTCTGCCACCGCACGTTTCGTGTAGGACACGGTGCCAGCCATTACTCAAACGGCAGGCAGCGGCTTGCGCACGGGGCCGTCGAGGGGTCGAGCGACCTCGGCATCGCCTTGCCCGAGGTCCATTGCATCTGCGCGTTCGGCGGTGGACAGCTCGTCTGCGCGATAGCCCGTGCGGTTGAGCAGTACCAGCGTGCACGCCAGCGACACCAGCGCATACAGCGCCGAGGACACCGCCACACCCACGATATTGCCGCTGCTGTTGAGCATCCACTGCGCAAACACGGGCGTGCCGCCCCCCACCACAAGCGAACACAGCTGGTACGCCAGCGACAGTCCCGTGTAGCGAATGCGCGTCGGGAACACGCGCGCCAGAATGCCGCCGATGGCACCGTAGAACATCGAATGCGGAATCGTTGCCAGGCACATGCCGAGCAACGCAATCCAATACACCTTGGTCTCGATGGCAAAGAACATCACCGGCATGAGCAGGAATTCCGGCAGCACCATGAGGCAGATCGCACGACGCATGTCCATGCGCGAAACCAGCCATGCACCGATTGGCTGCGTGATGAACTGCACCACCAACGCAATCGCGATGATGCCGAGGAAGGTATCCTGCGCGTAGCCGAGCTCCTTCGTGGCCCACGCGAGCGCGAAATTGCTCTTCAGGTACGTCACGTGAATGAGCGGCAGCGTGCCAGCACCCAGCAGCACGAGGCCCCAATGGTCACGCACCACATCTTTGAGTGGCAGTTTGACGGTCTTCTTCTGTGCCAGCACGCGCTTCATGTCATCCGACTCTTCCAGCTTCAGGCGGATGACCATGCCGACAATCACCAGCAGCGCCGACAGCAAGAAGGGCACGCGCCAGCCCCACAGCATGAACTGCGGTGTCGGCAATGCGCTCAGCGCAAAGAACACCAGCGTTGCAAGCAGGTTGCCCGTGGGCGAACCCTGCTGCGCAAATGCCGAGTACAGGATGCTCTTGCGCTTGGGTGCGCTTTCGCTGGCGATCAGCACTGCACCGCCCCACTCGCCGCCCACGGCCACGCCCTGGATCACGCGCAGCACCACCAAGCCCACCGGCGCCCACATGCCGATCTGCGCATAGCCCGGAAGCAGGCCAATGCCCATCGTCGCCACGCCCATCAGGATGAGCGTGATGATGAGTGTGGTCTTACGGCCAATCTTGTCGCCCAGATGGCCAAAGATGATCCCGCCGATGGGCCGCGCCGCAAAGCCCGCCCACAACGTGACGAACGACAGCAGCGTGGCGATGCCCGGGTCCAGCGTCTTGGAGAAGAACACCTTGCCGAAGACAAGCGCGGCGGCAAGGCCGTAGATGTAGAAGTCGTACCACTCGATGGTGGTGCCGATGAATGCGGCCACCGCGGCACGGCGCGGCTGCAGATTTGCGGCCGCGTCGGTCTGGGGCGCAGGCTGATGAGGCATGTTGGTCTCCTTGGTGGTACTGCCGGTTTGGCGAAGCCTCTGCTGGGCTGTCTGCCTTGTTGTGGTGAACCTGGGTTACTTCATTTCAGAACGCCAGCCTGAAACAAGCGCTGCCGGGTGTCTGCGTCAATGCCCAGCGAAGCCAGCACGGCATCGGTATCGGCGCCGAGCGCAGGCGGCGCGTTGCGATACGTAGCCGGCGTGCGCGACAGCTTGATCGGCGAACCGGTCCCGCGGTACTCGCCCAGTGCGACCACCATCTGCCGGTGCAGCGTATGCGGATGGCGCGCCACCACATCGACGCTCAACACGGGCCCGCAGGGTACGCCGCCATGGATCAGGTCTTGTGCAAGCGTCTCGCAGTCGAAGCGTGCCAGTTGTGCTTCCAGCGCGTGCTTCAGCTCCGGGCGATGCGCGCAGCGGCTGCGGTTGTCCGCGAAGCGCGCGTCGTGCGCCAATTCCGGCGCGCCGATATGCGCGCACAGCTTGGCGAACTGGCGATCGTTGCCCACCGCCAGAAAAATCGGCGCGGTGCCGGTCTGGTAGCTGTCGTACGGGGCAATGTTCGGGTGCGCATTGCCGCTGCGCTGCGGCACCTTGCCCGAACCGAAGTAGTTCGGCAGATGCGGATGCAGCAGCGATACGCCGCAGTCATACAATGCAATGTCGATGGATTGGCCATGCCCGCTCTTTTCACGCTCCGCCAACGCGAGCAGGATGCCTGCGAGCGCGTTGAGCCCCGTCACCATGTCGACGATCGGCAGACCTACGCGCATCGGGCCGCCGTCGCGCTCGCCGTTGACGCTCATCAGGCCGGCCATCGCCTGGATGGCGGCATCGTAGCCGGGCAGCCCGCCGAGCGGGCCGTCGGGGCCGAAGCCGGAAACGGCGCAGTGGATCAAGCGTGGAAAGCGCGGTTGCAGGTCGCGCTCGAAATCCATGCCCCAGCGGGCGAGCGTGCCAGGCTTGAAATTTTCGACCAGCACATCCGCGTCTTCCAGCAATTGCCAGAGCACGGCGCGGCCCTCTTCGTTCGACAGGTCGACCGAGATACCGAACTTGTTGCGGTTGACGCCGTTGAAGTACCAAGCGGTATCGCTCTCGTCGAACGGCGGGCCCCAGGTGCGGGTCTCGTCGCCAACGGGCGGCTCCAGCTTGATGACGTGCGCGCCGTGATCGGCGAGTGCCTGCGTGCAATACGGACCGCCGAGCACACGGCTCAGGTCGATGACCTTCAGGCCGTCCAATGCGCCGTGGATTGTGCTCATTGCACGTCTCCGGTCGGCAACGCCTGCATGGCCAGGGCAAATGACACCTCGCGCTGCTTGACGAGCGCATCACACAGCAGCGCGTCATCGTTCTCGGGCAAGGCCAGCGGATCGACCGGCAGCAGCTTGTGACGCAGCACCAGATGCGCAAGCGCCAGCCGGCGATGGTCCGGCGCCAGACGCACGCCTTCCACCGCCATGAAGATGGCCGTGGTGATGTGATACAGCGCAGAGCCGGCCTGACGCACCAGTTCGTCGCTGCCGTCTTCAGCCACCTTGGCAATCGCACCGCATACGCGGTCGAGCGTGGCGCGCAGCAACGCATCGCTCTGCGGCGGCAGCGTGACGCCATCGAGCATGCCGATGAGATAGGCGCGCAACGGCTCCAACGCGCCTTCGCGCTTCACAGCGCGTGCAATGTCAAGCGCGACGATGTTGCTCGTACCCTCCCAGATGGAGCCCAGATGTGCGTCACGCACGAGGCGCGCATCGCTCCACTCTTCGATGTAGCCGGTACCGCCGCGTACCTCCATCGCGTCTCCGGTTACGCGGCGCGCGTCGCGGCAAGCGCGGAACTTGATGAGCGGCGTCAGGATGCGCACGCATTTGCCGGCTTGCGCATCGCCTGCGTCTGCCAACGGCAGCCGTTGCGAGATCTGCATGAACATCGACCGCGCCTGCTCGCTCGGCAGCAACATCTTCAGAAGCTGGCGCTGCATCAATGGCATGTCGATCAGTTTGCGGCCGAAGGCCTCGCGGTTGCGCGCGATGTGCAACGCTTCGGTGGTAGCGCGACGCATCAGGCCGGCAGCGCGCACACCGTTCGACAGCCGCGACATGTTGATCATGTCGGCCATCTGGTGGAAGCCTCGGCCGATCTCGCCGATCAGGTATGCGGCGGCGCCCTCGAGCACGATCTCGCCGCTGGCCATCGAACGGGTGCCCAGTTTGTCTTTCAGGCGGACGATGCGGTAGTGGTTGCGCGAGCCGTCTGGCAGCGTCTTGGGCAACAGGAACAGCGCCAGACCGTTGATGCCGGATGGCGCACCGTCCGGTCGGGCGAGCACCATGGCGAGATCGGCGTCGGCGTTGGAGCAGAACCATTTGTCACCGTACAGCCGCCAGGTTTGCGTGCCGTCGGGGGCCGTTTCCAGCGCAGCCCGCGTAGCGATGCGGGCGACGTCCGACCCAGCCGCCTGCTCGGTCATGAACATCGCGCCCTGGTACAGCACATCAAAGTCGCGCGAGGCCAGCATCGGCAGGTAGCGCGCCACGACTGCCGGATCGCCAAACTTGCGCAGCGTGCGCGTGAGCGAATCCGTCATGCTGACCGGGCAGCACAAGCCGAACTCCGCCTGCACGAACAGATAGGTGAGCGCGTATTTGACCAGCGGCGGCGGTGCGTTGCCGACATGGCTCATTGATGCGAGGCCCAGCTCGGCATAGGCCACGCGCTCCAGCGCAACGTAATCGGGGTGCTTGTCGATGCTCTGCACGGGCTCGCCGCGGCGGGTGCGGTGGCGTAGCTGGGGCGGGTTGTGATCGGCGCTGAGGGCCCAGGCGTCGAGTTCGTCCGAGGCGCGCTGGCCGAGCGACTTGAGCTGGGGCTCCAGCTCGCGGTATCGGGCGTCACCAAGGTACAGCCGCAAAAGGCGCCCGAGGTCAGGATCGACGTGGAAGAAATTGATCCCCCGGCTGTCGGGGATGTTCTGGTGGCCGCCGGACTGGGTCGTAAGCGGCTCGCGGGCGATGTCGTTCATGCGGTTGGCCTCGCTGTCTCCTGTTTTGTCCGGCCAGCATAGAAACGCTATCGATAATCGTCCAATACAGGTTTTGTCCTGTACGATAAGCATTCCTTATCGACTATCACGCCCGCAATGGACTTGAAGCAACTGCGCTATTTCGTTGCCGTGGCGGAAGAACTGCACTTCGGGCGTGCGGCACAACGGCTGTTCATCTCCCAGCCGGCGCTGAGTTTCGACATCCGCAAGTTCGAAGACAAGCTGGGCGTGCAACTGCTCGCGCGCACCAGCAAAAGCGTGGCGCTTACCAACGCCGGTCAGGTGTTATTGGACGAGGCCCGCAAGTTGTTGCAGCAAGCGGCGGAAGTCGAACGCATTACGCAGCGCTCTGCGCACGGGCTGGCGGGCCGGCTGCGCGTCGCCTTCGTCAATTCGATGCTGTATCGCGGCCTGCCGCGCGCGGTGGAGCGCTTCGAGGCCGATCACCCCGCCGTGGAAATCATCCTGCGCGAAATGAACACCGGCGAGCAGGTCCAGGCCATCCAGCGTCAGCAGATCGACCTGGGCTGCGCATATTGGGGCACGTTTCCCGCCGACGTCGTTTCCACGCCGATCTTCTCGGAGCCCTTCGTCGCCTGCCTGCCCGCCGGCCACGCGCTGGCGCGCCGCAAGAGCCTGGGGCTGGATGCGCTCGCACAAGAGCCGTTCATCCTCTTCCCACGCACGGTGTCACCGCACTATCACGACCTGATCATCGCGCTGTGCGTGGATGCGGGGTTCAGCCCGGTGATCCGCCACGAGGCACGGCTTTGGCAAACCGTGGTGACGATGGTGGGGTTCGGCATGGGCGTGGCGTTGGTGCCCAAGACGCTGCAACACGCTGGCGATGCGCGCGTGAGCTTCGTGCCGCTGGCCGGTGGCAAAAAAGAATCGCCCGTGCTGTCATTACGACGCACCGGCGATGCAGAGCCGGTAGCAAGCCGCTTCCTCGAGTACCTAGAAGCCGCTGCGCACGAGAACGTGAAACCTTGATGGCTCAACTCACAGCATTTTGCTGAGAAAGATCCGGCTCGTACCGGGCGGATCGCAAGGGACCTCTCCAAACCGCACCCAGCCGTTGCGTTCGTAAAACTCGGGTGCCTGAAAGCTGATCGTATAAAGCACTGCCGAGCGACAGCCCCGTCGGCGCCCTTCTTCTTCGAACCTGTGCAACACCTCGGTGCCGATGCCCATGCCGCGCAACGTCTCGGGTAGATGGAACAGATCCAGAAACAACATCCCCAACGACGTCCGCCCGCTCGCGCCACCGACCACCTCGCCGCTCTGAGGATCGCGGACCAGGACTGCCAACGGTTGGCGATCGCCGTAGCCGACGTGCTGATCGTTGAAGTGGTTCAGCCCGTTGCCGATGATCTGGATCGATTCTTCATCCGCCGCGTCGGTGACGATGATTTCCGGAGCCTGCATGCAAACCTTATTGCCTCTATTGCGTCCGGGCCGGCAGGACGGCGGGTGTCGTCTGCGCCGGCCGCATGTGCGGCATCATGTTTGTATTCAGGTGGTACATCACCCACAGCGAACCGCTGAGCGTAATGACCACCAGCACGAGCGTGAACATCAGCGACAGCATGTTCCAGCCGCCTTCGGACTTGGCGTTCATGTGCAGGAAATAAATCATGTGCACCACGATCTGTACCGCGCCGATGAGCAGGATCGCCACCGCCGTGGTCGACGATCTGTCGAACACATTCGCCATCACCAGCCAGAACGGAATCGCCGTCAGGAAGACAGACAGCACGAAACCTGTCAGGTAGCCGCCCAGCGTGGCGTGCGGTCCGATCTCTTCTTCGTGATGATGCGCATCGTGGGCACCACCGTGTCCGTTCATCGTTTGATCTTGCGCGCTCATGGCAGCGTTCCCATCAGGTAGACGAAGGTAAAGACGCCGATCCAGACAACGTCCAGAAAGTGCCAGAACATCGATAGGCACATCAGCCGGCGCTTGTTGGCTGTGATCAGCCCGTGCCTCGACACTTGCAGCATCAGCACGATCAGCCAGATCAGGCCAAACGTCACGTGCAGCCCGTGCGTGCCGACCAGCGAGAAGAACGAGGTCAGGAACGCGCTGCGCGTCGGCCCCGCGCCCTCGTGTATCAGGTGCGCGAATTCGTAAAGCTCCACCGCAAGAAACGCAGCGCCGAAGACCCACGTGATGGCCAGCCAGATCTGCATGGCCGAGACCTTGTTCTGCTGCATCTGCAGCATCGCAAAGCCATAGGTAATGGACGACAGCAACAGGAACGATGTGTTGAGCGCCACCAGCGGCAGCTCGAAGAGTTCCGCCCCGGTGGGCCCGCCTGCGTACTCGCGGCCCAGCACGCCGTAAGCGGCAAACAGGCACGCGAAGATCAGGCAATCGCTCATCAGGTACAGCCAGAACCCGAGCAGCGTGCCGTTTGGTACGTGAGGTTCTTCGGTGACGTGGAACTGATACCCGCCCGGCGGTACGTCATCCACCGTGGTGGTACCCGTGGGGCCGGTCACATGCAGGGATGTGGTCGTTTCAGCCATGGCCTGCCATCAGTTGGGTGCGCGATGCTTCGGTCCGGACCACATCTTCGGCCGGAATGTAGTAATCGCGCTTGTAGTTGAAGGTGTGAATGATTGCCGAGACGATCGTGGCCGCGAACGACACGATGGCAAGCCACCAGATATGCCAGATCAGCGCAAAGCCACACACCGTCGAGAGCCCCGCGAGCACGATGCCGGCAGCGGTGCCCTTGGGCATGTGAATCGGCTTGAAACCCTCCTGCGGACGTCGGTAGCCGTACTGCTTCATCTGCCACCAGGCATCGGCGTCATGGACGAGCGGCGTGAATGCGAAGTTGTACTGCGGCGGCGGCGACGACGTTGACCATTCCAGCGTGCGGCCGTTCCACGGGTCGCCTGTCGTATCGCGCAGTTCCTCGCGGCGCCGGAAGCTGACCACGAGCTGGATCAGGAAGCAGGCGATGCCGATGGCGATCAGCAGCGCACCGAACGCGGCGATCTGAAACCAGATTTGCAAGGAGGGATCATCGAAATGGTTCATGCGGCGTGTCACCCCAAGCATGCCCAGCCAGTACAGCGGCATGAACGCAAAGTAGAAGCCGACAAACCAGAACCAGAACGAAGCCTTGCCCCACGACGATACGAGGCGGTACCCAAACGCTTTGGGGAACCAGTAGGTGATGCCTGCCATGAGGCCGAACAGCACGCCCCCAATGATCACGTTGTGGAAGTGTGCGATCAGGAACAGGCTGTTGTGCAGCGAGAAGTCTGCCGGCGGCACCGCCAGCAGCACGCCGGTCATGCCGCCCACCACGAACGTGACCATGAACCCGATCGTCCATAGCATCGGCGGCTCGAAGCGGATCTTGCCGTGGTACATCGTGAACAGCCAGTTGAAGATCTTGGCGCCCGTCGGGATCGAGATGATCATCGTAGTGATCCCGAAGAACGAGTTGACGCTGGCGCCAGACCCCATGGTGAAGAAGTGATGGAGCCACACCAGGTAAGACAGCACGGTGATCACGACCGTTGCGTAGACCATCGACGCGTAGCCGAACAGGCGCTTGCGGCAGAACGTGGCGACCACTTCCGAGAAGATGCCGAACGCAGGCAGCACCAGGATGTAGACCTCGGGATGGCCCCAGATCCAGATCAGGTTCACATACATCATCGCACTGCCGCCCTGCTCGACCGTAAAGAAATGGGTGCCGACGTAGCGGTCCAAGGCGAGCAGGGTCACGGCGGCCGTCAGCACCGGAAACGCTGCAACGATGAGCGCGTTGGTGCACAGTGCCGTCCACGTGAAGATCGGCATGCGCATCAGCGTCATGCCCGGCGCGCGCATCTTGACGATGGTCACCAGCAGATTGATGCCCGATAGCACGGTACCGACCCCCGCTATCTGCAACGCCCATATGTAGTAATCGACGCCCACATCCGGGCTTGCAAGGATGCCCGATAGCGGCGGATAGGCCAGCCAGCCGGTGCGCGCGAATTCGCCCACGAACAACGACATCATCACCAGGACGGCGCCGCCCGTGGTCATCCAGAAGCTGAAGTTGTTGAGGAATGGGAACGCCACGTCGCGCGCGCCAATCTGCAGCGGCATGACGAAGTTCATCAGCCCCGTCACCAGCGGCATGGCGACGAAGAAGATCATGATCACGCCGTGTGCGGTGAAGATCTGGTCGTAGTGATGCGGCGGCAAGTAGCCAAGGTTGTCGCCAAAGGCCACCGCCTGCTGGATGCGCATCATGACAGCATCGGCAAAGCCGCGCAGCAGCATCACGATGCCGAGCACGACATACATGATGCCGATCTTCTTGTGGTCGATGCTCGTGAACCACTCACGCCAGAGGTAACCCCAGAGCCGGAAGTACGTCAGCGCCCCGACCACCACAAGGCCGCCAAGCGCGACGACCGCGAAGGTAGCGAGCAGGATGGGCTCGTGATACGGAATGGCCTCCCACGTCAGGCGGCCAAAGATCATGTTGGCGAGTTCGGAACGCTCGGGCATGGATGTCACCTGTGCCTGTATTGACCAATTCTGGCCGATCAATGTTGGCGAAAAACGTCAAAGGGACTGAAAGAGCTGAAAAGCGGAAAGGGCCGGAACGACTCAAGGCCCCCGGCTACCGCAACAGCCTTCGACCGTCGTTGATGGCGGCATCTGGCGCAAACATCGGCATGGCATCGGCCGTATTGCTGGCGGTACAGATTTCCGCCGTAGGGTCGAAGCGCCTGACGTTGCGGTTGCTCGCCATGGTGTCCGCCAGGCATGCCTGGCCATCCACACAGCGGTTCAGGATGCGGTCATACAGGTCTGGCGCCACGCTGGCGTAACGCTGCACCGGTTCGCTCTCGCTGGGCGTGGCCAGCTTCAGATAGGTGTCCTTGGACAGCGCCGTGCCCGACGACTTGACCTGCTGGACCCACCGGTCAAACTCTTCGTTCGACAGACCATGGAATTTGAACCGCATGTGCGAGAAGCCCGCGCCGCTGTAGTTGGACGAGAACCCGTCATAAATGCCGGGCCGGTTGATCACCGCATGAAGCTTGGTTTCCATGCCCGGCATCGCATAGACCATGCCTGCCAGCGACGGCACGAAGAACGCGTTCATGACCGTGGTCGCCGTGATACGGAACGAAATCGGGCGGTCAACAGGAGCGGCAAGCTCGTTGACAGTGGCAATGCCTTGCTCGGGATAGACGAACAGCCATTTCCAGTCCATCGCCACCACTTCCACGGTGAGTGGCTTGGTCTCGGCAGGCACCGGACGATTCTGATCAAGCCGTGTCAGCGGCCGATACGGATCCAACTGATGGGTGCTGACCCAGGTGATGGCGCCCAGCGTGATGATGATGAGCAGCGGGGCAGCCCAGATGGCCAGCTCCAGCACGGTGGAATGATCCCAATCGGGGTTGTAGGGCGCGTTTTCGGCGCTCTCCCGATATCGCCACGCAAACAGCAGCGTAAGAAAGATCACGGGCACGATGATCAGCAACATCAGGCACGTTGCAATGATGATCAAGTCCCGCTGTCGCACCGCCATGTCGCCAGCCGGCGACAACAGCACGGCGTTGCTACAACCAGCAAGGGTCACCAACAAGGCTATTGCTGCACCTCGCCAAAGCGACCTTCCCGTAATTCCAAGGGGTGTCACTACTGCATTGAAGCGTGGCATGGGTCTCGGAAGTGGCGTTTGGTTAACGTCGCGCTGGGATGGCCCAACGATCTTTCGACTTGTCGTTGCAGTTTAGGCGCTATTCTGGTCTTGTGATGACGGACTTTTTTTGATCGCCGTACGACCCCCCCTCCCCCGAAATCTCGATGGAGACTCCACGATGGCAAGTCTGACCCACCAGCATCGCGCGTCGCCCACTGCACCTCCGGCACCAGGACACCATGAAGTTGCTCCGGCAGAGATCGCCATAGGCGTCGTGATCGGGCGAGCGTCGGAGTACTTCGACTTTTTCGTCTACGGCATCGCCTCGGTGCTGGTGTTCCCTACGGTCTATTTTCCGTTTGCGAGTGAACTTGCTGGGCTCTTGTTCAGCTTCACGGTCTTCTCGTTCGCCTTTATCGGCCGCCCTTTCGGCACGGCGCTGTTCATGCGCATCCAGCGCCGATGGGGGCGCAGCACCAAGCTGACAGCGTCGTTATTCCTGCTTGGCACGGCCACGGTGGGCATTGCGTTCTTGCCGTCCTATGCGTCGATCGGCCACTCGGCAATCTATTTGCTGGCGCTGTTCCGCTTCATGCAGGGCATCGCGTTTGGCGGTTCGTGGGACGGTCTGCCATCGCTGCTGGCATTGAATGCGCCGGAAAACAAGCGCGGCTGGTACGCCATGGTCGGACAACTGGGCGCACCCACCGGCTTCATCATTGCTGGCGCGCTGTTCCTGTTCCTCTACACCAGCCTGACGTTTCAGGAATTTATCGATTGGGGCTGGCGTTATCCGTTCTATGTCGCGTTTGCCATCAACGTGGTAGCGCTGTTTGCGCGGCTGCGGCTGGTGGTCACGCACGAATACACGCAACTGCTTGAGGAAGAAGAGCTGGAGCCCATCAGCACCCTGCAGATGGTGAATGCGCAAGGTTTCAACATCTTCCTGGGCGCCTTCGCCGCGCTGGCAAGCTACGCGCTATTCCATCTGGTCACCGTGTTCCCGCTGTCATGGGTGTCGCTGCGCAAGACACAGACTGTGCCTGCCGTGCTGACCGTCCAGATCATCGGCGCTGCGATTGCGTTTGTGGGTACGCTGGTCTCCGGCCTGATCGCAGACCGTTTCGGCCGACGCACCACCTTGGCGGCCATGGCCGTACTGATCGGCATCTTCAGCCTGGCCGCGCCCTGGCTGCTCGATGGCGGTGTTGCGGGCCAGGACGCGTTCATCCTGATCGGCTTCGGTCTGCTGGGGCTGTCTTACGGCCAGGCAGCCGGCGTGGTCACGTCCAACTTCGAAAGCCGATTCCGCTATACCGGGGCTGCGCTGACGACCGATTTTGGATGGCTGTTCGGTGCGGCATTCGCGCCGCTCGTGGCCCTAGGTTTGTCGTCGCTGTTCGGGCTCGGAGCGGTGAGCCTGTACCTGCTCTCAGGCGTGGTTGGGACGCTGGTAGCGCTGCGGATCAATAAGGCGCTCGGGACGCCGGACGCGTAGTGCAGTTGCCCATAGAGTCCGCCGGACCTCGATGTCTACGCTTCGGCGTAGAGCCGTGTGGCGGCGGGCAAACCATGGCTGAAGCGTGCTCGCGCCAATTCAATTTCATGCGATCGTGTCGCGCAGGGCTCCATCGTGCGATCCGATCAGGTCGTCCGCAGGCACGTCGCCTGCTATTCCGTTCCTGTGCGCAAGGGCGCATTTTCAAAGGAGCGGATCATGAACAAGGACCAAGTGAAAGGTACTGTCGAGAAGATGAAGGGCAAGGTCAACGAGGCCATGGGCAAAGCGACGAACAATCCCGCGCGTGAGCTGAAGGGCGACCTCCAGCAAGCCGGCGGCCAAGCCCGCAAGGATGCGGGAGACGTCAAGGAAGCAGCGAAGGACATCGCGAAGAAGTCCCGCTAACGGGCGCGCGTATGGGTGCAGCCTCCTGGCGCGGATGCCCATGACCCGGAAAAAGGGCGACCAACCGGTCGCCCTTTTTTCCATGCACAGCGGACCAGATATGTCGCCACTGCACGATGCGACCGCCCCCGTCGCGCTCAAAAAACAGTTTGTCCGATGGCCATAAGATTGCCTTCGCTGTCTCGAAACCACGCGCCCTTTTCTGCCGCCCCGACCCTGGACGGGTAATTTCCTTCAATGCGTGCAATGCCGTTCACGGTCTTGAGGCCGGGGAAGTCGTATTCCTCAAAGGCAACGCCTCGCCGTTTCAGCTCACTAACGGTCGCCTCGATGTCATGGACTTCCCAACCCATTTGCGTATGGGCACCAGACGCCGTTCCGGCCGACTGAAATAACGTGAAATAGCCATTCCCGCACTTGTAACGTAGGCCACCGGGCCGCTCTTCAATTGGCTCCAGACCCAGCTTTGACGAATAGAACTGCCGGGCTCGTGCGAGGTCCTGCGCCGGAATCCGAGTTGATACGTCGCTGTCTTTGAGCATGGAATATCTCCGAACAATGCCAAGTGGGCGCCGGGTTCAGGCGACCTGAGAGCCTTCAGCAAAGTGTGCTCCCAGACGGGTGCGGATCGCTAGAGAACCATCGGCGTCTGCAAGCGCCCCGCCGTCCTCGACGACTGAGCGCAGGCAAGCCGACCGGAAAGCCGGATGCGGGAGAACGGCTGGATTTTCAATAGTTTGAAAATCTAAGCCATTGATCTTCAATGGGAATTTTGGTGCGAGGGAGGGGACTCGAACCCCTACACCATTGCTGGCGTCAGGACCTAAACCTGGTGCGTCTACCAATTTCGCCACCCTCGCCGGATGGATCGCGGCGCCCCTGAGCAGGAGCGCCGGAAAGGAAGCCCGCGATTATATCGCAGTCGCTCGGGGGTTTCCATCCCCCGCGCTGCATGGCTTGGTGGAGGGGGCGAGTCCCCTCTCTCGCACCTGCCCCAAAAACGCAAACGTCAGGCGGCCGGCGCCGCCGCCTCCGCATCGGGCCGCTTGACGCGGAACCACGCCGCATACAGTGCCGGCAGGAACAGCAGCGTCAACACTGTGGCGATGATCAGTCCACCCATGATGGCGGCGGCCATCGGGCCCCAGAACACGCTGCGCGACAGCGGAATCATTGCCAGGACCGCCGCGGCCGCGGTCAGGATGATGGGGCGGAAACGCCGCACGGCCGCTTCGACGATAGCGGTCCAGGTCGGCACGCCGGCCGCCACGTCCTGCTCGATCTGGTCGACCAGAATGACCGAGTTGCGGATGATCATGCCGATCAGCGCCGTGATGCCAAGCTGTGCAACGAAGCCCATCGGCGCGCGCAACAGCAGCAGCGTTGCCGCCGCTCCGATCAACCCCAGCGGGCCGGTCAGGAACACCATCACCGAGCGCGAGAAGCTATGCAGCTGGAGCATCAGCAACAAGAAAATGATGAAGATGCACAGCGGCATCTGCGCGGCTATGGACGCGCCCGCATTGGCACTTTCCTCTTCTGCGCCGGCGATCTTGATCTGATAGTCCGGCGGCAAGTCAGCGCGAATCTTGTCGAGCAGCGGGTTGATCTGCGCCGTCACGGTCGGGCCCTGCACACCGTCCACCACGTCGGACTGCACGGTGATGCCGTAGTCGCGGTTCTCGCGCCAGATCACGCCAGGTTCCCAGGCAAAACCAACACGCGCCACCTGGGTCAGCGGCACCGTGCGGCCACTGCTGGTCGGGACTTGCACGCGCTGCAGGGCGTCGAGCGTGTTGCGCTCGTCTTCCTGCGGACGCATCACGATGTCGAGCAGCTTGTCGCCGTCGCGGTACTGGGCAATGGGCGCGCCGGACATCACCGTCTGCGTGACCTGCGAGATGGAACCGGTCGACACGCCCAGCGCGCGCGCCTTGTCCTGGTCGATGTCCAGGCGCAGCACCTTGACGTTCTCGTTCCAGTTGTCGTTCACGCCCACGGTGTTCGGGTTGGCGCTCATGATGGCCTTGACCTGATCGGCAATCTTGCGCACCCCGCCAATGTCCGGGCCCATCACGCGGAACTGCACCGGATACGGCACGGGCGGTCCGTTCGGCAGCAGCTTCACACGGCCACGCAAATGCGGGAATTGCGACTTGAGCAGCCCGATGACGTGTTGCCGAACCCCCTCGCGCGCCTCCAGCGAGGTGGGCATCACGATGGCCTGCGCGACGTTGGTTTGCGGAAGGATCTGGTCCAGCGGCAGATAGAAGCGCGGCGCGCCGGAGCCGATGAACAGCGTCACGCTATCGACGTTCTGCGCCTTGCGCATCAGTGCTTCAAAGCGTTTGGCTTCGGTTTCGGTCTGGTTGAAGCTCGAGCCTTCCGGCAACCACAGCTCCACCATCAGCTCAGGGCGACTGGAATCGGGGAAGAACTGCTTCTCGACATACTTGAAACCGAACACGCCCAGCCCAAACGCCACCAGCGTGATGACGATCACCGTCTTGCGGTACTCCACGCACCAATTCACCCAGCCGCGAAAGCGGTTGTAGAACGGCGTGTCGAACAGCTCATGGTGCCCGCCGCCTTCCACATGCGATTTTGTCCGCAGCAGCAGGAAGCCCAGATACGGCACAAACACCACTGCCGCAAACCACGACAGCACCAGCGCCAGCGCCGTCACCGCAAAGATGCCGAACGTGTATTCACCCACCGTCGAGCGCGCGAGCCCCACCGGCAGGAAACCCGTGGCGGTGATCAGCGTGCCGGTCAGCATCGGCATGGCGGTCGAGGTGTACGCGAAGGTGGCCGCTTCCATCTTGGAGAAGCCCTCTTCCAGCTTGCGCACCATCATTTCGACCGCGATGATCGCGTCGTCCACCAGCAGACCCAGCGCGATGATCAGCGCACCGAGCGAAATCTTGTGCAGCCCGATGTCGAAGATGTTCATGAACAGGAACGTCACCGCCAGCACCAGCGGGATCGTCAGGCCCACCACCAGGCCCGGCCACACGTCAATGCGCAACTTCGGCTTGGTGTGCAGACCCAGCGAAAGAAAACTCACGCCCAGCACGATCACCACCGCCTCGATCAGCACATGCACGAATTCGCCCACGGAGCTCTGCACCGATTTCGGCTGGTTCTGCACCTGCTCCATCTCAACGCCCACGGGCAGCTTCGCGCGGATCTTGTCGACCGTCGCGCGCAAGTCCTTGCCAAGCTGGATGATGTCGCCGCCCTTGGTCATCGAGATGCCCAGGCCGATCACCTCCTTGCCGTTGAAGCGCATCTTGGCGTGCGGCGGATCCACGTAGCCGTGCTTGACCGTGGCGATATCGCCCAGGCGGATGTTCGTCGTGCCGCCTGGGCCGCGCAGCGTCAGGTTTTCCAGATCGCGGATGTCCGAGAACTGGCCTGAGAGGCGAATCTGCACGTTATCGGTCGGGGTGACCAGCACACCGCTGGGGCCGATGTTGTTCTGCTGGCTGATCTGCGTGGCGATGCTGTTGATATCGAGGCCCATCTGCGCCAGCTTGGCCTGCTGGAACTCGATGTAGATCTTTTCGTCCTGGTCGCCCAGCAGCTCGACCTTGGCGACATTGGGTACGCGCAGCAATTGCTGGCGGATCGCATCGGCGTAGTCGTTGAGCTGGCGGTATGTAAAGCCATCGGCTGACAGCGCATAGATCGAGCCATACACGTCGCCGAAATCGTCGTTGAAGTATGGTCCGCGCACACCCTGAGGCAGCGTGGGCGCGATATCGCCCACCTTCTTGCGCACGGTGTACCAGAGCTGCTGCGTTTCCTTGGCGGGCGACGTGTCGGCCAGTTGGAAGGTCACGAGCGTTTCGCCGGGCTTGGAGTAGCTGCGGATCTTCCAGGCGTACGGCACTTCCTGCAGCGCCTTCTCGATCTTGTCGGTCACCTGGCGCGACATCTGCTCGGCCGTGGCGCCGGGCCAGAAGGCCTGCACGACCATCGCGCGGAAGGTGAAGGGCGGATCCTCATCCTGCCCCAGCTTGGAATACGCAAAGATGCCGCCGAGCAACAGCGCCACCAGCAAGAAGCGCGTGAGCGGCTGATGTTCAAGCGCCCAGCGTGACAGGTTGAAGCGGGAATGTTCCATACGCGCGAAGTTTGGCGTGTTGGGGCGGAAGCCGGATGCGGCTTACCGGCGCGGCGTGATGGCGGACTGCGCCGACGGCTGATCGGCCGGTGCCATCGGCATCACCTTCTGGCCGGCCTTGAGCAGGTGCACGCCAGCGGTCACGATGGTCTGGCCGGGCTGCAGGCCGCTCGTTACCAGCAGCACGTTGTCGCGCGGCGCGCCCACCGTCACCGGCACGGGCTTGACCGTTTGCGATGCGGCGTCGTACAGCCACACCACGTTCTTGCCTTGATCCTGCAGCAGCGCGCTGATCGGCACGCGTACGCCCATGCCACCGCTGTCCGCGCCACCGCCGGGCCGCACGAACGTGGCCACTGCCGTCATGCCGAGCCTCAATTCAGGCGGCGGATTCGGTACTGAAATCTTTACGGTGTACGTGCGCGTGAGCGGGTCGGCCGCAGGTGCAATCTCACGTACCTTGGCCGGAATGCTGCGCGACTGATCGGCCCACAACTTGACGCTCACTTCGGGCGATTTGCGCAGCGTATCGACCTGATCCTCGGGAATGCCGACCACGACTTCCTTCTCTGCCGTCTGCGCCACGCGCACGACCGGCTGGCCGGCCGACACCACCTGCCCGACCTCGGCATCGACGCCCGTCACCACGCCATCGGCGTCGGCTTCCAGCGTGGCATATCCGGCTTGATTCACCTGGTTGCGATAACCGGCTCCGGCTTGCTCGTAGCGGGCTTGTGCGGCGTCATAGTTGGCTTGATGGCGTTGCTGCTCGGCCGCGCTGATGAAACCCTTGGCGAACAGTTCGGAATAGCGTTTGAGATCCGCCGCGGCCAGATCGCGGTCGGTCTTGGCGGCGGACAACTGAGCCTGGGACGATTGCTGAGCGAGGGCGAGATCGGTCGGGTCCAGCCGTGCGAGCACCTGGCCTTTCTTGACGGTGGCGCCCACGTCCACCAGGCGGGCGATGATTTTGCCCGGCACACGGAAGCCCAGGCGCGATTCAATGCGTGGGCGTACGTCGCCTGAGAACTCCGCCGTGCCGGCGCCCTGCTCGCTGGTGACGGTCATGGTGCGCACGGGGCGCACTTCGGGCACCTTGGGCGCCTCCTTGCTGCATCCGGCCAGCAGCGCCGCGCCGATCAACAAGGCGGCCGATGTCGTCATCGGCAATGAACGCCTGCGCGGCCGAGACCGCGTGTCGGAGAAACCGGTGAAGTCGGAATGCGGGTACGGCAAACGCAACGCTGGCATGACACGCTCTCAGTAAATAACTGACCGGTCAGTAATATACCCACGGCAATGCGCAGGGTCAACGACACGGCCGCGTCTGATTGACTTTTCTTGGTAGCTGTTCAAGCAAGGCTTTGCGGCATGCTGCGCTGCAACGCGCTGTAGAATGGCCGCCCTGCTTCAAACCTCACCACGACGGCCCTTTCCGTGACCCCCGACGATTACTGCGCCGACAAGGCCGCCCCGCCCGGCAGCGACGTGTACTACAGCGTATTGTTTCTGGCACCCGAACGCCGCCGCGCGACCATCGCCCTGGAAGCCGTGCGCCGTGAGCTGGAAGACGCCGTGCGCGATGCGAGCGATCCGGCGGTCGTGCAATCGAAGCTGCAGTGGTGGCGACAAGAACTGGCGCGGCTGTTTGACGGCCGCCCCGAGCACCCGGCGGCCAAGGCATTGCAGCCACATCTGGCTCGCTACGATATCGGCGCCGTGCATCTGGGCGAATTGCTGGCCGGCGTCGAGGCCGATGCCATGCAAAACCGCTATCTGGATTGGCCCAACCTGCGCCGCCACGGCGATCAAGTGGCTGGCGTCGCAGGTCGGCTGACGGCCCGCATTGCCGGACAGACGCATGCACGCACGCTGGAATTCGCACGGCTGATGGCGCTGGCCGAGCAGCTCGTGCATTTCGTCCGGAACCTGGGCGAAGACGTGCGCCATAACCGCGTCTACATCCCCGTGAACGAACTGCAGCGCTTCAACGTACCGGCTGCCGATCTGTTCAACCGCCGGTATGCCGAGGGCTTCAAGCCGTTGATGGCATTTCAGGCCGAGCGCGCCCGCGCAACGTACAAGGAAGCCCTGGCCGCGCTGCCGGCAGAAGATCGCCGCGCCCAGCGCTCAGCGCTGATTCGCGGCGTGCTGGCCATGCGCCTGCTCGACGAGGTGGAAGCCGACGGCTTCCAGGTGCTCACGCAGCGGACGGACCTGACGCCGCTGCGCAAGCTGTGGCTGGCCTGGAAGACGCAGATCCGCGCCTGACCCGCCTTATTGCGAAGCCCAGGTCGTACCGAAAATGCTCGACTGATCGATCCCAGGAAAGTCAACAAACGCCTTCGAACAATCAAGGTACTGGGTCGGATCGATCGACTGCGTTGGGCTGCCCGTCAATGCCACGCGATTTGCCGTCGACGGGAACAGCGGCAGGTTCGTGTTGTTGAGCGTCAGGTTGGCGTCCGACGACGTCACCGCGATGCTGGCTGGCGTATCGGCAATCACGTTGGTCAACGACATCCCGAGCGGGAATGCCGGCTCGCCATATCCACCGGTGTTCGCTTCAAAGCCCTGCAGCTTCACCCCGGCGCTGCCCTGGATGACCACGTTGTTCAGCGAAATATCGTGGAAATTCGGATACAGCGGCCCACCCGACGGCACGGCCTTCGTGCTGTAGTACGGCGTGAACAGCAGCGCGTTCGTCGCATCGCGAATGCAGATGTTGGCGTATTGAATGTTGCTGACTTCGCCGCCGCGCGCGTAATCCGATTTGATGCGCAGGCCCTCTTCCGAATTCCAGAACGCGTTGTCGTAGACCTGCACGTTCGTCACGCCCGCATTCGTTTCGCTGCCGATCGAGATGCCGTGACCCCAGTAGATATGGTTGTGCGCGATCACGATGCCGTATTTGCGGTCGGATCGCACGCCACGGTTGCCATCCACCCCGAACAGGCCCGAGCCGGCCGGCGACGGGTTGGCGCTTCCCTTGAGCGCGATGTCGTCGTCGCCTGTGCTGACGTAGTTGTAGGCAAACACGAAGTTCTTCAGATAGCCATCAAACGAAATGGGACCGGCCGATGTGGTCGTGCTGCCGGTCGACAACTTGCCCGAGATCGCCTTCGAGGCAGAACCCGGATCAAACGCGTCCGTGTTCTTCACGTTGTCGCGCGTGAACGTCGCACCGGTGTACAGCGGATTGCCGTTGCCTGCCGGGTTCGCAAACGCGGCAAGGTTGGGCGTCTGCACCTTCACACCCCAGACGGTGAGGCCATCGACGCCGCTGGGCACGACATGAAAGTTCGGGCTATTGCTCAGCGTGACGCGATACAGCGTGAGGTTCTTCGCATAGTTGAACACCATCAGCCGGAAGTTCGACTGCGAACCGACGCCCGTCGTGCCGTTGTCGACCATGTTGCCGAGATAGGCCAGATCCCACCACGTCATGTTGCGCGCCGGCGATTTCGAATCGACCACCGTGCCGCCGTTGTCGCAAGGCGTACCGTCAGCCGCTACGGTGCCGGTCTTGTACGCGGCGTAGGTGTTCGAACAGGTCAGGTCGACCTTCATCAGCGGGTACTTGGCATTTGACGTGACGATTTCTGCGTAGCCACGGCCATCGATCCGCCCATCGCCAACCACGGCGGAGTTGACGATGTTCGTACCGGTGATCAGCGCCGTGCAGTTGCTGGAACTGCCAGCCTTTGTCGCGCTGACGGCCGTGTTGCCGCAGTACGGCCCTGCCGCGTTGGGCGAATAGGCCATGACATCGCGCGACGCATACAGCGTGACGCCCTTGTCGATCCAAAGCGTCACGCCAGAGGGCAATGTCAGCGGGCCGCTAATGAACGCGTTGCCCGGGCCGCTCGGGTTCACAACAAGACGCACGGCAAACTTGGACGCACGGTACTGCGATTTCGCAAGCTCTTCGCCAGTCGCACCGGCAATGTTGACATTGGGGACTGCAGCCGCAGTCTGAGCAGCCGTGGCAGTCGCGTCCGCCGCGGCGATGGTTGCACCGACTTCCGCGTCAACCGACGCACCGCACGCATCGAGCGCGGCCTGGATGCGCGCCTGGTCTGGGTTCGCCTTGGCTGTCGTCACTGCAACACCCACACCAACTGTCGACGGATCAGCTTCCGGCGGCAGCGCACCGTCCGGTCGGCTCACCAGTGAATTGCTCGCCTGCAGCGTCGCACAGACCTGCGCGTCGGTCGGCAGCGTTGGCTCGGGTGGCAGGTTTGCGTCAGTGGTGGCTGTGCCGACCTGAAAGACGGCGGCTGCCGGGCTGCCGGTGCCGGTGCTCGATGTGTTCGACGATGTCGCATCGCCGCCGCCGCATGCCGCCAGCCCGATTGCCGCTGCAATCAGCATCGCAATCAAGCCAGCCGATTGTCGGTGCCGCTTTTTCATTGTCTGCAATGCACTCACGAAGGTCTCCTCATTGTTGTTGTGGTCCGCCAATTGGGTCGGCACACGCCTTTTTTGATATATCAGAATCTATTTATTGATATATCAATGGTCAAGGCAGGGTTTTCCCGTGCATCGCCATGGCAAGCGCGAAACCTGTCAGAGAAGATCGATGGAGTTGGGCGGGCTTAACGCCTGCAGAGGCAATCTGCCCGCCCGATAGGCGTAACTCAGGCTTTGATGAGATCCAGCGGCGCAAACCGGCCCGCCAGCACGGATTGGGAATCCATCCCCCACCAGCGCTCCAGCACCGTGGCGTAAAGCGAGCGGAAATCGACCGACGGGTCGAGATTGCCGCCGCCGTCCAGGCGTTCCAGCACCGGCCCCTGCCCTGCCAGTCCGCCCTTTACGCGGCCACCGGCCACGAAATGCGCGGCAGCCGTGCCGTGATCCGTACCGTTGTTCAGGTTCTCGCGCGGGCGGCGGCCGAACTCCGAATACGTGACGATCAGCGTGTCGTTCCAACGGCCCAGCTCGGTCAACGCGCTCTTGAGCGAAGCCATGCCCTCACCCAACTGGCGCAGCAAGTTCGCCTGCGTGCCCGGCTGGTTGGTATGCGTATCGAAGCTGCCGAGCGACAGGCACACCACGGCTACGTCCGCACCGCCATGGCCTGGCGCAGCCACCACCTGCATCGCCGCCTTGATCGAGTTGCCGAACCCGCCGTCAGGAAAGTGCGTCTGGAACGCAAACTTGCCAGACTTCGGGCGCAGCCCGTCGGCGGCTTTGACAATGTCCGCCTCGACCTTCAGCACGTGTGCGAGCGTGGCATTGCCCATCGCATGGGAAGGCATCGCGAGCTTGGCTTCGTTGAGGAACGCATCGGGATTGGCCAGCGCGACCGCGCGTGCGCCGCCGTCGAGTGGGCCAAGATCCGCGCTGCCGATGATCACGCCGTCGGCGCCGAACGATGACGGCACGGGCTTCGCGGCAAACGCACGCGTCAGCCAGCCTTCGCGCAGGTATTGGTCGGAGCGCGAGGCCGTGTCCCAGATCTCGATCGAGCGGAAGTGCGAAAGATTCGGCTGCGGATACGACAGCCCCTGCACAACCGACAATTCACCCGACTGCCACAGCGGCATCATCGCCTGCAAAGACGGATGCAAGCCGTAGCGGTCGTCCAGTTGCAGCACCTGCTCGCGCTTGATGGCGATGCGCGGGCGCAGCGCGTAGTACTGCGCGCTCGTATATGGCACCACGGTGTTCAGCCCGTCGTTGCCGCCTTTGAGTTCAATGAGGATGAGCAGGTTGCCGTAGCCCTTGCGCTTGTCCTGCCCTTGCGCAAAGACAACCCCCGGCACTGCGCCACCCACGCCGAGCATGGCACCGGCCTTCAGAAAATCGCGACGTTCCATGATGTGTGCTCCCGCGTCGGTGGCGTTACTTCAACTGATAAGCCGGGTCCATCATCAGCGTGCGCAGGTATGCCGTACCGGCCAGCTTGACGGGAATGGGCGCGGTCGGCTCGATCGGCAACACCGCGCGCTGGATCGAGATGCGCGGCGCCAGTTGCGGCGGGTCGTCTCCGTCCGCGCCGAACTGCGCCAGCCACTTGTCCGAGTTGAACGACACCATCGTCTGCGACTGCGCCAGCTTGAAGCGGCCTTCCCGCCCCATGCCCTTGAGCGCCTGGCCCAGGCCCTGCACGGAGCCTCCCTGTTTCAGGTCTTCCCGCATGGCGGCCATCATCATGCCGGGCTTCTGCTGTTGCGCCTGTTGCTTGGCCGGCGGGGCCTTCATCTCGGTGGAGCGGAATAGTTGATCGAGAAACTGCTTGCGCCTCAGCAGTGTGTTCGAGTTGATCCAGGCATCGCCGCCGGGCCAGCCCTTGACGTTGGGCGGTGCCAGCAGGTTCTGCCCGAGCTGCGCGGACTTGATCGCAAACGGCGTCGGGTCGGTGTACTGCACGTTGAACTGCTTGAGCGTGCCGACAATCATCTCTACCGGCGACTTCACCAGCGTCGCGCGCGATTGCGGAGCCCAGAACGCCGGCGTCAAGAACAGCCCGCGCAGCGCCACCTTGATGTCGTAGCCGCTTGCCCGAAACGCATCGGCCACCCGCTGGGCCTGTGCCACATCCACGTCCGGCGAAACGAACTCGTGCCAGAGCTTGGTGACGATAAAGTTCGCCGTCTCCGGCCGAGACAGCAGGATGTCAAGCATCTGGTCGCCGTCGTAATCGCCGCTCTGGCCGAACACCGTCTTCACGCCCGTGTCGTGAATCTGCGGCCGCCAGATGTAGGCGAAATCGTGCTCGCGGTCGATGCTCCAGCCCGTATAGGCGCGCGCCGCTTCCTTGATGTCCTGCTCGGTGTAATGGCCCTCGCCGAACGTGAACAGCTCCATCACCTCACGTGCGAAGTTCTCGTTCGGCTTGCCCTTGCGGCTTGCGGCGCCGTCCAGGTAAATCAGCATCGCCGGGTCTTTGCCGATGGCGTGCAGCATCGTGCCGAAATTGCCGACTGCGTTCTGGCGCAGCAGCACGTTCTGCCGGTACATCAACTGTGCGAACTGCACCTTCTGCGAACTGGAAACGAAATGGTTGTGCCAGAACAGCGTCATGCGCTCTGTCAGCGGCGACGGCGTCTTGATCATCTCGCCCATCCACCATGCGCGCAGTTCCAGCTCGTGCGCACCGTTCTTCTGGCGTGCCGCCTTGCGGGCGTCTTCGTCCGGGAGCTTGTTGTACGGGATGATCGGATCGTTCACCCAAGCGGGCGGCGCCTGCGTGGCAACAGTGCCCGTTTGAGCAAGGACGCGGTCGACAGCTTCGCGGTGCGTGAGCCCGGCGTAGGCGTCGAGCTCACTCTCGGAAGGCGCAAAGCCGATGCGGGTGAGGAAATAGCGCGCATCGTCGCGGTCCAGGCGCTGCTCGTCGGCGGCGGACGCCTTGGCTTGCGCGGTATGGCGATGTGGCGTGTTCTGCGTTGCCGCATGCGCGGTCTGCAGTGAAAGCGCGCCGGCGGCTGCCAGCGCCAAGAAGATCGTGGTGCTACGGATTCGCATGTCGGTCCCCCGAGACGACCCTACTGCTTTGCCGGGGCAGCGACTCGCGCGCCTTTCCTCGGCCCCCACCTAGCCGCCACGGTGGTAGATATCCCGCGTGACGTCATAGATGTTCTGACGCAATTGCCTGCGCTCTTCCGGAGACAGCTTGCGTTGCGGAGCCCCACGATCGGCATTCTCTCCACGGCGGTTCTCCATCGCAGCGGCGCGGCGGCTACGTTCCTCGCCCCCACGGCCGCGCGCCGGACCCTGTCCACCCTTCTTATCAGGCGCGCCGGCGTGCATCGCATGCCCGCCGCCGAAAAAGCCGCCGAATCCGCCAAAGCCACCGCGTTCACCGCGCGCGTGCGCCTGCGAGCCGGCCGCACAGAGGGCAAGAACACAGGTCAACAGCGCCGCGCGCCGCCGAGACATCACCGAGCGATTCGAAAAAGGAAGTTGAGAAGCCACGTCTTTGTTGCTGGAAACCGATGCGCCATGCATCATTGCGCGACAATCGATAACAGGCAACCGCATTGCACGCCAGTCCCCTCCGCGGGGGTCGACAGACCCCAAACCGTTGCGAGGAACTGCCAGAGCAGTGTAGCTGCGCGTCCTACAGACTGTTCGCGTGACTCGGTAAATAATGTAACCGTCTGTTTCAATTGGGCTTTTACTGCCTTCTGTTGTCCATTGGGCCCATGTTTTTGTCGTTACCATTAGCGCCATGGAAAATTCCGGTCAAAAGATTCTCGTCGTCGACGACGACCCCCGCCTGCGCGATCTGCTGCGCCGTTACCTCGGGGAACAGGGCTTCACCGTGCTGGTGGCAGAAAACGCCACGGCCATGAACAAACTCTGGCTGCGCGAGCGCTTCGACCTGCTCGTGCTCGACCTGATGATGCCGGGTGAAGACGGCCTGTCGATCTGCCGTCGCCTGCGCGGCGCAAACGATCAGACGCCGATCATCATGCTCACCGCCAAGGGCGAAGACGTCGACCGCATTGTCGGCCTCGAAATGGGCGCGGACGATTACCTGCCCAAGCCCTTCAACCCCCGCGAGCTGATCGCGCGCATTCACGCCGTGTTGCGCCGCCGCGGGCCGGCCGAAATCCCCGGTGCTCCGTCAGAGACGCCCGAAACCTTCGCGTTTGGCGATTTCGTACTCAACCTGGCCACGCGCACGCTCAAGAAAAACGACGAAGAGATCACCCTCACGACGGGCGAATTCTCCGTGCTCAAGGTGTTTGCGCGCCATCCGCGCCAACCCCTATCGCGCGAAAAGCTGATGGAAATGGCGCGCGGCCGTGAATACGAAGTGTTCGACCGCAGCCTGGACGTGCAGATTTCCCGGCTGCGCAAGCTGATCGAACCGGACGCCAGCAACCCCCGCTTCATCCAAACCGTGTGGGGCTTGGGCTACGTGTTCATTCCCGACGGCGCCAAGTAAGCATCCGAGCAACCCTTCTTTTCCGCATCCGACTTGCGCATTCCGCGTCCGGCCGCGTTGCGGCGTCTGCTGATCAGTGTGTTTGGTTCGCTGTTCTGGCGAACCTTCATGCTGATCGCATTGCTGATCGCGATCTCTCTGGGCGTGTGGTTCCAGAGCTTCCGTATTTTCGAGCGTGAGCCGCGCGCGCAGCAGATCGCCATGCAGGTGGTCAGCGTGGTCAAGCTCACGCGGGCGGCGCTGCTGTATTCGGATCCGTCGCGACGCCGCTTCCTGCTGCTCGATCTCGTGCAGAACGAGGGCATCAAGGTCTACCCGCGCGAGAAGGAAGACGAATACCGCGAACCGCACACCAATCCGTACCTGACGCAGCTTGTCCAGCAGGAAATCCGCAACCGGCTCGGTGCCGACGCGGTAATCGCCACGGCCGTCAATGACATCCCGGGCGTGTGGGTGAGCTTCCAGATCGAGGGCGACGACTACTGGGTCGCCATCAGCCCCGACCGGTTTGAGCACGTGCCGGGGTTGCAATGGCTGTGGTGGTCGATGGCGGCGCTGGTGCTGTCGGTGCTGGGCGCGGCGTTCATTACGTCACGCGTGAACCAGCCACTCAAACGCCTCGCTGATACGGCGCGCGCCATCAGTGCCGGAGACGATCCGAAGGCGCTGCCCGAGGGCGGCGGCACCGAAGTGGCGCAGGCGAATCACAGCTTCAACCAGATGGTGCGCGACCTCAAACAGCTTGAGGCCGATCGCGCTGTCATGCTGGCCGGCATCTCGCACGACCTGCGCACGCCGCTCACACGCCTGCGCTTGGAAACGGAAATGAGCCCCGTCGACGAGCAAACGCGCGAACTGATGGTCGCCGACATCGAACAGATGGACGCAATCATTGGTCAGTTCCTCGACTACGCGCGCCCCAGCGGCGAAATGCTCGAAGACGTGGACCTGACCGAACTCGTGCGCGACACGGCGCCCGTCTACTCGGCACACGACGATATCGACCTCACGCTCAAGCTCGCGCCCGAGGCCATCGCCCGCTGCAACCGCATGGAAACGCAGCGCATTCTCGACAACCTGATCGAAAACGCACGGCGCTACGGCAAGACCCCAGGCACGAACCGCGCCGAGATTACCGTCAGCACGTTCCTGCAAGGCAACGAGGTTGTATTGTGCGTGGCCGATCGCGGCGCGGGTGTGCCGACGGATCAGCTTGCGTTGCTCACCAGACCGTTCTACCGCCTTGAATCGGCGCGCAGCGAAGCCAAGGGCGCCGGGCTGGGTATGTCGATCGTCAATCGCATCCTGCAGCGCAGCGGCGGCCGCCTTGTGCTCGAGAACCGCACTCCGCCCGAAACGGGACTGCTCGTCAGCGCCTGCTACGCACGCGCCTGATCAGGCACACCGTCTGGCCGGCGCGTCCGGGCACACCCCCTGCTTCCCACCACTGTCATGCGTCGCCGATAAGGTGCGGCGGCGGGCAGCGCTATGGCCGGCGTTGAGAATATCAATTGGCCGGTTTTCAATTCATCGCCAATACTCCAGCCGCCAGGCTGCACGCCTGCGCGTTCTTCGTATCCGTCCGGATGCCCCAGCCTGACCGGTCGGCCGGTGAGCGTGTGTTTGCAAATCCCCGTTTGGGTTACTTACCCATTGCCACACAACTCCAGGAGAAGCTCATGAAGACCATTGGTGACAAGCTCGAACCGTTCAAGGTCGTCGGCGTCAAGCCCGGGTTCAATAATCACGAGGAGAACGGCGAGTCGGCGTTCGAAGACATCACCGAAACCTCGTTCCCGGGCAAATGGAAAGTCATCTTCTTCTATCCGAAGGACTTCACCTTTGTCTGCCCGACCGAAATCGTTGCCTTCGCCAAACTGAACGATGACTTTGCCGACCGCGACACCATCGTGCTCGGTGGTTCGACCGACAATGAATTCGTCAAGCTCGCATGGCGCCGCGAGCACAAAGATCTGAACAAGCTGAATCAGTGGTCATTTGCGGATTCGACCGGCGCGCTGGTCGACCAGCTTGGCGTACGCGAGCACGAGGCCGGTGTTGCGTTGCGCGCTACCTTCATCGTCGACCCGGACAACGTGATCCAGCACGTGTCGGTCAACAACCTGAACGTGGGTCGCAATCCGGACGAAGTGCTGCGCATTCTCGATGGCCTGCAGACAGATGAGCTGTGCCCGTGCAATCGCGCGGTTGGCGGCTCGACGCTGTAACGGCCGCGCAGCGCTCAGCCGAAGCCCGCCCTTGCCGCGGGCTTTCCTTTTCAGTGCCCGCTGACAGGAGCAATCGATGGAATTTCTGCAGACGATCAAGGGCCGGATTCCCGACTACGCCAAAGACATCCGCCTGAACCTGGACAGCACGATCGCGCGCTCGTCGCTAGAGGGCAATGACGCGGTGGGCGTCGCGCTGGCGGCCGCGTTTGCCACGAAGAGCAAGGTGCTGACCGACGCCATCCGCAACGCGGGAGTGCTCTCGCCCGAGGAGGTGACCGGGGCACTGACCGCCGCTGCCCTCATGGGCATGAACAACGTCTGGTATCCGTACGTCGAGATGGCTGATGACTCCGACCTTGCGCAGCAGAAGGCGGAATTGCGCATGAATGCCTACGCCAACAACGGCGGCGTCGACAAGCGCCAGTTCGAGATGTACGCGCTGGCCGCTTCCATCATCGGGAAGTGCCATTTCTGCATCAAATCGCACTACGACCTGCTGAAGAATCACCAGGGCATGAGCGCGCAGCAATTGCGCGACGTCGGCCGTATTGCGGCGGCCATCAATGCGGCGGCGCAGGTCATTGCGGCCGAATAATCGCGCCGATTGCACAAACGAAAACGGCAGCCCGGTTCGCTACGGTGCTGCCGTCTGCCTTGGCGTGATGGCGCCCCGAACTCAGTCCTGCTCGGCGGCTTCTGCGCGATAGATCAACACCACGGCCTGCGCAACGATGCCTTCTTCCTTGCCTTCAAAACCGAGCTTCTCGTTGGTCTTGGCCTTGACGTTGCACCGCTCAGGCGCAATGCCCAAGTCTTCGGCAAGGTTGGCGACCATGCCCGGCACATGCGGCGCAAGCTTGGGCTTCTGCGCGATGACGGTGGCGTCGACATTGCCGACCGCATAGCCGGCCTTGTGCACACGACGCACAGCTTCGCGCAGCAGCACGCGGCTGTCGGCACCGGCAAAGGCCGGATCGGTGTCGGGAAAGTGCCGGCCGATGTCGCCCAGGCCGGCGGCGCCGAACAGCGCGTCGGTAATCGCATGCAGCAGCGCGTCAGCATCGGAGTGGCCGAGCAGGCCGCGCGTGTGCGGGATCTCCACGCCACCCAGGATCAGCTTGCGGCCCTCCACCAGCGCGTGCACGTCGTAGCCCTGGCCAATGCGGATGTCCATCCAGTTCATGCTTGCGATGCCTCGTTGGGTTGTGCGTTCTGCCCGAGGATGGCCTCGGCGAGCGCGAAATCGTCGGGATACGTCACCTTGAAGTTGCGCAGCGCACCCGGCACAAGCAGCGGCGGGTGACCGGCGGCTTCGATGGCGCTGGCTTCGTCGGTGACGATGCGATGTTGCAACAGCGCTTCCCGCAAGGCGCGCTCCAGCAGCCCGAGCGGAAACATCTGCGGCGTCTGCGCTTGCCACAGGCCGTCGCGCGGCACGGTCGCGTCGATATGCTGTGCCGCATCGGCGCGTTTGAGCGTGTCGGCCACGGGCAGCGCAAGGATGCCCCCCGCAGCTTGCGTGCCCTCGGCCTCCACGGTGGCGACCAAACGGGTGATCAGTGCGGGCGTCAAGCCCGGGCGCGCCGCATCATGCACGAGCACCCAGTCATCATCGTGTGCACCCAGCCCGCGCAACGCCGCCAACCCGTGGGCGACGGACGCGTGGCGCGAGTCGCCTCCGCAATCGACTTCGACCAGCTTGGGCGCATCGAAACCACCGTCGGGAAAGCGCTGCACGAGCGGCTGTGCGCCGGGCGTCGTCACCACCAGCACGGTGTCGATTTCGGGGCTGGCCAGGAAGGCCTGCGCGGTGTGCCACAGCATCGGCCGCCCGGCGATCACCTGATATTGCTTGGGCAGATCGCCACCGGCGCGCGAGCCAGTGCCGGCCGAGGGAATCAGCGCAAAACGGCGTCGGCCGGGGAAGGAAATCGACATGACAGGGGGGAATGTGAACGTGGGCGCGGCATTTGCGTGGTTTTTGGCCCTCGCAAGCACGCAGCTGGCGCGGATTTTATAATAGCGGCCTACGTCACGACACCCCGCCTGCACATGCCGGTGGGGTGTCGTGCTTTGTCTTGCAGTCGTGCCCCCCAGAACCTGACACCCCATGTCCGATTTTTCGCTCTCCGCCCTGCCCGCCGTCAAACCGGGCTCGCGCTTCGTCTTCAGCGGCCTGCAGGGCGCGGCAGATGCCCTGCTGCTGGCGCGCTACCTGGAGCAGCATCGCGCCGCCGTGCCGATGCTGGCGGTGGTCTGCGCCAATGCCGTCGATGCTCAGCGCCTGGCCGAGGAGCTACGCTGGTTTGCCCCGCAGGCGCGTGTGAAGCTGCTGCCGGACTGGGAAACGCTGCCGTACGACAATTTCTCGCCGCACCAGGACTTGATCTCCGAGCGGCTGGCGACGCTGCATGACCTGCAGAACGGTGCGTGCGACATCCTGCTGGTGCCCGCCTCCACGGCGCTGCAACGCGTGGCGCCGCCATCGTTCCTGGCGGCCTACACGTTCTTCTTTAAAAAAGGCGAAAAGCTGGACGAGGCGGCGCTGAAAGCGCAGTTCACGTTGGCCGGCTACGAGCACGTCAGCGCCGTGATGCGCCCCGGCGAATACTCCGTGCGCGGCGGCCTCATTGACTTATTCCCGATGGGCTCGCCGCTGCCCTATCGGCTCGACCTGTTTGGCGACGAAATCGAGACCATCCGCTCATTCGATCCCGACACGCAGCGCAGCCTCTACCCGGTCAACGAAGTCCGCCTGCTGCCGGGCCGCGAATTTCCGATGGACGAAGCCTCGCGCACGGCCTTCCGCGGTCGCTGGCGTGAGGTGTTCGAAGGTGACCCGACGCGCTCGCCCATCTACAAGGACATCGGCAACGGCGTGCCGAGTGCCGGCATCGAGTATTACCTGCCGCTGTTCTTTGAAGAGACCGCGACGCTGTTCGACTACCTGCCGGGCGCCACGCATCTCGCCTTTGTTGGCGACATCGAAGGCGCGGTGCGCCGCTTCTGGGCCGACACCACGCAGCGCTACAACTTCATGCGCCACGACCGCGAGCGGCCGCTGCTGCAGCCTTCCACGCTGTATCTGGATGAAGAGGCGTTCTTCGTCGCGGCCAAGCCGCACGCTCGCCTGGTGTTGCGCGCCGAGCCGGGTGATGCACCGCTTTCGCTGCCGTTGCCGAACGTTGCCGTCAACCGCCGGGCGGAAGACCCGCTGGTCAATCTCGAATCGTTCCTCATGCGCAGCAATTGCCGTGTGATGATCTGCGCCGAATCCGCAGGCCGCCGCGAGACGCTTGCGCAAATGCTTGCCGCCAGCGGCCTGCACCCCGAGGGCGTCGCGGACTTTGCCGATCTGATGCGCGGCGATGCCAAGTTCGTGCTGGGCGTGGCACCGCTGTACCAGGGGTTCATCCTCGGCGACGAACGCATCGCGCTCATCACCGAAACCGAGCTGTATGCGCAGACCGTGCGCCGCGCCGGTCGCCGCAAGCAGGAACAGGCCACCGCCGTCGATTCGATGGTGCGCGATCTGGCCGAGCTGAAGATCGGTGATCCGGTGGTGCACAGCGAACACGGCATCGGGCGCTACCAGGGGCTGGTCTCCATCGACATGGGCAACGGCGAGGAAGAATTCCTGCACCTCGACTACGACAAGGGCAGCAAGCTTTACGTGCCGGTGCATCAGTTGCACGTGATCTCGCGCTACTCGGGTGCCGATCCGGAAACCGCGCCGCTGCATTCGCTTGGCTCGGGCCAATGGGAAAAAGCCAAGCGCAAGGCCGCGCAGCAGATTCGCGATACGGCGGCTGAACTCCTGAACCTGTACGCGCGGCGCGCATTGCGCCAGGGCTTCGCGTTCCCGCTCACGCCCGAGGACTACGCTACGTTTGCCGAGCGCTTCGGCTTTGAAGAAACGCCCGACCAGGCCGCCGCCATTGCTGCGGTGATCGCCGACATGACGTCGGGCAAGCCGATGGACCGCCTGGTCTGCGGCGACGTCGGCTTTGGCAAGACGGAAGTCGCGCTCCGTGCCGCATTTGTTGCGGTGATGGGCGGCAAGCAGGTGGCCATCCTGGCGCCGACTACGCTGCTGGCCGAGCAGCACTACCAGACGCTGGTCGACCGCTTTGCCGACTGGCCGGTGCGCATTGCCGAGATTTCGCGTTTCAAGAACAAGAAAGAGATCGACGCCGCGATCGACGCCATCAACGCCGGCACGATCGACATCGTGATCGGCACGCACAAGCTGCTCTCGCCGGACGTGAAGTTCGACCGGTTGGGACTCGTCATCATCGACGAGGAGCATCGCTTTGGCGTGCGCCAGAAGGAGGCGCTCAAGACGCTGCGTGCCGAGGTGGACGTGCTGACGCTGACCGCCACACCGATCCCGCGCACGCTGGGCATGGCGCTGGAAGGCCTGCGCGATTTCTCGGTGATCGCCACGGCGCCGCAAAAGCGCCTGGCCATCAAGACGTTCCTGCGCCGCGAGGAAGACGGCGTGCTGCGCGAGGCCATCCTGCGCGAGTTGAAACGCGGCGGGCAGGTCTACTTCCTGCACAACGAGGTCGAGACCATCGAGAACAAGCGCGCCAAACTGGAAGAGCTGATTCCGGAAGCGCGCGTGGTCGTCGCACACGGCCAGATGCACGAGCGCGAACTGGAGCGCGTGATGCGCGATTTCGTGGCCCAGCGCGCCAACATCCTGCTGTGCACGACGATCATCGAGACCGGCATCGACGTGCCGACCGCCAACACGATCCTGATCCACCGCGCTGACAAGTTCGGCCTGGCGCAGTTGCACCAGTTGCGTGGCCGCGTCGGGCGCTCGCACCACCAGGCGTATGCGTACCTGCTGGTGCACGACGTCGACGGCCTGACCAAGCAGGCACAGCGCCGCCTTGAAGCCATTCAGCAGATGGAAGAACTCGGTGCGGGCTTCTACCTGGCGATGCACGACCTGGAAATCCGTGGTGCCGGCGAGGTGCTGGGCGACAAGCAATCGGGCGAGATTTCCGAGATCGGCTTCCAGCTCTACACCGACATGCTCAACCAGGCCGTGAAGTCGCTCAAGGCCGGCAAGGAGCCCGACCTGATGGCGCCACTCGCGGCCACGACCGAGATCAATCTCGGCACGCCGGCCCTGCTGCCGCAAGACTATTGCGGCGATGTGCAGGAACGCCTGTCGCTGTACAAGCGCCTGGCCAACTGCGAAAGCGGCGAGACGATCGACAACATCCAGGAGGAGCTGATCGACCGTTTCGGCAAGCTGCCGCCGCAGGCGCAATCGCTCATCGAAACGCACCGGCTGCGCATTGCCGCCGCGCCGCTGGGCATCCGCAAGATCGACACGGGCACGAACGCCGTCACGCTGCAGTTCATACCGAACCCGCCTGTCGATGCCATCAAGATTATCGATCTCGTCCAGAAGAACCGGCAGATCAAGCTGGCGGGGCAGGATCGCTTGCGTATCGAGAACATTCCGGCCGAGTTCGGCGCGCTGGCGCAGACCATTCGCCACGCCATGCGGCAATTGACGTGATCCGGTAGGATCGGCCGATCAGAACAAGGACACCATCATGAGCACCGCCCCCACACCGTTCTCCACCCTCGACTGGACGAACAAGCTCGTCAGCTTCGATACCACCAGCCGCGGCTCCAACCTGGCGCTGATCGAAACCGTGCGCGACTACCTGCGCGGCGTCGGTCTTGAATCGCACCTCTCGCACAACGACGATGGCAATAAGGCCAACCTGTTTGCCACGATCCCGGCAGCAGATGGCAGTGTGCAAGGCGGCATCGTTCTGTCGGGCCATACCGATGTGGTGCCGGTGGACGGCCAGAAATGGGACAGCAACCCGTTTGCGCCGGAAGTGCGCGACGGCAAGCTCTACGGACGCGGCACATGCGACATGAAGGGCTTCATCGCTTCGTCGCTGGCGCTGGTGCCGTCGCTACTGCAGGCCCGGCTGCGCGAGCCTGTGCACCTCGCGCTGTCATATGACGAGGAAGTCGGCTGCGTGGGCGCCCCGCGCATGATCGAAGACCTGATCGCCCGCGGCATCAAGCCCGCCGGCTGCATCGTAGGCGAGCCCACCTCCATGCGCCCAATCGTCGCGCACAAGGGCATCAACGCCTACCGCTGCCGCGTGCACGGCCGCGCCGCGCATTCGTCGCTCACGCCGCAGGGTGTCAACGCCATCGAATACGCCGCGCGCATCATCTGTTTCGTGCGCGACCTGGCCGATGAATTCCGCGCCAAGGGCCCGTTCGACGATGCATTTGACGTGCCGTTCACCACGGCATCGACTGGCCTCATCAACGGCGGTATCGCGCTGAACACGATCCCCGCGCTGTGCGAGCTGGTGTTTGAATTCCGCAACCTGCCGGGCGTGGATGCGCCGGCCATCCGCGCGCGCGTCGAGCATTACGTGCGCGAAACCATCGAGCCCGCCATGCAGCGCGAGCACCCGGATGCCCGCATCGAACTCGACGAGATTGCCGCCGCACCGTCGCTGGACGCCTCTGAGCAAGCCGCCATCACGCAGCTTGTGCGTGTGCTGACCGAAGACAACGACAAGCGCAAGGTCGCCTACGGCACGGAAGCCGGCCTCTTCCAGCGCGCCGGCATTCCTGCCGTGCTGTGCGGCCCGGGCAACATCGAACAGGCGCACAAGGCCAACGAATATGTCGAACTCGCCCAGCTCGACGCGTGCGACCGCTTCCTCGCCAAGGTGGCGCGCAGCCTGATGGTCGAAACCGCGTCCGCCTGATGCTTACACAGCAACGCCTCACCTTTTGGTGGGGCGCGTTCTGCCCGGGGCGTTCGCTACAATAGCGGGCTTCCTTCGGCGTCGAACTGCCCGCTCCCCCGCTCCTGTCACTCCATGCCCGTCATCCTGCAAAGCCCGTCGCCGCTGTCCTCTGGCGACATTGAATCCGTCCGCAGCCTGTTCGGCAGCGCCACCTACGAGCTGCGCGCCCCCAACGTTGCCGCTATCGAGTGGGTGCACGAACTGCCCAGCGAATTGCGCGTCCAGCTTGATGCCATCTGTGCCAACCTGAAGATGGACTACGCGTGGATTCCGGACGAATGGACGTTCGGCGATTTTCGCGTGCTGGCGATGGATATGGATTCGACGCTCATCACGATTGAGTGCATCGACGAGATTGCGGATTTCTGCGGGCTCAAGCCGCAAGTGGCGGCCATCACCGAAGCGTCGATGCGCGGCGAAATCAAGGATTTCAACGAAAGCCTGACGCGGCGCGTCGAACTGCTCAAGGGCCTGGATGCGAGCGTGCTGGAGCGCGTCTATGCCGAGCGCCTGCAGCTCTCCCTGGGCGCAGAAAAGATGCTGAAGGCCGTGCAGGCACTGGGCATCCGCACGCTGCTGGTATCGGGCGGCTTCGAGTTCTTTACCTCGCGCCTGCAGGAGCGTCTGGGCCTTGACCGCACGCGCGCCAACACCCTGGAGATCGTCGACGGTAAGCTCACCGGCCGGGTGCTCGGCGAGATCGTCAATGCGGATGTGAAGGCGCAGACGCTCAAGGCGTTTTGCCAGGATCTGGGCGTATCACCACACAACGCCATCGCCATGGGCGACGGCTCGAACGATCTCAAGATGATGGGCGTGGCCGGCCTGTCGGTCGCGTTCCGCGCCAAGCCCATCGTGCAGGCGCAGGCCGACGTAGCGTTCAACGTTGTCGGCCTGGATGGGCTGTTGAATCTGTTCCCGCAGCAGTAAGCCGCGATGGCGACTCGCCAACCTGCCCGCAGAAAACTCGCACCGGTGGTGCGAGAAACGGTAGATGCGCGGGATTACGCAGCCCTGCTCACCGAGGTCAGGGCGCGCATTCAGGCTGCGCAATACGCGGCCTTACGGGCGGTCAACAAAGAGCTGGTGGGCCTGTATTGGGACATCGGACAACTGATCGTGGCGCGGCAGCAAACCGAAGGGTGGGGTAAAGCCGTCGTACAGCAACTCGCCGCAGACCTGCAGGCGAGCTTTCCAGGCACGGGCGGTTTTTCAGCATCCAACCTGTGGCGGATGAAGGGTTTCTTCGAAACCTACCGCGGCGCGACAAAACTCGCACCACTGGTGCGAGAAATCGGTTGGAGCCATAACCTGCTTATCCTTGAGCGCTGCAAAGACGCTCAAGAGCGCGAGTTTTACCTGCGCATGACGCGCAAATTCGGTTGGTCAAAGAACGTTCTCGCCCATCAGATCGATAACCAGAGCTACGAAAAATCACTGCTGGGCCAGACCAATTTCGACAAGGCGCTGACGCCAACCCTGCGCGCGCAAGCCAAACTGGCGGTAAAAGACGAATACGCCTTTGATTTTCTCGAGCTCGGAGACCAGCATAGCGAACGTGAGCTGGAGCGCGCGCTGATCACCCGCATCGAAGATTTCCTGCGCGCAATGGGCGGCATGTTTGCCTTCCTGGGTAGCCAGTACCGGCTTGAAGTGGATGGCGACGAGTATTTCATCGATCTGCTCCTGTTCCACCGCCGCTTGCGCTCGCTGGTCGCCATCGAACTGAAAATCGGTAAATTCGAACCTGAGTTTGTCGGCAAGATGCAGTTCTACCTCGCAGCCCTCGACGAGCAGGTTCGCCAGGACGACGAGAACCCGTCCATCGGCATCATCCTGTGCAAGGAAAAGAAGCGCACCATCGTCGAATACGCTCTGCGCGATGCAAGAAAACCGATTGGCGTCGCGACTTACGCCATCACCAAGAGCCTGCCGAAGGAGTTGCAGGACCAGTTGCCTTCGCCTGAAATCATTGCGCGCCTGCTTGAAACACTGTAGCCGCGGCCATTAAAAACGGGGCGACGCGATCGACTCGCACGCCCCGCCATCGCCGCCCGCCAAAGCTTGAAAGGTCAAGCCCGCAGGTGCGTCTCCATCGCCTGCTTCAAATCCGCAATCAAATCACGCGGGTCTTCCAGACCGATATACAACCGCACGAAACCGCCCGCGTTCTCCCAATCGGCCGGCGGCCAGGCAGTCGCCGTACGCATCGACGGAATGTTGTATGGCAGCGCCAGGCTATGCGCCCCGCCCCACGAAAAGCCGATCGCAAAGTAGCGCAGGCCTTCGATAAAGGCATCGATCTGCGCCTGCGAATAGCGTTCGTGCAACACGATCGAGAACAACCCGCTTGCGCCGGTAAAGTCGCGCTTCCAGTTTTCATGGCCCGGACAATCGGGCAGCGCCGGGTGCAGCACGCGCACGACTTCGGGTCGGTCTGCCAACCATTCGGCCACTTCGCGGGCGTGCGCGTCGTGCGCAGCCAGACGCGTCGGCAGGCTCGGCAGGCCGCGCAGCACAAAGTAGCAGTCGTCCGCGGACACACCCCAGCCCATGCGCATGCGCGTGGCAAGCAGCTTGTGATGCAACGCTTCATCGTTGGTGATAGCCGCGCCCATCAGCACATCGCTGCCACCCGATTGGTACTTGGTCAGCGCCTGTACGGAGATGTCGATGCCGTGCTCGAACGGCTGGTAATACACGCCGCCGCTCCAGGTATTGTCGATGGCGGTGATGGCGCCGGCCTTGCGCGCCACCCCGGCGATGGCTGTGCAGTCGGGCACTTCCATCGTCACCGAACCGGGCGCTTCGAGCCACACGAGCTTCGTGTTGTGGCGCATCAGGTCGGCAATGCCGGCGCCGATCATCGGGTCGTAGTAACGCACGGTAATGCCGAACTGGCGTGCCATCCACTCGCCGTGGTCACGGTTCGGCCCGTAGGCGTTGTCCGGAATCAGCACGTCGTCGCCGGATTTGATCAGCGAGAAATACACCAGCGAAATCGCCGCCAGTCCCGAGGGCAGCAGCAGCGCGTGCGAGCCGCCCTCGATTTGTGCCAGCGCTTGGCACAGCGTGTCGGACGTCGGCGTGGCATGCAAGCCGTAGCGCCAGTGCACCACGCTGCCGCTACCGAAGGCGCGCATGTCGGCGAGGTTCTTGAACACCACCGTGGACGCACGATGCGTGGCATGCGAGAACGCCGTGAAGCCCGGCGGGATATGCAAGTCCGGATGCACAGCCTGTGTCGCGGGAAACATGGGCGGGAGCTTGGTGTCGTCGTTCACGTGGTTTCCTGTTTGATGGCGTATGAGCGATTGCCGGCCATTTACCAGTGCGCGCTTGATCGCGTTGGATTGCTGGACGGTGGCGCAATCTGACCCGGCGCAGCGGGCACCAGCGGCGTCATTGGCGTTGCGGGCACTGCGGCATTGCTGTTGGCTGCGGCATCGTACGGCGGAATCACCACCACCGCGACGGGCCGCAGCACAAACGGCAGCGTATGACCGTCGTGGCCGACGTCCGTCCACGTGCCGCGCACGACGCCGTGACCGTCGATGGCGCCTTCCCAAGTGCCGGTGACGTGCGTACCGTCATCGGACTCCTCCATGAGGAAGCCGCCGTTTTCGTATTCGCCGGTCACCAAGCGCACGCCTGCCGCGTTGCCGGCGACGTATTCGCCGTGGACGCTATCGATTTCACCGGCCTTACGGCCAAGACGCATGCGGATCGGCATGTCGCCGATCACACCGGTATAGATGGGATATTTCGCGTAGTCGGGTTGCGGTTGCAGCACAGGCGGCGGCGCAGTCTGTGCAGAGAACCCGTTGTCGCCCTTCCTGGCCTGAGCGCGGCGCTTGTCGCCATCGGCAATGGCGCGGTTCAGGCCGAGGTCACCCGGCTGCACGTTGGCGCTGCCGGTCGACACGTCGTAGCCGTTGTTGGCGGCCCGCGTCTGGGCAGACGCTGGCGCCACGCCTACGGCCAGCATCAGCCCGAGCAGCGCGCCGACGGGCCGAATCAGGCGTTCAATCGAGAAAATGCGTTCAGATGCGTTCGAACACCGCCGCAATGCCTTGTCCTCCACCAATACACATGGTCACCAGCGCGTAGCGACCGCCGATGCGCTGCAACTCGTGCAACGCCTTGACCGTGATGAGCGCACCCGTTGCGCCGATCGGGTGGCCGAGCGAGATGCCAGAGCCGTTCGGATTGACCTTGGCTGGGTCCAGACCGAGTTCCTTCGTCACCGCGCAGGCCTGGGCGGCGAACGCCTCGTTGGCTTCGATTACATCGAGATCCTTGACCGACAGGCCAGCGCGCTCCAGCGCCTTGCGCGTGGCCGGCACCGGGCCGATGCCCATGATCTTCGGATCCACGCCAGCGTGGCCGTACGACACCAGGCGTGCCAGCGGCTTCAGGCCGCGCTTCTCGGCCACCGAACGCTCCATCAGCACCAGTGCCGCGCCCGCATCGTTCAGGCCCGAGGCATTGCCAGCCGTGACCGTGCCGTTCTCTTTCGCGAAGACCGGCTTGAGCTTGGTCATGTCGTCGATGGTCGCGTCGTGGCGGACGTGCTCATCGGTATCGAACTGGATATCGCCCTTGCGTGACTTGATCGTCACCGGAACGATCTGATCCTTGAAGTAGCCGGCACGGATCGCGCGCGAGGCACGCTGGTGCGATTCCAGGGCCGTCTGGTCCTGCTGCTCGCGGCTGATGCCGAATTCGCGGGCGACGTTTTCTGCCGTAACGCCCATGTGGATCGTGTGGAACGGGTCGTGCAGCGCGCCCAGCATCATGTCGACCATCTTGGCGTCGCCCATGCGCGAACCCCAGCGGGCCGCGGGCGCAAGGTACGGCGCACGGCTCATGCTTTCAGCGCCGCCAGCGATTGCGACATCGGCATCGCCGAGCAGGATGGTCTGCGCCGCGCTCACCACAGCCTGCAGGCCCGAGCCGCACAGACGGTTGACGTTGAATGCGGGCGTTTCGGCCGACACACCACCGTTCACAGCGGCCACGCGCGAGAGATACATGTCGCGCGGCTCGGTGTTGATCACGTGGCCAAACACCACGTGACCGACTTCTTCGCCCTTCACGCCAGCGCGGGCCAGTGCCTCGCGCACGACGAGTGCACCCAGCTCGCACGGCGCCACATCCTTCAGGCTGCCGCCAAAGGTCCCGATTGCGGTACGAACGCCGCTGACCACCACCACTTCACGTGCCATTGCTGTCTCCTGTGCCATCGAAATTGGATGGCGGCCAGTATAAACGCACGACCGTTCGCAAAATTTAGGTACGACTACCTAAGGGGATCAGACCTCGCCCCAGAGGTCGTGGCCATCGGCGCCGGTAATTTTGACCGACACGAAATCGCCCGCCTTGTAGCGCTTGTACGGCTTCGACGGCGGCGCGATATAAACCAGGCCGTCAATCTCCGGCGCATCCGCCGACGAACGGCCGATGCCACCGTCCTGATTCACCTCATCCACCAGCACGCGCAGCGACTTGCCCACCTTGCGCTGCAGGCGGCGGGCGGACACGCGCTCGGCGACCTCCATGAAGCGCGCGCGGCGCTCCTCGCGCACCTCGTCGGGCAATGCGCCCGGCAGGTCGTTGGCGGTGGCGCCCTCGACCGGCGAATAGGCGAAGCAGCCCACGCGGTCCAGCTCGGCTTCGGCGATGAAGTCGAGCAGCGTCTGGAACTCTTCCTCCGTTTCACCGGGGAAGCCGGCGATGAATGTGCTGCGGATGGTCAGCTCCGGGCACACCTCGCGCCAGGCGCGGATGCGGTCTAGCGTCTTCTCGGCGTTGGCGGGGCGCTTCATGCGCTTGAGCACGTCGGGGTGAGCGTGCTGCAGGGGCACGTCCAGATACGGAAGCACCTTGCCTTCGGCCATCAGCGGCATCACCTCATCCACGCTCGGGTATGGATAGACGTAGTGCAGGCGCACCCAGGCACCGTACTGCGACGCCAGCTCGCCCAGCGCGCCGACCAGCTCGGTCATGCGCGTTTTCAGCGGGCGGCCGTTCCAGAAGCCCATGCGGAATTTGACGTCGACGCCGTAGGCGCTGGTGTCCTGCGAAATGACGAGCAGCTCCTTGACGCCGGCCTTCAGCAGGTTTTCCGCCTCCAGCATCACTTCCGCCACCGGGCGCGAGACGAGGTCACCGCGCATCGACGGGATGATGCAGAAGCTGCAGCGGTGGTTGCAGCCTTCCGAAATTTTCAGATACGCGTAGTGCTTGGGCGTGAGCTTGATGCCCTGCGGCGGCACAAGATCAATGAACGGGTCGTGCGGCTTGGGCAGGTGCGTGTGCACCGCTTCCATCACCTCGCCCAGCGCGTGAGGGCCCGTCACAGCCAGCACCTTCGGGTGCACGCTGGTGATGATGTCCTGGCCCGCGGCGTCCTTCTTGGCACCCAGGCAGCCGGTGACGATCACCTTGCCGTTCTCGGCCAGCGCCTCGCCAATCGCATCCAGGCTCTCCTGCACAGCCTCGTCGATGAAGCCGCAGGTGTTGACAACCACCAGGTCCGCCCCGCCGTACGTGCCGGAGATCTCATACCCCTCCGCGCGCAGTTGGGTGATGATCTGCTCGGAATCGACCAAGGCCTTGGGACAACCGAGACTGACGAACCCCACCTTGGGGCTCTGGGTACTGACGTCGGACATGGGAACAACCTGATGTGAGAGAGGATTTGCGCTGCGCACGTGGGGTGTGCCGCGCGGTTGCGTATTTTAACCGTTCGCCGCGTTTGGGCGACCAAGCCGAAGCTGCATCTGTTCAATCACGCGCTCGATTTCCAGCGCGTCCTGCAGCCTGCGAATGGCATCGTGCAGCTCCGCAGCCTGGGGCCACGTCCGCTTCAGATAGCTCAGCCACAGTTTGACGCGGCCATGCTCATGCTTGGCCGAGATGCGCGCATGCAGCTTCTTCAGATAATCGGCGAGATAGCCCAGCACAACCGGCCATTCCGCCGCGGACGGCGCCTCGTCCATCTGCCCGCGAATGCGCTGGGCCAAGAAAGGATCAGACACGGCACCACGCCCAATCATCACGTCACTACAGCCACTGACGGCCCGGCAGCGCTCCCAATCGGCCACGGTCCAGACTTCGCCGTTGGCGGTGACCGGAATGCGCACGGCATCGGCGATGCGCGCGATCCAGTCCCAGTGAGCGGGCGGACGGTAGCCGTGGTCACGCGTGCGGGCATGCACGACGAGCGATTCGGCACCGCCTTCCGCCAGCGCCGTTGCACAGTCAATCGCGCGGGACGTATCGGAAACGCCGAGCCGCATCTTGGCCGTCACCGAAATATTGGCCGGCACCGCAGCCCGCACGGCGTGGACGATGTCGTACAGCACTTCCGGCGTAGCGAGCAGCATGGCGCCGCCGCCGTGGCGGTTCACGACCTTGGCCGGGCAGCCGAAGTTGAGGTCGATGCCATGCGGCGTGAGGGTTGCCGCGTACGCTGCATTGCGGGCCAGCCATTCCGGATCGCTGCCGAGGAGCTGGATGGTCATCGGCGTACCGCTAGCCGTATAGCCGCCGTTGCGGATCTCGGGCGTCTCACGTTCGTATGTGCGCGCTGGCAGCAGCGAGCCCGTCACCCGGACGAACTCCGAAACGCATCCGTCGTAGCCACCGGCCCGGGTCAGCACGTCTCGCATGACGTAATCCGCGACGCCCTCCATTGGGGCAAGCAAAAGACGGCTCATGCGAAAAGGGAGGACGGCCGGCGCATGGGCCGGAAGCGAACATCAAACATGGGAGACGGGAGCGGGAAATGTGATCGTCGGTGAGGCGTCCACCTCACCTGAAAGACCGGCATTTTACCTTGCCGTCCTCTGCGGCGTGCGCCTAACAAAAAAGGCGAACCGCCCTGCGATTCGCCTTGTTTTGCCAGCCCGCCGAACTTACTTCTTCTCGGGCGGCTGATTGAACGGGAAGGTCCCGAACATGTTCTTGGCTTGACTCTGCATTTGTTCCTGCATCTGCACGAACAGGTTTTTGCTCTGTTCGATGTAGTTGCTCATCATCCCTTGCATCATCGGCCCCTGCATGTTCATGAACTGCGACCACATGTCGGGGTTGAAGGAGTTGCCGCTGTACAGATCCTTTGAGTTTTCAGCCAGCTTGCTCTGGATGTCGACAAACGCCTGGATGTTCTTTTCCAGGTACGTGCCCATCATGCCCTGCATGGCGTTGCCATAGAAACGGATGATCTGAGCGAGCATCGCGCCGGAGAACATCGGCACGCCGCCGGTTTCCTCTTCGAGGATGATCTGCAGCAGGATGCTGCGGGTCAGGTCTTCACCGGATTTCGCATCGACGACGCGAAACTCTTCGGTTTCCATCACGAGTTGCTTGACGTCTGCGAGCGTGATGTATGTGCTGGTTTGGGTATCGTACAGCCGGCGGTTAGGATATTTCTTGATCAGCCGTTCGGTGCCCTTCTTGCTGGTGGCCATCGTGCCTTTCCGTGTTGGCGATGCTGCTGCGGTGCAGCCGATGCAGTGCGAAATGACTGCACCGAGCGATGCAGCAAATTACGCGGTTGCCCGGCTATTCCGATCTGCGCGCGAATGCTGCATTCAATAGCAGCGCAGATGCATCCGGTTATGATCGGACGCCCCGTGTCTCCCTGCGGAGCGCCTCCGTGATTGGATTCTATGCGGATCGCCCTGCAAAGAAAAGGCGACCTCCCCCGGTAAAAACCCGCAGCATTTTGATGCGGCTCATGCACACGGGCAGTTGTCTGGAAAGGCGGCAACAGGCCTGCTGCAATGCAATCGAGCATCGCAGCATGCAGGGCAAAGCAAGGGGGAAAATTGCTGCACCCATGCTGCAGCATCGCCGCAGCATGGGCGTGGGAGCGTCAGCCCATGTGCAGGCCGCCGTTGAGGGAGAAGTCCGCGCCGGTGGAGAAGCCAGACTCTTCAGACGCCAACCATGCGCAGATCGACGCAATCTCGGTCGGCTCGCCCAGGCGCTTGACCGGGATCGTGCCGACGATCTTGTCGAGCACATCCTGACGAATCGCTTTCACCATGTCGGTGGCGATATAGCCCGGCGACACCGTGTTGACCGTGACGCCCTTGGTAGCGACTTCCTGCGCCAGCGCCATCGTGAAGCCATGCAAGCCAGCCTTGGCCGTCGAGTAGTTGGTCTGGCCAAACTGACCTTTCTGGCCATTCACCGACGAGATGTTGATGATGCGGCCCCAGCCGCGATCCGCCATGCCGTCGATGACCTGCTTGGTCACGTTGAACAGCGACGTCAGGTTGGTGTCGATCACCGCATCCCAGTCGGCGCGGGTCATCTTGCGAAACACCACGTCGCGCGTGATGCCGGCGTTGTTGATCAGGACATCCACCTCGCCCACTTCGGCCTTCACCTTGTCAAACGCGGCCTTGGTCGACTCCCAATCACCGACGTTGCCCTCGGACGGCACGAAATCGAACCCCAGCGCCTTTTGTTGTTCGAGCCATTTTGCCTTGCGCGGCGAGTTCGGGCCGCAGCCCGCGACCACGGTGAAACCGTCGCGCGCCAAGCGCTGGCAAATCGCCGTTCCGATACCGCCCATGCCACCGGTGACGTATGCAATGCGTTTGGTCATGTCCACTCCTAGTCCTTGTTGTTAGAACTGCCTGGCCTCTTGCCCGGCAGCGGATGCTCAGGTGTCTCGGATTGGCGTGTGCGGTATTCGTTCCACCCCACGCCAATCCCACTGCAAAAAACTTACGGACGCTCAACCGCCAGCGCCACGCCCATGCCGCCGCCGATACACAGCGAGGCCAGGCCCTTCTTCGCATCGCGCTTCTGCATTTCGTGCAGCAGCGTGACCAGGATGCGGCAGCCCGACGCGCCGATCGGGTGACCGATCGCAATCGCACCACCATTGACGTTGACCTTGGACGTATCCCAGCCCATCTGCTGATGCACGGCCAGCGCCTGAGCGGCAAACGCCTCGTTGATCTCCATCAGGTCCAGATCGCCCACGGACCAGCCGGCACGCGACAGGCAACGTTTCGATGCCGGTACCGGCCCCATGCCCATGACCTTCGGGTCCAGGCCGGCGCTCGCGTATGCACGGATCGTAGCCAGCGGCGTCAGACCCAGTTCCTTGGCCTTGGCAGCCGACATCACCACGACAGCGGCGGCACCATCGTTCAAGCCCGAGGCGTTGGCCGCCGTCACCGTGCCGGCCTTGTCGAAAGCAGGCTTCAGCCCGGCCATCGATTCGAGCGTGGCGCCATGGCGAACGAACTCATCCTGTGCGAAGGCAATCGGATCGCCCTTGCGCTGCGGGATCAGGATCGGAACGATTTCATCATTGAAGCGGCCCGACTTTTGCGCGGCTTCCGCCTTGTTCTGCGAAGCCACGGCAAACTCGTCCTGCGCTTCACGCGTGATGCCGTATTCCTTGGCGACGTTCTCGGCCGTGATGCCCATGTGGTACTGGTTGTAGACGTCCCACAGCCCATCCACAATCATCGAATCGATCAGCTTGGCATCGCCCATGCGGAAACCATCGCGCGAGCCCGGCAGCACGTGCGGCGCGGCGGACATGTTTTCCTGGCCGCCGGCCACGACGATCTCGGCATCGCCCGCCATGATGGCGTTGGCGGCCAGCATCACGGCTTTCAGGCCCGAGCCGCACACCTTGTTGATGGTCAGGCCGGGCACCATGTTCGGCAGCCCCGCCTTGATGACAGCCTGGCGCGCCGGGTTCTGGCCCGAGCCGGCAGTCAGCACCTGGCCCATGATGACTTCGCTCACTTGGTCCGGCGCCACCTTGGCGCGCGCCAGAGCTTCGCGGATCACGGTTGCGCCAAGCTCAGGCGCAGCGATCTTCGCCAGCGAGCCACCAAACTTGCCCACGGCGGTGCGTACCGCCGATACGATCACAACATCGGTCATTTGCTTACCTTCCACTGTCGAAAGAGAGGGTCGTTGGACACCGTCAGCGGCCGAAGCCGCGACGGCAACGGGGATTCATGCGCGCGATCTTACGCTTTCTGTTTGACGTAGCGGCCAGGCGCCGGCTCGATGGCCGGGTAGTCCGCATTGCCGTAGCTCTTGGGTGCAGCCTTCTGCGCGCCTGCGTGCGATGCCAGCCAGGTAGACCAATCCGGCCACCAGCTGCCCGGATGCTCCTTGGCACCCTCGAACCACGCATCAGCCGTATCGGGCAACTTGGCATTGATCCAGTGCGAACGCTTATTGGCCGCGGGCGGGTTGATCACGCCTGCGATATGTCCCGAGGCACCAAGCACGAAACGCCGCTTGCCCTTGAGCAGCGGCACCGAGCCATAAGCGGACTTCCACGGGACGATGTGGTCTTCACGCGAGCCGTAGATGTAGACCGGCACGTCGATCTTGCCCAGATCCACCGGCGTCCCGTTCACCTTCAGCTTGCCCGGCGTTTTGAGGTCGTTCTGCAGATACGTATGGCGCAGGTACCAGCAGTACCACGGGCCTGGAAGATTGGTCGAGTCGCCATTCCAATACAGCAGGTCGAACGGGGCGGGCGTCTTGCCCTTCAAATAATTCTCGACAACGTAGTTCCAGACCAGGTCGTTCGGTCGAAGAAACGAGAACGTATTTGCCAGCTCCACGCCACGCAGCAGCCCCGGGCCGGTCGGCGCATTGCTGCCGATGGTCTTCTCCCGCATTTCTACCTGGGCTTGATCGACGAACACGTCGAGAATGCCGGTGTCCGTAAAGTCGAGCAACGTGGTCAGCAGCGTCAGGCTTGCGGCCGGATGCTCGCCGCGCTCCGCCAGTACCGCCAAGGCAGTGGAAAGGATCGTTCCGCCCACGCAGAAGCCCAGCACGTTGATCTGGTCCTGCGCAGAAATCTCGCGTGCGACACGAATGGCCTCGATCGCGCCGCCTTCGATGTAGTCGTCCCACGTGCGGGAGGCCATGCTCGCGTCCGGATTGCGCCAGGACACCAGAAACACGGTATTGCCCTGCTCCACCGCATAGCGCACGAGGGAATTGGCCGGCTGGAGATCCAGGATGTAGAACTTGTTGATGCACGGCGGCACCAGCAGCAGCGGGCGCGCATGCACCTTGGCCGTCAGCGGCTTGTACTGGATGAGCTGGAAATAGTCGTTCTCGAAGACGACGGCGCCTTCGCTGTTGGCGACATTGCGGCCGATCTCGAATGCCGTCTCGTCCGTCTGCGAGATCTTGCCGCGCTCCATGTCCTGCAGCATGTTCAGGATGCCGGTGCGCAGGGATTCGCCACGCGATTCAATCAGATGCTTCTGTGCCTCTGGGTTGGTCGCAAGGAAGTTGGACGGCGACATGGCGGCCGTCCATTGCGATACGGCAAAACGCACGCGCTCGCGGGTCTTGGCGTCCGCTTGCACGGCGTCCGCCATTTCCATCAGCGTGCGGGCGTTGAGCACGTAGAACGCAGCGGCGTAGCCGTAGAGCGGGCTCTTGCGCCAGGCGTCGTTCGAGAAACGGCGATCAGACGGCGCCACGGCCTCGGCGCTTTCGCCGGTGCTCATGTGGCGCCAGATCTGGAGCCACTCTTCGAGATATTTCTGTTGGATTTCGGCCAGGCGCTCGTGCGGGATCAGCGCGAAAGGAGCCGGGCCTTCGCCCATCCCTGCGCCGTTGAACTGGCCAAGACCAGGCGCCGCCGCACCGGGTCGCGCAAAGGTGCCCGCAAAGGCTTGCCATTGCTTGAACTGCTCTGCCCACTGCGTAGGGTCCGACAAGCCCTGCCAGGGAGCTTGAGTGTGGGCGCTAGATGCTTTGGATGATGTCGATTGACGCGATGCCATAGTGCCCTCGATCCGACGATATGCGCCGCTCCGGTTGGAACGGCGGCGCAACTCGTAGTATTGCGGGGCATTGTTGCCTTGCCGTTTCAAGGCTGTCAATCGGAGTTAGTTAATGATCGGCCGGAAACGTAGAGCCAGCGCGGGTTTTGCCACATTCACCGAAAACGGCTCCGACCAAATGGTTAAGCGCAGAACCGGGGCTATGGTCCAATTTGCGCAATTTCGTGCGAGACTGCCGCATTGCGCCAATGCCGGGCACCGCTTTTTCCCATGTATATCGTCGCCATCGCCTGGCTCTACGTCGTGCTGATGATGTCCTTGACTGAGCAATCTTGGATTGCCGGCATCGGCACATTTGTCTTCTACGGCGTGGCACCGCTATCGCTCTTCCTCTGGATTGTCGGCACGCCGGCACGCAGGCGCCGCCGCAAGGCTCAGGAAGCCGCGCAGGACCAGCGGACACCGCCCCCACACTGAGCAGCGATGCAGGCGACGGCGCCGTCTGAACGCTCACTCTGCGCGCCAGATCAGCGAGGCCATGCGGCCCGTGGTGCGCTCCCGGCGGTACGAATAGAAGCGCTCGGCGTCTGTCATCGTGCACAGGCCGCCGCCGTACACGTCAGTACAGCCGACGCGTGCCAGCCGCAGCCGGGCCAGCGCATACAGGTCAGCGAAGAACTTGTCGGCGGATGCGCCTTCCACGAAGGCCGCCTGGGTGGCCGGTAATTCGCCGGGCTGGGCCGCCTCGATAAAGGCCTGGCGCACCTCGGCACCCACTTCAAAGCATGTCGGCCCGATGGCCGGCCCCAGCCATGCCAACCACGTTGGATCGGCTTCCTGGCCGCTGGCGCGCAATCGTTGCGTCATCGCATCCAGCGTGCGCTCGATCACGCCGCCGCATAGTCCACGCCAGCCCGCATGCGCAGCACCCACCGTGACGCCTCGAGCGTCACTCAGCAAGACAGGCAGGCAATCTGCCGTCATGACCACGCAGACCCGATCCCGCCAGGAAGCAACCGCAGCATCGGCCACTACAGCCGCCGACGTACCGACAAGTTGATCAAGATCAGCGACACCGGTGCCATGCACCTGTTCCATCCACGTCGGCTCAGCCGGCAGCGCTGCACGCAGGATGCGGCGGTTCTGTTCAACGGCTTCCGGCGCATCACCGACGTGCTGACCAAGGTTCAGCCCACCGGGCAAACCACCGGCCAATCCGTAAGGCCCCGTGCTGACACCACCCAGGCGAGTCGTGGCAAGCGCTTTGACACGCGGATGCGCGGGCCAGTCGGGAACGATCCAGTCAGTTGATGTCGGCATCGGGATTCAGGTCGAGGGCTTCCAGCAGAGCGGCGAAATCGTCGGGTACACCTGCCTCCCAATGCACCGATTTGCCCGAGGCGGGATGCACGAGCCCCAGGCGCACCGCGTGCAGCGCCTGCCGCGTAAAGGGCACCGGCAGCGGCGCCTTGATCGTCTGTGGCTGGCCACGACGGAAATTGCGCGTGTACACCGGATCACCAAGCAGCGGATGCCCCTCCGATTCAAAATGCACACGGATCTGGTGTGTACGGCCAGTCTCGAGCTGACAGCGCACCAGCGATACCTGCGCTCGGCCGAGGTCTACAACGTCCAGCGTCTTGAAATGCGTGCGCGCCGGCTTGCCGCTGGCCGTCTCGATGATGGCCATGCGCGTGCGGTCACGCGGGTCACGGCCGATCGGGGCGTCAATGGTGGCCTCTTCCGGCGTTTCGCCCCACACGAGCGCGAGATAAGTACGCTTGACGGTACGTGCCTGCAGTTGGCGCACGAGATCGGTTTGCGCTGGCAGCGTACGGGCGACCACCATCAGGCCGGACGTGTCCTTGTCGAGGCGGTGGACGATGCCGGCACGCGGCAACTCCGCGGCGTCGGGATAGCGGTGCAACAGGCCGTTGAGCACCGTGCCGCTCCAGTTGCCAGCAGCGGGATGCACCACCAGCCCGGCCGGCTTGTTGATGACGAGCAGCGTGTCGTCTTCGTACACCACATCCAGATCGATAGGCTCGGCAACGAAGGCGTTTTCGTCGGCCGCGCGTTGCGGGACGACTTCGATGCGGTCACCGCCGGAGATGGCTGCGCGCGGGCGCACCACCTCACCATGCAGGCGCACCGCCCCGGCATCAATCCATTGCTGGAGACGGCTGCGCGAATAGTCGGGCAGCAGCTTGGCAAGCGCCTTGTCCAGGCGTTCGCCATGCATGGCTTCAGGGATCTCCACGATGATCGGCTCGGCGGCCTGGGCCGCACCGGCCGTAGGCAAATCGAGCGCCTCATCATCGAGGGCGTCTTCCGTCTCCTGCACAGTGAGGGAAACGTCAGCTGCTGCGTCGTCTGACACAGGGCTTGGGCTATAATGCTTGATGCGATTTTTCATTCAGAAAAGGTGCCCATGTCGGTCACGAGCGTAATGCAGGCGCGTATTGGTAATCGAATCGGCAGCCGAATCGGCAGTCGGATCCGCGCACAAATCGGAGCAGTGTTGGTGGCAGGCGTTGCATGCTTGGCTATCTCGGCCTGCGGCATCCTGCCGGAACAGCAAGACGAAACTGCCGGCTGGTCAGCCAACAAATTATATTCGGAAGCGAAGGACTCGCTCGACGGCGGCGACTACGCCAAGGCGGTCAAGTACTACGAAAAGCTCGAAAGCCGCTATCCATTCGGCCCGTACGCCCAACAAGCCCAGATCGAAACCGCCTACGCCAACTACAAGGATGGCGAGACGGCTGCCGCGCTGGCCGCGGTGGATCGCTTCATCCAGTTGCACCCAAATCATCCCAGCGTCGATTACGCCTATTACCTCAAGGGCCTGATCAACTTCAACGACAACCTGGGCTGGCTCGGCCGCTTCTCGAACCAGGACTTGAGCGAGCGCGACCCGAAGGCCGCGCGCGCTGCCTATGACGCGTTCAAGACGCTGATCACGCGTTTCCCGAACAGCAAGTACACGCCGGACGCCACGCAACGCATGCAGTACATCGTGAACGCGATGGCCGAGCATGAAGTGGGCGCCGCGCGCTATTACTATCGCCGTGGCGCTTACCTGGCCGCTGTGAACCGCGCGCAAGACGCCATCAAGGATTACGACCGCGCCCCCGCTGTGGAAGAAGCGCTGTACATCATGATGAAGTCGTACGAGGCGCTGGGCATGAAAGACATGCGCGACGACACCGAGCGCATCATCAAGCAGAACTACCCGAAGAGCGACTTCCTCGCCTACGGCCAGCGCAAGAAAGACAAGCCCTGGTACCAGTGGTGGTAAACAAGGCTTGAATAGCACAGCAAAAAGCCCGGTCGATTGGCCGGGCTTTTTGTTTGTGCTCGCGAATCAGTCTTCAGTGTTACCGGCAGGCAGATCCTCCGAACTCTCCGGCCGCAGCGAACGCAGGAATTCGGCAGCCGTCTCCGCCTCGCGCGTACGCTTGAACGGCGGCAGGCTCTGCCAGATCTGGCGGCCGTAGTTCTTCTCAACAAGCCGCGGGTCGCAGATCATCAGCACGCCGCGATCGGTCTCGGAGCGAATCAACCGCCCTGCACCCTGCTTGAGCGTGATCACCGCGTGCGGCAATTGGTGGACGGCAAACGGGCTCAGCCCCTTTTTCTCCAGCGCTTCCATGCGGGCGCTCAGCACCGGATCGTCGGGCGGGGCAAACGGCAATTTATCGATGACGACCAGCGATAGGGCCTCCCCGCGTACGTCCACGCCCTCCCAGAAGCTTTGGCTGCCGATCAGCACGGCGTTGCCGAGCGCGCGGAAACGGTCCAGCAATTCCGTACGGCTGGCCTGGCCCTGCACGAGCAGCGGGAAATCCCAGCCGCGTTGAGCGAACTCATCTGACAACCGCTCGGCGGCGCGATTCACTGCGCGCAGCGTTGTGCATAGCAGGAACGTCTTGCCGCCCGCCGCCTCAATGAGGGGCAAGGTGGCGTCGAGCACCGCATCGGTAAAGCGCGGATCGCTCGGCTGCGGCAGATCGCGCGGCACATACAGCAAGCCTTGTGCTGCGTAATCGAACGGGCTGTCGAGCGTCATGGAGCGATCACGATCCAGGCCCAATTGCGCAGCGTAATGCGTGAAGTTGCCGCGCACGGAAAGCGTGGCCGAGGTGAAGACCCACGCCCGCGGCTGACCGGCACGCTGGCGCGAAAAGATTGGCGCGATCGACAGCGGCGTCAGGTGCAATTGCACGGAATTGGCAAACACCTCGACCCAGCGCACCCGCTCGTCAACGGGGGCCGCACTCTCACTGTCCGCGCCCGCAGCATCCCCTTCTTTCTTGGGCGCCTTGGGCGGTTTGGGATCGGCCCACGCTTCAAGCTTTTCACACAGCGCAACTGCACGGCGATGGCATTGCTCAATGGTCTCGGCGCGTTCGGCCTGGGCTTCCAGCGCGCCGGTAAAGTCGGAAAGCGCCTGCTCCAGCTTGGGCAACACCTCGTAGAAGGGCTTGGCGAGCGCTGCATCATTGTCGATCTGCTTGATCGACAGGCGTGAGCCGTCCTGACGGAAAACCAAGCGCAGATCACGCGCGGCACGCTCAAGCGGTGCCGCAATCGCGACCCAATCCACCGCATCGCGAGCGTGCGAAAGACCTTCGGCCACGCTGTCGCGCGCAAGCTCGAGAATCTGGTTCGTAGAGATCGTCTCGCCAAAGAACAACGTGGCGGTTTCGGGCAACTGGTGGGCTTCGTCGAAGATGATCGTGTTGGCGGCGGGCAGCAGTTCAGCCATGCCGGTGTCCTTCAACATCACGTCCGCGAAGAACAGGTGATGGTTGACCACCACCACGTCAGCCTGCTGCGCCTCCTTGCGGGCGCGCATGACGAAGCAGTCCTTGTAATACGCGCAGTCCGAACCCAGGCAATTGTCGCGCGTGGACGTGACGAGACTCCACACCGGTGCGTTCTCGGGCACGCTCGCAAGTTCAGCTTTGTCGCCCGTTTTCGTGGTCTTTAGGAACAGATTGATCTGGCGCAGCCACGCGGCGTCCTGGCGCGAAGAAAGGCGCCCGTTCTGCGACGTGCGCTCTACGTGGTAATGGCAAACGTAGTTGGCGCGCCCTTTGAGCAGCGCCACCGACACCGGCGCATTCAGCGCCTTGCGCACGGTCGGGATGTCGCGCAGGAAAAGCTGGTCCTGCAGGTTTTTCGTCCCGGTCGACAGGATCACCTTGCCGCCCCAGAGCATCGCCGGGACCAGATAAGCGTAGGTTTTACCGGTGCCCGTGCCAGCCTCGACGATGATCGAATCGGCGGCCTCGATGGCGTTGGCCACGGCCTGCGCCATCGTTAGTTGGGCACTGCGGGGCCGATAGCCATCGATACCCTTGGCCAGCGTGCCTTCGTCGGCGAACAGCGTCGCCAGCTCGGCATGATGGGCATCGGCAGGGACAGAGGCAGCGGGAGCCGAAGCGTCGCTGGTATCGGCGTCGGAATCAGCCGACGGCTCGGCCAGCGGGGAAAGCGAAGTCAACGCGGAATCCGTGGGGTCAAATGACGGAGGCCGCACGTGATTGCGGCCTCTCGGGATGAGAGTCGAACCCGCTTTGGGCAGGCGTTAAGCCGGCACGTCCGGCTCAACCTGCAACTGTAGCAGGGTGATGGTGTCCTTGAGTTTCAGACGGCGCTTCTTGAGGCGGCGCAACTGCAATTCGTCGTGACCGACGGTCGCTGCCAGCCGGTCGATCAGGAAATCGAGATCGCGGTGCTCGATCTGCAATTCAATGATGCGACGCGAGATCGTATTCAGATCGCTGTCCATCGCTCTCCTCCGGAAACCCGGCCTTGGCTGAAGTTTAGAACCCCAGCGGACTGGTGTTGTTCTGGTTTTGCTCTTTGCGGTGCTTGCTTTGTTCGCGGCGCTCTTCCAGTTCCTTCTGGCGCTTGGCCGCGTCTTGCTGCTTTTCCTGGAATTGCTTGACGTTTTCCGCACGCTTGGCGGCATTGGCGGCGCCCTGCTCCTGCGCCGCCTTCAGCCTGGCGTCGTAATCGGCTTGCTTCTTGGCCGCAGCCTGCGCATTGGCGGCGCGCTGCGGCGCTTCGGCCTGGCGTTGCGCTTCATTCAGACGCTGCTGCTCCTGCTTGTTCGCGAAATCGGTGCGATTCTTCTGTTCGGCGGCTTCGCGCTGGGGGCGCTCGGCGTTGTACTGAGCCTCGCGGATGGCACGCTCCTGGTCGCGGCGGGCAGCGCGGTCGGCGCGCTCGGCTTCGTCCAGTGCTAGCTCGCGTTCGCGGATGGTGTGGAGCTCCGTGCGACGCACATCCTTGGCCTTGTCGATGCAGCGCGTGACGAGGAATTTGTCGTAGCAAGCGCGCTCGGCCTGGGCGTAGCGGTATTCCGCCCAGGCTTTGGCGCTGGTAATGCGATCGTGCTCGGCGCCGAAATCGGGCTGCGTGGCGGGCACCGCCGCGGCTGGCGCGGAGGCCGGCGAAGACTGGCTCCATGCGGGCGCGGCAAGCAGCGCAACACTGAGCATGGACGCCGGCAGAACCAGACGGGAGGCGCGGCGCGCAGCTGCGCGGCGACGGGCAGAAAACAGGAGCGTAGGCATAACGCGCATTTTATCACCGCGCCTGTGCGGCAAACGTCGCGCGGCCACGGATTTCAGCTCAGGAACAGGGTTCGCGTTGTGGCAAAATGCGCGGCTTTCCATCGCACTCTCTGGAAGCAATGACTGATTCCGTGTTGCAGAAGATCGTCTCCCGCATCGCCATTGAACTGGCGGTCCGGCCGCAGCAGGTTGCCGCCGCCGTGCAACTGTTGGACGAAGGCGCCACCGTGCCCTTCATTGCACGTTACCGAAAGGAAGTGACGGACAACCTGGACGACACGCAACTGCGCAACCTGGAAGAGCGCCTGCTGTACCTGCGCGAACTGGAAGACCGCCGCGCGGCCATCCTGGCTTCCATTGAAGAGCAAGGCAAGCTGACCGATGCCCTGCGCACCGCCATCGAGGCGGCCGAAACCAAGCAGGTGCTGGAAGATCTCTACCTGCCCTACAAGCCCAAGCGCCGCACGCGCGCCCAGATCGCCCGCGAATGCGGCCTGGAGCCGCTGGCCCAGGCCCTGCTGGCCGACCCGACGCTCGATCCTCAAACGGAAGCCGCCAAGTTCGTCAACGGCAACCCGACTGCCGATGGTGGCGTGCCGGACGTGAAGGCAGCGCTGGACGGCGCGCGCGACATCCTCTCCGAGCAATTTGGCGAGACGGCGGAGCTGCTTGGCAAGGTGCGCGACCACCTTTGGAATCAGGGGCAGGTCTCGTCGACCGTGGTGGAAGGCAAGGAAACCGCCGAAGAAGAAAAATTCCGCGATTACTACGCATACAGTGAGCCGATCCGGAACGTGCCGTCACACCGCGCGCTGGCGCTGTTCCGTGGCCGCAACGCGGGCGTGCTGTTCGTGAAGCTCGGTTTGGGCGAAGAACAGGACGCAATCAGCCCCCACCCGTGTGAAGTCATGATCGCGCGCCACGTCGGCATCGAAAACAAGGGCCGCGCGGCTGACAAGTGGCTGTCGGATGTATGCCGCTGGTGCTGGCGCGTAAAGGTCCAGCCGCATATCGAAACCGAGTTGCTCACGCAGCTGCGCGAATCCGCCGAGGCCGAAGCCATCAAGATCTTCGGTCGCAATCTGCACGACCTGCTGCTGGCGGCGCCGGCTGGCCCCAAGGCGGTGATGGGTATCGACCCAGGCATCCGCACGGGCTGCAAGATCGCCGTGGTCGACCACACCGGCAAGCTGCTGGAAACGGCCACGATCTACCCGCACGAGCCGCGTCGAGACTGGAACGGCTCGCTGGCCACGCTCGCGCGCCTGGCGAAACAGCACGGCGTGGCACTGGTTTCCATCGGCAACGGCACAGCCAGCCGCGAGACAGACAAGCTGGTGCAAGACCTGATGCGTAACGCGCCGGAACTGAAGCTGACCAAGATCGTGGTGAGCGAGGCCGGCGCGTCGGTGTATTCGGCGTCGGAGCTGGCGGCCAAGGAATTCCCGGAGCTGGACGTGTCGCTGCGTGGCGCGGTTTCGATCGCACGACGCCTGCAAGACCCGCTGGCTGAACTCGTGAAGATCGACCCGAAGTCGATCGGCGTTGGCCAGTATCAGCACGACGTCAACCAGCGCGAGCTGGCCCGCGCGCTGGACGCCATCGTCGAGGATTGCGTGAACGCAGTCGGCGTGGATGTGAACACGGCCTCTGCCCCGCTGCTGGCGCGTGTGTCGGGGCTGAATTCGATCCTCGCCAAGAACATCGTCGAGTACCGCGATGCCAACGGCGCGTTCGCCAACCGCGACGCGCTCAAGAAAGTGCCGCGCCTGGGCGACAAGACTTTCGAGCAGGCCGCCGGCTTCCTGCGCATCAATGACGGCGACAATCCGCTCGATCGCTCGTCGGTGCACCCGGAAGCGTATCCGGTGGTCAAGCGCATCCTGGACAGCATCAAGAAGGGCATCGGCGACGTGCTCGGCAACCGCGAGGCGCTGCGCGGCCTGACCGCTCGCGACTTCATCGACGAGAAGTTCGGCCTGCCGACCGTGGTCGACATTCTTTCTGAACTGGAAAAGCCCGGCCGCGACCCGCGCCCAGAGTTCAAGACGGCGACATTCCAGGACGGCGTGGAAGACATCAAGGACCTGCAGCCCGGCATGGTGCTCGAAGGCGTAGTGACAAACGTGGCGGCGTTTGGCGCGTTCATCGACATCGGCGTGCATCAGGATGGTCTGGTACACGTGTCGGCGCTGTCGACCAAATTCGTTCGCGACCCGCACGAGGTGGTCAAGCCCGGCCAGATTGTCAAGGTCAAGGTGATGGAAGTGGACGTGAAGCGCAACCGCATTGGCCTGACGATGCGCCTGTCCGACGAGCCCGGCCAGGCGCCTGCGCGTGCCGGCGGTGGTGATCGCCCGACCAGTGGCGGCAATCGCCACGGCGGCCAGCAACGTCGCGCGCCGGAACCATCCGGCGCCATGGCGGAAGCGTTCGCCAAGCTCAAGCGTTAAAGCAGACCCTGTTTAGCGGAACCCGCCCGGTTTTCGGACTCGGCGGGTTTTTTCATGGCTGAGCATGGTCGTTACAAGTCCTTACGCGCATGGATCTTTCCTAACACTCGCGCGTCGACGCCTTGTCATTTCGGCCCGTTATGGAGACACAGGCACACACCGCCTGGCACCCACGAGGAGAAACTCCATGAAGACGAGCCACACCCTGATCGCTGCCCTGCTTGCTGTTGCCGGTACCGCCGCTTTCGCGCAGACCACGCCGCCGGCTCCTGTGTCGCCTGTTACCCAAGTCCAGCAAGACAATCAGAAGATCCATCAGGACAACCGTGACATCCGCCACGACAACCGCGACATCCGCCACGACCGTGCCGATATCGGCAACAACAAGGCCGCGCTGACTGACGAACGCGCTGAGCGCAATACCGCGCAACGCCGCGAAGATCGCGACCTGGCGAACGGCAACGTCAAGGGTGCCGAATACTGGAGCAAGCAACGCGCTCAAGATCAGCATCAGGTCAATGCCGATCGCCGTGATTTGCACCAGGACCGCAAGGACCTGCACGCCGACGTCAAGGATCGCAACCACGACGTACACGCGCGCAACCATGAAGTGCACAAACGCGACCGCGACGCCTCGAAGATCTAACCCGAACATCGCCTGACACCCAAACAAAACGGCCCGTGCGTCTCTCTCGCACGGGCCGTTTGTTATGCAGCGGTACAGTCTGTCAGATTTCGACCTTCGTACCCAACTCCACCACCCGGTTCGCGGGGATATGGAAAAAGTCCGACGGCTTGGCGCCGTTCTGATGCATCCACGCAAACAGACGCTCACGCCACATCGACATGCCCGGCAGCTTGGACGGCACCACAGATTCGCGCGCGATGAAGAACGACGTATCCATCAGCTCGCACCGCGTGCCGATCTGCGGCTGCCCCAGTTCGAGCACGCGGTACACGTCCGGCGTTTCCTTAAAGCCGTACTCCGCCTTGACGATGTAGATGCCGCTACCCAGATCGCGCACGGACACGCGGTGCTTGTCGTCCACGTAGGGAATATCGCGCGTGACGAAGCTGATGAAGATCACGCGCTCGTGAAGCACGCGGTTGTGCTTGAGGTTATGCAGCAACGACACCGGCACGAATTCAGTATTGCCGGTGAGGAAAACGGCCGTGCCCTCGACACGATGCGGCGGATGCGCCAGCAACCCCGCCAGGAACGGCTCGAGCGGAATGCCATCCTCCAGGCTGCGAGCCCGCAAAAGCTTCTTGCCCTTGTACCAGGTCATCAGCAGGAAGAACACACCGGCACCCAGCGTCAACGGGAACCAACCGCCATCGCGAATCTTCAAGAGGTTGGCCGAGAAGAACGCCATGTCGACCACCAGGAAACAGAGGCTCACGAGCGTCACCAGCGCCGGGTGCCAACGCCAGACCGAGCGCATCACCACTGCCGCAAGCACCGTGGTGATGACCATCGTTGTGGTCACGGCAATGCCGTAGGCGGCGGCCAGGTTGTCGGACTTCTTGAACGCCAGCACAACGCCAACCACCAGGATCAGCAGCATCCAGTTGACCATCGGCACATAGATCTGGCCGATCTCGGCTTCTGAGGTGTAGCGAATGCGCATGCGCGGCACAAAACCCAGCTGGATCGCCTGGCTCGTCAGCGAGAACGCGCCCGAAATCACAGCTTGCGAGGCAATGACGGTAGCCGCCGCAGCCAACACCACCATCGGAAGTTGCAGTGCTTCGGGCACCGAACGATAGAACGGGTTTTCAATGGTGCTTGGGTCAGTCAGCAACATCGCGCCTTGGCCGAAGTAGTTCAGCAGCAGGCTGGGCGCCACGATAAAGAACCACGCCCAGCGGATCGGACGGGCGCCGAAGTGGCCCATGTCGGCGTACAGCGCCTCAGCGCCGGTCAGCACCAGGAACACCGAACCCAACACGATGAACGCCTGCAGCGCATGGTCGTGCAAGAACGAAATCGCATACATCGGGTTGACGGCCACCAGGATCTGCGGCGCCTTCACCAGATTCATCATGCCCAGCGCGGCCAGCGCGGCAAACCACAGCAGCATTACCGGACCGAACAACTTGCCGACCACCGACGTGCCGCTTCGCTGGATGAAGAACAGCACCGCCAAGATCACGAGCGTGATCGGCAAGACGAACGGCGTCAACGCGGGCGCGGCAATTTCAAGACCTTCCATGGCCGACAGGACCGAGATGGCCGGCGTGATCACCGCATCGCCATAGAACATGCAGGCACCGAAGACGCCCAGCATCATCAGCAGCGACATGCGCTTGGAATTGGTATTGGCCGTACGCAGCGACAGTGCCATCAGAGCAAGAATGCCGCCCTCGCCGTTGTTGTCGGCGCGCATGACGAACAGCACATACTTGAGCGACACCACGATCACCATCGCCCAGAACAGCATGGAGATGATGCCGAGCACCGCACCGCTGGAGAAAGGAATGCCGTGATCGGGGCTGAAGCACTCCTTGAGCGAATACAGGGGGCTGGTGCCGATGTCTCCGAACACCACACCCACGGCGCCGATCACCATAGCGCGCAGGTTCACGTTGGTCTGGGGCGACCCGGTTGCTGTGAGAGCTTGACTCATGAACTTGGAAATCGGCCGAATGGCTGGCCGCTCAAAAAATCGTGCATTGCACAATGAGGGCGGATTGTACTCCCCGCCTCCGCCACGCCAACCCCTCAGACGGGCATTCGTTGCCGCGGTGCATCACGATGCACAGCCATGCAAATAAGCGTTCTGTAGGGCCGAAATAACGTTGCCCTGGCACACAACCCCCCGAATAAAGCACATTGTGCAGCGCGGGTCGGCCACCTCGGTTCAAGGGCAACACATTATGTAGGCTCTGCTACACGTAGCCGAAAGTAGGACTGCAACCGACAGAACTTTGTAGGAAAATGCCTGACAAACGTTCATTGCAAATTTTTGTTGAGCAGCTGGCAATCAGCTGCCCGACGCTTCCAAAACGGGGACGGCCTTGCCCCAATCATCCATCCGCATCTTGGGGCGCTCCAAGCCTTCGCTGACCGCATTGATTGTGCTGCTGGTCGTGGCCGCCCTATTGTTTGCGATCCCGCGCATGATCCTGCCGTTGGCACAACCGGCTTTCATGCAGCGGCTCGACCCAACTGTGTGGGCCGATTACGCTGGGCCGTACGACCTGGCAGCCGCCGTGGTGGCCACCAGCGCGCTCATCCTCTTCCTGCTTCGCCGCTGAGCGCGGCCGCCTTCAACGCGCCAGTGCGCGGGCGCATTCCGCCACAAGCGCCGGCCCGCGATAGATCAACCCCGTATACAGCTGTACCAACTGCGCGCCAGCGTCGATCTTCTCGCGTGCATGCTCCCCGGCGAGGATGCCGCCCACGCCAATGATGGGCACCGCATCGCCCAGCAAACCATGCAATGCGCGAATCACCCGCGTCGAGGCTTCACGCACAGGCTGACCCGACAGTCCGCCCGCCTCTTCCGCATGTGCCAGACCGGCGACAGCCTCGCGGCTGATCGTCGTGTTGGTTGCAATCACGCCGTCCATCTTGTGGCGCAGCAGCGCGTCGGCAACGTTGGCAATCTGGTCGTCGTCCAGGTCTGGCGCAATCTTCAGTGCCACCGGCACGTAGCGCTTATGCTGGTCTGCAAGACGCTGTTGCGCATCGCGCAGCGTACCGAGCAGGCTATCCAGCTCGCTCGCGCCCTGGAGCTGACGCAGGTTCTTCGTGTTCGGCGATGAAATGTTCACCGTCACGTAGCTCGCGTGCGGATACACACGCTCAAGGCAATGCAGGTAATCGTCGACAGCACGCTCGATCGGCGTGTCTGCGTTCTTGCCGATGTTCAGGCCGAGCACGCCGCCCGCCTCACGCCACTTCGATGCCTTCACGTTATTGATGAATGCATCGACACCGCCATTGTTGAAACCCATGCGGTTGATGAGCGCATTGGCCGCCGGCAAGCGGAACATGCGGGGGCGCGGGTTGCCTGGCTGCGCGCGCGGAGTGACCGTGCCGACTTCAATAAAACCGAAGCCGAGCGCGCCGAGTGCATCGATATACGCACCGTCCTTGTCCAAGCCAGCCGCCAGCCCAACCGGGTTGGGAAACTTAACGTCCATCACCGTGCGCGGCTGCGGGGCTACGCGTGCACCGATGCAGCCTGAGAGCCCCATCGCGTGTGCCCGATTGAGCTGGTTCAGCGTGAAGTGATGCGCGTCTTCGGGATCCATCGAAAACAGCAGCGGGCGGGCAAACGGGTACAGGGCGTTGAGCACGATCGGAATCAAGAGAAGAACGCGAAAGGCGGCATTGTAAACGGCCGGCACGCCGCAATGCACCGTGCGCGCCGCTTTCGAACGCGGCTAGGCACGAAGTGTCCAAAGGCCAGTCCTCGCCTGACTTCGCGGGCCCGTTACAGGGGCAATACGCACCATCAAAATGCATGCAGACGAGAAAAGTGTTGCATCGCCGCACAGATGTCGCTATAATTTTTTATTCGACGGACGCGGGGTGGAGCAGTCTGGCAGCTCGTCGGGCTCATAACCCGAAGGTCGCAGGTTCAAATCCTGCCCCCGCAACCAGCCAGAAAGTCGAATGCGTTTCTACGGACGCGGGGTGGAGCAGTCTGGCAGCTCGTCGGGCTCATAACCCGAAGGTCGCAGGTTCAAATCCTGCCCCCGCAACCAGCCAAAGTAGAACGGCTCGCTCCAAGACCTGAGCCAAATCATCAAGCCCGCACACAGCGGGCTTTTTGCTTTTCTACGTTTCCACGCACCGTTTTGCGGGCAACTCAGTCGATACTGCCGTCCCACCCCGCGCTGCGCGGGGCCGCCTCGCTGCGGTGATACACTGAGATATTCCACCCGCGACAATTCCCCATGAAATTCTGTTCCAACTGCGGCCAGTCAGTCGTCTCGCGCATTCCCGCCGGTGACAACCGACTGCGCGACGTTTGCGACCATTGCAATACGATTCACTATGTGAATCCGCGCAACGTGGTCGGCACCGTGCCCGTTTGGAACGATCAGATCCTACTGTGCAAGCGCGCCATTGAACCGCGCTACGGCTTCTGGACCTTGCCCGCAGGCTTCATGGAAATCGGGGAGACCACCGCCCAGGCCGCCAACCGCGAAACCCAGGAAGAAGCCGGCGCCAACGTCGAAATCGGCGAGCTGTATTCGGTACTCAACGTGCCGCACGTGCATCAAGTGCACTTGTTCTACCTAGCCAAGCTGAACGATCTGGATTTCGCGCCGGGCGAAGAAAGCCTTGAAGTCGCGCTCTTCAATGAAGCCGACATCCCGTGGGATGACCTGGCCTTCCCGACCGTCATCCACACGCTGCGTTGCTTCTTCGCCGATCGCGCGGCTGGCAAGCTTGCCGACGGCAGCTTCCGCCTCCACACGCTCGACATCTACAAGCCGATGCGCTCGGCCGCGATCGACACGCCGGCCACGACGCCGTAACGCCTACCTCACGTTGTCTGCATCATGATCGCCTGGCTGGATCCGCACGATCCCTTCCCGCCGGTCGATCGCGCGCTCGGGCCGGAATCCGAAGCGCCGGGGCTACTGGCCGCCAGCGCGGAGCTATCGCCGCAGCGGCTGCTGATCGCGTATCGGCAAGGCATTTTTCCGTGGTATGCCCAGGGCCAGCCGGTGCTGTGGTGGAGCACAGACCCGCGCATGGTGCTTCGCCCCGAGGAATTTCGCGTCTCAACCACCTTTCGCAAGACGCTGCGCCGTGTGCTTGACGACCCAGCCTGGGAAATCCGCATCGACCACGCCTTCCGCGAAACGATGGTCGCGTGTGCCACCACAGCGCGCCCTGGGCAGCACGGCACGTGGATCACTGAAGACGTCATTCAGGCCTATACCGCCCTGCACCGCCGCGGCTACGCGCATAGCGTCGAGACGTGGCACGCCGGCCAACGCGTGGGCGGCTTGTATGGGGTGGCGCTCGGCCGCATGTTCTACGGCGAATCGATGTTTGCGCGTCGCACCGATGCCTCGAAAATCGCGCTCGCGGCGCTCTGCGCCTTCCTCGGCGGTCAGGGCGTCGCGATGATAGACTGCCAGCAGGAGACCGAGCATCTGGCGTCGCTGGGCGGAGCCCCGGTGCCGCGCGCGGCGTTTCTCGCACATGTGCGCGAAGCGGCCAACGCGCCGGCCATCGTGCCATGGCACTTCGACAAATCGGTGCTCCGCCGGTGGACCGTGCGCAATGAGCAAGCTTAAGGAACTCCCCCTCTCGGCATTGCAGTTCTATGCCACCGCGCCTTACGCATGCAGCTATCTCGATGGCCGCTTGGCGCGCTCGCAGGTCGCCACGCCGGCGCACCTGATCAATGCCGACGTCTATTCAAAGCTCGTGCGCGCCGGCTTCCGGCGTAGCGGCATCTTCACCTACCGCCCGCATTGCGACGACTGCCATGCATGCACGCCATGCCGCGTCGTCGTTGATCGTTATGCGCCATCGCGTGCGCAACGGCGTGCCGCCGAGCGGCATCAAGGGCTTGAGGCGCTGGTTGCACCGCTTACCTATGTCGAAGAGCACTATCAGCTCTATCTCCTGTACCAGTCCGTCCGTCACGCGGGCGGCGGCATGGACCACGACAGCCGCGATCAATACGAGCAGTTCCTGCTACAGAGCCGGGTGAATTCGCGTCTGGTGGAGTTTCGAGAGCCACCCGAATCGCCATCGGCGGGCAAGCTGCGCATGGTGAGCATGATCGACGTGCTGGAAGACGGGCTATCGTCGGTCTACACGTTCTACGACCCGATCGAACAGAAGGCGAGCTACGGAACCTACAACGTGCTGTGGCAGATCGCCCAGGCGCAGGCGCTGGACCTGCCCTACGTTTATCTCGGCTACTGGATAGAGCAGAGCCGGAAGATGGCCTATAAGGCGCTGTTCCAGCCGCTGGAACTGCTCGTCAATGGCGAGTGGCGGCAGTTTGAAGACGTAGCGCCACCAGCCACGGAATGACGATCAGCGCGACGTGCGCTCGATCCCGACGTCGACTACGCCGTACGTGCTGATGTTGGAACTCTGGCTGTATTGATCTCGCGAAGTCGTACAACCTGCCAAGGCGCCGCCCACGCAAGCCAAACCTGCCGCCCACAGCGCGACGCGCTTCCACAAAGTCATTTTGCTCATAGGTCGATTCCTTTCAGGGGGCGGTTGAGAGCCGCTCGGCGAGGACCGTGTTGTATGCGCGGACCATCCCCGGGATCAGGAACATGTCCACCAGCACCCACAGCCCCCCGATGACGGCCAGCACCCAGCCTGCGGTGTTACCCATGTCACGAAACGCCAGCCATGTGCCTCCGATGTTGGCAATGGCCTGTGCAATACCGCTGCCCGGCCGCTTCAGATAGAAGCGATGTGCCCCAAGAAAGCCCAACAGAAACCACCAGAGATAGGCTACGCCCGAACTCTTCTTCTGGGCGTCGTACAGCATGATTTCGCGAGCGGTCTGATTCATAGCATGGGCTGACACGGGAATAACCTGTCAGACACTAGCACGCATCCCGCGTTCCATGTCGCCCCACGATTACATGCTGCCGAGCTTGGCCTCAGCCTTGTCCGTCCACAAACGCATTTCCGCGAGCAACGACGACGGCGAGAACGAGCAGCTTTCCTCGCCAAACGACACCGCCATGTCCAGCCGCTGCAGCAAGGAACGCCGCACCTGGTCGTACGCCGGCGGCAAGACCGCCAACGGCGCGAGCACTGCATCGTCGCGCCACTGGTTGAGCAGGCGCGGCAGGTCAGGCGACTTGGCGTGACGATCGAGCGCGGCGCGCAGCGTCTGGAGAGATTCAGCAGTAGTCATGCTCGAGCTTTCTTTTCACGGTACAACTCGCGGAACGTTTTGCCTGCTGGAGCCGGCATGTCGCGCGTATCGGTCCAACCTTTGCCGACTGGCAGCGAGTGGATCAGTTTCTTGTCACCGCCCATCCAGCGCAGCACGCGTGCTGCGACCCACGTGCCAGCCGAGTACAACGCCGGTCGCCGTGCTACGAAGCCCCACACGCGCAAGCCAAAGCGCTCAGCTTGCGGGCGCAGTTCGCGCTCCATTTGTTTCTCGCGCAGCGTGCGCAGCAGATCCGACAACGGGATGGACGCAGGGCACACGCGATTGCATTCACCGCACAGCGTGGCCGCCTGCGGAAGGTCCAACGCGTTCGACAGCCCAACGTAGCTAGGCGTCAGCACGCTGCCCATCGGGCCCGGATACACCCAGCCATACGCATGACCGCCGATCTTCTGATAGACCGGGCAATGGTTCATGCACGCGCCGCATCGGATACAGCGCAGCATCTCCTGGAATTCACCGCCGATCAGACCGCTGCGGCCGCCGTCGACGATGACGAAGTACATATGCTCAGGGCCATCCTTCTCGCCGGGCGCGCGCGGCCCCGTCAGCAGCGAGAAATAGTTCGAGATCGCCTGGCCGGTGGCCGATCGCGGCAACAAACGCATGACGGTCGCCAAATCTTCAAGCGTCGGCAATACCTTCTCGATACCCGTCACGGCAACGTGCACGCGCGGCATGATCGTGCACATGCCTTCGTTGCCCTCGTTGGTGACGACGGCAACGGAACCCGTCTCGGCAATGATGAAGTTACCGCCCGTCACGCCCATGTCAGCGGACAGAAACTCGGGCCGCAGCACTTCGCGCGCCTCGCGCGTCATCTCGGGAATATCGGTCAGGCGCGGCTTGTTGTGCGTCTTGGCGAAGAGATCGGCGATCTCCTCCTTGTCCTTGTGCACCACCGGCGCAATGATGTGCGACGGCGGCTCGCTGTCGTTGATCTGCAGGATGTACTCGCCCAGATCGGTCTCGATGCTCTGCACGCCCATCTCGCCGAGCACCTGGTTCAGGCGCATCTCTTCGGTCACCATCGACTTGCTCTTGATGACCTTCTTGACCCCGTGCTTGCGGGCGATTTCTGCAACCAGGCGCGCGGCATCGGCCGTGGTTTCCGCAAACAAAACCTTGGCGCCACGGCGTGTGGCCTCTGCCTCGAACGTGGCGAGCCAGACGTCGAGGTTTTCCAGCGCGCGGTTGCGGCGCTCCTTCAGCGCTTCACGCGTGGCCTGAAAATCGATGTCCTGAATGGCCGCCGCCCGTGCGGTGACGAACTTGGTCGAGAGCTTGGTGAGGTTCTGCTGCAGGCGCTTGTCGGCGAGCTTCTGCCCGGCGCGCGCCTTGAATTCCATGCTGCGGACTTGCATGCGATTGCGTCTCCGTCGTGTTCTAGGGCAGTTGCGATTTACGCGTCGCCGGCAAGGACTTGCGCGATATGCAGCACACGCGTGTGCGCGTCGCCAGTACGGCGCAGCCGGCCTTCGATGTTGAGCATGCAGCCCACATCCCCAAGCACCACGGCATCGGCGCCGCTGGCCTTGATGTTGGCGCATTTCTCATCCGCGATGGCGGTGGAGATATCGCCATACTTGATCGAGAACGTGCCGCCGAAGCCGCAGCATGCTTCGCAGGCGGGCATCTCGGTCAATTGCACACCCTCCAGTTTGCCGAGCAGCTCTCGCGGCTGTGTTTTCACGCCCAGCTCGCGCAGCCCGGAGCACGAATCGTGGTACGTCACGTGGCCGTGAAATTGGGAATCGAGCGTCTCGACACGGGCCACGTTGACGAGAAAGTCCGTCAATTCGTACACACGCGGCGCCAGGCGCTCGTAGCGGCCCGCGAGCTCCGGATCATCTCGAAAGAGATCGGCGTAGCCCTTGCGGATCATGCCGCCGCACGAACCAGACGGGATGACGACGTAGTCGAACTGCTCGAATTCCTTAAGCGTTTTCTCCGCAAGATCGCGCGCCAGCGGCCGATCGCCGGAGTTGTAGGCGGGCTGGCCGCAGCAGGTCTGCGCGGGCGGCACGACGACGTCGTAGCCGGCCTTTTCCAGCAGCTTAAGCACCGAAAACCCGATGTCGGGCCGCATCAGATCAATGAGGCAAGTGACGAACAAACCTACGCGCATGGGAGTCTCTTGTGTTCTGCGGGAAGCCGCCATTATGCGCCCGCTGTCATGTCCGGCGCGGCCCTCAAGGCACAGAACTTCTTCATGCCAGTCGTGAGTGCGCTTCACGGGGCCCGTCAAGCACAGTAGCCGGCCGACCGAGAAATTCCTCAAAAATACCGGGAATCATGCGTCGGGATGGTGCGCATTTTCACATCGTGGGATAGAATTTTGCATCGCATCCGCAACCCACTGCACCCATGGCAGAAGCAGACAAGGACCCCGGCAAGACGTCCATTCAGGTCATCGAACGCATGATGATGCTGCTCGACGCGCTTGCCGACCACGCAGATCCGGTCAGCCTGAAGGCGCTCTCCGCCAGCACCGGCCTGCACCCGTCTACCGCGCACCGCATCCTGAACGACATGGTGGCTTGCCGCTTCGTCGATCGCTCCGACCCGGGCAGCTACCGTCTGGGCATGCGTTTGCTGGAGCTGGGCAACCTCGTCAAGGCACGCCTCTCGGTGCGTGAAGCGGCCCTCGCTCCGATGCGCGCCTTGCATCGCCTGACGGGCCAGACCGTCAATCTTTCGGTGCGCCAGGGCGATGAAATCGTCTACATCGAGCGCGCATATTCCGAGCGCTCGGGCATGCAGGTGGTGCGCGCCATCGGTGGCCGCGCACCGCTGCATTTGACTTCGGTCGGGAAGCTATTCCTGGCTGCAGACGAAGTCGGCCGTGTGCGAGCCTATGCCACGCGTACCGGTTTGTCAGGCCACACTCGCACCTCGATCACGGACCTGCCCAAGCTCGAACGCGAACTCAACTGGGTACGCACCAATGGCTACGCACGTGATAACGAAGAACTGGAACTCGGCGTGCGCTGTATCGCTGCCGGAATCTACGATGATTCGCGGCGGCTGGTAGCAGGTCTGTCGCTGTCTGCGCCGGCAGATCGATTGCAGGAGAGTTGGCTCGACAACCTCAAGGACACCGCGCTACAGATCTCCAAAGGCATGGGCTACACATACGAAGGGGACGCCGTGCGCGCAGAGTGAGCCTCTGGTTTCGCCCAACAAAAAAGCGCGTTCGATGACGCGCTTTTTTGTTGGGCGATGCCGCGGCTCAGGCGCCGTGCTGCTCCGACGCCAGCACGGTTGCCGGCTGCGTCGACACAGGCACATTCCGCAACGGCGCAGCAGCTTGCGTGGCCGGCTCGATGTGCGGGTTGCGCTCCAGCCAATTGCGCACGCGTGTGGCGTCTGCAAAGCGCGTGAGGTTGCCAGCCGAATCCAGGAACACCATCACGACGTTGCGGCCATGCACGTTGGCCTGCATCACCAGGCAGCGGCCAGCTTCGTTGATGAAGCCGGTCTTCTGCAGACCGATATCCCACTCGCCGCCACGCACCAGACGGTTGGTGTTGACGTAGTGCAGCGTGCGGCCGTTGGCGTTGACCGTATGTTCAGGGGTGGTGGTGAATTGACGAATGAGCGGCACCTTGTAGGCAGCCATCACGATCTTGGCGAGGTCCTGCGCGCTCGACACATTGCTGCTCGACAGGCCGTTCGAATCCACATAGTGCGTGTCGTTCATGCCCAGCTCATGCGCCTTGCGGTTCATGGCGGCAACGAATGCAGGACGACCGCCCGGATAGTTGCGACCCAGCGCCGAGGCTGCACGGTTTTCCGACGACATCAGCGCCAGCAGCAGCAGGTCTTCACGCGTGAGCATCGTGCCGAAGCGCAGGCGCGAGCCGGTGTTGCGCTCGTAGTCACGATCTTCATCCGTGATTTCAAGCAGCTCGTCCATCGGCTGATGTGCATCGGTCACGACCAGCGCAGTCATCAGCTTGGTGATCGACGCAATCGGCAACACAGCCGACGAATTCTTCTGGAACAGCACTTCGCCGTTGTTCTGGTCCATCACCAGGGCGACGGAGGAACGCAGCGCCAACGCATCGGGCGTCGAACGCAGACCCATCGCTTCACCAAGCGTCGGGGATGCCGGCACGAAGGACGCACGCACCGGACGCGCACCGCGCTCGACCATGATCACGCGGCGCTTGCCTTTGACGGTGACAACCTTGCGGACTTTGGTGGAGGCGACCTCATCGCTGCTCGCAGCCGCGACTTTGGCGCTGGCCTTGCGATTGACGACGGTCTTACCCTTGGATTTGACTTTGGCTTTCTTGCTGGCAGCGGGCTTTTTGTCGGTCGTGGCAGCGTTGGCCACGGTAGCGACGGAGACGGCAGCGAGCGCGACGGTCATCAGCGAAACGAAGCCGAGACGTCGAAAAAATGAGGAAACAGACCGTGACATGGTTCGATCACCCGCGCGTGAGATGGCGCAAGTGTAGGCAAAAACAAAATTCTTAGCAAGATGAAGGACTTAGCTCACGGCCTTAAAGTTTGACCTCGGGAGCCTTATCATTCGGTCATCATTTCGACGCAATTGTCTGCCGCAGCAGAATCCCAATCGCGAAGAAAGTTGCGCAAGCTGCACATGAGCGGCAGTGCGGAATCAGCACCGGAATCTGAGAGCGTACCCCGTGAACTCCGTCGTGCATGCCGACAATCACGGTATACAACTCGCTCCAACACCTCCTCACAACACGCGCACGTCGCACGCTGAGTCGCAGACCAAAGTCTAACGACGGATCGGCCGTATCTGTTGACATAATTCGACGACTTTTCTCCGCCAATTCTCGCTTTGCACGAAGATGTGCGCTGTAGCGAGCAGGCGGTCGCGCGATGACGACGTCAATCGAGAAAGCGAGTGAAGTCGGAGACAGGTGCGCGCTCGGTGATGAGCGTGTTCTCGATGGCAGCGAGGTTCGCATAACCCATCGACATGCCGCAGACGACCATCTCATCTTCGGTCAGCGCGAGATGCTCAGCGATGATCCGATGGAACTGCGTGAAAGCGGCCTGTGGACACGTATCGATGCCGCGAGCACGCGCCGCCACCATTACGGCCTCTAGAAACATGCCGTAATCGAGCCAACTGCCCTGCTCCATCACGCGGTCGATCGTAAAGATGATGCCAACCGGCGCATCGAAGAAGCGGAAGTTGCGCGCGTGCTGCGCGTGCATGCGTTCCTTGTCGGCGCGCTCGATACCGAGCAAGCCATACAGATCCCAGCCGACCTTGCGGCGCCGGCTCTGGTACGGATCAATCCACGTGCGCGGGTAGTACGGATACTCCTCGCGATGCAGCGTATCGACCTCCGGATGGTCATACGCCGCCAACACGGACTCGGACAAGCGCGCCTTGGATTCGCCCGTCAGCACATAGACCTTCCACGGCTGCGTATTGCTGCCGGACGGCGCACGGCGCGCGACATCCAGAATCGCTTCGATGTCTTCGCGTGCGACAGGCGTCGGCAGGAACGCGCGCACGGACCGGCGCGAAGTGATTGCCTGATCCACGAGTTCGACTTCTGCGGAGACGGGACGTCGGTCGGTCATGGCGGTGCGCAACATTCAAGCGGTGATATTGGATGCAAGCGGCTCAAGCACGGCACGCAGCGCATCGGGCAGCGGCACCGGTCGACGCGTTTCGCGGTCGACATAGACGTGCACGAAATGGCCCTGCGCTGCGGCCTCTTGCGCGTCGCCGCGGAACAGGCCCACCTCATAGCGCACGCTCGTGTTGCCCAGGCGCGCAACCCGCAGCCCTGCCACGACCGGGTCGGGAAACGACAGCGGCGCGAAGTAATTACATTGCGTCTCGATGACAAGGCCGATGGTGTCGCTATGCTCCGGATCCAGCACGCCCTGCTGGATCAGGTAGGCGTTCACCACGGTGTCGAAGTAGCTGTAATAGACGACGTTGTTGACGTGGCCGTAGACGTCGTTGTCCATCCAGCGCGTGGTGATGGTATGGAAGTGGCGGTAGTCGTCGCGCGTCTGGCGTGGCGTACTCATGGGCAGCAGGCGGGTGGCAATGGAAAGTGATCAGGATACGCCAGCCCTCGAACCTCGGTCACTTGCGGATAACGAGCGCCACACCACAAGCGGCAATCACCATGCCGAGCGCTGCCAGCGGCGGAAAACGCTCGCCGAACAGCGCCCACGCCATCACGGCAGTCGTCGGCGGCGTGAGATACAAGAGCGACGTCACCTTGGTGGCTGCGCCCTTGCGGATCAGCACAAACAGCAGCGAGATCGCGCCGATGGACAGCGCCAGCACCGACCACACCAGCGACCCGATCATCGGCAGCGTCCAATGCACCTCGCGCGTCTCGAACAGAAACATGAACGGCAGACACAGCAGCGCCGACGCTCCGAACTGGATGCACGCGCCCATCCGCAGATCAAACACCGGGCAATGGCGCTTTTGATACAGCGTGCCTACGGTGATCGAGAGCAACGCGCCCACGCAAAGTGCAAGCGTCGTCGCGCCAACGCCCGCCAGATGCAGCTTATTCGCTACCACGAGGCCTACACCTGCGATGCCGCACAGTAGACCCGCCCATTGGCGGCGCGACACACGCTCCCCGCGCATCGAGACATACAGGGCCGTCAGAATCGGCTGCATGCCGACGATCAGCGCCGTCATGCCTGCCGGCATGCCCAGCTTGACCGCCGCCCATACACCTGCCAGATAGCCCCACTGCATCAGCAGACCAGCCACCGCGATGTGACCGACCGTCACCCAATCGGTTTCGGCCGTGCCGGCGCGGCGTGGCAGCTGCACGCGCGCCAGCCATACCAGCGGCAGCAAGCACACCAGCACGCCAACGAAGCGGAAAAACAGGAACGTGATCGGCTCGGCGTACGGCATGCCGTACTTGGCCACGATAAAGCCCGTGCCCCAGATCAGCACGAATAGCCATGGCATGGCGACGACAAACAGGGAGCCGCGCGCTGAGGCTGGCGCGACGGAAGACGCTGGGGTCATGCGGAAAGCGGAAGAAAGTTCGATGCGGCAGCAGCCTCGTCGCGAGCCGCCCAACGCTGTGCGTGCCGGGCAGCCAGCGCGATGGTTTGCGCGTGGACGGCCACGGTATCGTCGATATTGTTGCCGTAGCCGCCCGCCATGGTAACGGCAATCGGTATGCGTCGCTGATAGGCGAAGTCGAAGACTTCCTGATCGCGCCGGGCCAGACCCTGGAGGGTCAATTTGAGCCGGCCGAGGCGATCGCCTTCATGCGGATCCGCGCCGGCCAGATAGATGATCAACTGCGGCTTGAAGCGCCCGGCCAGGATGTCGAGTGCGCCAGTCAGCGCCTGCAGATAGTCCTCGTCGCCACAGCCATCGTGCAGGCCGATGTCCAGATCCGACGCCTCCTTACGGAACGGGTAGTTCTTCTCGCCGTGCAGCGACAAGGTGAAAACGGTGGCGTCATCGCGCAGGATCGACGCCGTGCCGTTGCCCTGATGCACGTCCAGATCGATGATGGCGACCGGGAAATCCGCCGGCGACCTGCCTGATTGGCGCTGCATCCAGCGCGAGGCGATGGCTGCGTCATTAAATACACAGAAGCCACCGCCCTTGTCCGCATAGGCATGGTGCGTCCCGCCCGCCAGGTTGACGGCAATCCCATCCGCCAACGCGGCTGCGCTTGCGGCCATCGTCGCACCGGCCGAACGGCGGCTGCGCTCCACCATTTCCGGCGACCAAGGAAACCCGATCTCGCGCTGGCGCGCCAGGTCAAGCCGACCGGCGCTTACGGCCTCAACATATTCGGTCGTGTGCGCTAGCAGCAACGCGTCGTCCTCGGCGCGCGGCGCCTCATGCATGGACAGCCCCGGCACATCGGCCAACACCCGTGCACGCAGGTCGCTGTACTTGCGCATCGGAAACCGATGGCCAGGCGGCAGCGGCAAGACAAAATGGTCGGTATAGAACGCCCGCATGTGAATCAGAAATCGCAACGCAACAAAAATGGCACTCGGGCGCATCCTAACCTACGCTGCACTCGTGTGTTTTTTGAGACGGATTTACCGCGGGAAGTGGTCAAATGCATTTCGCCTGCACCACAGACACGCATTTTTCTGCCACAAAAAATCCAGCCAAACGGTTTGCGACGCAATTCCTGCGCATAAAAAATCAACGATTTTTGATTTTTGTGCGATGCACAAATGGCGCTTGACACTGGTTGAACATTCAACAACAATGAAATTGTTGCGATGCACCATCCCTAATTTGATCGCGATGTCGCCTGGAAGGCCCGACGCAGACCGTCATGCTTTGTACATCTGGGCGATCTAAATTTTCATTTTGATTCCCCGACCCACCTTTGTATTTGGAGAGACAACATGCTGACTCAGGAACAGATCGCTGCGGCGCACAAGGCCAACCTGGAAACCTTCTTCGGCCTGACCAACAAGGCATTTGAAGGCCTCGAAAAGCTGGTCGAACTGAACCTGCAGGTCGTCAAGGCTACCCTGGCCGAGAACGTGGAACATGCCAAGAAGGCACTGACCGCCAAGGACGCCCAAGAGCTGCTGTCGGTGCAAACCGCCGCCGTGCAACCCCTGGCTGAAAAGGTTCTCGCTTACAGCCGTCACCTGTACGAAATCGCTTCGGACACGCAAACCGAATTCAGCAAGGCAGCTGAAGTGCAGATCGCTGAAAACAGCCGCAAGCTGCAAGCGCTCGTCGACAACGTGTCGAAGAACGCTCCGGCCGGTTCGGAATCGGCAGTTGCCCTGGTGAAGTCGGCCCTGTCGGCCGCCAACAACGCGTACGACTCGGTGCAGAAGGCTACCAAGCAAGCTGTGGAACTGGCTGAAAGCAACTTCCACGCTGCTGCCAACGCTGCCAGCAAGGCAACCGCCCAAGCATCCGCCCAAGCGCGCGCTGCTACCGGCAAGAAGTCGGCAACGACCGCTGCCTAAGCGCTAAGCTGCTGCAGCTACCTGCTTGTTCAAGCGGGCCTCCTCCGGGAGGCCCGTTTTGTTTTGGCCGTCGAGCCATTCTTCCAAACACGTCGTTTGCGCGCATTTGCGCGGAACCCAAATGCGCGGGTGGTGGTCCATTCCACCGTGTTCGTTCGATTGTCTCCTCGGTCCCGCTACCGAAACCTGTCCTCAGTGGTGATCAGTGGGTACCTTTAGCCCGGCTTCGGCCGGGTTTTTTGTGCGCGCCTGAAACGTCTCGCTCTTCAAATTGCGAACTTTTGCACGCAGCCGACGCTCCATCCAGTATTGCGGCTCACCGCCCTCCTCTCCTGCCCAATGTCTCGCGAATCCCTGACCAAGCGAAGTCTGATCGTCGCGGCTGCGCTTATCCTGCTGTTAGAAGAGTGGATATGGAACGTCATGCAGCAGGCAACCGCCCGTCTGGCGGCGCTCCCTTGGGTCCAAGCGGCGGAGCGGAAGTTGGCGCAGCTGGAGCCGATCGAAGCCCTTTGCGCCTTTGCCCTTCCCATGCTCGCATTGCTGCCGTTCAAGCTGGCGGCCGTCTACGTCCTGGCGCGGGGCCATCTCATTGCAGGCGCCTTGGTTCTGGTTGCAGCGAAAATCGTCAGTACGGGGCTGGGCGTGCGCATTTATTCCGCCGTTCGGCCACAGTTGCACACGATCGCGTGGTATGCGCGCTGGGAATCCGCGTTTCTGGCATGGAAGCAGCGCATGATTGCCGCCCTGCAGGCAACGCCGGCCTGGCAAACCCTTCAGGTTCGAATCGCCGTCTGGCGCGCCCGGCGACATGGGCTAATGCAACAAATATGGCGCCGCCTGATCGCGGCAGTGCGCTTGCTACGCCGGCATCGGCGCCGAGCCGAGCCTCGACACTGACCGGCCAACGGTCGCTCCAAAGACAAAGGGCCGCCCAATTGAGCGGCCCTTCCCTTTGTCAGCTCGATTTCGAAGTTGCCTCCGAATTCTGGCAGTTAATTGCAGTTCAACGCTTGCGAGCCGGCGGCACGTCCGTGCAAACGCCCTCATAGATTTCTGCAGCCATACCTACCGACTCACCCAGCGTCGGGTGCGGGTGGATGGTCTTGCCGATATCCACAGCATCCGCGCCCATCTCGATGGCCAGGCAAACCTCGCCGATAAGGTCGCCCGCATGCGTGCCGACGATGCCGCCACCGATGATGCGGTGGGTTTCCTCGTCGAAGATGAGCTTGGTGAAGCCCTCGTCGCGGCCGTTGGCAATTGCGCGGCCCGACGCAGCCCACGGGAAGACGCCCTTGCCATACTTGATGCCCTGTGCCTTACACTGGTCTTCGGTCAGGCCTGCCCAGGCCACTTCCGGATCGGTATAGGCGACCGACGGAATCTGCTTGGCATCGAAATACGCCTTCTCGCCATGTGCGGCCTCGGCCGCCACATGGCCCTCGTGCACGGCCTTGTGTGCCAGCATCGGCTGCCCGACGATGTCGCCGATCGCAAAGATGTGCGGCACATTCGTGCGCTGCTGCTTGTCCACGTCGATGAAGCCGCGGTCGGTCACGGCCACGCCGGCCTTTTCCGCGCCGATGCGCTTGCCGTTTGGCGCGCGGCCCACGGCCACCAGCACCATGTCGTAGCGCTGCGGCTCGGCAGGTGCAGCTTCGCCTTCAAACTTGACGTAGATGCCGTCCGGCTTGGCTTCCACTCCGACCGTCTTGGTCTTGAGCATGACCTTGTCGAAGCGGTTCTTGTTCATCTTGTCCCACACCTTGACGAGGTCGCGATCAGCGCCCTGCATCAGGCCGTCGAGCATTTCCACTACGTCGATGCGAGCGCCCAGCGTGCTGTACACCGTGGCCATTTCCAGGCCGATGATGCCGCCGCCGATAACCAGCATCTTGGCCGGCACCTCGCGCAGCTCCAGCGCGCCGGTCGAATCGACGATGCGCGGATCTTCGGGGATGAACGGCAGCTTCACGGCCTCGCTACCTGCAGCGATGATCGCCTTGGCAAAACGGATGACCTTCTTCTCACCAGTGGCCGCTTTGCCGGCGCCATCGGTCAGCTGGACTTCCAGATGGTTCGGATCGAGGAACGTACCGACGCCGCGCACGACTTGCACCTTGCGCGCCTTGGCCATGCCGGCCAGCCCGCCCGTCAGCTTGCCGATGACGGATTCCTTGTGCTTGCGCAGTTGGTTGATATCAACCGTGGGCTCGCTGTAGACAATGCCGTGTGCGGCCATGGCCTTGACTTCGTCCATCACGGCGGCCGTGTGCAGCAGCGCCTTCGACGGGATGCAGCCCACGTTCAGACAGACACCGCCCAGCGTGGAGAAACGCTCGACCAGCACGGTGTTCATGCCCAGATCGGCGCTGCGGAAGGCTGCCGAATAACCGCCCGGGCCGGAGCCGAGGACGAGCATGTCGCATTCGATGTCAGCGCCGCCGGCGTGCTTGGCCGCTTGCGGTGCGGGGGCCGATGCTGCCGGTGCGGCAGCAGGCGCCGCCACCGGAGCCGGTGCTTGAGCAGGCGCCGGAGCAGCAGCCGCGCCGGCTTCCGCAGTCGCGATCACCGTGCCCTTGCTAACCTTGTCGCCCACCTTGACCTTCACGTCGACAATCTTGCCGGCCACGTCCGACGGCACTTCCATGCTGGCCTTGTCGGATTCCAGCACGATCAGCGACTGCTCGGGCGCCACGGTATCGCCCGCCTTGATCAGCACTTCGATGACTTCCACCGCATCGAAATCGCCGATGTCCGGCACCTTGATTTCCACCACGCTCATTCCTGACTCCTTGTTCTTGTCGTCGGCACCCGGCATCGCCCGGGCCCGCTGACGCTTTTCAATCCTGCAGACGGACTGTGTGCACTTCGATCGGGCCGCCCGAACTCTTGTCGAACTCCACGCCTGCGGACACGCCCACCTGTGCAACGTCCGCCGCCGACTTGCCCGGCATATCGAACACCGCCGACATCGCACCCAGCGCAAAGTTGCGCCCCGAGCCGATGCCCCAGAAGCGGTCGAACGAAAACACCTCGCGGTACGAATAGACGCCGTAGATGCCGGTTGCGTTGGCGATCAGGCAGGTGATCTGCGACGACTCGTACGGGTCGTCGTCGTCTTCCTTGGTGTTGACGAAATACTCGTCCTTGAGCTTTTCGTGCACCTTGAGGAAGGTTCGGAAGACGTCGTCGCGCGTGCCGAGACGGCACTCATCGGCCAGCCCCGCCAGCAGGCTCCGCATGACCGGAAAGTGGGCCGTCGTGCCCGCCAGCGCGATCAGCGAATCGCCCACCTGGAAGATCTTCTGGTTCTGCTCGTAGCCGCGCGCCAGGCGCGTATCGCCGAACGTCACGAGTGAATCGGCCGCAATCGCCACTTCGCCGTCTTTCTTGACCACCACGCACGTCGTCATGTCGTCCTCGCCATCAGTCCACTGACCAGTCCGCCGACCGCTGCAAACCCATGCGGGCCGGCACGCACAGGCTCGAAGCCAGATGCGTGCCGAGCCCGCGTGGGCTTACAGGCTGACGCGGCGGAAGTCCGCCAGCACGCTGGCCAGATACGCGTTGAAGCGCGCAGCCTCCGCGCCGTCGATCACGCGGTGATCGTACGACAGCGACAGCGGCAACGTCAGGCGCGGCACGAATTGCTTGCCGTCCCAAACCGGCTTCTGATAGCCGCGCGACAGGCCCAGGATCGCCACTTCCGGTGCGTTGATGATCGGCGTGAAGTTCGTGCCGCCAATACCACCCAGCGAAGAGATCGAGAAGCAGCCGCCCTGCATCTGGTCCGGCTTGAGCTTGCCTTCGCGGGCAGCCTTCGACAGGTCCGCCATTTCCTTGGCGATGTCGATCAGGCCCTTCTTGTCCGCATCGCGGATCACCGGCACCACCAGCCCGTTGGGTGTATCGGCCGCAAAGCCGATGTGGAAATACTGCTTGAAGACGAGGTTGTCGCCGTCCAGGCTAGCGTTGAAGGTCGGGAATTTTTTGAGCGCACCAACGACTGCCTTGATCACGAACGCCAGCATCGTGAACTTCACGCCGGCCTTTTCGTGGTCCTTGTTCATCTGCACGCGGAAGGCTTCCAGCTCGGTGATGTCCGCTTCGTCGTTGTTGGTGACGTGCGGGATCATGACCCAGTTGCGGTGCAGGTTTGCACCCGAAATCTTCTTGATGCGCGACAGCGGCTTCGGATCGATCGGGCCGAACTTGGTGAAGTCGACCTTCGGCCACGGCAGCAGGTTCAGCTCGCCGCCACCGGCCGGTGCGCCCGCGGCAGCCTTGCCCGGAGCCGCGGCCTGGCCGCTCATCACGCCCTTGACGTAGCGCTGCACGTCTTCCTGCGTGATGCGGTTTTTCGGGCCCGTGCCGCCAACGAGGTGGACGTCCACGCCCAGCTCACGCGCGTACTTGCGCACCGACGGGCTGGCGTGCGCGGCCTTGCCCACCGTACCAACCGTATCCGCGGTGTACGTAGCGGGCGCTGCGGCCGGAGCAGCTGCGGGCGCAGCCGCAGGGGCCGGGCTCGGTGCAACGGCAACCGGGGCCGGAGCTTGTGCTGGTGCCGGTGCAGCGGCAGCGCCGCCTGCGCCTTCCAGCACGACGATCAGCGTGCCTTGCGACACGGCATCACCAACCTTCACGCGGATTTCCTTGACGACACCAGCGGCCGGCGAAGGCACATCCATCGTGGCCTTGTCCGACTCGAGCGTGATCAGCGATTGCTCGGCTTCCACCTTGTCGCCCACCTTCACGCTGATCTCGATGACCGGCACGTCGGTGTAGTCGCCAATGTCCGGCACCTTCACTTCAACGGTGCCGCCACCTGCGGCAGCCGGCGCAGGGGCCGGCGCTTGTGCGGCAGGTGCGGGCGCTGGCACAGCAGCGGCCAGAGCCGGCGCGGGTGCAGCTTGGGGCGCCGGGGCCGGCGCGGCAGCAGCGCCCTGCTCTTCGAGCAGCAGCACCAGCGAGCCTTCCGACACGGTATCGCCCACCTTGATCTTCACTTCCTTGACGACGCCGCTCTTGGGCGAGGGCACGTCCATGGTCGCCTTGTCCGATTCCAGCGTGACCAGCGAATCCTCGGCGTTGACGGTATCGCCCGCCTTGACCAGCACTTCGATCACCGGGACGTCTTTGTAGTCGCCGATGTCCGGCACCTTGATTTCTACGACTTGACTCATTCTTCTGTCTCCAGAGGGTCTGGCGGCGAGAGCATCCGGCGGCGGACACGCGTTGCCCCGCAGGCTACCGCATCGTGCAGGCAAATGCACGTTGCGGGAAGTCTGTCGGGGCGGTGCCCGGCCGGGACGCAACCCACGCGCCCGGCGGCTCCGTTATACGGTCATCGGGTTGGGCTTGTTCGGATCGAGGTTGTACTTCTTCAGTGCCTCGGCCACCTTTTCGCGCGGCAGCACGCCTTCGTCGGCGAGCGCCTTGAGCGACGCGACCGTCACCCAGTAGCGGTCCACCTCGAAGAAGTGACGCAGCTTCTCGCGGGTATCCGAGCGGCCGAAGCCGTCGGTGCCCAGCACCACGTAGCGACGCGGCACAAAGGCGCGGATCTGCTCGGCGAAGGTACGAACGTAGTCGGTCGATGCGATGACCGGACCGCGTGCGTTCTTGAGCAGCTTCTCGACGTGCGACTCGCGTTGCGGAGCCGTCGGGTTGAGCAGGTTCCAGCGCGCGGTGGCATTGCCTTCGCGGGCCAGCTCGGTAAAGCTCGGGCAGCCCCACAGGTCGGATTCGACGCCCCAGTCCTTCTTCAGCAGCTCGGCCGCAGCAATCACTTCACGGAAGATCGTGCCCGAGCCCAGCAGTTGCACGCGCGGTGCGTTGCTGTTCTCGACGCCCTTCTTGAACTGATACATCCCCTTGATGATGTCCGCCTCGACACCCGCCGGCATTTCCGGGTGCTCGTAGTTTTCGTTCATCACCGTCAAGTAGTAATAGACGTCTTCCTGCTCGACATACATGCGACGCAGGCCGTCTTGCATCACCACCGCCAGTTCGTACTGGAAGGTCGGGTCATACGAAATGCAGTTCGGGATAGCTGCGTGGTACACGTGCGAGTGGCCGTCTTCGTGCTGCAGGCCTTCGCCGTTCAGCGTGGTACGGCCTGCGGTGCCGCCCAGCAGGAAGCCGCGCGAACGCATGTCGCCAGCGGCCCAGCAGAGGTCGCCGATACGCTGGATGCCGAACATCGAGTAGTAGATGTAGAACGGGATCATCGCCACGCCATGCGTCGAATACGACGTGGCGGCGGCAATCCAGTCGCACATGGCGCCGGCTTCGTTGATGCCTTCCTGCAGCACCTGGCCCGTCTGCGATTCCTTGTAGAACATCAGTTGGTCGTGATCCTGCGGCACGTACTTCTGGCCTTCCTGGTTCCAGATACCAACCTGGCGGAACAGGCCTTCCATGCCGAACGTGCGCGACTCATCGGGCACGATGGGCACGACGTGCTTACCGATGTTCTTGTCCTTCAGCAGGATGTTCAGAATGCGCACGAACGCCATCGTCGTGGACACTTCACGGCCTTCGCCGGTGGCCTTGAGCAATGCGTCGAACGCGGCCAGCGCCGGAATCTGCAGCGGGTCGGCCTTCTGGCGACGGGCCGGCAGGTAGCCGCCCAGGTCCATGCGCGCCTTGCGCATGTATTCGAGTTCCTTCGAACCTTCTTCGAACTTGACGTACGGAACGTGCTCGAGCTGATCGTCGGCAACCGGAATGTTGAAGCGATCGCGCAGCTTGCGGATGGCGTCCACCGGCATCTTCTTCTGCTGGTGGGCGATGTTCATCGCCTCGCCGGCTTCGCCCATGCCGTAGCCCTTGATGGTCTTGGCGAGAATGACGGTCGGCTGGCCCTTGTGGTTGCTTGCCGACTGGAATGCCGCGTAGATCTTGTGCGGATCATGGCCGCCGCGGTTCAGCGCCCAGATGTCGTCGTCGGACCAGTCGGCCACCATGGCCTTGAGTTCCGGCGTGTTGAAGAAGTGCTCGCGCACATAGGCGCCGCTCTTGGACTTGAAGGTCTGGTACTCGCCGTCGACGCATTCCATCATGCGGCTCATCAGCAGGCCCTTCGTGTCGCGGGCAAGCAGTTGGTCCCAGCGGCTGCCCCAGATGACCTTGATGACGTTCCAGCCGGCGCCGCGGAATTCCGATTCCAGTTCTTGGATGATCTTGCCGTTGCCGCGCACCGGACCATCCAGGCGCTGCAGGTTGCAGTTGATCACGAAGACGAGGTTGTCCAGCTTTTCACGGCCAGCCATGCCGATCGCGCCCAGTGATTCCGGCTCGTCGGTTTCGCCATCGCCCAGGAACGCCCAGACCTTGCGGTTTTCCCAGTTCTGGATCAGGCCGCGGCTAGCCAGGTACTTGGTGAAGCGCGCCTGGTAGATCGCCATGATCGGACCCAAGCCCATCGACACGGTCGGGAATTGCCAGAAATCCGGCATCAGCCACGGGTGCGGGTACGACGAGATGCCCTTGCCGTCGACTTCCTGGCGGAAGCTGTCGAGTTGCTCTTCGCTCAGACGGCCCAGCAGGAAAGCGCGCGAGTACACGCCCGGCGCCGAGTGGCCCTGCACGAACACCATGTCGCCACCGTGCTTGTCAGACGGGGCGTGCCAGAAATGGTTGTAGCCGACGTCATACAGCGTGGCCGCCGAAGCGAACGACGAGATATGACCGCCGACGTTCGTGTCCTTGTTCGCACGCAGCACCATCGCCATGGCGTTCCAGCGCGTGTACGAGCGGATGCGGTGCTCGATTTCCTGGTTGCCAGGAATGCGGTCCTGGTTCTCAACCGGGATCGTATTGATATAGGGGGTTTCTGCGTGCAGCGGAGACGTCACGCCGTTAATGCGTGCGTATTCGATCTGCTTGTCGAGGAGGAACGCCGCACGTTGCGGGCCTTCCGCGCCGATGACGCCTTGCAGCGCCTCCAGCCATTCCTTGGTTTCCTGGGGATCAACGTCGCTGGCGCTCGTGGCACCCAGGACTTGTTCTGGTACGGCCGACATGGCGGTCTCCTTGGTAGCAGTAACGATAGTTGCGTCTCTTGTGAGGTGCCCCACTGCTACACGCGTTTGCACGCACGCAAGGGCCACCCCGACTTTTGCGCTGATTCTATGGGCACCCACAAACGCAGCACAAGCGGAATTTTCAAATTGCGATATGGTTTTTTATAATGTGGAATATTGCCGCAACGCAAAACAAATCACTTTTGACATTGCAGTGCAGCATTTTCTGAGCGAACAAGACAGCTCACCAATCGGTTTCCCCAAGCGACCCGCAAGTTGATTGCCGTTACACTTGGTTTTGCGCAGTTGCACAGATGCCCACTCCTTTACCTCCGCAGAATTCCGGCGTTCGTCCGCCCATCATGCTTGCCCCCTCCCACGCTTCGCAGGACCCGGCCGCCAAGTCCGAGCCGCCAACGCCTGCTGCGCCTGCGCCCATTTCCGCAAACGCGTCTGAACTGCCATCAGACGAAATCGTGCGCCCGAACATGCCTCGCCGCCTGTGGCTGACGCGCCTGGCCCGGCTGTGGTCGACCAACTGGTTCATGTTCATCCCGCTGGTGGCGATCGTTCTGTTTGCCGGCGCGATGATTTTCATCCTGTATCAGTTGCACGCCACGGAGGTACAGCAGCAGCGCGACGCTCTCTACCGCGATGCCGCCTGGGCCGAGCAGAAGGTGCGCCTGTCACTGCAAAGCAATCAGGATCAAGTGGCCGCCCTGGCGCGCGATATCGGTGCCGCGCAGCTTGATCCGAGCGCCTACCGCGATGCCGCCCGCCAGCTCCTGCGCGAGAACCCCGAGCTGGTCTTCATCAATTGGCTGGACGCCACGCGCCGCCCGCGCTGGGCGTTCCCGTCCACCTCCGAGTTCACCGCGCGCGTGCGCGAAACGCGCGACCATCCGCTTGAGCCCGAAATCCAGTCCGCCTACGACGCCGCCCGTGAGACGCAGCGCGCCGTCTATTCGCGCCCCATCCAGAACGAGCGGGGCGAGAGCTTCATGCTCATGGAAGTGCCGATCGTGCGCGACAACGAATTCCTGGGCACGGTGGGCGCCATGTATTCGGTCACGGGCATCCTCACGCAATTGCTGCCGGGCGAGCTGACCGACCGCTACCGCTTCTCGCTGGTCGACAAGAACAACGTGATCCGCGCGAGCACGTCATTGCGGCCGGTGCCCAAGGCGGCCGCGTCGTACGAGGTGCTGCTCGACCCGCCGGGGCATTCGCTGTCGTTGCGGGCCGAGGCGTATCCGGCACCGTCCAATCTGCCCAACAACATGCTGATGTGGCTGGTGGCGGGCCTGTCGTGTTTCGTGATCTGGAGCCTCTGGAGCGTGTGGCGCCACACCAGCCGCCGTTCGGAAGCACAGCGCGCGCTACTGGCGGAAACGTCGTTCCGCCGCGCCATGGAAAACTCCATGGTGATCGGCATGCGCTCGCTCGACCTCAACGGTCGCATCACCTACGTGAACCCGGCGTTCTGCCGCATGATCGGTTGGACGGAGGCTGAGCTGGTCGGCCGCATGCCGCCGTTCCCATACTGGCCGCCCAACGAGATCGGCGAGATGCAGAAGCACATCGAGCTGACTCTGCGTGGCAAGGCCCCCGCCAACGGCATGGAGCTGCGCATGATGCGCCGCGACGGCACGAGCTTCTATGCGCGGATGTACGTCTCGCCGCTGATCGACGCACGCGGCCGACACACCGGTTGGATGAGCTCCATCACGGACATCACCGAGCCCAAGCGCGCCCGCGAAGACCTGGCTGCCGCGCACGACCGCTTCACCACGGTGCTCGAGAGCCTGGACGCGGCCGTGTCGGTGCTCTCGACCGACAAGGCCGAGCTGCTGTTCGCCAACCGCTACTACCGCCAGCTTTTCGGCTGGGAAGCGTTCGGCCATCTGCAGCTCTCGGGCAACGACGTCAACACCGAAGACGTTTCCAGCGATGCACTGGACCTTGTGGACGCCTACGCGGGCCTGCCCGCCTCCGAACTGACGCCTCACGCTGCAGATGCGCGGGAAATCTACGTGCCGTCGATGCAGAAGTGGTTTGAAGTGCGGCGCCGCTACATCCAGTGGGTGGACGGCCACCTTGCGCAGATGCAGATCGCCACCGACATCACCGTGCGCAAGGCAGCAGAAGAGATGACGCGCCAGCACGAAGAACGCCTGCAGTTCACCAGCCGCCTGACGACGATGGGCGAGATGGCCTCGTCGCTGGCACACGAGCTGAACCAGCCGCTGGCTGCCATCAACAACTACTGCATGGGTGCGGTGGGCCGTCTTAAGTCCGGACGGAGCACGCCAGAAGAGTTGATTCCGGTGCTGGAAAAGACCTCCGCTCAGGCCGTGCGTGCCGGCACGATCATCCAGCGCATCCGCGGCTTCGTGAAACGCAGCCAGCCGCAGCGGCGCGAATCCGACCTGCGCGACATCGTCGCCGACGCCGTGGGCCTGGCCGAACTGGAGGCCACCCGGCGCGGCATCACCATCCTGACCCGCCTGCCGGGCGACCTGCCCCATCTGTACGTCGATCCGGTGCTGATCGAGCAGGTGCTTGTCAATCTGCTCAAGAACGCTGCAGAAGCCATGGCCGCCCACCCGCGCCTGCGCGCCGCCAGCGTCCTGCGCCTGCACGCCAACCTGATCAACGACCCCGAAAACTCTGTGCTGATCGAGGTGATCGACCAGGGCCCGGGTGTAGACGACAGCACCAAGGAGCGGCTGTTCGAGCCGTTCTTCAGCACAAAATCCGACGGCATGGGCATGGGGCTGAATATCTGCCGCTCCATCATAGAATCCCACCTCGGCAGGCTCTGGGTAGAAAACAACGCCGATGGCATCGGCTGTACGTTTAAAATCATCCTGCCGCTGAATCCGCTGTAGATCGTTTTTAAAACATAGAACGTAGACCGAGGACTCCTCCATGAGCACAACGCCCGCCGCAGTTGCGCCGCGCAACGAAACCGTGTTCGTCGTCGATGACGATGAAGCCATGCGTGACTCGTTGACGTGGCTGCTCGAAGGCAACGGCTACACCGTCCGCACCTACCGCAGTGCCGAAGAATTCCTGGTCGACGACAAGCGTGGCGAAGGCGTCGGCTGTCTGATCCTCGACGTGCGTATGCAAGGCATGAGCGGCCCCGAGCTGCAAGACCGCCTGTTGGCCGAAAACAGCCGCATGCCGATCGTCTTCGTCACGGGCCACGGCGACGTGCCGATGGCGGTGTCGACCATGAAGAAAGGTGCGGTCGACTTCATCGAAAAACCGTTCGACGAATCCGAACTGCGCGAGCTGGTTGAACGCATGCTCAGCAAGGCCCGCAGCGAAGACTCGGTCGCCCGCGAGCAAAAGGCTGCCAAGGACCTTCTCGGCCGCCTGACCACACGCGAGCAGCAAGTGCTGGAGCGCATCGTCGCCGGCCGTCTGAACAAGCAGATTGCCGACGATCTGGGCATTTCCATCAAGACGGTGGAAGCGCACCGCGCCAACATCATGGAAAAGCTCAACGTGAACACGGTGGCAGACCTGCTGCGTCTGGCTTTGTCGCGCAACGCCTGATAGGCCGCAGGCACGACCAAGTGCTCATCAGGGCGGCTGGAAGGAAGGCGGCGATTTATAATCGCGGTTTGCCCTCTCACTCCTCCGCCCAGCCATGACCGCCCAACTCATTGACGGCAACGCGCTTGCCAAACAACTCCGCGCCGAGGCCGCACAACGCGCCGCCGCCCTGACCGCGCGCGGCCACCAGCCCGGCCTCGCCGTGATCCTCGTCGGCGAAGACCCGGCCAGTCAGGTCTATGTGCGCAACAAGATCAAGGCGTGCGAAGACAACGGCTTCCTGTCAAGCTTCGACCGCTACCCCGCTGACCTGTCTGAAGCCGACCTGCTCGGCCGCATCGACGCGCTGAACCGCGACCCGCGCATCCACGGCATCCTGGTCCAACTGCCGCTGCCCAAGCACATCGACAGCCACAAGGTGCTCGAAGCCATCGCGCCCGAGAAGGACGTGGACGGTTTCCACGTGGCCAATGCCGGCGCCCTGATGACCGGCGCCCCGCTGTTCCGCCCGTGTACGCCGTACGGCTGCATGAAGATGCTGGAATCGATCAACTACCCGGTGCGCGGCGCCAATGCGGTGGTGGTCGGCGCCTCGAACATCGTCGGCAAGCCGATGGCGATGCTGCTGCTGCAAGCCGGTGCCACCATCACCATCTGCAACAGCAAGACGCGCGATTTGGCCGCGCACACACGTGAGGCCGACATCATCGTGGCCGCCGTGGGCCGCCGCAACATCATCACCGCCGACATGGTCAAGCCCGGCGCGGTCGTCATCGACGTCGGCATGAACCGCGACGACGCCGGCAAGCTATGCGGCGACGTCGACTTTGCCGGCATCAAGGAAGTTGCTGGCTACATCACGCCGGTGCCGGGTGGCGTTGGCCCGATGACGATCACCATGCTGCTGATCAACACCCTGGAAGCCGCCGAGCGCGCTGCCCAAGGAGCCGCCCTGGCGGCGTAAGCTTCACCCTGATCCAGTTGGAAACGGAAAAAGCGTCCCCACCTGTTGGATCGGACGCTTTTTTTGTCTCCCGAATTTCTCTACCGAGCCCGCCATGACCGACATTTCGCCCAAGGTTGCTACCCCGGCCAACAATCCGCTGCTCGATTTTTCTGGTCTGCCGCGCTTTGCGGACATCCGTCCCGAACACATCACGCCGGCCGTCGACGTACTGCTTGAGCGTGCCGCATCGGCGGTGGCGCAGGTCAAGGACCCCGCCACGCCTGTCAGCTGGAACACCGTCGTCACCGCATTGGAAGAGGGGACCGAGCCGTTGGGCCGCGCCTGGGGCATCGTCAGCCATCTGAGCGCCGTCGCCGACACGCCGGAACTGCGCGAAGCCCATGCCGCCAATCTGCCGCGTGTGACCGAGTTCTGGTCGGGCCTGGGTCAGGATCTGGAGCTGTTCGAGAAGTACAAGGCGATTGCCGACAGCGCCGAATACGCCACGCTGTCGCCCGCACGCAAGAAGCTGCTTGAGAACGAACTGCGCGGTTTCCGCCTGGGCGGGGCAGAGCTGCCCGAAGACCAGAAACCGCGCTTTGCCGCCATTCAGGAGCAGCAGGCGCAACTGACCAAGGCGTTCAGCGACCACGTCCTGGATGCGACCAACGCCTACGCGCTCGTCATCGACGATGAAGCGCGGCTCGCCGGCCTGCCCGACGACGCCAAGCAGGCGGCACAGGAAGCGGCTCGACGCGACAATCCCGACGCGACGGGCTGGAAGTTCTCGCTGCATTTCCCGTCGTACTTCCCGGTGCTGCAATACGCAGACGATCGCGCGCTGCGCCGCACGCTGTACGAAGCCAACGTCACGCGCGCATCCGAACTTGGCGCCCAATACGGCGGCGGCAAGGCCGAATGGGACAACACCGCCAACATGGCTGAACAGCTCACGCTGCGCACTGAAGAAGCGCACATGCTCGGCTATCGCAATTTCGGCGAGGTGTCGCTCGTGCCGAAGATGGCCGATTCGCCCGAAGACGTGCTGCGCTTCCTGGGTGAGCTGGCCGACCGCGCCCGTCCGTTTGCCGAGAAGGATTGGGAAGAGCTGCAGGCCTTTGCCAAAACCACGCTCGGCATCGACAAGCTCGAACCGTGGGACATGGCCTACGCCTCGGAAAAGCTGCGCGAGGCACGCTACGCATTCTCCGAGCAGGAGGTGAAGCAGTATTTCCCGGAACCCGCCGTGCTGGATGGCCTGTTCAATGTCGTGCAAACGCTGTTCTCGGTGAAGATCCAGCCGGAGGCGGCTGAGGTATGGCACCCGGACGTACGCTTCTTCCGCGTCGAATCTGCCCAGGGCGAATTGCTCGCACAGTTCTACATCGACCTGTACGCGCGCGAAGGCAAGCGTGGCGGCGCGTGGATGGACGACGCGCGCGGCCGCAAGCTGCTGGGCGAAGCAGGCGTGCAAACCCCGGTGGCCTACCTCACCTGCAACTTCTCCGGCCCGGTCGGCAACAAGCCCGCGCTGTTCACCCACGACGAGGTGATCACCCTCTTCCACGAGTTCGGCCACGGCCTGCACCACATGCTCACACAGGTGGATGAGCTGGGCGTCTCGGGCATCAACGGCGTGGAATGGGATGCGGTGGAGCTGCCGTCGCAGTTCATGGAGAACTTCTGCTGGGAATGGGAAGTGCTCTCGCGCATGACGCGCCACGTGAATTCCGGCGAGCCGCTGCCGCGCAAGCTGTACGACAGCATGCTGGCCGCGAAGAACTTCCAGAACGGCATGGCGACGCTGCGCCAGATTGTGTTCTCGACGTTCGACATGCACCTGCATACGGACTTCGACCCCAAGGGCACGACGTCGGTGCTGGAGCTGTCGCGCCAGATCAACAATCGCTTCCACGTGGTGCCGCAGGCCGAGCTGTCGCGCTGGCCGAACACGTTCAGCCACATCTTTGCGGGCGGCTATGCGGCGGGCTATTACAGCTACAAGTGGGCCGAGGTGCTGTCAGCAGATGCCTATGCGGCTTTTGAAGAGGCCAGCAAGCTGGGGGGCTCGGTGCTCGATGCGGAAACCGGCGCACGCTATCGCCGTGAAGTGCTGGCCGTTGGCGGCAGCCGCCCGGCCATCGAATCGTTTACGGCCTTCCGCGGTCGCGCACCCAGCATCGATGCACTGTTGCGCCATGGCGGCATGATGGCGGAAGCCGCGTAACGGTCTGTTATGCCAGCCATGAAAACGCCGCTTCGTGCTAACGCCGAAGCGGCGTTCTCATTCGAGCCCGCAGCGCTTGATGGCACAATATCGCACCCCTGAACGGCGCGAAACTGTGCGCTGTCGCCATTTGCAAGGACCGAGCCCTCATGCGTGTCGCAACCTGGAACGTTAACTCTTTGAAGGTCCGCCTACCGCACGTGCTGCAATGGCTGGCCGAGCGCGAAGCCGACGCAACGCCCATCGACCTGCTCTGCCTGCAGGAACTCAAGCTGCCCGACGATCGCTATCCGCTGGCCGAGCTGGACGCCGCCGGCTATTCATCGTTGTTCACAGGTCAGAAGACGTACAACGGTGTCGCCATCCTTGCGCGCAAGGCGTCGGTGCCTGAAGGCCGCGATGTGGTGAAGAACATCCCCGGTTTTGCCGACGATCAGCAGCGCATCGTGGCCGCCACGTATGACGTGGACGGTGGCCCGGTCCGCGTGATTTCTGCCTACATTCCGAACGGGCAGGCACTCGACTCCGACAAGTTCGTCTACAAGCTGCGCTGGCTGGAAGCACTGCAGGCGTGGCTGACGAGCGAGATGGCGGCAAACCCACGACTGATGCTGCTGGGAGATTTCAACATCGCCCCCGAAGACCGGGATGTGCACGACCCGAAAAAGTGGGAAGGCCAGAACCTGGTGTCGCCGGAAGAACGCGCGGCGTTTCGTGCGATGCAAGGCGCCGGGCTGGTCGATGCCTTCCGCATGTTCGAGCAGGAAGACAAGCTGTTCTCATGGTGGGATTACCGCATGTTCGGCTTCAAGCGCAATGCCGGCCTGCGGATCGACCACATCATGCTGTCGCCTGAGCTCGCCAAGCTGTGCGAGTCGTGCCATATCGACCGCGTGCCGCGCACGTGGGAGCAGCCCTCAGACCACACCCCCGTCGTCGCCGCCTTGCGCAGCGCATAAGGAGCGCCCCGCATGGCTTCTGCTTTCAAGCACCGCAATCTTCCGCATCTCCTGCTGCGCGCCCGTGAGACCTTCATGGCGCGCTTTCGGCCGATCCTGCGCGAGCACGGCATCACCGAGCAGCAATGGCGCGTGCTGCGTACGCTCAACGATACCGGCGACATGGAGCCCAACCAGCTCGCCGATGCATGTCTGATCCTGAGTCCGAGCCTGACGCGCATGCTGGCCGCAATGGAACAGTCCGAGATGATCGTGCGGACAAAGTCGTCGGTGGACCAGCGCCGGCAGGTGATTTCGCTCACGCCCAAGAGCCGCCAGTTCCTGGCCGATGTGGAGCCGCAAGTGGATGCGGAATACGCACGCATCGAAGCGCAGTTGGGCCGCGCACGGCTGGACGCGCTCTACGCCGCCATCGACGAATCGATCCACGTCATGGAAACGCACACGCCGATGGGGCGTTTCACTGGCGACGAGTAACGCCCATCAATACACGCTGCCGCCCGCCTGCGGCTTGGCAGCGTCTTCCGCCCTGAATGCCTGGGCCAGCTGTTCGGCGCTACGCGCCAGCAGCGTGACATCCGTTCCCACCGCCACGAAGGTCGCACCGAGCGACAGATAGTGCTTCGCCTGCGCCTGGTCGGCCGACAGAATGCCCGCCGCCTTTCCGGACGCAACGATGCGCCGAATCGCGCCGTCGATCGCGTTGCGGACTTCCGGATGCCCCGGCGCGCCGAGGTGCCCCATGGATGCCGCGAGATCACCAGGGCCAATGAAGACGCCGTCGACGCCTTGCACGGCAAGAATCGCGTCGAGATGCTCCAGGCTCTCAGCAGTTTCGACCTGAATCAGCGTGCACATCTGCGCGTCGGCCTGGTGGAGGTAATCGTCCACGCGGTTCCAACGCGATGCGCGCGCCAGCGCACTGCCAACGCCGCGAATTCCGTTCGGGGGATAGCGCATCGATTCGACGGCGGCACGCGCCTCGTCGGCGTTCTGGACCATCGGCACGAGCAGGGTCTGCGCGCCGATATCGAGCAGGCGCTTGATCTCGACCGGATCGTTCCACGCGGGCCGCACAATGGGATGCGATGCATACGGCGCAACCGCCTGCAATTGCGCGAGTGTCGATTGCAGTTGGTTCGGGGCATGCTCGTTGTCGATCAGCAGCCAGTCGAAGCCGGCACCGGCCACGATCTCTGCCGGGTACGGATGCGTCATTGCGAGCCACAGGCCAATCTGCGGCCGGCGTTCTGCCAACGCACGCTTGAAGTTGTTCACCGGAAGCTGCATCGCGAGGACATCCTTTGAGCGTTAGACGGTTGACGGTCAGACAAAATGGCAGGCGATGCTGCCAAATGGACCGTAATCGCAATGAAATGTATCACCCGGCCGCGCCGGCACTGGCCGCGTGAACGATCCGCCAAGGATCACCTGGCCCGGTTCCAGCGCCCCGCCGTGCGGCGCCAGCTTGTTGGCAAGCCACACGACACCGTTGGCCGGGTGGTTCAGTACGCCGGCCGCCACGCCCGTCTCTTCGATGACGGCATTGCGTGAAAAGATCGCACTGACCCAGCGCAGGTCCACATCGCGCATACGGATGGGTCGGCCGCCCATCACGACCCCGGCATTGGCGGCGTTGTCGGCGATTGTGTCGAACACCTTGCGCGGACGCCCGCTGTCCGGATCGATCGATTGGGAACGCGCGTCGATGATCTCCAGCGCCGGTATCACGTGGTCCACCGCGTCGTACACATCGAACAGCGTCACCTCCGGCCCTTCCAGCCGCTTGCCGAGCACGAAGGCAAGCTCCACCTCCACGCGCGGCACGATGAAGCGGCTGGCGGGGATCTCACTGCCCTCGGCAAAGAACATGTCGTCAAGCAGCGCGCCGTAGTCCGGCTCGTCGATCTGTGAAGACTGCTGCATGGCGCGCGACGTCAAGCCGATCTTGTGGCCCTTCAGGCGCCGCCCCGTCGCCAGCTTCATCGCGACCCATTCGCGCTGAATGGCGTAGGCATCGTCGATGGTGATGTCGGGGTAGTCAAGCGAAACCTGGCGGATCTGCCTGCGGTCGATCTCGGCCTGGTGCAAGCGGCGCGCGATGGCCTGGATGGTCGTGGTGTCGAGCATGCGTCAAGCCTTGCGAAAGCGCGCGTGGATGTTGTTGTGCTTATAGCTGCCGCCCTCGTCGAACTCGGTCAACTCCATCGACAGCGCCAGATAGCGGCGCGCGAAGGCTTCCGAAAAATGCGCCTTGATTGCCTCGAACAGCGCATCGCACGCGGCTTTCTTGACCTCGGGCGTACGGCCCGCTGCGATCTTGAGCGTGACGTGGACGAAGGCGTCGTCCTCCTTGCCGTCGGCCACGCGGTAGTCGGTCAGCTTGATGGCGCGCGAGCGGATACCCCCAGTCGGAAACACGCCGTTCTGCGCCATCAGCGTCTCGTTTATCGTCTGCAGCAATTGCGGGATACGGGCGTCGTCGCCCAGGTTGTTGGTGTATTCGACGATCACATGCGGCATGGCGACCTCCTCAAACTCCAGTTTGACCACGCGTGGGCAACGGAAAGATCGCGTTGATCTGCCCCGTGCCAGAACTGGCGAAATACTCGGTGACGACTTCGACGCCCCGGTCATAGGCATCCCAGCCAAGCAGGCCGAGCAGCATGGCCGTGTCGTGCATACCGCCCTCGCCTTCGCACAGCGACGCGTATTCTGGCAGCATCGCGCAGAAGGTCTTCCAGTCGCCCTGCTTCCACAGCTCGACCACACGCAGATCAACCTGCTTGAAGAATTCGCGGCTGATCTGGTGGATGGATTCTTCGGGGCTGCCGTTATCGTTGAAGCGGTGCGAGAGCGATCCGCTGGCGAGGAACGCGACGGTGCTGTCGCTCGCCTCGATGGCTTCGAGCAGCGCGGCGCCGAAGTGGCGGCTTTCATCCAGTTTGTGCCACGCGCACCAGCCCGCGATCGACACAACCTTGAAGTGCTGGTCGCTGTTCATGTATCGCATCGGTACCAGCGTGCCGTACTCCAGCTCGAGGCTGTCGATTTCGTGCGCACGCGTGAACACGCCGCGCGCCGTTGCCGTCTCTGCAATCAATTGGCCCAGCGCCGGATTGCCGGGATAGGCATACCGCATGTCCTTGATGAAATGCGGCAGCTCGTTGCTCGTGTAAACGCCTTCGAAGCGCGCGTTGCAGTTGACGTGATAGCCGGCGTTGACTAGCCAGTGCACGTCGGACACGACGATGGTGTCCACCCCCAAGTCGCGGCAGCGCTGCCCGATGATGCGGTGGCCCTCGATGGCCGCCGCGCGGCAGCCATGGTGCTTGCCCGGCAGTTCCGACAGGTACATCGACGGCACGTGGGTGATCTTCGCGGCCAAGGCCAACTTGCCCATGGTGTCTCCTTCCGCCCTTGTTGTGGTGTCTCCGGCGGTGCGTCAAACGCCCCAGCGCGGAATGTGGTGGCTACCCATCGAGATACAGACGTTCTTGATCTCGGCAAACACCTCCAGACTGTACTCGCCGCCCTCGCGCCCGGTGCCGGATGCTTTGACACCCCCAAACGGCTGGCGCAAGTCGCGCACATTCTGGCTGTTGACGAATACCATGCCGGCCTCGATACCGCGGGCCACGCGGTGCACCTTGCCCACATCCTGCGTCCAGATGTACGAGGCCAGACCGTATTCCACGTCATTGGCGAGCTTCAAGCCATTGGCCTCATCCTTGAACGGGATCAGGCAAGCCACCGGGCCAAAGATCTCTTCCTGCGCCACCCGCATGCGGTTGTCAACGTTGGCCAGCACCGTGGGCGCAACGAAGTTGCCGTTCTGCAGGTGGGCGGGCAGCCCGGCAGGCTTCTCCGCGCCGCCAGCCAGAATCTTCGCGCCTTCCTGTTCGCCCAGGCGGATGTAGCTCGTCACCTTCTCCCAATGGGCGCGCGTGATCATCGAGCCGACATGGGTCTTTTCATCCGCTGGGTCGCCCACCACAAGCCGCTTGGCACGCTCGGCAAACTTGTTCACGAAATCGTCGTAGATGCTCTCTTGCACGAAGATGCGCGAGCCGGCTGTGCAGCGCTCGCCGTTGATCGAGAAGATGGTGAACAGCGACGCATCCAGCGCGCGATCCAGGTCCGCATCGTCGAAGATCAGCACGGGCGATTTGCCGCCCAGCTCCATCGAGAATTTCTTCAGGCCGGCGCGCTCCATGATGCGCTTGCCGGTGGTCGTGCCGCCGGTGAACGACACCACCCGCACATCCGGATGGCGCACCAGAGCGTCGCCTGCCGTGGCGCCATAGCCTTGCACCACGTTCAGCACGCCCGGCGGAACACCGGCTTCCAGCGCCAGGCGGCCGAGTTGATCCGCTGTCAGCGGCGACAGCTCCGACATCTTCAGCACCGCCGTATTGCCAAGCGCCAGGCACGGCGCGACCTTCCAGGTGGCTGTCATGAACGGCACGTTCCACGGCGAGATCAACGCGCAAACGCCCACCGGCTGATACAGCGTGTAGTTCAGCATCTGGTCATCGACCGGATATGTGCGGCCGTTGACCTGCGTGCACACCTCGGCGAAGAAATGGAAGTTCTCGGAAGCACGCGGAATAAGCTGCTTGCTCGTCTGCGCGATCGGCAGACCGGTGTCCATCGTTTCCAGCGCAGCCAGGTGCGGCACGTTCTGCTCGATCAGCTCGCCCAAGCGGCGCATCAGCTTGGCGCGCTGCTTGGCCGGCGTGTTGGCCCAGGCCGGGAATGCAGCCTTGGCCGCCGCCACAGCCGCGTTGATCTCCGCCTCACCGCCCGATGCGACCTCGGCTATGGCCTCGCCCGTGGCCGGATTGGTCGTGACGAAACGCTCGACGCTGTCGACCTCGCGGCCGTCGATCCAATGCTTGACAGGGTCCATGTTGACGCGGCTCATGCGGGCTCCTTGTTCGGTTCTTCGGCAACGATGGTGCTCACCAGCCGGCCGATGCCTTCAATTTCGGTGATGACTTCGTCGCCGGGTTGCGTATCGGCCAAACCCTCGGGCGTGCCGGTCAGGATCATGTCGCCGGGGCTGAGCGTCATGAAGCTGGAGAACCACGCTATCAGCGCCGGAACGTCGAAGATCATGTCGCGCGTGTTGCCCTCTTGCGTGACACGGCCGTTGACGGTAGTGCGCAGCGCGAGTTGCATCGGATCGGGCACATCGTCGCGGTCGACGAGCCATGGCCCGATGGGCGTGCACGTGTCTCGGCTTTTCACACGCAGGTTCGGGCGGCAGTAGTTCTCGAGGTAATCGCGGATGGCGTAATCGTTGGCCACCGTATATCCAGCCACGTATTCATAGGCGTGCTCGCGCGGCACATTGCGCGCGGTCTTGCCGATCACCACGACCAGCTCGCATTCGTAATGCATGAACGCGACGCCAAGCGGGCGCACGGTGTGGGCGCGATGGCCAATCAGCGTATTTGGCCCTTTCAGGAACGCGAGCGGCTCCTCGGGCGCTTTGAAGGCCAATTCCTTGGCGTGATCGGCGTAGTTCAGGCCCAGCGCGAAGACCGTGCGTGGCTGGAGCGGCGGTAACCAGAGGACTTCGGTTTCGTGCAAGACGCGGCCGTCGGCCAGTCTGAGGCGGGTGTCGTCGCCGGGCATGGCCGTGGCGTGACGGATCGCGCCGTCATAGGCAATACGCGCGTGTTTCATCGCGAAACCTCCGATTGGCGGATCAACGTGGTCGTCAGTGTGCCAATGCGGGCGATGTCGATATCGATGCGATCCCCTGCGCGCGCCAGCGGCGGATTCTCCGGCATGCCAACGAGCAGCACATCGCCCGCTTCAAGCGTCATGAATGCCGTCACGTCGGCAAGCAGTTGTGCGACGGGCCGCACCAGCCTCGATGTATTTGCGCGCTGTTTGATCTCACCGTTAATGCGCACGGTGATATCGAGCGCATCAGCATCAGGCACATCATCGCGATCGACTGTCCATGGCCCCATCGGACAAAAGCCATCGCGGCACTTGTGGCGGATCGCCGGGCGGTAGTAGCTCGCATGCGGCACGGTCAGGTCATTGACGATCGTGTAGCCGGCGATGAAATCCGCGGCGCGCAACGCCGGCACACGCGTGGCTGTACGACTGATCACCACGCCCAGGCAGGCACCGGCCCAAACGCCGTCGATGTCTGCCGGAAGCACGACATCGTGGTCATGACCAATGCGCGTGTTTGCCGGTTTGAGATAGAGGATGGGCGCCTTAGGCGGCCCTTGGTAAGGCGGCGCAGATAGCGCGTCGCCAAGCGCATCCAGTTCGTCGCGGTAGTTCAGTAACGCGCCGACGACGGTACCTTCGACCGGCGGCAGCCAACGAAACGAACTGGCACACTCCGCGGCGGATGCAAACACCGTCTCCACGACTTGACCTTCCGGCAATACCACTCTGCCTCGCAGCATGGCGTCTCCCGCCCCATATAATTAACATGTTAATCATCTGATCGGATTGCAGCCATGTCAAGTCGGGAAACTGCGGCGCAATGAAAAAGCCGGCCACGCGGACCGGCTTTTCAGTCGGCGGACGATGTGTCCGCCATGCAGAGCATCGGGCACGCCGATGTCTACGCAGGCAATCGATCAGACTCAGATCACCGCAATATGCGCGCGCTTGACCACGATCGGTTGCGGCAAGTCATCTAATCCATGAGATCGCTGCACGCAGTCTGCAATAAGCACGCGGGCGGCATCCTGGATCCGCTCTTGGCCAGCCTCGAAGGCTGCCTGAAGCGACAACACCTGATCACCTTCCAGCCCTTCCCAAAGCGCCTCGCGCGTTGCCACGCAAGTCACCTTTTCACCGTCGACCAGTGCGTCGAACAGCAGGCCTTCGTTGTTGATGTCGTACGCCTCTTTCTTTTCGAACTTGATTTCCATCGTCAAAGCCCTCCGATTGCAATGGACAACAACGCACACGCTGTTGCGTGGAAACTTTGCGGGGGGGCCGGCAAGGTTTCGTCAGACATTGTGTCTGGCTGCACAGATCATTTTAACCACAGCTTGCGATGCACGTGCGAGCGTCATTTGCAGCATCGCTGCCGTTGAATGGTGGCTTGGGGCCGCCACCCCAGGCGGCATCAGGCTTCGCGCGCCCTTCGTCGTAGCTATGCTTTTTTATCAGGGTTGAGCACTTGCTCGTTTGAGCAAAGCGAAAGCCACATGCAAGGCGCGTGCCGGACGTGAAGCCAAACTGTGCCTGCTCATGCAACCACATGGTTTGCGACACGTTGATGTCAGCGCCGGATGCGCTGGAACCGTCGCCAAAAAAGAGCGGCGGTTGAACGCAATACATCGGCGTTGTAATAGTTGCGCGCCGACTGAGGGAAAACCACCTCAGCCGGCGATCTGAACGACAGTGTTGGCCGCGTGGCAGCCATGTCGTCAGGGAATGGACGCGCGTTATTGATCAGTGGACCGTTTCGGAAACTGGCGCAGCGCCATGTCCCGATGTGTGCAACAGCGAACGACGGCGCGCATAGCCGAAGTACACCAGCAAGCCGATCGCTACCCACACCACAAAGGCGATCCAGGTAACCCTTTGAAGATGGCTCATCAGGAACAGACACATGCCGATGGCCAGCAGCGGCACCACCGGCACGCCTGGGCAGCGGAAGCCGCGATGCAGGTCCGGGCGCGTACGACGCAGCACCAGCACGGCAATGGCAATCAGCGAGAACGCGGCCAGCGTGCCAATGTTGATCAGCTCCGCCAATACATTCAGCGGGACGAATGCAGCGATCACCGCGAAGACGATGCCGACCACCCAGGTGTTCAGAAACGGCGTCGCATAGCGCGGATGAATGTGCGACAGACGCTTAGGCAGCAGCCCGTCGCGCGACATGGCGAAGATGATGCGTGTCTGGCCATACGCCATCACCAGGATCACGGTCGTCATGCCGATGATGGCGCCGAGATCGACAAAACCCGCCACCCAGCTTTCACCGGCCATCTGCAATGCCAGCGACACGGGGTGATCCACGCCCGCAAACTTCGCGAACGGCACGATGCCCGTCATGATGGCGGCCACGAGCACGTAAAGAATCGTGCACACCGCCAGCGAACCGATGATGCCGATCGGCAAGTCGCGTTTGGGGTTGCGCACCTCTTCGGCGGCCGAGGTGACCGCATCGAAACCGATGAAAGCAAAGAACACGATGGCCGCCGCGCCGAACACGCCCTCCATGCCGAACGGCATGAACGGTTGCCAGTTGGCGGGCTGCACGTGGCGTACGCCCACGACGATGAACAGCAGCACCACCGTCACCTTGATGGCGACCATGATGTTGTTGGCGCGCGCCGACTCGCGAATGCCGAACGACAGCAGCGTCGTGATCAGCAGCATGATCATCAGCGCCGGCAGGTTGAACAGCGTCTGCACACCCGGAATTGCGCCCGGCGCGGCGGTGAGCGCCACGGGCAGGTGAAGGCCGAAGCCTGACAGCAGCGATTGGAAATAGCCGGACCATCCCACCGAAACAGCGGATGTGGCCAAACCATATTCAAGCATCAGATCCCAGCCGATGATCCAGGCGACCAGTTCGCCCATCGTGGCGTAGGCGTACGTATAGATGGAGCCCGACACGGGGATGGTCGAGGCGAATTCGGCGTAACACAGCGCGGCAAACCCGCAGGCGAGCGCGGCGAATATGAAGGACAACGTTAGCGCCGGCCCAGCTGTGAGCGCGCCGGTGCCGGTCAAAACGAAGATGCCGGTACCGATGATGGCGCCAACACCCAGAAAGGTCAGGTCGAGGGGTCCGAGGACTTTCTTCAGGCCCGTATTGCTGTGGCCCGTGCGGATCATGTGATCGACGTTTTTGGTACGAAACAAACTCATTGACTGCGTCTCCTGTCTGCGCGCTGCCGAATGTGACGGCATGCACTGTCGCGCACGTGTGATGCGCGGCGGCGGATTATGCAAAAAAGCGGGCATTCTACCCGCAGGCGACATTCCGCCCTTCTATCGCCGTAGTGCAGACAGGAAAATAGGACAATTCGTACCCAATTGCCGGGTCGATGGGCTCAATTTCACCCGGCGGCGGGGTCTTCCGCAAACAGCGGTTGCTGGCGCGCATGCGCATCCGATTCATACAGCCGCACACCCACGCCAAGCAATCGCACGGGGATGCCGCGGCGCTCAAACCCCTGCGCCAGCAGCTTGGAGAACACCGGCAAGGACACCTGCGGCGAGATGCACTCCACCGTCGTGCCACGAAAATCGGCAAAACGCAGCTTGACGTAGGTTTTGTGGATCATGTTGCCTGCGCGGGCGCGCTCGACGCGGGCGGCCAACTGCTCGACGAGGATGATCAACTCGCGCTGGCAGTCATCGAGCGTGCGCAGATCGGTGGCGTAGGTCTCTTCCACACTGACCGACTTGCGGATCTGCGAAGGTTGCACCTGCCGATGATCAATACCGCGACAAAGGTCGTGAAGCCGAAAACCGAACACGCCGAAATGCTGCTGCAAGCGGTCTGTGCCCCAGCCGCGTAAATCACCACAGGTTTCCGCACCCAGGCGGCGCAGCTTGGCAGCGGTCACCTTCCCCACGCCGAACAGGCGATCGACGGGTAGCTCCGCCACAAACGCGTCGATCTGCTCCGGCCGCACGACGAACAGGCCGTCAGGCTTGTTCCAGTCGCTGGCGATCTTGGCGATGAACTTGTTGGGCGCAACGCCGGCCGACACGGTAATGCCGATCTCTTCGCGCACCCGGCGGCGGATGTCTTCAGCGATGCGGGTGCCACTGCCCGCCAGCATAGGGCTGTCGGTCACGTCCAGGTAAGCCTCGTCCAGCGAAAGCGGCTCCACCAGCGGCGTATAGCTGTGATAAATGGCGAAGATCTGGCGCGCAACCTGGCGGTACTTTTCCATGGATGGCGGCACGATCAGCAAGTCCGGGCAACGCTTGACGGCCTGCGCCATGGGCATGGCCGAATGGATGCCGAACTTGCGCGCCTCGTAGTTGCAGGTTGCGACTACACCGCGCCGCTCCGGCCGCCCACCGACGGCCAGCGGCTTGCCCACCAGGCGCGGGTCGTCGCGCATTTCGATGGCAGCGTAAAAACAATCGCAGTCGCAGTGGATGATCTTTCGCACGGCACAAGGCCAGAACCGGCCGCTGGAAGCCGCGTCGGTGTCGGGCTTGCTCGTTCAGGAGGAACGCAAGCGTATCAGCTTCCGCCGGCTGCGCACGCAACGCCGCGCAACAATGCATTTCGCCGATATTGCAACGCAACATCGGCGAATGAGGAGACCGGAAGAATGCGGCTTAGCGGCCGATATCGTGCGCCACGGCGCCGAGTTCGTCGTTCAGCGCGTGCTGCTCATCGCCGGACAGGCCGCCGCGATGCTGACTGGCCATGTCGTTGGCTTCCTGGCGGATGCGGCGCAGGCGGTCGCGCAGGCCGTCAGCGCGGTACGGATCGATGTAGCCCTGCGATTGGCGAACGTCGATACGGTGGAATTCTTCCGCGAGGCGGCCCTGGATTTGGTCAAAGCGCGCGCGCGGGTCCACCGGCGCCGCAACGGGAACCGGCTCACGCACCACCACCGTGCGCGTGGGCTGCGGTGGCGCCACGACACAACCGGCCAGGGAGGCCGCCAGCACTGCGCACAGGGTCAGACGCGGAAGAATCGACATGATTTGGCTCGTATTGTGGTTGTAGAAACGCGCAGTCGCGCGAGAACTGGCGCTATCTTACGAACCGCTTCACGCAAAGCTGTGACGATTGGTAACAGCAGATTACTTCCGCGACAGCTCCGGTGGCTCGACTGGCGGCGGCGGTTCATCGGGAGATGGCAGATCGGGCGGGATTCCCGGCGGCGAAGGCTCGTCGGGCGGGGGAACGGTATGAGCGGGCAGCACGCAATTGACGGACATGGTTTCCCTCCGGGCAAAACGCATTGACAATCTAGTATGCGATTCCCATGCCAACAAGTCACCCCGCCCAACCCATGCACGACCTGCCCACCGCCCGCTTTCAGGATCGCACGCTCATCCGCATCGGTGACACGCGCGCCGATGGCTCCATGCTGCTGCTCGCACCGGAAGCCGGCGGTCGGCTGGTGCGCTGGCGCCATCGCGGTGAAGACATCCTCTTCTGGCCCGAAACATCCGACTGGTCGAATCCGGCCAAAGTGCGCGGCGGCAATCCGCTGCTATTTCCCTTCATCGGCCGGCATTTTGTAGATGGCGAAGTCGGCCGCTGGCGCGACGCGCGCGGACAACTTCACGCGCTACCGCAACACGGCTTTGCTCGCGACATGCCGTTCGAGGTGGAAGACGCAAGCGACGCACACATCGTCATGCTGCTGCGTGACAGCCCTCAAACGCGCCAAGGCTATCCGTTCGCCTTCGAATTTCGCGTGACGTACCGGCTGATTGACGACGGGTTGGAGGCGACCTTCTGCGTGAAGCATCTGGACGAAGGCGACGCGCATGCGCCGATGCCTTTCTACGCGGGCCATCATTTCTACCTGGCGCTACCGCATGCGCTGCGTGGCGCAACCGAGCTGTCGATGCCGCCGGCGCGGCTGTCGCGCCAACTGCCCGATGGCAGTCTCGACAGACCCGAGCCAGGGCGCAGGACCTACCAGCTCGACGACCCGGCGCTCCAAGATCGCTATCACCTGCTCGATGACGCCGGCGCGGCCACGCTCGTCATCCCGCCGCATGCAGAAGCACCGCTCGGCCGGCGCATTCGTTTCGAGGTCGACGGCGCACCGGTGCCCTGGCACGCCATCACCACGTGGACGGAAAACGCCACGTCGGACTTCTACTGCGTCGAACCTTGGATGGGCCTGCCGAATGCGATCCACCACGGCGAAGGCCTGCACCTGCTCGCCCCCGGCGGGACCCGACAGGCAACCTGCCGCCTGCGGATCGCTCGGTAGCGGACGTGGTCAGGCCTTCTCGTAGGCCTGCACCGCGTCCATCACGCGCGCCGAGTACACCAACGCGGCCCCGGCATTAAGCGAAATCGCCACGCTGAGCGCATCGGCAATCTCCTCATGCGTTGCACCATGCTTGACCGCCTCGGCGGTGTGCACGGTGATACAGCCATCGCAACGCGCGGTCACCGCCACGGCCAGCGCGATCAGTTCGCGGGTCTTCGCGTCCAGGCTGCCCGTCGTGGCCGCCGACAGCGTCTTGTAGCCCTTGACCGTATCCGGCGTGATCCGACCGATCTCGCCAATGCGACCCAGCAATTCCTTCCGATACTCGACCCAGTTCAGCATGATGTGCTCCGGTGGTGTGGCGCTGGCCCGATGCCGCGCCGTTAGGAAGAGTATTGCCTTGACTCGCGATCCGTTTAATACTTGATAAACGCAATTTCTATCGAAATCGTCTCAATGGATGCGCTCAGCCAATTCATTCAACTCACCCGGCCGCAGGCCAGCCTCGATTTGCGCTGCCTGTTCCAAGGGCCCTTCTCGATCCCGCATGATCCGGAGCCGAATGGGCAAGTGCTGTTCCACCTCGTGCTGTCGGGCAGTTGCCTGGTCGACGCTGGCGGCGGCACGCTCACGCTGCGCGAAGGCGATTTCATCCTGTTCCCGCGTGGCGCGGCACACACCATTCACGACCTCAGCGCTGCCGACGCACCCACCCGGAAACCCCGCAACTCGCATGACGGCATGCTGCCGCTTCGCCAAACCGGCCGGGGTGCCGCCGACGTCGACCTGCTTTGCGGCCGCTTCGTTCACGAGCACGGCTCGACCACGTTGCTGGTGCGTACGCTGCCTGATCCGCTGCACGTGTCATTGAGTGATAGCGCGTCGTATCCGGCACTGCAGGCGCTCATCGCACTGATGCGCGACGAAGCCGAAACCCGCGCGCCCGGCGCGCTGGCGATCGTTACCTCGTTGAGCCAAGCGTTGCTGACAATGGCACTGCGCGTGTATGGCCAGCAGGAAAACGCGAGCCCCGGCACGCTGACGCTGCTGTCAGACACGCGCCTCGGACCATCCGTACAAGCCATGCTCAGCGCGCCAGAGCGTGCGTGGACCATCGACACCCTCGCCGATCTGGCAGCCATGTCGCGCGCCACCTACGCGCGGCACTTCAAGGCGCGCGCCGACATGACGGTGTGGGACTTTCTCACGCGCGTGCGCATGACGCTCGCGTGCGACGCGTTGGTCCATACGCGGCTCAGTGCAGGAGAAATCGGGGCGCGCGTCGGCTATCAATCCGAAGCGGCATTCGGCAAGGCGTTCAAGCAGCAACTGGGAATGACGCCGGCGCGGTATCGGCGCGCGCCGGGTTGATCATCCGCCAACGTCCCCGCCATCGCTAGCGCTTGGGCTTGCGATGCGTGCGCGTTTTCGTGGTGCTTTGCGACAGGCTAGGTTCGCGTACCGGCCGCGTTCCCGTGGCCACCCATTCGCCGTAGAAATCGATCTTGCCGTCGATCAGTGCAAGCGAGTGCGTCCACTCCGCGATCATCCGCGTCACCTGCGCACGATGCGCCACCAGCAACGCATGTCGAGCTTTCAAGGTACTACGGCCCTCGCACACCAGCGCCGTGTATTCGCGCATCTGCGCGACGGACATCCCTGTGTTGCGCAGGCGCTCCATCAACTCGAGCCAGTTGACATGCTGCTCGGTGTAAATACGTCGGCCCGTTGCATCGCGCGCAACGCCAGGAATCAACCCCTGCGCCTCGTACCAGCGGATCGTATGAATGCTGCGGCCCGTGCGCTCAGCCAAGGCACCGATCAGCAACCGAGCCGGATCGCGCTCAGCCATGGGACGCGGTGGAGACAGCTGCCGGATGGCCAAGCGCCCGGTTGACGAGCTCGGTGTCGAAGTATTCGATCAGTTCGCGCATCTTGCCCTCCTGCATGTGGATGACGAAGCAGTACTGATTGTTATAGGCAACGCCATCGCGCGTCGTGTTGCGACCTTGCGCCTCTACGACCACGGTATCGCCATCGGCAATAAAGCGATTGGCAACCGTCGTGATGCGACCGAGCTTCGCGCGCAGCGGCGCGAACAGCTCATCCAGCACCGTCTGCTTACCGGCATAGCGACGAGACCACTGCGTCGTACCGGTGCAAACCCAGCAGAAATCATCCGTCATGAGATCAACGAATGGCTTGGCGTTGCTCACAGCCAGTTCGGCAAAAGCGGCCTGCAAGATCTGCTTGTTCTCGAGCGCGTTCATGGGAGCCTCCTAGTGTGAATGCTCCGATTACAGGTGCTAGAGCGCACTCTAGCGCAAGGACTTTCTTTGCCGCAGCCATACGGAACACGACCACACGGCAAGTGCTCGAACTGTGAGCGAACTACTAGTCATCGGCGCCACGCCTCTGTTATACTTTCAAGCTTCGGGGCGTAGCGCAGCCTGGTAGCGTACCTGCATGGGGTGCAGGTGGTCGGAGGTTCAAATCCTCTCGCCCCGACCAAAACAAAAGCCCGCGTAACGAATCACGTTACGCGGGCTTTCTCGTTTCTATCTGCGCGCTTCTTGTCTGCAATATCGGCTTATGGCTGGTCGGTACGCAGCACTTCCAACACGGCCGACAGCTCACGCCGCAAGCTCTGAACATCAACCGAACCACTCGCAGCGGCGGAGATCGGCGCCGCGGCTTCCATTTCCTGCTCATCGGCCTCGACCGGCGACGCGGCAGCCATGCCATGCCGCAACTCGTCCAGCCTGTTCCGCGCGCCATTGATCGTGAAACCCTGCTCGTACAGCAGCTCGCGAATACGCCGGATGAGCAGGACTTCATGATGCTGGTAGTAACGCCGATTGCCGCGTCGCTTGACGGGCTTGAGCTGTGTGAACTCCTGCTCCCAATAACGCAGCACGTGCGGCTTGACGGCGCACAGGTCGCTCACTTCCCCAATGGTGAAGTAGCGTTTGGCAGGAATCGGCGGCAGGTTGACCCGCTCCGTGTGTTTATCGGCGGCCATACAGGGCTGAACTACAGGGCTGGCGAGAGAAACGGATTGAACAGACGGCTAAACGAGATCACGCAGCAGAATTACGCGATGTCGACAGGCAGCGGCTCGACGCGCTCTTCAACGAGCGCCTTGAGCTTCTGACTGGCGTGGAACGTCACGACGCGACGCGCGGTGATGGGGATGATCTCCCCCGTCTTTGGATTTCGGCCCGGACGCTGCGGCTTGTCGCGCAACTGGAAGTTACCGAAGCCGGACAGCTTGACACTGTCGCCCTGTTCGAGCGCCTCGCGAATCACGTCGAAAAACGCCTCGACCATGTCCTTCGACTCACGCTTGTTCAAGCCGACCTGCTCGAACAGCATCTCGGCAAGCTCGGCTTTGGTAAGCGTCGGCACGTCCTGACCGCGCGCATCACGTGCGTCGGCCAATGCTGCCGAAGAAGAACCGAGCGAGTCGCCCAAGGATGCCGCCAACGCTGGCGCGTGTTGATCGTTCATAGGATTCGCTTAGCGTATTCGATCCGAATGCGGAGGTTCGTTCGAGCGGTCTCTAGCGCAGTGCGGACGTCTGAGACGTCAGGCGCGCAGGCGCGCGCCGAATGCATCGCCGGCCGCTCGAATCAATTGCTGTGTGGCGGCCTCGACAATGTCGTCCTGAAGGGTGCTGTCAGTATCTTGCAACGTAATTCTGAAGGCAAGGCTTTTCTCCTGCGCCCCAATGGCAGCGGTGGCGGCCTTCGGACGGAACTCATCGAACAGCACAACGCCCTGCAGATAACGCTGCCATGGGGTGCCGACAGCCGCCTTCTCGAACGTGTCGACCAGGGCCTGCACCGCCACATCCTGGCGCACGACCAGCGCGATGTCGCGCGTCACGGCCGGCACGCGCGGCACTTCACGATACTTCGGCAGGCCTACTGCGGTAATGGCATCGAGCTCGACTTCCCACACCACCGGCGCGGTCGCCAAATCGTACTTCTGCAGCCAACGCGGATGCAGCTCACCAATCCAGCCGACGGCACGGCCATCCAGCACTATGCGCGCCGAGCGGCCTGGATGCAGCGCAGGATGTTCGGCCCGCTCAAAGCGCGCCTGCAGCGGCCACAACAGAGACTCGACATCGCCCTTCACATCGAAGAAATCAACCGGACGGGCCTGCACGCCCCACTGCTCTTCCTTGGACGGACCATACGCAATGCCGCCCGCCATCATCGGTTGTGCGTAGCCTGCGATCGACAGGCCACCGTCGGCGACACTCGCATCGCGGTGGAACACGCGCCCCACCTCGAACATGCGCACGCGCGAAGCCTTGCGGTTCACGTTGTAGCGGACCTTGTCGAGCAAGCCGCCGATAAGCGTGCTGCGCATCACCGAGTACTGGCTGGCAATCGGGTTCAGCAGCGGAATCGGGTTGGTGTTGCCGGCAAAGTCGGCCTCCCACTCGCTTTCGACAAAGGCGAAGTTGACGACCTCGTGGTAATCGCGCGCGGCCACAGCATGACGCACGTCGTGCATGGTGCGGCGCGCCTCGTCGGTCGGGCGCATCGCGCTCTCGGCCACTGGCGGCTTGGCGGGAATCTGCTCGAAGCCGTAGATGCGGGCGACCTCTTCGATCAGGTCTTCCTCGATCTCCAGGTCGAAGCGATACGACGGCGGCTCGACGATGAACACATCGCCGTCCACGCTGAACGTGAGGCCGAGGCGCTCGAACACGTCTACCACAACGTCGTGCGACAGCGGAATACCGAGCACACGTGCAGCACGTGCGACGCGCATGCGCACCGGCTCGCGCTTGGGCAGATTGACGATCTGATCGTCGATCGGGCCAGCCTGGCCGCCGCAGATTTCGAGGATCAGCGCACTGATGCGTTCGATGTGTTCAACGGTGGTCGCGTAATCAACGCCTCGCTCGAAGCGATGGCCGGCATCGGTCGAGAAGTTGTAGCGCCGCGCGCGGCCTTGAATAGCCGCCGGCCACCAGAATGCAGCCTCGACGTAAATGTTCTGTGTGTCGAGCGTGACAGCCGTCTTGTCGCCGCCCATGATGCCGGCAAGGCTTTCGATGGCCTGCTCGTCCGAGATCACGCCGACCTTTTCGTCGACGGTGATGGTGTCGCCGTTGAGCAGTTTCAGTTGTTCGCCAGCCTTGCCCCAGCGCACCGTCAGGCCGCCGTGGATCTTGTCCAGGTCGAAGACGTGCGACGGACGGCCTAGCTCAAGCATCACGTAGTTCGAAATATCAACCAACGCCGACACGCTGCGCATGCCCGCGCGCTCGATGCGCGAAACCATCCAGGCCGGCGTCTTCGCGTGCGCGTTCACGCCGCGGATGATGCGACCCGAAAAGCGACCGCACAGGTCCGGTGCTTCCACCTTGACCGGCAGCTTGTCAGCGAGCGTCACCGCCACGGGCGCCATCGACGGCACGGTGATCGGTGCGCCGGTCAGCGCGGACACTTCGCGCGCCACCCCATGGATCGACAGGCAATCCGCTTTGTTGGGTGTGAGTTTGATGATGAAGATCTGGTCATCCAGATCCAGCACCTTGCGAATGTCTTCGCCGACCGGCGTGTCTTCCGGCAGGATCAGCAGACCGCCGTGATCTTCCGACAGCTTCAGCTCGCGCGCCGAACACAGCATGCCGTAGCTCTCCACGCCGCGCAGCTTGCCGATCTTGATCTTGAACGGCTTGCCATCTTCGCCAGGCGGCAGCTCGGCACCGACCATCGCGCACGGCACCTTGATGCCCACCGACACGTTCGGCGCGCCGCAGACGATCTGCAGCAGCTCGCCCGTGCCCGCATCGACCTTGCAGACATTGAGGCGATCGGCATCCGGGTGCTTGTTGACCGCGACCACATGGCCGACGACGATCTGCGAGAACGGCGGCGCAACGGGGTCGACCTCTTCCACCTCGAGACCTGCCATCGTAAGGCGATGGGAGAGCTCATCCGTGGTGATCGACGGATTGACGAAACTGCGAAGCCAGGATTCCGGAAATTGCATGGCGCGACAGAAAAGAAATTCGATTAACGGGGCGACGAGGTACCAGTGCGAGCGCTCGGCGCTTACGCGAACTGGCGCAGGAAACGCACATCGCCCTCGAAGAACAGGCGCAGGTCGTTGATGCCATAGCGCAGCATCGTCAGGCGCTCCAGGCCGGAGCCGAACGCAAAGCCGATGTAGCGCTCAGGGTCCAGGCCCATGTTGCGCACCACGGTCGGGTGCACCTGGCCAGAACCGGAAATCTCCAGCCATTTGCCGTTGCCGAACGCCATGTCGATCTCGGCCGACGGTTCGGTGAACGGGAAATACGACGGGCGGAAACGCACCTGGATGTCGTCCCGCTCAAAGAAATTGCGCAGGAAGTCGGAATAGACGCCCTTCAGGTCTGCGAAGCTGATGTTGTCGGCAATCCAGAGGCCTTCGACCTGATGGAACATCGGCGAGTGCGTAGCGTCGCTGTCGACGCGGTACGTGCGGCCCGGCGCGATGACCTTGATGGGCGGAATGCGGTCGAGGTGCTTGTATTTCTCAACGTGCATGCGGGCGTAACGCACCTGCATCGGGCTGGTGTGCGTGCGCAGCAGCAAGAGCTTGTCTTCGCTGTCGCGGCCATCGATGTAGAAGGTGTCCTGCATCGAGCGCGCCGGATGGTTGTCCGGGTTGTTCAACGCAGTGAAGTTCATCCAGTCCGATTCGATTTCGGGGCCGTCAGCCACGTCAAAACCGATCGAGCCGAAGATCTTGGCGACGCGCTCCCAGGTGTTCATCACCGGGTGCAGGCTGCCCTCGGCCACGTCGCGGCCGGGCAGCGTCACGTCGATCGCCTCGGCGGCCAGACGGGCGTTCATCAGCGCATCGGCCAGCGCCTGGCGGCGGGCGGTCAGCGCCTCTTCAACGCGGCTCTTGGCCTGGTTGATGCGCGCGCCTTCGGACTTGCGCGTCTCCGGATCGAGCTTGCCCAAGCCTTTGAGCAAGTCGGTCAGCACGCCAGACTTACCGAGAAAGCGTGCTTTCTCGTTTTCCAGCGAGGCGTTGTCCTCCACAGAGGCAAACGCGTTTTGGGCATCGACGACGACTTGATCCAGATCCAGTGACATGGGAAGGCGAGCGAAAAAATTCGGGTGATTCGGGTCCGCGAAATGCGCGGAATAAAAAACGGGGCTCGGTGAGAGCCCCGTCAGGGTGATCAGCCGGCAAAGTCACTGGGCAATTCCAGCAGCCCGCCCGGCCAATCCAACTCAGGCGACGTTGGCTTTCACCTGGTTCACGATGGCAGCAAAAGCCACCTTGTCGTGAATGGCCATATCCGACAGCACCTTGCGGTCCAGCTCGATGGACGCCTTCTTCAGGCCGTTCATGAACTTGCTGTAGGTCAGACCATGCTCGCGTGCGCCAGCGTTGATACGTGCAATCCAGAGCGCGCGGAACACACGCTTCTTGTTACGACGATCGCGGTAGGCGTACTGGCCAGCACGCATGACCGCCTGCTTGGCGATGCGATAGACGTTATTGCGGCGGCCGCGGTAACCCTTGGCTGCGCTGATAACCTTCTTATGACGGGCCCGCGCTGTGACCCCACGTTTTACTCGAGGCATGAAATGCTCCTTTCGTAGTTAGTTAGGGTTAGGCGTACGGCATCATTGCGCGAACGGACTTCAGGTTCGTCTCATGGACGCCCTCGGTACCGCGCAGGTGACGCTTGTTCTTGGTGGTCTTCTTGGTCAGGATGTGACGCTTGAAGGCTTGGCCACGTTTGATCGTGCCACCAGGACGGGCAGTAAAGCGCTTGGAGGCGCTTTTCTTCGTCTTCATCTTCGGCATGGAACAACTCCGCTTTTGACATGAAGCCAGGTGGACGGCTGGCGCCGACACTTGCAAGACCCGGGCTCACTTGTTGTATCGCTGCAGGCTTTGAGACCTGCCGCGTTTTCCGACGTTTCCGTCTGGAACCTGCTCAGCGCAGCCGGAAACGTCCGGCCACCACTGCATTACTTTTTCTTCTTGGGTGCCAACATCATCACTGCCTGGCGCCCCTCCATCTTCGGCATCTGCTCAACCTGGCCGAACTCCTCCAGGTCAGTCTTGATACGCTCCAGCACGCGCATGCCGAGTTCCTGGTGAGCCATTTCCCGGCCGCGGAAGCGCAAGGTAACCTTGACCCTGTCACCATCCTCCAGGAAACGCGTTGCGTTGCGCAGCTTAACGCCGTAGTCGTTGTCGTCGGTGCCAGGGCGGAACTTGACTTCCTTCACCTGGATAACCTTCTGCTTCAACTTGGCGTCGTGGGCCTTCTTCTGTTCCTGATACTTGAACTTGCCATAGTCCATCAGGCGGCAGACGGGCGGCTGCGCAGTCGGCGCGATCTCGACCAGGTCGACGTCTTTCTCTTCTGCCAGACGCAGTGCGTCGAACAGCTTGACGATGCCGAGCGCTTCCCCCTCAACCCCGGTCAGCCGGACTTCCGGTGCGCTGATCTCGCGGTTGATGCGGTGAGATTTCTCAGTAGCGATGTTGATGTCCTCGAAGAATCAAAAAAACAGGCCGTGCCCAGCTCATGACTTGTTGGCGAGATCGTTCTGCAGTCGCTCAACGAACGCCGACAGCGGCATGGAGCCTAGATCGACGTTGCCACGGGCACGCACGGCCACCTGATTTTCATCCCGCTCTTTGTCGCCAACCACAACTTGGTATGGGACCTTCTGCACGGAATGCTCGCGGATTTTATACCCAATCTTCTCATTCCGCAAATCAACGACCGCCCTAAATCCTTGTTTTTGCAGGGATTGCGCAACGGATTGGGCGTATTCGGCGTGCGAATCGGTAATACTGAGAACCGCAACCTGCACGGGCGAAAGCCACGTCGGCAGCGCTCCGGCATATTGCTCGATCAAGATACCGATAAAGCGCTCCAGGCTGCCGACGATGGCCCGGTGCAGCATGATGGGGCGATGGCGTGCGCCATCCTCGCCTACGAACTCGGCGTCCAGGCGTTCCGGCAAGTTCGGGTCGACCTGGATCGTGCCGCACTGCCACTGGCGGCCGAGTGCGTCTTTGAGCACATATTCGATTTTCGGGCCGTAGAACGCGCCCTCGCCCGGCAGGTACTCGAATTCGCAACCCGACGCACGCAAGCCCTCGGCCAACGCAGCCTCGGCACGGTCCCAGCTTTCTTCAGTGCCGATGCGCTTTTCCGGACGCGTCGACAGCTTGTAAAGAATCTCGGTAAAGCCGAAGTCCTTGTAGACCTTCTGCAGCAACGTCGTAAACGCCGTCACCTCGGCCTGGATCATGTCTTCCGTGCAGAAGATGTGACCATCGTCCTGCGTGAAGCCGCGTACGCGCATGATGCCGTGCAGGCCACCCGAAGGCTCGTTGCGGTGGCATGCGCCAAACTCGCCGAAGCGTAGCGGCAGGTCGCGGTAGCTCTTGATGCCCTGCTTGTAGATGAGGATGTGGCCGGGGCAGTTCATCGGCTTGAGCGCGTATTCGCGCTTTTCCGATTCCGTGATGAACATGTTCTCGCGGTACTTGTCCCAGTGGCCGGTCTTCTCCCACAGCGTCTTGTCGAGAATCTGCGGCCCCTTCACTTCCTGGTAGCCGTTCTCGCGATACACGCGACGCATGTACTGCTCGATCTCCTGCCAGAGCGTCCAGCCCTTCGGATGCCAGAACACCGTGCCAGGCGAGTACTCGTCGATGTGGAACAGGTCGAGTTCGCGGCCGAGCTTGCGGTGGTCACGCTTTTCAGCCTCTTCCAGCATGCGCAGGTAGGCTTCCTGGTCTTCCTTCTTGGCCCAGGCCGTGCCGTAGATGCGCTGGAGCATCTCGTTGTTGTGGTCCCCGCGCCAATACGCGCCCGCCACCTTCATCAGCTTAAAGACCTTGAGCTTGCCCGTGGATGGCACGTGCGGGCCGCGGCAAAGGTCGACGAAGTTGCCCTCGCGGTACAGGCCAATCTCCTGATCTTCCGGAATGGAGGCGATGATCTCGGCCTTGTACTTCTCGCCCATGCCCTGGAACAGTTTGACGGCTTCGTCGCGGCTCAGCACTTCACGTGTGACCTTCTCGTCCTTCTTGGCGAGCTCCGTCATCTTCTTTTCGATGGCGACGAGGTCTTCAGGCGTGAAGGGGCGCTTGTAGGCGAAGTCGTAATAGAAGCCGTTTTCGATGACCGGGCCGATGGTGACCTGCGCGTCCGGATACAGCTCCTTGACGGCGTAGGCCAACAAGTGCGCCGTGGAGTGACGGATCACGTCGACGCCATCGGCGTCCTTGTCTGTGATGATGGCGAGCTTCGCATCGCGATCGATCGAGAAGCTCGTGTCGACCATCTGACCGTCTACGCGACCAGCCAGCGCAGCCTTGGCGAGGCCCGCACCGATGCTCTGCGCCACTTCAGCCACGGTCACGGGGCCGGGAAACTCACGCCGGGAACCATCCGGCAACGTGATTGCGATCATGCTTGCTCCTGTGGAGTCACCGTTGCGCATTTCAGGTTTCAGAGATGCGCAACGGTCGTTATTCTGTCGTGCGCCGCGCCAAGTCGGCGCAGCAGGTTGTCGAATCGAATGCTTCGAAGCGCTTTCAGCTTGATCGCCACGCGTGACACGAAACTGCGGACGAAAAAAAACGCGGCCAAGGCCGCGTTTTCATTTGCGCCATCCACCGCTTGGGCAGACCGCAAAGGGCGAAAAACGCACCTTGACTACTGTCGCTCCGAAGCGGTTGTAGTTCGCGGTGCCTGAATCATATTTCGCCTTGTGTTCAGTTGTACGGGACAAGCCCGGGAATTGCGAGGATGACGGCTTGGACATCCTACCCGACGCGTCCTGCTAAATGCGTTGGTAGGCTCGATTGGACTCGAACCAACGACCCCCACCATGTCAAGGTGGTGCTCTAACCAGCTGAGCTACGAGCCTGCCGAAGAACGAAACTATACCGTCACTTCCGCCGGGCTGTCAACACCCCTTGCACTTCTTCGATCAAAGTCAGCGCGCGCTGCAGTTGTGTCGCCTCTGATACCTCTGCGGTGAACTGCATTTTCGCAACGCCCTTGCTCGACAGCGTGCGCACGCCGGTCACGTTGATCTTCTCGCGCGAGAGGATTTCCGAGATGTCGCGCAACAAGCCCTGCCGGTCCAGCGCCTCGACCTGGATGTCGATCGGATAGACCGAATCGCTGCGTTGGCCCCACTCCGTCTGGATGACACGGCCAGGAGCCCGGGCAGCCAACTGCTGAAACGTCGCACAGCTCTGCCGGTGGATCGATACGCCACGCCCGCGTGTGACAAAGCCGACGATTGGGTCCGGGGGCGCAGGCTTGCAGCAACGCGACATCTGCGTGAGGAGTGAATCGACACCCACCACCAGCACGCCACTCTTGGCGCCACGAGCTACGCTGGTGGCGCGGCTCTTCTTCGTGAAGGCCGCTTCGTCATCCACGGGCGCCGCCGGCGGCGCCCCATCGGAGCGCAATACGGCCTCGATGCGGCGCAGGCTCAACTCGTCCTTGGCGACCACGGCATAGAGATCATCCGACGTCTTGTAGCCGAGCTTGGCGGCCAACTCTTCCAGGTTGACGGCGGTCTTGCCCTCGCGCTGCAGTGTCTTGTCGATGAGCGCCCGGCCCTGCGCAAGCGTCTCTTCCAGCTCCATCGCGTTGAACCACGCACGCACTTTCGTGCGGGCACGCGGGCTGACGAGATAGTGCAGCTCGGTGTTGAGCCAATCGCGCGACGGCCCGCCCTGCTTAACGGTGACGATCTCGACGGTCTGGCCGTTCTTGAGCGGCGTGTTCAGCGGCACCATCGTGCCGTCGACGCGCGCGCCGCGGCAGCGGTGGCCGAGATCGCTGTGCAGGTAGTAGGCGAAATCGACCGGCGTTGCGCCTTGCGGCAACGCGATCACGCGCGCCTGGGGCGTCAGCACGTAGATGTGGTCATCCAGCTCGGTGTGCTTGAGTTGCTCCCACGGGGAATCCTCGTGCGCGACGGTGTGCTCGGCGTCATCTTTCCAGGCGAGCAACTGGCGCAGCCACGCGATCTTCTCGTCGTAGCGCTCGCTGGCGGAGAACTGCCCGGCGTAGCCTTTGCTGCCGGCCTCCTTGTAGCGCCAGTGCGCGGCCACGCCGTACTCGGCAAAGTGGTGCATCTCGCGCGTGCGGATCTGCACCTCGAGCGCGCGACCGTCATCGCCGATCACCACCGTATGCAGCGACATGTAGCCATTGGCCTTCGGGCGCGAGATGTAGTCATCGAATTCCTTCGGGATCGGCTGCCACATGTGATGCACGAAACCGAGCACCGTGTAGCAATCCTTGATGTCGTCCACGATGACACGGAAGGCGCGCACATCGTACAGATCGGCAAAGTCGAGTTCCTTGCCGCGCATCTTTTTCCAGATGCTGTAGATGTGCTTGGGCCGGCCGCTGACCTCGGCCTGAATACCGGCATCGTGCAAGGTCTTTTGGAGTTGCTCGATGGCCTGGCCAATGAACTTCTCGCGCTCGATGCGTTTTTCATCCAGCAGGCGGGCGATACGCTTGTAGGTATCCGGATCCTCAAAGCGGAAGCCGAGGTCTTCAAGCTCCCACTTCAGCTGCCAGATGCCCAGGCGGTTTGCGAGCGGGGCGTAGATGTCCAGCGTTTCGCGCGCCATGCCTTCCGGCGCCGGGCGTTTCGTCTGCGCGAGCCAGCGCAGCGACTGCAGCCGCGACGCCAGCCGGATCAACACCACGCGAATATCTTGCGCGAACGCGAGCAACATCTTGCGCAGCGCCTCGACCTGCGCGCGGCGCGCTTCCGCTTCGTTCTTGCGCGTGATGCTGGCATCGGTCGGGCTGACGAGGCCGGCAATTGCGCCAATGCGCAGCAGTTGCCGCACATCGTGCACGAGCTTGACGACCTCGGCGCCGAATGCGGGCTCGAGCGCCTTTTCGTTGTCCATTGCCAGCGTGGGCAACAGGAACAGTGCAGCCGCCTGCAACGATGGCGTGTCGACGCGCAGCGCTTCCAGGATGGCGATCGTGCCGCGCGCGTGCGACTCCAGCGGCTCGCCGGTCAGCGTGACGCTGTCTGCGGCATTCGCCGCGAGATATTCGATCGCCCGGGCGACCTGCTCTGCCGTCGATCCGGCCCCCTCGGCCGGCCGTTCGGTCTTGTTCTCCATGATGCGTCCTGCTTGCGTCTCGCCTGTTGGGCGACGGGCTCAGTTCTTCTGCGCGGCCGTCACGACGATTTCGATGCGGTACTTCGGATTGGCCAGCGCGGCCTCAACGGTGGCGCGCGGCGGCGAGTTCTTGGAATCGGCGGCGACCCACTGGTCCCACACCTTGTTCATCTCGCCAATCTCGCTGATGTCTTTCAGGAAGATCTGGCACATCAGGATGCGCGTCTTGTCGCTGCCGTTGGCGGCCAGCACGCGATCGATGGTGGCGAGCACTTCTGCCGTCTGCTCGGCAATGCCTGCGTCGAGCGTGGTCTCAGGCACCTGCCCTGCCACGTAGACGACGCCGTTGTAGACGGCTGCGTCGGAATAGCGATGTTCGACGTTGTAGCGCTTCAGTTCAGTGCTCATCTTGCAAATCGAATGGGGTCGGACAAACGGTCATTGACCGAGGAAGAACTTGCGGGCGATCGCCACCTGATCCGGCTGGATGAAGGTCGGCGCGTGGCCCACGTCAGGGATTTCAATCGTGTTCACATGTTGGCCACGCTGCATCATGGCCTCGACGGTCTCACGCGTAAGCAGATCGGAATGCGCGCCGCGCACCACCAGCACCTCGCCGGGAATCGCCTCAAACAACTTCCACAGCGTGGCTTCGCCGGCAGCGATCATGTCAGGCGTCGTGTTCTTGAAGGGCTCGGCGAGGCGCGGATCGTAATGCAGGATCCACTCGCCCCCCTGCGGTTTCAGGATCGCGGTATTCAACGCACGCCATTGCTCCGGCGTGTGGGGGCCGAATGATGCGCTGATCGTCTTGAGGTACGCCAATCCTTCATCGAAGGTCTTGAAGCGGACGTTCAAACCGAGGTAAGCGCCAATGCGCGTCAACGACGACTCCGTCACCCGCGGGCCTACATCGTTGAGCAGCAGCTTGCGAATCGGCGATTGCGGCAAGCCTGCCAAGCCAATGCCGATCAGGCCACCCATCGAGGTACCAAACCAGTCGACAGACTCGGCATTCACGCGCGCGAGCAACGTGACCATGTCGGACGCGTACTGCGGCAGCACGTAACCCTTCGGATCGGCCAGCCAATCGGAGCGCCCCCGACCCACCACATCGGGACAGATGACGCGATAGTCGTTGCACAGCGCCTGCGCCAGCACGTCGAAATCGCGCCCGGTGCGCGAGAGGCCATGCACGCAGACCAGCACTCGCGGATTCTGCGCATCGCCCCACTCGTGATACGCCATCCGGTGCAAGCCGGACGGGCTCAGGCACTGCACGAAGGCAAGGCGCGGCGAAACTGGCATGAACAACTCCTACATGGGAATGACGGAGACAGCGAAGCCTGATTGTACGCGGGCCCGCAAGCATGCGGCGGTGCAGCAGACATGCACCGTCCATCAAAAACAAAAAAGCCCCGCCGAAGCGAGGCTTTTTCTGAAGCAGATCGGCTTACTGCGCGACCCAGCCACCATCCATGTTCCACGCCACGCCGCGCACCTGTTCGGCCGCATCGCTGCACAGGAACACCGCCAGCGCACCGAGCTGGTCAGGCGTGACGAATTCGCCCGAGGGCTGCTTTTCCATCAGCAGATCCTTCTTGGCTTCGAGCGCGGACAGGCCGTCCTTCTCGGCGCGCGCATCGATCTGTTTCTGCACCAGCGGTGTCAGCACCCAGCCCGGACAGATCGCATTGGACGTGATACCCGTCTGCGCCGTCTCCAGCGCCACCGATTTGGTGAAGCCGACGATACCGTGCTTGGCCGCCACATACGCCGATTTCTGCGCCGATGCCACCAACCCATGCGCCGAAGCGATGTTGATGATGCGGCCCCAGTTCTTGCGCTTCATGCCCGGCACGGCAAGCCGCGTCGTGTGGAAAGCCGAGGTGAGGTTGATGGCGATGATGGCGTCCCAACGCTCGGTCGGGAAATCCTCGACATTGGCCACGTACTGGATGCCGGCATTGTTGACGAGGATGTCCACACCGCCGAACTCGGTGTCGGCATAGGCGAACATCGCTTCGATCTCGGCCGGCTTGCTCATGTCGGCGCCGTGGTATCCGATACGGATGGCGTTCTTGCCGGCGGCCGCGATCTGCGCCTTGGGCGCTTCAACATCGCCAAAGCCGTTCATGATGATGTTGGCGCCCTGCGCGGCCAGCGAGCAGGCGATACCCAGACCGATCCCGCTAGTCGAGCCTGTAACCAGGGCAGTTTTTCCTTGCAGCATTGCGGTCTCCGAATTACAGCAGGTTGACGCCGGTCTTGGCCTGGATCTCTTCGCGCGAAACGCCCGGCGCGGTTTCGATCAGCTTCAGGCCCTGCGCGGTCACGTCGATCACGCCAAGGTCCGTAATGATGCGATCGACCACACCCACGCCGGTCAGTGGCAGCGTGCACTTGGGTAGCAGTTTCAGGTCTTCAGTACCGTCCTTTTTCTTGGCGGTGTGCTCCATCAGTACGATCACACGCTTGACGCCGGCCACGAGGTCCATCGCGCCGCCCATGCCCTTGACCATCTTGCCGGGGATCATCCAGTTGGCCAGATCGCCCGTCTCGCTTACCTGCATCGCACCCAGAATCGACAGGTTGATCTTGCCGCCGCGAATCATCGCAAAGCTCTGGTCGCTGCCGAAGATGGCGCTGCCGGGCAGTGTGGTCACGGTCTGCTTGCCTGCGTTGATCAGGTCGGCATCCACTTCGTCTTCCGTGGGAAACGGACCGATGCCCAGCATGCCGTTTTCGCTTTGCAGCCAGACTTCCTTGTCGCCGGTGTGGTTGGCAACCAGCGTCGGGATGCCGATGCCGAGGTTGACGTAGAAGCCGTCTTGCAACTCCTGGGCAGCGCGCGCCGCCATTTGGTCTTGTGTCCAGGCCATGTCGGTCTCCTTAGTTGGCTGCTCGGATGGTGCGCTTTTCGATGCGCTTCTCGGGCGTGGCATTCAGCACGATGCGGTGCACGTAGATACCCGGCAGATGAATGTCGTCCGGTGCCAAATCGCCCACTTCAACGATCTCTTCGACTTCGACGATGCAGATCTTGCCGGCCGTAGCCGCAGCGGGGTTGAAGTTGCGTGCGGTCAGGTTGAACCGCAGGTTGCCGGACTTGTCAGCCACCTGCGCCTTCACCAGCGCCACATCGGGCACCAGCGAGCGCTCCATGACGTACGTCTCGCCGTCAAACTCGCGCAGCTCCTTGCCCTCGGCGACCAGCGTGCCGACGCCGGTCTTGGTGAAGAACGCCGGGATGCCAGCGCCACCAGCGCGCAGCTTTTCGGCCAGCGTGCCTTGCGGGGTGAATTCCAGCTCGAGTTCGCCGGCCAGATACTGGCGCTCGAACTCCTTGTTTTCGCCCACGTAGGACGAAATCATCTTCTTGATCTGACGGGTTTCCAGCAGCAGGCCCAGGCCAAAGCCATCCACGCCCGCGTTGTTGGAGATGCATGTGAGGCCCTTGACCCCCGAATCGCGCAGCGCGGCAATCAGCGCTTCCGGAATGCCGCACAGGCCGAAGCCGCCCACGGCGATGGTCTGGCCGTCCTTGACGACGCCCGCGAGCGCCTCGCTGGCGCCGGCGAAGATTTTGTTCATGCGTGCTCCTTCCTTGGTGGTCCAACAAATCCGGCAGGGTTTTGACCGATCACACAGTTGGGGTTTGTGCGATGCAGCGCCGGAAAATAGTAACGATACAATCTGGCGAGAATACGCAAGCGTCGCGCGACGCAGCAATACGTACGAATACATATGCCCGCCCTCGACTATCAGACTGCGTTCCAGCTTGCCCCTGTCGGCATGGTGATGTCCCGCGAGCGGGTCATGCTCGACGTCAATGATGAAGCCGCACGCATCTTCGGCCACGCACGCACGACGATGATCGGGCAGTCGTTCGAGCTGCTTTATCCGACGCACGATGAATACGAGCGCACCGGCGCGCGCATCATCCCCGTCATGAATGCGCGCGGCAGCTACTCCGATGAACGCATCATGAAACGCGCCAATGGCGAGCTGTTCTGGTGCCACGTCACCGGCCGCGCGCTGGACCGCGCGAAACCGCTGGGCGAAGGCATCTGGACCTTCGAGGACCTGTCAGCGCATCGCCCGGTCACGGCAGCGCTCACGCCGCGCGAACGCGACATCGCCGCGCAACTGGTCGAGGGCAAGACCAGCAAGCAGATCGGCAAGCAATTGGAGATCAGCCCGCGCACAGTCGAAATCTACCGCGCGCGGTTGATGAAGAAATACGCCGCCAACACCTCGTTGGAACTTGTGCAGCGGCTGATGGGGCATTAAGCCCCAATGTCTTACACCATGCCGTCGTCGGCGTTGATGACGGCACCGTTGATGAAGTCCGACTGATCCGACGCCAACAGCAGAATCAGGCCATCCAGGTCTTCCGGCTTGCCGACGCGTTTGCGGGGCAGCATCTGCACCAGTTTCTGGCCGGGTTCGGTTTCCCAGTGATGATGATTGATTTCGGTATCGATATAGCCCGGGCAGATCGCATTGGTATTGATGCCGTAACGGCCCCACTCCAGCGCCATGGCCTTGGTCATGTGCACCACGGCCGCCTTGCTCATGCAATACACGCCAATCTGCGACAGCACCTTCAGCCCTGCCACCGAGGCAATGTTGACGATGCGCGACTGCGGCAGCGGCGAACCGTTCTTCTCGGCGCCCTTGGCGCGCGCAATCATGCGCTTGGCCGTTTCCTGGGCAACGAAGAAGGCGCCGCGCGTGTTGGTGTCGAATACGAAATCGAAGTCGTCGGGCGAAACGTCCACCATGCGCTGCGTGGTCGACACCCCCGAGTTATTGACAAGGATGTCGATGGTACCTGCCTCCGTTTCAGCGTGCGCGATGGCGGCGCGGATGCTGTCTGGGTCCGTCACGTCCAGGCGCACGACGTGCGCGCTGCCGCCCCTCGATTCGATGTCGGCGCGCAGTTCTTTCAGGCGCTCGACACGGCGCGAGGCCAGCACGACCTTCGCGCCGGCGGCCGCCAGCGTGTGTGCAAAGCGCGCTCCGAGGCCGCTCGACGCGCCCGTGATCAGCGCGACCTTGCCTTCCAGATTGATCGACAAACCCATGATGCGTGTTCCCCGTGTGTTGGTTTGACATGCGCCGAGCCGCTCCGAAGCAACACCGGCGTGTGATTTGGGCGCAGCTTAGCAAAAAATCGAACGATCGTTCAGAAATTTCCCTTGCCGCATCCGGGCGTGTCCCGGACAATGCGGAAAATTCTAATGCAGCAATCCGTCATACCAATAAGCAAACGCCCCTAACTGTGCCAAAAGCAGCGAAGAGACACTTATGAACCAGCAGCAGCTCCTCGAACAATACGGCCCGCGAGAGTCCATGGAGTATGACGTCGTTGTCGTCGGCGGCGGTCCCGCCGGCCTGGCGACTGCGATTCGCATCAAGCAACTGGCTGCCGAGACGGGCAAGGACGTGTCCGTCGTCGTGCTGGAAAAGGGTTCCGAGCCCGGTGCACACATTCTGTCGGGTGCGGTGATGGACCCGCGCGCCATCAACGAACTTCTCCCGAACTGGAAAGCTGACGGCGCCCCGCTCAACCAGGCGGTCACCGGCGACGACGTGCTCTTCCTGAGCGAGACCGACGCCAAGCGTACGCCCGACTGGCTCGTGCCGCGCAACTTCCACAATGACGGATGCTACGTCGTCTCGCTGTCGAACGTGGTCAAGTGGATGGCCACGCAGGCCGAAGCGCTGGGCGTGGAAATCTTCCCCGGTTTCGCTGCCGCAGAAGTGCTTTACGACGACAAGGGTGCGGTGCGCGGCGTGGCCACCGGCAACATGGGCATCGGCAAAGATGGCGAGCCGACCGAGAACTTCCAGCTCGGCATGGAGCTGCTTGGCAAATACACCATCTTCGCGGAAGGCGCGCGTGGCCATCTCGGCCGGCAGCTACTAGAGAAGTTCAAGCTCACCGCAGGCAAGGACCCCCAGACTTTCGCCATCGGCATCAAGGAACTCTGGGAAATCGATCCAGCCAAGGCCAAACCCGGTCTCGTGGTGCACACGGCAGGCTGGCCGATGGAAGACGACACCTTTGGCGGTGGCTTCCTGTATCACCTCGAAGACAACAAGGTCACGCTCGGCTTCGTGATCGGGCTGGACTACAAGAACCCGTGGATGAGCCCGTTCGAAGAAATGCAGCGCTGGAAGGCCCATCCGGCCATCCGGGCACATATCGAAGGCGGCAAGCGCATCGGCTACGGCGCCCGCGCCATCAACAACGGCACGCCGCAAGCGCTGCCAAAAACGGTGTTCCCAGGTGGCGCGCTGGTCGGTTGCGATGCTGGCTACCTGAACGCCGCTCGCATCAAGGGCAGCCACGCGGCCATCAAGAGCGGCATGATGTGCGGCGACGCAGTGTTCGAAGCCGTGACGGCCGGCCGTTCCGCTGACGAGCTGTCTGCCTACCCCGCAGCCTTCGAACAGAGCTGGCTGAAGGAAGAACTGGACCAGTCGCGCAACTTCAAGCTGTGGTTCAAAAAGAGCCCGACGCTGGGCAAGATCATGACCGGCATCGAGCAGTGGCTGCTGCCCAAGATTGGCGTCAGCAACCCGCCTTGGACGCTGCACGGCACGAAGTCGGATAACCAGTCGCTCAAGCCGGCATCGGAATGCCCGAAGATCGAGTATCCGAAGCCGGACGGCAAGATCACGTTCGATCGCCTGTCGTCGGTGTTCATCTCGAACACCAACCACGAAGAGAATCAACCGGCCCACCTGACGCTGAAGGATCCGACCGTACCGACGCGCATCAACCTGACGCAGTTTGCCGGCCCCGAACAGCGCTACTGCCCGGCTGGCGTGTATGAGTTCGTCAAGAACGATGAGGGCACCGAGCGCCTGCAGATCAACGCGCAGAACTGCGTGCACTGCAAGACCTGCGACATCAAGGACCCGACGCAGAACATCGTGTGGGTCACGCCGGAAGGCGGTGGCGGTCCGAACTACGTCGGCATGTAAGTACCGGGCGAGCGCCCAACAAAAAAGACGGCTTGAAGCCGTCTTTTTTGTTGTCTGAGCGAATCGATTCAGGAAGCTTTTGCCGGAATGGCCGGCGTCTGCACCGACACATCACCGCATTGCGCGCGATGGCGCAGCGCGTGGTCGATCAGCACCAGCGCGAGCAGCGCCTCGGCGATTGGCGTCGCACGAATGCCGACGCACGGGTCGTGGCGGCCGAACGTCTCCACCACAGCCGGATCACCCGCCTTGTCGATCGAACGGCGCGGCGTGCGGATGCTCGATGTCGGCTTGATCGCCAGCGACACGGAAATGTCCTGCCCTGTCGAAATCCCGCCCAGGATGCCGCCGGCGTTGTTACCGACGAAGCCCTCCGGCGTCAGCTCGTCGCCATGCTCGGAGCCGCGCTGGCTGACTGCGTGGAAACCAGCACCAATCTCAACGCCCTTCACCGCATTCAGGCCCATCATGGCGTGGGCGATGTCTGCGTCCAGCCGGTCGAACAGCGGTTCGCCCCAGCCGACCGGCACACCGGTAGCCACCACCTCAATGCGCGCGCCGACGGAATCGCCGTCCTTGCGCAGGGCATCCATATAGGTTTCCAGCTCGGGAACGATCTCGGCGTTCGGCGCGAAGAACGGGTTGTTCGGCACCTCGTTCCAGTCCATGAAGGGGATCTGGATATCGCCCAGTTGCGACATGAAGCCGTGAATCTCAACGCCGAACTTCTCTCGCAGCCACTTCTTGGCGACGGCGCCTGCAGCCACTGTCGGTGCCGTCAAACGGGCGGAAGAACGGCCGCCGCCGCGCGGATCGCGGATGCCGTATTTGTGCCAGTAGGTGTAATCGGCGTGGCCGGGACGGAAGGTCTCGGCGATGTTGCTGTAATCCTTGCTGCGCTGGTCGGTATTGCGGATCAACAGGCAGATCGGGGTGCCCGTGGTCTTGCCTTCGTACACGCCGGAGAGGATCTCGACGAGGTCTTCTTCCTTGCGCTGCGTAACGTGGCGCGAGGTGCCGGGTTTGCGACGGTCCAGATCGGGCTGGATGTCTTCTGCAGACAGCGTCATGCCGGGCGGGCACCCGTCGATGACAGCGCCGATGGCGGGGCCGTGCGACTCGCCGAAGGTGGTGACGGAAAACAGCAGGCCCAGGGTATTGCCAGACATGATCGTGCTCAGGAAGGCGCCGCGACGGCCGCGGCGCGAAACATCAGGAAAACGCTATTGTAAGGCCGATCCACCGGCCGCCAGATCAGCCGCCGATACCCAGGAGCTCGACCTCGAAGTTCAGCGTGGAATTGGGCGGAATCGTGCCGGGCACGCCCCGCTCGCCGTAAGCGGTGGCTGCCGGGCACGTCAGCTTGGCCTTGCCACCCACCTGGATCTTCTGCACGCCTTCGGTCCAGCACGGAATCACGCGATTCAGCGGGAACGAGATCGGCTGGCCGCGCTTGTAGGAGCTGTCGAACTCGGTACCGTTTGTGAGCGTGCCGCGGTAGTGCACCTTGACCGTGTCACTGGCCTTGGGCGACGGGCCGGTGCCCTTAGTCAGTGTCTGGACGATCACACCGGAAGGCAGCGTCTCGGATGCCGGTGATGCGGCTTGCGCGGTCACGGCAGCCAGGGCAAGCAACGAAGCGCACAGCAGCGGGGAAACGTGTTTCATGGCAGGTAACGGGAGAGTTGGAGGTCAGGAAAAGCTTGAAGGCCGGTTGCAGGCCGACCGGCAGTGTATCGAAAGTCCGAAGGTGCGCCAGGGCTAGAGCCGCTCCCCGCGCAGCGCCAGCACGGCGGCCTGCATCGCTTCGGGCGACACGGCATGCGCTGGCACCGGCGTGCCGATGCACAACTCCAGCCTGTTGAGGAAGCCGCGTCGGAACGGTCGCGACATCGCCGCCCCGCCCTTGCGTGAGAAAAAGCTGCCCCACAGCCCGCGCAACGCCATCGGCACCACCGGCACGGGCGTGCGTTCGATGATGCGGCGCATACCGTCCTTGAACGGGTTCATCTCGCCCGTGGCAGTGATCTTGCCTTCGGGGAAGATGCAAACGACCTCGCCCTCCGCCAGCGCGGCGGCAATCGTGTCGTAGGCGCGCTTGAGCATTTCCGGGTCTTCATGCATCGGCGAAATCGGAATCGCCTTGACCGTGCGGAAGAACCACGACAGCAACGGCACCTTGAAGATGCGGTGGTCCATCACAAAACGAACAGGCCGGCGCACGAATGCGCCCACCACCACGGCATCGACGAAGCTCACATGGTTGCAGACCAGCAGGCATGGGCCTTCATCGGGAATCTGCTCCGAGCCCTCCACCTTCACGCGGTAGACGGTATGGATCAGCAGCCACATCACGAACCGAATCAGGAATTCCGGCACCAGCGTGTAGATGTAAATCGCCACCACGGCGTTGAGGATGCCGGTGACCAGGAACAACTGCGGGATCGTGAACCCGGCCCGCGTGAGCACCATCGCCAGCACGGCGGAAGCGATCATGAACAGCGCGTTGAGGATATTGTTGGCGGCAATGATGCGCGCGCGGTGCGTCGGTTCGCAGCGGCTCTGGATCAACGCATACAACGGCACGCTGTAGAAGCCGCCGAACATGGCCAGCAGAAACAGATCGGCCAGCACGCGCCAATGGCGGTGGTTCTGCAGGAAACCGGAAATGCCGGTCAGCACGTCATGGGCGACCAATGCCTCGGCATGCGAAGCAAAGTAGAGATCCACCGCGAACACCGTCATGCCGATCGAGCCAAACGGTACAAGGCCGATTTCCACCCTGCGCCCCGAGAGCTTTTCGCACAGCACCGAGCCCAACCCGATGCCGACTGAAAACACAGCCAGCAGCAGCGTCACGACGTTCTGATCGCCGCCGAGCACGTTACGCGCAAAGGCAAAAAACGACGTCAGGAACGTCGCGCCCACGAACCACAGCCACGAAATGCCCATCAAACTCAGGAACACCGCGCGCTGGTTGCTGGCAAGCTTCAGGTTGCGCCAAGTCTCTGAGATGGGGTTCCAGTTGATGCGCAAGTCCGGCTGCGACGCCGGCGAGACCGGCACACCGCGCGCCGTCATCCAGCCCGCCACAGCAATGACAATGCACGCAATACCGGTGAACAGCGGGCCGATCAGCTCGCCGTTGCGGGTGTAATTGGCCAGCTCGCCGCCGCCAATGGTGCCGATCAGGATGGCGACGAAGGTGCCCATTTCCACCAACCCGTTACCGCCCACCAGTTCTGTCGACTGCAGGTGCTGAGGCAGATAGGCATACTTCACGGGCCCGAACAGCGTCGAGTGCACGCCCATCAAGAACGTGCACAGGTAGAGCAGTTCAACGTGGCGCAGCGCAAAACCCGCGCAGCCGATCGTCATGATGGCGATTTCCAACGTCTTCACCAGCCGGATCAGCCGCGCCTTGTCCATGCGATCGGCAATCTGTCCGCTCGTGGCCGACAGCAGCACAAACGGCGCAATGAAGATTGCAGAGATCAGGAACGCCGCAGAAGCGGGGTCCGCATTGCCGAACAGCGCAGCGTGATACGTGACCAACGAAGAAAACGCCACCTTGAAAACGTTGTCGTTCATCGCGCCCAGGAACTGGGTCCAGAAGAACGGTGCAAAGCGACGCTGCTTCAGCAGGGAAAACTGGCTCGATTGGCTCATCGGCGGGCGGTTCTGGGTTCAACAAAAAACCCGCTCGCAACGGCGGGCGGGTTTCAGGAATGCGGTAAAGAGATCGCGCAGATCAGTCTTCGTTGGCCTTTTCTTCGGGCCAGTCGCGAATGTACGCCTTGAGCATCTTGTTTTCGAAACTTTGGTCCTCCAACACGGCCTTGGCCACGTCGTAGAAGGAAATCACGCCCATCAACGTGCGGCTGTCGAGCACCGGCAGGTAGCGCACATGGTGCTCCAGCATGATGCGGCGCACTTCATTGACCTCGGTTTCGGGCGTGCAGGTGACGGGATGATCGTCCATCACCTTGCGGATGGTCGTGCCCTCGCCCACGGAACCGTGGTTCTTGGCAACAACCTTGATGATTTCTCGGAAGGTCAGCATGCCGACCAGTTCGCCGTACTCCATGACCACAAGCGAGCCGATGTCTTTTTCCGCCATCGTCTGCACGGCCACCTGGAGCTTGGTTTCAGGTGCCACGGTGTAGAGCGTGTTGCCCTTCACGTGGAGGATGTCGCTGACTTTCATGTTGCGTCTCCCAGAGTTCGGGGTGCCGGTCTGCCGGGGGAGCGACCGCGCGCGGGTTGTCGTTATGGTTGTGCTTCGATCCTAGCCCAAACCGGATCGCTTCGACAAGCATGCAGCGCAGAAAAAACCTGTCAAAAACCGCGCCCGCTCGGCGTTTGCCCGGAATGCGCTGCAACAGGGAGCAGTGCTAGCATGCCCCGTCCAAATCCGCTCCCGCGCCCATTCCGGGTGCTTGAATCCATGTCCAAAGCCCGCTTCGACACGCTGGCCCTGCATGCCGGTGCCGCACCCGACCCGGCCACCGGCGCGCGCGCCACGCCCATCCACCTGAGCACGTCGTTTGTGTTCCGCGACAGCGAACACGCGGCGTCATTGTTCAATATGGAACGCGCGGGCCACGTCTATTCGCGCATCTCCAACCCGACCGTTGCCGTGTTCGAGGAGCGCATGGCCGCGCTGGAAAACGGCGTAGGCGCCATCGCCACGGCTTCTGGCCAGGCGGCGCTGCATCTGGCCATCGTCACCTTGATGGGCGCCGGTTCGCATATCGTCGCCTCCTCCGCGCTGTATGGCGGCTCGCACAACCTGCTGCATTACACGCTGCGCCGCTTCGGTATCGAGACGACCTTCGTCAAGCCCGGCGACATCGACGGCTGGCGCGCGGCCATTCGCCCGAACACTCGGCTGCTGTTTGGTGAGACGCTCGGCAATCCTGGCTTGGATGTGCTGGACATCCCAACCATTGCATCGATTGCGCATGACGCGGGCGTGCCGCTGCTGGTCGATTCGACTTTCACCACGCCTTGGCTGCTGCAGCCCTTCGCGCACGGCGCGGATCTCGTCTATCACTCGGCCACCAAGTTCCTGGGCGGGCACGGCACGACCATCGGCGGTGTGCTGGTCGATGGCGGCACGTTCGACTACGTGGCCGCCGGCAAGCACCCCGAGCTGACCGAACCGTACGCGGGTTTCCACGACATGGTGTTTGCAGAGGAAAGCACTGTCGCGCCCTTCCTGCTGCGCGCGCGCCGCGAGGGCCTGCGCGACTTCGGTGCCTGCATGAACCCGATGGCCGCATGGCAACTGCTGCAAGGCATCGAAACACTGCCCCTGCGCATGGCACGGCACGTGGACAACGCCCGCCGCATCGTCGCCTTCCTGGCGAGCCATCCGATGGTGGCGTCGGTCGCCTACCCCGAGCTGGAATCGCACCCCGACCACGCGTTGGCCAAGCGCCTGCTGCCGCGCGGCTGCGGTGCGGTGTTCAGCTTCGATCTGCGTGGCGATCGGCGTGCCGGCCAGCAGTTCATCGAATCGCTCGGCCTGTTCTCGCACCTTGCCAACGTGGGCGATGCGCGCTCGCTGGTCATCCACCCCGCGTCGACGACGCACTTCCGCATGGATGCAGACGCGCTGGCTGCAGCCGGCATCAGCGAAGGCACGATCCGCCTGTCCATCGGTCTGGAAGACGCCGACGACCTGATCGACGATCTCAAGCGCGGCCTGAAAGCCGCCGAGCGCGCGATGTCCGCCGCGCCGGGCAAAGCCGCTGCCAACGCAACGGGAGCCCGCTAATGGAATGGACCGTACAAGGCGATCGCGCCTACGCCTACACCGGCGGCAAGCCGTTCAACGCCGAATTGCCGTGCGTCGTGTTCGTGCATGGCGCGCAGAACGACCATTCGGTCTGGGGGCTGCAGACGCGCTGGTTTGCGCACCACGGCTTCAGCGTACTGGCGGTGGATCTGCCCGGACACGGCCGCAGCGCCGGCGCTCCGCTGCAGACCGTGGAAGCGATGGCCGACTGGGTAATGGCGCTGGTGCATACGGCTGGCGTCGAGCAGCCAGTCATCGTCGTCGGCCACAGCATGGGCTCGTTGATTGCACTGGAGTGCGCGTCACGGTACGCAAGTCGCGTGCGCCGCGTCGCCCTGGTGGCAACGGCTTGGCCGATGAAGGTGTCGGATGCGCTGCTCGATGCGGCGCTCAACAACACGGCCAGCGCCATTGACATGGTGAATACGTGGTCGCATTCCAGCCTCGCAAACAAACCATCGTCGCCCGGGCCAGGCTTCTGGATGCATGGCGGCAGCCAGCGGCTGATGGAGCGAATTTCGCGCGGTACCGAGGCGCCCGTCTTCCACACAGACTTTGCGGCCTGCAACGCCTATGCACGTGGCGCCGAAGCCATGGCGGCCGTGAAGTGCCCGTCACTCGTAATCGTTGGAGAGAAAGACCAGATGACGCCGGCGAAAGCTGGCCGCCAGGTTGCAGCAGGATTGGCCGGCAGCCGCGTTGTCGGGCTGCCAGGCGGGCACGCGATCATGGGAGAATGCCCAGACGGCACACTCGACGCGCTGATCGCCTTTGCGCGCGAACGAGACCCGGTCGTCGCATAAGTCGCAGTCGCCTCCCGGAGACGCATCATGGCCACCACCGACACCCAAAGCTTCGGCAGCTTCGCTGAGTTCTATCCGTATTACCTGAGCGAGCACCAGGATCGCACCTGCCGGCGCCTGCACTTTGCCGGTTCGACGGTCGCGTTGGTATGCCTGCTCCTGCTGGTTTTCACGGGCAACCTGTGGTGGCTGCTGGGCGCGGCCGTGAGCGGTTACGCGTTCGCGTGGGTCGGGCACTTCGGATTCGAGAAGAACCGGCCCGCCACGTTTCGCCATCCGTTCTACAGCCTGATAGGCGACTGGGTGATGTACCGCGACATCTGGACGGGGAAGATCCCGTTCTGAGGCGTCAGGCGTCGGCGCTGGCAGCGGCCATTGCAGACGCCGCCGGTGCGGTAGCCGCGTGCGCTGCCGCCGCCACGCCGCGTTCGCCCGTCGTGAAAACGCTCTCCAACGTGGCGTCGAGCGCCGGATTCTGCAGTTGGCTGACCAACGCATGCGTGCTACCCAGGTGGCGTGCCAGGGCGGTGCGCGGCAAGCGTGGCAGGTTCAGCACCAGCCTTTCATAGAGCGGTCGCAGCGTGGTCGTGTGCGCATCGCACAGCAGCGCCCAATGGGCCTCGCCGCGATCCTGTTGTAGCTTGCCGATCAGGTGCAGCGCCTTCAGCTTGGTCAGCAGGTCGACCAGGTAATCGGCTTCCAATTGCAGGCGCCGGCCGATATCGCGTTCGGCCACCGTACGCGGCGCCTGTTCGCGTGCGCGATACAGCAGCAACAGGACACCGAGCGCATCAAAGAACTCGCTGCCCGGAAATGTGCGGCGCTGCCAGTAGCCCTGGCGGATGATCGGCAGCGTCGATGCGATGGTCGCGCCGAGCAACGTCACCAGCCAGCTCACATAGATCCACGTCAGGAAGATCGGTAGCGTGGCAAACGCGCCGTAGACCGCTGTGTATGTGGGGATATGCGCGACGTAAGCGCCAAAAACGCGCTTGGCAATTTCAAACGCCGCCGCTGCAATCAGGCCGGCAACGAAGGCATCGCGCCGTTCCACATTGGTATTCGGCACGAACACGTAAAGCATCGCAAACGCAATCGCCGAAAGCAGGATCGGCACCAGGCTCACGATCACGCCCAGGCCGAACGGCAGCTTGTGCACATAGCCCGCCGAGATCGACACGAGGTAAGAGCTGACCGACAGGCTCGCGCCAATCAGCACCGGCGCAAATGTCATCAGCGCCCAGAACACCAGAACGCGCTGCGCGAGCGGCCGTCGATGGCGCACGCGCCAGATGGCGTTCAATGCGTTCTCGACGGTCAGCATGGTCATCACCGACGTCACGACCAGGCCGATCAGGCCTGCTGCCGTCAGCCCCTTGGCGTTGCTTGAAAACTGATTGAGATACGTCAGGATCGGCCGGCTGATGCTGCCCGGCACGAGATTGCTGAACATGTAGCCTTCGATGTCCGCCCGGAAGCTCTTGAACATCGGGAATGCCGTGAACAGCGCAAACGCCACCGTCAGAATGGGCACCAGCGACAGCACTGTCGTGAATGTCAGGCTGCTGGCCACTTGCGGCAGGTGGTCTTCACCGGCGCGGCGCAGGGCGTAACGCGCCAGCGCACGCAGCTTGGCGGCATTCCATTGACGAAGCGCACGGGTGTTGAAAAGCATGAAAAATGAGGCGGGAGGCGGGGTTGGGGGGCGCAACTATAATACCGCGACGCTCTCAACGCTTTGTTATGAAAGATATCCTGGTCTTGTACTACAGCCGTCACGGCAGCACGCGCGCATTGGCCGAAGCCATTGCGCAAGGCATTGAAAGCGTCGACGGCGCCCAGGCGCGGGTGCGCACGGTGCCCGCCGTCTCCACCGTCTGCGAAGTCACGCAGCCCGACGTGCCCGATAGCGGCCCGCCCTACGTGGAAGTACGCGACCTGGAGGAATGCGTGGGCCTGGCGCTGGGCTCGCCCACGCGCTTTGGCAACATGGCCGCGCCGCTCAAGTACTTCCTGGATGGCACCACGCTGCAATGGCTGGCGGGCGCTCTGGCCGGCAAACCGGCATGCGTGTTCACCTCCACAGGCAGCATGCATGGCGGGCAGGAAACCACCCTGCTCTCGATGATGCTGCCGCTTCTGCACCACGGCATGGTCGTGCTCGGTCTGCCGTATCAGCACAGCGAACTGCTTTCCACCGATGCCGGCGGCACACCGTACGGGCCGTCACACGTTGCGCATCGCGGCGATACCGCACCGCTTACCGCCCACGAACGCACGCTCGCCACGGCCATGGGCCGGAGGCTGGCGCAGACTGCTCTCAAGCTCGCCGCATGACCCCCGCCAACAACGTCGTCGCCGAATCCCGGGCACTGGCGCTGCTCAGTGCAGGCAGCCTCATCGTATTGATCGTCCTATGCGCCGCGTGGGAGCTGTGGCTCGCGCCCGTGCGCCCCGGCGGCTCGTGGCTGGCCCTCAAGGCGCTGCTGCTGGCGTGGCCGCTGCCCGGTGTCCTGCGCAAGAACCGCTACACGATGCAATGGGCGTCGATGTTCATCCTGCTGTTCTTTACCGAGGGCATCGTGCGGGCGACATCGGACGTTGGGCTGTCGCGCTCGCTGGCTTGGGGCGAGGTGGCGCTCAGCGTGGTGTTCTTCACCGCAACCATCTTCTACCTGCGCCCGTTCAAGCGCGCTGCGAAAGCCCGCGCCGGCCACAGCACCTGACCCGACATGACTCACGATGCCTTCCTGCAAGCCTGCGTTGATGCCATCGGTGCAACGCACGTCCTGACCGTACCGGAAGACCAGGCGCCTTACCTCACCGATTGGCGCAAGCGTTTCTCGGGTCGCGCACGCGCAGTATTGCGTCCCGCCAGCGCTGACGAAGTGGCTGCGCTCGTGCGTCTGTGCGGCGAACATGGCGTGCCGATCGTGCCGCAAGGCGGCAACACCGGCTTGTGCGGGGGCGCCACGCCCGACATGGAAGGCAACGCGGTGGTGATCTCGTTGCAGCGCATGCAGCGTGTGCGCGCCGTCGACCCGATCAACAACACCATCACCGTGGATGCCGGCTGCATCCTGGCCAACGTGCAGCAGGCCGCCGCCGATGCGGGCCGACTCTTCCCGCTAAGCCTGGCAGCCGAGGGCAGTTGCACGATCGGCGGCAATCTTTCGACCAACGCCGGCGGCACCGCCGTCTTGCGCTACGGCAACGCGCGCGAATTGTGCCTGGGCATCGAAGCAGTTCTGCCCAACGGCGAACTGTGGAACGGCCTGCGCGGCCTGCGCAAGGACAACACGGGTTACGACTTGCGTGACCTATTGATCGGCGCAGAAGGCACGCTCGGCATCATCACCGGTGCGATGCTGAAGCTGTTTCCCCAACCGCGCGCCAAGGTGACGGCGCTGGCGGCGCTGCAATCGCCGCGTCAGGCACTGGAGTTTCTATCGCTGGCGCAAGGCCACGCGGGGACACTGCTGACGGGCTTCGAGCTGATGTCGGCGTTTTGTCTGGAGCTGGTGCGCAAGCATTACCCGCAGTTGCGCGTGCCCTTCACGCAGGCATATCCGCAATACGTGCTGCTGGAACTGTCCGATCTGGAAAGCGAAGAACACGCGCGCACGCTCTTCGAATCGCTCATGGAAGACGCGCTCGCGCGCGGCGTGATCGACGATGCGGCGGTGGCGGAATCGGTAGCCCAGTCGCGCGACTTCTGGAGCCTGCGCGAACACATTCCGCTGGCGCAGGCCGATGAAGGCAAGAACATCAAGCACGACATTGGCGTACCCATCTCGCGCATTGCCGACTTCATTGACGTGACCGACCGTGCGCTGGCCGCTGCCTACCCCAACATCCGCATGGTGACGTTCGGCCATCTTGGCGACGGCAACCTGCATTACAACGTATCGCCGCCGGAAGGCCATGCGCACGACGCGTTCCTGGCCAATCAGGACGGCATCAACCGCATCGTGCACGACAGCGTGCATGCGCATGGCGGCTCAATTTCGGCCGAACACGGCATCGGGCAACTCAAGCGCGAAGACAACGCGCGCTACAAGAGCCCCGTTGAACTGGCGGCGATGCGCGCGATCAAGCAGGCATTGGACCCGCGCGGCCTGATGAATCCGGGGAAGGTGTTGTAAGGCGATTCTGCCTTGCTTCAGCCGAACAGCTTCAGCGTGTAGTTCGCCACCGCGAAGAGAACTGTCGCGGCCAGCATCCACAACAGCATGCGCGGTACGCCGCTGGGCGGCAGACGATGATCGCCGGCGTTGGAACGGTCACCGATGCGCCCGCTCTGGGCGCTACGGATGTAAGTGCTACGTGACGACCCTGCCGGGCGTCGTGCATGACGTGTGCTCATCGTGGTTTCCTCCCTGCCCCATGGCTAGCGCCTCGCCCAGCCCCCTGCAGCCATGGCGAAACACAGCAGCCCCATGGATTGCTCCCTGGCTGCCCAAACAAGACTCCCTCTTTTCCCGTCTGGTCCGAACCGAAAAGGCTTCGTCACGCCCGTTTGGCGTGCGTAGGCACGGTGTCCCGCGCCATTGCGCGGAATTTCGAATGAAACGTTATTGTTGTGTGGCACTACCCGACGCCACGAAATGTATCAAAAATCCCCCCAATTGGGGGGTACGTATTTTAGGTATCACCTTTTGGATGATGCGCGGGAACGACGCTTGCGGGCTCGATTAGGGCAAACCCGAAACTCGACCCACGTATGGAGGCAGCCCATGCCCGCTTCGCCTGATCTGACCAAGCGTGCCCACATCACGCCGCCGCAGCCCCCCGAACAGCCCCCGCACCCGCCGCCGGAAATGCCGCCGCCCGACGAACCGGCCCACGACCCGGTGCACGACCCAGAACCCCAAACACCCCCAATCGAACTGCCACCCGGGGAGCTACCGCCGGAAATCCCGCCCCAGCACTAGCGCTGCGCAACATCCCATCTGTTAGAATCGCGGCCTCCCGGGCACCCGGAGGCCGCGCGTTTTTGGGTTGCCTGGGCAGCCTGCATGTCTGCACATCTGCCCATAGCTCAGTTGGATAGAGCATCGGCCTTCTAAGCCGACGGTCGGGGGTTCGAATCCCTCTGGGCAGGCCACCGATCCCTATGGATCAAGCACTTACGTTGAGCGTCACCGCGACGATTTAACGAGTGAGCAGGGGAACGTGTGCTCAGGTTGCATCCTTGGCACGTATCCCACGATCTCGACTGACCGCCAACGCCACTGCTTCCCCCCACTCGCCACACAGATTAGCCTCCTTGCCCCTATCGCTGAGGGCCTGTTGGCTCTGGATTTGGCACGCTTTCAAGAACGATCTCCACGCGTCGGTTCAACGCCCTACCCGCGGCGGTGCGGTTATCTCCAACGGGATCTTTCACGCCACGACCAATGATGGACAAGCGGTCCGATGTGATCCCGCTCTCTTGCAGATGCCGCCCCACCGCCCTGGCGCGTGCGGTTGACAGCGCGAGGTTCGACTCCATGCGATCGCGCGGTCCGGGGGCATCGTCGGTGTGCCCGAGCACGGTGACCTTGCCACGCGTGTCGGCGAGCACGGTGGCAAGCCGGTCAAGCTGGCGCGCGAGCATAGGCGTGAGATCTGCTCGGCCGGAGGCGAAACCTTCATCGCTATTGAAGGCGAGATAGATTCGATCGTCTTTTGTGCTGATGCCGACCGGGGCCGCCCCGGCCTCGGGAGCCAGCGCGCGCGCAATGCGATCCCCCAACGATTCACGCTGCTTGAGCAATTGCGCGGACAGTGCCTCCACCTTCGCAACCAGCGCTTGATTGTCTTGGCGCTGGCGGTGGAGCATGAACGTCAGGCCCAGTACGATCCCTGTCACGATGAGCCCGGTGACAACAACGATGGGCTGCCAAGACCGTTCCAAAGGCGCTTCTCGCAGGAGTAGCACTTCGGGTAGAGGTTTGTTGACGGGCCCGGGCCACTCCGGTATCCAACGTTCATGGGTGATGTGAGGAATGTCCGCCGTCGCGGATGCGAGTTGCTGACGCGCTGGCAGTGCGATCTTCGGCAATGGCAAACCGCGCTCATCACGAAGGCCGCGCTCGGTCAGTTCGGCGATAACTTCCAGCGCGTTTGCGCTGGCGTTCGGTGTTTGCTGGAGCTTTTCGATCCATCCACGGCAGCGTTGACCGCAGGCATTTTCGTTGTAGAACTCCGCTAGCAATCCATGTTGGAGCCAGACGCCACGCAGACTGTTCGCGCGGCCGCGCACCTGGCTCCCAGCCTGGTCGATGGCGGCGCAGAAGCAGTAATGCACGGCTTCGATACTGCCGGCATTGAGCCCTGCTGCCAGGCTGGCTTTCTTGAAAGTTGTCAGCCGTGTGCGGGCCTCGGCTCGGAGTGCATCCAGCCGGGCCGCCGACTCCAGCTCAGGCGATAACTCATCCAGCAACCAGAACAGCGGTTGGGCGAGGCGAAGGATATGGTTCTTGGTGGCACTTTGCGTGCCAGTTTGATTCGTAAACGTCATGTAATTAGAGCTCCGCCATCAGACACATCAAATCGCCTACGCTCGCGATTTGAGACGCGGATGTGCGATCTACCTCCCAAAGGCAGCCAACACTACCCGGTTGTAACCGAGGCAGAGGCCAATCTTGGCGGACTAGGGGCCGTGTGAGTCGAGGATTGAGGAGCGTGCCCGAATAGCTGGAACCGATTCTTTGCGTGAAACGGATTCCATGGCGGCTGCGCCAGTGGGGCGCAATGCCACGCCCAAAGGGCATGCACCACAGCAGCGAAGTTTTGCTTCCCGCGCAAATGGATGTGCTCGCACATGACTCTGACCAAGCTGGAGAGCCACGTCGCGGGCGACTCGAGAAGCTGCTCTGCCCAATAGCCGCTTGCGCTCTGCCAAATCACCAGTGGATACCGCTGCCCCACGCGATCGCGAGACGGCATCACAACACCCACCAAATCGCCATCGCCATCGCCATCGCCATCGCCATCGCCATCGCCATCGCCATCGCCATCGCCAGGAAAGCCTAGTTCACGCGCTGACAGCACCAGAAACGTCGGACGCCCATCGCTGCATTGACCGGCTTGGCGTGACACAGGCGACTTTTTCCCGGACCACACCGCAGCCGCGGTATCAAACCATGTGCGCCACGCCTCGACCTGCTGCGGCGACGCATTGCGACGCAAACAATCGCCTAGCGCCGGCAGCCTGCCAAAGATGGAGGGAGCCGAAATCACCCCGATCTCCCGGGACACTGAAACCCTTGCAACAACCCGGTTGTCCAGGGATTGGCCAAGCTACCGGTATTGATGTCGAGCTTGGCCTTGCGCCCATCAAAGTCGTATTCGGCAACAAAGTGGCTGGGTGATACGGAGTTGGCGAGCTTGCCCTTGGCGATGACCCGCATCATGGCCCATGGGCCATTGGCGGTCAGCGTGGAGGTTTCCGGACGAACGCGTGGGTTGGCAGTGATCTCCGCCCCTTGCCCGCCACGCGGTCCCGGCCATGTCACCTTGAGCGGGATGACGGGACCGTGAACGTAGCGTTGGCTCTGACCATCGAAGTCCATGTTCAGCTCGACGATCTCCGGGTCGAGCTCCACTACCTTCATATCCACCTTCCAAGCCATTTTCTTGGCGCCTGGGTCTCGGAAGAAGACCTCGCGGATTTCCTTCGCGCGTTGGAATGGGATCAGGCTCGGGCCTGCCACCGGCGGCACATCCGGGGCGCTTAGCTTGTAACGCCACGGGGAAATAGTGGTATCCACGTGCGGCGCCAGCACCTTTTGGAAGAAGTCATCCAGCACGCCCCCCGAGGCGAAGACCCGGAAGAAATCCTCGGTATCCACGTCCTGGGCTGAGGTTGGATTGAAAGGGTACTTGCCATCAACTGCGCTGCGACAGCTCTCGCCAATCATGGCGTTCATCTGGGCGATCAGGATGTCACCGATGCCCTTGTTGACGTCGCGTGTTCCCTGCACCACCAAGTCGGTCAGCACCTCCTTTAAGGGGGCGGGTAATTTCGCTGCCTCCATGCGCAATTGAGCGCCCGCATCTACGTGCGGCGGAAGATTGCGCGTCTCCAGCGCATTGCTCGCAACCACAAGAGAGGTTTAGTAGGCATTGACCATGCTGGCAATGGCGTCCAGCCGCGGCTTGCCGCTCGCGGCTTGTGCGCCGGATACCGCCACGTCCGCTTGTCCCGTGACAATCTCTCGCAAGGCCGTAAAGCGACTGTCGACCAGTTCGCGCTCTTGGCGGGCTTCCGCGCGCGCAGCAAAGCCGCTGATCTTGTCGGATTTCTTATCCAATACCGCCAGCGCCTTGTCAGCTACTGACCTATCTTCCCGCTCCACGGGCTGGCTGAGCGTCGTTTCCCTGACAACGACGCGCCCCAGACGCGCCAACGGCGAATCGGGGGCGGCAAAGTTGCGCAAGACTTCCAGGTCGAAGGCCAGGTTGTTGCCGGTCAGCGCCCGAATGTCTGTCAGGAACGCGGCCCAGTGCTGCGCGTATTCGGTCAGGTACAGACGGCGAATTTCTCGCTCCACCGGGTCATTGCCGGTCAGCTTGCCAGCGGCGCCTTCAAGCGTTTTTTTTTGAGCGTGGATGCCTGTTCTACCCATTACCCACGCATCAATCAATTGGGCCTTGTTGACGAACTCCGGCAGCCTGGCATTGAACAACTCGTGGTATCCCGCATAAGTGAACAAACCCGGGATGCCCCGCTCGATAGGCTCCCCGCTGGCGCGGGAGAAGACCGTGCCCGCCTGCGGACCAATCGAACGCACGAGCGTGAAGTCGGGCGGTGCCTCTTCCATCATGGCGGCCTTGGCCCGGTCGTACAGACGCTCGGTCGACGTGTTGCCGTCCAGGAAATCCCGAGCTGAGCGAATCAGCGTTTCGTTCTTGGCGTACGGCGATTGGATCGGCCGACTACCGTCGAGCAGACTGTTCAGATGCTCTGCAATGGCAACTCGGCCACCAAATGCGTCCGCCCCGCCCCCGGTCGTCCAATCGGCTTGCACCCAACTACGCACGTCAGAGGCGTTGAATTGCTCCTTGTCGTAGAACATCAGGTAGACGCGCAAGGTGTCGTAGGTCAACTTGGCGTCTTTGCTGCTGATAGCCGAGGAGAGCACGTTTTCCACACGGCGCACGAGATAGGGCACAAGCAACGCGTCCTGCAACCGAATATCGGTCATCTTTGCGGCGGCCAACAGCGGCGGCGCCGTATAGAGGCCAAAGCGCCAATCGAGGTCGGGAGCCACCGGATTCAAGCCATGGTAGACAGGCAGATCGTGCACCGCCGCCAGCACCTCCGGCATTGCTTCCGGCTGTGCCTTCTTAAAAAACGCCGTGATCGTGCCGGCCAAGACCTTAGCCTTGTTTTGTACCGTGCCCAAGTAGTCCTTGTTATGCCCGAAGCTGACATACAGCGCGCCGACCAGCCACAGGAACACCACCAAGCTCAATGCATGCCCCAGCAGGCGCAGTAGCCGGAAGCGGATTTCCCAACGCAGGTTCGGTCTGACCAGGTGGGCCTCAGGCACAACGATCCGCTTGAGCACGTCCTGCAGGAAATAGCTTCGATTGCCCGTCGTCTTGGCCGTATCGACGGCAATACCATTGCCGATGTCCACCTTCGGCTCATCGACGTCAACCTTGAGCCGGCCCTCACCTCGCTCAAGTTTGCGGAAGATCGTTCTGTAATCGCCCGCTATTACATGTTCGGACTGGGTGGCACTTGTGAAATACACGCCGCGCAGCGTGTGGCGCCGCTCCGTATCGTCGAAGCGAGAATCAAGGAAGACGTGCTCCAGCAGTTCCATCAGCGGCTGCGTCAGGCTGGAAAATTCCGGGCGGAACGCAAGCATGCGTTTGCGCCGCGCTTCGTCAAACTCCTCATAGAATCGGTTATTGAGCCCGCCTCGCAATCGGACCACCAGCAACGCCATCTCTTCCCTGCAGCGCGCCAAAACGTCAAACGTCGACATGCCGCGCCTGCCCTTCTTGTCTTCCAGTGGCAGCGTGAACCCCCATGGCTGGGTGCGCCCTTCGCTGGACAGGTATTGGAAGTACTCGGTAAAGCCGACCAACTGATCAAGCTTGGTCACGACGACGTACACCGGGAACTGAATACCGAGATCATCCCGTAGCTCAGCCAGTCGCGCGCGTAGCATGGAGGCTTGTGCTATGCGCTCTTCTGGGGACAACGTCAGCAAGTCAGTAGTGCTCACGGCCAACAACGCGCCGTTGATAGGTGCTCGTGTCCGATACTTGCGCAATAAACCAAGAAGCCCTTGCCACTCGGCGGAATCAATGCTTGCGTTTGACTCACGCGTCGTATAGCGCCCCGCTGTATCGATCAGCACGGCGTCGTTGGTCAGCCACCAGTCCGTATGGGCGGTTCCCGCATGCGAGCCTACGGAAGCCCGCATCTGGTCCGCGATCGGAAACTGCATGCCAGCGTTGAGCAGCGCAGTCGTCTTACCGGCACCGGCGGGGCCGATCATCATGAACCACGGCAGTTCGTACAAATAGCGCTTGTTCTCCACCAGACGGCGGAAGCCACTGACGCCCCGCATACCCTTGAGTTGCCGCAGCGCACGTTGGATTGCGTCAGCCAGTTGAGTGATCTCGACTTTGGCCGCAGCCTCCTTGGGCTTGCCGCCAAAATTGAGCACTTGCTCTAGGAATGTGCGGTCTGTACGGGCACGCTTGATCAACAAGTAAAGCGCGTAAGCCACAAACAGAAACACAATGCCCGCAATCAGCAGAATGCGGATGGACGCCGGCTCCAGCGGCTTGCCGTTCCCGATCGCAAGCAGCGGCCCAGCGTGCCAGATCAGTAGACACAGCGCCGCCACTCCAGCAGTGGAAACCGGCCACCCTGCCAGCCAGAAGAGCACAAACGTCAGCAGCAGCACGATCACGGTGACGCGCGTGCCAACGCTGGCCAACGGCTGCATGCCGCTAAAGCTGAGAAGCGGCCCGATAAACCAAATGGCTGCCGCCACCAACAATGCGGCAATGAGCGCAAGAGCCTGTCGCGAGAACAGTATTGCGCCGATACGTTTCAACATTTCCATCGCTTGATTCCGTTACTGCGTCACGACGATCTCAACGCGCCGATTCTGGGCGCGCCCTGCCGCCGTTTGGTTATCCTCCACCGGCTCGGTATCGCCCTTGCCAATCGCCTCCAACCGGCCCTTGGCGACGCCCTTGCTGGCCAGATACTCGACCACCGTTGCCGCACGCTCTTCCGAGAGCGCTTGGTTGGACGGAAATTTGGCGGTCTTGATGGGCACGTTGTCGCTATGGCCGATCACGGTGACCTTTCCGTTCACCTTGCCGATCTCGGCCGCCACCTTGTCCAACAGCGGGAGGATCCTCTGGCTGACCTCGGCCCGGCCACCGCCGAACATGTCGTCTCCACGGAAAATCACATCGCTACGCATTGCATCTTCCTCCACACGGACAACACCACGCGCGATTTCACCCTTGAGCAGCTCTGCTAAACGCAACGCCTTTGGAGGCTCGGCAGGCGTAACTTTTCCGATGGCCAGAATCGCTTGTTCAACGTCGTGTGTATGGAGCATCAGTTGGTATTTGAACCAACCAAAAAGCCCGAACGCCACCAAGGCGAGCACTGCAACGTTGACCCATACGGGGATGGACCGCAGCAGGCCGAAACGGCCCGGCGCCACGCCGCGCCAGTGCGGAGAGAGTTCGCGGGGGACCTCTGCTCGTTTGCTGGAGATCAGATTGAGCAGACGTTGCCGGATGGCATCCAAATGCCGGTCTCGGTCGGTTTGATTGACGTATCGACCAACGAAACCAAGGGACAACACCTGATAGAACACCTCGATCAAGTCTAGGTGCTCGTCGGGACTGGCAACCAATCGGCCCAGCACGTAAAAGGACTTGTTTCCGCCTTCGGTATCCTGATGCAAGCTGACCAGCAGGGAGTGCTCGGGCCATCCCATCGCGCCCCAAGGCTTCTTGTGCGCAGCTTCATCCAGCGCCGTGCACAGTAGGAAGTGCGCGCCCAAAATATGCTCACGCCGGATGTTGGCACGCTCGCAAACCTGTTGAAAATGCTTGAGCTCTTCTACCAAAAGGTAACGTAGCGCCATCGCCGCACTTTGGGGATGCGGCTCGTTTTCGGCGTTCAGTCCCGCTGGGGCTTGCTTGTCATCGCCTTCGGCTTGCGTCTCTTGCTCTTGAGCACCAGGTAGGTTTTCTGGCATCTCTGCGAGTGCGCGCAGCAACGACTGCGCCGCTTCCAGCAAGGGGTTCGGCGCCTTCAGGATCCGGATGACGCATTCTTCCTGCGTTTCCCGAGCCTGCCACTGCCAGGGTGTGCGCCGCGCGCGTGCCGGCTGAGATGGCGACGCTTGAGCACTGGCCGCCGCGGTAGCGGGTTGGTCTTGTTCGGGTAAGACGACGTTGTCTTCAGGCCCCATTGTGGACGGGTCGGCTCGCTTGTTCATCGCACGCCCCACAATTCCAGACGCAGGTCGGGGAAATGGCCGGCGACATGCATTGCAAGCCCACCATAGCGTGCGACCTGCTCCCACAGCGGATGGTCTTGCTTCAATTCGAAATAGACATGACCCGCATTGAACGGAATCTGCCGCGGTGGCACCGGCATGCCTTCCATCGGAATGCCCGGCAGATGGGAGCGAATCAACTCGGCCAAACGTTCTGACGGGCCCAGTTTGGCTTGTGCTGGGAACTGATGCATCAGAACGTCGGCCGGCATTTGCGAATGCACGGCCAGCACAAAGGTGGTGAAGCGCCCAATCTCGGAGGGTTCCAGCACGGCCACGCGGAGGCCGTGCGCATGGTCGCGCAGTTCGATACGTTGTGCGCCGCGTTCCAGAACGACATTGAGCAGATAGCGCAGATCATCCACCAACGGTTTGATGCATGTGTGTGGCTCCGCGTGCTGATATACCGGGTACTTCTGGGGACGCCGTGTGTCGGTTCGCACAAAGGTCGAAAGCTCGCCAGCCAGGGCTGACAACTGCACGTACAAGACCTCCGGTGAAGCCGCCTTGGCATCCAGAAGATGGGTTAGTACCGGCTCGTAGCGATTGAGCAATTGCAGAATCAGATATTCGGAGATCTCTGCAGCGTTGCCACCCCGCGTTCCACCCGCAGTGAGGTTCTCCGCCATCGAGTCCGCACGCAGATGCAGCAGACCATGAAGCTCAGTCAGCCACGTCATCAACTGGCTGCTCGCCGTATACACATTGACAGGGGGGATCAAAGCGGAATCCAACTTGGCACTACCATCGGCACGGATTTCCGCCACCCTAGCAAGGGGCAAGCCCATCCATGAATTGGTCAGTTCCTTCTCTGGCAACAAACGTAATCGCAAATCTGCGAGTTGGACCAACTTGGGCCCCTGGGCAATGGAGTTCGCATCCAGCAACTCTTCTTCGAAGGCTCGATAGCGCGCCAAAGAATCGGCAGCGTCGCCAAAATTCGTTTCCTCTGCATTAGGGGTTCGGATGGGCACTGCCAAGTACACCAATTGATTCAGGTGTTCGTGCCGCAGCGCCAACGGCGCAGGAAGAACGACCTGGGCGGGCGCATCAAACGGGGTGCCATCTTGAAACACACCTGCCGCACCAGATACCACCAACTTGCCCAACGCTAGCGCCTCCGCATCGATGGCGTAATGATGGAACCCCCAAAAGAATGGGCTCAATGCAGTGGCGCGCTTGTGGGCGAAATGCTCCAGATAGCGCTCCTGCTGCTGGAAGAGCTGCGGGCGCAGAAACAACCCTTCGCTCCAGACGACTTTGTTATACCAACTCATGAATTCAGTCAGGCTTGGTTAATGTGATGCTCTGTTGGTCAAGGAGCACTTGCAGCTTGATCTTGCGCGCCGGAACGACAACCCGATACCACGCCACCTCCGGCGCTGGAGGCAGCTTGTGCACGACACGCCAGGTGGCCTTGCCCAGATCGCGATAGCCGACCAGAAAGCCTATCGATTTCGTTTCAGGGTTCAGCTTCCGTTCGATGTCACGCGAATCGCCCGGGCGGAGGATGAACTCGTCTCGCACCAGCAAGTCCTGATTCAGTAGCGTCTTGTCGTTCTTATCGAGCGAGAAGTAGTCAGCGCTCTCGAAAACGTTGTCGCTCTTGAGCTCGTACACGCGCACGAGTACCGGCGAGGCGCGGTCCTTTTCGTCTGGATTCACCGTCGACTTGGCCTCGATCTCGAGATCGAGCTTCATCTGCTCGTTCTGTGGGGGCGAGCTGGCGCAGCCGGCAAGCAATGCAAGGGCGGCGTACACCAACGAAATGAAACCGTGGTGGTGACGGACACGGCGGCACCGTGTGTAGAAATGCATGAACTATCCCCTCACCGCAAACGAGGACAATTGCCGCTTCATCCGGATATTCTGCATGGCCGCACGATTTCTTAAAGACTTTGATTTACACACATCAACATCCATCCTCATCATTCCAATTCGTATACCTGGCGCTCTCCCAATAGCCTCGTGAGACCGCATCGTGCAGCATGCCAAGAGTCAACCCTGACTTCTTCATCTGATCCAATTTCTTGGTCCTTGGATACAACAGATAAAGCAAACCGCGCATAGCTCGCTGGCTGATTTCCGACGCAAAGTAGTGATCAAAGTTGAAGTCGCCTCTACCTTCTGCGAGCTCAAGATTCGGGAAAGCACCCACGACATCTTCCAGAAAATCCGCCGCAAGCTCACCTTGCAGACCAAGATCCTCAACCACGCGCGTCCGCGGCGTAATCTCGCTAGGCTTCGTGGGCGGAAAGATGGGATGGGCGCGATGCTCCCGAGCAACTTCTACAAGCTTCAGCCACGTCGCATCATTCACCATAATTTGTCCCCGTGTTGTGCCAACTTGTTATAGGTGATTAAGGTATGCCGAAGGATCTCCTCTACGTCATAGGCGAGGATGATCCAACCGACAATGGGGACGGTTCTTCCAACCCAGGCGCCCAGTCGCTTTGTCATTGCGATCTTCCATGTGCCAAGCGACCTGCCTGTAATCATCGGCAGTCGAAATGGCATTTGCTTGTTCAGAGCACGCCTAGAAACGATCGACAAGGGAGATGTTCCCTTTGTTGCTCCACCAAACTTTGCTCTCGTGGGAATGAAAGGCTGGCCCGCAATAACCGCAGCGGCCGCGGCAATATCAACACCGGTGAAGTGCTCCAATATTTGATCAATCAGCACCCATACAAAAAGCTCCTCTCGGGTGATGTTCTCCAAATCTTTGTAGTTGTAGAGATTGACTACCGGGACTTGGACCTGCGTTGAGGAGGTTCCAATACCTTCCGAGGTTGTGTAGGTATCTGAAAAATCAAAACTCCACACCCGTGACGGGTTGTCTACGTAATCACTCACCCCCAAGGTCTTCGGAAACTGGGCCATCTGGGCTGAGTTTTGTGCGGATGATCTTGAGCTTGCCTGCCGTCTCGATTCGCTCGGTATGACCTTGCTTATCTGTCATGCCCGCGTGTTGACTGCCATCTTCCATGAGGATGCTGTAATACATGCCGGCCAACGGTGTGCCCTCTGCACTCTTGAATTGGATGCTTTCGTCAAATTTCTTGGGCACCCATTGCTCGCCCGCGTCTTTAAAGTAGCCCGTGTGTATGGGCGCTTCCGACACATCGCCATGCCCAGTCTGATGATTCAACTGCGAAGTCAGCGGACACCCTTTCGTTGTCTTGTGACCATTGAGCACGAGCATCTTGCCCCGCATGCTCATGGTCGACTGTCCTTCAGCAATGACGCAACGATGGTCGCAACTCATGCGCGCACCTACGTAGCTCACTTTTCGTCCGCGCGCATCGCTTTCGGGAATGCCGTCAATAACCACCGCACCGCACGCCGCAGCATCTCCCTGACAGATCCAGCCTTTTATTTTCACCGTCTTCCACTCTGCTTTAATCCAAACCTAGCGCCTCAATAGCAATGCCACCTACGACGCCGCAATATATTTATCCGTTCTTATCAAAAATCCTACGGAATTTCATGATGCCCATGCCATTGACTTTGTACTCATTCATGCCGAAGCCAATGAAACCGGCCATCGAGTCGTGAACGTACTCGTCGAATAGCCGCTCTATAGGAGCCGACAGTTTGGCGGGATCAATGGATGCCATGACCTTGCGAAGCTGCTGGTACGGCACGTTGTTCTTGTACTGACCTTCCATTCCAGCGGACTTCATCGCAGCGTCGTTGTTGGCCAATGCAACTCTGGCGTCATAGCTGGGGTCGACCGGGAGCGGATGACCATAAAGCGTGCTCATGCGCTCCATGATGGTTCTGGATGTCTTGGTGAGGCAGGCCTTGTCTTCCTCTGACGCGCGTACAAACCACGGACGCTCCTTGTAGTTCAGCCGGTACTTGAATCGATAGCTGAAATAGAGACTCATGTGCCGGGCATGCATGTCTTCAACCTGCCCATCACCAATCTTGCTTGCAAGGACGTAGTTGTTGAAGTCAGCAATGACCTCCGGTGCTGGCGTCAGGTCAGCGCGGTCACCCTCGCTCAACTCGTCTATGTGCATCAACGGCACGCCTGCTTGGCGCGCCTCGTGATACATGTCCGCGCCAGGAATCGTGCTCATGAAGCTGTTCGGTGTTGGTGCGATACCGAGTGCATTTGGTGCGTACCCGCCGCCCACATCTGAGTGAGCACCGGGATACATCACCTCCTTAGCGTTGGGAGGATAGGCATCTCGCACCCGTACAGAATCCAAAGGAAAGCATGCACGAACCTCGTGCCCCGCCACGTAGTGAACGCACTGCTCGATGGCTGGGTGAATTTCCATCGTGTGGTCAGCCCAACTCTGATGGCCTTCGGAGATACCGTTGCCAGTCGCATCGGCGACACCGACAGAGGCCACCGTGTCGAGAATGCCGAGGAAATGGAAACGAATCGGAATACCGGCAAATAGCCAGCCGCCGTCTTGCTGCTCACATACCTCGAACAACCAGTTCGCGAACGTGCGTGCCTCCGCCGCGCCACGTGAGAACCCGAAAACCGACAGATTGATTTGCGTGACTTCAGGCTTTTTCCCACGCAATGCGGCTTCAAGCTTCTCTTGCCAGCTCTTTAATGCACTTCGACGCTGCCAGCCTGGACTGAAGGTACTCGATAGATTGTTGACGATCTGCTTGGCTTTCGCATCAGGGATCAGATCGCCTTCACAAACGTAGTCATGGACGGAGTTCAGGAGCTTCATGAACCCCCAAAGGATGCGGGCTTCCCCACCGGCAGCAGCGGCACTTCCGCGCGTACCCCCAGCATCTCCGATCTCGGCAAAAGGCGTCCCGACGCCTGGTATGTAGTGACGATAGAAGCCGCCGCTAGGATCATCTCGATGGACATGAAAGAGACGAACCACGTTGGTGTGTTTGCGTTGCTCTGCCGGAAAGGATTTTGAGAGCGTGGGAGAAGCGCCGGCTTTCATTGCCTTAACTTGTTCAGTAGCGGCTATACCTTCGTAGTCTTCTAGACGGTTGTTTCCAGTGCCATCAAAAAAAATACTGACGTTGACTTGCCCCGTACATGCAGGAGCATTGTCCTTCGGTAAGGTACAAGCAAGGGCAGCCGCGCGCTGCATGGCTTCACGCGGCGACAGCGAACGAAGACCTCCAGTTGGAAAAAGACTGGGCGAAATTGTTGTCATGGCCGCACCTTCGGCGAGGGATACGGGTAGTCGGGGTGACCTGGTCGCTTCGTGGTAACAAGTACCTTGACCTCATCGCCAGGGAAGAAGTGCACTGCAAATCGACTGATGTCGTCAGACGTATAACGCGGCACTTCGACAACCCTTGTCTTCCAAGGGATCGGATTTGCATTGCGGTCATCGGTCCATTTCACGGTGACCGTCATCCCCGGTTTCCACTCCCGAGGAACCGAGATGCAACAAACGAATCCCCCCCCACCTCCATGTGGGTAGATATTTGGGCCGGGATAGCCGTTTACGCTGAACGCCTCGACAACTTCATCGGTGTAGTTGTATCCGACAATATCCATTGCATTCACCTGCCCTGTCATCGCACATCCTGTAAGGATTACTGGAAATAGAAGCCAACGAGCGTAGATGTGTCGAATCCGAGAGTTCATCGCATTTATCAATTCGAACCTCCGGTGGGAAAAAGATAGGCTGGGCGAAACTGTTGCCATGACTACTGCCTCCTCATTTTCGGCGAGGGATATGGATAGTCGGGATGACCCGGTCCCTTTGTGGTCACTAGTACCTTGACCTCATCGCCCGGAAAGAAGTGCACCGCAAATCGACTGATTTCGTCAGGTGTATAACGCGGCACTTCGACAGCCCTTGTCTTCCAAGGAATCGGATTTGCGTTGCGGTGGGCAGTCCATTTCACGGTGACCGTCATCCCGGGCTTCCACTCCTGCGGAACCGAAATGCAGCAAACGAACTTTCCTCCACCACCGTGCGGATAAACATTGGGGCCGGGATAACCGTTTACGCTAAACGCCTCGACAACGTCATCGGTGTAGTTGTAGCCAACAATGCTCATTGCGCTCACCGGCCCTGTCATCGCGCATCCAAGCACCAATGCCCCGAGCAATAGCAACAGTTGCCGGTGAATTCGTCGAGTCCAAGACGTCGTCACTTTTTTCACTCTTGCCCTCTCATCAAGCACTTCTTGCCACTTAATCGAACAACTTGGTTAGTGCCGCAGCCATCTCTCCTCGCGTCCACCCACGCTCTGCCACGAGGTTGAGTAGCTTCGGGTTGCTCAAGCTTTGATGGTCGTTCAAGGTATCGAAGATCCCCAAGGCGACAACGTCTGGAAACGCATCAATTTCGCGTGCGCGTGCAAACTCGCACACGGTCTTGATCCGCTCGAAAAATGCAGCCTTGTTGGAGGACGGCAGGATCTCCGCCAACTGCCTGGAAATCGCGTCGATGACCGAATCCGGCTCGCCCTGTTCCAGCAATTTTTTGAACTCCCGTTTCCCGATGACGAGTGGAAACTTGGGCGCAGTGTCTGCGGTAGCAACAGGGACGTGCGCAAGATTTCCGGCGCGGTCCACGTACCACCATTGGCTGAGCTCGTGTGTCAACGCGGCCCACGACGCTGGTTGTAGGACTTCCGGCAAGACCGGCAGTACTCGCGTATCAGCAAAACGCAGCAGCAACTTCTGCCCGTCGTCAGTGGTGACACGTGCGCACTTCTGCCAGTTTGGTTTGAGCTCCTCGGCATTCTTGGGTGACGCCACCACACTGAGCATTGGTCGGCCTGAGCAGTGTTTCGCCAAACCGCTGAGTTGTTCGTCTAATAGTGCGGGCTGCCCGGTCATCAGCGGGACAAGAAGTGGCGAAACCTCCTGCATGGCGTCCAACTCGTCGCAGGCGTACAGAGCCTCTGGAGATCCAGGGTAATCGCACTTGCGACGGCCATAGTCGAAAGCACTATCGACTACCGCAGTCCAATTTGCCTCCGGATTCAACGCAATGAGTTTCACCAGCTTGTTGGTGACATCCACCACATTCAGTGGATCAACAGCAAAGTACATGTCTTCCCTTCTGGATTAGACAGCGGCGAGCGCGCTGCCTGTTTTCATCGCGTTGAGCAAGCACTCGATACAAATCGGCTTCGGTGTCAGTGGCATCTCGATTGGTAAGCTCTGCTCTGTCGGCCATGCGTGGGTAGCTGCGTGGGCGATATATTTCCCGTCCGTCAGATGGGTAATGCCTCCGGCGTTGTATCGGGTATGGCTGCCACCCCCACCAATCAGCAATTCCTTCTTGGCGATGATGCGAATGCTGTCTTCGGTGCTGACGATGCTGATGCCGAGTTTGGCGAGAAGATTCATGGAGTCGTTCTGCGCCTGGATGTCCACGGGGCCACGGCTTGCAAACAGCTTGATGCCAAGCTTGTGAGCGCAGATCGACACCATCTCCTTGACGCTTGCCAGGAAGCTCTTGCCCACGTTGAAGGACAAATGCTTCCCCGTCGTCAGTGAGGTGTGCTGCTTGCTGTGCAGGTGCGTACTTTCTTCCGCAGTGGCGGCGATGCCGGCGGCACTCGACACCACGACATGAGGAGATGTCAGTTCTCCCAGGGCTTCGCCTGAGCCCTTGATGGCATCGTTCTGCACTTGAATGGCATCCGCAACGCCCTTCTGCTCGTCAACCTGGGCCTGTACGCTGGAAGAGGCTTCATGCAAGGTCTCGGCAATACTCAGCGCTTCCTTCAGGCGAGCGATGGTCTCTCGCATGTCCAGCGCATGACCCCGGGCGTTCTGGCGCCCCTCCGTGCTGAGCAACGTGCCCTTGGCGGAACGCAGCGCCATGTGGCCATCGGTACGCAGTTCCGCCCCCTCGCCGCGCTTGTCCTTCCGACCACCCGAATCTGGGATACGGGTGATGTGGCCAATGCTCAGTTGTGACAGCAGATAGTCCGACGACAATTGCGACTGTATCTGTCCCTGCGTGTCGTCCATCACCAGGTGGTTGTGGCGACCGCCACCGATTTCCTTGGAGCGGAAACCCGACAGCGCCTGCTGGCCGGGCAGGTTCCATGGCGGCATGTTGAGCTGGTTGGGCACGCGCCCAACAATCAGTGGAAGATCAGGATCCCCGTGCAAAAAGTCGACAATGACTTCCTGACCGACACGTGGAATCTGGATGGCACCGTACTGATCCCCATGCCATGGCGAGGCGGCGCGCACCCAGCAAGAGCTGTTCTCGTTGCGTTGGCCGTACATGTCCCAGTGCATGTGGACTTTGACGCGAGCGTACTCGTCGGTCCAAAGCTCCTGAGCTTCTGGCCCCACCACGGTGGCCGTCTGTGGACCTGTGGTGCGTGGTTTCGGTTGCGTCCTGTTTGGGCGGAACGTCTCGGAGGTCGGCTGTACCTCAAATTCAACCTCGCAACGCCACTGCTGGCGCTGGCCCGCCTCTTCGGGCACATCTTCAAGCCTGAGCGTCGTTGCAAAGATCAGATATTCGCAATTGGCTTTGTCTTCGGGGTAGCGCGCAAGTGTGAAGGTGCACCCGGGTACGACACCACGCAAGTTCCCTCGCCCATAGGCACGCAGGCCATGCTGGCGCAGCTCCTCCATGCGAATGCGGGCGACCATGTGACCGTCTTGCCATGGGTCGTTGCCTGTGGCAGCTTGAGCGTGGTCGCCCGGCCATTCGTAGACTTCCTGATCGCGGTGCCCCGTCTCCCGCGGCTGATGTGTCTTGACGGTTAAGTCCGCGCGTGGTTTGACGAAGTCGTAATCATTCGTGCGCCACTTGCCAGTCACCAGTTGGTCGACAACGGTAAAGTCGGAGATATGCTCCTCATCCACGCGATCTGCGCTCGAATACCACTTGATGGTGTGATACGCATCGCTCGTGAACCTGCGGAAGGCCCCATTGCCGTCAGTCAGAACCAGCCGGTGGTGCCCATCACTGTGCTCAAAGAACCAACCGATGCCCCACTCTTGGGTCAAGCGCTGGAAGAAATCGAAATCCGTCTCGCCATACTGGACTTGAAGTTCGCGCGTCGGATATTGAACCAGGCTGAGCCGCTTCTCGGCTGGAAAGCTGTAGTCGGCTAGCAGCTCATCCAAAATCTCGATGACGGTCTTCTGCTGATAGATCTTGTAGTCCTTGGTCAATGTGGCGAGCCAGAGCCAAGGACGGAGCACGAAGCGGTAGACAAAATGGCGACCTTCTGGAATCGGACCGACGATGCGCGTCACCAAACCAGTGATCTCTCGCTTACCGGCGCCCAGACCGCCAGTCAACCCAGTCCCAACACCATCCAGTTCGATTTCGATGGTCAGTTCGCGGCCTTCCAACGCCTCTTTGTCGACGTTGCCACCGGGGCCAAAGACGACATTCCGATCGTCTGCAGTTTTGAGTTCCAGGTCGTATTCGAAGAGGTCGCACAATCCTTCCCGACCCGTGACACGCACGACGGTCAGTGCCGGCTGCCCCAATACTTCGGGAAGCCCCGAGCCCTTGACCGTGACGGTGCGGTGACCACCCAAGCCTGGGGTGCTTAGACGCGAACCCATCTTTGTTCTCCTGTCTTAACGTGCAGAACTGATTTGAATACGTGCCACTGCTGGCAGCATCACTGTTGTGAAGAATTTTTGAGCAGTGGACATTAACTGGAACACATACAACTAACGTCAGCGACTAATGTGACGACGCACTACCTATCCGGTGGAAACGTCATCCGTTTGCACAAGCAGCCACCAGCCGATAGTCGATTGGCGGGCCCACATCTAATGAGTTTTTTATTGGAAAGCGGCTTGATTTGGATTGTTATTCGTGCACGGCGGAAAAATGTGACCTGATCGACAGTGCGTTATTGCCTGCCTTGCATTTACTATCGATGCCGAATCATTAATAGTCGCGCCGGTATATCCGCCCTCTCAGGCTACCATCCTCAACCTGTAGAGCATCCGGCCGTCTGACGTTTAGTTTCATTTGACTAAATGCGTTTGGTCGAAGTGTTTCATCGTCATCGGATGTGATAACAAACTGATAACGTGCAGGATCGTTATTATTGATCCATATCGGAGGCGAATCTTTATCTATCGAAACACCGACACGGCTAATCGGCGGCATGTTCCTACGCTCGAATTCAGCCGTAAAATTCTTTGATTTTTTGTGAAATAAAACTCCGTCTGCATATTCCAACCAAATTTCCCCATCTTGAGCACCAAGCACCAAACCAATAGACGTCCAATCACCACCTGAGCCATGGTCATCCGGTGTGGCATCTCGGGTAGGTTCCACGGGTTTACCATCTTCCCAGTGCTTCATCAGAAACACGTTCTGAACCTTTCGCTTGGATGTCAGATCGACAACATCCCCCTGCTGATTCCAGCAGCCGCGAGCATATGCATCAACGCTCCCATAAGCCAGCGCAAACTCGAATTTCCCATCCTCATTCAGAGAAATGAACGAAGCGGCCTCACGGGGAGCGGTCAAGCGATACGTGCCCGTCATTTCGGAGCCTACAGGTTGGCATTCAAATGCCTCGGCATTGGATACAAAGCCAGCCAGTAGCCCAATCACAAGCGGGCGCGTCAGGTGATTGGAAAACAGATTGCGAATTAGTGTTGAAAGGTGCACGGTGGATATGCTTGGAAGGCAATCATGAAACATCGGTTTCTGAAGCGCGGGAGTTGAATGTAGACCTTGGATGGCTGTGCGCCACATATGTATGGCGCACAGCGCCTCCTACATCCATCAGTTCATGGCTGATACTGTCGCGAGACCGGCAAGACCCAGCGGCACCAGCGGAACCGCAAGAAGACTGAGCACACCGTCGGCAGCGATGGCCAGAGGTGTGAGCAGCACCAATGCAGCTTTGCCTCCCGTAGGCAACTCTTCGCGAATCTGCACGCTGTACGTCTGGTTGAACTTCTTGGCAAGCGCTGAAGGCAGCGTAAAGCCCTTGGCGCTGTAACGCTTGCCGCTCAGCAGGAACGTCTGCGTCATGTGCCCATCGGCGCCTTTCGAGAAGCCAAGCGACCGTGCACGTTGTTGGTCTTCGTTGCCGGCGTTGCCCGGCAGAACCAACGTAAAGCTGCCCGTCATGTCCGCGGTCGGCGTGACCTTGAACTGGTCCATCTGAGCTTGCACCTTTGGGTGCAGCGGCGAGTCCAACACCGCAACCAGGCCAGGTGGGGTATCAATGATGTAGTGGTATTCCGAGCCAAGAACGACGACTTTCGACCCATTGCTCGCAACCAGAATTTGGCTCACGTTTTCCGTGTAGTCCTTGTATTCCTTTTGCGAGATCTCGGAGTACAGTGACTTGGTAACAGGCGCACATGCATTCAGCACCAACAGTGGCAGCACGGTTGCTGCCAGAATTGTCATTCGTTTCACTTCTGTAACTCTCCCCTTAGTAGTAAGAAGCATTGCCCGTCCATCACTTGCGTCGGACGGGCAACCGTCATCAAGCTTCCTTATTGCCCTTGATGTCGTAACCAGCCGTCACGGCGCCACCGCTGCCACCTTGGGCGTTCTGCACGACATACTCTTGCTTGACCTTGGCAAACGACAGCGACACGATTTCGCGCGAGCGCACCGTGTCGTCCGTCGAACCGCCCGGGGCGACCTGTGTCACGATCACATCGCTCATCGTGATCTTCAGGAACTCCAGTGGGTTACCGCCAGCCTCACGCACCACCAGCGTGGCTTGATCGATATGCTTGCCGGTCAGGCAGTACTTCATCAGGTTGGGCGAAGCGCGGTCGATGTGATGCTCGAAGGTCAGATCCGACACGGTGGCCTTGCCAGCGCCGCCGCCACTGCCCGAGTGCATGGTCGAGAGCTGCTCAATCTTCCAGCTCCAGTTCAGCACCTCCACTTCGTTCTTGTGCGATGCGTCTTGCGATTCACCGTCGATGCCATTGATCTTCAGGAAGATGTCCTGTGCCATTGCAAAGCTCCTTGGTTATTAGAGGGACTACAAACAAAAAGCCGAAACAGTCCCCACGGACCTGCCGGTAACAGGTCCGCCGGGTGCTGTCTTGGATTCGATTGGATGGGTTCGTACTTAAGCCGCTTCCTTAACCGACGGCAGGCGTGCCACCAGGCGCAGCGAGACGGTCAGGCCTTCGAGCTGGAAGTGCGGACGCAGGAAGAACTTGGCGCTGTAGAAGCCAGGGTTGCCTTCCTGCTCTTCCACCACCACTTCAGCGGCAGCCAGTGGGCGGCGTGCCTTGGTGTCTTGAGAGGAGTTGGCCGGATCGGCATCCACGTAGTTCATGATCCATTCGTTCAGCCAGCGCTGCATGTCTTCGCGCTCCTTGAACGCGCCGATCTTGTCGCGCACGATGCACTTCAGGTAATGCGCGAAGCGCGAGCAGGCGAACAGGTAAGGCAGGCGTGCGGACAGGTTGGCGTTGGCCGTGGCATCGGCGTCGTAGTACTCTGCCGGCTTTTGCAGTGACTGCGCACCAATGAAGGCGGCGTAGTTGGTGTTCTTGCGATGCACCAGCGAGATGAAACCGTTCTTCGACAGCTCGGCTTCGCGGCGGTCGGAGATGGCGATCTCGGTAGGGCACTTCATGTCGATGCCGCCGTCGTCCGTCGGGAAGGTATGGCACGGCAGGTTTTCGACCACGCCACCGCTCTCCACGCCGCGAATCAGCGTGCACCAGCCGTATTGCTTGAACGAGCGATTGATGTTGACGGCCATCGCGTAGGCCGCGTTGCTCCACACGTACTTGCGGTGGTCGGCGCCGTCCGTGTCTTCTTCAAAGTCGAAGGCATCAACGGGGTTGGTGTTGATGCCATACGGCAGGCGCGACAGGAAGCGCGGCATGGCCAGACCAACGTAACGTGCGTCTTCCGAGTTGCGCAACGCGTTCCACGGTGCGTACTCCAGGTTCTGGAATATCTTGGACAGATCGCGCGGGTTGGCCAGCTCTTGCCACGAATTCATCTGCAGCACGGAAGGCGATGCACCCGCAATGAACGGCGCGTGCGCCGCCGCCGAGATCTTGGCGAGCGATCCGAGCAACTCCACATCGGGCGGTGTGTGATCGAAGTAGTAATCGGCCACCAGGCAGCCATACGGTTCGCCGCCGAGCTGGCCGTACTCTTCTTCGTAGATGCGCTTGAAGAAAGGGCTTTGATCCCAGCCCACACCCTTGTAGCGGCGCAGCGTGCGGCGCAGTTCTGCCTTGGAGATGTCCATCATGCGGATACGCAGCTTCTCATCCGTCTCGGTGTTCGAGACGAGGTGATGCAGGCCACGCCAAGCGGACTCCAGCTTCTGGAAATCTTCGTGATGCAGGATCAGGTTGATCTGCTCGGAGAGCTTCTTGTCGATGGCGCCGATGATGGCCTCGATGCTCTTGTAGGCATCGTCGCTCATCGTGAAGGTGCTGGCGAGCGCCTGCTCGGCCAGGGTGCGGACGGCCAGATCGACGGCCTCCCGGGCCTGATCGGTCTTGGGGGAGAACTCGCGGTTGATCAGCGACGCGAAGTCCGACTGATCAGCCGTTGCGACGATCTGTTGTTGACGTTGTTGTGCGGAGGCCATGGCTTGCTCGCTCAAAGGTGGAATTCAGGAATGTGCGAAACCGCGTGTTTCAGGACTCGGCAGAGTCGGCGGCCGCAGGGGCTTGGGCTGCCTCGGGCTTCGGCGCCTTGGTCAGCGCTTGCAGCAAGGCCGGGTCTTGCAGCATTTGGTTGATGAGCGACTCGGCGCCCGACTTGCCGTCCATGTAGGTCTGCAGATTCGCCAGTTGCGTGCGAGCCTCGAGCAGCTGCTTGAGCGCATCGACCTTGCGGGCCACGGCGGCAGGCGAGAAGTCCTCAATGCTCTCGAAAGTCATGTCGACCATCAGTTGGCCTTCACCGGTTAGCGTGTTGTTCACGGCAAACGCCACGCGCGGCTTCATGGCCTTCATGCGCTCATCGAAGTTATCGATGTCGATTTCGAGGAACTTGCGGTCGGCAACAGGCGGCAGCGGCTCAGCGGGCTTGCCCGAGAGGTCCGCCAGCACGCCCATGACGAAGGGCAACTCGACACGCTTTTCCGAGCCATAGACTTCGACGTCATACTCGATCTGCACACGCGGCGCGCGGTTGCGTGCGATGAATTTCTGCGAACTGTTTACAACGGACATGAATCTCCCCAGTGAGTTACATGGAAGGGTTGAGGTGCCGCACGGCCTCAGGCCGATTCGGCTGCGGGAATCGCCGGCGTGGTGGCACGGCCGGGAAGGTATTGGGGGTGGTAGAGCAGTTCAGCGCTGTCGCCCAGGTGGATGTCGATGGCCAGTAGTTGACGCTTCTCGGCCAGCGCACCGAGCCAGAGCTTGGCCAACTGCGGCTGGATGATTTGCTCGATGAAGCTGATGAGCTGACGCGCACCGGTCTCTCCCACCGGGCAGCGCTCGACGATGTGGGACACCACGGCGTCGCTATAGGTAAGCGCAATGTCGTGCTGCTCGCGCATGCGCGTGACCACGCGATCGAGGTGAAGAAGCACGATGCGGCCAAGGTTCTCTGCCGCGAGCGGCAGGTACGGCACGACCACCAGGCGGCCCAGGAACGCAGCCGGAAACACCTTGCGCAGCTCGGGCATCAACGCATCGCGCAGCGCGGCGGGCTCGGGCATCAGCGTGGGGTCATCGCAGAGGCTGGCCAGCAGGTCCGACCCGGCATTGCTCGTCAGTAGCAGGATGGTGTTCTTGAAATCGATGTGGCGCCCTTCCCCGTCTTCCATGTAGCCCTTGTCGAAGACCTGGTAGAAGACTTCGTGCACATCCAGGTGAGCTTTCTCCACCTCGTCAAGCAGTACGACGCTGTAGGGGCGACGGCGAACGGCTTCCGTCAGCACACCGCCCTCGCCGTAGCCAACATAGCCCGGCGGGGCCCCCTTGAGCGTGGAGACGGTGTGCGACTCCTGGAATTCGGAGAGGTTGATGGTGATGAGGTTCTGCTCCCCACCGTAGAGCGCATCGGCTAGCGCCAATGCAGTTTCGGTCTTGCCGACACCTGAGGGCCCGACCAACAGGAACACGCCCACAGGCTTATTTGGGTCGGTCAGTAGCGCGCGGGCGGTCTGAATGCGTTCGCCCAGTTGCGTGAGGGCGTGGTCCTGGCCGATCACGCGAGCTGCTAGCGTTTGCGGCAGCGCCATCACCGTCACGACTTCGTCAGCCACCATGCGCGTGACGGGGATGCCCGTCCAATCCGCCACGATGGCAGCGACGACGGTCTCATCCACCTCGGTATGCAGCAGCGGTGTTTCGCCTTGCACAGATGCCAGCTCGGATTCCAGCGCCATCAGCGCTGCGCGCATCGACTCTTCCGTGCCCGCGCCCGAAGATTCAGCAATGGCCTGACGTTGTGCAAGCACGCCGGCCGCCAGTGCGGCTTCCTGCTGCCAGCGGGCTTCGGCCCGGGCAAGTTCGGCCTTGATCTCGAGGACCGAGTTTTCCGCGCTGGCGATGCGGAGGTTGTCTTGCCTGCCGAAGGCGGCCTCCTTGGTCAACAGCGCAGCTTCGGCCTCGGCACCCGCCAACCGTTGCCGCTGGAGCTCAACGGTGGCCGGCGACGCATGCAACGACAGTGCGACACGCGCACACGCCGTGTCCAGCAGACTGAGGGCCTTGTCCGGCAACTGGCGCGAAGGGATGTAGCGGTGTGAGAGCTTGACGGCCGCGCGCACGGCTTCGTCGCGAATCAGCACCTTGTGGTACGTTTCAAAGGTCGGCACTAGGCCGCGCACCATGGTGACGGCGCTGGCTTCCTGCGGCTCCATGACTTGCAGAACCTGGAAGCGGCGTGTGAGCGCTGGGTCCTTCTCGATATGGCGCTTGTATTCGCTCCACGTGGTGGCGCCAATCGTGCGCAACGCACCCCGCGCGAGCGCGGGCTTGAGCAGGTTGGCGGCGTCGCCCGTGCCGGCTTGGCCGCCTGCGCCAACCAGGGTGTGCACCTCGTCCACAAACAGGATCACGGGCTTGGTAGATTTGGCGGATTCCTCCAGGACACCCTTGAGGCGTGCCTCGAACTCACCCTTCATACTGGCACCAGCCAGCAGTGCACCAACGTCCAAACTCAACAGGCGCACTCCAGCGAGGCTCGGCGGGACTTCGCCGGAGGCGATGGCTTGGGCCAAGCCCTCTACTACGGCGGTTTTTCCAACGCCAGCCTCCCCGGTAATCAGCGGATTGTTCTGACGGCGGCGCAGCAGAATGTCCGTCATGGTACGGACTTCGTGCTCGCGGCCGATGACGGGATCGAGACGGCCGGCGCGGGCGTCTTCGGTCAGGTCCCGGCAGTACTGGGCCAGAGCGCTCTTGCCCGAAGCGCCGGGGGACATTGCATTGCTTGCCTCGCCCGGGACCGCGGGTGCCAGGCCGCTGCCGACGTAGGCAGCTTCGGTACTTTCGGTGGACTGCGCAACCAGGGCGGGAACGCTCTCAACCAGATCGTCCGCCCGAACTTTCCCAAACTGGGGCGAGATGCCGAGCACCGTGCGACGAAGTTCGGGGGTTTTGAGCAGCGCAGTCAGCAGATAGGCACCGCGCACACGGTCGTCTGCAAACGCCAAGGTGGCGTAGACCCAGGCGCGTTCAACAGCCGATTCGATCTGAAAGGAAAAATCGCTGATAGACGTGGCGCCGGCAGGCAGCGCTGACAAGGCGCGCACAAGATCGGACTCCAGTGCCAGGAGGTCTGCGCCAGCGTGACGCAGCACGCGCTGAATGTCGCCGCCCGGGGCTTGCAGTAACTGATGTAGCCAGTGCACGAGTTCGACATACGGGTTGCCGCGCAGCTTGCAGAAAGCGGTAGCGCTCTCAATCGCCTTGAAAAGCGTCGGATTCAACCGACCAAACAAGGCTTGACGTGAAATGTCCATGTTTTCTTATTTATAAGTCCCGCCCGCATATCAATGCAGCCGAGAAAATCACTCCCTTTATTTAGGTTATTGGACGCAATGAAAACAAAGCAATCGAATGAATCCTCTAAAAATAGACACAACAATTTACAATCAATGATTCACGGCATATCCGGTTAAATCGGGAACCGCATCAATACGAAACACTCGGAAGAATTTTACTAATAGCCACCCCATCGACACCAATTGCACAAGCATTTACAGATATAAGCACCGATTCCATTGACTAAACCAGGAATATTCATGACAACCAATTGGATACAAGACAAACACCACGTCACACCACCAACTCCATTTAATTCTGATTTTCAAAATCAGAAGATCATGTTTGTAGTGGTGTATTCCTTCATTCGGTGGTTTGCATCTATGATCGGCGCCGTTTTGCTGAGAAGAAGTGGGCGCGGACATCATGAGCAACCAGCAACACCATCTTTCAACGGGTGGGATCTTTGACGACCTAGTGCCAGCGAGTGAGGCTCCCCTCGGCGGGGCCGGTGCGGATGACCTGTTCTCGATCCTGCGCGCCAATAGCGCTGCGCCATTCCCCGCTCTGCCCGATGCGGCGGCTGAATCCACTGATGTTCTGGCGTTACTCAGCCGTGAAGCCGCCGCCGTGCTGCGCAACCCCGGGCTGGCAAAGGCCAACTGGCATCTGGCCTCGACTAGAGGCGAGCTTGTGCAGCCTGCTGGTCACACGGACGACCCGATGGCAGCAGGCGCCTCCGCCAAAGACGCGAGTCTGTTGGATCTACTGGCAGGCCCCGCACGAATCGAAAGCCTGATCAGCGGACCCGACTCCCTCGCCGCCCCCCTGTTTGCGGCGCCCGCCATGCCGGACGTGCTGCACCTCTTTGCGGGCGATCTTCCAATACCCGAGCGGCGTGGCATCACGCCTGCGCTCACCAAGCGCGAGCATCACCTCGTGTCGATGGACAGCGCCTATCACCCTGCCCCGGCACAACCACAGGAGCCGAATTCCCATGACAACTGATACCCCACTCTTGGAGCCTGCCTCGAAATCCTGTCTGGCTGCGGCTTTGCAGCACTGTGGTTCGGTTGCCCAGGCGCAGCAGAATGCGGAGGTGCGCGTGCGTCAGCAGCCTGGCGCGTTTGCGGAGCGTTGGCAGCTATTCCAATGGCTGTGCGTGATGGGAGATTGGCCGCGTGCACTCAAGCAATTGCAGGTGGCAACACAGTTGATGCCGGACTTTGCGCAGACGGCGCATGTTTACCGGGACTTGATTCGGGCCGAGGTGTTTCGGGCCGATGTCATCAAAGGCGCGCGTGAGCCGGGGGCGTTGTTGCCATCGCCGGACTGGATGACGCCGCTGCGCAATGCACTGACGCTCGCCGAGGCGGGTGACACGGACGGCGCAGATCACTACAGACAGCAAGCGCTATCTGAAGTACCGGACAGGCGCGGTGCGCTCGACGGGTCGCCGTTTGCCTGGATCACGGACAGTGACACGCGCTTCGGCCCAACCTGTGAGATCGTCTCCGGTGGCCGGTATGCCTGGCTGCCATTTTCTCAACTGCATAAGCTAGCGATGGGGCCGGTGGTTGATTTGCTGGATTTGGTTTGGCGCTCCGTCACAGTGACGTTGGCAGGTGGCACGGTGCGCCGTGGCTTTACGCCGGTGCGCTATCCGGGCTCCGAGCGCGGTAGCGATGCGCTCCAGTTGGCGCGAGAGACTCAATGGTCGGAGGTTGGCCAGACCGGCATCGTCGCGCGTGGCCAGAAAACGTGGATGACGAGTGCCGGCGATGTCGGCCTGCTGGACGTGTCTACCCTGGTCATAGGCGACGCGCATGAGTGAGTACCGCACACCCAGGCGCCCCAACACGCAGCTGTTGCCGACGCTGTTCGATCGGCTGCGTGATGACGCACCGCAGCGGCACACGGAGAGCCCATCTGAGTATGCGGTGACGCGCTCGCAGATGCGGGCCATCATCCAGCGTGACTTGACGTTCCTGCTGAATACAACCAACCGTGAAGACGAGATCGACCGCGACCGATACGCCGCCGCGGCAAGCTCCATCATCAACTACGGTGTTCCTGCCGTGGCGGGTACGTATCTCTCCGAGCACAAGTGGAGCGACATTGTCGACATCATCCGGCGCGCCATTCTCGACTTCGAACCCAGGTTGATTCCCAGCAGCTTGGTCGTTGCCCCGCTGGAAAAGGAAGACGCGCCACACCGCTACAACGTGCTGCTGTTCGAGATCAGCGGGCTGATACACATGGACCCGTATCCGATGGCATTCACCGCGCAAAGCTCCCTCGATTTGGAATCCAGCCGCATTTCCGTTAAATGCATTCACGCGAGCTGACCGATGGATCCTCAACTGCTCGAATACTACAACCGCGAACTGGTCTACATGCGCGAGCTGGCTGGTGAATTCGCGAGCCATCATCCCAAGGTCGCAAAACGACTTGGCATGCATGGGCACGAAGTGGCCGACCCCTATGTCGAGCGGCTCATCGAAGCATTTTGCTTTCTGTCCGCGCGTACACAGATCAAGCTGGATGCGGAGTTCCCGCGCTTTACGCAGCGGTTGCTGGAGGTGGTCTATCCCAACTACGTAACGCCCACGCCTGCGATGGCCGTGGCCCAGTTTCATCCAAGCGAAAAACAAGGCGACTTCGCCAGAGGAGTCATTGTGCCGCGGGGCACAACACTGAAAGCGAGCATTCCCGATGGCGAGACAACCGCCTGCGAGTTCCGGACCACCCAAGACGTACAGCTCTGGCCGTTTGAAATTGCAGAGGCACGACTGACGGGTATTCCGCCTGACATCCCTGGTCTGGAACGCTATGTACCGGCCCACATCACCGTACAGGGTGCACTGAGGTTGCGCTTACGCATCAAGCGCGACATCACCTTTGGGCAGCTCCCTCCAGTCGGGTCCCTCGCCGTCTATCTGCGTGGCGATGAGCAGATCGCAAGTCATCTCTTCGAACTTATCCACAGCGCCGGCGCTGCCTCACTGATTGGACAGCCGGGCGCGATGGGCAATCGGCCTTCGGCGATTCATCAGAACGCCGTATCCCTGGTAGGGTTCGCCCCCACCGAAAGCGCGCTGCCCCTCGCCTGGAACAAATTCCACGGCCACAACCTCGTGCACGAGTACTTTTCCTGCCCGCAGCGTTTTTACTTCTTCGCGCTGAATGGCCTAGCGCCCGGTCTTTCCAGAATCGACGGCAGCGAGGCAGAGATCGTCGTGCTGTTGTCAAAATCTCCGGACCAATTGGCTGCACATGTGGACGCAAGCCATTTTTCACTGTACTGCACACCGATTGTGAACCTGTTCCCGAAGCGGACTGACCGCATCGAAATCCAACCAGGGCGGTCGGAGTTCCACATGGTACCGGACCGAACCTTGCCTCTGGACTTTGAGATCTACTCGGTCCAGAAAATCTACGGGCAGAAAGCCGAGCACAGCGAAACGGTGGATTTTCGTCCGCTCTTCGCCACGTTGAATGGCGACGAAGATAACCATGGCCGGTACTTCTCCGTTCGTAGAGAGCGCCGGCTTGCTTCGGATCAGGCTCGCAAGTACGGAACGCGTACCGCGTATGTTGGCACCGAAGTGTTCCTTTCTTTGGTTGACCAGAACGAGGCACCCTACCCGGACTCGCTTCGGCACCTGTCCGTTGAGGCGTTGGTCACCAATCGTGACCTACCCAGCCTGATTCCGAGAAACGGCCGTGATGATCTGCGCGCGCCTGACTCCGCACCGGTGGCAAGCGTCGGCCTGATCCGCCCACTTTCCGCGCCACGCGCCCCCTTCGCAGAAGGCGAAATGGCCTGGCGACTGATCCGCCAATTGGGGTTCAACTACCTGTCACTGACCGATCTCGGCCACCGCGAAGGCGGCCAAGGCCTGCGTGACATGCTGCGCCTCTTTGTCGCCAGTGACAACGCGATCCAACAACGCCAAATCGCGAGTTTGATCGGCACACAGGTCCGGCCTGTAACACGACGATTGCCGGGCAACGGCCCCATCATCTACGGCCGGGGAGTCCAATGTCAGTTGTCCGTGGACGAAGCCGGATTCTCGGGCATCAGCCCTTACCTCTTTGGCGTCGTACTGGAGCATTTTCTGGCGCGGCATGTGTCTGTGAATTCGTTCACACAAACTGAGTTGACGTCAATTCAGCGCGGGCGCGTGCATCGTTGGCCAGTGCGAATGGGCACGCGGAGTACGGTGTAGCCATGTATCGAGGCTTTGACGACGACACACCGCCGGCGACTAATTCGTACGCTGCGGAGGCGATGCCAACTGCGGAACACGCGCCGTGGCGACTGAGCTTCATGGGCTTGTTACGGCAACTGGCAGCGCATCGCCCCGACTTGCCGCCGATTGGTCATGCAAGTCGGCCGCAGGACGAGCATTTCCGGATTGGGCAACTGGCTTCCCTGACATTTGCGCCACGCGAGATCGCACAGCTTCAGCACGTGCAGGGAAAGCTCAAGATTCAGTTGTTCGGTCTTGGCATGCTGGGGCCGAATGGCGCCTTGCCGCTTCACTTCACAGAAATCGTCCGGGAGCGCACGGAGGCACATCGCGACAGCACTACGGCAGATTTCCTGGACCTGTTCCATCACCGGGCACTGACGCAGTTCTATCAAGCGTGGGCGCATTCACAATCAACGGCGGGGCTGGATCGCCCAGATGCCGAAGTGTTCTCGCGCTATGTCGGGTGGCTGGGCGGGTGCGACACAGACGAAATTGCAGGAAGCCCGTTGCCACCGCATGCGCGGTTGGCCGCCAGCGCTCACCACGTGCGCGAATCGCGCTGCCCGGACGGCATTGCCGCGACGCTGGCCCACTTCTTTGGCGTGCCGGTGCGCCTTGAGGAGTTCGTGTTGCACTGGATTGCTGTTGACCCCGATGAGCTTTCTCAGTTGGGACATCCGGGAGCGTCCAGCATGATGGGGCAAGGCGCCATGTTGGGCGCGATGGTGCCAGATCGGCAGCACAAATTCCGGCTGGTCATTGGCCCGTTGAGCCTGCAGCAGTATCTGAACTTCACGCCCAATGGACGGGACCTGCCGGTGCTGATTGAATGGGTGCGCTCGTTCGTTGGCTACGAGTTCGTATGGGAAGTTGAGTTGCAGGTGATGCCCGACGCTGCTCCGCCGGCCGTGCTTGGTTCATCAGAACACCTGGGCTGGTCGACCTGGCTGGGCGAGCCGGACCCCAGCCGTGCCATTACGGGCATGGTGTTCGAACCTGAGCAGTACGCGACGCAATGAGTTGCTCCATCGACGATCCTCCGCCCATCCGAAGTAGCTGCCACGTATCCCTCACATGTTCTTCAGCAAGAAAACCAAAGACGCGCCGCCCGCGCTCCCCGTCCTGATCTTCCCCGAGCTGTCGGAGCCAATCTCCGAAGCGCATCCGTGCGGCAACGATCTGGAATACGACCCCGAGTTCGTTCTTCTGCAAAGCCAAGTCACGCCTAAGCAAGATGCTCAGTATGGCGATTTTGTCAGCCCTCCCGAGGCAATCAACTGGACGGAAGTCGAGCGGGACTGCCGTCGCTTGCTGCTGCGCACGCGGGATATTCGTATCCTCGTGTTGCTAGTGCGGAGCCGGGTCCGGTTGGACCAGGCAATTGGCTTGCGGGACGGGCTGGCCATTCTGTGTCGATTGCTTGAGACATGGCCGGAGACCATATACCCGCAAGTGGTGGTGGACGGTGAAGCGGACCCGGCCGTGCGTGCTAACGCACTGGCCGCCTTGGCCGATCCGCAAGGGCTGATGCAAGACGTGCGGGACCTGGCGATCTCAACCAACGGCGCGCTGCGCCTGCGAGTGCGCGACGTCGAGCGATCATTGAGCACTCCACGCGCGGCAGACGCCGTGGCGCCGGAGTCAGTGCGGCACCAGCTCCACGAACTGCGCAAACAAAACGACGCAGTACTGTCCGCGCTGGACGAGGCGCAAGCCTTTGCGTCATCGATCGACTCTTGGGCGCGACATCACCTTCCGGACGACTACCCTGACCTGGGCACCTTGTTGCGACTGCTGGATACGGTGACTGGCGCGTCGCCACCGGCAGCACCTACTGTGATTGCACTTCCGGTCTCGGAACGCTCGCCGGCCGCCTCACAAGGCTTGATGGGCACCACCACCGAGGGCCCGGTAGTAACGCCGCTTGATAGCAACCCACCTGAGCCCGTCATGGACCGTAATACTGCCCTCGCCTCCATTCGCACCGCCCGAATTTGGTTTGAGGCGCATGAGCCGAGTAGCCCTGTGGCGCTTCTGCTCGAGCAAGCCGAACGGCTGACCGGTAGGCGCTTTGATGAGGTGTTTCAGGCGATTCCGGCAGAGCTTGTTGAACGCTGGACGCGGGAGCACTGAAGAGCGCCACGTTCACAAAAAGCGTAGGCTGCCCGTCAGTTCGGGTTGTCGTGCGAAACCGCACCGGCGCACGATGCACCGCCGGTGCGGCAGTGGGCATCCATCCAACTCGCCCTACATTCCCGTTAGGACAGATCAGATCGCTCAACCAGCCAGCGTTGCGCTGTCAATGACGAAGCGGTACTTCACGTCGCCCTTGAGCATGCGTTCGTAGGCGTCGTTGATCTGGTCTGCGCGGATCAACTCGATGTCGGAGACGATGCCGTGCTCCGCGCAGAAATCGAGCATCTCCTGCGTCTCGGGAATGCCGCCGATCAGCGAGCCGGCAAGCGAGCGCCGCTTCATGATCAGATTGAACACGTTGGGCGACGGATGCGGCGTGGCCGGCGCGCCGACCAGCGTCATCGTGCCGTCGCGCTTGAGGAGGGCGAGCAACGCATCCAAGTCATGCGGTGCTGCCACGGTATTGAGGATGAAGTCGAAGCTCTTGGCATGAGCGCCCATCTCGTCGGCATTGCGTGACACAACGACTTCATCGGCGCCCAACGCCTTGGCGGCTTCGCGTTTGGATTCGGACGTGGTGAACGCCACCACGTGCGCGCCCATGGCGTGCGCAAGCTTGATACCCATGTGGCCGAGACCGCCGATACCGACCACGCCGACTTTCTTGCCAGGGCCGGCATTCCAGTGGCGTAACGGCGAATAGGTCGTGATGCCCGCGCACAGCAGCGGTGCCACGGCGGCTAGCTGCGCTTCCGGATGCCGAATGCGCAGCACGTAGCGTTCATCCACGACGATCTTTTCCGAGTAGCCGCCGAGCGTCCAGCCCGGTGCATCTGCCGTCGGTCCGTTATAGGTGCCGACCATGCTGTCGCAGTAGTTCTCCAGACCGGCTTCGCACTCTTCACAGTGCCGGCAGCTGTCGACAATACAGCCGACACCAACCAGGTCACCCACCGCGAAACCTGACACGTGCGCGCCGACAGCGGAAACGCGGCCGACGATCTCGTGCCCAGGCACACACGGAAACTGCGTGCCGGCCCACTCCGCACGCACTTGGTGCAAGTCTGAATGGCAGATGCCGCAATACGCAATGTCGATCTGGACGTCGTGCGCACCGGGGCTGCGGCGCGTGATCTGGAGCGGTTCGAGAGGTTTGTCGCCGGCGTGGGCGCCATAGGCATGAATCTGCATGGTGTCTTCCGTGGATTGTTCGTTGACGGATAGGGCATTCTCTTCAGGCCGCCCAAGGAACCGATAGCGCATTCCGCTGGTTTTCTTGCCTGATCCGATGAGCCGCCGCGGTTTTTGTGGTCGGCACGCTGCCCCCGCAGTAAAGTCCGCCAAGGAGGTTTCATTCGCATGACATTGACCGACGACATGCAACGAGAGCGCGACGCGGCACACGCTGTGCTGTCCCGTATCATCGCGGCGCACACGACCGGGCCGGGCGACTACTCCACGCCCATTGGCGACCTCGTTTTCTTTCGACGTGAAACTCCGGCGCCGCCCTCTTTTTGCGTGGTCGAGCCGAGCATCGTTCTCGTGTCTCAGGGCGCAAAGCAGATGCTGATCGGCGGGGAGGCGTATCCGTATGACACGTCGCATTTCCTGATCACGTCGTTGGATCTGCCGGCCGCATCGGAAGTGAAAGTGGCCAGTTGCGAGCAGCCCTGCCTCGGTCTGGTCCTGAAGCTGGATTTGCGCATGCTGGCCGAACTCATCGCGCAAGGAGGCCTGCCGCCGCCACGCGACCGCTCGGTCGGGATGAGCGCGGGGCTCGGCACGGCAACGCCCACCATCCTTGCCCCGTTCACGCGCCTGCTGGCGCTGCTGGACGAGCCTGACGCCATCCCGGCACTCGCCCCGTTGATCCAGCGTGAGATCCACTACCGATTGCTGACCAGCGATCAAGCCGGCCGGCTCCGGCAGATTGCCTCGGTCGACAGCCAGGGCTATCGCATCACCAAGGCCATCGAATGGCTGAAGCAAAACTTCACGCTGCCGCTGCGTATTGAAGCGCTCGCCGCGCGCGTGCAGATGAGCGCGCCGACGTTCCACCATCACTTTCGCCAGCTCACCTCAATGAGCCCGCTGCAGTATCAGAAGTGGCTGCGCTTGAACGAGGCCAAGCGGCTGATGTTGAACGAACACCTGGACGCAGCGAGCGCGGCATTCAAGGTCGGCTACGAAAGCCCGTCGCAGTTCAGCCGCGAATACAGCCGCCTGTTCGGCGCGCCACCCAAGCGAGACATCGACGGCCTGCGCCACCAGCGCACCCTCAATCCCCCTGCCCCCCATCCCGCACCGGCAAGGCCGTCGAATACTTGATCTGCTCCATCGAGAACGATGAACTCACATCCGACAGCGGCACGGACTTGATGAGGTGCTTGTACACGCGGTCGTAGTCTTCGATGCCCGCCACCGCAACGCGCAGCAGATAGTCCATCTCGCCGCTCATCCGGTAGACCTCCACCACCTCGGGCATATCGCGTACGACCTGCGTGAAACGCTGCGCCCATTTCTCGGTGTGTTGATCGGTGCGCACGGCCACGAACACCGTGGTGCCGACGCCCAGCTTGCGCGCGTCGCACAGCGCCACTTGCGCGCGGATGACGCCCGTGTCCTTGAGCCGCTGCACCCGCTTCCAGCACGGCGTTTGCGAGAGGTTCACGCGCTGCGCAAGCTCGGCGATGGGCAGCGTCGCATCGGCCTGCAGCAGCCTCAGTAGTTCGCGGTCAATGGCGTCCATTTCGGTAGAGAAATTTTCTTCTATAAAGCCTGAATTCTAGGGAATATTTTCTGCCATATCGAGCATTTACCAGGAAACTTTGAATTAATTTTCTGGGCTGTCCGCCGTATCATTTTCCCTGCCTCCACCGCAGCACAGAACCGAAAATGAGCGACAGCAACACCCTCCACTACCTCGACTACGCAGCCACCACGCCGGCCGACCCTCGCGTGATTGCAGCCATGACCGCCTGCCTGGGCATGGAAGGCGCCTTCGGCAACCCGGCGTCGAGTTCGCATGCGACCGGCCGCGTTGCGCGGAACAAGGTCGAGCAAGCGCGCGAGCAAGTTGCCGCCCTCATTGGCGCCGATGCCGACGAGATCATCTGGACGTCGGGCGCCACCGAATCCAACAACCTCGCGCTGAAGGGCTACGCAGACGCCGCCACCAGCAAGCGCCACCTCATCACGAGTCGCATCGAACACAAGGCCATTCTCGACACGATGGCGAACCTGGCGGCGCGTGGCTGTTCGGTGACGTATCTCTCGCCAACACGCGACGGCGAAATTACGCCTGAAGCCGTGGCCGCTGGGATGACGCCCGACACCGGGCTCGTCTCGCTCATGCTGGTGAACAACGAGCTGGGCACGCTGACCGACGTTGGCGCGATCGCGCAGATCGTGCATGCAGCCGGCGCGCTGTTCCACGTCGACGCCGCACAGGCACTCGGCAAGACGCCGATCGATGTGCGCGCGCTCGGCATCGACATGCTCTCGATGTCCGCTCACAAGGTGTATGGGCCCAAGGGGATCGGCGCGCTGTATGTCCGCCGCGACATCGCCTCGCGCATTGCGCCGCAAATCCACGGCGGCGGCCATGAGCGTGGTCTGCGCTCGGGCACGCTGGCGACACATCAGATTGTCGGCATGGGCGTGGCGTGCGAATTGGCGGCCGTTGAACTGGAGCACGAAACCGCTCGCATTGGTGCGCTGAGCCAGCGGCTGAAGGCAGCGATGCTCGCCCTCGGCGACGTGGTGCAGAACGCCGACGTGGCTCGACGCATTCCCCACACCCTCAGCCTGACGGTCAACGCGCCCGGCTTCATGCCGATGATGCTGGGCGACGACCTTGCCGTGTCGTCCACATCGGCGTGCAACTCTGCAGCGGGCACGCCATCGCACGTGCTGACGGCCATCGGCCTGGATGCCGATGCCGCCGGCCGCACCGTGCGCATCAGCCTGGGCCGCTTCGCGACCGAACAGGACGTCGACTTTGCCGTTGCGTGCTTCCAGCGCGCGATCGAGCAATGCCGCGCCACGGCATCGAGCGGGTTGACTGCTTCGCCGCAGATCATACCGGCCGATCTGAAGACCATCCGCAATGCCGGTTTCCGCTCGGTGATCTGCAACCGCCCGGATGGCGAAAGCATCGATCAGCCCGCCTTTGAAGACATTGCCGCTGCCGCCCGCGAACTGGGCCTGGAAGCGCGCTACCTGCCGGTCAAGCCGAACGGCATTGGCGATGCAGAAGTCGCGGCATTCGGCGCACTGGTCGACACGCTGCCCAAGCCCATCCTCGCGTATTGCAGAAGCGGCAACCGGGCCGGCATGCTGTGGAACCGACTGATGGATCAGCGCAAGGGCTAGCCCTCCGCCGCGCCCGGCTACGCCACCGGCAGCTCCGTCGTCGACAGCACCTGCTTGAGCACCATGAACGTCCGGATCTGCCGCACGCCCGGCAGATAGAGCAGCTGTTCGGCGTGGAGCCGGTTGTAGCCTTCGTTGTCTTTCGTGCGCACGAGCATGAAGTAATCGAATTCGCCCGTGACGACGTGGCATTCCAGGCAACCGGGCACCTTCTGCACCGCCTTTTCAAATGCCGTGAATGATTCCGGCGTCGAGCGATCCAGCACGACGCCGATCATCACCAGCGACCCCAGATCCAGCGCACGTGGATCGAGCAGCGCAACAATCCCCTTGATCAGCCCCAGCTCCTTGAGCCGTTCCACGCGGCGCAGGCAGGCCGGCGGGCTGAGGTTCACCTTGGCCGCCAGGGCCACGTTCGAGATGGACGCATCGCGCTGGAGCGCCCGGAGAATCGCGCGATCGGTACGATCCAAGGCGTGGCGCGCAGAAGCTGTCGACGTGTCAGAATTCTTCTGCAATTTTGTTTCGCTCTTTTTCATTTCAAAGAAATAAATAGATTTCAATTCCGATCTACAACCCGTTGCGTTCTGGATAGTAGACGATCTTTGCAACCTCATTTCGCAGCGTTCTGCGTACCATTGGTTTCCGACATCCCGCCATTTGCGGCACTGAAGGAGCCACCTCATGAACCTGCAGCGATTTCCCCGTTATCCCCTGACGTTCGGCCCGACGCCCATCCAGCCGCTGAAACGATTGAGCGCGCACCTGGGTGGCAAGGTGGAGCTGTTTGCCAAGCGCGAAGACTGCAACAGCGGCCTGGCCTTCGGCGGCAACAAGACGCGCAAGCTCGAATACCTGATCCCGGAAGCGCTGGAAGGCGGGTACGACACGCTGGTGTCCATTGGCGGCATTCAGTCGAACCAGACGCGCCAGGTGGCCGCCGTCGCTGCACACTTGGGCCTCAAGTGCGTGCTAGTGCAGGAAAACTGGGTGAACTACTCCGACGCCGTGTATGACCGCGTCGGCAATATCGAGATGTCGCGCATCATGGGCGCCGACGTGCGCCTCGATGCCGCAGGCTTCGACATCGGCATCCGGCCCAGCTGGGAACAGGCCATGGAAGACGTGCGCAAGCGCGGCGGCAAGCCGTTCCCGATTCCGGCCGGCTGCTCCGAGCACCCGCTCGGCGGCCTTGGCTTTGTCGGCTTTGCCGAAGAAGTACGCCAGCAAGAAGCGGAGCTGGGCTTCAAGTTCGACTACATCGTGGTGTGTTCCGTCACGGGCAGCACGCAAGCCGGCATGGTCGTCGGCTTTGCGGCGGATGGCCGGGCCGACAAGGTGATCGGCATCGACGCCTCGGCCAAGCCCGAACAGACGCGCGCGCAGATCCTCCGCATCGCGCAGCACACCGCCGAACTTGTCGACCTTGGCCGCAACATCACCGAGAAAGACGTGGTGCTCGACACGCGCTACGGCGGCCCGGAATACGGCCTGCCCAATGAGGGCACGCTGGAAGCCATTCGCCTGTGCGCACGCCAGGAAGCCATGCTGACCGACCCGGTGTACGAAGGGAAATCCATGCACGGCATGATCGACATGGTGCGCAACGGTGAATTTCCTGAGGGCTCGCGCGTGCTCTACGCCCACCTGGGCGGCGTGCCGGCACTCAACGCTTACAGCTTCATCTTCCGCAACGGTTGATGCGGCGCCGCCGCGGCGGCGCATCCGGGCGCGGGCGTGCATCGCGTGATCACGGCCCGCCTTCCCATCCTTCCTTCAGGCAGGACCCGTCATGACGGATTTATCGACAGGAGCCGCGTCGATGCGCTCCCTCGTGCATCGCACCGAAGACAGCGATCCAGTGGAAACCGCGGAATGGCTCGACGCGCTGGAGGCCGTCGTCCAGCATGCCGGCACCGCGCGCGCGCAGTTCCTGTTCGACCGCCTGGCGGAGCGCGCCTCCAAGCTGGGCGTCGGCACCGCCCTCGCCCGCATCACGCCGTACGTCAACACGATCCCCGTTGAGGCGCAGCCGCCGTACCCCGGCGACATCGACACCGAAGAGCGACTGGCCGCCGCGCTGCGTTGGAACGCGCTCGCCATGGTGGTGCGCGCCAACCAAGCCTACGGCGAGCTGGGCGGCCACATCGCCAGCTATGCATCGGCCGCCGATCTGTTCGAAGTCGGCTTCAATCATTTCTTCCGGGCAGACAACGCGGCGCACGGCGGCGATCTCGTCTACTTCCAGCCGCACTCTTCGCCCGGCGTCTACGCGCGTGCGTATCTCGAAGGCTTCCTGGATGAAGCGCATCTCGAACACTATCGGCGCGAAATCACGGGCCCGGGGCTGTGCTCCTATCCGCATCCGTGGTTGATGCCGGCGTTTTGGCAGTTCCCGACCGGATCGATGGGCATCGGGCCGATCAACGCGATCTACCAGGCGCGCTTCATGCGCTACCTGCACAACCGCGGCCTGCTGCAAACCTCCGAGCGCAAGGTGTGGGGTTTTTTTGGCGACGGCGAAATGGACGAGCCGGAATCGATCGGCTCGCTGTCGCTGGCGGCGCGCGAGCGGCTCGACAACATCGTCTTCGTCATCAACTGCAACCTGCAGCGGCTCGACGGCCCCGTGCGCGGCAACGGCCGCATCGTGGACGAACTCGAAGCGCAGTTCACCGGAGCCGGCTGGAACGTCATCAAGGTGCTGTGGGGCTCGGACTGGGACGCCCTCTTCGCCCGCGACCGTTCGGGCGCCTTGCTGCGGGCATTTGCGCAGACCGTCGACGGCCAGTTCCAGACGTTTTCTGCCAACGACGGCGCCTACAACCGCGAGCGCTTCTTCGGCCAGAACCCCGAGCTTGCCGCGCTCGTCTCGCATTTCAGCAACGAAGACATCGACCGCTTGCGCCGCGGCGGCCACGACGTGCGCAAGCTCCACGCCGCCTATGCAAAGGCGCTGCAGCACACCGGCCAGCCCACGGTGATCCTCGCCAAGACGATGAAGGGCTTCGGCATGGGCAGCGTTGGGCAAGGTCGGATGACGACGCACCAGCAGAAGAAGCTCGATGTCGATCAGCTCAAGGCGTTTCGCGACCGCTTCCGCCTGCCGCTGTCGGACACCGATGTCGAGCAATTGAAGTTTTACAAGCCAGCGCCAGACAGCCCCGAGATGCAATACCTGCATGCGCGCCGGGCTGCCCTCGGAGGCTATCTGCCCAGACGGCGGAAGGCGGCAACGCAGGCGCTGACCGTGCCCGCGTTGCCATCCTGGGGACAATTCGCGCTGCAAGCCGAAGGCCGCGAGATGTCGACCACGATGGCGATCGTGCGGATGTTCGGCAACCTGCTGAAAGACGACACGCTGGGCCCGCGCATGGTGCCGGTGGTGGCGGACGAGGCGCGCACGTTCGGCATGGCGAGCATGTTCCGCCAGGTGGGCATCTATTCGCCGCTAGGCCAGCAATACGAACCGGAAGATCTGGGTTCGATGCTGTATTACCGCGAAGACACCCGCGGGCAGATCCTGGAGGAAGGTATCTCGGAGGCCGGCGCCATCTCGTCGTGGATTGCCGCCGCCACGGCCTACAGCACGCACGATCTGCCGATGCTGCCGTTCTACATCTACTACTCGATGTTCGGCTTCCAGCGCATCGGCGATCTCATCTGGGCAGCGGCGGACCAGCGTGCGCGCGGCTTCCTGATCGGCGCCACGGCGGGCAAGACAACGCTCGGCGGTGAAGGCCTGCAGCATCAGGACGGATCAAGTCACCTTGCCGCATCCACCGTGCCCAACTGCCGCGCGTGGGACCCGGCATTTGCCTACGAGGTGGCGGTCATCCTCGACGAAGGCATGCGCGCGATGCTGGAACGCCAGGAGGACACGTTCTACTACCTGACGGTGACGAACGAGAACTACGCGCAGCCGTCGATGCCGGACGGCGACCTGCGCGAGGGCATTCTCAAAGGGATGTATCCGCTGGCACCGCAAAGCATGCCGACCGCGCGCGTGCAGTTGCTGGGCTCCGGCGCCATCCTGGGCGAAGTCATGGCCGCCGCGCAGATGCTCCAGGACGACTGGAACATCGACGCTGCCACCTGGAGCGTGACGAGCTTTTCCGAGCTGCACCGCGAGGCCATCGCTGCGGAGCGCGTCGCCCGCCTGGGCGGTGAAGCCGCGCCTTCGTATGTGGAAACCGTCTTGCGCGCATCGCGCGGCCCCGTCGTCGCGGCCACTGACTATGTACGCGCCGTGCCGGAGCTGATCCGTGCGCACGTGCCGCGCCGCTACGTCACGCTCGGCACCGACGGCTTCGGCCGCAGCGACTCGCGCCGGGCGTTGCGCGAGTTCTTCGAAGTGGACCGCGCGTCCATCGCCATCGCCGCACTGAAGGCGTTGGCTGACGACGGTGAACTGGAGCGCGCCGTGGTGCGTGAGGCGGTTGCACGCTACGGCAAACACGCGACGGCGGCAGACGCGCCCTGGATGCGCTGAACAAGCCGCACTCGCGTGGCTTCTAGCTCGGCTCGCCGAGGTCGAAGCTCCGCGTGCCGAGCTATTTGCTCGGCGTGTCGAGCTTTTTGCTCCGCGTGCCGAGCTATTTGCTCCACGTGTCGAGCTTTTTGCTCGGCGTGTCGAGCTTTTTGCTCCACGTGCCGAGCTATTTGCTCCGCGTGTCGAGCTATTTGCTCCGCGTGTCGAGCTATTTGCTCGGCGGTTGACGCTCAGAACTCGGCCCACGAGGCATTTTGCTCGACTGCCCGAGCTTTTTGCCTCGCACGCCGAGGTTTGTCGTTGGGGTGTGGCGCACTAAATCTCGGCCCTGCGTGCGGTCGATGCATCGGCGTAACGAAATGGGCAAGGGCACGGTCTTCCGAAATCGGTCGTGCGGCGGTTTCAGCCAAGGGCGTCGCGTCAGGGCCCTTTTTCGTTTCCAAATGTTACGACGTGCATTCAGGTCGACTTCGCGTAGCGCAAGCAGCGAGGCCGTGCAGTACAGTCCATGCCATGAAAAAAGCCCTCACCTGCCCGTCTCTCGTCCTGCTGGCCTTGCTCGGTGCGTGCGCATCGCACCCGCAACAGCAGCCCGTTGATTCGCCCACCGCCGCTGCGGCAACCACCGACGCCAGCGCAGACAACGGCTGGCAGGTGCTGCGCGCCAACTACATGGCGTGCGTGCAGCGCCAGGCCGATAGCGGCGTGCCGGGCACCACGCAGACGAAGTCCGTGGTCGCCTCCGCACTCGATGCCTGCGAGGGCGATCTGCGCACCATGCACGACGGTTTCCGCGACCACCTGAGCGCGTCGATGTCTTCATCCGGCGCGCGCAAGGCAGCCGACCGCGTCACCAAAGACACCCGCGAGAAAGCCCGCGTCTACCTGATGGGCTACGTCGACCACGAGCGCTACCTGGCGAAGTCGCGCTGAGCACTTAGCGCGCTTAGGACGCTTAGAGCATCTCCAACGCGCGCGGCCCTTTGGGCGGCGGGAAGATGCTGTCCAGTGTTGCAAGCTGCTCAGCCGTGAGCGTGTGCGACAGCGCGCCGATGTTCTCGCGCAACCGGTCACGGTGGCCGGTCTTGGGAATCGCGATGATGCCGTCGCGTGCCAGCAGCCACGCGAGCGCCACCTGTGCCGGCGTCATGCCGCACGCCTGCGCGAAGTGCACCAGCTTCGGATGCCGAACGAGCCGCGCCTGCTCGATGGGCGAATAGGCCATCACCGGCACGCGGCGCTCGCGCAGCCAAGGCAACAAATCCCATTCGATGCCGCGCCGGCTGAGGTTGTAGAGCAGCTGGTTGACAGCAATCTGATCGCCGCCGGGCGTGTCCCACCATTCCTGCATGTCGGACAGGTCGAGATTGCTCACGCCGTATTGGCGAATCTTGCCTTCACGCTGTAGGGCCTGCAGGCCTTCCAATGTTTCTTCAAACGGCACATCGCCACGCCAGTGCAGCAGGTACAAATCGAGACGGTCGGTGCCGAGGCGGCGCAGGCTGCGCTCGCACGCCGCGGCGATACCGCGCCGGCTGGCGTTGTGCGGATAGACCTTGCTGACGAGAAAGACCTCATCGCGCCGCCCGGCAATGGCCTCGCCAATCAAAGATTCGGAGAGGCCTTCGCCGTACATCTCGGCGGTGTCGATCAGGCGCAAACCCAGGTCGAGGCCCAGGCGCAGCGTGGCGATTTCTTCGGCGCGCGTGGCGCGGTCGTCGCCCATGTTCCAGGTGCCCATGCCGAGTGCAGGGACGCGTTCGCCGTTGGGCAGAGTGACGTGTTTCATGTCGTGCTTTCCGATCGGTAAGGCAAAACATGAATCTACAAGAGACGCGGCGCACCGGTAAGGCTGCGCCGGTCCGGTCAGAAAATACGCTCTAGCGCGCCTGACGTTGCGCCGCCCACCGGCGATAGCGCCGCGACTGACATGCCGCGGCCAGTTGCTGCTCGATCAGCGCTCGCAGGGGCGACACGCCAGGGGCCGTCGTGCGCCCCTTGCTCAACCTGCTGAGCTGGAACTTGACGACGGCCATGTTGGCGAGTGCGCCCAGCGCCTTGTTCTTCCAGGTAATCGGCTGCAGCACCGGCGCACTGTTCTTGCCGCCCGCCCAGTCGCGCGGCAGATTGGGGTCGATGGACAGCGCAGTCGCAATGCCGACCATATCGACACCGCTGTCGACCACCTGCTCCGCCACCGCCCGGCGCCGGATGCCGCCCGTGACCATCAGCGGCATGCGCGCAATGGCAGCAATGTCGCGCGCAAATTCCAGGAAATACGCTTCGCGGGCGAGCGTGCGGCCGTCGCGCGCCTGCCCTTGCATGGCGGGCACTTCATAGCTGCCGCCGGACAGTTCCACCAGATCGACACCCAGCGGATTGAGCAACTCGACCACCTGCTTTGCATCGTCCGGGCTGAAGCCGCCGCGCTGGAAATCGGCGGAGTTCAGCTTGACCGCCACCACAAACTGCGGCGACACAGCGGCGCGCACGCTGCGCACAATATCGAGCAGCAGGCGCGCGCGGTTCTCGATCGGACCGCCCCACTGGTCCTGCCGGAGGTTCGAAATAGGTGAAAGGAACTGGCTCAGCAGGTAGCCATGGGCTGCGTGGATCTGCACACCGGTGAAGCCGCTCTGCTCGGCCAGTTGCGCGCTGCGCGTGAAGCGCTGCTGGACTTCGCGGATATCCGCCTCAGTCATCTCACGCGGTACCGGGAACTGCTTGGACAGCGCGCCAAGCGCGAGGGGAACCGCCGACGGCGCCAGCGTCGGTTGCCCGAGCGATGCCGGCATCTGGCGCCCCGGATGGTTGATCTGGACCCACGCATGCGCGCCATGCGCCCGCGCGACCTGCGCCCAGCGGCGGAAGCGCTCCAGATGCGCGCCGTCTTCCAGCACGACACCGTTGGGGCCGGTCATGGCGCGGTGGTCGACCATCACGTTGCCGGTCAGGATCAAGCCGGCGCCGCCTGCGGCCCACGCTTCATACAGGCGCAGCAGCGCGTCGGAAGGCGCGTGATCGGCATCGGCCATGTTTTCTTCCATGGCGGCTTTGGCCAGGCGATTGGGAATCACCGCGCCGTTGGGCAGAACGAGGGGCGTGAAGAGCTTCATGGGTGGCATCCCCTATCGGGATTCGACGTTTGACGACACCTGAACCCTAAGCTTAAAGTCAACTTGAATGTCAAGCCTGCGGAGCACGCACATGAAGATTGGTGAATTGGCCCGCCTGAGCGGCGTGGCCGCCTCCCGCATCCGGTTTTATGAAGCCAGCGGCCTGTTGCAGCCGGCTGAGCGGCAATCCAATGGGTATCGGGAATACGCGCCGGAATCGGTGACGCGGCTGGAGATCATCCTGCGCGCGCAAAGCGCGGGGTTCTCGCTGGAAGAAATTCGCGCCCTGCTGCCCGGACACCAAGGCGCGTGGCCACGCGAAGAACTGCTGCTGGCCCTACGCCGCAAAGTGGCGGAAATTGATGTGCTTGAGCAGCACCTGGCGCAAAACAAGCGCGACTTGCTGGCGCTCATTCGCGAAGTCGACCACGAGGCTGACGGTGAAGACTGCGCCGAACGCGCCCGCCGCGTCTTCGACAAGATGAACATGCGACCGCTCAAGCAGCCCGCTGCAGAACCTCCGGCGCGCCCGGCAAGAAAGCGCGGCTGAGGCGCGCGACCATTCCGAGACGCGCTCGAACGTGTCGGCATGGGTCATCACGGCGTGCGGCCAAGCCCGCTTGCCGTCGCCAGCTTCCCGACCAGGTCGTCATCTCGACTCCTCACCCCCGTGTCGTGCTGCATGCACCATGGGCAGCGGAACCCATACGTGTTCGGGGGCGCCGCATCGCGGCCTCAGGAATGGCAATTGCGTCCTCCCCCGCGCCCGACGCTGAAAATGCCGGCGTCAGAGCCAAAGGAAACGCACTTCAGATTGTCTGACAGCACTCCGCAGATCGGCTGTGGGCACCTTCCGATGCAGGCCATGCAGTAGCGCTTGCACACGCCTTTGTACAAACGCCATCCGCGCGACAAAACGGGCGCCGCCCCATACCAATCAAGCTGGAGACAACGATGCTGAGCCCCCATGAAATCGCGACGTTGGTTTTGGTATGTGGCGACTCGCAGCCGCGCGATCTGGATACGGTGGACGTTGAAACGCTGCTGGCACTGCAACTCCTTACGCTGGAACGCCCAAGCCCGGGCGTGACCGCACCGCGCGTGACCCTGCAGGGCCATGCGCTGTTGAAATCGCTGGGTGTGCTCCGCGTGCGCAAGGGCATGCAGACGGCGGCGGCGTTACGGTAACGGAATCGAATCGACTCAAAACCCGCCCAGCGCATGACGCAGCAGCAAGGCAGACAGCATCAGCATCGTCACGCCAATCAACCCGTCCAGCACCTGCCATGCTCTCGGCCGGGCAAACCAGGGCGCGAGCCAACGCGCACCAAACCCCAGCGTGACGAACCAGAACAGGCTGGCCGAACCTGCACCCGCCACAAACCAGCCACGCAATGCCGCGGCCTGCTGAGCGCCAATGCTGCCCACGAGCAACACCGTATCCAGATAGACGTGCGGATTGAGCAACGTAAAAGCCGCCGCCTGTGCCAACGCCGCGCCTCGAGTGAGACCATCGCCATCTGCGGCGGCCCGTAACCGGCTGGAATGCCGTGCGCGCCGCAGTGCCTGCAACCCGTACAGCAGCAGGAATGCGGCACCCGCCAACGCAAGAATGCGCGCGAGATTGGGCCGTTCGCCCAATGCGTGCGCCATGCCAAGCACACCCGCCAGGACCAGCAGCGCATCCGCCATCGCACAGAACAGCACCACGCTGCCCACATGCTCACGGCGCAGGCCTTGACGCAGCACGAACGCGTTTTGCGCGCCAATGGCCACGATCAGCCCCAGGCTCACGGCCAAGCCCTGCAGGAACACGGAAGAGGAAGTCGCAATCGAGGTCGTCATGCCCGCAGCTTGCCGGTCCGGCTTGATGAAGACAAACTATCTTTCCTTCATCCGATTCAGTTTTACTAATCTTTGTGCTCGACTATTCCGCTTTGGCGGCCTTGGCTGCCGTCATCCGAGAAGGCAGCTTCGAGCGGGCTGCCCGCGCACTCAATGTCACGCCATCGGCCATTTCGCAACGGATTCGGTTGCTGGAAGAACGCGTTGGCTGCGCGCTCGTGGTGCGTGATCAGCCGTGCCGCCCGACTGACACCGGCCGGCGGCTGTGCCAGCACGTAGATCGCGTTCGACTGCTCGAACAGGAACTGCAAGGCGCGTTGCCGACGCTGGCACCAGAAGGTGTCGCCCGCGTTGCGCTGCCGATTGCCGTGAACGCTGACAGCCTGGCGACCTGGCTCGCGCCGACAATCGCCACGTTCGCAGCAGCACATCCGGTGTTGATGGAGGTGGCGGTTGACGACCAGGATCACACCAGCGAATGGCTGCGCAGCGGCGCCGTGCTGGCTGCCGTTACGGCCACGGCGCGGCCGACCACAGGCTGCAACAGCCGCCCACTCGGAGCCATGCGTTATCTGGCTGCGGCCAGCCCGGCTTTCGTGCGCGAACATTTCGCAGACGGCGTCGGCGCAGGTACGTTGGCGAAGGCGCCCTGCCTCGTGTTCAACACGAAAGATGCGCTGCAGGCAACGTGGGCAAGGCGCCTGTGCCATCGGCATGTGGAAATGCCGCGCCATCTGTTGCCGTCGTCACAGGCGTTTGTGACTGCGGCCGTGGCCGGCATGGGATGGGGGCTGCATCCGCATGCGTTGATTGCGCAGCATCTTGAAGACGGCTCGCTCGTCGAGCTGGTGCCGGATACGCCGTTGGACGTTCCGCTGTATTGGCAGCATGCGCGGGCGGCATCGGCGCTGCTGGATGAATTCAGCCGCCAGGTCTTGAGCGCCGCGCGTGCCGCGCTGCTCGCGCCCTGACCGGTTAGAGCGCGTTCAGCGGAATCTTGAGGTACTGCACGCCATTCGGCTCGGCCGGGGGCAACATGCCCGCGCGAATGTTCACCTGGATGGCTGGCAGCATCAGCGTGGGCATGCCGAGCGTGGCGTCGCGCTTCGTGCGCATCTGCACGAACTCAGCCTCGGTCACGCCATCGCGCACATGGATGTTGGCGCGGCGCTGCTCGGCCACCGTTGTGTGGCAGATGGCTTCGCGGCCGGCGGGCGGATAGTCGTGGCACATGTAGAGCCGCGTGTCCGGCGGCAAATCCAGCAGGCGGCGGATCGACTGATACAACGTGCCCGCATTTCCACCCGGAAAATCGCAGCGCGCCGTGCCCACGTCCGGCATGAACAAAGTGTCGCCCACAAACACTGCATCGCCCACCTGATACGCCATGTCTGCCGGCGTGTGACCCGGCACGGCCAGCGCCTTGGCTTCCAGATTGCCGATATGGAACACCTCGTCTGGCGCGAACAAATGATCGAACTGCGAGCCATCGAGCAGGAATGAGGGCTCGAGATTGAAGATCGGCTTGAACACACCCTGCACGACGCGAATGCGCTCCCCGATGGCAATGCGCCCGCCGAAGCGCCCCCGCAGATACGGCGCGGCCGACAGGTGATCGGCATGCGCGTGCGTCTCCAGCAGCCATTCGATGCGCAAGTCCTGCGCTTCGATGAACGCGGCAACGCGGTCGGCTGATCGGGTCGTCGTGCGGCCCGATTTTGGGTCGTAGTCGAGTACCGAGTCGATCACGGCGCAGGCCGTGCCGGGGCCCGCGTGCACCACGTAGGTCATGGTGCAGGTATCGGCGTCGAAAAAGGATTCGATCTGGGCATGCATGGTGAACGTTCCCGAACAATCTATATTTTTATAGAATATCGCCTGACATTCTGTCTGCCAATAGTGCAAACAGCGCGAACAGAAACCTCGACGGCGCCCCGATGAGTCATTCCACTGCCAGTCCCGATGTTGTGCCGCTGCCCGAGGCGGCCATTTCCATGCTGCGCGCCTCGGCGTCGCAGGCGTGCGCCGTGCTCAAGGCCATGGCCCACGAAGACCGTCTGCTGCTGCTCTGCCAACTCACGCAAGGCGAGCGCAATGTCGGTGAGCTGGAGGCACTGGTCGGCCTGCGTCAGCCCAGCCTGTCGCAGCAGTTGGGCGTGCTGCGTGACGAGGGCCTTGTCACCACGCGGCGCGAAGGCAAATACATCTACTACCGGCTCGCCAGCTTCGAGGTCATCCAGATCATGCAGACACTCTCCGAGCTGTACTGCGGCAAGGTCTTGAAGAAGATGGCGGGACAGTGATCATGTCGCCGATCGAAGCGGGCTGGATCATCAGCGCGGGGCTGGGCTCTGTGGTGGGGCTCATCCTGGCGCTGACGGGCGCGGGCGGGGCCATTGTCGCGGTGCCGCTGCTGATCTTCGGATTGCACCTGTCGGTGCAGCAGGCTGCGCCGATTGCACTGCTGGCGGTGGGACTGTCCGCCGGGCTGGGCGCGATGCTCGGCTTGCGGGAAGGCAAGGTTCGCTACAAGGCCGCTGGGCTGATGGCGCTATGCGGCGTGGTGATCTCGCCGTTCGGCATCTGGGTTGCGCACCGCGTGCCGAACACGCCGCTCACGCTGCTGTTTGCTGTGGTGCTCGCCTACGTGGCGCTGCGCATGTTTCGGCAAGCGCGCGCGGCACCATTGACCGAACCTCAGCCAAGACGATCCGCACCACCTTGTCACCTCGACACCACCACGGCCAAGCTGGTCTGGACGCTGCCGTGCGCGCGTGCATTGGCCGCGTCGGGCGTGGGCGCAGGCTTCCTGTCGGGATTGCTTGGTGTGGGCGGCGGCTTTGTCATCGTGCCCGCATTGCGCCGCGCGACCGATCTGCCGATGCAAACCATCGTCGCCACCTCGTTGGCGGTCATTGCGCTGGTGTCGACGGGCGGTGTGGTCGCCTCGGCCATTGGAGGGCATGTCGATTGGCATATCGCGCTGCCGTTTGCCGCCGGCGCGTTGACGGGCATGCTGGTGGGCCGGCGCTTTGCGCGGCGTTTGGCGGGGCCTGCGCTGCAGCAAGGATTCGCTGCATTTGCGGGCGCCGTGGCGCTCGGCATGATTGTCCGAACTCTGATTTGACCGGCGTGTTGCGAAAGCGGTACAATCGCAGTCTTCGGGGCGTAGCGTAGTCTGGTAACGCGTCCGGTTTGGGACCGGAAGACCGCGGGTTCAAATCCTGCCGCCCCGACCAGAATTGAGCAGCAAACACAAACGGCTTACGTTGACCACGTAGGCCGTTTTTGTTTTGGCGCGGTTCGGTGCAGCTCGTGATGTCATCTGACAATGCTATAAAGACAGCATCCGCATCCAGGCAATGCCGCTCACTTCTCCATGAACCTCATCCTGTGGCGCCACGCTGAAGCCGAAGACGTGGCCGCATCGCTGCGCATCCAGCGCAATACCGATCTGCAGAGAGAACTCACCAAGCGCGGTCACAAGCAAGCCGAGAAGATGGCCAACTGGCTGCGCCCCCGCTTGCCGGACGGCACACTCGTGCTCGCCAGCCCTGCCGTGCGCACGCAACAGACCGCGCGCGCCCTCACCGAGCATTTCCAGACGCTGACCGCGCTTGCGCCCGGCGCCGATGTCAGTGCGATCCTTGACGCGTTGGACTGGCCCTCGAATACGAACCTGCTGCTGGTCGGCCATCAGCCGTGGCTGGGCCGTCTTGCCAGCTTGCTCATCGCAGGCACGGAGATGGACTGGAGCGTGAAGAAAGCCGGCGTGTGGTGGCTGTGCCGCCGCATGCGCGAAGACGAAGCCCAGACGGTGCTGCGCGCGGTGGTCAATCCCGATCTCGTGTGACACATCGCCCTCGTCACAGCATCGCCACGCAAAATTCACGCAACGGTCACGATTGACACGCTTTTGTCGCGGATCTGTCACGCAGCGTCTCTAGAATCGCCCCGAAATCCACCCTTGGGGATGCACGAATGCGAGACCTGCCGACGCCCACTCAGCCGTTGATCGACGCACTGCCGAGCCTGAATCTGGGCAACGCACGGAGGGGCCTTCCTCGCTCACCCGACGCTGTTCCGGCGCGTGACAAACCTGTTCTGGCCGTTTCGTGGGCGCGCCATCAGGATGAAGTGACCGAAGCGCAGCGCCTGCGCTACAAGGTGTTTGCCGAAGAAATGGGCGCCCGCCTGCCCTCGGCCCACACTGAACTGGACGTCGATATGTTCGACGCGGTGTGCGATCACCTGATCGTGCGTGACCAGAAAACGCTGCGCGTGGTCGGCACCTATCGCGTGCTGCGCCCGGACGCCGCCAAGCAGATCGGCTGCCTGTATTCCGAATCGGAGTTCGACCTCGTTCGCCTGACGCACCTGCGCCCGAAGATGGTAGAACTCGGCCGCTCGTGCGTGCACCGCGATTACCGCTCGGGCAGCGTCATCATGGCGCTCTGGGCCGGCCTGGGCGAGTACATGCAGCGCTACGGCTTCGAGTCGATGCTGGGCTGCGCAAGCGTGTCGATGGGCGATGGCGGGCACTTTGCCGCAAGCCTGTATCGCAGCTTCGTTGACGACGGCTCGCTCGCACCGATCGAGTACCACGCCTTCCCGCGCGTGGCGCTGCCGGTAGATGAGCTGAACCAGGATCTGGAAGTCGAGCCGCCCGCGCTCGTGAAGGGCTATCTGCGTCTGGGCGCACGCATCTGCGGCGCACCGGCCTGGGACCCTGACTTCAACGTCGCCGACTTCCTCACGCTGCTGCGTCTGTCGGACATCAACCCGCGTTACGCACGGCACTTCCTGCGCGGCTGATATCAGATATCACTCCGAGCAGCGCCGCGCAAAAGAAAACGGCCCGGGTCACTCCGGGCCGTTTTGCTTTGGATGCGGCAAGACGCCTTACACGTACACCACCTTGTAGCGGCGGCCGATGCGCTGCCACTCATCGGCTTCCTTCATCAGGCTGTATTCCACCAGCGGGTTCTGCTCGATCCAACTTTTCGGCAGCTCGACCTCGAAACCGCCTTCGTTCAGCTCGCCCTCGCTATGGCGCACGCGCAGGCCCGGCAGTTGGATCGCTCCCCGCCGCCGGCACAGCACAAACGCCAGACGCAGGCTGAACAGCATCCGCCAATCCAGGAACTTGCCGCCGCCCGAGAGCTTCCCCAGCTTGCCGGCATGGCCCAGCAGCAGCGTCGCGAGGCGCGCCTGATCGGTCTTGGAGAAGCCCGGCATATCGGCATGGCTGGCAATGTATGCCGAATGCTTGTGATACCCGCTGTGCGAGATGCTCATACCGATCTCGTGCAGGTTTGCCGCCCAACCCAGCAGCGCGAGATTGTCTTCACGGCGCTCGTCGGGCGGATCGGGAAACTGTGACAGCAGCGCGGTTGCCGCATCGCGAACGCGGCTCGCCTGCGCACGGTCGACGCTGTAGCGGCGCATGAACTGCTCGATCGTCACCGTGCGCATGTCTTCGTGGTGCGTACGGCCGAGCAGGTCATACAGCACGCCCAGGCGCAAGGCGCCATCGGTCACGTCCATGCGGTCGACATCGAGCTCTGCAAACACGCCGAGCATGATCGACAAGCCGCCAGGCAGCACCGGAATCCGGTCCGCCTTCAGACCATTGAGCTTCAGGCGGTTGGTGTTCTCCGACTTGACGAGCGCGCGCTTCAGGCGCTCCAGCCCTTCGCGCGTGATGCCGTGCTCGTTACTCTTGTCATTGAAGCCGTTCAGCTCGATCAGCTCGGCCAGCGCGCGCGCCGTACCCGATGACCCGACGGCCTGGTTCCAGCCCGCCGTGCGGTATTGCTGCACGAGCACCTGGATCTCGCGACGCGCAGCCAGCTCGGCCTGCTTCATCGCATATTCATCAACGTTGCCGTTCGGAAAGAAATGCCGGCTGTGCGAAACGCAACCGATATACAGCGACTCCATCAGCTTGGGCTTGTAGCCATTGCCGATGATGAACTCCGTGGAGCCGCCACCGATGTCGACGACGAGCCGGTTGCCCTGGCACGCCGGTGCGTCATGCGATGCACCGAGATAGATCAGCCGTGCCTCTTCGCGGCCGGCAATCACCTCGATGGGAAAACCGAGGGCGGCTTCCGCCTCGATCAGGAATTCCTGCGCATTCTTGGCCACGCGCAAGGTGTTGGTGGCCACGGCACGTACATGTTCCGGCGGGAAATCACGCAAGCGATCGCCAAAGCGGCGCAACGCATCGACGCCGCGCCGGCGTGCCGGTTGATCCAGGTATTTATCTTGCGTAAGCCCGGCGGCCAAACGCACGGGTTCGCGCAGCGCATCGACCTGGAATATCTGGGTACCACCAGGGGTTTCGTCGACGCGGCCGATCATCAGCCGGAAGCTGTTGGAGCCCATGTCGACAGCAGCCAGCAGACGGGGGGTGGGACTCATGAATGAAAACGGGAGAGGAGCAAAATCAGGGGCGCGGAGTATTGTCGTTCGAAACAATGCGCAACAAAATATGTCTTTATTGTGTCCCGAACGTGACAAATCCAATGTGTCACAAATTTGACACTGAATTATGAAAAAGTGGCCGGATCGTCATCCGTCTGAACACAACATGTCGACATTGCCCGCGGGCGATCTGCTCAATCGCGAACTGGGCATCCTGGAATTCAACGCCCGTGTGCTCGCCCAGGCTGCTGACCCGGGTGTGCCGCTGATGGAGCGGCTGAAATTCATCTGCATCGTGTCGAGCAATCTCGATGAGTTCTTTGAAATCCGCATTGCCGGATTGAAGGAACAGATGCGCGACAACCCTTCATCGGTTACGCCTGACGGGCTGTCGGTGCAGCAGGCTTTTGGCGTGGTCTCGGAGCGTGTGCGGCAACTGGTCGCGCAACAGTATGCCATGTTGCAAGACGAGATCCTGCCCTTGCTGGAGAAGGAAGGCGTCTTCTTCCACATGACGACCAACTGGAATGAAGCCCAGCGCGCCTGGTGCCGCAGTTTCTTCCAGCGCGAACTGGTGCCCATCCTGACGCCGATGGCGCTGGACCCGGCTCACCCCTTCCCGCGCGTGCTCAACAAGAGCCTGAACTTCATCATCGAGCTGTCGGGCAAGGATGCCTTCGGCCGTGAGGCTGAACTGGCCATCGTGCAGGCGCCGCGCGCCCTGCCGCGGCTTGTGCAGATGCCGCCGGAGCTCTCGGGCTACCAGTACGGGTTCGTGCTGCTGTCGTCGTTCATGCAGGGCTTTGTGCATGAGCTGTTTCCGCAGATCGACGTACACGGCTGTTATCAATTCCGCGTGACGCGCAACTCCGACTTGTTCGTGTCGGAAGATGAAATCACGGACTTGCGCGAAGCGCTTCAGGGCGAACTGTCCACGCGCCATTTTGGCGACGCGGTGCGTCTGGAACTCGCGCACGACACATCGCCGGCACTGGTGGTGCGGCTGCTTCAGGAGTTCGGCCTGACCGATGCGGACTGCTACCGCGTCAAGGGCCCTGTGAATCTGGTGCGCCTGCTGCAGGTGCCTGACATGGTCGACAAACCGGTGCTGAAGTACCCGCCGCACGTGCCGGCCACGGTGCGGCAGATCGCCAACAGCTCGAACGTGTTCGACGCCATCCGCCAGGGTGACATCCTGCTGCACCATCCGTACGAAAGCTTCACGCCCGTGCTGGAATTGCTGCAGCAAGCTGCGCGCGACCCAGACGTAGTCGCCATCAAGCAGACTGTCTACCGTACCGGCAACGAATCCACGGTGATGGAAGCGCTCATCAAAGCGGCGCGCAACGGCAAGGAGGTGACCGTTGTCGTCGAACTGCTCGCGCGCTTTGACGAAGAGACGAACATCAACTGGGCGGACCAGCTTGAATCGGCCGGCGCCCATGTCGTGTATGGCGTGGTGGGCCACAAGTGTCACGCAAAGATGTTGCTGGTGGTGCGTCGTGAGGTGTCCGGCAAGGGCAAGGCGGTCAAGCTGCGCCGCTACGCGCACCTGGGCACGGGAAACTACCACCCCAAGACCGCCCGCCTCTACACCGACTTCGGCCTGATGACGGCAAACGAGCAGATCTGCGAAGACGTGCATCACGTGTTCCAGTTGCTCACGGGCACGGGCGCGCAGATCAAGCTGCATCATCTGTGGCACTCGCCGTTCACGATGCACGACAACCTGATCGAGCACATCCGAGCCGAAGCGCGTGCCGCTCGCGCAGGCAAACGTGCGCGCATCATCGGCAAGATGAACGCGCTGCTGGAGCCGGCCATCATCGACGAGCTGTACAAGGCCTCGCGCGCAGGCGTGAAGGTCGACCTGATCGTGCGCGGAGTATGTGGCCTCAAGCCGGGCGTGCCAGGGCTGTCGGAAAACATCAGCGTGCGCTCCATCGTCGGGCGCTTCCTTGAGCACCACCGCGTCTATTACTTCCATGCTGGCGGCGAGGAAGTCGTCTATCTCTCAAGCGCGGACTGGATGGACCGCAACCTGTTCCGCCGCGTGGAAGTGGCGTTCCCCGTGCTCGACCGCAAGCTCAAGGCGCGCGTCATCAGGGAAAGCCTGCAGGTGCATCTGCGCGACAACGCGTCGGCGTGGGTCATGCAGCAGGATGGCAGCTACGTGCAGCGCCAGACGCGTGGCAAGCACGTGCGCATCAGCCAGCTGGAACTGCTGAACCACTTCTCGCCGCAGGCTGCCGCGGCGGCGGAGACGGCTGCCGCAGTGGCGGCGGCAACGGCTGCGGAACCGACTGTGCGCGCGCCGGTGGAGATCTCCGCGGGCTGATCCGCCAGCCCGTGCCTGCAAACAAAAACGCACGCTCAACAGCGTGCGTTTTTTTAGCGTTCAATGGATGGAAAGAACCAGCGTTCAGGCCACGCGCTCATCGATAACGCTGGCACTGCGCACCACCGTGCGTTCCGGCGGGAACACGGCGCGGAAGGTGCTGCCCTTGCCGTGCTCGCTGGTCACCTGCAGTTCCCCACCGTGGCGTGACAGCACGTGCTTCACAATGGCCAACCCCAGCCCGGTGCCGCCGGTGTCGCGTGAACGGCTGCGGTCCACGCGATAGAAACGCTCGGTCAAGCGCGGAATATGTTCGGGCGCAATGCCGATCCCCGTGTCGGTGACGGAGTACACCGCGTGCCCATCACGCACGCCCCAATCCAGGCGGATCGTGCCGCCATCCGGCGTATAGCGCACCGCGTTGGATGCCAGATTGCTGAACGCGGAAAGCAATTCAAGCTCGGCGCCGCACACGCTCACGGCTGGGTCGCATGTCATGCTGACGGTGTGCCGGCCCGCAGACAGCGCTTCGATATCGTGCTGGAGCTGCAGCATCATGCGTTGCATCGGCACGGGCGCCAATGACGGCGGCTCGGAATTGCCTTCCAGCGTGGCGAGCGCCAGCAAGTCTTCCACCAGATGCTGCATGCGCATGGCCTGCGTATGCATCATGTCCAGGTAGCGCCTCTTGTCTTCTTCCGGCAGCGGTAGGTCGCGCACCGTCTCCAGAAAACCCGAGAGCACAGTCAGCGGCGTCTTCAGCTCGTGCGAGACGTTGGCCACGAAATCGCGGCGCATCGCTTCGGTGTTCTCCAACTTGGTGATGTCCTGCGACACCAACAACTTGCGGTCTTCGCCATACGGCAAAATCTGGGCAGAAATGATGCTTTGCTTGTGCGGGCCCACGTCATGCATGGTGAGCGGCTCCTCGAACTCGCCGCGCGCCAGGTAGCGCACGAACTCCGGTCGGCGAATCAGGTGGGTAATGCGTTGACGCAAATCACGCTTGGCGGACAGGCCGAAGTGCTCTTCCGCCACCGCGTTGCACCATTCGATCTGGTCTTCGCCGTCAAGCATGAGCACGCCGTTGGGCGAAGCCTGGATGGCCTGGATGAAGCGGCTGTGCTGTTGCTCAACCTGCAGCACCTGGGTGCGCCAGGCCTTCATCAACCGGTGCAGGCGGTAGTAGACCTCGCCCCATAGGCCCAGCGCGCTGGGGATCTCGCCATAGGCGGGCGAGTCCAGCACGCGCCACAGGCGTTGGATCTGGTAGATGTAATAGAGGAGCATCGCCAGCAGCATGGCACTGAGCACGGCCAGCGCAACCACGTGGTCGACGAAGAGATAGAGGCATGCCGTGACAATGCCCATAAGGGCGGCAAAGACGGCAAAGCGGGTCCAGAAGACGTTCATGAAGGCATTCTAAGCGCTGGACCGCGACGGACGTGTGAACGCGCGATGGATCCCCCGCTCGCGCGCTCGTCTGACTGCTACGTTATTGCCCCGGATTGCGCGCCAGGCGATAGCCGCTGCCGCGCACGGTTTCGATCATGTTGCTGTAGCCACCCGGAGCGAGCGCCGCGCGCAGACGCTTGATGTGCACATCCACCGTGCGCTCTTCCACAAACACATGGTCGCCCCACACCTGATCAAGCAACTGCGAGCGGCTGTGCACGCGCTCCGGATGCGTCATCAGGAAATGCAGCAATCGGAACTCCGTCGGACCGAGATCCAGCTTGATCGGGTTTTCTGCTTCGACGTTCGTGGCCGTCACACGGTGCGTGGCAGGGTCCAGCTTCAGACCGTTGATGGCCACCACGTCGTCGGTCAGTTGCGGCGCCCGGCGGCGCAGAACCGCCTTGATGCGGGCCAACAATTCCTTGGGCGAGAACGGCTTCGTGACGTAATCGTCGGCGCCACTGTCCAGGCCCATGATCTTGTCCTGCTCTTCGCTGCGGGCCGTCAGCATGATGATCGGGATCTGGCGCGTGCGCTCGTTGGCGCGCAGCTCCTTGGCGAACATCACGCCTGACTTGCCCGGCAGCATCCAATCGAGCAGGACGAGGTCGGGCAGTACATCGCTCATCAGCGACAGCGCCTGCTCGGCGTTGTATGCGCGGATCGGGTAGTGCCCTGCGTGCTGCAGGTTGACGGCGATCAGTTCAGCGATCGCCGGTTCGTCTTCTACGACGAGAATACTGCTCGGCATGCTCACGTCTCCAGTCCTGCCTTTTTACTCGCCCAGGATCTCGCGTTCCAGCGCTTCACGCGAAGCATGCCGGACGTCCGTTCCCTTGACGATGTAGATAATAAACTCGGCGATGTTCTTGGCGTGATCGCCAATACGCTCGATAGCCTTGGCAATGAACAGCAGATCCAGCGCCACCGAAATCGTGCGCGGGTTCTCCATCATGTACGTGATGAGTTCGCGCATGAAGCCGCGGAATTCCTCATCGATGGCCTTGTCTTCCTGCAGGATCGACACAGCAGCTGCGGTATCCAGGCGGGCGAAGGCGTCCAGCGCATGACGCAGGATGGTCGCGGCCATCTCACCCGAGCGCTCCACACCGGCGTAGTTCAGTGCATGTGCCGACGGGTCTTGCATGATGCGCTTGGTGCGCTTGGCGATCTTCTCGGCTTCGTCGCCGGCACGCTCGAGGTTGGTGATGGTCTTGGAGATGGCCATCACCAAACGCAGGTCACGTGCGGTCGGTTGGCGGCGCGCGATGATGTTGTTGCAATCGCTGTCGATCTCGATCTCGAGCGCGTTGATTTCCAGCTCCACGGCCATGACTTGATCGCACATGGCGATGTCGAAATTGGCCAGCGCACGCATGGCGCGTGCAATCTGTGCTTCCACCAGACCGCCCATCTGCAGCACCTTGGTGCTGATGGAGGTCAGGTCGGTGTCAAACTGCGATGACAGATGCTTCTCAGACATCGGTTTCTCCTTGTCGCTTCAGCTTCAGCGTTGTTGCAGGTCAGCCGAAGCGGCCGGTAATGTAGTCTTCTGTTTCTTTGCGCTGCGGCTTGATGAAGATCTTTTCGGTATCGCCGAATTCGATCAACTCACCCAGGTACATGTACGCCGTGTAGTCGGAGCAACGCGCCGCCTGTTGCATGTTGTGCGTGACGATGACGACCGTGTAGTCGTCTTTCAGTTCGGCGATCAGCTCTTCGATCTTGCCCGTGGAAATCGGGTCCAGCGCCGAGCACGGCTCGTCCAGCAGCAGCACTTCAGGGCGGATGGCAATGCCGCGCGCGATACACAGACGCTGCTGCTGACCACCCGACAAGCCGTAGCCCGACTGGTTAAGCTTGTCCTTCACTTCATTCCACAGCGCGGCCTTGGTCAGCGCCCATTCCACGCGGTCATCCATTTCGGAACGCGACAGGCGCTCGAACAGCTTCACGCCAAAGGCAATGTTGTCGTAGATCGACATCGGGAACGGCGTCGGCTTCTGAAACACCATGCCGACCTTGGCACGCAACAGGGCGATGTCCATGCGCGAGGTCAGAAGGTTCTCGCCGTCCATGTTGATCTGGCCTTCGGCGCGCTGCTCCGGATACAGCGCGTACATCTTGTTGAACGTACGCAGGAGTGTCGACTTGCCGCAGCCCGACGGACCGATGAACGCCGTCACCTGCTTCTCGGGAATCTGCAGCGAGATGTTCTTCAGCGCGTGGAACTTGCCGTAGTAGAAGTTCAGGTCGCGAACATCGATCTTCGGGCTTTGCGTGCGCACTTCGAGGGACGTAGCAGTCATGGTCATTTCTTGGTGAACAAGGCACGCGCAAGGACGTTCAGCCCCAGCACACCCAGCGTAATCAGGAACACCCCGGCCCAGGCCAATTGCTGCCACTCGGGGAACGGGCTCATCGCAAACTTGAAGATCACGGTCGGCAGCGTGGCCACCGGCTGATTCAGATCCAGGCTCCAGAACTGGTTGTTCAACGCGGTAAAGAGCAGCGGCGCGGTTTCACCGGCAATGCGCGCGATGGCCAGCAGCACACCGGTAATCACGCCGGCATACGACGCCTTGAGCGTAATCGACAGGATCATCTTCCACTTGGGCGTGCCAAGCGCCATGGCAGCTTCACGCATCGCGTTGGGCACCAGGTTCAGCATGTTTTCGGTGGTGCGTACCACGATCGGAATCTGCAGCAGCGCGAGTGCAAGCACGCCGGCGATACCCGAGAAGTGCTGCACGCGCGCCACCACGACGGCATACACGAACAGGCCGATCACGATGGACGGCGCCGACAGCAGGATGTCATTGATGAAGCGGGTGGCGCTCGCAAGCATTGAAGTCTTGCCGTATTCGGCAAGATAAATGCCCGCCAGGATGCCCAGCGGCGTACCGACCAGCGTGGCCATGCCCACCAGCAGGAACGACCCTGCGATGGCGTTGGCAAGGCCGCCTCCCGGCGTATTGGGCGCTGGCGTCATCTCGGTGAAGAGCGACATCGACAGGCCGCCCACACCCAGCGAGAGCGTGGTCCACAGAATCCATGCCAGCCACACCAGGCCGAAAGCCATGGCGGCAAGCGACAGCGCCAGCGCAATCCCGTTGACGTTGCGGCGGCGGGCCTGCAAGCGCGCCTTGACCTTTTCAGAGTCGGCGCGGACGGCAGGAATGGAAGACGTACGCATGGTGTTGGGTCTCATAGCGTCAGGCAGATCGCGTTGGTTCACTTTTGCCCCTCGCTCTTCTGCAGGCGCAGAAGCAGCAACTTGGAGGCCGCCAGCACGATGAACGTGATGACGAACAGGATCAAGCCCAGCTCCATGAGCGCCGCGGTATGCAGGCCCTGCCCCGCTTCCGCAAATTCATTGGCCAGCGCCGACGTAATGCTGTTGCCCGGCGAGAACAACGATGGATCGGACAGCAGGTTGGTGTTGCCGATTACGAACGTCACAGCCATGGTCTCGCCCAGCGCGCGGCCCAGGCCCAACATCACACCACCGATCACCCCCGCCTTGGTGTACGGCAGCACCACGTTCCACATGACTTCCCACGTCGTGCAGCCCACGCCGTAGGCAGATTCCTTGAGCAGCGTCGGCGTGATTTCGAACACGTCGCGCATCACCGCCGAAATGTACGGGATGATCATGATCGCCAGGATCACCCCGGCGCACAGCAGGCCGATGCCGATCGGCGCTCCTTGGAACAGCACCCCGATGAACGGGATCTTGCCGACGGTCGCGGCCAGCGGTTTTTGAAAGTATTCGCCGAAGATCGGAGCAAACACGAGCAGACCCCACATGCCGTACACGATGGACGGCACTGCAGCGAGCAGCTCGATGGCGGTACCCAGCGGTCGGCGCAGCCACGCCGGCGACAGCTCGGTCAGAAACAGGGCAATGCCGAAGCTCACGGGCACGGCAATGATGAGCGCGATCAGCGACGTAACCAGCGTGCCGTAGACGGGCACCAACGCGCCATAAATATCGGAGGGCGGATCCCACTCCGAATTCCACAGGAACGACAGGCCGAATTTCTGAATCGTGGGCCAGGAGCTGATGATGAGCGAGATGATGATGCCGCCCAGCAGTAACAGCGTAACGATTGCGGCAAGGCGGGTCAGACCGCCGAACACCAGGTCGCCAAGGCGGCTGGGTGCTCGCATACGGGAAGCGCCAGAGGAATCAGAGAGCGTGGCCATGAGGGAAACCGGTCAGCCGAGAAAGAAGCTTTTGAAATGGTGCGGGCGGCCGATTCGTACCGCCCTCCCGCACCTTGTGCTGCACCTACTTACGAACCCTGATGCAGCAGGCAACCATCATTGGTTGTAGACAACCTTACCCGATGCATCCTTCACGCTCGACTTCCACGTTGCGCGGATCTGGTTCTTCACAGCGTCCGGCAGCGGCACGTAGTCCAGGCCCTTGGCAGCCTCATCGCCACCCTTGTAGGCCCAGTCGAAGAACTTCATGACTTCAGCGCCCTGCGCCGGCTTGGCTTGCGTCTTGTGCAGCAGGATGAACGTCGCACCAGCGATCGGCCATGCGTCCTTGCCCGGTTCGTCCGTCAGGATCTGGTAGTACGACTTGCTCCACTCGGCGCCAGCAGCCGCAGCCTTGAAGGCTTCAGCGGTCGGTTGCACCACGGCGCCCGACTTGTTCTGCAGGTTCACGTACGTCATCTTGTTCTGCTTGGCGTAGGCGTACTCAACGTAGCCCACTGCACCACCCAGACGCTGCACGAACGCAGCCACGCCTTCGTTGCCCTTGCCGCCCGTACCGGTGGGCCAGTTCACGGTCGTGCCTTCACCGACCTTGCTCTTCCACTCAGTATTCACCTTCGACAGGTAGTTCGTGAAGATGAACGAGGTGCCCGAACCGTCAGCACGGCGCACCACCAGGATGTCCTGGTCCGGCAGCTTGGCCTTCGGATTCAGCTTGGCGATGGCCGGATCATTCCACTTCTTGATCTTGCCCAGGTAGATGTCACCCAGCAATTGGCCATTCAGCGTCAGCTCGCCCGGCTTCACGCCCGGCAGGTTGATCACGGGCACCACCCCACCGATCACAGTCGGGAACTGGATCAGGCCATCCTTGTTCAACTCTTCGTCCTTCAGCGGCATGTCCGATGCGCCGAAGTCGACGGTCTTGGCGGTGATCTGCTTGATGCCGCCCGACGAGCCGATACCTTGGTAGTTCACCTTGGTTTGGGTCGCCTTGTTGTAGTCGGCCGCCCACTTGTTGTAGACGGGTGCCGGGAACGTTGCGCCTGCGCCAGTAATGTCAACAGCAAATGCGGCACCAGCGAAAGCGAGTGCAGCCACGCCAGCGATTGCGGTTTTGACCAGTTTCATGAGTTCTCCAGAGGAGCGGTTGAGCGATGACAGATTTTTGACATCCGAACTTTAGGCGGCTTGGATGACAGTTCTGTGACAACACGAAAACTTCTCATAACTGACCTGCAGAGCATGAAAGTCGACCCGCGCGCATAAAAAAAGCGGCCCGAAGACCGCTTTCTTGCTCGCTGACTTGACCGGGCAGGAGCTTACTGCAACGTCGCGGCAAGACGCTCCGCATGTTGGTTGGCCAGCTCTGCGTCTTGCGCTTCCACCATCACGCGGACGACCGGCTCCGTACCCGACGGACGAATCAGCACCCGCCCCTTGCCGTCGAGCTCTGCCTCGCTGGTCTTCAGCGCCGCTTGCAGGCCAGCGTGCGCTTTCCAGTCGAAACCCTTTTCGACCCGCACATTGATGAGCTTTTGCGGGAACAGGCGCACGCCGTCCAGCATCTGGTCCAGCGTCTGGCCGCTGCGACGCAATGCCGCAAGCACCTGCAGCGCCGAGATGATGCCGTCGCCCGTGCTGTGCTTATCCAGGCAGAGCAAGTGGCCCGACCCTTCGCCGCCCAGGAGCCAACCATTCTTCTTCAGCTCTTCCAGCACGTAGCGGTCGCCCACCTTGGCGCGCACGAATTCAACCCCCTGCGCCTTGAGCGCCAGCTCCACAGCAAGATTGGTCATGAGCGTGCCGACCGCACCCGGCACCGTCTGGCCCGCCGCGCGGCGCGCCTGCACCATGACGTAGAGCAGTTCGTCTCCGTTGTAGAGCCGGCCATTGCGGTCCACCACCTGCAGGCGGTCGGCATCGCCGTCGAAGGCCAGGCCGATGTCGGCCCCATGCTCGCGCGTGGCCTCGACCAACTTGCCTGGCGCCGTCGCGCCATAGCCGTCGTTGATGTTGCGACCATTCGGCTGGTTGCCGATCGACACGACGTCCGCACCCAACTCATGGAAGACGTGCGGTGCGATGTGATAGGCCGCGCCATGCGCGCTGTCCAGCACGACCTTCATGCCGAACAGGTTCAGGTCGCTGGGGAACGTGCTCTTGCAGAACTCAATGTAGCGGCCAGCGGCATCCTCGATACGACGGGCACGGCCCAACGCGTCTGAGGCTGCGTACTCCATCGGCCTTTCCAGCTCGGCCTCAATCTGCAGTTCGGTTTCGTCCGGCAGCTTGTCGCCGGTGGCTGAGAAAAACTTGATGCCGTTGTCGTAATACGGGTTATGTGACGCAGAAATCACCACCCCCGCCGACAGCCGCAGTGCGCGCGTGAGATACGCCACGCCCGGCGTGGGCAGCGGCCCGCTCATCAGGACGTCAACACCGGCTGCGGTAAAGCCCGCTTCCAACGCGGCTTCCAGCATGTAGCCCGACAGGCGCGTGTCCTTCCCGATCAGCACGGTAGGACGGCCATGGCCGTGCGCCTCTCCGCCATGGGCCAGCACTCGGCCTGCTGCATACCCAAGGCGCAACACGAAATCCGGCGTGATCGGGCTTTCACCGACACGCCCACGGATACCGTCGGTGCCGAAATACTTCCTGGACATTGGGTGTCTCTCCTGGAGAATGTTTCTTTCTTTGTTTGTAAGGCGCCGGCCATCGCCGGGCAATCCTCTATTTGCTTGACCCCCAGCCGCGTGAGGCCGGGGCGGCTCTCAGGCGACTGGCGGATCGACGCGTTCATGACGCATCGCCCACCACAATTGAATCGCTTCCACCGTTGGCCGCACGTCGTGCACACGCACGATGAACGCGCCTCGCTCTGCGGCCAGCAATGCGGCCGCTACACTGGCCGCCACGCGCTCGGCCGGCGGTTTGCCACCCAGCACCGCGCCGAGCGTCGATTTGCGCGATAAACCAACGAGCAGCGGCAAACCGATCCGATTGAACTCCGCCAAGCGATTGAGCATGGTGAGATTGTGATCCGGCGTTTTGCCAAAACCAAATCCCGGATCGAGCGAAATACGCTCAACCGCCACGCCAGCGGCCATCAGCGCCTCCGTTTGCGCACGCAGGAAGGTCTCAACCTCGCCCATCAGGTCGGCGTAGCTGGGCGATTCCTGCATCGTTTCCGGGTCACGCTGCATGTGCATGACGCACAGGCCCGCGTCGCCCTTGGCCACTGCTTCAATCGCGCCAGGCCGGCGAAAGCCCCAGATATCGTTGATCAGATCGGCGCCTGCATCCAGCGTGGCGCGCATCACCTCGGGCTTGTAAGTATCGATGGACAACGGTTTGCCGCATTCGCGCAGCGCCTCGACGATGGGCATCACGCGATCCAACTCGGCTTGCAGGCTCAACGGTTCGGCACCAGGCCGGCTCGATTCGCCGCCGATGTCGATCATGTCGACGCCTTCTGCGATCAGTTTTTCAGCATGGCGCAAGGCCGCATCGCGCGTGGCGTACTGCCCTCCATCGGAGAATGAATCGGGCGTGACGTTGAGAATGCCCATAACCAGCGGACGCCGATCACGTGCGTAACGGAAACGTCCGCACTGGAAGTGCGTTGCGGTGGGATTGGAAGCGGACAAGATAGATCGATGGAAATGCTGCGCAGGACCGGAATGCTACGCCAGGCGTACCGGAAAACGCCAACAAAAAAGCCGGTGCGTTTGCACCGGCTCTTCTGTGTCACCGCCGGGGCGACAAACTAACGGGTCATCATCAGGCCGTGGCAGGCACGTTGCCCGGGTTCACACCAGCCGGCGTACCACCACCCGGCGGGGTGCTGCCACCGCCGGTCGAGCCGTAGCGCGGCGGGCGCGGCGGCTTGCCGTCCATGATGTCGTTGACCTGATCGGCGTCGATGGTTTCCCACTCGAGCAGCGCCGCAGTCATGGCTTCAACCTTTTCGCGATTCGCTTCCAGCAGCCCCTTGGCCAGGGCGTATTGCTCGTCGACGATGCGGCGGATTTCCGAATCCACCTTCTGCTGCGTGGCCTCAGACACCGTCTTGGATGCCATACGGCCGAAGAAACCGTCCTGCTCCGTATCGACGTAGACCATGGTGCCAAGCGCATCGCTCATGCCATAGCGCGTCACCATGTCGCGGGCCATCTTGGTGGCACGTTCGAAGTCGTTGGAAGCACCGGTGCTCATCGCACCCAGGAACACCTCTTCTGCAGCACGGCCACCGAACAGAATCGCGACCTCTTCGAGCATCGTGTCCTTATAGGCATAGTGCTTGTCGTGCTCCGGCAGTTGCCACGTCAGACCGCCAGCCCAGCCGCGCGGCATGATCGTGACCTTGTGCACTGGATCAGCCTTCGGCAGCAGCTTGGCCACCACCGCGTGACCCGACTCGTGGTACGCCGTAGCGCGGCGTTCCTCTTCGCGGATCACAGCCGACTTGCGCTCCGGACCCATGAAGATCTTGTCCTTTGCATCTTCGAAGTCCTGCATGTCGACCACGCGCTTGTTACGGCGTGCAGCAAACAACGCAGCTTCGTTGACCAAGTTGGCCAGATCGGCACCCGAAAAGCCCGGGGTACCGCGCGCCAGCACCGATGCATCAACGTCGTTGCCGATAGGCACCTTGCGCATGTGCACCTTGAGAATCTGCTCGCGGCCGCGAATGTCAGGCAGCCCAACGTAGACCTGACGGTCGAAGCGGCCCGGACGCAGCAGCGCCTTGTCGAGCACATCTGCACGGTTGGTTGCCGCGATCACGATGACGCCCGAGTTGGCCTCGAAGCCGTCCATCTCGACCAGCATCTGGTTCAGGGTCTGCTCGCGCTCGTCGTTGCCGCCGCCCATGCCCGCGCCACGATGACGGCCAACCGCATCGATTTCATCGATGAACACGATGCAGGGGGCCTGCTTCTTGGCGTTTTCGAACATGTCGCGCACGCGGGCTGCGCCCACGCCAACGAACATTTCAACGAAGTCCGAACCGGAAATGCTGAAGAACGGTACCTTGGCTTCGCCGGCAATGGCGCGAGCCAGCAGCGTCTTACCGGTACCCGGAGGGCCCACCAGCAGTACGCCGCGAGGGATCCGCCCGCCCAGCTTCTGGAATTTCTGCGGATCCTTCAGGAAGTCAACCAGCTCGACGACTTCTTCCTTGGACTCGTCACAGCCTGCCACGTCAGCAAACGTGACGCTGTTGTTGTTCTCATCGATCAACCGCGCTCGCGATTTGCCGAACGAGAAGGCGCCGCCTTTCCCGCCGCCCTGCATCTGCCGCATCATGTAGAACCAGAACACGATGATCAGCAACGTGGGGCCGAGGTAGTAAAGCGCGGTGAGAAGCACACCTTGCTCTTCTTCTGCCTTGCCGGTCACCTGCACGCCGTACTTCATCAGGTCGCCCACCATCCAGATGTCGCCGGGCGAGATGATGGAATATTTGTTGCCTTCGTTGGGCGTGACCAACAGCGTGCGGCCCTGGACTTCGACACGTTTGACTTTGCCGGCCTTCGCGTCATCCATGAATTGCGAGTACGTCACACCCTCTTGGGTGCGCGGCTTGTCGAACTGCTTGAAGACGGTGAACAGCACCAAGGCAATCACCAGCCAGATGGCCGCCTTCTGAAACCAGTTGTTATTCAAGGCGAGACTCCTTTAGAAATGCCTTGACGGGATGCTTGGCATTGTAATGCACGGACACCGCCGCGGGTTGATTGCCCGCAAGACCGAGGCACCACCGTGCTAGCAGGGGGCCCTCTGTGAGTATCGTCCGTCAGCCCGGTTGCTTGAGCTGCCGGCCCAACAGGAATGTTTCGGACGATTTGTCGCGGGAGGCTTTAGGCTTGCGCGGCGCAACGATCTTGAAATGGCGTTTGAACATCTCGACGATCTGACTATAGCCACTGCCGTGAAAACATTTGATCAGCAGTGCGCCCTCAGGTTTCAGGTGCGCCATGGCAAATTCCACAGCCAGTTCAGCGATGTGCTCCATACGCGCGGCGTCTGCCGACGCCACGCCTGAGAGATTGGGGGCCATATCGGACAAAACAAGGTCCACTTTGCCGCCGCCACTAGCTTCCAGCACGATTTCTTCCAACTGCCGGAAAACGTCGTCCTCGCGAAAGTCACCCTGGATGAAAGTGACGTCGGCAATGGCTTCCATTGGGAGGATGTCGATGGCGACGATTGCCCCATCGATACGGCCATCCTTGGCGCGCGGCGATGCGGCCAGCTTGTTGCGCACGTATTGGCTCCAGCTGCCCGGCGCGGCGCCCAGATCAACGATGACCTGGCCCGGCTTGATCAGCTTGTCCTGCTCGTCGATCTCTTTGAGCTTGTAGGCGGCTCGCGCGCGATAGCCTTCGCGCTGCGCGAGCTTTACGTACGGATCGTTGATATGGTCGTGCAGCCACGACTGGTTGAACTTGTTCTTTGCCATCGAATTGGTTGCAATTTCGCCCGGATGTCGCGCCAAACATGGCAGCCAGGACTGGTTTTGGCGGATAATACGCGCCGTTTGTCTTTTTGCGCGATTCCGCCCTTATTTATGCCCGCCCTTATCCTCACCCCTGCCCAACGATCGGAACTGCGCTCCGAAGCGCACGCGTTGAACCCGGTCGTCATCATCGGTGCGGAGGGCCTGACCAAGGCCGTTCTGGCCGAAATCGACCGCTCGCTGGCGGCCCACGGGCTGATCAAGATCCGCGTCTTCGGCGATGACCGCGAAGCTCGGATCGAACTCTATGACACCATCTGCGCCCGGCTGCAGGCGGCCCCGGTACAGCACATCGGTAAGCTGCTAGTGATCTGGCGCGAAGGTCCGGCGTACCTGAAGGAAAACCAGCCGCGAGACCTCAAGCCGCCGCGCAAGACGACCGTTGGTGCCGGCCCGCGCTCGGTCACCGTGCGCAAGCCGAACCCGAACAGCGCGCGCCGTCCGAAGCCGGTCCGCCTGAGCGTGCTCGGCAACGAGCGCGTCACGGCCGGCGGCAACGTCAAGCGCGCGAAACCGCGTCAAACCAGCCAGAAAAAGAAAGCGCTGTCCTGATTCAATTCGGCACCGTACAGAAAACGACCGGCTTTCCAGCCGGTCTTTTTTTTTGGCCGCAGGCGGCTTACCGAATACCGGCCGCCTTCCAGATCAGCGCCAACCCCAGCAGGCTCTGCACCAGATAGAACACACTCGATACGCCGTGCAGCATGCCAAATTGTGCGCGGTAAGGCGAATCCCCCACCGCCACGCCGAGCGCATCGGCCTGTTCGCGCAGCGACGCCATGAAGGGCTGCAGGCCGAAATATCCCACCAGCACGCAAAGCAGCATCGCCAGGACAAGCCAGCGCAGCCGCCGGTATCCGGCCTGACCGCGACGCACCAGCGCCGTGGCAGCCAGCAGCAGCAAGCACCCTGTCGCCAAACCGATCCACGCTTGCGCATGAAACAACCGGCCGGCAATCGAGCCGGCCAACTGGCGATCATTCAGCATCGCAAACAGCGTCGGAGCGACGATGTAACCGATGGTCCAGAGCGAACCGCACCACACCGTGGCAAGCAACTGGAAGAAGCGCTGCGGCATGGCGGTTGCCTCGGATCGGGTTAGAGGTACTTGACGGCCAGGACTTCGTACTCGCGTTCGCCGCCGGGGGCAACCACGGTGGCGACATCGCCTTCGAACTTGCCGATCAACGCACGGGCGATCGGCGAGCTGATCGAAATCTTGCCGGTTTCCAGATCGGCCTCATCATCGCCGACGATCTGGTACGTGACGGGCTTACCCGAATCCAAGTCTTCGAGGTCGATCGTGGCGCCAAAAACCACGCGGCCATCGGCATCCAGCGAAGCCGGATCGATGATCTGCGCAGCGGACAGCTTGCCTTCGATTTCCTGGATACGGCCTTCGATGAAGCCCTGGCGCTCCTTGGCGGCATCATAGTCGGCGTTTTCGGACAGATCGCCCTGGGCGCGCGCCTCGGCGATGGCGTTGACAACGGCAGGACGCTCCTTGGTCTTGAGACGTTGAAGCTCTTCTTTCAGCATCTCTGCACCGCGCTTGGTAATCGGAATGGTGCTCATCGTAAGTAATTCGGAATCACAAAAAAATCAGCCGCTGCGAAGCGGGAGGGCGCGTAGCGCACACCCGCCCGACGGCGGCTGTCGTTGTTTTGACACGGACGCTCTAGTTTAGGCGAACCGTCCGGAGGCGGCAACTGCTCCTCTCCGGCCGGCTCGCCGCGACGCTATGCCGCGTCGCGGGCCCTGAGGATGGGCTTACAGGGTGGCGTGCAGACCCTGCAGGTCATACACATCCAGGTGCTGCATGTGCTTCAGACCTTCCACCGCGGCGCGCGCACCGGCGATGGTCGTGTAGTACGTGACACGCTGCGCCAATGCAGCCTGGCGGATGGAACGCGAGTCGGCAATCGCGGCACGCGTCTCGTCGACGGTCGTGAAGACGAGCGCGATCTCGCTGTTCTTGATCATGTCGACAATGTGCGGACGGCCGTCCTTCACCTTGTTGACCACGCGCACCGGAATGCCGGCGGCTTCAATGGCGGAAGCCGTACCGCGCGTCGCCACGATCGGGTAGCCCAGCGTATGCAGCGCGCGGGCCACTTCCACGGCTTGCGGCTTGTCGCTGTCCTTGACCGTCATGAGCACGGTGCCCTTCTCGGGCAGGCGCGAACCGGCGGCGAGCTGGCTCTTGAAGAGCGCCTCGCCAAAGGTCTTGCCCACACCCATCACCTCGCCGGTGGAGCGCATTTCCGGTCCAAGCACCGGGTCGACACCCGGGAACTTGTTGAACGGGAACACCGCTTCCTTCACGCTGTAGTACGCCGGCACGACTTCCTTTTCGATGCCTTGCGAATCGAGCGACTGACCGGCCATACAGCGCGCCGCGACCTTGGCCAGCGAGACACCGGTCGCCTTCGAAACGTACGGCACGGTACGCGACGCGCGCGGGTTCACTTCCAGCACGTAGACGATGTCCTCACCGCCCTTCTGCTGGATCGCGAACTGCACGTTCATCAGCCCCACCACGTTCAGCGCCTTGGCCATCGCAGCGGTCTGGCGCTTGAGCTCATCAACGGTGGCTTGCGACAGCGAATACGGCGGCAGCGAGCAAGCCGAGTCGCCCGAGTGCACGCCGGCCTGCTCGATGTGCTCCATCACGCCGCCGATGAAGACGCGCTTGCCGTCAGACAGGCAATCCACGTCGCACTCGATGGCGTCATTCAGGAAGCGGTCGAGCAGCACGGGGCTGTCGTTCGACACCTTCACGGCCTCGCGCATGTAGCGCTCGAGGTCGCGCGGCTCATGCACGATTTCCATCGCGCGGCCACCCAGCACGTACGACGGACGCACCACCAGCGGGTAGCCGATTTCTTCGGCCAGCTTGAGCGCTTCGTCTTCGGCACGCGCGGTGCGGTTGGGCGGCTGACGCAGGCCCAGCTCGTGCAGCAGCTTCTGGAAGCGCTCACGGTCTTCGGCCGCGTCGATCATGTCTGGCGACGTGCCGATGATGGGCACGCCATTGGCTTCCAGGTCGAGCGCGAGCTTCAGCGGCGTCTGGCCACCGTATTGCACGATCACGCCGACCGGCTTTTCCTTGTCGACGATCTCGAGCACGTCTTCCAGCGTCACCGGCTCGAAGTACAGGCGGTCGGACGTGTCGTAGTCGGTCGAGACGGTTTCCGGGTTGCAGTTGACCATGATGGTCTCGTACCCGTCTTCGCGCAGTGCCAGCGCGGCGTGCACGCAGCAGTAGTCGAACTCGATGCCTTGGCCGATCCGGTTCGGGCCACCGCCCAGCACCATGATCTTCTTGTTGCTGGTCGGCTCGGCTTCGCACTCGCCGTGCTCGGCCTCATAGGTCGAGTACAGATACGCGGTGTTGGTGGCGAATTCGGCCGCGCAGGTGTCCACGCGCTTGTAGACCGGGCGGACCTTTTCGGCGATACGCTTCTCACGCACGGCCTTGGAAGTCGTCTTCATCAGCTTGGCCAAGCGGCGGTCGGAGAAGCCCTTCTGCTTGAGCAGACGCAGCTCGGCAGCCGACAGGCTATCCAGCGTGCGCGCCTTGACCAGCGCTTCGGTCTTGACGATGTCTTCGATCTGCGCGAGGAACCACGGGTCGATGGACGTCTCTGCGTAGACCTCGTCGATCGACAGGCCCAGGCGGAATGCGTCACCCAGGTACCAGATGCGGTCCGGACCGGCTTCGCCGATCTCTTCGATGATTTCGTCGCGATCGGTGGACTTTTCGTCCAGGCCATCCACACCGACTTCCAGGCCGCGCAGCGCCTTCTGGAACGATTCCTGGAAGGTCCGCCCCATGGCCATCACCTCGCCCACGGACTTCATCTGCGTGGTCAGGTGGCTGTCGGCCTGCGGGAATTTTTCGAACGCGAAACGCGGCACCTTGGTGACCACGTAGTCGATCGACGGCTCGAACGACGCCGGGGTCGCACCACCTGTGATCTCGTTCTTCAGCTCGTCCAGCGTGTAACCCACAGCCAGCTTGGCAGCAACCTTGGCGATCGGGAAACCGGTGGCCTTGGAAGCCAGCGCGGAGGAGCGCGACACACGCGGGTTCATCTCAATCACGATCATCCGGCCATCCTTCGGATTGATCGAGAACTGTACGTTCGAGCCGCCGGTATCCACGCCGATCTCGCGCAGCACGGCCAGCGAGGCGTTACGCAGGATCTGGTATTCCTTGTCGGTCAGCGTCTGTGCCGGGGCCACGGTGATGGAGTCACCGGTGTGGATGCCCATCGGGTCCAGGTTTTCGATCGAGCAGACGATGATGCAGTTGTCGGCCTTGTCGCGCACGACTTCCATCTCGTATTCCTTCCAGCCGAGCAGCGACTCTTCGATCAGCAGCTCGTTGGTCGGCGAGAGGTCGAGACCGCGCTTGCAGATCTCTTCGAATTCTTCGCGGTTGTATGCAATGCCGCCGCCCGTGCCGCCCAGCGTGAACGACGGACGGATCACGATCGGGTAGCCGCTCGTGCCGGTTTCCTTGGCGATCTGCGACTGCACGGCCACGGCTTCGTCCATCGAATGCGCAATGCCGGACTTGGCCGAACCCAGGCCGATCTTGGTCATCGCGTCCTTGAACTTCTGCCGGTCTTCGGCCTTGTCGATGGCCTCGGGCGATGCGCCGATCAGCTCGACGTTGTACTTCTTCAGCACACCGTGGCGGTGCAGGTCCAGCGCGCAGTTCAGCGCGGTCTGGCCGCCCATGGTCGGCAGGATCGCATCCGGACGCTCCTTGGCGATGATGCGCTCGACCACTTCCCAGGTGATCGGCTCGATGTAGGTCACGTCGGCCGTGTTGGGGTCGGTCATGATCGTGGCCGGGTTGCTGTTGACCAGGACCACCTTGAAGCCTTCTTCACGGAGCGCCTTGCAAGCCTGCGCGCCGGAGTAATCGAATTCACACGCCTGGCCGATGATGATCGGACCCGCGCCGATGATCAGGATGGTTTTGATATCTGTACGTTTTGGCATAACCCGCTCGATTCGATTAATTCAGTGTGGCCGTCGCCAGCTTGGCGGAAAAGCCGATAAACATGGCGCCGACGCCGCTGCTCATACCAGCAGACAAACGTCGTCGCGCGCGGAACGCCGCGGCCAGCCGCGCGCCCACGAAGATGATGGTGGTCAGGTACAGGAAGCTGCAGATCTGGCAGACCAGCCCCAGCACGACGAACGACACCACCGGCAGCGCGTAGTGCGGGTCGACGAACTGGATGAAGAACGAGATGAAGAACAGGATCGCCTTCGGGTTCAGCAGGCTGATGATCAGCGCCTTCTTGAAGGGATGCGATTCATCGGCCGGGACCGCGTTTTGTTCGACGGACCCGCTGGCCTTGCGCGCGCGCCAATTGCGCACCGCGCCACGCAGCATCTGCAGACCGATCCACGCAAGGTACGCCGCACCGATGTACTTCACGACGTAGAACAGCGCCGGACTCGCCTTCAACAGCGAAGCCACGCCCGCTGCCGACAACACCATCAGGATGGCATCGCCCAGAAACACACCGCATGCGCCCTGGTAGCCCGCGCGCACACCGCGTCGGGCCGCCACCGACAGCACGTACATCGAGTTCGGCCCCGGCAGCAGCACGATGAAGATCGTGCCGAGCAGGAAGGTCCAGAACTCGGTGATGCCGAAGTGGGCGAGCATGAAGGCGTTCATGACGATGCGATCTCGTAGGCTTTACTGCTTGGCTGCGTCCATCGCCGCGGTGAAGCGGTCGAACAGATACGCGATGTCGTGCGGACCGGGCGACGCTTCAGGGTGGCCCTGGAAGCAGAATGCCGGACGGTCGGTCAGCTCGAAGCCCTGCAGCGTGCCGTCGAACAACGAAACGTGCGTCACGCGGGCGTTGGCCGGCAGCGATTCCGGGTCCACTGCAAAGCCGTGGTTCTGCGAGGTGATGACCACGCGGCCATCCTGCAGATCCTTGACCGGGTGGTTGGCGCCGTGGTGGCCGGTCTTCATCTTGAGCGTCTTGGCGCCCACAGCCAGGCCCATGATCTGATGACCCAGGCAGATACCGAAAGTCGGCAGGCGGCGCTCGAGGAATTCCTTGGCGGCGGCGATCGCGTAGTCGCACGGCTCCGGATCGCCGGGGCCGTTGGACAGGAAGACGCCATCCGGGTTATGCGCCAGGACATCGGCTGCACTGGTTTGCGCCGGCACCACCGTTACGCGGCAGCCACGCTCGGCCAGCATGCGCAGGATGTTGAACTTGACGCCGAAGTCGTACGCGACCACGTGGTACTTCGGGGCTTCCTGCTTGCCGTAGCCCCGACCCAGCTCCCATTCGGTCTGGTTCCACTCGTACGGCTCGGTCACAGATACGACCTTGGCCAGATCCATGCCCGACAGGCCCGGGAACGAACGCGCGAGGTCGATGGCCTTCTGCACGTTGTCTTCGCCGGCGAGAATGCAACCATTCTGGGCGCCCTTCTCACGCAGAATCCGAGTCAGCTTGCGGGTATCGATTCCGGCAATGGCGACCACCTTCTCACCCTTCAGGTAATGCGAGAGCGAGTGTTCCTTGCGGAAATTGGACGCGAGGATCGGCAGATCCTTGATGATGAGGCCGGCGGCATGGACTTTCGTAGCTTCGACGTCCTCACGGTTCACGCCAACGTTACCGATATGCGGATACGTGAGCGTGACGATCTGGCGCGAGTAGCTCGGATCGGTAAGGATTTCCTGATAGCCGGTGATGGCAGTGTTGAACACCACTTCGCCGATCGTATGACCGGCCGCACCGATGGAATAGCCACGAAAGACCGTGCCGTCTGCAAGCGCGAGGATGGCGGGCGGGAAAGACGGCAACACGGGTAGCTCCTGCTGGATTCACCCTGTGCCGACCTGATCACCTTGTCGCCGAAGCGGAATTCCGGCTGTGCGGAATCCGGGCCGTTCGCGCGTCGCGAGTCGGGCTGGGACAGAACTCACCAGAAATCACCGAGAAACGAGGCAGACGGGGCGGTAGGCGGGAGGTAGGAAGCGGTTGGCGCTAGGGTGATGGGTTTCTGAACTCAAACCCAACAAGTATACCCGGACACCGAAAAAAACTCAATAAAAGGAAGGACTTAACGGCGAGCGCCACCCGCATGGCGCCCTCCCGTCATGCCCTGACGCCCAGCTCCAAGCGGGCGAGAACGTCACGTTTGCAGTGCCCTACTCGCCTCGCATCGCAGCCTGCACCTGAGCCAATGCCGTGGGGTCCTCGATGGTGGTCAGATCGCCCGGGTCACGGCCCTCTGCTACGGCCTGCATTGCGCGGCGCAGCAGTTTTCCGGAGCGCGTCTTGGGCAAGGCCCCGACGAAGAATACGCGCGAGGGCCGCGCCACTGCGCCGAGTTGCGCCTCGACCGTGCGCATCAGTTCGCCCTCCAGGGCCAAACGCCCCGCCGCCTCAGAAACGCGCGAGGCGTCACGCACGATGGCAAACCCCATCGCCACCTGCCCTTTGAGTTGATCTGCTACGCCCACCACCGCCACCTCGGCGATGGCCGGATGCGACGACAGGCTCTCTTCGATCTCGCGGGTGCCTAGGCGGTGGCCTGCAACGTTGATCACATCGTCGGTGCGGCCGAGGATGGTCACGTAGCCCTCCTCATCACGCACACCCCAGTCGAAGCTCGAATAGATGTGCCGACCGGGAAACGCCGACCAGTATGTCTGCAGGAAGCGGGCGTCGTCGCCCCAGACGGTGGTCATGCAGCCTGGCGGCAGGGGCGCGGCGACAGCGAGGAGCCCTTTCTCGCCTGGGGCGCACGGCTCGCCGGTGGCCTCATCCAGGATGTCGAGCTTGTAGCCGTAGACCGGGAAGCCCGGCGAGCCGAGCTTTTGCTCGGAAGGCTCGACCCCTTGCGGAATGGCCAACATCGGCCAGCCGGTCTCGGTCTGCCAGTAGTTGTCAACGATGGGCTTGTGCAGGGCCTCGCCAATCCAACTGGCGGTGGGCTCATCCAGCGGCTCGCCGGCAAGGAACAGGCGGCGCAGGCTCGACAGGTCATGCCGCTGCAGCAGCGCAGGATCCTGCTTCTTGAGCACGCGAATGGCGGTGGGGGCCGTGAACATCACATTCACCCGGTATTGCTCGACGATGCGCCACCAGACGGCGCCGTCGGGGCGGATCGGCGTGCCTTCGTACATGACCGTCGTCAGGCCAGCGAGCAGCGGCGCATAGACGATGTAGCTGTGCCCGACCACCCAGCCGACATCCGACGCAGTGAACATGGTGTCGCCGGGCTGCGCACCGAAAATGAGCGGCATCGACGCAGCCAGTGCCACCGCATAGCCGCCGGTGTCGCGCTGCACGCCCTTCGGTTTGCCGGTCGTACCCGAGGTGTAGAGGATGTACGAGGGCTCGCTCGACTCCATCCATTCGCACGGCACATCGGCATTCGCATGCTCTGCCGCAAGCGTTGCGTAGTCAACATCGCGCGGGTTGTGCTGCATGGGCGCCAGTTTGCGATCGACGAGCAACACGCGCTCAGGCTTGTGCGCCGCCAAGCCAATCGCCGCGTCAAGCAACGGCTTGTATTCGACTACCTTGCCTGCGCGCGAGCCCGCATCCGCACTGACGATCACACGCGGCGTAGCGTCGTCAATGCGCGTGGCGAGGCTGTTGGATGCGAAACCGCCGAACACCACCGAATGGATCGCACCGATGCGCGCACAGGCCAGCATGGCAAACGCGGCTTCAGGAATCATCGGCAGATAAATCAGCACGCGATCGCCGCGTTTGACGCCCAGCGCCTGCAGGCTCGCTGCCATGCGGTTGACCTCGCGATGGAGCTGGCGATAGGTGTACGTGGTCTCCAGGCCGGTCTCAGTGGAGACATACACCAGCGCTGCTTGCTCGCCGCGCGTGGCGAGATGCCGGTCGACGGCGTTGTGGCAAAGGTTGGTGCGACCGCCCACGAACCACTTGGCGAACGGCAAGCGCGAATCGTCGAGGACTGCCGAATACGGCGTTTGCCACTCAATGCGCTGAGCCTGTTCGCCCCAAAAGCCTGCGGGGTCGTCAATGGAGCACTGATACAGCGCGCGATACGCGGCGGACATGGGCATGACGTTGTCTCCTGGCCATCGTGTGCGATGGCTCGATCTTGAATGTGCTTGGATACACCTACTTTGCGGTCGCCAACTTACGCAGGTCTTACCGCCGCCCCAAAACAAAACGGCGCCCCGCAGGACGCCGTTTCTCTTGCCAGCCTCAGCGCTTCTTGCGCTTGGCCGAACTCGATGAGCTTGCCACCGGTTTGGCCTTGACCACCGGCTTGCCGGCCACCTTGGCGGTCGGCACGCGCGTAGTCGCGGCAGTGGAGCGCGCCGTCTTGGCCGACACGCGCATCACGCGCACATGCCCGCCACGACTGGCACCGCGCGCTTGCGGCAGCATCAGCACGACGCTATGCCCCTTGGGGATGGCATCGCCGGGGAGTTGGTTCCACGCACGAATCTGGGCGACGGACACGCCGTAGCGTCGCGACAAACCCGCAATCGTGTCGCGCTTGCCAGCGCGAACCACCACCTTTCTAAGATCAGGCATGTCGGGTTCGACCGCCATGGTGGCGTTCTCAGCCAATTCGGGGCTGATGTCGGGTGCGTTTTCCTGGGCGCCATCGGCACGCGGCACGACCACGGTGGAGCCGGCCTTCAAACGCATGCCCTTCGGAATGCGGTTGATCTCGCGAATGGTGTCGGGATCAACCTTCAGCCGCGCCGCCAACGCTTCCACACGCTCGCGGTTGCCGACCGTTACGGCCGTCCAGCTCGAAAGACCGCCATGATACGTATTCAGGTTGTACTGGAACGTTTCGGCGTTGTCGTAGGGCAGCAGGATCTGCGGGTTGGACGCGCCCAGGATCACCGGCCGGTTGAACGATGGGTTGAGCGCCTTGAACTCATCCATCGGCAAATTGGCCAGCTTGGCGGCCAGCGTCACATCAATATCGCGTGAAGTCGTGACGGTGACGAAGTACGGATGGTTCGGTATCTCGGGCAGAGTGACGCCGTAGCGCTCCGGGTTGGCGATGATGTTCTTCACCGCCTGGAGCTTGGGCACGTACATGCGCGTCTCGGCGGGCATGTTCAGGTTGACGTAATCGGTCGACAGCCCGGCTGCCTGGTTGCGGGCAATCGCCCGCGCCACCGCACCTTCGCCCCAGTTGTAAGCGGCGAGCGCGAGTTGCCAGTCGCCAAACTGGTCGTGCAGCTTGGATAGATAGTCCAGCGCAGCATCGGTCGAGGCAAGCACATCGCGGCGCTCATCCTGGAAGACGTTCTGCTTGAGGTTGTAGGTCTTGCCGGTGCTCGGAATGAACTGCCACATTCCAGCAGCTTTGGCGCTCGATACAGCCTGCGGGTTGAACGCACTTTCCACGAACGGCAGCAGGGCGAGCTCGGTGGGCATATTGCGCCGCTCCAGCTCTTCGACGATGTGATACAGGTACCGGTTGGAGCGGTCCACCATGCGCCGGAAGGCGTCCGGGCGCTGCGCATACCAGTCGGTACGATCGTCCACGGCCGAGCTTTGCAGGTCGGGCATGGAGAAACCTTGGCGAATGCGGGCCCAGAGATCCTTGGCCGGCCCTTTCAGGGACGCCACGGGCTGCTGATCGACATTGACGACCGGCGCTGGGGTCTGGCCGGTGGCAGTGGAGGCGCTGGTGCTGGCTGTGTCGGCGTTCGGCCCGGGGGCCGTTGCACAGGCCGCAAGGAGCAGACTGAGCACAGTTGCCGCAAGAAGTCGCACGGATCGCATCAAGTTCTGTGGGGTTAGGGCTAAAAATTGCCCCAGATAGTAAGAAACGCATCCGACCGCGTCAACCCGCGTTCACCCGGCGTGGCGCCTGCTGGATGCATCACATTGGCCGCGTCGTCGCCGCGCGCCGAGGTTTCTCAACGGAAATCGTTCTTCCACTGGCGCAACGCAGCGAATACCGCAACCGGATCATTCGCGTCGATACCCGCATGGCGTACCACGGCCTGCGTCACATTGGCGTCATCCGATCGCATGAAGGGATTGGTCGCGCGCTCGTGGCCAACGGTAGTGGGTACAGTCGAGCGGCCCTCGGCCCGCAACGCCGTTACCTCATCCTCCCAGGCCGCCAAGTCGGCGTTGCCAGGTTCGACTGCACGCGCAAAGCGCACATTCGATGCCGTGTATTCATGCGCGCAGTAGACACGCGTATCGGGCGCCAGCGCCGCCAGCTTGGCCAGCGACGCGCGCATCTGCGCAGGCGTACCCTCAAAAAGCCGGCCGCAACCGGTGGCGAAGAGTGTATCGCCACAAAACAGGCTCGCCGATGCGGCATTACCCTGAAGGTACCCCACATAAGCGACGTGACCGCTGGTATGACCAGGCACATCGAGCACCTGGAATGTGGCGGCTGGCTGCGTGAGCGTAACGACGTCGCCTTCGCGCACGGCCAGCGTGCGGCATGGAATCGATTCACCCGCGGGGCCGATGACCGGCAGCGGCGCACCCTCGGGATTCTCCGGATACGCCGCGAGCAGTTCGCGCACGCCGCCAACGTGATCGCCATGATGATGTGTGATTACAATGGCACCGAGCGCAAGCCCGCGTTCCTTCAGGAAGCGCAGCACCGGTTGCGCGTCGCCCGGATCGACGACAGCCGCCACCCGACCATCGTGTAGTGCCCAAATATAATTGTCGGCAAACGCAGCGATCGCCTCGACCTCAAGCGCTACACCACGCGGCACACCACCCTGGACCATGTCCGACTCCTCTAACGATCGTCGCATTATAGATTGGCACCACTGGCTCGCCTCGCCGCCCGGGCAATACGTCCTGCGTTGGGAACAGGCCCAGTTCGATCGCACGGTGGCCGACATGTTCGGCTATCACGCGCTGCAACTCGGCCACCCTGGCTTTGGGGCCCTGCGCGAGAACCGCATCCCGCTGATCGCGCGTGTGGTGGATGACATCGACCCGACCGCCCCCACCGAAACGCTCGACCCGATGGACGGCGACCCCGCCGAATCCGCCGATGCGGCCGACGGAGAGCCGGACGCCACCACGCCCCAGCGCCAGGCCACACCGCGCGTCATCTGCCGCTATGACGAACTGCCCTTCGCGTCGCAGAGCATCGACCTCGTCGCCCTGCCCCACGTGCTGGAGTTCACGGACGACCCGCACGAAGTGCTGCGCGAAGTGGCGCGCGTGCTGATGCCCGAGGGGCGCCTGGTCATCACCGGCTTCAACCCGCTGAGCCTGTGGGGCATGCGACAGGGCATGCGGCGCCTGGGCACGGAATCGTTCCTGCCTGCGCAGAGCCAGATGATTGCGTTCACGCGCCTGAAGGACTGGCTCAAGCTGCTCGGATTTGATATCGTGCGCGGCCGTTTCGGCTGCTACTGCCCGCCCAATCGCTCGGACAAATGGCTGCAGCGCACCGCGTTCATGGAAAAGGCCGGCGACCGCTGGTGGCCGATCTTCGGCGCGGTTTATATGCTGCAGGCGGTCAAGCGGGTGCGCACCATGCGCTTGGTTGGTCCGGCTTGGAAGACGCGCAAATCGCCGGCGCTGGTGCCAGCCGGTACGCCGGTCGCGACACCTTCGGGCTCGCATTCGACGAAGGCGCCATCGGCCACAGCGCGTGACGGCAAATCGGGCGCCTGATCGCGCCCCTTCCACTCACTGATCACCCATCGTTTTCTCAATGCAGGAAGTCACCGTTTATTCCGATGGCGCATGCAAGGGCAACCCCGGCCTTGGCGGCTGGGGCACCGTGCTCGTCTCGGGCAGCCACGAAAAAGAACTCTTTGGCGGCGAAACGCTGACCACCAACAACCGCATGGAGCTGATGGCCGTGATCGAGGCGTTTCGCGCGCTGAAGCGGCCATGCCGGGTGCAGGTGTATACCGATTCGCAGTACGTGCAGAAAGGCATCAGCGAATGGTTGGCCGGCTGGAAGGCGCGCGGCTGGAAAACAGCCGACAAGAAGCCGGTCAAGAACGACGACCTCTGGCGCACGCTCGACGAACTCGTCGCCGGACATGACGTGAGCTGGCATTGGGTCAAGGGCCATGCCGGCCATCCCGGCAACGAGCGCGCCGATGCGCTGGCCAACAAGGGCGTCGAGATGGCGCGCCAAGCCAGCGCCTGACGCGGCCGCACAGTCGCCTACCTGCCCGCACAGCGCTGCGTCGGGATCTGCGGCGCATTCGCGGCGGTGGTCGTGATGTACTGCGGCTTGCCATCCTGCGCGTAGATCAATCGCAGCGGGCCGCGCTTGGAAAGGCCATCGTCAATATCCGCCTGCAACAGGCCAGTCTGCGCCCATGAATCTCCACCGATGCTGCGCTTGTGCATCATGACGGGGCGATTTGTACCCGGTTCCCAGTTGGCCTGGCGCTCGGGCACGTAGCGGTTGGGCAACGTGCCATAGGCGTAGAGCTGACTCAGCGTGTCGGCGAGGTAACGTCCTGCTTGATCGTTGAACGTCGGCAGATCCTGGTTTCCGAGTTCAGCGCGGATGCGCTGCGCCTCCGCCATGCACGTTGGCGCGGCGTTGTCGGCCGCGCGGGCGTAGGACATGCCGATCGCAATGGCTGCGGCGGCAAGCCACGTCAATGCGCGATACAGGCGGCGCGGACGGGTGGTGGGAATCACGGACATCGGTTCGGTATGCATGCGAGCTTCTCCGGTGAAGTAACGTGGTTGTGAATCAGGACAGGAACAACTTGCGTTCGGCCTGACGACGCTTCGTCAGCCCCTTGAGCGGCTTGCCGCCAGCCTTGTCCCACAGCAGGAACTGGTTGGCCGCGCCGGCGTAGTCGCCGGCGTTGAGCTTGCGCAGCAGCGTTGACGAGCGCAGCCGCCCCGCTCCCAGGTTGAAGACGAACGACGCCAGCGCGTCGAACTGCCCTTGCGTGATCGACACGCGCACGGCCTTGGCAATGCCTTGCTCGGTGTCGGCCAGGTCCTTGCGCAACAGCGCTTCGGCCTGTTGCTGCGAGATCGGCCCGTTGAAGGTCTCGCCGGGCCGAATCAGGTGGCCGTAGCCGATGGTCGGCTTGCCGACCGCATCCAGATACGTCGACAGACGCAGCCCTTCCGATTCCTTGATCAGCGCGAGGCCTCGCTCGCCGGTGGTACGCGGGTTGTGCTCAGTGCTCATCGCTTTTCTCCTGGGGCGTGCTGGGTGTGCCAGGGCCGTCGGAACCGGCAGCATTGGGCTGCGTGGGCCTTGGCACCAGTCGATTCGTGTATTCGTCGATCACGCGCATCACAGCTTCCGGCGGCTGCAGCGCGGTGAACTTCATCTCGATGTCGATGTGCTCGCTGTCGCGGCCCGTATCCCGCTTGGAATGCGGCGCAAGCGAGACGTAGAACCGGCCAACACCGCCCGTGGCTGCGCCGTGTAAGGGCAAGGCTTCGGCGAGGTCGCTGCGCACGGTCATGTTCACCGTCATCTCATCGAGCGCGAGGCCACGCGGCATTGCCAGCGACACCAGCGGCAGCGCCAGCCGGTGCTGACTGTCGAGTGCAAGCTCTACCTCGCGGGCGACCAGCGTGCCGCTCTCGTCGGCATCGAAAAACTGGTCGAGCAACGCGGTGTACTGCTGCGCCAGCATCTGGTTGGCAGACGCGGCGGCGTGCTGCATGCCACGCGTGATGTCGTCGAGCGTCAGGCCGTTCAAGCCCGGATGACCGTGGCTGTTGCTGCCACCACCGGCCCCACCGCCCGGCGGCGACGAACCTGGCGGCGGCGCAGACGCATCGGACGCAGTCTCTGGAAACGGTGCGGCATCGGAATGCCCAGCGGGCTGCGTTGACACGGGTGGCACTGGTGGAGCGCTGGCAGGCGGCGCTGGCGGTGTGGCGGGCGCTGACGACGCACGGTTATCGTCACGCCCGCGGCGGCTGAAGAGTTTGAACATGGTGTCGGGTCGGTCGGATCGATCAGATCAATAGGCGGCGCGCGGCGGGCGCGCACCGATCAGGACACCGGCCGTGGGGAGGCCGGCCGGCGTCCGTTGCCGTAGCGGCTTAGGGATTGGCCGGAGCCGGGGCCGGCGCGTTGCCGCCAGCGGGCACCTTCTCGCCGATCATCGTGCCGTCGGTCGGCGTGGCCGGCAGCGGCTTGACGTCGTTCTCCTTGCCCTTGACGACCACCGGCTTGGTTGCCGCGTCAGTCAAAAATTCCATCACGCGCATCAGCGCTTCCGGCGGGTTCTGACGCTTGACCTGGGTGTGGAAGGAGTACTTGGCACGCGTGTCGGTACTGCGGGTCTGCTCCGACTTGTGCGAGGCGCGGCCCGACACCGACACACTGAACGGGCCCCAGCCGAGCTTCGCCTGGAACGACCCTTCCGCCTCGGTGCTGGACGACGATTTCTCCGACTGCGAAATCTCCAGCTCGAAGTCGATCGTGCCTTCTTCGATGGCGATCACCGGATGCACGACCGCGCACAGCAGCGGAATGCGCATCGTCTTCTGGATCGTGCCCTGCGACACGCCCTTCTCGTCGACGATGGTTTCGTCGTAGTCAAATTGCACCGCAACGGCTTTGCCGTTCTGAATACACACCTGCAGCAGAAAATCCGCATAGGATTTTGCCGCCGAGGTTTGCGCTGCGATCATTGCCTGCAGCGGCGCAGAGATCATCTTGTCGATCGGCAGCGCATTGATAACCGACCCGATAAGTCCGTTGTCCATTTAAAACTCCTCACATTGAATTATTTGGACGCACAGGTTTGTGTGCCCGAATCCAAAGTAAGAGTTTTTTCTGCGGGGTTCGATGCCTCGAAAGTCCCAGCCAAGGCCACGGAACAGCGGCCCAGTACGTGGCGATAGGCTGCCCGTGACTTTCGGCACTGAACTTCCGTTTCAATGCATCCGGATCGATCCCGCTCTACAAAATAATCGGTTTCACCGAAAACAATTAACTGAAGTACGAGGGGTCGATGAATATTCTGGTAATCGATAGCTTGCCGCTTTTTGCGGCAGGTGTGTCCAATGTATTGAATGCACTCGACGCGCAGGGTGTGTTTATCGATACTCACTACGCCGAGCAAATCGGACCGGCTTGCAGGCAAGCCGAACCCAGCGCTGTCGTGATGGAATGGAGCGCACAGGATGACGACGCACGGCAGCGCCTGTCGGAGTTGAAAGCGGTGTTGCCGGAAGTGCCTGTGCTGTTGACGGTGCAAGCGGTCGGCCGGCACGTGGTGGGCGATGCGCTGCGCTTTGGCGCGGCCGGCGTGGTCGACCGGCAGGCCACGGCCGACGTTCTGCTCGAAGCCCTGCAACGCATTACCTCGGGCGCGGTCTACTTGCCGCCCATCAGCAATCTCTCACCCGACGATCCGCGCCAAAGCCTGGGAGAAAGTCCGGTCGAACTCTGGCGCCGGCTCACGCCGCGGCAGCATGAGGTGCTGCAACTGCTTGCAGAGGGTAAATCCAACAAGCAAATCTGTCGCGTGCTGAACGTGGCCGAGGGCACCATCAAGAACCATCTGTACGCGCTGTTCCGGCAGATTGGCGTCAACAACCGGACTGAGGCCGCGCTCTGGCTCTCGCGCTGCAAGGCGAGCCTGGTCCGCGTGCAGATGTGCGCGATGTAGCGGCGCCCGCCTCCACTCGCCCGTGGCAGCCGGCCGCCTCGTCGGAGGCTACGGGCCCCAGGCTTCGCCCCAGTGAAAACACCGAGCAGACTCCATTGCATTCACGCAACCACGCCATACACTGCTTGGAAGGCAGCGCACGGTGCATCGCCGTTTTTTCATGGAGGCCGCCCATGGAGATCATCGAATTCCACACCAGCCCACCACGCTACTGCGCCGCGGATCTCACCCTCACCTGCACCGCCAGCGTCGACGGCGCCCCCGCGTGCTATGCAGTGACGGCTGAAGCGCTCGAAGAGCATTTCGGCGCACGGTCGTGGCGGCGGGAAGATCTGCTGCAAGCGATGGAAACCCACCGTGGCACGATCGAAGACATGGCGCGCTCGCTGTTCAAGCTGACCGACTCGCACAACATCGTGCTGCGCAGCGGCCATTTCCGCTTCGGGATGTAGCTGCGCAGTGAGCAGCATGGCCGACATCTACGTCTGCCGCGAACAAAAAGAAGGCCAGCGCAAAGCTGGCCTTGTGGAAGCAGGCGCGGGCTAATCAGGCTTGCACTCGTGCTTCATCTCGCGGCGCCCGTCTTCGTAGACCACCTCCAGCCGGCATGTGAAGCCCCATAGGCGTACGACGTGCCGCAGCATCTCTTCGTAGTTCGGCCCAAGCGGGCGGCGGTTGCTCTGCAGGTGACGCAGCGTCAATGAGCGATCGCCGCCCACGTCCACGTTGGTCACCTGGATGTTGGGCTCGATGTTTGAGAGGTCGTACTGCCCTGCCAACAACTCGCGGATCTTGCGATAGCCATCGTCGTCATGGATGGCGGTGACGCGCAGCCTCGCGTCGCGGTCGTCGTCGAGCACGGAGAACAGCTTCAGCTCACGGATCACGCGCGGCGACAGGAACTGCAGCAGGAAGCTCTCGTCCTTGAAGTTACGCATGGCGAAGTCGAGCGTCTTCTGCCAATCACTGCCGGCAATCTCGGGCGCCCAGCGGTAGTCCTCTTCGTCAGGGGATTCGCAAATGCGCCGGATGTCCTGGAACATCAGGAAACCCAGCGTGTACGGGTTCAAGCCGCTGTAGTACGGGCTGTTGAACGGCGGCTGGTAGATCACGTTGGTATGCGCCTGCAGCAGCTCGAGCATGAACGCATCGTTGACGAGTTTCTCGTCGTAGAGCTTGTGCAGGATGGTGTAGTGCCAGAACGTGGCCCAGCCTTCGTTCATCACCTTGGTCTGCCGCTGCGGATAGAAGTACTGCGCGATCTTGCGCACGATGCGCACGATCTCTCGTTGCCACGGCTGCAACTTGGGCGCGTTCTTCTCGATGAAGTACAGCAGGTTCTCTTCCGGCTCCGGCGGGAACTGCGGATCGGGCTCCGGGGCATCGTCGGCAGTTGCCAGCGCGCGTGCGCGGTGCGTGGGCAGCGTACGCCACAGGTCGTTCACCTGTGCTTCAAGATATTTCTCGCGCTCCGCCTGGCGTGCCTGCTCCTCGTTGATCGACAGCTTCTTGGGCCGCCGATAACGATCGACCCCGTAGTTCTGTAACGCATGGCAGGAGTCGAGCAGCAGTTCCACCTCCTGCTCACCGTAGCGCTGCTCGCATTCGGCCACGTAGTTCTTGGCGAAAAGCAGGTAATCGACGATGGCGTCAGCGTTCGTCCACGTGCGGAACAGGTAGTTTCCCTTGAAGAAGGAGTTGTGGCCGTAGCAGGCATGCGCGATGGTCAGCGCCTGCATCGGCATCGTGTTCTCCTCCATCAGATAGGCAATGCAGGGGTTCGAGTTGATGACAATCTCGTAGGCCAGCCCCATGAGGCCGCGCTGGTAGCCGCGCTCCGATGCAAGGAAGTGCTTGCCGTAAGACCAATGGTTGTAGCCCAGCGGCAGGCCGGACGACGCATAGGCATCCAGCATCTGCTCGGCGGTGATGATCTCGATCTGGTTCGGATAGGTGTCCAGGCCGAAATCTGCGGCAATCTGGGCGATGCTTTGGTCGTAGCGCCTGATCAGCTCGAAGGTCCATTCCGAGCCCGTAGATAGGTAGGCCATGCTCGTTCCCGTTGGTCCATCACACAGGGTCACAGGTGGCGTGCTCGCCATGGCACACGCTGCCTCTGCACGGCGGCAGTGCCCTGCTGGGAGCAACCTGCTGCAGCCCGATCAGCAATCAGGCCGCGCGCTTCTGAAACAGCTCGTGCAACACCGGATAGATTTCGTCCGCCTTGAGAATGCGCTGCATCGCGAAGTTGTCTTGCCCAGCCTTCAACGTAAGATACTCCTCCCACAGGTTCTGCGGCTCCGTGGAGACCACCTCAACATAGGCGTAGTACTGAGTCAGCGGCAGGATCGACTCGCGCAGGATCTTGGCGCACAGCTCTGAGTCCCCAGCCCAGTTATCTCCATCCGAAGCCTGCGCGCAGTAGATGTTCCATTGGCTGGGCGAATAGCGCTCCTGGATCACTTCCGCCATCAGCTTGAGTGCGCTCGACACAACAGTGCCGCCCGACTCGCGGGAGTGGAAAAAATCCTCCTCATCCACCTCCTTGGCCACCGTGTGGTGGCGGATGAAGACGACGTCGATCCGTTCGTAGTTCCGCTTCAGGAACAGATACAGCAACATGAAGAAGCGTTTGGCCAGGTCCTTGCGCGACTCGTCCATCGAGCCGGACACGTCCATCACGCAGAACATCACCGCCTGCGCCTGCGGCCGCTTGCGCAGCACGCGATTGTTGTAGCGCAGGTCGAGCTTTTCAATGAACGGCACGCGATCAAGGCAGGAGCGCAGATGGCGCATCTCCTTCATCAGCTCCTGCGCGCGTACGCTGTAAGGGCCGTCGTTTTCCAGTTCTTCGTTGTACTGGCCTTCCAGCTCATGCAGCCGACGTTGATATGGGCTGGACAACGCAATGCGGCGACCGAGCGAGCTACGCATCGTCCGCAGAATCGACAGGTTGGACGGTGTGCCGTCGAGTGAGAACCCCGCGCGCACCTTGCGCACCTCCGCGATCTTGGCAAGGCTGCGCTTGGCGAGATCGGGCAACGCCATGTCTTCGAAAAAGAAGTTGAGAAAGTCCTCGCGCGAGAGCGTGAAGATGAAATCGTCTTCGCCCTCGCCCGAGTCGCTGGCCTGCGAGCCTGAACCGCCGCTGCCCTGCTGCGGGCGGTCGAAGCTGTCACCGCGAATGAACTCTTTGTTGCCCGGGTGAACGCCTTCTCGGCGCCCGCCCGAGCCGTGGTGGAACATGGGCTCGGAGATGTCCTTGACCGGAATGGACACCTGCCCGCTCTGCTCGATGTCCATGATCTTGCGACCCGTCACCGCCTTGGCCACCGCGCGGCGGATCTGGTCTCGGTAACGCTTGATGAAGCGTTGCTTGTTGACGGTGCTCTTGCCGCCACCGTTCTCCCGCCGATCGATGATCGTGCCCATGTGACTGCCCTCGATTGGAAGTTCGCTGGGTGTCCTTGCCCTCTCCTGACCTCCTTACGATGACTTCCTGACGCGCAGATACCACTCGACCAGCAAACGCACCTGCTTCTGGGTGTAGCCCTTCTCCACCATGCGGTTGACGAAGTTCTCGTGCTTCTCCTTGTCGTCATGCGACGACTTGGCATTGAACGAGATCACGGGCAGCAGATCCTCCGTGGTCGAGAACATCCGCTTCTCGATCACCGCGCGCAGCTTCTCGTAGCTCGTCCAGACCGGGTTCTTGCCTCCGTTCTTGGCCCGCGCGCGCAGCACGAAATTGACGATCTCGTTGCGGAAATCCTTCGGATTGGAAATGCCCGCCGGTTTTTCCACCTTTTCCAGCTCGTCGTTCAATGCGCTGCGATCGAGAATTTCGCCGGTGTTAGGGTCGCGATATTCCTGGTCCTGAATCCACAGGTCGGCAAACACCACGTAGCGGTCGAAGATGTTCTGCCCATACTCTGAATAGGACTCCAGATACGAGGTCTGGATCTCCTTGCCGATGAACTCCACGTACGGCGACGTGAGGTATTCCTTGATGTAGGACATCAGCTTGGATTCCGTCTCCGGCGGGAACTGCTCGCGTTCGATCTGCTGCTCGAGCACGTACAACAAGTGCACCGGATTGGCCGCCACCTCCGTCCCATCGAAGTTGAACACCTTCGAGAGCACCTTGAAGGCAAAGCGCGTCGACAAGCCTGTCATGCCCTCGTCGATGCCGGCAAAGTCGCGGTATTCCTGATATGACTTCGCTTTCGGGTCGACATCTTTCAGGCTCTCGCCGTCGTACACACGCATCTTCGAAAAGATGTTGGAATTCTCGGGCTCCTTGATACGCGTGAGCACCGCGAACTGCGCCATCATCTTCAGCGTGTTCGGCGCGCACGGCGCGGCCGCAAGCGAGCTGTTGCGCAGCAACTTGTCGTAGATCTTCACCTCGTCCGACACGCGCAGGCAATACGGCACCTTGACGATGTAGATGCGATCAAGGAACGCCTCGTTGTTGCGATCGGACTTGAAGCTCTGCCACTCCGCCTCGTTCGAGTGCGCCAGGATGACGCCATCGAACGGGATCGCGCCAAAGCCCTCCGTACCCTTGTAGTTGCCTTCCTGCGTGGCCGTCAGCAGCGGGTGCAAGACCTTGATCGGCGCCTTGAACATCTCGACGAATTCAAGCAACCCGCGGTTGGCCAGGCACAGCCCGCCCGAATACGAATACGCATCCGGATCGTCCTGCGGATAGTCCTCCAGCTTGCGGATGTCGACCTTGCCTACCAGAGACGAAATGTCCTGATTGTTTTCGTCGCCCGGCTCCGTCTTGGAAATCGCAATCTGCGACAGCACCGACGGATGCAGCTTCACTACGCGGAAACGCGTGATGTCGCCATTGAACTCATGCAGTCGCTTGACCGCCCACGGCGAAGCGATCGAGTTCAGATAGCGCCGTGGTATGCCGTAGTCCTCCTCCAGGATCTTGCCGTCTTCCTCGGGCGAGAACAGCCCGAGCGGGGACTCGTGAATGGGCGAGCCCTTGAGCGCGTAGATGGGGATCTGCTCCATCAACGACTTCAACTTCTCGGCGAGCGACGACTTGCCGCCGCCCGGAGGGCCGAGCAGGTAAAGAATTTGTTTGCGTTCCTCAAGGCCCTGTGCGGCATGCTTGAAGAAGGAGACGATCTGCTCGATCGTGTCCTCCATGCCGTAGAACTCCCGGAAGGCCGGATAGATCTTGATGACCTTATTGAAGAACAATCGCGACAGCCGAGGATCGTGGTGGGTGTCCACCAGTTCGGGCTGACCGATTGCGGTGAGCATGCGCTCGGCGGCGGTCGCATAGGCGGTCGAGTCTTTTTTGCAGATATCCAGATACTCCTGGATGCTGTACTCGTCCTCTTTGCGAGCTTCAAAACGCGTTGCGTAGTGGCGGAAAATATCCATATCTCCCCCGTAGATTTCTTCCCTACTCCACACCAACAAGCGAGAGCCAGGCTAGTTCTTGCGTGCGTTGCTGATTCCACTGTAGACGAATCACCGATGATCACAAGAACGGTTGAGAGCCTGGAACGGTGCACAACCGTTGCAATTGCGTTAGCGCTCGACAGCATGAAGTGCTAAACGGACCTTGCACGATGCATCGACACGCGTGCACCACGACGATCGGCTACCTCGAGCACAGCAGAAAGCGTACCTATGTCGCCTTCTCGGGCTCGCAGGTTGGTACGTAACCGATCCGCGCGAGTTCCCGCGCGCACGCTGAATACAGGAGGGGGATATCCCTGCGTTTTCGTGTTTCGCCAACTGTGGTATCGCGCATGGCGCGCACCAGCGATGCGACGCTTGTAGCGGCAGCTTTTCTCCCTGGGAGACAACGAAGCATTGCGCAACGCGTAAGGTGAACTGCGTTCATCGCCTCGCATGTGCCCACAACTCCGAGCCGCAGGACCGAAACGGATCCGACCGAAGGTGTCTCTTTTTTGCGCCAGAGGGAGTTTTGCCCGATGCGACAAAGACGCGGCCCGGAAAGCCTGCACGCAGAACGGACAAAGAAAAAGGCCCTCGGCATTTGCCTGAGGGCCTTTTAAGCGATTTCTCGCCAGTTTGGTGGGTGGTACAGGGATTGAACCTGTGACCCCTGCCGTGTGAAGGCAGTGCTCTACCGCTGAGCTAACCACCCGAATGCGGTGAAAACGAGATTATGGCGAAAAGGTGCGGTCGTGTAAATACCCTGGCCGCACATTTTTTTGATCAGGCAGCCGGCTGCACAGATTCCACAGGTTCACGCGTCCAGACGGTCTTGCCCCCGCTGGCCTTGTCGATCTCCTTGAGCACGCCGGCGTGCGCTTCGGCCTCCGCTTCGGTTGCCAGCAGCACCGGCAGTTGCAACGCGCTCAGGTCGACGGCGACGGCCTCGGCCGATGCGCCCTCGCCCGACTCCAGCATGTCGATCACCAGCGTGTTCTGGCCGCGCGTCATGGCGAGGTAGACCTCGGCCAGCAGTTCCGCATCCAGCAATGCGCCGTGCAGCGTACGGTGCGCATTGCTCACGCCCAGACGGTCGCACAGTGCATCCAGCGAGTTGCGCTTACCGGGGAACATCTGGCGCGCCTCGCGCAGCGTGTCGATATGGCCCGACAGGTGCTCGCGGAAGGCAGGCAGGCCCAGGCGCTGGAATTCCATGTCGAGGAAGCCCAGGTCGAACGCGGCGTTGTGGATGATCGCCTCGGCGCCCTGCACGTAGTCGCGGATTTCGTTGACGATGTCGGCAAACTTCGGCTTGTCGGCTACGAACTCGTTGGTGATGCCATGCACGGCCATCGCGCCCGCGTCGATCTCGCGTTCGGGGTTGATGTAGAAGTGCAGGTTACGGCCGGTCAGGCGGCGGTTGACCATCTCCACGCAGCCGATTTCGATCACGCGGTCGCCGGTGGCGGCATTCAGGCCGGTGGTTTCGGTATCGAGAATGATCTGTCGCATCGCGCGCTCCCCTACTCTGACTGGATTACTTGAAGACGACGGTCTTGTGGCCGTTGAGCAGGATGCGATGTTCCGCATGCCACTTCACGGCGCGCGCCAGCGCCACGCATTCCACGTCGCGGCCGACAGCGGTGAGCTGCTCCGGGTCCATGCTGTGGTCCACGCGCTCGATTTCCTGTTCGATGATCGGGCCTTCGTCCAGGTCAGCCGTCACGTAGTGGGCCGTTGCGCCGATCAGCTTCACGCCGCGCTCATGCGCCTGGTAATACGGCTTGGCGCCCTTGAAGCTCGGCAGGAATGAGTGGTGGATGTTGATGGCGCGGCCTTCCAGCTTGCGGCACAGGTCGTCGGAAAGGATCTGCATATAGCGCGCAAGCACGACCAGATCGATCTGCTGCTCCTGCGCGATTTCCCAGATGCGGGCTTCCTGCTGCGCCTTCTGCGCGTCCGTCGCCTGCAGCAACGGCAGGTGCATGAACGGCACGTCGTAAGACGCGGCCAGTTGGTAGAAATCGCGGTGGTTCGAGACGATGGCTGCAATCTCGATCGGCAGTTGGCCGGCGCGGGCACGGAACAGCAGGTCGTTCAGACAATGGCCGATCTTCGAGACCAGGATCATCACGCGCGGCTTGACTGCCGCGTCGAACATGCCCCACTGCATGGTGAAACGTTCGCCGATAGGAGCAAAGCGGTCACGCAGCATGGCGAGGTCCAGCGGCTGGCCCTGCGGAACAAAATGCACGCGCATGAAGAAACGGCCCGTGAATTCGTCGCCAAACTGGTCCGAATCGAGAATGTTGCAGCCCTGCTCGAAAAGCAGGCCCGACACGGCATGGACGATGCCCGGCTGGTCCGGACACGACAGGGTAAGAATGAAACCGGAGTGACTCATGAAGCGTTTTATGTATTGTTGTCGGACGCAAACCGCTGCGGCGCATGTGGCAAACCCAGACGCGCCAGGGCGTCAAGGGTAACGAGCGTGGCGTCGACCGTCATCGCGAAGTCCGCCATGATATCAAGCGCCGCGTCGGGGCTGGCGCGCAGGTGGCCGGCGACCTCGCCGTCCTGATTGGCGGGGACGAAGCTGGCTGGCAACGTCAGGTCGAAGGCAAAAAGCGTCTCGCACTGGATACCTTCGGGCACTTCGCGCAGCACATCCTGCGTGCCGCGCGGCACCAGAAGGGCTGCCAGATCGGCGCCGATGCCCGCTTCTTCCCAGCATTCCTTTTCCAGCGCGCCACGCGCATCAAAGCCGTGGCCAATGCCGCCAGCGACGAGGTTGTCCCACATGCCGGGGTCGATCGGCTTGGTTTGGGCGCGGCGGGCCAGCCAGAGCGCCGGCTCGGCAGCCTCACCGCCGTCGATCAGGCCGTTCATGTGCGCCGCATAGGTTCGGATGCCGAAGAAGCGCGCGGCGGCGCGTTCGATCAGCGCCAGCGTGGGCGTGCCCCAGCCGGCGTTGACGGCGAAACGCTCGTCGCGCCAACCGCGCACGTGGCCGTCTTCCGCCAGGCGCATGACGACTTCGGCCAGCGCGGCGGTGCGCTCGGCCTCGCTGGCGAGCGTCTCCCGCAAATCGACCCGCTGCGCCGATACGTCGAACCACTGCGGCCAGCGCCCAAGCAGCGCAGCGCGCTCGCGACTCAGCCAGCCGACGCGTTGTCCGGCAACAATCCACGGAACAAGTGCGTCAGCGTCGAACGCCTGCCGGGCGGCCAGGCCGTCTCGTATGCGTTGTATTCGCGGGTCGGTCATTTCTGCGCCCCATCATGTCGGGCGTGCATTGTGCTTTCCGTGCAGCACGGGTCGCGCGATAATGCGCCGTTAATACAAGCCGTCATCAGACTGGAGAAACAAGGATGGATGAAATCGACGAGCTGTCGGATCTGCCGACCCCGCGCTTTATCTGGGGCTTCGCCATTGCCGTCACACCGTCCGGCGAAGTGTCGCACGATGAATTCGAATATCTGACGCACACCCGCGCGCCGCGCTTCACCTGCCGCGTGGTCGAACTCGAAGACGCACCGGCCGAGCCGGAAGACGAAGGCGACATCGACGGCCGCATCGTCCACTTCGACAACCCCAAGCGGATGTTCTACATCACGGACTTGGGCCTGGCGCTGATGAACTTCACGCTGTTCGACAAGGTGGATAACAAGTCCAAGCTAAAGGATGCCTGCGACCAAGCCATCGCCGACTGGCTCACCCGCCGCGACTTCCTCGACTCCGAACCGGACGACGACGAGGATTGATCGCCTGATCGCCTAGCCCTGACCTGCGGCGCTGCCATCCTCGGCAAAGCGCAGGTCGGTCAGGCGCACATCGGCGTAGGAGCGCCCGGCATCCAGCAATGCCGAAACCTGCGCCTTCACCCGCTCTTTCTGAGCGCGCAGCGCACGCGGCGGCACGGTCGAATCCTGGCCCGTGTGGTGCAGATACAGCATCTTGTAGGTGAGCTGGCTCACCATCCACTGCCGCAGCACGCGGCGCCGGCCGGCATGGTCGGCTTCCAACCCATCGATCTGCCCAAGCAATGCGGAAAACGCCCGCGCCAGGCTTGCGGGCTCCGCTGACTCGCCGGCAATGCAACGTTCGGCCAAGGCGCGCGCTTCCGAGGGGGACATGGTGTCGTCGGTTTCAACGAAGCGATCTGTCGCCGGGTCCGGGCGCGGCGGTGCAGGCCGGCTTGCCAAGCGGGCCGACACCGCGGACAGCGCTTCCTGAGCACGGCGGATGGACGCGTCCAGCGATTCCGCATTGCCCGGCACGATGCCAATGGTGGTCGGCATGTCGCTGGATTCTTCGTCGCGCTTTTTGACGTCCATCGCTCCCTCCGGTAATCGCCCCCGGCTATGGTGCCGGGCTGGCGAAGCTGGATTGTAGAACGCGGCGCACATTTCACGACAAATGAACACAGAGGTTCCTTATTGCAACAGCGGCGCAAACGGTAACGTGGCGTCACAATGCCACGGTGCGCTGTTGCGGCGACCTACGCGGCGCGGCCCCGCCACGGGTAAAATGCTGGATTGCGCTGCCAGCGCATGCAATCAATTGCTGACCGCCTCTGTGCGGCAAGGAAATCGCCTTGATTAAGTGGATTATCGTAGCCCTCTATCTGGGCTCCATTCTGTACGTGCACTTTCGCGGCAAGGTGCGCCTGAAATTCTGGCGCCAGATGTTCGATCACTCGGCCGTGGTCGCGCCGGTCAACTGCTTCATGTACGCGTTTTCGGGCGTGCCGCAGACGCCGTATGTGCCGGTCGAGCGCTTTCCGGATCTGGAAAAGCTGCAGGCCGCGTGGCCGCAGATTCGCGACGAAGGCCTGGCGCTCATCAACCTGCGCAAGATCAAGGCTGCCGAGAAAAACGACGACGCCGGCTTCAACTCGTTCTTCAAGAACGGCTGGAAGCGCTTCTATCTGAAGTGGTACGAAGCCCATCACCCTTCAGCCGAACAGCTCTGCCCCCAGACCGTCGCGCTGCTGCGTGACCTACCCAGCGTGAAGGCAGCGATGTTTGCCGAGCTGCCGCCGGGCGGCAAGCTGAATCCGCACCGTGATCCATTTGCCGGCTCGCTGCGCTACCACCTTGGCCTGTCCACGCCCAACGACGACCGCTGCTTCATCGAAGTCGACGGCGAGCGCCACAGCTGGCGTGACGGCCAGGGCGTGGTCTTTGACGAGACCTATCTGCACTGGGCCGAAAACGCCTCCGACAAGGATCGCCTGATCCTCTTCTGTGATATCGAACGCCCGATGAAATTCGGCTGGGCACAGCGCATCAACAAATGGCTGGGCCGCAAGGTCATGACTGCTGCCAGCTCGCCCAACGATGATGGCGACCAAACCGGCGGCATCAACAAGCTGTTCCGCTACGTGTGGGTGATGGGCCAGTATCGCCGCCGCTTCAAGGCATGGAACCGCAAGGTCTATTACGTGGTGAAGTTCGGCCTGATCATTGGCGTGGCAGCGTTGATCATCTGGATCTGACCGCCAACCCTCCCCCTCTCCTGCTTTGCACAAAGAACCGGCCTGAAGCGCCGGTTTTTTGTTGCGCGTGACAAAGCTACCTGCATTGCGGTCGGCTTGCGTTTTTACAAAGCAGTGAAGCAAAAGCGCCACATGGGGCACAAATCTCGCCTAATGTCAGGAATTGAGCGCTCCGGCGCTTATGCGATATGGCGGGCACGCCGCTTGCTCCACCTTGGTCGACACCCTTGCTCAATGCATGGGACCGAGTCAGAGCCGGGATGCGCGTGTGCCTGTGTCCCTCGTCAACAACAAAGACAGTGAGATCAATCGCCATGAAAAAGAACCTCATTAGCCGCCAGACCATCGTCACCCGCGCCGCCGCGCTTGCTGCTGTCGCACTGCTCGGTACCCAGATCGCGGCCTGTACCACGACCAGCCCCAATGCACAGGGCTCCGACGTGATGTCGTCCACCAACAAGCACGCCACCACCAACTCGCAGGCCGATTCCGTGCTCTCGCGCCTGTACACCACGGCCAACGGCTCCCGCGAGCTGGTCGGACGCGCCAAGGGCGTGCTCGTGTTCCCGTCGGTGCTGAACGCCGGCTTTGTGGTGGGTGGCCAATACGGCGAAGGCGTGCTGCGCACCGGCGGCGGGCGTCCGCTGGGCTACTACAACATCGCCTCCGCTTCGGTGGGCTTCCAGGCTGGTGCGCAATCGCGTGCGCTCATCATCCTGTTCATGACGGATGAAGCGCTGCAGAAATTCCAGGCTAGCCAAGGCTGGACGGCCGGCGTGGATGCCACCGTGGCGCTGGCAAAGATCGGCGCGAACGGCGCGGTCGATACCAACACCGCACAGCAGCCGATCATCGGCTTCAACCTGACCAACGCGGGCCTGATGGCCGGCGCGTCGATCGAGGGCACGAAGATCACGAAGCAGAACAACTGACCGGCGCTTCGCTGCACGCCAATGCCGCCGTCTCGTACGGCGGTTTTTTTTTGCGCGGAACCCGCATGAAGCGTTGCAGCAATGTTGCAGCCCTAGGGAAATCCGGAGGGGCGATGCGCGGCTTCTCAGCTAGCATCGTCCGGCCGATGCTGCGGTGCACGCTGCCGTATCGGCATACGACAAAACAATCACCCAGAAAAAAAAGGGGGAGACATGACAGGTCGCAACGCTGCGTTGCGCAGCGCCATTGCATGCGCGTGGCTGGCGGGATTGTTGCTGGCGTCTGGCCAAACGATGGCCGAACCGGGCATCACCGACACCAAGATCGTCATCGGCCAGACCGCCGGCTTCACGGGCCCCGCCGGCGAGCAGGTCAAGGAGATGACGCAGGGTGCCAAGCTCTACTTGGATGCCGTGAACCGCGCGGGCGGCGTGAATGGACGCAAGATCGAGCTGATCTCGGAAGACGACGGCTTTGATGCGGCTGCCTCGAAGAAGCACGCGCACGCGCTGCTGCTCGATAAACAGGTCTTTGCCCTCTTCCTGCCGCGCGGCACCCCGAATACCGAGGCGATCATGACCGAAGCCCGGCCGGTGGGGGCGCCGGTGGTGGCGCCGTCCACCGGTGCCTCAACGTTCTTCGATCAGCCCGATCCGCTGCTCTTCGTGGTGCGCGCGAAATACCAGGCGGAGATTGCCGAGCTGGTGCATTACTTCGACACGCTAGGCTTGCGACGCCTCGCGCTGGTGAACGTGAACGACACCTTCGGCAAGGACACCGAGATCGGCTTCAACAACGCCACGAAAAAGCTTCCCGCCGACGCGCACAGCATCCTCACCGTCGACCGCCTGAAACCGGACGTCGCCAAGGCGGCCGCAGACGTTGGCAAGTTCGCGCCGCAAGCGGTGATCCTGGCCTGCCCGGGCACGACTGCGCGCGCCATGATCGAGGCGCTCAACAAGCAAGGCACGGTGACGCAGATTGCGGCGCTGTCCAACAACGCCGGCTTGGCGTTTGCGAAATCGCTCGGGGCGCTGGGGCGCGGCGTTGTGATCTCACAGGTGATGCCGTCACCGGTGCGCTCGACCTCATTGCTGGGACGGGAGCTGTAGTCCAGCGCGAAGTCTGCCGGCGTAACGCCGTCGTACGCGATGATGGAAGGCTACGCAGCCGCGCGCGTGCTGGTCGAGGGGCTCAAGCGTGCAGGCAAGTCGCCCACGCGGGCCAGCTTTGTCTCGGGGCTGGAATCGGCCGGCACGATCGACCTGGGCGGCCTGGAAGTCCACTACGGTCCAAACCTGCGTAAGGGATCGAACTATGTCGAGCTGACAGTGATCGGGCCGAACGGCACCTTCGTGAAATAGATGCGGTTGCGCTGCGGTGCAGCCTGCCTCGGCAGTTGTTGCACCGCAGGAAATAGCGGTTGCCAGCGAAAAACGCATGAGTACATAAGAAAATACTATTTGGAACTCGCATACTGCCTCTACCAGAATGCACAAACTACATGCATGACTGGGATCAAACAGGCGGATGGAACTCCGACAACTCGAAGCGTTTGCCGCGGTCATGTCGACCGGCAGCGTCACCGCGGCGGGCAAGCTGCTGGGACGCTCGCAGCCCGCCATCAGCCGGCTCATCCAGGATCTGGAAGCTGAAATCGGCTATGCCCTGTTCACCCGCGCGGGGCCGCGCGTCTCGCCGACGGAGCAAGGTTTCCTGCTGTACGAAGACGTTGAGCATACGCTGATCAGCTTACGGCAGATCCGCACGCGTGCCGAAGAAATCGCGCGCGGCGAGGCACGCCCGCTGCGCCTGGCAGCGACGTCCGCGTTGGCGGCCGGCTTGCTGCCCGCGGCCTTGGCCGATGAGCCGGAACTCGCGCAGCACATCCAGATTCGCAGCGCCTCGCCCGAGCAGGTTGTGCACGCGGTGCTCACCGGCGCGGCAGACCTTGGCCTCAGCAGCCTGCCGCTGGAGCATCGCGGCGTCACCGTGCACTGGATCGGCGAAGCGGCGTGCGTGGCTGCCGTGCAGACACACGACCCGCTGGCCGCCGGCAAGCGCGTCGCATTGGCCGATTGCGCCCGACAGCGCATCATCACCATGCACAACCCCTATCGATTGCGCCGACGCCTGGACCAAGCGCTGGAGAAGGCCGGCGTGGAACCCACCGCTCTCATCGAGACGAACGCCTCGCTGAATGCGCTGACCGCCGTGCGTGCGGGCCTGGGTGTCGCGTTGCTAGAGCCGGTGACGGCGCACGGCGTGCCGATCGACGGCGTGACCGTGCGCCCGATCGACGCCGACATCCCCTTCTTCTTTGGCGTGATCACGCCTGAGGCCAGGCGGCCCTCAGCGGCGGTGACCTCACTGACCGACGCCCTCGCGCGCGCGGCACAGCGCCTGCTGCCGGACTGCAAGCTGCACGATCCGGCACGCCATGCCAGCATGCTGCAGATGGTGTATGGCGAATCCATCAACGAAACCGAAGGCGCGTCCGCATGACCGTTGCACCACAAGACAACGCGCTGCAAGTCACCGGGCTCGCCGCGCTGGAAGCCCGCTTGCACCAAGACCTCTCGTGGCTTGAACTCCCTGCGAAAAATTGGACGCTGCCACACACGTTAGAGGATCAACCTGTGCTGGATGTGGCCGTCATCGGTGGCGGCATGGCCGGACTGGCAGCGGCGGCATCGCTCAAGCATCTTGGCATCGGCGTGGTGGTGTTCGACCGCTCGCCTGCCGGCTTCGAAGGCCCGTGGGCGACGACGGCGCGCATGGAAACGCTGCGCTCGCCCAAGCAACTGACCGGCCCTGCGCTCGGCCTGCCGGCGTTGACGTTTCGCGCATGGTTTGAAGCGCAGTTCGGCACCGATGCGTGGGAGGTGCTCGACAAGATTCCGCGCCTGCAATGGATGGACTACCTGCGCTGGTACCGCCGCGTGCTGCAACTGGACGTGCGCAACGATCATTACGTGAAGACAATCCTCCCGCGCGTGGATGGCGCCGTTGAATTGCTGATCGACGCGCCGGGGCAACCGACGCAGCGTGTGTTTGCGCGCCGCGTGGTGCTGGCTACCGGCCGTGATGGGTTGGGCGGCCCATCCGTGCCCGACTTCGCGCACCGGCTGCCGCGCCGCTGGTGGGCCCATTCATCTGACGAGATGGACTACGGCGCGCTGGCCGGCAAGCGCGTGGGCGTGATCGGCGCTGGTGCATCCGCGATGGATTCGGCTGCCACGACGCTTGAGGCTGGCGCTGCCAGCGTCGACATGCTGATCCGCCGCCCCGACCTGCCCCGCGTGAACAAGGGCAAGGGCGCCGGAAGCCCAGGCCTCGTGCATGGCCACCTGCACTTGCCTGATGCATGGAAATGGCGCATCCGCCATTACATCAATGTCGAGCAGGTGCCCCCGCCGCGCGGCAGCACGCTGCGTGTGTCGCGGCATCCGAACGCGCGCTTCAACCTCGGTTGCGGCATCTTGGGCGTGGACGAGCACGACGGCGTGCTGCACGTGGCCACCACCAAGGGCGTATTCCAGTTGGACTTCCTGATCTTCTCCACAGGCTTTCGCACCGATTGGGCCGCTCGCCCGGAATTCAGCGCACTGGCGCCGCACATTCGCCAATGGCGCGACCGCTATACGCCGCACCCCGGCGAGGAAGACGCTGAACTCGCCGATTCGCCCGACCTCGGCCACGCGTTCGAATTTCGCGAGAAGACGCCCGGCACGCTGCCCGGCCTGTCGCGCGTGCATTGCTTCTGCTATCCGGCGTCGGTCACGCACGGCAGCGTCTCGGGCGACATCCCGGCCATCAGCGAAGGCGCGAAGCGGCTGGCGCAGGGCATTGCCGGGTTGCTGTACCAGGAAGACATCGACGCGCACTACGCCGCCATCCAGGCGTATGCCGAGCCGGAGATCTTCGGCGATGAATGGACCCCCGCCCCGCCACCCGGCGTGGAAGCAAATGCCACTTCCGGCCAGGAGGCAGCACGATGACAGGTTGGCTAATCCGCCGCATCGGCCAGGCGCTGCTGGTCGTGCTGGTGATGACGGTGATCGTCTTCATCGGTCTGCACGCCATCGGCAACCCGGTCGACATCCTGATCGGCCAGGACGTGGACCAGATCGACCGCGCGCGCATCATTGCCGAGCTGGGTCTGGACAAGCCGCTATGGGAGCAGTACCTCGCCTTCCTGAACGGCGCGCTGCACGGCAATCTCGGCAAGAGCTTCGTCTACAACGAGCCAGCCATCCAACTGATCCTGCAGCGCCTGCCGGCCACGCTGGAGCTGGCGTTTTCGGCGCTGATCATCGCGGTGGTGATCGGCGTGCCGCTGGGGCTGTTCGCCGGGTTGTATCCGCGCCATCCGGTGTCGCGCCTGCTCATGACGGGCAGTGTGGTGGGCTTTTCGCTGCCGACGTTCTGGGTGGGCCTGATGCTGATCATGGCGTTCAGCGTGAGCCTGGGCTGGCTGCCCGCCAGCGGGCGCGGCGAAACGGCACGCCTCTTCGGCATCGAATGGTCGTGGCTAACGGTGGATGGCCTGCGGCACCTTGTGCTGCCGGCGGTCAACCTGTCGCTGTTCAAGCTCTCGCTGGTGCTGCGGCTGACCTCTGCCGGCGTGCGCGAGGTACTGCCGCAGGACTTCGTGAAATTCGCGCGTGCCAAGGGCCTGTCGCCGCTGCGCGTGGTGCTGGCGCACGTGCTGCGCAATACGCTGATCCCGCTGGTGACGGTGCTCGGCCTGGAGCTGGGCTCGACCATCGCCTTTGCGGTGGTGACGGAGAGCATCTTCGCGTGGCCCGGCGCGGGCAAGCTGATTCTCGATAGCATCAACGCGCTGGACCGGCCAGTCATCGTGTCCTACCTCATCGTGGTGGTGTGCCTGTTCGTGTCGCTCAACCTGATCGTCGACATCCTGTATCGGATGCTGGACCCACGCGTGCGTGCGGCCGATAACGCGGAGGCTGCATGATGAATACGACTTCGCAATCCACGACGGCGACGACGGTGTCAGCCCCGCGCAGGCAATCACCCTGGCGGCGCGTGGCGTCAGATTTCCTCGCCTCCAAGGCCGCCATCTTCGGGCTGGTGGTTGTGGTGGTGCTGATTCTGGCCGCGCTGGCCGCACCCTGGATCACGCCGCAGAATCCGTACGACCTGATGCAGCTCGACGTGCTCGACTCGCGACTGCCACCCGGGTCGCCTTCCGGCACGGGCACGTTCACGTATTGGCTCGGGACGGATGGCCAGGGGCGTGATCTGTATTCCGGCATCCTTTATGGCCTGCGCATCAGCCTGGGTGTGGGGATCGGTTCGGCAGCCGTGGCGGCGGTGATCGGTACGTTGATGGGGCTGATTGCGGCGTATGCCGGCGGCCGCGTCGATAGCCTCATCATGCGCACGGTCGACCTGCTGCTGTCGTTCCCATCCGTGCTGGTGGCGATGATGATCCTCGCCTATCTCGGCAAGAGCATCACGAATGTCGTGCTGACGCTGGTGCTGCTGGAGTGGGCGTATTACGCGCGGACTGTGCGTGGGCAAGCGCTGGTCGAGCGTCGCCGCGAATACGTAGAAGCCGCGCGTTCGCTCGCCCTGCCCGGCTGGCGCATCGCGCTCAGGCACATCCTGCCGAACTGCCTGCCGCCGCTGATCGTCGTGGGCACGCTGCAGGTGGCGCGCGCGATCACGCTGGAGGCAACGCTGTCGTTCCTGGGCCTGGGCGTGCCGATTACCGAGCCGTCTCTTGGTCTGCTGATTTCCAACGGATACCAATACATGCTCTCAGGCCAGTACTGGATCAGTTTCTATCCGGGCATCGCGCTGTTGCTGGCGCTGGTGGCCATCAACCTGGTGGGCGACCGCCTGCGTGAAGTGCTGAACCCGAGGACGCAACGATGACGGCGTCCACCAACGCGACCACCCTCGAAGTCCGGAACCTGCGCACGCATTTCTTCACGCGCGAAGGCGTTTTGCCGGCCGTGGACGACGTGTCGTTCTCGCTCGCACGCGGGCGCATCCTCGGGCTGGTGGGCGAGTCGGGCTCAGGCAAGTCCGTCACCGGCTTCTCGATCATGGGCCTGGTGGACCCGCCCGGCCGCGTCGTCGGCGGCGAGATCCTCTACCAGGGCCGCGACCTCACCAAGCTGCCCCCGCGCGAATTGCGCAAGCTGCAGGGCAACCGCATCGCCATGGTCTTCCAGGACCCGATGATGACGCTCAACCCCGTGCTGCGCATCGATGCCCAGATGATCGAGGCCGTTCGCGCGCACAGCAGCATGAGCCACAAACAGGCGTGGGACCATGCGCGCGACACGCTCGGTCTGATGGGCATTCCGAGCCCCGAAGAACGGCTGCGCGCCTATCCGCATCAGCTTTCGGGCGGCATGCGCCAGCGCGTGGCGATTGCCATTGCGATGCTGCATCGGCCCGACCTGATCATCGCCGACGAACCGACCACGGCGCTGGACGTGACCATCCAGGCGCAGATCCTGTCGGAAGTGCAGAAGCTCGCGCGCATGCACGGCACGGCGCTGATCTGGATCACGCATGACCTGTCTGTCGTTGCCGGCCTGGCCGACGAAGTGGCCGTGATGTACGCCGGGCGCATCGTCGAACACGGGCCGGTGGATGCCGTGCTCGATGCCCCCCTGCATCCCTACACCATGGGCCTGATCGACAGCCTGCCCAGCGAGAACCGCCGCGGCCAGCGCCTGCGCCAGATTCCCGGCATGACACCGAACCTTCTGTCGCTGCCGGCGGGCTGCGCGTTTGCGGCACGCTGCCCGCGCACCACCGATGTCTGCGGCGCCGCTCCGGAAATCACCCAACCGGTACCTGAGCGCCTCGTGCGCTGTTTCCATCCGGGCGCGCAGCACGCGTCCTCGCGGGAGGTCGCATGAGCACACCTCTCGTTGAACTCAAACAGGTCAGCAAACGCTTTGGCGATCGCAAGGTCGGCGCGGCCGATCGCGTTCTGCAGCGCTTTGGCCTGGCGCATCCGCCGGCGATTGTTCGTGCCGTTGATGGCGTCGACCTTGCGATCCAGCCCGGTGAAGTCGTGGGGCTCGTCGGCGAATCGGGCTGCGGCAAGTCCACGCTCGGCCGCATTGCTGCGGGCTTGATGCCGCCCTCGGCCGGCGAGGTGCGCGTGGACGGCAAGGCTGTCGACACGCTTTCCGCAGAGGAAGCCCGCGCGGCCCGCCTGAAGATCCAGATGATCTTCCAGGACCCGTACGCCAGCCTCAACCCGCGCCTGCGCGTGGAAGAGATTGTCGGCGAGGCGGCACGCGTGCATGGCCTGACCGACCGCGCCAACTTTACCGACTACGTCGCTGCGCAGATGCAGCGCGCGGGCCTGGACCCCGCCCTGCGCGACCGCTACCCGCATCAGTTCAGCGGCGGCCAGCGGCAGCGCATCGGCATCGCGCGCGCGCTGGCGGTGCAGCCGTCGATGCTCGTCTGCGACGAGGCGGTGGCAGCGCTGGACGTGTCGATCCAGGCGCAGATCCTGAACCTGTTCATGGACCTGCGCGAGCAGCTCAACCTGACCTACCTGTTCATCAGCCACGACCTTGGCGTGGTGGAGCACCTCTCGGACCGCGTGGTGATCATGTATCTCGGCCGCGTGGTGGAATCGGCGACGGCGGAGGAAGTCTTCCGCCGCCCGAACCATCCTTACACGCAGACATTGCTGGCGGAGATCCCGCGCCTGTCGGCCCGGCACAAGACGTTCACCGCCATTCAGGGTGAGATGCCGAGCCCGCTGCACCCGCCCACCGGCTGCCATTTCCACCCGCGCTGCCCGCACGCCATGCCCCGCTGCAAGACCGAGACACCGACGCTGCGCGGCATTGCGGTCAACCACGTCAGCGCCTGCCACTTGAACGACGCGATCTGAACGATCTGCAATAAGCCAACGATTCCAACAAAAAGGGAAAAGGGAAATCAACGTGAAACGCCTCCTCGCTTCATCGCTTGCCGTTGCCGTGCTGACTGCCGCTGGCGCTGTCAGCGCGCAGACGCTGAACATCGCCTTTGCCGATCCGCTGTCGTCGCTGGACCCTCAGTTGAACAACCACGCTGGCGACCGCTCCGTCGACGTGCACTTCTGGGATCTGCTGGTCGAGAACAAGTGGAACAAGCTGCAGCCGGGCCTGGCGCTGTCGTGGAAGACGCTGGACCCGAAGACCTGGGAAATCAAGCTCCGCCCGAACGTGAAATGGCACGACGGCCAGCCGTTTACGGCCGATGACGTCATCTTCTCGTACCAACGCGCGCGCAGCGTACCGGGCAGCGTGGCAACGTTCGCGGGCTATCTGCGCACGGTGGAGTCCGTCACGGCCAAAGACCCGCTCACGCTGATCATCAAGACGAACATCCCAAACCCGGACCTGCCGCTGAACCTCGCATCCGTGCACATCGTCAGCAAGCACGTGGGGGAAAAATCGTCGACTGAGGACTACAACGCCGGCCGCGCCGTGGTGGGCACGGGCCCGTACAAGTTCGTCTCGTATGTGCCTGGCGACCGCGTGGTGATGGCGCGCAACGACAACTACTGGGGCGGCAAACAACTCTGGGAGAAGGTCAACTACCGCTACATCAACAACGCTGCTGCGCGCACGGCCAACCTGCTCTCAGGCGAAGTGGATGTTATCGACAAGGTGTCGGTGTCTGACCTTGCCCGCCTACGCCAGTCGCCCAACGTGAAGGTGTTCGCCTATCCGGGCCTGCGCGTGATGCTGCTGCAACCGAGCTTCCGCAAGGGGCCGAACGATTACATCACCGGCAACGACGGCAAGCCGCTGCCGAACAATCCGCTGCTGGATGTGCGCGTGCGCCGCGCGCTGTCGCTCGCCATCGACCGCAAGGCCATCGTCGACCGCATCCTGCAAGGCGCCGCCACCGTCGCCAACCAGTGGATGCCGTCGGACACGTACGGCTACAACCCCGACGTGAAGGACATCGCCTACGACCCGGCGCAGGCCAAGAAGCTGCTGGCCGACGCGGGCTTTCCGCAGGGCTTCAACCTCGTGATGCACGTGCCGAACGACCGTTACCCGCAAGGCCCCGAAACAGCGCAGGCGGTGGCGCAGTTCTGGACCCGCATCGGCGTGAAGGCGCGCGTGGAAGTGGTGCCCTGGTCGGTCTACTCCGGCCGCGCCAACAAGAATGAATATGCGATGAGCATGCTGGCGTGGGGCAACGGCACGGGCGAGGCAAGCTACGCGCTGGTCAACGTGCTGGCCACGGTCGACACCAAGAAGGGACTGGGTGCCTCCAACTGGGGGCACTACAGCAACCCCGCCGTGGACAACGCGCTGAACGCCTCCACTGAAGAGTTCAACGTGGAAAAGCGCGCGGCCATCCTGCGCCACTCGGTCAAGCTGGTGTCGGATGACGTGGGCGTGATGCCGCTGTACCACTACCAGAACGTGTGGGCCGCCAAGAAAGGCCTGAAGGTAACGCCGATGACGAGCGATCGCACGGCCGCTCAAATGGTCACCAAGGACGGCAAGTAAGCGCCATGGGAACGCTCGCGCTCAGCGTCACGCCGGCGGATGACCTGATCGACGTATCGCGCAGCATCGTCGTGACTGGGCTTGCGCCCGGCGCCCAGGTCGGCATCGTCGCGCAAACGCGTCGCGGCAACGGCGTGCTGTGGCACAGCCGCGCCGCGTTCGTCGCCGACGCGCAAGGCACCGTGGACCTCACGCGCGACGCTCCCGTCTCGGGCGACTACACCGGCGTCAGCGCGATGGGCATCATCTGGAGCCAGCGCCCGGAGGACGGAACAGCGCGCGAGGTATTTCCGCTACCCGCGACAGAGCCGCTGACGACCACGCTCACGGCGACTGCCAATGGCGAGTCCGTCCATGCGAGCTTCGTCCAACGGCTGGCCGCCCCGGGTGTGACGCGCCACGATGTGCGCGCGCCGGACAACGAAGAGGGCCTGGTCGGCACGCTGTACCTGCCCGACCCGTACGCGCACCCGGGCCCGCGCCCGGCCGTGCTCATCCTCAACGGGTCGGGCGGCGGCACCAACGAACCGCGCGCGGCGCTGTATGCCTCGCACGGTTATGCGGCCTTTGCGCTGGCGTACTTCAAGGCGCCGGGGCTGTCGGACTACATCTCGAATACGCCGCTGGAATATTTCGAGCGCGCGCTCGCCTGGCTGCGCAAACGCGTGGCGCCGCTGCACGACTTCGTTGCCGTGAGCGGCCAGTCGCGCGGGGGTGAACTCGCATTGCTGCTGGGAGCGACGTTCCCAGAAGCTGTGTCTGCGGTCATCGGCTACGTGCCGGGCGCCGTCGTGCACAGCGGGCAGAACGCCGCGGACCCTGCTGTCGGCCGCGAAGGCCCGACGTGGCTGTATCGCGGTCAGCCGCTGCCGCATCTGTGGGAGGGCAACCGCACCGCGAGCTGGGCACCGTTTGACGAAGGCCCCGCGCCGCATCGGCATGAACGCGCTATCCGCACCGCGCTGCAGGATGCCGACGCCGTGGCGCGCGCGCGTATCCGCATCGAACGCGCACGCGGGCCGGTGCTGCTGCTCTCGGCCACGGATGACGGCTCCTGGCCCTCAAGCGACTACTCGCGCATGGTCACTGACAAGCTGGCCGAGGTACGCCACCCCTACCCCGTCCAACACTTCGACTACGAAGGCGCGGGTCACGCCATCGTGTTCCCGTACGTGCCGACCACGCAGCTCGTCTATGCGCATCCGGTGTCGGGCCGCATCAGCACCGGCGGCGGCGAGCCCCGCGCCAACGCCCGCGCGGACGCCCAATCGTGGGCAGCGGTGCGACGCTTCCTCGCCAGCGCGGTGGCCGCGCGCGGCGCCTCCGTACCCGATTCCCGGAGCCTTTCATCCATGGATTTCACGCCCGCACAAGACGTGGTCGACCAAGTTGCCGACCTGGGCGACGGCAGCCCCACGCATGCACTGCGCCGCGCCCGCGAAAAGGTCGCAACAGCCACACAGGGCAGCTATGAAGCGCTGTTCGACGCAGCCCTGCCCGGTCTCACGCTGGGCGAACGCTTGCTCGTGGCGCTGTACACCTGCCACCTGACGCCCGCGCCGGAATTGGCTGAGCACTACCGCGCACGCCTCGCGAACACGCCGGTCGATGCAGATGTCTTGCAAGCCGTCGACCAAGGCAATGTCGACACGCTGGGCGACACACGCCTGCGCGCCATCCTCATCTTCACGCGCACGCTCGTCGAGCGCCCCATCGAAGGCGACCGCGATGCGCTGTTGCGCTTGCCCGCAGCGGGCCTCGCCACGGCCGACGTCGTGACGCTCGCGCAGCTCATCGCCTTTCTGTCGTATCAGACGCGGCTGGTCGCCGGCTTGCGCGCGCTCCGCGAAGCCGCCGGCACCGGTAGCGCCACTGCCTCCACGGAGACCGCAGCATGACCGAGATCATCCGCGCCCACGGCTTCACCAACGAATCGCTTGAGTGGAAAGCGTGGCTCGATGTGGTCGACCTCGACCGCGCCACGCCCGAGCAGCTCGCCGTACTGGAAGAAAGCCACCCGAAGGCGAAAACGTCCGATTACTACCGTTTTCTCGTTCATCAGCCAGAGATCCTGCGTCAGCGCTCGGCGGCATTCAACGCGATCATGTATGCGCCGGGCGGCCTGTCGCGTGCGGAACGCGAACTCGCCAGCGCCGTGGTGTCGCGCGTCAACGGCTGCGTGTATTGCGCGTCTGTCCACGCGCAGCGCTTCGAGCAGCTTGCCAAGCGCAACGATGTGATCAAGCAGGTTTTTGAAGACGCGCACATCGCAGGCACGAATGCGCGTGAGCGTGCCATCGTGCTGTTCTCGATCGACCTGACACTGCGCCCGGGCGATGTGCGCGGCGAAGACCTGCAGCCGCTCAAGGCCGCTGGCCTGACGGACGCGGAGATCCTCGACCTGATACACGCCGTGGCCATCTTTGCGTGGGCGAATCGCCTGATGCTGAATCTGGGCGAACCCGTGTTTCCGGACGCGGCCTGAACGCGGCAGCATTGCTCCAAAGAAAAAGCCGCAGGCGCAAACCTGCGGCTTTTTCGTTTCAACACTGCGGCATCACGCCATCGGCAACTGCCTCACCGGCTTGCCCGTCAACTGCGCCACGGCATGGGCCACGGCCGGAGCGATTGGCGGCACACCCACCTCGCCCATCCCGCTGGGCTCCGCGGTGCTCGGCACGATGTGCGTTTCGATGACAGGCGTCTCGGCCATCTTGAGCGCCGGATAGTCCGGAAAATTCGACTGCACGACCTGCCCGTTCTTGATATCGATCCGGCCATACAGCGCTGCCGTCAGGCCAAAAATGACCGCGCTTTCCATCTGCTGCGCAACGATGCCGGGATTGACCACCGTGCCGCAATCCACCGCGCAGACGACGCGATGCACACGCGGTCTGCCGTCCTTCATCGACACCTCCACGACCTGCGCGACCACGGAGCCGAAGCTCGGGTGCAAGGCAATGCCGCGTGCACGTGGCGCGCCGTCGGCGGCCGGTGCCAGCGGCTGCCCCCAACCGGCCGCCTGCGCTGCCGTGTCCAACACCTTCAACTCACGCGGATGGGCCTTCAGCAAGTCACGCCGCATCGCCAACGGGTCAAGCTTGGCTGCCGCCGCCACGTCGTTGAGAAAGCCCTCCATGAAGAACCCGTTGTACGAGTGCCCCACGCTGCGCCAGAACCCCACGGGAACCGGCAGATCGACTGCCAGGTGCGCAATGTGCTCGTGCTCGATTTCGTACGGCAGATCGAACAGGCCTTCGGCGGTGTAGCGGTCGATACCCACCGACGGCGCGCCGAACAGGCGATCCAGCTCACCCGCCAGAATCGATTGTCCGGCGCTGCGTGATGCGATCGCCATAACCTTGCCGTTCTCGACACGCGCCTTGAGCCGTGCGATGGCCTGCGGGCGATAAAAGTCGTGGCGAACGTCCTCTTCACGCGACCAGATGACCTGCACGGGCTTGCCTTCGGTCTTGGTGGCGATGGTGACGGCCTGGCCGATGAAATCCGATTCCAGCCGCCGCCCGAAGCCGCCGCCGATCAGCGGGATGTCGATATGCACCTTGTCGCCGCTGACACCCGCCGCGCGCGCCGCCACCAGTTGCGCGAGCGTGGCGACCTGCGTGGGCGCCCAGAGATGCACGCCGTCCGCCGTTACCTGCGCAGTGCAGTTGATCGGCTCCATCGTCGTGTGCGCGAGATACGGCGCGGTGTACTCCGCTTCGACGATGGTGGCACCATCGGCCTTGTCGAAGGCTTTCAGGCCATCGCCCATCGAGCGGTACGTGAAGCCGCCCTTGTCGCTGTCGAGCGCGCTGACAAGCTGCTGCCGAATGCCTGCGGAATCGAGTTTGGCGTGCGGGCCGTTGTCCCACACGGGTTCCAGCGTTGCCAGCGCCTGACGCGCCCGCCAATAGTGATCTGCCACCACTGCCACGCCAGGTGCGCCGCCGGCGGTGCCCTCGAACGGCACCACGTAACGCACGCCCGGCATGCCAAGCGCGGCCTTCGATTGGAAGGTCTTGAGCTTGCCGCCAAACACCGGGCACATCACGACGGCGGCATACAGCATGCCGGGCAGCCGCGTGTCGATAGAGAAGCGCGCGCTGCCATCTGTCTTGGCCGCCAGGTCATTGCGCGGCGCCGGCTTGCCGATCAACTGGTATTGCGAAGCCGGCTTGAGCGTGACATTGGACGGCGCAGAAATACCGCGCGCCGACTTAGCCATGCCGCCAAACGTGGATTGCTTGCCGCCGGGGCCAATCAACTGGCCTTCGCGGATGCTGACTTGCGCAGCCGGCACGTTCCATTCGCGCGCTGCCGCCTCCACCAGCGCTGCACGCGCCGTGGCGGCGGCCTCGCGCACGGGCTGCCAGCCATCGGCGGTGCTGCTGCTGCCACCGGTGATGATGAGGCCGATCTCGCGCGCACTCTTGGCCATGATCCAATGCAGTGCGCGTGCCCAGGTCTTGTCGGCGCTATCGGGGTGCAGCGGCAGCGAGCTGTCGCCCATGGCGACGACGTTGCCGTAAATGCGCTCCACGGGCGAGCTTTCGATGCTCACGCGCGAGAGCGGAATGTCCAGCTCTTCTGCCGCCAGCATCGAAAGCGCGGTGTGGATGCCCTGCCCCATCTCCACACGCGGCATCGCGAGCACGACATTGCCTTCGGGGGTGATCTTGATCCAGCCGTTCAGCGCAATCTCGCCGTTGTGCTCGGGGAAGACGCCCGGATCGCCCACGCGGCTGCGCGGCGGCATGACGCCCCAACCCACCACCAGTGCGCCACCAATGCCAAGCGCGCCGAGCAGGAAACGGCGGCGTCCGCTACGCGGTTTCGTTGTCTTCGCGTTCATGCGCGGGCCTCCCGCAACGCCTTGGCGGCGCGCTTGATGGCGGCGCGCATGCGCGGATATGTGCCGCAGCGGCAGATGTTGGTCATGGCCGCGTCGATGTCGGCATCGCTCGGATCGGGGTGTTGGGCAAGCAAGTCCGCCGCGGCCATCAGCATGCCGGATTGGCAGTAGCCGCACTGGGGCACCTGCTCATCTATCCAGGCTTGTTGCAACGCGTGGCGTTTGCCCTCGGCGCCGGCAAGTCCCTCAATGGTAGTGATGTGCTTGCCGGCGACAGCCGCGACCGGCACCACGCAGGACCGCACGGCCGTGCCGTCCACGTGCACCGTGCAGGCGCCGCATGCCGCAACGCCGCAGCCGAACTTCGTACCGGTCAGGTTCAGGTGGTCACGCAGCACCCACAACAGGGGCGTGGCCGGGTCGCAATCAACGCTGACCGGCTTGTGGTTGACGTCCAAATCCATGGGGCGGTGGTCTCCTTGGCTTTTGTGATTTTTTTGCTGGCCAAGCGTACGTTCAAACGGCTGAGGTCAGCAATAGTGGTCCACCTCGACATGGCAACGGCCCGGAATGCAAAAAGGCCCGAGCACTTGCGTGCCCGGGCCTTGAATTCCTGGCGGAGAGAGGGGGATTCGAACCCCCGATAGGTTATTAACCTATACACGCTTTCCAGGCGTGCGACTTAAACCACTCATCCATCTCTCCGAAGCCCGCGATTGTAGCACACCGTGCCGGCTCGCCAAGTTCCCTCACAAACAAAAGGCCCGGTCTCCCGACAAGGCCTTTTGCATCCCACCGCCGACACATCTGGCGCGGCCGGCATCCCCTCGCGTAACTCAATGCAGCGTGGCTGGCGTCTCGTTCGTCAGCAGCGTCTGCGTAACCTGATCGCGAATCGACTGCGCTTTGAGCAGCAGGCGCAGGGCAATATCGGCACCGCGGGCGTTGGCCACGTGCTCGATAAAGGCGTTACGTGCGCGTTCATTCAATGTGGCGACATGAGCGGCTTCTGACCACACCCGCCACGCGGCGGGCTGACCAACAAACTGCTCGCGGCGGCGGAGCAGGTCCGAGTCGATGGCAGCGGCAATTTCGACGTCTTGAACGGTGCGATTCATGATGGGCCCCTTGCTGTCTGTGCTGTTGTTGCGCTCTTCGTGTGGCGCCCTGTGCCGGGCGCGCAGCCTGAATATGCAACGTCCATGCCAACACCGATGAGCCGGTCCACACGCACTTTTTGCATGCACGCGTTGTCGTTTTGATCTGTTTGAAACACCCTGTGGGCGGGGCTTGGCGGGCAGCATCCCTCCGTTGGTGGGGTGCGAATTTCTCATCTGAAAACGGCGGCATCAGGCCCCGCGTTACGCGGAACGTTACGTAACGCCGGTAGCGTTCCGAGGCCCAACAGGCGTGCCACATCGCCGTACAGCGCCATCTGCGGGTATCGCGCCGTGGGCATGCTTGGTGCTTTATCCGTGCGCCCAAGCCCGCTGGCGCGCGGTCGGTCGTGTCACCCACCCCTCTTCTGCGCCGGCCTCTTCGCTTGCTCCGCTTCCGAACCGGAAGCGATCGGCCGCGTGCCGCCACACTCGGCACGCCGCCCCCCCCCCACACACAACAAAAGCATTCAAGAGGAGACACCCCATGCAAATGGGTAACCCACACGTGCGGCGCGGCCGCATGCTGATGTCGGCGCTGCTGTGCGCGGCGCTGTCACTGTCGGGCTGCGGCGGCGGTGACGGCTCGACCGTCGCCAACAGCATCGCCGCAGATTCAAACACCACGCAGCCGGTGCAGCCAGCCGCAGCCAACTGGACCACGCTGGGTACGCGTGCCACACCGGCGCAACCGGGAACATCCATCAAGAGCAACGCGGACGCGAAGTGGGTCGACTACAACCCGCCCATGCTTTACGCGGGCGTCGCGCGCCAAGCCACGCAGTACATCACCATGCCCGACGGAACGAAGCTCGCGGCCTATGTCACCTTGCCGGCCGACGCATCGGGCAACGCCGCCGCCGGCCCGTTCCCCACGGTGCTGGTGCAAACCTCGTACAACGGTGGCAACGCGCAATACGAAGCCTCGATTGGCGCTGCGCTCGGCGCGGCCGATCCGTACATCGTCCAGCACGGCTACGCGACGGTGGTGGTGGACGTACGCGGCACAGGCCAGTCGCAAGGTACATGGGACGCCTTTGGCGCCGATGAGCAAAGCGACTATGGCCGCGTGGTCGACTGGGTGACCCTGCAGTCGTGGAGCAACGGCGCCATCGGCCTTTACGGCGTGTCGTACCTCGGCATCACGACGGTCATCACGGCGGCGCAGAACCATCCTGCGGTCAAGGCGGCCTTCCCTATCGTGCCGATCGGTGATGGCTACCGCGACATCGTCTTCACGGGTGGGCAGACAAACCTGACCTTTATCCCGGCGTGGTTCGGTTTGGTATCAGTGCTTAGCCTGACCGATCCGACGCTGGTGACAGACCCCACGATCGGTTTGCCGGCCGTGCTGCAGCACTTGGTGTCTGCGGTCACGACGTTCCAGTTGCCGACCATGCTGCAGGCGCTGCTCGGCACGACGGCCACAGCCTATGACGGCGCATTCTGGGCGACGCGTTCGCCGCTGGAAAACGACGGCAAGATCAAGGTGCCGACCTTCGTGGTGGGCGGCCTGCACGATCTCTTTCAGCGCAGTGAACCGCTCACGTACGAGAGCATCAAGACGCAGGCACCGGCCAAGCTGCTGATCGGCCCGTGGACACATCTGCAGGCCGCGTTGGGCAGCGGGTTGCCAGTCGATGGCGTGCCGCCGCTGAACCACATTCAGCTGCAATGGTTCGACCAGTACGTCAAAGGCATGAACGTGGGCGCCGATGCGCAGCCCAACGTCACGCAATACGTGAGCGGCCTCGGCCACTACGCCACCGCTACAGACTGGCCGCATCCGCAGGTGCAGGCGCAGCAGCTCTTCCTGCGCGGCGACAAGAGCCTGTCGGCCACCGCGCCTGCGGCAAACGAAGCGTCCAACACGGTCGCACAGCTGCCGCTGAACGGCGCATGTTCGATCAGCCTGTCGCAATGGACGGCCGGTTTGACGGGTTTCCTCCCGCTGCCATGCCAGACCGACGACACCATCGCCGAAGCCGCCGATGTGAAGTTCGAGACGCCACCCATGCCGGCGGATGTCTACCTCAACGGGCCGATTGAGGCCGATGTTTGGATCTCGACCACCGCGCTGGATGCCGGCGTCTCGGTCCGCATTGACGACGTGGACGCGGCGGGGAACGTCACGCCACTCACCGATGGGCTTCAGACAGCCTCGCTTCGCGCGGTGGATGCCAGCCGTTCGCGCACGATGAATGGTTTGCTGATCCAGCCATGGCATCCGTTCACCCCAAGCTCCGTGCAGGCACTCATGCCGGGCCAGGCCGTCATGGTGCCGGTGGAGGTGTTCCCGACGAGTGCGCTCATCGCCAAGGGCCACAAGCTGCGGGTGGCCGTGGGCGCCAGCAACCTGCCGCAAGGCGTGCCGCCACTGCCCACGCTGCTCAACTCGCTCGTCGGGGTGCTGACGATCTACAGCGATGCGGCCCATCCCTCCAAGGTTGTGCTGCCCGTGGTGCCAGCCACGGCGCTGTAGCAAGCGCCCGTCCGCAGTGATCTGACGGCCCGCTTCGCGGGCCGTTTTCTTTGGATATCGGGCACCACCAAAATATGTAATCCGCCAACTGCATCCGTAAAACCACGCATCGCGAATACTGTAGTGAAAATATCAACATCTGAATACAAATAACGCAAATAGAGTAGGAAAACGTTGGCGCCATCCAGCCTGCATAATCCGTCTCACGATTCGAAACAATGGCGCCCAGGCCTTGCCAGGCAAGGTTTCACCGGCAAAACAAAGGCCCACAATTTGCATTAAGTGAAAACGCTCAGAAAGAATGTTATTCAGGATTTTCTTTTCAATGCCGATAACCCGGTGGAGCCTCAAAAATCCGACGCATACAAATCGGTCATACCGTGACATAACCTGCACCTTTCTCAAGTACGCAGTCGTTGCACATAACAACGTGGTCGCCGACCGTCTTTCCTTTTAAGCCGCTCCGGTGCCCGACCACCTCTCAATCCATTCAGCAAACCGGAGGACGCAGTGAACCTTTCTCAGATGACCATCAAAGCCAAGCTCACAACGGGCTTTGGCGTGCTGGCAGCCATTGTTGTCGTGGTATCGGGCATGTCGCTGCGGGCGCTGTCCGAATCGACGGAAGGGTTCTCGAACTACGTGCACGGCATCAGCGCCCGCGCAGATGTGGCAAACGACGTGCGCACGGCGGTGGATCGCCGCGCCATCGCCGCACGCAACCTGGTTCTCGTGGTCACGCAAAAAGACCTGGATCTGGAGAAGGCCGACGTCTTTCAGGCGCACGACGATGTGAAGAACAAGCTCAATCAGCTCAACGACATGATTGCGGGCGCCAAGGACACCAGCGACCGCGCCCGTAAGCTGGTGGAAGACATCAACCGCGTGGAAGCACAGTACGGCCCGGTGGCGACCGACATCGTCGGGCTGGCACTGGCGGGCAAACGCGACGAAGCCATCCAGAAGATGGACAACGAGTGCCGCCCGCTGCTGGCCGCCCTCATCAAGACCACCGACGCGTATGCCACGTACACGCACGAGCGCCAGGAGCAGCTCGTGCAGGCGTATGAGGCGCAGTACGTCATGCAGCGCAATCTGCTGGCCGGCCTGTCGATCGGCGCGGTGCTGCTGGCGGTGATTGCCGGGATCATCATCACGCGCTCGATCACGCAGCCAATCCGCACCGCTGTGGATGTCGCGCGGACGGTGGCACGCGGCGACCTGAGCAGCCGCATCGAGGTGCAAGGCAAGGATGAGACAAGCTACCTGCTCTCTGCCCTGCGCGACATGAACGGCCGCCTGACCGAGATCGTCGACAAGGTTCGCGACAGCAGCACCAGCGTGGCCGGCGCAGCCAAACAGATCGCGGCGGGCAATGCCGACCTGAGCCAACGCACGGAAGCACAGGCATCGTCGCTGCAGGAAACGGCAGCCAGCATGGAAGAGCTGACGTCCACCGTGAAGCAGAACGCCGACAACGCCCAGCACGCCACCGCGCTCGCCTCCACTGCGTCTGAAGTGGCGCTCAAGGGCAGCACGGTCGTCAGCCAGGTCGTATCGACCATGCAGGACATCAGCGACCGTTCGAGCAAGATCGCCGACATCACCGGCATCATCGAAGGCATCGCGTTCCAGACCAACATCCTCGCGCTGAATGCCGCCGTGGAAGCCGCACGCGCAGGCGAGCAGGGCCGCGGCTTTGCGGTGGTCGCCAGCGAGGTGCGCAGCCTGGCGCAACGCTCGTCAACGGCGGCCAAGGAGATCAAGGAACTGATCGCCTCGTCGGTAGAACGCATTCACGATGGCTCCACGCTGGCGGGCCAAGCTGGTGAGACCATGACGGAGGTCACGCAGGCCGTGGCCCGCGTCACGCACATCATGGAAGAAATTGCCGCCGCCTCGGTCGAGCAGAAGCGCGGCATTGAACAGGTCAACCAGGCGATCTCGCAAATGGATGAAGTCACGCAGCGCAATGCGGCGCTGGTGGAAGAAGCGGCAGCCGCATCGCAATCGCTGCAGGACCAGGGACAAGAGCTGAACGCTGCGATGTCCTTCTTCCGCGTCGATCCGCACGCTGCACACGCCTGAGCCAGGCACTGTCACCGTAGTAGTTGTCATCTCCAAGATGTCATTGCGCCCGCCGCCGAAAGGCTGCGGGCGTTTTCTCTTGGTGTCCTGTGTCTTTCGTTAGGCCGTCGTTCGTGACTTCCGCTGCATTGGCGGGCTTGCATGCACGACGCAAAGTGAACTTGCTCCGCTCGACATTCACGGCGGAGCAAGCCGGGGCCGCGCACGGCCCACCTTGCCGACGAAGGCCACCATGCAAGCGAAGACACCAGACTCGCGGCGCAGTCTGTCCAGCGCCGTCATGCCGCGCATGTCACCCAAGCAATGCCATGACGAGAGGCCGGCATGATCCCGCTTGCCTTCACACGGCGGCTGCTGTCGCGCACGGCGCCGCAGCCGCAACCGACCCCGGCCCTCGCTGAACAGTTGCGTGAAGAGTGCGCGGCCATGGCCCGCTATGCCCTGCACCACGGCTTGCCGGTTGCGCCGGAACTCATCGCTCAGCTGGGCGCGCTCATCGACCGGCAGATGCCGCCGCAGGCCACACCGCACCATGCACTGGCGGCCATCCACCGCAAGCTTGCTGCGGCCATCGCACCGGCCACGCCTCAGGCGGTCACACTGCTCGACGCGCAGCATCGCAGCGAACATCCGTTCGCGTGGCTCGGCCCTGTGCCGCTGATCCGGCTGCTGACCGGCGCTGCGATCGTCTTCCTGATCGCAGTGATTGCCACCGGCATGTCGCCCGACGTGTCGAGCGCAAACATCGACCGGGGCTTCCTGGATTCGGACGGCGCGCCCCTGCTGTGGAACACGCTGTTCCTGCTGTTCTGCGCGGGGCTGGGCGCGTCGTTTGCCACGCTGTTTCAGGCGCATCGCTATGTGGCCGCTTCTACGTACGATCCGAAGTACGACGCCTCCTACGGCGCGCGGTTGATCCTCGGCGTGATAGCCGGGCTGATCCTGGTCGAGATGCTGCCGGCGCAATTGTTCGACCACGGCAGCATGCACAATTTCGGCAAACCGGCACTGGCGATGCTGGGTGGTTTCTCTGCCACCGCTGTGCACCGGCTGCTGCAGCGGCTGGTGGATGCGCTCGAAACACTCGTACGCGGTGACCGCTCGGCAGATGCCGACGCAGCCATGCAGACCTACCGCGCGCGTGCCGCCGGCGAGCGCACGCAATGGCAGAGCGAACTCGCCGCCAACCTGATCGATCTGCAGCAGTCGTTCGACAGCAATGCCTCTCCCGAGGCAATGCGCCAACGCCTGGCCGACTTCACGCGCGCCATGCTGGCCGCCACCGATGCACCCGCCTCTGCGCCTCCCTCTGCCTCCAACCGGCCATCCAAGGAGTGACCTCATGCTGTTCCTCTACAACATCCCCGCATGGGCGATGGGCGCTGTCATCGTCTTTGCCACGCTGTTCGTGGCATTGGGCGGCTACGCGCTGTTCCGCCGCGCGTTTCCCGTCACGCTCGACGCCGAACAGCGCAACATGACCATCGCCATGATGACCGCCGTCACCACCATCAACTCGTTGCTGGTCGCCTTCTCGGCCATCTCGGTATGGGGAGCGTATCAGGCCGCCGCCGATATCGTGGCCGCCGAAGCCGCATGCGCGACGGAACTCGCACGCGACCTGTCGGCGTTCTCACACCCGAGCGCTACAAACGCGCGGAGCGAACTGATCGCCTATCTGCAGCACGTCGTCCGTGACGAATGGCCGAGCATGCAGCAACAATCACGTCCTGATGCGGACACGGAGGCTGCGTTCAACAGCATGTTTGCCACGGCCAACCGCATCACACCCCGCGACGACCGCGAGCGGGTGCTGCTGATTGAAGTGCTCGCCCGCGTCAACGAGATGGTGAAGTACCGGGAGAAACGCCTGCAGAACCTGGAAGCCGCCATGCCCGGCACGCTCTGGGGCGTGATGCTGATCGCCAGCGGCCTGTCGTTGTTGCTGCTCTATGCGCTGCCGGCCACACGCTTTCATATGGCGCTGGTGGCGGTGTGGGCGACCACGCTGGGCCTGGCGTTCTTCTTTGTGCTGGCCGTGGACCGGCCCTTTGCAGGCGAAGTCAGCGTCAGTGCGGCGCCGCTGGAGCGGGCCATCCAAACGTTATCGAACGACAGACCGCAGACGCACCCCTCACACGACTGAGCCCGCGCCGCCTCGCCGCGCTGCCTCACTCGCGTTGTGGGCTGGCGGGAGAGGTCAGCCCCGGGGTCGGAGTCCCCACATTCCGGCCCCGCCCTTTGCCGGCTCGTCGGGAGCCGGTTTTTTTACTGCGGATCGCGAATGTAGCCAACAAGTTTGTCGACCACCGGCCGGTTCGGTCTGGTGAGCAGGCTCACGACAATCGCCGCGACAAAACCCGCTGGCACGCCGAACGCACCCGATGCAATCGGGTCGACGCCGAACCACGGCTGGCCAAGCACGCCCGTCATGCGCGTGAAGAACGGGTAGTTGGCGATGATGTAGTACACGCTCACAGCCAGCCCCGTCAGCATGCCCGCGATGGCACCGGCACGATTGGTGCGCTTCCAGAACACGCCCAGCACCAATACCGGAAAGAAGCACGAGGCCGCCAATGAGAAAGCCGCCCCAACCAGGAAGAGGATGTTGCCCGGCTTCAACGACGTCACATACGCGGCCAGCAACGCTACGCCCAGCAGCACCACCTTGGCGCTCGTCACGCGCCGCTGGTGGCTGGCCGTGTTGTCGATCATGTGGAAGTACACGTCGTGCGATAAGGCGTTGGCGATGGTCAGCAAAAGACCATCGGCAGTCGACAGCGCGGCCGCCAACGCACCCGCCGCAATCAACCCGGACAACACGTACGGCAGCCCCGCAATCTCGGGCGCAGCCAGCACGACCATGTCCGGCTGCATCATCACCTCTGCCCACTGCACGATGCCGTCGCCGTTGATGTCATGCAGAGCAAACACGGCCGGATCGACCTTGCGCCACGGCACGATCCACTGCGGCAGGTCGGCAAACGGCGCCCCGACCAGATGCTGCAGCAGATCGAGCTTGACGAGCGCCGCCAGCGCTGGTGCCGAGACATACAGCAGCGCCACGAAAACCAGGGTCCAACTCACGGAATTGCGTGTCTCGCGCACCGACGGCGTGGTGTGAAAGCGCGTGAGGATGTGCGGCAGACTGGCCGTGCCCACCATCAGGCAGAACACCAGCAGCACGAAGTTCAGCCGCTCGGTGCCGCGCTCGTTCTCCGACGCCGACGGAAATGGCTCGATGGATGGCGGCGCCATGCGGCTGCGTGCCAGCGCGTCTTCGCGCTGCTGGTTCCACAGGATCGACGCGGCGGTCGCATCCGGCGGAAACTCCTCGCGCTGGCGCTCCAGAGCCTTGATCTCGCGCAGCGGCGCATTGCGTTCACGTGCAAGCTTGAGCTGCGTGTTCAGTGTTTCCCGCGCCTGCTCGAACGACTGCGGAAGCTGCGAGATGCGCTCCTGCAGCGCCTGCGCCTCGCTCAGAAACTGGTTGCGCACGTGCTGCTCTGCTGGGTCGTGCGCGATGCGCTGTTCCTCTTTCTCGATTTGCAGCAGCAGGCGGCCCGTCGACAACTGCGGCACCGGATCGTGATACCGATGCCAGCCGATGATCGACACCACTCCCAGGAACGACACGATCATGATGATGTACTGCGCCACCTGCGTCCACGTCACCGCACGCATGCCACCCAGGAACGAACACACCAGAATGCCCGCCAGCCCAAAGAACACGCCCACCGAAAACTCGACGCCGATAAAACGCGTGACCACCAACCCCACACCCTGGATCTGCGCGACGAGATAGACGAACGAACACAGCGTCGCGCCCAGCACCGCGATGCCGCGCACGACAGAGCTGCCGCCGCGCTCGCCGTTGCCATAGCGGTTGGCCAGGAAATCCGGCACCGTGTAGCCACCGAACTTGCGCAGGTACGGCGCGAGGAGGAAAGCGACGAGGCAGTAGCCGCCCGTCCATCCCATCACATAAGCGAGGCCCTCATAGCCCGAGGCGAACACGATGCCGGCCAGGCCGATGAACGAGGCGGCGCTCATCCAGTCGGCCGCCGTGGCCATGCCGTTGAAGAACGCCGGCACGCGGCGCCCCGCCACGTAATACTCGGTCAGATCGGCCGTGCGGCAGATCAGCCCGATACACGCATAAATGGCGATGGTGACGAACAGGAACACATAGCCGAGCCACACGCCTGGCCCGCGCACGCGTTCAATCGCGCCCATCATCACGATGAACAGCAGCAGCCCTACGGTATAGAGCCCGTAATAGAGAAACAGCCGCTTGCGGAAGCGGCTGTCTTGTTGGGAGTCGGCGGCCAAGGTTGGCGACCAGCGCTGGCGGTTAGCGCGTTTCCTTCAGTTGATCGAGGATGGCCGGGTTCTCAAGCGTGGACGTGTCCTGCGTGATGTCCTCGCCCTTGGCCAGCGAACGCAACAGGCGACGCATGATCTTGCCCGAGCGCGTCTTGGGCAGGTTGTCGCCAAAGCGGATGTCCTTCGGCTTGGCAATCGGCCCGATTTCCTTGCCGACCCAGTTGCGCAGCTCGTTGGCGATCTGCTTGGCTTCGTCGCCATCGGGGCGCGAGCGCTTGAGCACCACGAAGGCGCAGATGGCTTCGCCCGTCATGTCGTCGGGGCGGCCCACCACGGCGGCTTCGGCCACGATCGGATTGGCCACCAGCGCCGATTCGATCTCCATCGTGCCCATGCGGTGGCCCGAGACGTTCAGCACGTCGTCAATGCGGCCCATGATGGTGAAGTAGCCGGTGTCCTTGTCGCGGATGGAGCCATCGCCCGCAAGGTATAGCTTGCCGCCCAGCTCTTCCGGGAAGTAGCTCTTCTTGAAGCGCTCCGGGTCGCCCCAGATGTTGCGGATCATCGACGGCCACGGACGCTTGACGACCAGGATGCCGCCCTGCCCGTTCGGCACGTCGTGCCCGGTTTCGTCAACAACGGCGGCCATGATGCCCGGCAGCGGCAGCGTGCACGAACCCGGCACCAGCGGCGTGGCGCCCGGCAGCGGCGTCATCATGTGGCCGCCCGTTTCGGTCTGCCAGAACGTATCGACGATCGGGCAACGGCCGCCGCCAATGTTCGTGTGGTACCACATCCAGGCTTCCGGATTGATCGGCTCGCCCACGGTGCCCAGCAGGCGCAGGCTAGAGAGGTCGTACTGCTTGGGGTGGACCTTCTCGTCTGCTTCTGCGGCCTTGATCAGCGAGCGGATCGCGGTCGGCGCGGTGTAGAACGTGTTGACCTTGTGACGCTGGATCATGTCCCAGAAGCGGCCGGCGTTCGGATACGTCGGCACACCCTCGAACACGACCTGCGTGGCGCCGGCAGCGAGCGGGCCGTACGCAATATAGCTGTGGCCCGTCACCCAGCCGATGTCGGCGGTGCACCAGAAGATGTCGTCCGGTTTCAGGTCGAACGTCCACTGCATGGTGAGCAGGGCCCACAGCAGGTAGCCGCCCGTGCTGTGCTGCACGCCCTTCGGCTTGCCCGTCGAACCCGAGGTGTAGAGGATGAACAGCGGGTGTTCCGCACCCACCGGCGTGACTTCGCAGGTGTCGGGCTGGCCGGCTTCGACCTCGTCCATCGCGCGGTCGCGGCCTTCCACCCAGTTCACGTTGCCGTTGGTGCGGCGATAGACGATCACGTGCTTGACGGCGTCGGTGCCTTCCATGGCGAGCGCCTCATCGGCGATGGCCTTGAGCGGCAGCGCCTTGCCGCCGCGCATCTGTTCGTCGGCCGTAATGAGCGCCACGGCGCCCACGTCGACAATGCGTTCCTGCAGCGACTTGGCCGAGAACCCGCCAAACACCACCGAGTGCGTTGCACCGATGCGCGCGCACGCCTGCATGGCCACGATGCCTTCGATCGACATCGGCATGTAGATCACCACACGGTCGCCCTTCTTGATGCCCAGGGCCTTCAGGCCATTGGCGAAGCGGCAGACGCGCGCATGCAATTCGCGATACGTGACGCGCGATACCTTGCCATCGTCAGTCTCGAAAATGATGGCGACCTTGTCGGCGTTGCCGTTTTCAAGGTTGCGTTCGAGGCAGTTGTACGAGGCGTTGAGTTCGCCGTCTTCAAACCACTTGTAGAACGGTGCGTTGGACTCGTCCAGCACCTTGCTGAAAGGCTTGTGCCAAAGCAGGTGCTCGTGTGCGAGGCGCGCCCAGAAACCCTCGTAATCTTTCTCGGCTTCGGCACACAGCGCACGGTACGCATCCATGCCGGCGATGTTTGCCTGTTTAACAAAGGATTCGGGCGGGTTGAACACGCGCGTTTCCTGCAGGACAGATTCAATGCCAGCCATGGTGTCTCCTGATAGCGATGTCTGTTGTCGTTTTGCGGCGAATCTAAGGGGCTGACCTGACTCCAGCCTTACGCATTTCTGCACCGCAAGCCGACGTGAAGGGCACTACTATAATGCGTCACTTCACGTTACGGCACGCATCGCAACGCAACATGGCCGGCTACAGAGCCGCGCCCCGTGCCGGTTTCCACTGATTCCTCATCGTGCCCATCCACGCCCTCTTCCTGATTGCTGCCATGGCATTGGTCGGCAGCAACGTCGGTTTCGGCAAGTCGATCGTCGCCGTCATGCCGGTGATGCTGTTTGCATTGCTGCGCTTTCTGATTGCCATCGTCTGCATGGCGCCCTGGTACAAGCCGTCGCGCATGCGCCGCGTGACGCGTGGCGAGTGGACCAACCTGTTCCTCCAGGCATTCTTCGGCACGTTCGGCTTCACGTTGCTCATGCTCAACGGCGTGCGGCTGACCTCTGCGCTGGCTGCCGGCATTATCACGAGCACGATTCCGGCCACGGTGGCGCTGCTGTCTTGGCTCGTGCTGCGCGAGAAGCCGTCGGGGCGCACGTTGGTGTCGGTGGCGCTCGCGGTGGCGGGCGTCGCCATTCTCAACGCCTATCGCGGGGGTGAATCTTCAGGCGCTGCGCCCGCCGATACGGCGCAAGCGCTGCTGGGCAATGCGCTCGTGATGGGTGCGGTGCTCTGCGAATCGATCTACGTCATTCTGTCGCGGCGGCTGACGCAAACATTGCCCGCCATCGAGATCTGCGCATACACGCACCTGATCGGCGGCCTGCTGATGCTGCCGCTGGGGCTGATGCCGCTGCTCACCTTCAATGTGTCCAGCGTGCCGCTGCCCATCTGGGGCCTGGTGCTTTGGTATGCACTATCGGCCAGCATTTTCTCGTTCTGGCTGTGGATGAAGGGCATCCGGCATGTGCCCGCCCACCTTGCAGGCGTATTCACCTCGGTGCTGCCGATTGCGGCCGCAACGTACGGCATCGTGGCGCTGGGCGAAACGCCGGGCTGGCCCCACGGCATCGCGCTGGCATGCGTGGTGGCGGGCATTCTGGTAGCGAGCTGGCCAGCGCGCCCGCGCCAGAGGATGCAGCGGGGCCGACAGCGTGGCCGTGTGAGCGATCCGCTCGACCCGCTGGACCCGTCGTTGGATCGCGAATGAGGCGCGCCGCAAGCGTTTTCCTGTAAGCAAAATTCTCATCGCGGAACGCTACAATCACGCGGTTTTTCCTCCACCCGCTCCGTTCCGCCCATGAAGTCGCCCATCGCCCCGCTGCGCCCGATTCCGCGCCTGATCTTCTTTTCCCGCTGGCTGCAACTGCCGCTTTACCTGGGACTGATCATCGCCCAGGCAGCGTATGTGTACCTGTTCATTGTCGAGGTCTGGCACCTGGTGTCACACCTGGGTGACCTGGACGAAACCAAGATCATGCTGGCCGTCCTGGGCCTGATCGACGTGGTGATGATCTCCAACCTGCTGATCATGGTGATCATCGGCGGGTACGACATCTTCGTGTCCAAGCTCGGCATCGAGGGCCATGAAGATGAGCCCGAATGGTTGGATCACGTCAACGCGGGCGTGCTGAAAGTGAAGCTGTCAATGGCGCTGATCAGCATCTCGTCGATCCACCTGCTCAAGACGTTCATCGATGCGGCCCAGAAGGATACGCACACGATCCTGTGGCAGGTGCTCATCCACGTGGCGTTCCTGGTGTCTGCGCTGGTGATGGCGTGGGTGGACCGCATCGTTTCGCACGCGCATCCGCACGGCGAGGCTGCCGACGCACATTGACGCTGCGCCCTTGTTGGCGCGGCGAGTCCGACGAACGCGATCGGACAATCCGCGCCCGACATTGGGTGTATGATCTCGGGCTGTTCTGAGCCTGCGGCGCCCGCCGTCCAGGCCACAGGCAGGGAGTGAAGGTCACCGACCGCTGCCCTGCCGCACCGGCTTTTCATTCCTATACGTTGGTCCCCCACCATGACCGTCATTCGTCAAGAAGACCTCATCCAGAGCGTCGCCGACGCGCTGCAGTACATCAGCTACTACCACCCGATGGACTACATCACTGCTCTGGGCCGCGCCTATGAGCAGGAGCAGAGCCCGGCCGCCAAGGATGCCATCGCGCAGATCCTGACCAACAGCCGCATGTGCGCTGAAGGCAAGCGCCCGATCTGCCAGGACACCGGCATCGTCACCGTGTTCCTGAAGGTCGGCATGAACGTGCGCTGGGACGGCGCCACGATGAGCCTCGAAGACATGGTCAACGAAGGCGTGCGCCGCGCGTACAACGACGTCGACAACAAGCTGCGCGCGAGCGTGCTGGCCGATCCGGCCGGCAAGCGCACCAACACGAAGGACAACACCCCGGCCGTGATCAACATGTCGATCGTGCCGGGCGACACGGTGGACGTGATCGTCGCGGCCAAGGGCGGCGGCTCGGAAGCCAAGTCGAAGTTCGTGATGCTGAATCCGTCCGATTCCATCGTCGACTGGGTGCTCAAGACCGTGCCGACCATGGGCGCCGGCTGGTGCCCCCCGGGCATGCTGGGCATCGGCATTGGCGGCACGGCCGAAAAGGCCATGCTGCTGGCCAAGGAAGCCCTGATGGAGCCGATCGACATTCAAGACCTGATCGCCCGCGGCCCGAGCAACCGTGCAGAAGAACTGCGCATCGAGCTGTACGAAAAGGTCAACGCGCTGGGCATTGGCGCGCAAGGCCTGGGCGGCCTGGCCACCGTGCTCGACGTGAAGATCCTGGACTACCCGACCCACGCGGCCAACCTGCCCGTGGCGATGATCCCGAACTGCGCCGCCACGCGCCACGCACACTTCACGCTGGACGGCAGCGGCGTTGCCAAGCTGGAAGCGCCGGACCTGTCGCAATGGCCGAAGGTCGAGTGGGCACCGAACACCGAGACCTCCAAGCGCGTCGACCTGAACACGCTCACGCCGGAGGAAGTTGCCTCGTGGAAGCCGGGCCAGACGCTGCTGCTCAACGGCAAGATGCTGACGGGCCGTGACGCCGCACACAAGCGCATCGCCGACATGCTCGCCAAGGGCGAGAAGCTGCCAATCGACTTCACCAACCGCGTGATCTACTACGTCGGCCCGGTCGATCCGGTGCGCGATGAGGTTGTCGGCCCGGCAGGCCCGACCACGGCCACGCGCATGGACAAGTTCACCGAGACGATGCTCGCCCAGACGGGCCTGATCGCCATGGTGGGCAAGGCCGAGCGTGGCCCGGTCGCCATCGAATCCATCAAGAAGCACAAGTCGGCTTACCTGATGGCCGTGGGCGGTGCCGCGTACCTGGTGTCGAAGGCCATCCGTGGTTCCAAGGTGCTGGCATTCGAAGACCTGGGCATGGAAGCCATCTACGAGTTCGACGTGAAGGACATGCCTGTTACCGTGGCCGTGGACAGCTCGGGCACGTCGGTCCACAAGACCGGTCCGGCGGAATGGCAGGCGAAGATCGGCAAGATTCCCGTCGCAGCAGGCTGATCCGTTCACTCATATTCAATATGACGACACGCGCGCAGGCACCGGTCGGGGTCTTTGATTCCGGCCTCGGAGGGCTCTCCGTCCTGCGCGCGATTCGCGCCGAACTGCCGGCCGAATCGCTTCTCTATCTGGCGGATTCCCGCCATGCCCCGTACGGGGAAAAATCTCCCGAATACATTGCCGATCGCACGCTGCGCGTGTGCGAATGGCTGGTCGACCAGGGCTGCAAGGCGTTGGTGATCGCGTGCAACACCGCCACGGCGCAAGCCGTGCACGTGCTACGCGAAAAACTCGCGGTGCCGGTGATTGGCGTCGAGCCGGGCTTGAAGCCAGCGGTTGCCACATCGAAGAGTCGTGTGGTCGGCGTGCTCGCGACCGAAAGCACGCTGCGCAGCGAGAAATTTGCACGCCTGCTGGCGGCTGCCTCGGGCGATTGCAAGGTGCTGAGCCAACCCGGTTACGGCCTCGTCCCCCTGATCGAGCGTGGCGATACCCACTCGCCCGCGGTGCTGGAACTGCTGCGGGCGTATCTGCAACCGATGCTGGACGCAAACGCCGACACGTTGGTGCTCGGCTGCACGCACTACCCGTTTCTGGAAGACGCCATCCGCGAGATCGCGGGCGATCGTCTGACGTTGATCGACACCGGCCACGCCGTCGCGCGCCATCTGGGCCGCACGCTCGCGGCGGCGGGATTGCAGGCAGCGGGCCCAGCCGCATCGCCCCGCTTCATGAGCACCGGCGACGTGCTTCCGCTGCAAGCCATGGTGGCTGCATTGCTCGGAGAGGCACCGATGGCACAGCGTGTCGACATCGGCGATGCGCCCCTGAGCCCGGCCGTGGCATCGCTCGCTTCTCAACCGGAATAACGCCGCTCAGATACAACAACGCCGCCCTGAAAGGCGGCGCTGTCGTCTTGGCTTAAAGTCAGCCGACCTGCGGCTGCACTGCGGGTTCTGCGGTCTCTTCCACCGCCTCCTCTTCAGCCGGCTCATACTTCGCCACCACGGCCGTGGCCAGGCTGTTGCCGATCACGTTGGTGGCCGTGCGGCCCATGTCGAAGAACTGGTCGATGCCGATGATCAGCAGCAGACCGGCTTCGGGCAGATGGAACATCGGCAGCGTGGCTGCCACCACCACCAGCGAGGCACGCGCCACACCGGCCATGCCCTTGCTCGTGAGCATCAGGACCAGCAGCAGCGTCAGTTGCTGCGTGAAGCCCATCTCGATGTTGTAGGCCTGCGCGATGAACAGCACCGCAAACGCCTGGTACATCATCGAGCCATCGAGGTTAAACGAATAACCCAGCGGCAGCACGAAGCTCGAAATGCGCTTGGGCACGCCAAATCGGTCAAGCGCCTCGATCGTCTTCGGGTAAGCGGATTCGCTGCTCGCCGTGGCGAACGCCAGCAGCGTCGGCTCACGAATCAGCCCCAGCAGACGGCCCAGCGAACGGCCCAGCAGCACGTAGCCGACAAAGAACAGGATCGCCCACAGCAGCGCAAGGCCCAGGTAGAACTCGCCGATCAGCTTGCCGTAGGTCCACAGCACGCCCACGCCTTCCACCGTGATGGCAGCGGCCATGGCAGCAAACACGCCCAGTGGGGCGAAGCGCATCACGTAGTCGGTAATGCGGAACATCAGCTTGGTCAGCTCTTCCAGGCCACGGCCGATCACGCTGTCCATCGGGTTCTTCATCGTCGACAGCGCGGCGCCGAAGAACAGCGAGAACACCAGGATCTGCAGGATCTCGTTGGTGGCCATGGCCTCCACGATGCTGCGCGGGAACACGTGCGTGATGAAGGCCTTGAGGGTGAAGTCACCGGTTTTCAGGCCCGACGTGGCCGACACATCCGGCAGCGCCAGGTTCATGTGCACACCCGGTTGGAAGAAGTTGACCAGCAGCATGCCCAGCGCAAGCGACGTGGCCGACGCGCACACAAACCAGATCATCGCGCGCAGGCCCACGCGGCCCACCGAACGGCCGCCGCTCATGCTCGCCAGGCCGGTCACCAGGGTCGAGAACACCAGCGGTGCAATGATCATCTTGATCATGCGCAGGAAGATGTCGGTGATGATGCTGAAGTACGAAGCGATGTCCTTGGCCGCCGCGGCGTCCTTGGCATATTCGTGGCAACCCCAGCCGACGGCAATGCCCAGCAGCATTGCCAGCCCGATATGGGAGGTCAGACGTTTGGTGTTCAAGACTTTCTCCAAGGAATATCGTGGCCGGAGGGACGGCGCGCGACAGACGCGGATCTCATGGGGCCAAGGGCTGGCCCAACTTCGTCACGCTTTGTAAAAAGCGACGATATTAGAGAAGCGCATGGCGATCGTTATGTCGATGTTGCATGGCACCATGCAATTTCTGCATACATTGATATGGCGCCGTTGACGCCGTGCTGCGATGCCGCACGGGCAGTGGAACGAGCCCCTCCGAAGCGGATTATTGAGCCGCACGCAATGCCGTCACGGCGTACCAACAAGCGCCGCTTCAAGCACATGAAATGCGACGCATGGACCACGTAAGCCGCTGATACCATCATGGGCTTACGTCACCTACCCGGAGTCCCGCGATGAAAATGGCGCCCTTCGCCTTTGGCACGACCGACTGGTCCGCCGTTGAACCTACCGAGCACACCGGCGAGACCGGCATGGCGATCTGGCGCACCCGTTACTTCGGGGACGAGTCAAACCGCATCCGTGTACGCATGGTCGAGTACACCCCCGGCTACTTGGCTGACCATTGGTGCAAGAAGGGCCACATCCTGTTCTGCTTGGATGGCGAATTGGAAACCACGCTGGAAGACGGCCGCAAGTTCACCCTCACGCCGGGCATGAGCTATCAGGTGGGCGACGACGCTGAAGCCCATCAGTCCTACACCAAGAACGGCGCCAGGCTGTTCATCGTCGACTGACAGCGACACGACCATTCTGCGTCGCAAATGGCCCCGGTTGACCGGGGTCAAGCGATTTAAAAATCAAGGTCTTTAGGGCTCACCGACCACAATATGTAGTGCTAGTCTGACTCCATACCACTAGATGGAGTACCTCATGACGGGCACACAGGTCACCAGGCAAGTCACCAAGCGCGACGGTTCATTGGCCCCGTTTGACGCGCAAAAGATCCGCCAGGCCATCGCGGCAGCCGGACAGGCCACCGGCGAATTCGACACCGTCGAAGCGCAGCGCCTGACCACGGGCGTGCTCGAGCATCTCGCCTCGCTCCCCAGCCCCGGTATCGAAATCATCCAGAACTGCGTGGAAGAGGTGTTGGTCGACGCCGGCTATTGGCGCACCGCGCGTGCCTACATCGTCTACCGCGAGCAGCACGCCCGGCTGCGTTCGCTCAAGCACACGCTGGTCGATGTCGAGAGCACGATGGACGAATACCTCGAGCAGCGCGACTGGCGGGTCAATGCCAACGCCAATCAGGGGTACAGCCTGGGCGGCCTGATCCTCAACGTGGCAGGCAAGGTCACGGCCAACTACTGGCTTTCGCATGTCTACAGCCCAGAGGCGGGCGCAGCGCATCGCGAGGGCGACCTCCACATCCACGATCTCGACATGCTGTCGGGCTACTGCGCAGGGTGGTCGTTACGGCAGTTGCTGACGGAGGGATTCAACGGCGTGCCGGGCAAGGTGGAAGCGACGCCGCCGCGGCATATGTCCGCAGCCATCGGGCAGATCGTCAACTTTCTCGGCACGCTGCAGAACGAATGGGCCGGCGCGCAGGCGTTCAGTTCGTTCGATACGTACATGGCGCCGTTCATCCGCCGCGACGCGATGTCGTATGCGGCGGTCAAGCAGTCCATGCAGGAGCTGATCTACAACCTGAACGTGCCCAGCCGCTGGGGCACGCAGACGCCGTTCACCAACCTCACGTTCGACTGGACGTGCCCGGCGGACCTGCGCGAGCAGGTTCCGTACATCGGCGGCGAAGAGATGCCCTTCACCTACGGCGACCTCCAGCCCGAGATGGACATGATCAACCGCGCGTACATCGAGGTCATGATGGCCGGCGATGCAAAGGACCGCGCGTTCACGTTCCCGATTCCCACCTACAACATCACGCCAGACTTCGACTGGGAGCACCCCAACACCACGCTGCTGTTCGAGATGACGGCACGCTACGGGCTGCCCTACTTCCAGAACTTCCTGAATTCCGATCTGGAGCCGCACATGGTGCGCTCGATGTGCTGCCGCTTGCAGCTTGACCTGCGCGAACTGCTCAAGCGCGGCAACGGATTGTTTGGGTCGGCCGAGCAGACCGGCTCCATCGGGGTGGTGACGGTGAACTGCGCGCGATTGGGACACCTCTACGCGGGCGATGAGGCGGCGCTGCTGGCGCGGCTCGATACGCTGCTCGCACTCGGCCGCGACGTGCTGGAAGTCAAACGCAAGTTCGTCCAGCGGTTGATCGACCAGGGGCTGTATCCGTACACGCGGCGCTACCTTGGCACGCTGCGCAACCACTTCAGCACGCTCGGCGTGAACGGCATCAACGAGATGGTGCGCAACTTCACGCACGATGCCGACGACATCACCACGCCATTCGGCCACGCCATGGCGGTGCGCCTGCTCGACCACGTCCGCCAGCGCATGACGGAATTCCAGGAGGCCACGGGGCATCTGTACAACCTCGAGGCCACGCCCGCAGAGGGCACGACTTACCGCTTCGCCCGTGAAGACCGCAAGCGCTGGCCAAACATACTGCAGGCCGGCACGACCGCCCAGCCGTACTACACCAACTCCAGCCAGTTGCCCGTCGGCTACACCGACGACCCGTTCGAAGCACTGGCGCGCCAGGAAGCGCTGCAGAGCAAGTACACCGGCGGCACGGTGCTGCACCTCTACATGAACGAAGCGATCTCCTCGCCGCAGGCGTGCAAGGAACTCGTGCGCCGCGCACTGGCGAACTTCCGCCTGCCGTACATCACCATCACCCCGACGTTTTCAATCTGCCCGAAGCACGGCTACCTGTCCGGCCATCACGCGTTCTGTCCGAAATGCGATGCAGAACTGCTGGCTCAGCAGCCTAGCGGCAAGTGCGGCTGCACAACGGCGGGCACTCCAGGTTCTTCCACCCACCTCCATCACGAAGGAGCCTCCGTATGAGCACCGTTGCACACACCGCCAACCTCACCGTTGCACTCGACGACAACCAGCGCACGCGCTGCGAAGTCTGGACCCGCGTGATGGGCTATCACCGGCCCGTCAGCTCGTTCAACATCGGCAAGCAAGGGGAATTCTGTGAACGCCGCTTCTTTGTTGAAGACCGCGCCCGCTGAGCCACCGCACTGCCCGCCGCCGGCCATCGGCGGCCTGGCAGCGTTTTCCAGCGTCGACTGGCCCGGGCAGCTTGCGGCAGTGGTGTTCGTGGCCGGCTGCCCGTGGCGCTGTCATTACTGCCACAACCCGCATCTGCAAACGCGTGCGCGCACGCTGGATTGGGATGATGTCTTCGCGTTTCTACAGCGTCGCGCGGGCCTGCTTGATGCGGTTGTCTTCTCCGGCGGTGAACCGCTGAGCGAACCGCATCTGCCGCAACTGATGCGCGACGTGCGCGCGCTCGGCTACAAGATTGGCCTGCACACCGGCGGTATTTATCCGGCGCGCCTTGCCGACGTACTGCCGCTGGTGGACTGGGTCGGGCTCGACATCAAGACGAGCGCACCGCGCTACGACGCGCTCACAGGCCGCCGCGGGAGTGCTGCGCCGGTCGAAGCATGCCTGGATCTTCTGCTGCAGAACGGCAGCGGATTTGAGTGCCGCACCACGTGGCACCCCGATTGGCTGCCAGAACCCGAACTTCTTGCGCTGGCGCAAAACCTCAGCCGGCGCGGCGTGAAACACTACGCACTACAAGCCTACCGAAGTGCCCCCGGAACCCCGGCCATCACGCTGCCCAGCGAGGGCACCCAGCGCGCATTGGCCGCCTGTTTTTCTTCTTTCTGTTGCCGGTGACACCATGCACGACCCCCTCGATGTGGGCGCTCTGCTCAAGCACAGCCCGCTGTTCCTGGATTTTGACGATGATGACATGGCCGTGCTTACGCGTGACAGCCACGCAGTGCGCGTGTCGCGACACGACTTCGCGTTTCACCGTGGCGATCGAGCCGATGGCTTCTACGTCGTGGTGGTCGGTGCGATCAAGCTTGTGTTGCCGGGTGCGCACGGCCAATGCAAGGTCATCGAATTCTTTGGCCCGGGCGCGTGTTTTGGCGAGCCCTTCATGTTCCTGAACCGCCCTTACGCGGCAGATGCGCAAGCCATGGAAGACAGCCTGCTGGTCTGGATCGACAAGCGCGCCATCGACGATGCACTGCACGTGCATCCGCGCCTCGCGCGACAAATGCTGGCAGGGCTGTCCGCGCGACTGCACACGTTGATGTGCGACATCGAAACCGTGAACCTGCAAAGCGCCAATGAACGGTTGATCGGGTATTTGCTCTCGCTGCCGCGCAAGTTTGACCGCACGCGGTTTCCATGCAGCAAGAGCCTGGTCGCGTCCAAGCTGGGGCTGGCGCCGGCCACGCTTTCCCGCACGCTGCGTCAGTTGATTCGCGACGGACTGATCCGCGTGGAAGGCCGCGAGGTTGTCATCCCGAACACCACGGCGTTGCAGCGCCAGCTCATCGCGGGATAAAAGCAGGCAATCGACGCAGATCAATCGCCTGCGGTATCAAGGCGATGCTGGAGCGTGTTGACTGCGTCATCGACCAGCGCAGCGGCGGCACTCAATTCGTCGTCACTGCAATCTGCGTGATAGCGCTTCTTGGCGCCGCACTGGTTGAGCACGAGGTGAATATCCGGCGCCACGCCCGCCGTCGCCAGGCAGGCCTTGACGCACGCCAGTGCGCAACCGTCGAGCGCGAGAATGGGCCGCCCGCTGCGTGCTGTCTTGACGAGCGCGCGCACCCCGCCGCCGACACCGCTGATGCAGGACATCTCTGCCCTGCCTGCACGGTCCAGATCGACGGCCAAACGATTTGCCGCCTGCGCCACGCTTGAACAACCAGAGCATGCATAGACGAGCGGCAATGCACGTGATGACATGGCGCCCCTCGCTATCGCGATTGCCAGCGTGCAAGCCACGCCGGGCGTGCAGCCGCATCGAGCCAGTTCTTGACGATCAGCCCAAGCTCCGTGTCGCCTGCGATCTTGAGGCGGCGCTGGAAAAACAGCGTATCTGCGTCGGCAGTGCCCCGAATGAGCGCAACGAAATCACCCACACCGGCACGCAACTCCAGCTCCGGTTCGGGGCTTGAAGCGGAAAGCGTGTGGAACGCTCCAGCGCGGCAGCAAAAGCAGGCGCGCAGGCCGAGGTCCTCCACGGTGATGGCAAAGCGCCGCCCTTCCAGTTCCGGGGGCGGCGTGAGCCACGACAGGCGCCGGGCCAGATCGAGCCCCATCACAAAGGGGAACGACGTGAGCGGCACCGGCAGGCTGCGCGCCATGCGGACGAACATTTCGGGAGGGCGTAAGCGTGTCATTGCGGCGACTCCAACCATTCAATGCCGGACTGCCCGTGCCAATAACCATTGCAGCGCCCAATGCCCTCCGGAGGCTGCACTTCCCGCGCAGGCAGACCAAGGCGCAGGGCATCCAGTGCCGCCAGGGCGTCCAGCGTGCCTTGCGATTGTGGGCTGACACGCAGCACCTTCACGCCCAGTGCAGACAGCGCGGGCGCCTGATCGAGAATGTCGAGGCATTGCCCCGATTGCGTCTGGATACCGTTGATGGCGAGAAACTCCTGCCCTTCGCGCGTGCGCACCGCCAGGCCATCGGGATGCTCGATGCAGCGGAAGCCGCAGTCGTCCTTGTTGAGGCGAAAGTGCCGCGCCGTAAAGCAGCGTGCAGAAAACGCCAATGGCAAGCGTCCCCACACCATCGCTTCGATCGCCAACTCGGCAGGCTTCTCGCGCATCAGCTCGGCCAGTGTGGCCTGGCTCATCTCCAGCGGCATGACCGCACGCACCGCGCCCAGCCCCGCCAGCCACGCCAGCGTCGCGCCGTGATATGCGTTGCAATGCGGCCCGGCAACGAATGGCCGACCGTTCAGCAACCGCACAGCGCCAAGCTCGCCGGCTTCGACCATCCAGTCGTCCTGCTGACATTGCTTGCGCAACGCCTGCGCCTCGGCACTGGTTTCGATGAGCGTGCGCGTCGACAGCACCACCGATTTGCCGGCCTCGCGCAGCATGGCCGCGATATCGAGCCAGTCGTCCGCCCGCAATTCGTGGCGACGGCTGCAGACCGTCTCGCCCACGTAGACGATGTCGACAGGGCTGGCGGCGACCTCCGTGTAAAAGTCGAATGTCTGTAGCCGCGGCCAGTAATACAGCAGCGGACCAAGCGAAATTTCGTAAGACATGATGTGCCTTCTATTTCCAGGGCCGATCAAACGCGCCCTGCGTGACATGCGCGCCTTCTGCGTGGCGCACGAGTGCCGCCTGCCAGTCGGGCTTGACGGAGAAGCGCGCCGGGTCTGCCTGTGCCGCATCCAATGCGGCGCGCAATGTGGCCACCACCTGCGCAACGTACGCCGGACTGCGCTGGCGCCCCTCGATCTTGATTGCCGACACGCCCATGGCGATCAACCGGGGCAACAGGCTGAGCGCATTGAGGCTCGTGGGCTCTTCCAGCACGTGGTCGACTTCGCCGTCGACAAGAAAGCGCCCCTTGCACAGCGTCGGGTACCCCGCCGGTTCGCCCGGTGCGTATTGGTCGATCATGATGTTGTTCAGGCGTGCATCCAGGCTGCCGTCGCGCTCCACCCAGCGCACAGCATGCGCAGGCGAACACACGCCCTTGTTGTTGGGCGAATCGCCCGTGGCATACGACGACAACAGGCAGCGCCCTTCGGCCATCACGCACAGGCTGCCAAAGCCGAACACCTCGATCTGCACCGACGTCTGCTGGATCACGCGTTCGACTTCGGTCAAGGTCAGCACACGCGGCAACACAGCGCGGTGGATGCCGAACTGCTCGCGCATCAGCTCGATGGCACCGGCATGCGTGGCCGAACCCTGCACCGACAGATGCAGCCGAAGGTTTGGATAGCGGTCGCGCGCATAGGCCATCAACCCGGGGTCGGCCAGGATGACGGCATCGGCGCCCAGCATGTAGGCGGCATCGACGGCCATGCGCCACTCGAGGGCACGGCCAGGCTGCGGAAACGTGTTGATGGCAAACAGCACCTGGCGCCCTTTCCGATGCGCAAATTCGACGCCGGCACGGATGTCGTTCTCGGTAAAGTTCAGGCCGGCGAAGTTGCGCGCGTTGGTCGCGTTCTTCAAGCCGAGGTAGACGGTATCGGCCCCGGCCTCCACCGCCGCCTTGAGTGCGGCCAGGCTGCCTGCGGGCGCCACCAGTTCAATGGGGGAAGCGTTCTGTGTCATGGCGGCCAGTCTGCGACTTGTCCGCCATTGTGGTTTTGCGTTCCGTCAACCGGGCGCAAACGCTCGCGAGACACGGCGAAACGTCAGCAGCGCCCGGCACAGCATCGCACCCAGCCACGCGTGCGACAGCGCGAACAGCACGCCGGCAATCACCGCCATCCGCTCAGGCTGCAACGGCACCAGCAATAACGCCAGCAATACGAGCAGCAGCAAGCGCGCGTGCCAATGCTGCTGCCGCTCGCCGATCAACGTTTGCATGGCCGGCAGCCGCACATGCCGCGGCACGCGTCTGCGCAAGTGCATCCAGATCATGAACGGGATGATCTTGCCGAGCATCGCGTTGACAGGCAGCACGCCCCCGCCCACCAACGCCAACACGCCCATCTCCCACGCGATGGGCCAGTCTGCCGGCAACCACGATGCGGTCAGACCCAACAAGGCAACCACCAGCCAAGCAACGGCAGCCGCCAGCCACAGCCGCCAGCCCGGATCGTGCCGACGACGCGCGCTGCACACGGCGCGCACGCCCGCCATCGCCAGCGCTGCCACCGCGAGCCATCCCCATGTCTGCCAAAACACCGCACCGCCCGCCCCGCCGGACAGACTCCCAATGATCAGCGGCGCCCACAGCCACCACGGCATCAGCCGATGCCAAGACGCTGGTAGACGCGGTGTCTGCCAGAACATCGGCAGCACGGTCGAGGCCACACCCGCGACCAACGTTGCCAGCCAGCCCCCGAGACCCCACCCGACATGCAAAGCCAGCAGCCCGGATGATGGCGCGAACCATCCGCCGGCCAATGCCGTGGCGAGCGTTGCACCGCTCGCCAGCGTTGCCAGCAAGGCCCAGCCGATGCGGCGCAGTGTTCGCACCGTCGCGTGCGTGGCGCGCGTCTGCACCACGCGCATCCCCGCGAGGACGATCAACGCAGCGGGCACAGCCAGCAGCGGCGCTCCCAACCATGCAGCCAGCACGAACGCGCGATGGCCTGCGCCCAGGAAACCCGTTGCCAGCGCCGATGCCGTTGCCACGCACCACAAGGCCACCCAAGGTGACACCCATCTCGCGCCACGGACTGGCACGCCGGCCACCACGGGCAACAATTGAAATAGCGCACCTAGCATCGCCGGCAAGAGCATGCCCACGGCCAAGGCGTGCACCAGCGCGAGCGACAGCGGAGCAAACCGGTCAGGCAAACCCGCAGATGGCCCCAGCGCCAGCAGAAGACCTGCCGCTGAGCCCATCCACGGCACCGGCAGCAGGCAGCCGAACACCACGCCGGCGGGCGGCATGCGTTCGTAGAACAGCGTGGGGGCGGTCGGCATCTGTCAGTCGGACATCTATCCAGCCGACCACGTTAGCGCAGACGCGCCTACCTGCGCTTGATGTGCGTTAAGCGTCAGCGCGGTGTAAATCCGATGGAGCGCCGCTCACGCAGTTCCGGCTTGATGGAATGCTCCTGCCGCAGTTGCGCAAGGAAGGCTTCCGGGTCAAGCGTCTCGCCCAGCAGCACAGATTGCTGCTTGACCACCGCAAAGTCGCCCGGCGTAAGCATGTCGAGCGACGCCAGCATCTCACGCCACACCGGTTTGAGCGCCTCGGCCTTGCCTCCCAGCGCCTCGGCAATGAACATCTGCTCACGCTGGGCACGCATCAGCGGCTTGAAGCGGATCTTGAACGCAAACCGCCGCAGCGCCGCCTCGTCAATCCGATCAAACAAGTTGGTCGTGCAGACGAAGATGCCGTCAAAGCGCTCCATGCCCTGCAGCATCTCGTTGACTTCCGACACTTCGTAATTGCGCACTGCACCCTGGCGGCTCTGCATGAAGCTGTCCGCCTCGTCGAGCAGAAGCAATGCGCGCTCTTCTTCTGCTCGCGAGAACATCGCAGCAATCTGCTGCTCGGTTTCGCCAACGTACTTGCTCATCAAGTCCGACGCGCGGCGAATCATCAACGGCATGTCGAGCTGCGCCGCGATGTGCTCGGCCAGCACCGTTTTGCCCGTGCCCGGCGGCCCGTAGAAGCACAGCGTCCCGCGTCGCCGCGCGCGCAGCGCTTCGATGATGCGCTCGACGGAAAACCGTGTCTCGAGGTTCAAATAGTCCAGCTTGTATTCGGTCACGACGCGGTGCGCCTGCACGTCCGGGCGCAAACCCATCGCCTGATCTGCGTGGTCCAGCTGACGCTCGATCAGCGATTCGGCAGGCTCCTCCATTGCCGGCTGCGTCAGGCGCGCAAAGCGTGCGGCAGAATCGATCTGCGCAGGCGTGAGCGTCTTGCGCGCCGCCAGCTTGGCCATGAACGCGTCCGACACCTCCAGCCCTTCCAGATGCTTGCGGATGATGCTTTCGCGCACCGTCGGCGGCGGCACCTTCAGCTCAAGGTGGAACTGGAAGCGGCGAAGATATGCCGGATCGATCTGGCGGATCGAATTCGACACCCAGATCACCGGCACAGGGTTCTGCTCCAGCGTCTGGTTCACCCACGCCTTGCCGTTGACCGAGCCACGCGGCTCCTCGTGGCCGAAGAGGCTCATCAACTCGCGCGTCGGGCCGGGGAACACGTCTTCCACTTCGTCGAACAGCAGTACCGCGCCGGGTCGCCCGCGCAGGAACGCCTGCGACACCTGCAGCGAGCGATAGCGGTCTTTGCCCGTGAGGCTGTTGCCGTCCTTGTCGAGACAATCCACCTCGTACAGTTCGCAACCAGCGTCACGTGCCAGTACGCGGGCCAGTTCCGTCTTGCCGGTGCCAGGCGCGCCGTACAGCAGGATATTGACCCCCGAGGCACGCTGCTGCGACGCGTTCTCCAACAGCGCGGTCAGGTAGCGCGCATCGGTTTCCACGTGCGGGTAATCGGACTGCGACAGCGTGGTCGACGGGGCAGGCCGCGTGAAGACGGCCATCATGTCCGCCTCGCTGGCGTAGTCGCCCAGCAGCACATGCAGCAGGCGGTCGGAGATGCGCATCAGATCGCCCAGGTCGGTGACGCTGTTCTCCGGCAGAGGCGGCTCGATGAGACCCAGCGTCTCCAGTCGGGAACCGGGCCGCAATGACGCGGCAACTTCGGACGTGCTCGCCCCCGCCAGACTGGCGAGCAGTTGGAACGCTTCCTGGCTGTGCGCAACCTTGCAATCGACCATCACTGCGCGCAGGTCGCGCTTGTACTTCACCAGGGAGGCAAACAGCAGCAGCGCGCGTTCGTGCAGCGGCAGGCCGAGCACGCGGGCCAGCATGTCGATGTTGCCGACGAGCAGGACACGTTCACCGGACAATCGCTCGCCCAGCGCATCGCACGACGCGCCAAACACGGTGAACATGTCCTTGGCGTGATGCTTGACGTACTCGTCGAGGTAATAGAACAGCGAGCCTTCATCGAAGGCGCTGCTCCACTGGCCGTGGCGCTCCATGAAGGTGGGCAAGTCGAGCTTGCCGACCGCACGCCAGCCAGGCATGTCGGCGCAGCGCGCAGACAGAAAACGCTGCAGCCGCTGGATAACCGTGACGGGCCAGATCAGCTCCGGCGCGCAAACGGTGAGAATGTCATTGATATTGGTGCGCAGGTTGAAGCGCAGGCCCATCGCACAGACCGTGCGCAGCGCAAACTGTGCGCACATGGAATCGAGCGAGGACAACAGCAGCGCCTGCGGCTGCCTGCCGCCCGTGGGGACGAACGTGCCATCGTCGTCAGCGTCGTCCATGTTGAGGTTGGCTTCATCCATGGTCGCCCCCTTCTTCCCCGTTTCACGGTTGGCCGGCCGGTCACCGTGTTTGAATGGTTTTCATCCTAGCGCGTTTGCGCACACAGCGTACCCCGGGTGGACCCGTGTCTTTGCAAGTTGCGCGCCCGCAGCGCCTTGAATGGCCAACCGCCTGCACAGGCAGTTTCCCGCCATCGGCCGTCTGGACGTGAGTCCCACCCCACGAAAGAGAGGGAATTTTGTGCGCAAATAGGAATCATTATCGTTTATACTTTGCCTATCGGCCCAATAGACTGAACGCAAACTCTGTTCGGTTGTCGCAACACTGTTGCACTTGCAGGCCTACAATACCTGTCACGCTGGCGACGGCCGGCTGGCTGGCTTCAACGCTAGGCGCCATGGAATTGCTCCTGAGTCTGCTCATCAGCATTGGGGTTTCACTGATCGTCTTCGGCAAGCGCTGACGCTACGCCGCTTTCGTCGTTCATCCCACCACCATCGCATCGCATTCCTTTTCTCTGCTTTCGATTCACGGTCGTTGATGATTCACCCTCGTACTCTCAAGATCCTGGTGGTCGTGCTGTTGCTGCATGCGGGCGTGCTGATGCTGATTCAGCTTGGCCTGATCGCGCCGCGCCCGACTGTCGAAGAACCACTGGAAATCCAGGCGCACATCATTCCGGCCGCGCCTGAGCCGATCAAGCAGCCGGAGCCGCCCAAGCAGCAGCCGGTCAAGCAAGAGGCGCCCAAGCCCGTCAACATCGTCAAGCCGGTCGCGCAACCCAAGCCCACGCCGATGCCGACGCCCACGCTGCCGCCGTCGGACAATGCCCCCGTGGTGCCCGCCGCACCGCCCACGCCGCCGGCACCGGTTCCGGAACCTGCGCCCGCGCCGGCCCCGGTTTCGTCTGGCCCAATCAGCGTCGGCATCAACGACATTCAATGCAGCGATCCGCCGCTCGTCTATCCCAGCATGTCGCAGAAGATGGGCGAGGAAGGCCGCGCCATGGTCAAGATTTCCATTGGCACGGCGGGTGAAGTCACCAACGTGACGGTCACCTCGTCGTCCGGCTCGCCGCGCCTTGACCGTGCCGCCACCGATGCCGCGCGCGCCATCAAGTGCAGCCCTTACAAGCAGAACGGCCACGCCGTGCCCGTGGTGGCCAGCAAGCCGTTCGTCTTCAAGCTCGATAACTGATTCGATCCCGCTTCTCGCTTAGCCTCTCGCTCAATTCAGGACATTCATCATGCAGGAACTCGGTCTTTCCCATCTCTGGACACAAGGCGATATCGTTACCCGCGCCACGGCAATTCTGCTGCTCATCATGTCGCTCGCCTCGTGGATCGTCATCTTCACCAAGGCATGGGACATCGTGCGCCTGAAGTCGATGGCGCAAGGCGCTGAAAAGCGTTTCTGGCACTCGGATGACTTCGATCACGCCATGCAGACGCTGGGCTCAGCCAAGGACAACCCGTTCCACATGTTGGCGCAAACCGGCCGCGAGGCTGCACAGCACCATCGCGCCAGCCAGCCGCAGTTGCACGATGTGATGGACATCTCCGACTGGATCACGCGCTCGCTCAAGAGCGCGATCGACGAGTCGGTGGGCCAGATGCAATCGGGCTTGGCCGTACTGGCCTCGGTCGGCTCGACCGCACCGTTCGTCGGTCTGTTCGGCACGGTGTGGGGCATTTATCACGCCCTGCTCGGCATCGGCGCCGTGGGCGTTCCGACCATCGACAAGGTGGCCGGCCCCGTGGGCGAATCGCTCATCATGACGGCCTTCGGTCTGGCCGTGGCCATTCCCGCGGTGCTCGGCTACAACGCCCTCACGCGCGGCAACAAGGCCATCATCGCCAAGCTCAACCGCTTTGCGCACGACCTGCACGCTTACTTTGTGACCGGCGCGCGCCTGCGCCCGGGCACTTCGCGTGACGACGCCGGCGTGCGTCTGGCGGCGGTCAAGCAGCAGTAAGGAGAGACCATGTCCTTCGGATCTTTCGACAGCGACGACGAGGTGATGAGCGAGATCAACATGACGCCGCTGGTCGACGTCATGCTGGTGCTGCTGATCATCTTCATCATCACCATTCCGGTGATCAACCACGCGGTGAAGATCGACCTGCCGCGCGCGTCCAACAAACCCGACGACGCCAAGCCGCAAAGCGTGAACGTCGAGATCAACGCAGACGGCCAGGTGTTCTGGAACAACCAGCCGGTCGACGAGGCCACGCTGCAGGCCGACATCGCCCAGGCCGCGCAGCAGCAGCCGCAGCCGGAAATGCACCTGCGCGCCGACCGCAACGTGCGCTACGAGCGCGTGGCGCAGGTGATGGCCTCCATCCAGCGTGGTGGGCTTTCCCGCATCGGCTTCGTGACGGAGCCGCAGCACTAGGCGGCACGCATCACCGTGCCCAACGAACCTCGTCTTCGAGGGTTCGTCGCTTCAGAACCTAACGCAACCGGGCCACGCGCCCGGTTTTTTTTTCGAGCACGGATCAGCGCATTCTCAGATCACACTTGTAGTGATAACGATTCTCATTTACTCTATCTGGAATTCGCTGGGCTGACTTCAGCCAGCGCCCCAGCCTCGTTTTTCGCTCGCCAGGACATTGCTATGAATGTTGCCGAACACCAAGACGCAGGACGTACCGTGACGCGTCGTCGTCACGTCATCGTGGCTCGCAAACGCCCCGCCGATCTGAATGCCGCGCCCGCAACGGAGGCCGCATCAGCGGCACCCGAAGCCGTGCGGGATATTCCGTCTGCCATCGGTGACACGCGGGTGATGACTTCCGAGCAACTCTTTGCCGGCCAGAATGCCGTGGCCATCCGCCACAACGGCGCGATCTACACGCTGCGCGTCACGCGCTTCGGCAAGCTGATTCTGACCAAGTAACACCGCAACACGTACCGGCTTTTGTGGGGACGTCTCTCTCAGGAGACATTCGGCCCTAGCCAGCCGTCGTCGCTTCGCATGGCTGTTTCGCATGGCCAGACGACCGCCAGCCACGCCGCTCTTTCCCTGCATCGCGCGCCCAAAGAAAAAGGGCGCGACCACTGCCGCGCCCTTCCCTTTGCTGATTCGTCCAGCGTGATTGCGTATCAGCAGATCACGTTCACAGCGGCAATGCCCGCCTTGGCGATTACCACATCTTCCGTGGACTTCACGCCCGACACACCCACCGCACCGGCGCACACGCCTTCCACCATCACCGGCACACCGCCTTCGAGCATGCCCTGCAGATGCGGCGCCGACAGGAACGAGATACGACCGTTGTTGATGATGTCTTCGTAGATCTTAGACTCGCGACGGCCCAGCGCTGCGGTACGGGCCTTTTCCGGGGCGATGTACGCCGAGATGGTGGCGCAGCCGTCCATGCGGCGCAGGCCCATCAGATGGCCGCCGTCGTCCACCACGGCGATCGTCACGTTCCATTGGTGCGCGCGCGCTTCTTTCTCGGCAGCGTCCAGGATCTTGGTGACATCGTCCTGGCACAGGCACGGTTTCGTTTTCATGACGTTCTCCTTGGTGGTTGTAATGCAAAGGCGCAAGGGCTGTGTAAAGCCCGTATCAGGCAAAAGTATGCCATCGGCAGTGAGCGCTTCCACAGCATGATCCCGCACCCATGACGCAAAAGAGCCGATACATTCCTGCGCTTCAGTATCGTCGAGTATCGTTGCGCTTGCGCCGTACGCCAGCGTTTCCTGAGTCCCTGGGGAGCCTACGTTAACACGCGGCATGCATCATAAAGATGCACAAAGAAAAAGCCCGGGTATGGCCCGGGCTTGATGTTGCGATGCGGCAGCAACCCTGCCGCTCTCGGTTATGACGGACGGCCGCTGCAGGCGCCATCGGTGTAGGGGTCGGCGCGCCCCATCTTCGCTCCGTCGGTATAGGGGTCGGTGCGGCCCATTTTTGCGCCATCAGTGTAGGGATCAGCACGGCTGACCTTGGCCCCATCGGTGTAAGGATCGGCGCGGCTCACCTTGTGGGTGGCCTGATACGGCTCGATCGAGCCGGCGTGCGCGACCGCCGCGCCTAGCGCCAGGGCCAAGCCGCTTGCGGCTGCAACCAAGGTGCGCGTTGCAAAGCGTTGCGTGGTGACTTGCATGAGGACTCCTTCGGTCAGGACACTGCGAACATGACGTGCGCCGCTGTGACACACGTGTCCGCGTAATTCACGCGGACGTCATATCGACCGGGTGAGCGAGGCGCCAGTTCTCCACCGCGCTGCTTTGTCACGGGGCTGGCTACTCGATTACCCGTCATCCAAATTGACGCACGTGCCATGCCACCGGGGCTCGTGCCGCCAAAGAAAAAAGCTCCCGAAGGAGCCTTCTCTTGGCAGATGCCCGCTTAACGCCAGTGGCGCCAGTGACGGCCGTCATACCAGCGATAGCGAGGACCCCAACGGTACCAGCCGGGGCCCACCACAACCGGGGCCGGGCCATACGCAGGCGGACCGTAATACACAGGCGCCGGGGCGTAATACGCCGGAGGCGGCGGGGGCGGGTAGTAGACCGGAGGCGGCGGCGGATAGTACACCGGCGCAGGTGCCACATACACAGGCGCCACCGGCACGCCAAACCCGATGCCGACGCTCACATGCGCCGACGCCATCCGCGGCACGGCCAGCACTGCCAGTGCGGCTGCACCTGCAATCCACAGCACATTGCGTCGAATCATCTTGATCACCTGCAGCTAGAGCGCCGAGCGAGTCCGTAGCCGGCGCGGAATACGGTATCTGTATTGTATTCAGGGCCGCTGACACAGGTGATACGGCGCTGGCGAATTAGTAACAGAACGTAACGCCACTGCGCGCATCACGCTCGCCTCATCAGTCCAGCGCGGGGCTGCAGTCGAACTCGCCTGCGGCGATCATCGCTTCGGCGTACGCTCGCGCGGCTTCCAAGGCCCTGGCGGCGCTCGAATACGTGTTGGCGGATTCGCGCACGGTGGTGCGAGCTAACAGGGTCTCACCGTTACTGGCGCGCAGGATGCTCACTTCTGCGCGCCATGCTTGCGGTGAAAGCTCATAGGCGGATACCTCGATTTTGCAGTCGTCTCGGAAAGTCATGTGGCCTCCGGTTCGTATTGGATTGGCCCAGCCTCGTGTCAATGCACGAAGAGCCAGATCACCAGCAACACAAGCGCGGGAACACCCAAGAGCCACGCAACGAGATAGGGCATGAGAACCTCCCACATGTTGATAGGCATGTAGGAAGTGTAGAGACGCGCGCACCGGCGGAGTGTCGAGTTCCGCCCGCGCCGTTTTGTAGGACTGTACCGAAATGACTGTCGGCCCACGCCGACGCTTCTCACCCGTACAGAGGAGGCTCAGTGTGCAGTGCCGTCCTTGGCGGTTACGTCACTTGGGCTCAGGATCCGGCTCGTACCGGCGTCTTCAGCCGCCTCTGCGGCGGCCACTTCCAGGCCGACCGATGCTTTGAAAAAATTCACGGCCGCCTCGGCACCAGGAGGCGCGGCGTCCACAAGGTTTTCCGCGAGGAAGCCCCATTGGCGGCGCACTTCGTCACCGTGGCGTTGCAAGGCGCGGGCAATTCCGTTCTGTGTCTCGACGCCGATTTCAACAAAGTTGCGGGTATAGCCAGAGACACGTTCGCCAGCCGGTTGCAGATAACGCGCTTGTGCGTTCCACCATTCGCCGGCGTCGTGCGCACCGGCGGCGTCGTGCAGGCAGTGCTCCGTTTCGCCAAGACCGGTCTTGAGGGCCTGCAGATTGAGCCCGATCAAGCGATTGACGCCGTTCACGGCCTCTTCCGTGACCGCCATCCAGGTTTCGAGCTGCAGAACGCCGAGTTGCTCCAGAGTCATCATGTCGGTTACTCCCTCGTGAGATCGGTGAATACGTCCAGCATGTGCCGGGCGTTTCAGTGTAGCCGCGCATGATGCCGATTTCCTTGACCTCAACCGTTTGTCCTACAGGTGTTTCGGACGCCATCGCCTGCGGTGCCGCCCGTGTGCGCGTTAGAGTGAATCGCATCCTTCACCAGACCACGGAGTCACGATGAAACGTCTCGCCGCCGCCCTGATCGCTGGCGCCACCATTGCCGCCACACCGCAGGCTTTCGCGCAGGTCGCGGGCCACGCTGCGCTAGGGGTGTCCGTTACCGAACTCGATGCCGTCATCAAGGGCGTGAGTGTGAAGAAGCAGGTGCTTGGCAAGCCGGTCTACAACGAGGCCAAGGAGAAGGTCGGCAATGTGCAGGACTTGATCGTGACGCCGGAAAACGCCGTGTCGTTTGCCATCGTGGGGGCGGGCGGCTTTGTGGGCCTGGGCCGGCATGACGTGGCCATTCCTGTGAATCAGTTCCAGTACGATCAAGGCAGAATCGTGCTGCCTAGCGCGACCAAAGACGCCATCAAAGCGCTGCCGGAATTCAAGTACGAGCGTCAGCAAAAGCCGGCCAAGGCCTGACGAGCCGGGGAACTTTGTCCTCTGCAGCCACGCTGAAGGTGTGGGAATCGGCTGACAAGCCTTTCAGGCAACCTGCCCTGCACATAGCGGCGTGCATGCTCTTGAATGAAGTTACACAGACGACAAAAGGAGTTTGTTATGCGTGCCTTCGTATCCTTGATTCTGGCGGCCGCATTGGCATCCGTCAGCGGATGCGCGGACATGACGCCAAAGCAGCGCAACACTGCGCTAGGCGCAGCCGCAGGTGGTGTCGCCGGGGCGGCCATCTGGGGCGGTCCGGGCGCCACGCTGGGTGGTGCGGCACTGGGTGGCGTGGTCGGTAACGCCGTCACCAAGTAACCCCGCCAGAGCGCGCAGCGATGCGCGCGCTGCTAGCTCGGGCCAGGCATGTCGCCTGGCCCTTTTTGTTGCCTGAGAGCCGCGCAATGTCGTCGCAGATTCCCCTCATACGCATATGCGGATGCCGGCGCATAATCGGCGTTTTGCAACGGAGGCAATGTGCGATACGAGCAAGAAGGTTTTGGCGTGAGCAGCACACCGATCCTCAGCGTCGAAGGCTTGCGCAAACGTTACGGCGACCAGACTGTCGTCGACAACCTGAGCTTCAGCGTGCGCCGCGGCCAGTGCTTTGGCCTGCTCGGCCCCAACGGTGCCGGCAAGACCACCACGCTGCGCATGCTGCTCGGCATGACGATGCCCGATGCGGGCAGCCTGAGACTGTGCGACGAGCCCGTCCCCGAGGCCGCGCACCGCGCGCGCATGCGTGTGGGCGTCGTGCCGCAGTTCGACAATCTCGATCCTGATTTCTCCGTCTCGGAAAACCTGCGGATCTTTGGGCGCTACTTTGGCCTCTCGTCTCCGACCATTCGCGAGCGCATTCCTACCCTGCTGGAGTTCGCGCGGCTCGAACAGAAGGCCGATGCGCCCGTACGCGCCCTCTCGGGCGGCATGAAGCGACGGCTGACGGTAGCGCGCGCGCTGATCAACGATCCCGACATCCTCGTCATGGACGAGCCCACCACGGGGCTCGACCCGCAAGCGCGACATTTGATCTGGGAGCGCCTGCGCTCATTGCTCGCAGCAGGCAAGACCATCTTGCTGACCACGCATTTCATGGAAGAAGCCGAGCGCCTGTGCGATGAGCTTTGCGTGATCGACAACGGCCGGAAGATCGCGCAAGGCAAGCCACAAGAACTCATCGCACGCGAAATCGGTTGCGACGTCGTTGAAGTCTACGGCGACGACCTCAACGCCCTGCGCGCGCTGCTGACACCGCTCGCAGATCGCGTCGAAACCAGTGGCGAGACGCTCTTCTGCTATGCACGCGATCCGCAGCCGCTGGTGGCCGCGCTGCGCACGCAGGCAGAAACGCACACCATGCCCGGGCTGCGCTATCTGCACCGCCCGGCCAATCTCGAAGATGTGTTCCTGCGCCTGACCGGCCGCGAAATGCGCGACTGAGAGAACCGCCCATGTCCACTGAAACCGCACTCACCCCAACGCAGAAACGCGCCTTTCCGCAGCCCCTGCTACCGCTGAACTTCCGCAACTGGCAGTACGTCTGGCTGCGCAACTTCATGGTGTGGCGCAAGCTGGCCATTCCGTCGATGGCCGGCAATCTGGCTGACCCGATGATTTACCTGTTCGGCCTTGGGCTCGGCCTGGGCCTGCTGGTCGGGCGCGTCGACGGCGTGTCGTACATCGCATTCCTGGCAGCCGGCACGGTGGCGTCCAGCACGATGATGTCGGCGAGCTTCGAGGCGATGTACTCCGCGTTTTCGCGCATGCACGTGCAACGTACCTGGGAAGCAATTCTGTACGCGCCGCTCAGCCTGGGTGACGTTGTCCTCGGGGAGCTGCTCTGGGCCGCCAGCAAGTCGGTGCTCTCGGGCCTGGCGATCATGCTGGTTGCCGGTGCTCTCGGCTATGCGTCGATGCCGCAAGCACTGCTCGCCCTACCCGTCATCGTGCTGACCGGTTTTACCTTTGCCTGCCTGGCGATGAACATGACGGCGCTCGCGCCCAACTACGACTTCTTCATGTTCTACCAGACGCTGGTGATCACGCCGATGATGCTGCTCTCGGGCGTGTTCTTTCCGCTCTCGCAACTGCCGGCGCCCGTGCGCGCAGCGACGAGCGTGCTGCCATTGCCGCACGCGGTAGACCTGATCCGCCCGCTGATGCTGGGCCGCACGCCGGAGAACATCCTGCTGCACCTCGGCGTGCTGCTTCTCTACGCCGTTGGCGCGCTGCTGCTGTGCCTGTGGCTGCTGCGTCGTCGCATGCTCAAGTAAGGCGCGATCGCAACGCCCAACAAAAAAGCCCGTCGCGATGACGGGCTTTTCTTTTGCTGCGCTCGAGATTTACTCGTTCACGGCAGAGCGCTGCAGATGCAATTGCGTACGCGGATCATCGTTCTGCGCATTCTCACGATCGGCCTTGGCCGAGTTGTTGCGCGCGGCCTCCAGGCGATCGAGGTAAGCCTCGTCAATGTCGCCCGTTACGTATTTGCCGTCAAAGCATGACGCATCGAAATCCTTCAGCGCCGGATTGACGTCGCGCACGGCGCGCTTCATGTCTTCCACGTCTTGGTACACGAGCTGGTCGGCGCCGATGATCTTGGCAATCTCTTCGTGCGTGCGGCCATAAGCCACCAGTTCGCCGCGCGTCGGCATGTCGATACCGTACACGTTCGGGAACTTCACCGGCGGCGCGGCCGAAGCGAAGATCACCTTCTTCGCACCGGCATCGCGCGCCATCTGCACGATCTCCGACGAGGTCGTGCCGCGCACGATGGAGTCGTCGACGATCAGCACGTTCTTGTCCTTGAACTCGATCGCCATGGCGTTGAGCTTCTGACGCACGGACTTCTTGCGCACCGCCTGGCCCGGCATGATGAAGGTACGGCCAACGTAGCGGTTCTTGAAGAAACCTTCGCGATACGGCACGCCCAGGTGGTTGGCCACTTGCATTGCGGCCGGACGCGATGAATCCGGGATCGGCATCACCACGTCGATCTTGTCGGTGACCTCGCGCTTGATCTTTTCGGCCAGGTAATCGCCCATGCGCAGGCGCGCGTCGTACACCGACACGCCATCCATGCGGGAGTCCGGGCGGGCGAGGTACACGTATTCAAAAATGCACGGCGAAAGCACAGGGTTGGCGGCGCACTGCTTGGTGTGCAGCTTGCCCTCGAGGTCGATGAAGATGGCTTCGCCCGGGGCCACATCGCGCTCAAACTTGAAGCCGATGCCTTCCAGCGCCACGGACTCCGAAGCGACCATGTATTCGATGTGGCCCTCCGGCGTTTCCTGGCTACCCAGTGCGAGCGGGCGGATGCCAAACGGGTCGCGCACAGCCAGCACGCCGTAGCCGGAAATCTCGGCAGCGATGGCATACGAACCGCGCACGCGGCGGTGCAGGCCTTCCACGGCCGTGAAGATGGAATCGCGATTCAGCGGGATGTCGTTGCTGGCGCGTTGCAGCTCGTCGGCCAGCACATTGAGCAGCACTTCCGAGTCAGACTGCGTGTTGATGTGGCGGCGGTCGCGCCGGAACATCTCGTCGCGCAGCTGATCGGAGTTCGTCAGGTTGCCGTTGTGTGCCAGCACGATGCCGAACGGCGCGTTGACATAGAACGGTTGGGCTTCTTCTTCGCTGGAGGAACCCGCGGTCGGATAGCGCACTTGGCCGATGCCGCTCGTACCCGGCAGGCCGCGCATGTTACGGGTGCGGAACACGTCCCGAACCATGCCGTTGGCCTTGTGCATGTGGAAAGTGCTGCCTGATGCGGTGGCAATGCCCGCCGCGTCTTGCCCCCGGTGTTGCAGGAGCAACAGACTGTCGTAGATCAGCTGATTGACGGGCGTGGCTGAAACCACCCCAACGATACCGCACATGTCGAACTCCAGCGAGAACGTATTTGGTGGCGCCCACACCCGTTGCGGGCGCCGAAAAAGCTTTCCGGATCGCCTAGCTCGTGGCCAGGCGCTCCAGATCAATAGTGAACATACTTCGCGACGTCCGGGGGCAACAACGGCTTGGCCGCTTGTGCTGCCTGCTCCGCATAGGGTCGCGTAATCGCATCGCGCCAGAACGGTTGCTCAGGCAGACTGGTAAAGCCGGCCACCGTCATCAACACGAGGATGATCACGCCACCGCGTGCCAACCCGAACACCATACCCAAACCGCGATCTGCCGGCTTGAGCCCCGCGCTCGCCAGGGCCGCTGAAAGCAGTGCGCCCACCAGCGAAGTTGCAATCACCGTCACGATAAACAGTAGGACGAAACCGAGAACGGTGCGTGCGACCGGCCCACCGGGCAGCGATTCCGGCATCCAGCCCGCCGCCACACCAGAAAACGTGTATGCCACCCACGCGGCAAACAGCCACCCGAGCAGCGCCAGCACTTCGCGGATCAGCCCGCGAAACAACCCAATCAGCGCCGACGTGACGATGATGAACAGCACACCGTAGTCAAAAAAAGTCGGTTGCATCGGGCAGCGGCTTGGATTGACTGTGGCGGAGTGCGGGGTGATGAATCAGCAAATCTGACGAGCGCGCTGAGTCCACGTTCGGCCGCATCATCATTGCTGCACGAGTTTGGGCGTCAGGCCAATCTGCTCTGCACGCTTCTGCGCCGCTTCCGCAGACGCACGATCGTTGAACGGCCCCGCTCGCAGCAAGGCCAGATCGCCCTTCTCAGGCACCTTCTTGTGTTCGATGTAACCCGGAATCTTCTCGCCCTTGAGCTTGCCCAGCCAATTGCGGGCGCGGTCCTCTGAAGCGAATGCGCCGATCAGGAGAATGAACTTGCCGCCGTTGGCATCGGTGCTCGGTGCAGCCGCTTGCTGTGGGGGCTGGGCGGCCGGTTGGGCAGGTTTCGCTGCGGGCTTGGATTCAGCAGGTGGCGTCGGACTGGCGACGGGCTTGGGCGGTGTCGCGGGCTTGGCTGCAGCCGGCGGGTTCTGGGCTGCGGGCGGCGCGTCATTGCTTGCGACAACCTCTTCGCCCTGGTCAAGCGCCTGCGCCTGATCCGTCGACGAAACTGCGGGACGCGACGCGGAACGCCGGCTGGCGACCTTCGGCTCGTCGGTCGAGGCCTTGGCGCCACGATCGACCGGCTGATCCTGGATCTGCACGGCCACGGCATCGGTCACGGGGCGCGGCTTGGAATCAAACACGAGGGGCAGCACGATCACGGCGGCGCCAACCAGCACCACGGCACCGATCAGCCTGCGGCGAGCGCGTTGTTTTTGCGGGAGTTCAGGGTCAAGACCGTCGTCGTCATCGTCGGTGCGACGGGAAGCGCGGCTGCGAGCATTCGACGATGCGCGCGAACCCCGCACCGCATCGCGAGCCACATCGGCAGCACTACCGGCGGCTGCGCCGCGTGTGCGTTGGCCTTCAGCGTTCTTGCGGGAGGAAAAGATGGAAAACAGTCCCATGAGGGCCCCGGTTTTAGTGCGCGCGACTCTTGCGCTCCGCCAGCACGCCGGCAACGGTGTAGAACGATCCGAAGACCACGATTCTATCATCCTCGGTGGCCCGCTCCATGGCGTTGCGATAGGCTGTGGCGGGATCGCTGAATGTGCTCACGCTTGATTCCTTGCCTGCGCGGAAACCGGCGTCGGCCAGCACCTGCGCCAGGCTTGCGGCAGTCGCCGCGCGCGGCGTCGGCAAGTCGGTCAGGCACCAGTGATCGACCTTGTCGAGCATGTGCCGGAGCACACCTTCGATGTCCTTGTCCTGCATCGCACCGAACACCGCGTAGGTGTAGCGGTAGAAGCCCATGTTCTCGAGGTTCTGGCCCAGCGCGGCCGACGCGTGCGGGTTGTGTGCGACATCCAGGATCACGGACGGACGCCCCGGCAGAACCTGGAAGCGCCCCGGCAGTACCACCTGCGACAGCCCCAGACGCACGTCCTGCGCCGAGATCGGCAACCGATCGCGCACTGATTCCAAAGCAGCCAGCGCCGCCGACGCATTGAGCAGTTGATTCGCCCCGCGCAATGCGGGATAGCCCAGGCTCGGCCAACGGCGCCCGCGGCCGCTAAAGCCCCACTGCTGCTTGTCACCCTGGAAGTTGAAATCGCGACCGATCAGCCAGAGATCTGCGCCAATGGCCTCGGCGTGTTTCACTAGGGAGATCGGCGGCACCGGGTCAGAGCAGATTGCCGGCTTGCCTGCACGGAAGATGCCGGCTTTCTCAAAGCCGATCGCCTGGCGGGTATCGCCCAGGTAGGCCATGTGGTCGAGATCGACGCTGGTGATGATGGCGCAATCCGTGTCGACAATGTTGACCGCGTCCAACCGGCCACCCAGGCCGACTTCGAGGATCACCGCATCAAGACCCGCGTTGGCGAACAGATGCATGATCGCCAGCGTGGTGAATTCGAAATAGGTCAGGCTGACGGGCTCGGGGAAGCTGCAGCGCGCGCGCTCTACGGCCGCAAAGTGCGGCAGCAGCATCGCGTCGGTGGCGATCTCTCCATTCACGCGAGCGCGCTCGTTAAAATCGATCAGGTGTGGCGAGGTATGGCAACCGACCTTGTAGCCGGCGGCCAGCAAGATCGCCTCGAGCATCGCGCAGGTCGAGCCCTTGCCATTGGTGCCGCCCACCGTAAAGACGACTGACTTGAATTCCAGCCCGAGCGCATCGCGCACGCGACTGATGCGGGCCAAGCCCATGTCGATGCCGACCGGGTGTGCGGTTTCCAGGTGGGCCAGCCAGTCGGGCAGCGTGTCGAATGTAGGCATGCGAAATAGGTGGCGCGGCTACAGGAAACGGGCCGCGCAAAAACAAGAAGCGCGGACTCTCGCCCGCGCTTCGGTTCAACAGATGTGCTGCATCAAGCCAGTGCGTCGGCCGGTTGCTTCTGCAGGAGCGCAAGAAGCTCCGCGATCTCGCGGCGCATGTTGCGGCGGTCGACAATCATGTCGATGGCGCCCTTCTGCAGCAGGAACTCAGCGCGCTGGAAGCCTTCCGGCAGTTTCTCGCGAACGGTCTGCTCGATCACACGCGGACCGGCAAAGCCGATCATTGCCTTGGGCTCGGCGATCACCACGTCGCCCATGAAGGCGAAGCTGGCGGACACACCGCCCGTGGTCGGATCGGTCAGCACGCTGATGAACGGCAGCTTGGCTAGCGCCAGCTTCTGGACCATCGCAGTGGTCTTGGCCATTTGCATGAGCGACAGCAGGCTTTCCTGCATGCGCGCACCGCCCGAGGCCGTCACACAGATGAACGGCACCTTCTGTTCCAGCGCCATCTGCGCACCACGCGCGAAACGCTCGCCTACCACCGAGCCCATCGAGCCCGTCATGAATTCGAACTCGAAGCAGGCCACCACCACTGGCAACGCATGGATGGCGCCGCCCATCACGACCATGGCATCGGTCTCGCCGGTGTTGTCCATGGCGGCCTTGATGCGGTCGGGGTACTTTTTGCTGTCCTTGAACTTGAGCGCGTCGACCGGGAGGATCTCCTGACCCAGCTCATAGCGCCCTTCGGCGTCCAGCAGCGCGTCCAGGCGAGCACGGGCTCCGATACGCATGTGGTGGTCGCACTTCGGGCAGACGTGCAGGTTGGCCTCGACGTCGGTCCGATACAGCACCGACTCGCAGGCCGGGCATTTGACCCAGAGGCCCTCCGGAATGCCCTTGCGTTGCGACGGGTCGGTCTGTTGGATCTTGGGCGGAAGCAGTTTGTCCAGCCAGCTCATGCGTGCTCCTTGAATGCGGTGTCGCCGAGATCAGGCGTCGAGCGCCTGGCGAATCTCCGCGATGAAATCAGTCAAGTATTGTACCGCTTGTTCGCGGGGTGCTTCTTCAAGCAATTGCACAATGCGGGATCCGATGACCACCGCATCCGCCACACCGCTGATCGCACGTGCCGTTGCAGCATCACGAATGCCGAACCCGACGCCCACCGGCAGCCGCGCGTGCTGGCGGATTTGCGGGATGCGTGCCGCCACAGCGTCGAGGTCGATGGTGGCCGCGCCAGTCACGCCTTTGAGCGACACGTAGTAGATGTAGCCACTCGCCACGCGCGCGATCTGCGCGATGCGCGCTTCGGTGGACGTGGGCGCCAGCAGGAAGATCGGATCAATGCCGGCGGCGCGCATGGTGTTGGCAAAAGCCTCGCACTCTTCGGGCGGATAGTCGACCACGAGCACGCCGTCCACGCCGGCTTCGGATGCAGCTTTGGCAAAAGCCTCCACGCCCATGCGCTCGATCGGGTTGGCGTAGCCCATGAGCACCACGGGCGTCGTTGAATCGGTGGTGCGGAATGCCCGCACATACTCCAGCACCGTGCGCAGACCGACCTTCTTGGCCAATGCGCGCTCCGAAGCACGCTGAATAACTGGGCCGTCCGCCATCGGGTCGGAGAACGGTACGCCCAGTTCGATGACGTTGGAACCGCCCTTGACCAGCGCGTGCATCAGGTCGACGGTCATCTCGGGGTACGGATCACCCGCCGTGATGAACGGAATCAGGCCCTTGCGGCCCTGTGCGGACAACTGCGAAAAAGTTTGAGCGATGCGGGACATAGGGGGATCAGGTTTCAGGCGACCTTGATAGTCTCAGGCGCCTGCGATTCAGTCGGTTGGACGTTGGCGGCAGCGGCGGCATGCACAGCAGCCACCCGCTCGCGCGCCACGCGGCAATAGTCGGCATTGATCTCGAAGCCGGCGAAGCGGCGGTCAAGCCTTGCACACGCGGCCGCCGTGGTGCCGCTGCCCAGGAACGGGTCCAGCACCAGACCGCCCGGCGGGCAGCTTGCCAGAATCATGCGTTCCACCAGTTCCAGCGGCTTTTGGGTTGGATGCTCGGCGCGCTCCGGGTCTTGCCGGTGCAGGCGCGACACGCTCCACACGTCCTTCGGGTTATAGCCGACTTCCAGCCACTTCTTGCCCTCGAAACGCTTGCGGCTGCGCGCTTTTTTCGTCTCGGCATCGTACGGAATGCGCACGGCGTCGACATCGAAGTAGTAATCGCGTGAAGCGGCAAAAAAGCCGATGTTGTCGTGCACCGACGAGAACTTGCGCGTGCTGCCGCCCATACTCGGCACTCGGCGGTCCCAGATGATCTCGTTGACCATCGTGAGGCGCCGCTTGAGCATCACGAACAGTTCCGGCGCGTATTGCCACGTGCAAAACAGGTAGAACGATCCGTTGCGCGCCAGCTTCGGCCGCACCGCATCGATCCAGCGTTCGGACCAGGCGAGGTATGCATCGCCCGACAGTTTGTCGGAGTCGTTGCCGTAATCCTTGCCCAGCCCGTACGGCGGATCGGCGATCACGAGGTCCACACTGCCGTCGGCCAGATGCTCGACCCCGGTAATGCAGTCCTCGTTGAAGATGCCGTCGATGGCGCGCTCGGTCATGCGTGTGCCAGTGCCGTTAGAGTTTGATGCCGGAGAATTCGGCGACGGTATGCATATCCTTGTCGCCACGGCCGGACAGGTTCACCAGCAGGATCTTGTCCTTGGGCAGCGTCGGCGCCAGCTTGCACGCATACGCCAGCGCATGGCTCGATTCCAGCGCCGGGATGATGCCCTCCATGCGGCACAGGTCGTGGAACGACTGCAGCGCTTCCTTGTCGGTAATGCCGACGTATTCCGCGCGCCGAACATCCTTCAACCAGGCGTGCTCCGGACCGACGCCCGGATAATCGAGCCCGGCCGAGATCGAATGCGTCTCGATGATCTGGCCGTCTTCATCCTGCAGCAGATAGGTGCGGTTACCGTGCAGTACGCCCGGTGAGCCGCCCGTAAGCGACGCGGCGTGGCGACCGGTCTCGATGCCCTCGCCCGCTGCTTCCACGCCGATCAGCTTCACGTCGGTGTGGTCAATGTACGGATAGAAGATGCCCATGGCGTTGGAGCCGCCGCCCACGCAGGCGATCACCGCGTCCGGCTGGCGGCCGGTCATCTCCGGCATCTGCACTTTGCATTCCTCGCCGATCACGGCCTGGAAGTCGCGCACCATCATCGGATACGGGTGTGGCCCCGCCACCGTGCCGATGATGTAGAAGGTGTCGGCCACGTTGGTCACCCAGTCGCGCATCGCTTCGTTCAGCGCGTCCTTGAGCGTGCGCGAGCCCGACTCCACCGGCACCACGGTCGCGCCTAGCAGCTTCATGCGGTAGACGTTGGCGGCCTGACGGCGCACGTCTTCGCTGCCCATGTAGACGACGCACTCCATGCCGTAGCGCGCGGCAATCGTGGCGGTGGCAACACCGTGCTGGCCGGCGCCCGTTTCGGCAATCACGCGTGGCTTGCCCATGCGGCGCGCGAGCAGCGCCTGGCCGATCACGTTGTTCACCTTGTGCGCGCCGGTGTGGTTCAGGTCCTCACGCTTGAGGTAGATCTGCGCGCCACCGCAGTGTTCGGTCAGGCGGCGTGCGTGATAGATGGGCGACGGCCGACCGACGAAATGCTTCAGCTCGTATTCGTATTCCTTGATGAACTCGGGATCGTGCTGATAGCGCGCATAGGCGTCGCGCAACTCATCCAGCGCGTGGGACAGCGTTTCAGCAACGAAGGTGCCGCCGTAGGGGCCGAAATGGCCGTGGGCGTCGGGCAGGTTGTACATGGCAATCTCTCGAGGCGTCCGCCGAGGTCAGGGTGAAGCCCCGTCGGCGGAAATATTCAGGAAGGCGTGCGTCGCGAAAGACCTGCCGGATCGGCTCAGGCCTGAACCGATGCGCCCAGGGCTGCATCGGCCTCGCGGACCGCACGCACAAATGCGGTCATCCGGGCGTGGTCTTTCACGCCCCGTGCGGCCTCGATCCCGCTGCTGACGTCAACAGCGTATGGCCGCACGCGTTCAATCGCGCCAGCGACGTTTTGCGCGCTCAACCCACCACTCAAAACGAGCCGAGGAGCGGCGCTTGTGGTTGGCAAGGATGGCGATTGCGGGAGCCATTGCGGAGGAATGAGAGTCCAGTCGAAGACGTGGCCGCCGCCGCCATACCCCTCAACAAATGCGTCGAGCAGCAGGCCTTGAGCAGCGGCAAACCGATTGCCGAATTCTACCAAATCGGCCCCGGGCTGAACACGCAGGGCACGCAGCCACGGCAGCCGCACCTTCGCTGCAATCTCGGCGCACAGCTCTGCCGGCTCGTCACCGTGGAACTGAAGCAGCGTAAGCGGCACTTTGTCCAGCACGCGCGCCACGTCGTCCGCGCTGGCGTTGACGAACAGGCCCGTCACGGTGACGAACGGACCGGCGCGGCGAGTCAGCTCGGCAGCGCGTTCGGTGGCGACGTAACGCGGGCTGGGCGGATAGAAGACGAGCCCGATCGCATCGGCGCCGAGCTCGACGGCGTGGTCGACGTCGGCCGGCTGGGTCAGGCCACACAGCTTGATACGGGTACGGTGCAACGGCATGGTGGAAGCGGAGTTCACGGGCCGACGTGTTCATCGAACACGCCACGAAACAGGCTGGACGATGCCGGAGATGCCGGCAACGAGAAGACATCAGGATAGCCGACCTCGGCCAGATACAACCCGTCGGGCATGAAGGTCGGGGCGGCGGCGACGCGGCTGCGTGCTGCCAGCACATCGCGCATCCAGGAAGATGGCTGCCGGCCCCGCCCGATCGCCACCAGGCAGCCCATGATGTTGCGCACCATGTGGTGCAGGAATGCACTGCCACGAATACGGACGAATACCCACTCGCCCTCGCCTCGCACCTCGATCGAGTACATCGTTTTGACGGGCGACTTGGCTTGGCATTCGGCCGCGCGGAACGACGAGAAATCGTGCTCACCGACCAAGACCTGCGCAGCCTCGTTCATGGCTGCCACGTCAAGCGCTTGGCCAGGCGGCAGCATCACGTAGCCCGCCTTATCTTCGAGCAACGGTGCGCGCGTCGGGCCGAAGGTCAGCGCGTAGTAATACGTGCGGCGATGCGCGGAGAAGCGCGCGTGGAAGTCCTCCGGCATTTCCTGCGCCCATCGCACGGCCACCGTGGGGGGCAGAAACGCGTTGGTGCCGCGCACCCACGAAAACGGCTCGCGCACGAGGTCGGTATCCAGGTGGACGACCTGGCCCAGCGCATGCACACCCGCATCGGTGCGGCCGGCCACCGTGGTCGGGAGCGCCACGCCGGCAAACTGTCGCAGGGCCGCCTCCAGTGCGTCCTGCACGGTGTTGCCGTGCGGCTGCGATTGCCATCCCGAAAACGCGGCACCGTCGTACTGAATGCCAAGCGCGATGCGCGTCATGCCGTGTGAATCCCCATGCGGAAAGAAAAACGCCGGCAGGATACCACCCTGCCGGCGCTGTCGATGGCGTAAAACGCGTTGCGTCAGCCGATCTGGCGCATCAAGGCTTGCGCCTCGGCGTGGAACGACGGATCGCCCAAATCCAGCACTTCCTGCAGCAGTTCGCGTGCGCCTTCCTTGTCGCCAATCTCGATGTAGGCCTTGGCCAGATCGAACTTGATCTGCAGATCGCGCACACCGTCGGCACCGTGCTCACCGGACAGCGTGTGCGGCAGGTTGGTGTCCAGACGGATAGCCGATTGCGGTTCGTCGTTTGCGACTTCCGCGTGCTCTGCGTGGTGCGGCTCGGATTCGAAATGCATCGGGGCCTGCGACAGGTCGGTCGGCTGAGCCCAGCTCGGCAGGCTTTCCTCCGCAGCAACCGAGGCTGCCGGAGCAGCCGTTTCTGCGGCAGGCGGCGTCGGGTTCAGATCCAGCGACAAGTCCGACAGGTCCATGTGGAGCGGGGGCGCGGCGACGGGCTGATAAGCCTCGCCAGCGTGCGCGTTGAACTGGGGCAGGTCCGCTTCAGGTTCGGCATGCACCTTGAAGATGTCCGAGGCTTCTTCCGGCGCAGTGATCGGCTCGCCTGCTGCCGGCGCCGGGAACGACTCCAGCGGCAGATCGAAATCGGCAAGTTGCGGCGCTTTGGTCGACGGTGCGGACGGGTCCAGATCCGGAGACAGCGTGGTCCAGTCGTCCCCGCGACGGGTGGTTTGACCGGTCACCGTCGGGCTGAAGGCCTCGGCGGCCACTGCGGCGCCCACACCGGCCAGGGCAGCGGCACCTGCCACTGCGGCGCCAGCGTGGCTCGGTTCCGCATGCGCTTCGGCACCAACATGGCTCCCATCACCCTGCACCGTCAGGTACAGCGGGTTGGCGGGATCAAACTTGCGGCCCATCGCAGCCGCCTCTGCCCATTCCGACGAGGCCGCGCCGACTTGCGCCAGCATCTCTTCAGCAATGGTCTGGAAGCCATGGGCGTCCTGACGATTGGCGTAAATTTCCATCAACTTCAGACGAATGGCTTGGCGCTCCGGATGCTGCTCCAGAGCCTCGCGCAGGATTTCTTCGGCTTGTACGTCGCGACCGTAGGCGATGTAGACATCGGCCTCGGCAATCGGGTCGACTTCATTGCTCTCGTTGCCGCCACCAATGCGGAAATCCGCACCGAATACGCTGTGCTGCGAAGTGTCGACGCTTTGACCACCGGCCGCGCCAAACAGCGAGTTGGCACCCGCCATCACAGTGCTTTCCTGCGACAGCAGGCTGTCCTGGAAGCCATGCGCCTGCTCAGGCTTCTGCTGGCGACGGCGATACACCACCAGACCACCCAGCAGGGCGACCACCAAGCCACCCAGGCCCAGAGCCATCGGGTTGCCCAGCAGCGACGAGAGGAACGATTCTTCCTGGATCGGCGGCGGCGGGGCAACAACCACGGGCGCCTTCTTCGGCGCGGCAGCGGGAGCCGACGCAGCAGCAACCGGTGCGCTGGCGGTTGCTTGCGGTGCAGAGGCTGCCGCCAACGGCGCCGATGCGGCCTCCGGTGCGGAAGCCGACGCTGCAGCCGTCGCCGACGAAGCCGGGGCGGCGGCCGTTTCCGCCGGCGCAGCGGCAACAGGGGCCGGGGCAGACGTGGACGCTGCTGCCGGTGCGGGAGCGGGCGCATTGGCCGCCGCCACTGCCGGAGCCGCCGTCGACGGTGCAGCACCAGCGGCCGGCTTGGCAGCGCTGGCGGCCTTGGCCAGTTCAGCGTTCTTCAATTCAACCAGGCGTTGCATGTCAGAGAGATTCTTCTCCAACTGTGCAACGCGTGACTCCATCTCCTTGAGCGCGCGCTCCTTGGCGACGAGTTCCTCGTCGCGGGCGGCTGCCGCGCCAGCCTTGCCGGCACGGTCAGCCTTGGACAGACGCAATTCGTCACGGCCGCTGGCAGCGGGCGTAGCTTGATCCTGCACACGGGCCGACACGCTGCCGCTTTGCTGGCGGGCGGAATCGGTATCCGTGGCCGCGTTGGCTTCCGCTGCCGTTGCGAGGCGATTGCGGTAGCCGGCGAAGCCGGACGTTTGCGCAATGACCTCGCGGCGTGCTTCACGCGCAGGCGTTTTCTGCGCTTCGGCCTGCGACGGCACTTTCAGCACCGAACCGGTACGCAGCCGGTTGATGTTGCCGCCAATGAAAGCGTTGGGGTTGTTCCGATACAGGGCAAGCAGCATCTGGTCGAGCGACACGGCATCCTGACCCTGAGCGGCCGTCGATGCCACGTCATACAGGCTATCGCCGCGCTGCACGGTGTACGAGCCACCGGGCGTAGCGTCCGGCGCGGCAGCAGCAGGAGCAGCTTGCTGGGCACGCGCGGCTTGGCGAGCAGCACGGGGCTGGCGTGCCGGTGCCGGCGCGGCCGCAGTCGGGGCCGCAGCTTGCGGTTGAGCTGCCGAGGCTGCCGACGTCGATTCAGCGGCGCCCGGCGTGGTGGCCTGCACCACCGGCGTCGGCGCGAAATTCTGTGCGGTATTGCTGGAGCCCACCGGGTCCAGCAAGAACGTATAGGCGCGCGAAACGTGGCCGCTCGCCCAGTTCAAGTCGACCAGAACATCAACGAACGGCTCGGCGACGGGCTGCGTCGAGCGAAGACGCACCACGTAGTTACCATTCGACTGGCGCTCCAGCGAGGCACGCAGCGAGGAGACGATCGGGTTGTAGGTCAGGCCGGCACGCGAATAGGCATCCGGCGCGGCCAGTTTGGCGACCAGGTTTTGCGCCTCTTCGGGCGTCACGCCGGTCAGATCGATTTCGGCCTGCAGCGGCTGGCCGAGGCTGGAACGCACGTGCAGCGCGCCGAAACCGGCCGCTTGCGCAGCGGGCTGAATCAGCAGCAGGCTCGCCGCAGCAAACGCGACGGCCGACCAGCGAGGACTGCGATGGGACGATTCTCTCCGGCGGTATTGGCTCACCCTCACCTTCGACTCCGTTATCTTTTAATGTGCAAACGAACTTAACATCAACGAGTTAGCGCAGCAAGTTCACCCAAAAAGTGAAATGCTGGATAAGAACCGCCGTCAATCTTTATGAAAACGACACAATTGGCGAGATTCTGAAGCACCCGACGTACCCCCCGGAATGCGTGTGCTTCATGTGGCGCTAACCCTTCCCCGTGCCCCGTCCACCCCACGAATGGGCGGACAGCGTTCCGGCCGCTATTGTGTACCAACGTTACAGACCGTGGGCGTCCAGATGGCACAACGCCGCGCAGGCCGCGCGGCGTTGGTAGAAAAAGCGCACTTTCTGTTGTCAGGCCGCAACGACAGCCGTCGATGCCCGGTCTGACAAGGAAAGCAAAGGCCGAATCACTTGCCCAGCAGGATACGCAACGTACGGCGCAGCGGCTCGGCGGCGCCCCACAGAAGCTGATCGCCGATCACGAAGGCGCTCACATACTCGGGCCCCATGTTCAGCTTGCGCACACGGCCCACGCCGATTTCCAGGCCACCCGTGATGGAAGCCGGCGTCAGTTCCTTCTCGGTGATGCTGCGGTCGTTCGGCACCCACTTCACCCAAGGGTTGCCCGAGCGGATGATCTGCTCGATTTCGTCGAGCGGCAGGTCGCGCTTGAGCTTGAGCGTCAGGCCCAGGCTGTGGCAGCGCATCGCGCCGATCCGCACGCACAGGCCATCAACCGGAATCGTCTGCGCCGTGCCCAGGATCTTGTTGACCTCGGCCTGACCCTTCCACTCTTCCTTGGACTGACCGTTGTCGAGCTGCTTGTCGATCCACGGGATCAACCCACCAGCCAGCGGCGCCGGGAAGAATTCGGTCGGCACGTCTTCGCGGATGGTCTTGGCAACCTTGCGGTCGATGTCCAGGATGGCAGACGCCGGGTTGGCCAGCTCATCGGCCACGGCACCGTGGATCACGCCCATGCCCTTGAGCAGTTCGCGCATGTGGTTTGCACCACCGCCCGAGGCTGCCTGGTAGGTCATCGAGCTGACCCATTCGACCAGGCCTTCGCGGAACAGACCACCCACGCCCATCAGCAGGATGGAGTTGGTGCAATTGCCACCGATGAAATTCTTGGTGCCGGCCGCCACCGCATTCTTGATGAGCGACAGGTTGACCGGGTCCAGCACGATCACGGCGTCGTCTTCCATGCGCAGCGTCGAGGCGGCGTCGATCCAGTAGCCATTCCAGCCGGCAGCGCGCAGCTTCGGGAAGACTTCGGTCGTGTAGTCGCCGCCCTGGCACGTGATGATCGTGTCGCATGCCTTCAGCGCTTCGATGTCATTCGCGTCGGCCAGGGGCGCATCCGTCTTGGCGAATGCGGGTGCCTTGCCGCCAGCGTTGCTGGTGCTGAAAAACACGGTGTCGATCAGGTCGAAATCCTTTTCTTCCTGCATGCGCTGCATCAGCACGCTACCGACCATGCCGCGCCAACCGACGAGACCTACCTTCATGATTGTGAACCTCTAGTGATTTTCCCCGCCTCGGTCGCCCGGCGTGACCGCGCGGGGAAGGCGAACGGGCACGACGGACGATCTACGAGATCGTTTTTTTGGTAATGATTTTCGTGGTCGTGCGAATCTCGACAGGCGTCATGCGAGTGCGCGCGGCGGTGCCCTTGGCGGCAATGGCCAGGGTGCCCAGAATGCCCAGTACGAGGACGGGGAGCGCAATCGAGATCATCTGTAAAAATATACACGATTTGGCGGCCACACAATGCACTGCAACATGTGTCCGCCCAAAAAACGACGATTGCGGTGCCGCGTGTGACGGCACCGCAACGCACGCTTTGATTTACAGGGCAGCGACCACCGCGTCGCCCATCTCCACAGTGCCGACCTGCTTGCAGCCCGGCGTCAGGATGTCACCGGTCCGGTAGCCCTGCGCCAGCACCTTCTTGACGGCAGTTTCAATGCGATCAGCCTGCTCGGCCTTGTTCAGCGAATAGCGCAGCATCATCGCCGCCGACAGGATCGTCGCCAGCGGGTTGGCAACACCCTTGCCCGCGATGTCCGGCGCGGAGCCGTGCGACGGCTCGTACAGGCCTTTGTTGTTCGCATCGAGCGACGCCGACGGCAGCATGCCGATCGAGCCCGTCAGCATGGCAGCCTCGTCCGAAAGGATGTCGCCGAACATGTTGCCGGTAACGATCACGTCGAAGTTCTTCGGCGCCTTCACGAGTTGCATGGCCGCGTTGTCGACGTACATGTGCGACAGCTCGACTTCCGGATATTCCTTGTGCACATCGGTGACGATGTCCTTCCAGAACTGGAATGTCTCAAGGACGTTGGCCTTGTCGACGCTGCACAGCTTCTTGCCGCGCTTGGCGGCAGCCTGGAAGGCGACGTGCGCGATGCGGCGGATTTCCGGCTCGCTGTAGCGCATGGTGTCGAAGCCTTCGCGCGCGCCGGCGAACACACCGTCAGGTGCTGCTCGCACGCCGCGCGGCTGGCCGAAGTAGATATCGCCAGTCAGTTCGCGCACGATCAGGATGTCGAGGCCGGAGACGATCTCAGGCTTCAGGCTCGACGCGCCGGCCAGTTCCGGATAGCAGATCGCCGGACGGAAATTGGCGAACAGTTGCAGGTGCTTGCGCAAGCCGAGGATGGCCTGCTCCGGGCGCAACTCGCGCGCCAGCGTGTCGTACTTCCAATCGCCCACGGCGCCGAACAGGATGGCGTCAGCCTCCTTGGCGAGCTTGAGCGTGTCTTCCGGCAGCGGATGGCCCTTGGCCTCGTAACCGGCGCCGCCCACCGGGGCGAATTCCATCTCGAAAGGCTCGCCCAACACCTTGAGCACCTTTACGGCCTCGGCGACGATTTCCTTGCCAATGCCGTCACCCGGCAACACTGCAATCTTGGTCATGTAGTTGTCCTTGTTGTTCTGGTATCCGCTCAGCCGACGAGCTTGTGCGCGAGCCACGGCATCCTGGCCAAGCGCTGCGCTTCGTAAGCCTTGATCTGCTCGGCGTAGCGCAGGGTCAGACCGATGTCGTCGAAGCCGTTGAGCAGGCAGTATTTGCGGAACGCCGTGATGTCGAATGGATACGCCGTACCGCCTGGCGTGACGACGATCTGCTTGTCCAGATCGACAGTCAGCTGGTAGCCGGTAAAGGCTTGCGTCTCGTTGAACAGATGGTCGACTTGCGACTCTGTCAGCACGATCGGCAGCAGGCCGTTCTTGAAGCAATTGTTGAAGAAGATGTCGGCAAAGCTCGGCGCGATGATGGCGCGGAAGCCGTACTGCTGCAGCGCCCACGGCGCGTGCTCACGCGAGCTGCCGCAGCCGAAATTCTTGCGCGCCAGCAACACCGAGGCGCCCTTGTAACGCGGCTGGTTCAGTACGAAATCCGGGTTCAGCGGACGCTTGCTGTTGTCCTGCCCAGGCTCGCCGACGTCCTTGTAGCGCCACTCGTCGAACAGGTTCGGGCCGAAGCCCGTGCGCTTGATCGATTTGAGGAATTGCTTCGGGATGATGGCGTCGGTGTCGACGTTTTCGCGGTCGAGCGGCGCCACGAGGCCGGTGTGGATGGTGAATTGTTCCATGATTGCTCTCTCTATCCTGCCGCTCAAGCGAGCTTGCGCACGTCAACGAAGTGGCCTTCCAGCGCAGCCGCAGCCGCCATCGCCGGGCTGACCAGATGGGTGCGGCCACCCGCGCCCTGACGGCCTTCGAAGTTGCGGTTGGACGTGGATGCGCAGCGCTCGCCCGGGTCGAGGCGGTCGGCATTCATTGCCAGACACATCGAGCAACCCGGCTCGCGCCATTCAAAGCCCGCCGCCTTGAAGATCTTGTCGAGCCCTTCGCGCTCGGCCTGTTCCTTCACGAGGCCCGAGCCCGGCACGACCATCGCCAGCTTCACGTTCGAGGCAATGCGCTTGCCCAGCTTCTGCACGACCCACGCGGCAGCGCGCATGTCTTCGATGCGGCTGTTGGTGCACGAGCCGATGAACACCTTGTCGATGTTGATGTCGCTGATGGCGACGTTCGGCTGCAGGCCCATGTATTCGAGCGCGCGCTCCATGGCGTTGCGCTTGTTCGGGTCTTTTTCCTTTTCAGGATCCGGCACGCGGTCTTCAATGCTGACCACCATTTCCGGCGACGTGCCCCAGCTCACCTGCGGGCGAATCTCTTCAGCACGCAGCTCGACCACCTGATCGAAGTGCGCACCTTCGTCGGAATGCAGCGTGCGCCAATAGGCGACGGCCTGTTCCCACTCCACGCCCTGCGGCGCGAACGGACGACCCTTGATGTATTCGAGCGTGACATCGTCCACGGCGACCATGCCTGCGCGTGCGCCGCCTTCGATCGCCATGTTGCACACCGTCATGCGGCCTTCCATCGACAGCGCGCGGATGGCCGAGCCACCGAATTCCATGGCGTAGCCCGTGCCTCCGGCCGTACCGATCTTGCCAATGATGGCAAGCACGATGTCCTTGGCGGTGCAGCCGCGCGGCAGCGTGCCTTCCACCTTCACGAGCATGTTCTTGCTCTTCTTGGCGAGCAGCGTTTGCGTAGCCAACACGTGCTCGACTTCCGACGTGCCGATGCCATGCGCAAGCGCGCCAAACGCACCGTGCGTGCTGGTATGCGAATCGCCGCACACGACTGTCATGCCAGGCAGCGTCGCGCCCTGCTCCGGCCCGATCACGTGCACGATGCCCTGACGCTTGTCATTCATCTTGAATTGCGTGATGCCGTAGCTGTCGCAGTTGGCATCCAGCGTGTCGACCTGCAGCTTGGAAATCGGATCGGCAATGCCGTGCGACCGATCGGTCGTGGGTACGTTATGGTCCGACACCGCCAGGTTGGCGCTGATGCGCCACACCGGGCGGTCAGCGAGCTTCAGCCCTTCGAAGGCCTGCGGGCTTGTCACTTCGTGCAGCAGTTGACGATCGATGTAGAGGACGGTCGTGCCGTCTTCTTCGGTATGAACGACGTGATCGTCCCAGAGTTTGTCGTAGAGCGTCTTGGCCATGATGCGATCCGTGCACAACGTGCCCTTTCTTATTTCAGGGCCGCCGCGCGAGCAGTTTCGTGGGGAGTGATCGATTATGCCACCCGGTGCATTGGGCACCGGACGTGACTGACGAAAGGGGGTTTCGCCATTATGCGAAAGCCCTTCTGACAGCTGCGTGCAACAAAAAGCCCCGCTGGTTTCCCGAGCGGGGCTTCTGTAAAGCAAACAGCCAGGCTTAGCGCTTGTCGATCGACGGCACTTCGCGGGTTGCAGCACCGTTGAACAGCTGGCGCGGACGGCCGATCTTGTATTCCGGATCCGTGATCATCTCTTCCCACTGTGCAATCCAGCCCACCGAGCGGGCCAGCGCGAAGATGCAGGTGAACATCGAAGTCGGGATGCCCAGCGCGCGCTGAACGATGCCCGAATAGAAGTCGACGTTCGGGTACAGCTTGCGGCTGACGAAGTACTCGTCTTCCAGCGCGATCTTTTCCAGCTCCATGGCCAGCTTGAACAGCGGGTCGTTGTGCAGGCCCAGTTCGTTCAGCACTTCATGGCAGGTTTCGCGCATCAGCTTGGCGCGCGGATCGTAGTTCTTGTACACGCGGTGGCCAAAGCCCATCAGGCGCACGCCGCTGTTCTTGTCCTTCACCTGCTTGATGAACTCGGGCACCTTGTCGACGGTTCCGATTTCTTCCAGCATGTTCAGCGCAGCTTCGTTCGCGCCGCCGTGCGCCGGGCCCCACAGGCAAGCGATACCGGCCGCAATGGCAGCGATCGGGTTGGTGCCCGATGAACCGGCCAGACGCACCGTCGAAGTCGAGGCGTTCTGCTCGTGGTCTGCGTGCAGGATGAAGATGCGGTCCAGTGCCTTCTCCAGCACCGGGTTCACCTTGTAGTCTTCGCACGGCGTGGCAAACATCATGCGCATGAAGTTACCCGTGTACGACAGGTTGTTCTGCGGATAGATGTTCGGCTGGCCGATGTTGTACTTGTACGCCATGGCCACCAGCGTCGGCAGCTTGGCGATCAGGCGGATCTGCGAGATTTCGCGCTCGCGCGGGTCGTTGATGTTGGCAGCGTCCGGATAGAACGCGCTCATGGCACCAACCAGGCCAGTCAGCACGGCCATCGGATGGGCGTCACGACGGAACCCGCGCAGGAAGAACTGCATCTGCTCGTGCACCATGGTGTGATTTGTCACCACATGGTTGAACTCTTCCTTCTGCTTGGCATTGGGCAGCTCACCCTTCAGCAGGAGATAGCAGATTTCCATGAAATCGCACTTGCTGGCCAGATCGTCGATGGCGTAGCCACGGTACAGCAGCTCACCTTTGTCACCATCAATATAGGTGATCTTGGAATTGCACGACGCCGTCGACATGAAGCCGGGGTCGTACGTGAACTTGCCCGTCTGACCGTACAGCTTGCGAATGTCGATCACGTCCGGGCCAACCGTGCCCTTGTAGATCGGCAGCTCGACGCTGGGCGAGCCATCGGAAAACGATAGGGTGGCTTTCACTTCGGACGGCGTCATGTCGGTTTCCTTCTCTGCTGTTTATAAAAATAAAGTCGGGAGACTCCCGCCAGACGGATCAAGGGGCGCCGGCCGGGGGCGGCTGGACTGATTCGTCTTGCGGCAACCTCTCGCGCGCCGGTTTAGACCGAGCGCAGCAAGGTCAGGACGTGCTGGATGTGAGGCACGTCGAGGTCGCCCTCCGGTTCCTTGCGTGCAAGCAGGAGATCCATCAGGTCGTTGTCGGGTAGCTCGAACAACTGCGAGAGTGCGGCAACGTCGTCATCCGACAGTTCCGTCTCGTAGCGGTTGAAGAAGCGCTCGACGATGATGTCGTTCTCAAGCAGGCCGCGTCGGGCACGCCAGCGTAAACGGGCACGCTTGTGCGGATCGGACTGATGGGAGAACGTCGGAGTGTTCACAGCAACCATACTTCCTAAAAATGCGTCGCCGGAGAAACCGCTCCGGCGACACACAATGCCAAAGTGCCCTGACTCGCGCCTTACACCGCGCGGCGCACCATCAATTCCTTGATCTTGCCGATGGCCTTGGTCGGGTTCAGACCCTTCGGGCACACATCGACGCAGTTCATGATGGTGTGGCAGCGGAAGAGGCGGTACGGATCTTCCAGGTTGTCCAGACGCTCGCTGGTGGCCTGATCGCGGCTGTCGGCGATGAAACGATACGCCTGCAGCAGACCAGCCGGGCCAACGAACTTGTCCGGGTTCCACCAGAACGACGGGCACGACGTCGAGCAGCTCGCGCACAGAATGCACTCGTACAGGCCGTCGAGCTCCTCACGCTCTTCCGGCGACTGCAGGCGCTCCTTCTCGGGCGGCGGCTCGTCGTTGATCAGGTACGGCTTGATCGAGTGGTACTGGTTGAAGAACTGCGTCATGTCCACGATCAGGTCGCGCACCACGGGCAGCCCCGGCAGCGGGCGCAGCACGATCTTCTCGGGCAGCTCACGCATGTTGGTCAGGCACGCCAGACCGTTCTTGCCGTTGATGTTCATGGCGTCCGAGCCGCACACGCCTTCACGGCACGAGCGACGGAATGCGATCGACTCGTCCAGCTTCTTGAGCTTGACCAGCGCGTCGAGCAGCATGCGCTCGTGACCGTCGAGCTCAACCTCGTAGGTCTGCATGCGGGGCGCTGCGTCCTTGTCCGGATCGTAGCGATAGACTTCAAAAATACGCTTCATTTTTGTGGGCCCTTCTTATCCGTTAGAACGTACGCGCCTTGGGCGGCACCGATTCCACCGACAGCGGCTTCAACTGCACGGGCTTGTAGTCGAGGCGGTTGCCTTCGCTGTACCACAGCGAGTGCTTCATCCAGTTTTCGTCGTCGCGATTCGGGAAGTCGCTGTGGGCGTGGGCACCGCGCGATTCCTTGCGGGCGGCGGCCGACACCATCGTCGCCTTGGCCACTTCCACCAGGTTGGCCACTTCCAGCGCTTCAACGCGCGCGGTGTTGAACACCTTGGACTTGTCCTTCAGGTGGATGCTGCCAGCACGCTCGGCCACTTCCAGGATGCGCTCGACGCCTTCATCCATCAGCTTCTGCGTACGGAACACGCCCGCGTGCGACTGCATGTTGCGGCGGATGTCGTTGGCAACGTCCTGCGCGTACTCGCCCGAGCTGGACGAATCGAGCTTGGCCAGGCGCGACAGTGCGCGGTCCGCTGCATCGGCCGGCAACGGCTTGTGCTCGCGGTTCTTCAGGTTCTGCGCAATGATGTGGTTGCCCGCCGAACGGCCGAACACCACCAGGTCGAGCAGCGAGTTCGTGCCCAGGCGGTTGGCGCCGTGCACCGACACGCACGAGCATTCGCCGATCGCGTAGAAGCCGTTGATGACCTCGTTCGGGTTGCCGTTCTTCGGCACCACGACCTGGCCGTGATAGTTCGTCGGAATGCCACCCATCTGGTAGTGGATGGTCGGCACCACCGGAATCGGTTCCTTGATGGCGTCGACGTTGGCGAACTTCAGCCCGATCTCGCGGATCGACGGCAGGCGCTTCATGATGGTCTCGGCACCGACGTGGGTCAGGTCGAGCAGCACGTAGTCGCCGTTCGGGCCGCAGCCGCGGCCTTCCTTGATTTCCTGGTCCATCGAGCGCGACACGAAGTCACGCGGCGCCAGATCCTTCAGCGTCGGGGCATAGCGCTCCATGAAGCGCTCGCCGTCCTTGTTACGCAGGATGCCGCCTTCGCCACGCACGCCTTCCGTGATCAGCACGCCCGCGCCGGCCACGCCGGTCGGGTGGAACTGCCAGAACTCCATGTCTTCGAGCGGGACGCCTGCGCGCGCTGCCATGCCCAGGCCGTCACCGGTGTTGATGAAGGCATTGGTGGACGCTGCGTAGATGCGGCCTGCACCGCCCGTGGCGAACAGCGTCGTCTTCGCTTCGAGGATGTAGACCTCGCCGGTTTCCATTTCCAGCGCCGTCACACCCAGCACGTCGCCGTCCTGGTCGCGGATCAGGTCCAGCGCCATCCATTCGACGAAGAAGTGGGTCTTGGCCCGCACGTTACGCTGATACAGCGTGTGCAGCAGCGCGTGGCCGGTACGGTCGGCCGCGGCGCAGGCACGCTGCACGGGCTTCTCGCCGTAGTTCGACGTGTGGCCGCCGAACGGGCGCTGGTAGATGGTGCCGTCGGCGTTGCGGTCGAACGGCATGCCGAAGTGTTCCAGCTCATACACCACGTTTGGTGCCTGGCGGCACATGAACTCGATCGCGTCCTGGTCGCCGAGCCAGTCGGAGCCCTTGACGGTGTCGTAGAAGTGATAGTGCCAGTTGTCTTCGCTCATGTTGCCCAGCGAAGCACCGATACCACCCTGCGCCGCCACGGTGTGCGAGCGGGTGGGGAAAACCTTGGACAGCACGGCCACGGAGAGGCCGGCTTCTGCCAGCTGCAGCGATGCGCGCATGCCCGAACCGCCCGCACCGACGATCACCACGTCGAATTTGCGGCGCGGCAGCCCAGTCTTGACTGCGACCATGTCTTAAACCCTCCAGAGAATCTGAGCTGCGTAGCCCGCACAACCAACGAGCCACAGAATCGTCAACACTTGCAGCGTCAAACGCACTGCCACGGGCTTCACGTAGTCCATCCAGATGTCACGCACACCGATCCAGGCGTGATACGTGAGCGACACGAACGCCAGGAACGTCAGCATCTTCATCCACTGGTTGGAGAACAGCCCCGCCCAGCTTTGGTAAGACGTGTCTTTGGAGAGCAGGAACGCAGCCAGCAGCACGATGGTGTACACCGCCATGATCACGGCGGTGACGCGCTGCGCGAGGAAGTCCTTCAGGCCGTAGTGCGCGCCGACAACGAGGCGCTTGGGACCAATATTGTTTTGTGCCATTGCGGATTCCTCAGAACAGGCCGAACAGCTTGGCGCCGAACACGACGGTCAGCAGCAGGCTGACGATCAGCACGCTCACAGCCGACTTGGAGGCCGAGGCCTTGTCGATGCCGATATGCAGATCGAGGATCAGGTAACGGATGCCGGCGCAGAAGTGGTGCAGGTATGCCCAGATGAGGGCAAGGACGACAACCTTGGCAAAACCGTTGGACAGAAGCGCCGAGAACTTGGCGAAACTGATTTCCGACGTGAGACTTTGCTCGAACAAGTACAGCACGAACGGAAGAAGAAGGAACATCAACGCACCGCTGGCACGGTGCAAGATGGACACCTTACCGGCCCAGGGCAAGCGGTAACGGGCGATGTCGCCCACACCGATGTTCCTGTATACCGGCCTGGCTTTCTTGATGGCTTCTGCCATGGTCAGACCCCAATTGGCTAATCAACAAACAAAACAGCTTTGCACAAATCCGCGAGATTTTAGCGCGCTTTTGTTGCGCAGCGCACCATTAATTCCATGCGACGCGCTCCACTTTTGTGCTTCCTGCCCTCGCCTGCCAGTGGCGTGATACGGGGGCTGAGTGTCCTCTCTACACTGCCTTCATGCCGCGCAATACGCTGTTGCGCGACGCACAAACCCAGACCCAGTCGAAGTCGCAACGGGCCGCACGAATCGGGCCTGGCAGCGCATCGTCAATTCAATTCGTTCTGGTAAAAGTGCCGCGTCGTGACGTACAGGCCACGACGTATCTCCACCGGTTTGTCGCCGAACGTATGCGACACGCGCTCCACCGACAGCAACGGCGATTGAGCCGCCACCGAGAGCAATTCAGCCGTGGTCGCGTCAGCCGCCACTGCACGAATGCGCTCGGTGGCACGCAACATGCGCACACCGAACTCCGCCTCGAAAAAGGCGTACATCGGGCCCTTCCACTCGGTCAGTTTTTCAGCCGTCAGCCCTTTGAAACTCGCGCCCGGCAGCCAGATTTCTTCCAGCACGGTCGGCTCACCCGAAAAGAACAGGATGCGGCGGATCTGCACGACGCTGTCGCCGGCCTTGAGTTCGAGCAGGCGGGCGATCTCGGCCGGGGCGCGCATGCGCTTGCACTCCAACACACGGCTGCTCGGATAGTGCTGTTCGCCCTGCTCCGGCATCAGACGCAAAAACCGGAACTGCACGCCCTCTTCGTAATGCGTGGTAACGAAGGTGCCCTTACCCTGGCGCCGCGCGACCAGGTTTTCGGCCGCCAGTTCGTCGATCGCCTTGCGCACGGTACCCTGGCTGACCTTGTAGCGGGCCGCCAATTCCATCTCACTGGGGATCATCTCGCCCGGCTTCCATTCGCCGGCCTGCAGGCTTTGCAGGATCAGCGTCTTGATCTGCTGATACAGCGGGCTGAACGTCGGAGAGCCGCCCGCGCCGCCCGAAGAAGCGGGCGATGCGCCGCCTTCGCCGCCCGGGGGCGGCATCGCAGCGGATAGAGGGCTGGGTGTGCTCGACATAACTGCCGATTTCACCACAAAAGCGACAAAGGCGTCCAGCCCGTTTATAGAATGTCTTATGTCTTATATAAGACAGAAGATTCATTGACTTTCCGGCGAGGCCAGACCTACACTCGCGCCTGTTCCGGGCGACGGCCCCCACGACACGCCACAACGGCTCAAAGGTCAATTGCAGTGTGTTTCCACATCGTCATGCGGACGCAGTAAACTGCGAGGCTCTTGCCGTTTCTGAGCCGACCGCCCACGAGGCGCCGACCGTTGCCGGCAATGCCTGCGAGGCTGCACCGACATCCTGCTGGGATGCGCGCCGCGCGCAGTGCGATCCGCTTTCACTACCGTTTGGAGAGTTCTCATGGCAAAAGCACCCATGCGCGTCGCAGTGACCGGCGCTGCTGGACAGATCGGTTACGCCCTGCTGTTCCGCATCGCCGCCGGCGAAATGCTGGGCAAGGATCAACCCGTCATCCTGCAACTGCTGGAAATCCCCGATGAGAAGGCCCAGAAGGCGCTCAAGGGCGTGATGATGGAGATCGAAGACTGCGCATTCCCGCTGCTGGCTGGCATGGAAGCGCACTCCGACCCGATGACCGCATTCAAAGACGCCGACGTGGCTCTGCTGGTGGGCGCCCGCCCCCGTGGCCCGGGCATGGAACGTGCGGACCTGCTGTCGGCCAACGCGCAGATCTTCACGGCACAAGGCAAGGCACTGAACGCCGTTGCTTCGCGCAACGTCAAGGTGCTGGTGGTCGGCAACCCGGCCAACACGAACGCCTACATCGCCATGAAGTCGGCGCCGGACCTGCCGCGTGAGAACTTCACCGCCATGCTGCGCCTGGACCACAACCGTGCCCTGTCGCAGATCGCCGCCAAGACCGGCAAGCCGGTGTCGAGCATCGAAAAGCTGTTCGTGTGGGGCAACCACAGCCCGACGATGTACGCCGACTATCGCTACGCCACGATCGACGGCAAGAGCGTTAAGGACATGATCAACGACCCGGTGTGGAACAACGACGTGTTCCTGCCGACCGTTGGCAAGCGCGGCGCCGCCATCATCGAAGCGCGCGGCCTGTCGTCGGCTGCTTCGGCTGCCAACGCCGCCATCGACCACGTGCGTGACTGGGTGCTCGGCACCAACGGCAAGATTGTCACCATGGGCATCCCGTCGAACGGCGAATACGGCATTCCGAAGGACGTGATGTTCGGTTTCCCGGTCACCACCGAAAACGGCAAGTACAAGATCGTCGAAGGGCTGGAAATCGACGAGTACAGCCAAGGCAAGATCAAGATTACGCTCGACGAGCTGGAAGGCGAGCGTGCGGGCGTGCAGCATCTGCTGTAATCCGCATGATCTAAGAAAGAACCGGAGCGGATCGGCAGCGACCCCTCCGGTTTTTTTACACCTGCACTCCGATCAAGACACAGGCGCCACAAGCGCCGCAGAACCGATACCAGCCCGTGCACCCCACCGAGGTTTTGTTCCAGGACGATGCCCTACCGGCCCAATTGCCGGTCTGCGACCACTACGCGGGCGCAGAAAAACTGATGCGCAAGTCGCTCGCCCTGCAACAAGCCCTTGGCCCCGTTTTCGACATCACGTTTGACTGCGAAGACGGCGCCGCCGTCGGTCAGGAACGCGCACATGCCGAATTGGCCGCCGCGCTCATCAACAGCGACGACAACCGCTTCAACCGCGTTGGCGTGCGCATTCACGATCCGAACCACGACGCGTGGACGCAGGACGTCGACATCCTTGTCGGCCTTGCCGGCCGCCGCCTCGCCTACGTGACCGTGCCAAAGGTCCGTGACGTCGTGGAAGTCGCGCGAGTGACCGATCGCGTCAACCAGGCCGCCAAGGCGGCCGGCATTGCGAGGCACCTGCCGATCCACGTGCTGATCGAAACGCATGGCGCGCTCGCGCAGGTGTTCGATATCGCCGCGCTGGTGCAGGTGGAATGCCTGAGCTTCGGCCTGATGGATTTTGTCTCGGCGCACAACGGCGCGATTCCCGGTGCGGCGATGGGCTCGCCAGAGCAGTTCGAGCATCCTCTGATCCGCCGCGCCCTTGCCGAGATTTCCGCCGCTTGCCACGCGCACGGCAAGGTGCCGTCGCACAACGTCAGCACTGACATCAAGCACCCCGACCGCTCCGGCGCCGATGCCGCCCGTGCCCGCAACGAGTTCGGCTATCTGCGCAAGTGGAGCATCCATCCGGACCAGATCGCGCCAATCGTTTCCGCATTCCGCCCATCGCACGAAGAAGTGACACGCGCGGGCGCCATTCTTGCGGCCGCGCAGGACGCCTCCTGGGGGCCCATCCAGCACGAGGGCCGGCTGCATGACCGCGCAAGCTATCGCTATTGGTGGGCCGTGCTGCAACGGGCGCACACCACCGGCGTGGAGATGCCAGCCGACGCCGTCGCGCGCTTCTTCGCGTGACGTGCAGAGAAAGGAGATTCGCCATGACGACAAACACCCAAGCCAGCGCAGGAGCGCGCTTCCGCCAGGCGCTGGTCGATGAATCGCCACTGCAGGTGGTGGGCACCATCAATGCAAACCACGCGCTGCTGGCCAAGCGCGCCGGCTATCGCGCGATCTATCTGTCGGGCGGCGGCGTGGCAGCGGGCTCGCTGGGCTTGCCGGATCTCGGCATATCGGGCCTGGACGACGTTTTGACCGACGTCCGCCGCATCACCGATGTCTGCGATGTACCGCTCCTGGTGGATGTCGACACGGGCTTTGGCGCTTCGGCATTCAACGTGGCGCGCACGACCAAGTCGCTCATCAAGTTTGGCGCCGCGGCCATGCATATCGAAGACCAGGTCGGCGCCAAGCGCTGCGGCCATCGGCCCAACAAGGAGATCGTCTCGAAGGACGAGATGGTCGATCGCATCAAGGCTGCCGTCGATGCCCGCACCGACGCCAGCTTTGTCGTCATGGCGCGCACCGATGCCCTGGCCGTCGAAGGCTTCGACCGCGCCCTCGAACGTGCCGTGGCCTGCGTGGAAGCCGGCGCGGACGCGATCTTTCCCGAGGCGATGACCGAACTGTCGATGTACCGCAAGTTTGTCGACGCGGTGAAGGTGCCGGTGCTGGCCAACATCACCGAATTTGGGCAGACGCCGCTTTTCACGCGCGATGAGCTGGCTTCCGCAGGCGTATCGATGATCCTGTATCCGCTGTCGGCATTTCGCGCGATGAACAAGGCCGCAGAGAACGTCTACGCCGCCATACGCCGCGATGGCACGCAAAAAAATGTCGTCGACACCATGCAGACGCGCATGGAGTTATACGACAGCATTGGTTACCACGACTACGAAGCCAAGTTGGACGCGCTCTTCGCACAGAATCGCGGTTGAGCCGGGCCAAGATCCACACCAACGCAAACAAGGAGAACGGAAGGCAAAACTGCGGGGGCAAGCTGCCCGGGAACAACCCGAAAAACGGCGCTGGCGCAAGCACGACACCCCCTTTTTGCGGAGCGGTCGGGCAAGCATGTAACAGAACGTTGGGCGCGGCGTCCAAATCGGTCAAAATACCGGCCGGTGTGCGAAATGCCGTGGCATCTCGTGGCCTGGCAGCCGCCTCCCCCACTCTGTCTTACCGAAGGAAACCCTATGAACAAATTCATCGTGGGCGCCTGTGCTGGCGTTCTCTCGCTGGCTGCATCGCAATATGCAGCCGCTCAGGCCCCAGAGAAGTCGGCTACCAAGAAGGCTCCCGCCAAGAAGACTTGGACCAAGAAGCATGCCGCCAAGAAGGCCGCGCCTGTTGCTGCCGTCAAGCCGGAAGGCGTCGAATGGAAGTGCGAGCTTGGCAACGAGATGTACCTCAAGGGCGACATGGCGCGCGATCAGATCATTACGATGTACTGGAAGGGCAAGAACTACCAGCTGCCGCGCCAAATGACCCGCACGGGCGCCGACCGTTACTTCGACCAGAAGACCGGGATGGATCTGGTGGTGATCCCGGCCAAGGCCATGCTGTTCGACCGCAACGAAGGCCACCGCCTGGCCGATGAGTGCCAGACCGCCGAAATGGCTGCCGGCGCACCGGCCCCGACGCAAGCGGGCGCCCTGCGCGCTCCGGCTGGCCTGCCGCTGATGGCGCCGGACAGCCCTGCCCCCGCTCCGGCCCCTGCTCCGGGCGCAGTGCTACCGGCCCAGCAGTAACGCGATATCGCACAAGAGGCCCACAGGAGCCGCTCATGTCCGCACCAGTTGCGAACCTCCGCACGAATCTGGGCAAGGCCATCGTCGACGATGTGGCCTTGCCCGGATGCGCCGGGCTCCGTGGGCCTTTTGTGTCTGGGACCGTCCTGTCAGATGGCACGACGGGCACGACGGCTCCAGGCACGCCCCTCTTCGGCCGCAAGGCAATCGAAGATCAACAAGATTCCGTCGCCCGCGGCCAGCGCACCCATGTGTTGCGCATGACCATTGCCCGCGTGGACGATCAGCCTTTCACCACGAATGACCACGACGCCAAGAAGCGTCCGATCGCCCATGGCATCACCGCCCGCATCAGCGGCGGCAAGCCGTTCAGCGGTGTCGTGGCGGATTACCCGACCGATCAGAAGCCAGGCCGGTCAACGCGTTTGTCGGTTTGTACGTGATTTGATTTTGTCGATTTGATGTATCCGCAAGGGGCGCCCCGGCACCCCGCGCAATCCTCAAGCCTTGGAGTCATGCCATGCCCCACAATCTGAAAAAAACACTCAAGGAATTTAAGATCAACGGCGGCCAGACCGGCAAGTTCCACTCCCTGCCGCAACTGGGCAAGGAACTGGGCGTGGCGATCGAGCGCCTGCCGGTGTCGATCCGCATCGTGCTGGAGTCCGTGCTGCGCAACTGCGACGGCAAGAAGGTGACCGAAGAGCACGTTGCGCAACTGGCCAACTGGAAGCCCAACGCCGAGCGCGTTGATGAAATCCCGTTCGTGGTAGCCCGCGTGGTGCTGCAGGACTTTACCGGTGTGCCGCTGCTGGCTGACCTGGCCGCCATGCGCAACGTGGCCGAGCGCATGGGCAAGAACCCCAAGAAGATCGAGCCGCTGGTGCCGGTCGACCTGGTGGTGGATCACTCGGTGCAGATTGACCACTTCCGTGAGAAGAAGGCGCTGGACCTGAACATGCAGCTGGAATTCTCGCGCAACAACGAGCGCTACCAGTTCATGAAGTGGGGCATGCAGGCATTCGACACGTTTGGCGTGGTGCAGCCCGGCTTCGGCATCGTCCACCAGGTCAACCTGGAGTACCTGGCACGCGGCGTCCATAAGAAAGACGGCGTGTACTACCCGGATACGCTGGTCGGCACCGACAGCCACACCACCATGATCAACGGTATTGGCGTGGTGGGCTGGGGCGTGGGCGGCATCGAAGCGGAAGCCGGCATGCTCGGCCAGCCGGTGTACTTCCTGACGCCGGACGTCGTGGGCGTGGAGCTGAAGGGCCGCCTGCGCGAAGGCTGCACGGCCACCGACCTGGTGCTTACGATTACCGAAATGCTGCGCAAGGAGAAGGTCGTCGGCAAGTTCGTCGAGTTCTTCGGCGAAGGCACCGCCAGCCTGTCGCTGCCGGACCGCGCAACCATCGGCAACATGGCTCCGGAATACGGCGCCACGATGGGCTTCTTCCCGGTGGACGACAAGACCATTGACTACTTCAAGGGCACGGGCCGCACGAAGGAAGAAATCGCCGCGTTCGAAAGCTACTTCAAGGCGCAGAAGCTGTTCGGCGTGCCGAAGGCCGGCGAAATCGACTACACCAAGACGTTGACGCTGGACCTCGGCACGGTGGCCCCGTCGCTGGCTGGCCCGAAGCGCCCGCAGGATCGTATCGAAATCGGCAACGTGAAGTCGACGTTCTCGTCGCTGTTCTCCAAGCCGGTTGCTGAAAACGGCTTCAACAAGAAATCGGAAGACCTCGACAAGACCTTCACGACCACCAACGGCGTCGACGTGAAGAGCGGCGACGTGCTGATCGCGGCCATCACCTCGTGCACGAACACCTCGAATCCGAGCGTGCTGCTGGCGGCGGGCCTGCTGGCCAAGAAGGCTGTCGAAGCCGGCCTGGAGGTCGCGCCGCACATCAAGACCTCGCTCGCCCCGGGAAGCCGCGTGGTGACGAAGTACCTGGAAGCCGCCGGCCTGCTTCCGTATCTGGAAAAGCTCGGCTTTGGCGTGACGGCCTACGGCTGCACGACGTGTATCGGTAACGCCGGTGACCTGACGCCGGAGTTGAACGAAGCCATCGTGAAGAACGACATCGTGGCCGCCGCCGTGCTGTCGGGCAACCGTAACTTTGAAGCGCGCATCCACCCGAACATCCGCGCCAACTTCCTGGCCTCGCCGCCGCTGGTGGTCGCTTATGCAATCGCCGGCAACGTGACGCGCGACCTGATGACCGAGCCGGTCGGCAAGGGCAAGAAGGGCCGCGACGTCTATCTGGGCGACATTTGGCCGACCTCGGACGAGATCGCCAAGCTGATGAAGTTCGCGATGAACGCCGACACGTTCCGCACGAACTACGAACAGGTCAAGAAGCCGTCCAAGCTGTGGGCCAACGTCAAGGGCACGAAGGGTCAGGTCTACGACTGGCCGAAGTCGACGTACATCGCCGAGCCGCCGTTCTTCGAAGGCTTTGGCATGACGCCGGCCGCTGCCTCGGCATCGGTCAAGGGCGCACGCGCGCTCGGCGTGTTCGGCGATTCCGTGACGACCGACCACATCTCCCCGGCCGGCTCGATCAAGGAAACGTCGCCCGCCGGCAAGTACCTGCTGGCCAACGGCGTGCTCAAGGCCGATTTCAACAGCTACGGCTCCCGCCGCGGCAACCATGAGGTGATGATGCGCGGCACGTTCGCCAACGTGCGCATCAAGAACCTGATGATCCCGGCCAAGGCTGACGGTTCGCGCGTGGAAGGCGGCGAAACGCTGTTCCAGCCAAGCGGCGAACAAATGTCGATCTACGACGCTGCCATGAAGTACATCGCCGAAGGCACGCCGACGGTCGTGTTCGGTGGCGAAGAGTACGGCACGGGCAGCTCGCGCGACTGGGCCGCCAAGGGCACGCAGCTCCTGGGCGTGAAGGCCGTGATCGCACGCAGCTTCGAGCGTATCCACCGCTCGAACCTGGTCGGCATGGGCGTGTTGCCGCTGCAGTTCAAGGGCAATGACTCGGCACAGTCGCTGGGCATCGTAGGCGACGAGACCTTCGACATCGAAGGCCTGGATGGCGAAATCAAGCCGCAACAGGACGTCACCCTGGTCATCCATCGCGCCAATGGCGAGACGACGCGTGCACAAGTGCTGCTGCGCATCGACACGCCGATCGAAGTGGACTACTACAAGCACGGCGGCATCCTGCCGTTCGTGCTGCGTCAGCTGCTGGCGGCTTAAGCTTCACGCCGTTACGCTGCATTGGTGCAGGACGGAAACCGGCTCTTCGGAGCCGGTTTTTTTATTGCCTGCCGAATCAAACAAGGTGACGATGCTCCAATCGGCGAGCAGGCTTTGGTACAGTGTGCCGAATAGGCCGCGTGACGTGCTCGCCCTGTTGATGGCGAAATTGCCGCCCGTCCTCGCCTGATCGTTTCATTGCTGGAGTCCCGCACCCATGGCCCAAGTGGTACTAGCCTTCATCGTCGTGGCGGCTGCCGTGTTCTACATCCTGATCAAGGCACCCCAGACCGACGCCCAGGCCCCAGCCTCGACAGCGCCTGCTGTAACAGCCGCACCCGTTCCTCCGCCCCCGCCGCTGGCCGCTTCGGAGCCCGTCGCCACGACGCACGTGGCACCGGCCAGCGCGCCAGTTGCATCGGAACCCACACCGGCTTCCGTACCTGTGGCCACGAGCAGTGTCGCAGCGGAAGCGTCGGCTCCTGTGGCCAAGCCTTAACGTTTTCGCCCTATGGGTTTCGTAATAGGCGTCGCGCAGTAGCGTCCAAGGGTAAAATAACGCCCCTTTCATTGTTCCAACGACCGGTACGGCACAGCATGGCAGGATTCCGCTCCAAGGCTCCCCAACGTCTTTCCCCCGATGCAGAACGGCTGGTGGCCGATGCGCTGGCGCTCGACGCGTCAGGCAGCCGCATCGAAGACGTCTATTGGGAACAAAGGCTGTCCGAACGTCTTTCCCGGCTGCTCAAGAACGGCAGCCAGACCGCGCTCGACGCCGCGCTAGACCATCTTTTCAAACACAACGAGGAAGCGTCCGACGTGCTGGCCGAACAGGCCGAGACACTGGCCGAATCGGCCATCCTCAGCTCCGGTGGCGTCGAATATGATGCGTTGCTGATCGCGGCGCCCATCCTGGCACACACGCGCTACATGATCCCGTCGGGCACGATCAAGCCCGAGATGGCGCAGACGCTACAGGTGCACCTGCAGGCCCACGTGATGGCTTCAAACGCTCGCGTGGCGCTCGCGCCGTATCTGTACAGCATCGACCAGCTGCCGCGCACCCATTCCGACACCTTTGCGCTCACGCACAAGCTGGCGGCCTATGCGCTGTCGGGCCAGCCAGCCAAGGTCGAACTGCGCGACATGCCGGAAACGGCGCCGATTCTGGCCGACCCTCGCTACCTCGTAGCAATCGTCGTTGCGCAGCACGGCCAGGCGCTGTTCCGCTGGCAAGAAGACGCCAAGGAGCACCACGCAGAGCGCTCCGCCTGCCTGGAGCAATGGCGCGAGCAGGTCACGCCAACCATCTCCACACTGATGCCCGGCTGCGAGTTCGACCTGCTTCTGCCGGACGCCTTCTTCCTGTCGTGCCGCGAGTCCGACAAGCAGATTCGCCCACTGACCGTACGCGCCGCCGTCAATTACCTGCAGGGCGCGCTCGATATGCCGGCCAACCGCTTCGGCGCCATCATCGGCGCGTTCGGCGAAGAGCAGATCGAGGAATACCGCGTAGCGTTCACGGTGCGTGGCGAGAAAGAACTCATCTACGGCATCGTCTGGCCGGTGTACGGCCGCGATGGCGGCGCCACGGATGTCACCGCGGAAGGCGAACCGGGCAGTCCGCTCGAGCAAATTTGCGATGAATTGCGCGCCTGCGGCATCGAAGACATCTTCCGCCACGGCCAGCTCTTCGAACCCGAGTACTGCGAAGATTGCGGCGCCCCGCTCTACGCAGACCGCGCGGCCGAAATCGTCCACGCAGAAATGCCGGAAGACGCGCCGACCCAACAGCCGCTGTTCCACTGACGGCGACGCGCGTGATCAAAGCCACCTCCGGGTGGCTTTTTTATTGCTCCGCCATCGTTCATATTGATTGTCGGTTTGCGTCGCACGTGCCCGGCCGGGCTGCGGCACAATGACGATCTTCCGCCACATGGCATCACCGCCCGAACCCCAGGAGCCCCCCGATGACAACCCGTCCCCTCTTGTGTGTTCCCATCCGCGCCCTGATCCGCAACCTTGCCGCATGCGCGCTGGCTGCGGCCGCCGCGATGCCGTTCGCCGCGCAAGCCGATGACCTGCGCATCGGCCTGTCCGCCGACGTCACGTCGATGGACCCGCAATGGAACAATGCCGGCCCCAACAACGCCATGGCGCTGCACATCTTCGAATCGCTGGTCTTCCTCGACAAGAACGGCCGCTACACGCCCGGCCTTGCCACTTCGTGGATACCCATTGACGCCAACACGTGGGAGATCAAGCTCCGCCCCAACGTGAAGTGGAGTGATGGCACGCCGTTCACCGGCGAAGACGTGAAGGCATCCATCGAGCGTCCGGCGCGCCTGACCAACAGCCCCGGCCCGTTCACCAGCTACACCAAGTCAATTACCGACGTACAGATCGTCGATCCACTCACGGTGCGGCTGAAGTTGTCGACGCCCAATTACGCGAGCATCCCGAACGATCTGAACAGCCTGCCCATCATCCCGAAGAAAGTGGCCAATGCGGCGCAGGCGGACTTCGATGCTGGCCGCGCCATGATCGGCACCGGGCCGTTCCTGTTCGACCACTTCACGCGCGGGCAGGAAATCGTGTTGAAGAAGAACCCGCACTACTGGGGCCGCGTGCCGCAGTGGGACAAGGTGACCTTCAAGATCATCACCGACAATGCCGCGCGCACGGCCGCGCTGCTTTCGGGCGATGTGGATGTCGTCGAGGCCGTGCCGGCTGCAGACGTGCCACGCATCAAGCAGGACCCGAGGTTCCACCTCGAACAACAGGTGTCGTGGCGCACGATTTTCTGGCAGATGGACCAGAGCCGCGATGTGTCGCCGTTCGTGACCGACAAGGCCGGCAAGCCGCTCGCCAAGAACCCTCTCAAGGATCATCGCGTGCGAGAGGCCATTGCACTGGCCATCAACCGCGATGCCATCGTCAGCCGCGTGCTGGAAGGCCAGGGCGTGGTCGCATCGAGCATCGTGTCGCCGCAGATCTTCGGACATCCTGGCGGCAAGCCGATTGCCTATGACCCGGCTCGTGCGAAAAAACTGCTTGCCGAGGCGGGCTATCCGGACGGGTTCGGACTCACGCTGCACGCCACCAACAACCGCTATCTGAATGATGCGCAGGTCGCGCAAACCACCGCACAGCTGCTCACGCGCATCGGCATCCAGACAAAGGTCGAAACGCTGCCGGTGGCGGCGTATTTCTCGCGCGCGCGTCAGGGCGAGTTCTCGTTCATGATGCTTGGCTGGGGCTCGGTGGCGGCCGATGTGGCGCTGCGCAGCATTCTCGGCACACCCAACCCGAAAACCGGCTATGGTTCGTGGAACTGGGGCCGCTACAGCAATCCGGAACTGGACAAGCTGGTGCAGACATCGCTGTCGACGGTCTCGAGCGAACAGGCACATGAGCAGGCCGCCAAGGCCGCGGCGCGCTTTGCCCAGACAGACTACGCGATCATCCCGTCGCATCACCAACTGGCCACGTGGGCCATGCGCAAGGGCATCCGCTACGAGGCACGCACCGATGAATGGTCGCTCGCGTGGTTGTTCACCAAGCAATGATGATGACTTGGTAACCAACACCGTGCCGTAACGCGCTGTTACAGCAAATTCGCTCGATGTGCCGCATTGGGGACGCATTGGGGTAACTAGCAGGAACTTTCATCCTTAGCTTTCCTCTATCATGGCGATTTCCACGCCGACACCCTGTAACTCGTGATGTTGCGACCCAAACTACTTTGTCTCGGCGTCGTCGCTTTGCTGGCCGCCTGCTCCAACCTGCAGACTGAACCGACCGATGCGTCGGCCCAGGCCACCAACGCCACGCCGAGCACCCCTGCCGCGCCAGCCAAGCCGGCCACTCAGCCCGGCCCGACCACGCCGCCCATCGTCTTCGACTCGACCAATAGCAGCGGCACAACGACGGTCAATCTGCCCTCCAAGGACAAGATGAGCTTGTCCGAATACCGCGCACAAACCCGCGACCGCCTGATTCAATCGGAAGGTGCCCGGCCCGACGTGGCAGACTGTGCCGCACATGCGAGCTGGATCATCCCGCGCTCAACCAATTTCGACCAGTTCCGCCTGCCAACCGGCGCGCTCTCCAACGACCAAGCCAAGGTCGAACCGTGGGACTCCCGCTTCTCGTCCAGCAAGCAAGGCGCGATCAAGGTGTCCAGCGTGGTCAGCTTCAATGCCGCCGTGCATAAGCGCGGCACGGGCAATGACCAGTGGGAGCCGGTGCGCGTGCGCTGCGGGTATGACGAAGGGATGATGCTGGCGTATGAGCTGCTCGACGCCAATGGCCAGCCGTTCGCCGCGCCAGCCGCTGCACCCTCGTCGTCGAAAGCGCGCACGCACTGCCGCCGCGGCCATCGCTGCACGACCAGTGCGGCGGCACACGGCAAGAGCGCGGCCAAGGGCAAGGCCTCGACGAAAGCGACGGCCAAGTCCGCCAAGGGCAGCAGCACGGCCAAGACAAAGTCGACGACCGCAAGCAAATCCACCGCCAAGTCGACGGCCAAAAAGACGACGAAGAAGTCGTCCTCCAACTAAGCGCAACGCGCCGCCAAACCAGGCGGCGCGGCGTTTTTCTTCAGCCGAGATACTCCAGGATCGCCTGCAGCATGGCCGCGCCCAACGCGGCGCTGCGGGCGCCGTCCCAGCCCACGCGCGGGTCGGGCAGGTCGGCGTTGTCCTTGAACGGCATTTCGAGCGTCAACGACAGGCAGCCATACGTGTGGCCGATGTACTTGGAAGCGAGCTTGAGCGCGTCTTCGTTGTACTTGCTGGCCTCGTAGCCGTATCGCGTCTGGAAGTCCGGTGACGCGCGAAGGAACGCCGCGACAAAGCGGTCTTGATCAGCGCGCTGTGCATCGGTAAAGCCTGGCAACATTTCACTGCCCGCGACGAACACATAAGGCAGCGCCTCATCGCCATGGATGTCGAAGAACAGGTCGACCCCGGTCTGCTCGATGGCCTGACGCACTGCCAGCACCTCGGGACTGCGCTGTGCGTCGGGCTCCATCCACTCGCGGTTCAGGTTGGCGCCGGCCGCATTGGTGCGTAGGTTGCCCAGCGACGAGCCGTCCGGGTTCATGTTCGGCACGATATGGAAGACGGCGCGCTCGGCAAGCACACGGCCGATCGGATCGCCGCCCCAGACACCTTGACGCGTCAGCCGCGCAAGCAGGCCTTCGACGAACCACTCGGCCATCGTCTCGCCCGGATGCTGACGCGCGATGATCCACACGTTCTTCTTGCCGGGGCCGGGTTCGCCGACGGTGATGCTTGTCATGTCGCGGCCCTGCACCGTTTGCCCCAAGCACTGCGTGCGCACACCGGGCTTCGTCTGCGCTGCGGCTACGAGCGAAAGGTGGCGCTCATCCGAGTACGGCTCGAAATAGGCAAACCAGATGCTGTCGTGCTCGGGCGTCACCTCGATGGTCAACGTCTTGCCGTCATAGCGGGTCGGCACACGGAACCAGTGCTCGCGGTCGTACGAGGCGACGGCACGGTAGTCCTTCCAGCCTGCGGCGTAGGTGCATTCGCCGGCGTTTTCAAGCGCGAGCTTGCAGGCTTGGCCCCGCACACCTTGTAGCCGGAAGTGGAACCACTGGGTGAAGTCGGCGTGCGAATCGCGGCGAATGCGCAGGTGAACGGCATCGGCGCGTGCGGCATCGACGATTTCGATGGCGCCGCTGTCGAACGCGCTGGAGATGTGCGGTTGAGTGGGGGTCATGTCGGATCCTGTCATCAGGTGAGCTTGCGGCGGAAGACCCAGCGCTCGTCGTCGGAATCGGCAGCGGCGAAGGCATAGCCATCGACATCGAACGCCTTGAGCTTGCGCGGATCGATGATGCGGTGCTCGATCGCGTAGCGCGCCATCAGGCCGCGCGCACGCTTGGCGTAGAACGAAATGATCTTGTACTGGCCGTTCTTCCAGTCTTCAAAAACCGGTGTGACGATGCGCGCCTTGAGCACTTTGGGCCGCACCACCTTGAAATACTCTTCCGACGCGAGATTGACGAGCACGGGATCGTCGTCCTGCTTGAAGAGCTTGTTCAGCGCCAGCGTCACCTCGTCGCCCCAGAAGGCGTACAGGTCTTTGCCGCGCGGATTGGCGAGGCGCGTGCCCATTTCCAGGCGATACGGCTGCATCCAGTCGAGCGGGCGCAGCACGCCATACAGCCCCGACAGAATCCGCAGATGCTTCTGCGCGAACTGCAGATCGTCCACCGCCAGCGAATTGGCGTCGAGTCCGCCGTAGACGTCGCCGTCGAAGGCGAGCGCCGCTTGCTTGCTATTCTCGGCCGTGAATTCGGGCGACCAATCGGCATAGCGCGTGGCATTGAGCACCGCCAACGGATCGGAGATGTGCATGAGCGTACCGATCTGGGCCGGCGACAGCTTGCGAAGCACTTCAATGAGTTCTGCGGAGCGCGCGATGAAATCGGGCAGCGTGTAGGTCTTGGTGCGCGGCGGCGTGTCGTAGTCGAGCGACTTGGCCGGCGAGAGGACGATGATCATGTCAGAATCGCGGTTCACAAGTCTGGAATTGTATCGAATGGCAGACGCTGCCGCCCTCGCCCACTCCACCCAGGCTCCGGCCCCGCGCGTGGTGCTGGACTCCAACATCTGGGTCGACATCCTGATCTTCGACGATGCGGTTGCCCGCCCGATCCGCGCTGCCCTGGAAGCCGGCCGGCTGGACGCCATCATCAGCCCCGCCTGCCGTGAAGAACTGCGGCGCGTGCTGGATTACCCGCAATTCGCGCATTACGCCGTCGACGCGCAAGCCGCCCTGGCGTGGGTCGATCGCGTGACACGATCCGTTGCCGATCCTGAAGAAGCCCCCCGCGTGCAAGGCGAAGCGTTCGTTCCGCGCTGCAAGGATCGCGACGACCAGAAATTTCTCGCGCTGGCCAACGCGGCCGACGTTGCCTATCTCGTTTCCAAAGACCGCGCCGTACTCAAGCTCAAACGCCGCATGGCCAAGTATTGCGACGTGGCGGTGCTGCCGCCCCAGCAGTTCGTCACCCAGGTCCAGTTGGAAAACGCGCCCCTTGCCGCCATCCCGAATCAAGCCTGAAGCCGTCTTGTCATGACCACTGTTGAATCGCTCGCGCCCATCGCCCCGCCGCCGTCGCGGCTGCCGAATGTCGGCACCACCATCTTCACCGTGATGTCGGCGCTTGCCGCGGAAAAGCAGGCCGTCAACCTGGGCCAGGGCTTTCCGGATTTCGATTGCGATCCGCGCATTGTCGATGCGGTGTCGGACGCCATGCGCGCCGGCCTGAACCAATACCCGCCGATGACAGGCGTGCCCGCCCTGCGCCAGGCCGTCGCCGCGAAGATCGCCAATCTGTACGGCCACGCTTATGATGCCGACCGCGAGATCACCATCACCGCCGGCGCCACACAGGCGCTGCTGACGACGGTGCTGTGCTGCGTGCATCCGGGCGATGAAGTCATCGTCTTCGAGCCGACGTACGACAGCTACATCCCGTCGATTGAACTGGCGGGCGGCAAGGTCGTGCCGATCACGCTGAATGCGCCGGACTTCCGCATCCCGTTCGACACGCTGGCCGCAGCCATCACGCCGCGCACGCGCCTGATCATGCTCAACACACCGCATAACCCGACCGGTACGGTCTGGCATGCGGACGACATGCGCAAGCTCGCCGAGATCCTGGCGCCCACCAACGTGCTGCTGCTCTCCGATGAGGTGTACGAGCACATGGTGTACGACGGCGTGCAACATGCGTCCGTCGCACGCATTCCGGAGCTCGCAAGGCGCGCATTCGTGGTGTCGAGCTTCGGCAAGACGTATCACGTGACGGGCTGGAAGGTCGGTTACGTGGCCGCGCCCGCCGCGCTGATGGCGGAGTTCCGCAAGGTGCACCAGTTCAACGTGTTCACCGTCAACACGCCAATGCAGCACGGCCTGGCGAACTACATGGCCGATCCGCGTCCGTATCTGGAACTGCCGGCGTTCTACCAGCGCAAGCGCGACCTGTTCCGCGCGGGGCTGGAAAAAACGCGCTTCAAGCTGCTGCCCTGCCAGGGCACGTACTTCCAGTGCGTGGATTACAGCGCCATCTCCGATCTGCCCGAAGCCGAATTCGCCAAGTGGCTGACGAGCGAGATTGGTGTGGCGGCGATCCCCGTCTCGGCGTTCTATTCGCAGCCGCACGAATCGGGCGTGGTGCGCTTTTGCTTCGCCAAGAAAGACGAAACGCTCCAGGTTGCCCTGGAGCGTTTGTCGAAGGTGTAAGACCGTAAGGCTACAGCCGATCAGCGCTTGCTGGCGTAGTGCGCCAGCATCTGCTCCAGATTGGCCTTGCTGTCTGCCCGCACCTTCTGCACGTTGGGGTTCTCGGCCATCTTGGCCAGGTAAGGCTTGACGCCCTCGACCTGCGCCAGCAGGTCTTCACCATAGATGATCTTGGTGGCCTGGCTGATCAGCGGGAAATGCACGATGGCCGCGCAGTCCGCAATGGTGAACGTGTCGCCCGCGACGTAAGGCGAGAACTTGAACAGTTTGGCCGCCGCCGGGATGTTCTTCTGCAGTTGCTCGCGCACCTTCACCTTCAGGTTGTCGCTGATCTTGCCGCCGAAGAACGCCTCGGGAAACAGCTGGCGCGCGACCAGCTCCAGGTGCAGCTCCAGGAACGTCACGATCTCCCGCACCTTGGCCGCCTTGAACGGATCAGCCGGAATCAGCGGATGTTGCGGGTAGCGCGCTTCCAGATAATCGAGGATGACCTGCGATTCGCACATTCCACCATCCTCGCCCACCAGATACGGCACCTTGTGCAGCGGTGAAACCTCACCGTCGGTCTGGTCCGGCCAGCGCAGCGATTCCTCAAACGCAATCCCCTTCTCCATCAGCGCGAGCTTGACCTTGTTGTAGTAGTTGCTCGCAGAAAAACCGTATAGCGTCAGCATGAAGCCGTCTCCTTGGTAATTTGGCCGTCCGTTATGGTCGGTGCGGATGCCAGAAATCGCACGCTCGTGCTATTTTAGCCAGACTTCTTTCGATCGCAGCGGATTTCATATGCAGACTATCGGGATTGTGGGCACCGGCGCCATGGGGCGCGGCATTGCGCAGATCGCGGCCCAGGCCGGTTTGCGCGTCAAACTGTTCGACGCCAACCCGCAGGCCGTGGAAGCGGCGCGCACTGCACTGGCCGATACGCTCGCCAAGCTGGCCACCAAGGGCAAGATGACGGCGGAGGAAGCCGACGCCACCGTCGCGCGGCTCGTTCCTGCAGGCGCACTCACCGATCTGGCGGACTGCGATCTCGTGGTCGAGGCCATCGTCGAAAAGCTCGACGTCAAGCGCGACCTCTTCCGCCAGCTCGAAGACATTGTCCGCGCCGATGCGATCCTCGCGTCGAATACCTCATCGCTGTCGATCACGGCGATTGCCGCCACATGCAAGCACCCCGAACGCGTCGCGGGCTTTCACTTCTTCAACCCGGTGCCACTGATGAAGGTGGTCGAGGTGATCGACGGCCTGCGCAGCGCGCCCGCCACCGGCGACGCCCTGGCCGCACTGGCCAAGCGCATGGGGCACACGGCCGTGCGCTGCATCGACATGCCCGGCTTCATCGTCAACCACGCCGGGCGCGGCATGAACACCGAGGGCTTGCGCGCGGCCCAGGAGAGTGTGGCGGCGTATGCGGACATCGACGCCATCATGCGCGAGCAGGCCGGCTTCCGCATGGGGCCGTTCGAGTTGATGGACCTGACGGGGCTCGATGTTTCGCATCCGGTGATGGAATCGGTCTACCGACAGTTCTATGACGAGCCGCGCTATCGTCCGTCGCAGATCACGGCGGTGCGCTTTGCCGGCGGCATCCTGGGCCGCAAGACGGGCGAAGGTTTCTACCGCTATCCGGAAGGACAGAAGCAGGTTCCCGCTGAGGCGCCTGCACCGACTGCGCGCCCATCTTCGGTGTGGATCAGCCGCGCGCATGACGCCGGCCACGCCGCAGCGCAGCGCCTCTTGCTCGATCTGGGCATCACGCCCGAAGGCGGTTCCAAACCGTCCGCCGATGCACTGATCATCGTCACGCCGCGAGGCCTGGATGCCACGGCCTGCGTGGCCGCCGAGGGGCTCGACGCACGCCGCACCGTGGCGCTCGACACGCTCTATCCGTTTGCCGCCACCAAGCGCCGCACGCTGATGACCACGCCCGCCACCGATGCGGCCTACCGAGATGCCGCACACGGCTTGCTGGCCTCCGACGGCGTGCCGGTTACGGTGATCCGCGATTCGGGTGGCTTTGTCGCGCAGCGCATCGTTGCGTGCATCGTCAACATCGCGTGCGACATCGCCCAGCAGCGCATTGCCACGCCCACGGACATCGATCTCGCCGTCACGCTGGGCCTCGGTTATCCGCAAGGGCCACTGGCACTCGGCGATACGCTCGGCACGAACGCCATCCTTGAAGTCCTGCAGAACCTCTACGCGCTCTATGGGGACCCGCGTTATCGCCCGAGCCCGTGGTTGCTGCGCCGTGCCCGTCTGGGCATGTCGTTGCTTACGCCTGATGCCTGACGCCTGATTGCCGTTTACCCAACGAGGCCGCCATGACCGCGCAATTGCTCTCCAAACGCATCGGCTCGACGCTGGTGCTGACGCTGTCCAACCCTGACGCGCGCAACGCGCTGGACCCGGTGATGTACACCGCGTCGATGGAAGCGCTGGACCGCGCCGCCAACGACAACGAGATCCGCGCTGTCATCTTCACGGGCGCCGGCAATGCCTTCTGCGCGGGCGGCAACCTGAACCGCCTGCTGGAAAACCGCAGCAAGCCGCGAAGCGTGCAGGAAGACGGCATCGACGCGCTCAACCACTGGATCGAGACGATCCGCACGTTTCCCAAGCCGGTGATTGCCGCAGTGGAAGGCCCAGCGGCAGGCGCGGGTTTCTCACTGGTGCTGGCGTGCGACTTTGCGATTGCCGCATCGGATGCGAAGTTCGTGATGGCGTATGTGAACGTCGCGCTCACCCCGGACGGCGGTGGCTCCTGGCACATCGCGCGCTTCCTGCCGCGCCCGCTGGCGAGCGAAATCATCATGCTCGGCAAGCCCGTTGGCGCGGAGCGGCTCGCGCACTTCGGCCTCATCAATGAGGTGGTCAAGCCCGGCGAGGCGCTGGACCAGGCATTGGCGCTGGCGGAAAAACTCGCCGCGCAATCCCCGCACGCGGTGGGTCGCATCAAGGGCCTGATCGCCCACGCCGAAGACGCTTCGCTGCACGATCACCTCAAAGCCGAACAGCACAGCTTTGTCGAAGCCCTGCACCACGCCGACGGCAACGAAGGCATCTCCGCCTTCCTGCAAAAGCGCAAACCCCAATACCGCTAGTTTCAGGCTCGCATGGTTCCCTTCCCGACACCCAACCGCCGCCGCGTCTACCTGATGCGTCATGGCGCGGTCACGTACTTCGACGACACCGGCCGCCCCGTTCCCTCACCCGAGGCCGTACCACTGAACGAACTCGGCCGCAGCCAAGCCACCGCAGCCGGCAAGATCTTCGCCGCCGAGAACATCGTCTTCGACCGCGTGATCGTCAGCGGCTTGCCGCGCACGGTAGAAACCGCGCAGCGGGTACTGGCCGAGATGCCCGCGATGCAGGAACGCGGCATCGCGCTTGAAGAATGGCCCGAGCTGCAGGAAATCCGCGGCGGCAAGCTGGCGGAGATTCCCGAGCATGAACTCGCGCAAGCGTTCATCGGCGCGTTTGAAGGCACGGTGTCGGAAGACCGGCGCTTCCTCAACGGTGAGAGCATCGGCGAATTTCTTGACCGGGTGATTCCGCCAATCGCCCAGTTGCGCGCGCAAACCGACTGGGACACCGTACTGCTGGTGCTGCATGGCGGCACCAACCGCGCGATCCTCTCGCACGCCATCACCGGCGGCGAGCGCGTGTTCTTCGGCAGCCTGGCGCAGACCGCCGGCTGCATCAACGTGCTCGATGTTGGCGATGCCCCGACCGACTGGGTGCTGCGCATGAGCAATTTCTCGGCGCCCTCGCCCGCGCATGTCGGCTCGCGCCTGACGACGATGGAAGTGCTGCTGCAGCAGTACCTTCGCCATCGCCAACCGACCTGAACTTTCCTCGATACACAACAAGATTCGGAGACACACCCATGGCACAGACGGACCAGCAGGATTTCTCGGCCTTCGAGGGCACGCGCCCGGTAGCGGATCAGCAAAAGTTCGACATCGGCGCGCTCGAGGCGTGGATGCGCGAACACGTTGAAGGCTTTGCAGGCCCGCTCACGGTGGAGCAGTTCAAGGGCGGTCAGTCGAACCCGACGTTCAAGCTGATCACGCCGTCGCGCACCTACGTAATGCGCGCCAAGCCCGGCCCGAAGGCGAAGCTGCTGCCGTCCGCACACGCCATCGAACGCGAATACCGGGTGATGGATGCACTGGCGAAAACCGACGTCCCGGTCGCGAAAATGGTCGCACTGTGCGAAGACGAAGCCGTGATCGGCCGCGCCTTCTACATCATGGAATTCGTGCAGGGCCGCGTGCTGTGGGATCAGGCGCTGCCTGGCATGGAGCCTGCCGAGCGCACTGCCATCTATGACGAAATGAACCGCGTCATCTCTGCATTGCACACGGTCGACTACGCGGCCATCGGCCTGGCCGACTACGGCAAACCCGGCAACTATTTCGCGCGCCAGATCGAGCGCTGGAGCAAGCAGTACAAGCTGTCGGAAACCGAGTCGATTCCGGCCATGGACAACCTGATTGAATGGCTGCCCAAGCACGTGCCGCAGGAAGCCGAGGAAATCACCAGCATCGTTCACGGCGACTACCGGCTCGACAATCTGATCTTCCACCCGAGCGAGCCACGTGTGCTCGCCATCCTGGATTGGGAGCTGTCGACGCTCGGCCACCCGCTCGCTGATTTCAGCTACCACTGCATGAGTTGGCACATCGAGCCGGGGCAGTTCCGCGGCGTCGCGGGTCTGGACTTTGCCGCACTGGGCATTCCCACAGAAGCCGAGTACATCCGCCAGTACGAGGAACGCACCGGCCGCCGCATCACGGGCGACTGGAACTTCTACCTCGCCTACAACATGTTCCGCATTGCCGGCATCCTGCAGGGGATCATGAAGCGCGTGGTGGACGGCACGGCGTCGTCGGCGCAGGCGATGGAAGCGGGCAAGCGCGCCCGCCCGATGGCCGAGCTGGGCTGGAAGTACGCCCAGCAGGCCGGCGCATGATGTTGCGCCTCACTCCGTAGCGGGCTTCTCGTACTCGCGCGCCGCTTCCAGCGGACCGGACATTGGCGCTTCGAGCTCCAGCACCACCCCGCCCGGCAACTGCACGAAGATCTGTGCGGCAGGCCGGGCGGGGTGTTTTCTGACCTGGTGCGGCATACCGCTCTCGCGCACGGCGGCCAGCACATCGGCGGCGTCCTTCCCGGTGCGGAACGCGATATGCGAGAACACCAGCTCCGGCGTATCGCCCTCCTGCGTCACGAGATGGACCAGCGCGTCGTCGTTCTGGTACAGCCACGTTCCGGGAAACGGAAACGCCGGGCGCGGCCCCGGCTTCCAGCCGAGCACATCGGCGAAGAATTTCAGGATGGGCACATCTCCTGCCACGTGAAAGTTCACGTGGTCGAAGGTCCAATCGCTGTCGGATGTCATAGCAAACCGCCTCCTTCAATGTCGATGATGGCGCCGGTCATGAAGCCGTTGATCATGGCCAGCAGGTAGCCTTGGGCGAGGTCTTCCGGCGTGCCGACACGGCCGACCGGCAAGCCGCTGCCGATGCGCGCGAGCATGGCCTGCCGATCGGCTGGCGCGCCCCACACTTCCGTATCGACCACGCCAGGGCTGATCACGTTGACACGGCGCGGTGCGAGTTCCTTCGCCAGATTCTTGGCGGCGGCTTCCACTGCAGCATTGATCGAGCCACGCAGCAAGCCGGTCGCCGTCGCCTTGCGAGAAAGCAGGCCAGAGGTGAGCGTAATCGATGCGCGTTCCGCCAGATACGGCAACGCAGCCTGCACAGCCATCAAAGCGGCAAACAACTTGGTGCCGAAGGCCTGCTCAAGATCGGCACGCTGCAGCGAAGCAAACGGCGGCGGGCTCGTGCGCGAGCCGATGGTGATGACAAGGTGATCGATCTTGCCGCTGGGCGACAACTGGGCCGCCTGCGCCAGCGCGCCCGCCAGCGATGCCGTGTCGTTCGCATCAACGGCAATGCCATGCACACCGTCCGCCGCTTTGGCCGAGCGCCCCAGCACCGTCACGCGCGCGCCCTCGGCTGCCGCCGCGCGTGCCACCGCCTGGCCAATACCGGCCGTGCCGCCCAACACCACCACCGACTTGTCCTGCAGAGTTTTTGAAGTCATGCCAATGCTCCTTTGAGAAGAGAAAGAAAAAACCGTCAATCGATTGGGGCCATTCTTTCATCAAACAAAAGCAAGATAATCTGGCTATGCTTTGATGATTCTCCAAATCTGCTTTGACAATGATCGCCCTCGACGACCTCCGCCTGCTGGTGCGCATTGCCGACGCCGGCAACCTTTCCGCCGCCGCGCGTCAGCTCGGCTGGCTGCCCGCCACCGCCAGCGCAGCGCTCAAGCGCGTGGAGACCGAACTCGGCGCCCGCTTATTCGAGCGCACCACGCGCAGCATGCGGCCGACCGAAGCCGGTCAGCGCTATCTGGGGTATGCAAGACAGGCGCTTGAGGCGCTGGACGAAGGTGCAGAAAGCCTGGGGCAGGATCGCACCGAGCTGTCTGGCCCCATCCGCATTGCAGCCACATCAGACCTGGGGCGACACATCCTGCGCCCATGGCTCGACGCGTTCTGCGATGAGCACCCCGGCGTGCGAGTCACGCTGGTGCTCGGTGACCGGCTGGCCGATCTGATGCGCGAAGACCTCGACTTCGCGCTGCGCTACGGGCATCTGCAGGATTCGGCACTCGTGCGGCGGCCGTTGGCGTCGCATCCACGCGTGATCGTGGGCGCGCCGTCGTACTTCAAGCAGCATGGCCGGCCCGCACACCCCAGCGACCTTGCCGACCACCGCTGCCTGATCCTCCTGCGCAACGGCGAGCCCGTCACGCGCTGGCAACTCACGCACGCCAGCGGCCCCGCCCCGATCGACGTGCGCGGCGATTTCCAATGCGACGATGGCGCCGTAGTGCGCGACTGGGCGATCGCAGGGCGTGGCCTGGCCTTCAAATCGTGGCTGGATGTCGCGCAAGACGTAAGCGCCGGCCGGCTGGAGGTGGCATTGCCGGCATGGAGCCATGCACCCACGCCGCTGCAGCTTGTCGCCCTTGCGCGCCGCCATCGACCAGCACGGCTGACGGCGTGTGCGGATTTTCTTGCCGTGCGCTTTGCAGAGTTCAGCGCGCGTTACCCGTTCCCTTCGGCAAAGGCGGCAACAACATCGCCCAAGCCGGTCAAGTCAGCCAAAGCCAAGTCGGCCGTCACGGTGAATACGTAGACGTTCTTATTGGTTGCTGTGGCGGCGCTGATTGCGTCCGCTTTTGCGTTCGTCAACGCCCATCGGCGAATGCGGCCGCGGCATCGTCCAAGGCCACCTCCGCCATCGCGGCGAACACGTGGTCACGCAGCCAGCGGCTGGCGGCATCCTGGTCGCTGTTGGTATGCCAGTACAGGTACAACTCAAGCGGCTGCACATTGAACGGCAGCGGCAGCATCACGTTGCCATACGGCTCGTTGGCGATGCGCGCATAGCGGATCGGCAACGTGGCGAGAAGGTCCGTGCAGCTCACCACGCGGCAGGCGGCCGGGTAATGCTGGCAACGCAACCGCACGCGCCGCTCGTGGCCGAGGCGGCGCAGCTCCACGTCTTCCAGACCGGCTCCACGGCGCCGCGACGACACATGCACGTGCTCGCACGCGAGGTAGCGCTCCAGCGTCAGCGGCTCATTTGCGATGGGATGGCCGGGGCGCGCCAGCACCACCATCGGATCGGTCAGCAGCGGCGCATGCCGGATGGCCGGGGACGCCGGCAGCAGAATGTCCGCCGCCGCGTCGATGGTGCCGGCCAGCAACTCGGTTTCCAGCTGCCGGCGGTCTCCGCGTACGGTGGTCACGTCGATGCGCGGCGCCTCCTTGGCGATGGCCGCCATGAGCGGCGGCAGCAACGTCGCTTCCAGCGCATCACGCATCGACAGCGTGAAGCGGCGCTCACTTGTGGCTGGGTCGAAGCGCGTGCCCTCGCGCAAGGTGCGTTCGAAGCCCTGCAGCGCCGTGCGCACCTCAGCGATGAGCGTACGCGCCAGCGGGGTCGGCACCATGCCTTGGCCGCGACGCTCGAACAGCGGGTCGTCAAACAACTCCCGCAATCGCCCCAGGGCATGGCTCACCGCGGGTTGCGTCAGATTGAGCGTGCGGGCGGCCGCGGTGATCCCGCCTTCCGTATAGATGGCGTCGAAGACGACAAACAGGTTCAGATCGACGCGCGATATATGCATGGCATTGATGGATCGCAATCTACGAAATTCATTTCTCTTATTGTAGGCGAAGGCTTATTCTGCGGACACCACTTGGGAGTTGCGCGACGCGCCATGACCACCACCACCGATCTGTCCGTGCCGACGGGCTTTGACCTGCTGAACAAGCCGAGCCCTTTCCTGACGATGCTGGGGCCGGTCTATGCCCGAGGCATGGGGCCGACGATGGTGATGGGTTTCCACGTGCGGCATCACCACCTGAATCGGCGCGGCATCCTGCACGGTGGTGTGGTGGCATCGCTGGCCGATGCGGCGCTCGGTTATTGCCTGGCCGAGCCCGGCGAAGGCACCGGTGGCGCCTTGGCGATGTCTACCGCCAGCCTGACTGTGGATTTCATCGCCTCTGCCGAAGAAGGCGACTGGATCGAGATCACCCCGGAAGGGTTGCGCACGGGCAGCAAGCTGGCCTTTGCGCAGGCCCTCTTCCATCGCGGCGACCGGTTGATTGCGCGCGCGAGTGCCGTGTTTGCCGTGCTCGGCGGACGTATTTGACGTATGGCCGAGCCCGTCTGGTCTGAACTGAGTTGATGGTTGCCCGTTCGGGGCGCTTGTTCGATGTACTGAGGAGACACCATGAATTTCGATTACACGCCCAAGGTCAAGGAAATGCAGGCACGCCTGCTTGAATTCTTCGACCAGCACATCTACCCGAACGAGCACCGCTTCCACGAAGAAGTCGAAGCCAACCGCCGCGCCGGCAACGCGTGGATTCCCACCAAGGTCATCGAAGAACTCAAGCCGCTGGCGCGCAAGGCCGGGCTGTGGAACCTGTTCCTGCCGCGTTCGCCGCGCGCGCCCGAAGGGCTGTCGAATCTGGAATACGCCCCGCTGTGCGAGATCATGGGCCGCGTGCCCTGGGCGCCGGAAGTGTTCAACTGCTCCGCGCCCGACACCGGCAACATGGAAACGCTGGAGCGCTACGCTTCCGAAGAGCTGAAAGACCGCTGGCTGGAGCCGCTGCTGCGCGGCGAGATCCGGTCGGCCTTCCTGATGACCGAGCCGGCCGTGGCCTCGTCAGACGCCACCAACATCGAATGCCGCATCGAGCGTCAGGGCGACGAATACGTCATCAACGGCCGCAAGTGGTGGTCGTCGGGCGCCGGCGACCCGCGCTGCGCCGTCTACATCGTCATGGGCAAGACCAACCCCGATGCTGGCCGCCACGAGCAGCAATCGATGATCGTAGTGCCGGCCAATGCACCGGGCATCACGGTCATGCGTCCGCTGTCGGTGTTCGGTTACGACGATGCGCCGCACGGCCACATGGAAGTCGACCTGAAGGACGTGCGCGTGCCGTTGGGCAACATCCTCCTGGGTGAAGGCCGCGGGTTCGAGATCGCGCAGGGCCGCCTGGGCCCGGGCCGTATCCACCACTGCATGCGCAGCATCGGCGTGGCCGAGCGTGCGCTGGAACTGATGTGCAAGCGACTGTCGTCGCGCGTTGCGTTCGGCAAGGCCATCGCGCAGCACAGCGTCTGGCACGAACGCATTGCCGAAGCGCGCTGCATGATTGAACAGGCCCGTCTGCTCACGCTCAAGGCCGCGTACATGATGGACACCGTCGGCAACAAGGTCGCCAAGGCCGAGATCGCGATGATCAAGGTCGTGGCCCCGAACATCGCCTGCCAGATCGTCGACTGGGCGATCCAGGCACACGGCGGCGGCGGCGTGTCGGGTGATTTCCCGCTGGCGTCGGCCTACGCGCACCAGCGCACGCTGCGCCTGGCCGACGGCCCGGACGAAGTGCACCGCGCGGCCATCGCCAAGCTGGAGCTGGCCAAGCACCTGCACAAGCTCGCCGATGTGGCAGACATGCCAGTCACGCGCGGCGCATGACGCTGGCTACAACGATCACTCCTTGCCCCCGCGTTAAGCGGGGTTTTTTTTGCCCGCACGGGCCGTCAGCGCGTTTTGACGTTCTGTGCTTGAATGACCGGCTCTCCCCTCTTTCCTGCTCAGGAGCACGCAAGTCATGATCGACGTCTATAGCTGGGCCACGCCCAACGGGCACAAGGTGCACATCATGCTGGAAGAATGCGGGCTGCCCTACCGCGTTCACGCCATCAACATCGGCGCAGGCGACCAGTTCAAACCCGACTTCCTCAAGATCAGCCCCAACAACAAGATCCCGGCCATCGTCGATCAGGATGGCCCGGACGGCAAACCCATCTCGCTGTTCGAATCGGGCGCGATCCTGCTGTACCTCGCCGGCAAGACGGGCAAGTTCATGCCCGACGACGTGCGCGGCAAATACGAAGTGCTGCAGTGGCTGATGTTCCAGATGGGCGGTGTCGGCCCGATGCTCGGCCAGGCGCACCACTTCCGCATCTACGCACCCGAGAAGATCGAATACGCCATCAACCGCTATACGAACGAAGCCAAGCGTCTGTACGGCGTGATCGACAAGCGCCTGGGCGAATCGAAGTTCCTCGGTGGCGCGGACTACTCCATCGCTGACATTGCGACGTGGCCGTGGCTGCGCAGCTGGAAGAACCAGGGGATCGAGCTGTCGGATTACCCGAAGCTGCAGCGCTGGTTTGAAGCCATTGAAGAACGCCCGGCCGTGCAGCGCGCGGTGAAGGTGCTGGCCAGGGAACGACCGGCTGTGCAGGACGACAAGGCGAAGGAGATTCTCTTCGGGGCGACGCAGTACGAGCGGCGTTGATTGCGCGTCTTCGCATCGGGGAACAGGCCGCGTGATGCGGCCTTTTTCCTTTGGAAGCCCTCCTTGCCGGATAGCAGCGGATTCCTGCCGCTATGCCGCCCGGGCGGCTGGGCAGCGCAAAGCGTTCAGGCTAGAGCCAAGCGCGATGCATCAGCAGGCGCCTTCCACCACCATCTTTCCGCCGGCCGTACCGGCATCGAGCACGCGATGCGCGCTCTGGATGTCGTCAAAGGCAAACACCTGCGCCGGCCTGGCGCGCAGCACGCCGGCCTCGACCAGATCAACGATGCGTTGGAACGGAATGTCCGTGAGCGGGTACTCCGGCGTGCCATAGACGAACGCGCTGCCGAAGAAACTCAGGTGCCGCCCGCTGGGCAGATGCTGTAGCGGATCAAACTGCTCGATCGGCGCATGCCCACCGAGAAACCCGGCCACGCAGACGCGCCCGCCGCGACGGGTCAGCCGCAGCGACTCCAGCACGGTGCCGGTGCCGATCAGGTCCAGCACGGCATCGATGCCGGTTGGTGCTAGTTCGCGCAGCGCATCGCCCACGCCTTCGCCCTCGACCAAGACGACATCCGCACCGTTCTCCTTGGCAACGGATGCCCGGACTGCGTGGCGCACGGTCGCCACCACGCGAGCCTGTGTGTATGCCGCCAGGTTGAGGGCCGCCAAGCCCAGCGCCGAAGTGGCACCACGCACCATGACCGTGTCGCCGCGCCGCAGGGCCAGGTTATCGAACAGGCAGCTCCACGCCGTGGCGTACGACTCGGGAATGGCAGCCAACTCACTCCAGCCAAGCGCGCTACGGATGGGCACGACATTCACGGCGGGCACGGCCACCAATTCCGCATAGCTCCCGCTGCGCGAACGCCCCATGCCACCCATCAGGGCGAACACACGCTGTCCGGGCTGCAACTTTCCGCTCGGGTCGTGCACCACTTCACCTGCGCATTCGATGCCGGAAATCGCAGCCACATCGCCCCAGTGCCCTTGCCGGAAGTACTGCTCCGCGCGGTTGATGCCAAACGCCCTGACGCGCACCAGCACCTCGTCTTTGCCGGCAACCGGGTCTGGCACCTCGGTAACGCAAAGCTGCTCCGGCCCGCCGTACTGCCGCCGCACGATCGCTTTCATGCCTGCTCCTTTTTTGTATTGGGAGGTGCTAGGCTAGGTTTTCATGCAGTCAAAAGAAATTGAATAATTCCGCCATTCTTCGTCAATTGAGCTAACAATGGATTTCTCTCTGCACGAACTCGCCTGTCTTGAAGCAGTGGTTACCGAAGGCAGCTTCCAGGCGGCTGCGGACAAGCTGCATCGCACGCATTCGGCCGTGCATGCTGCCATCAAGCAACTGGAGCAACGGCTTGGCGTGTCCCTGCTTGACCGCAGTGAATACCGTGTGAGGCTCACAGCAGCAGGCGAAGCGTTCCGCCATCAATCGGCGGCAGTGCTGCGCCAAGCCGTGGCGCTGGACACGTTGTGCCGGCAGCTGAGCCAGGGCGAAGAAACAGACTTGCGTGTGATCGTGGGAGACCTCACTCCGACGGCCGAGACGCTCCGGCGTCTGAAGCGCTTCTTCAACGCATGGCCGCAAACGCGGCTGCACCTGCATTTCGAAGTGATCGGCGGCCCCTGGGAGCGCCTGCTTGCCGAAGAGGCCGACCTGATCATTCACCACGTGGACAAAAGCGACCCACGCTTCGAGTGGACGGACCTGACGAAGGTGGTGCTTGTGCCAGTGGCTGCACCCGGCTACGTGACCGCGCCTTCCATGCGCAACCTCACACCCGAGCAGATGCAGGCCTATGTTCAGGTGGTGATTCGCGATACGGCACAACAGCCGCAGCGTGACTACTTTGTCATCAAGGACGCGCCCAACTGGACGGTCGCTGACCAGCACACCAAGAAGGAGTTGATCGTGCAGGGCATGGGTTGGGGCCACATGCCGTTGCACCTGATCGAAAAGGAGCTGCGCAGCGGCAAGCTCGTGTCATTGGAGGGCCGACACTTCAAGCGCTCCAAACTCGACATTGTCGCCGCGCGATTGCGTGCGCGCCCCGTCGGGCCGGTGGCGCAGGCGCTCTGGCACACCCTGACAGAAGACGCCTGAACGCCCTACCGGGGCAACGCAAAGCACTGCACGTCCGGCGCGGTGTAGACCGTCGGATACGGCGCCCGCGGCCCAGTCTGCAACCGCAGCGGCTGCGTCGCCAGCACCTCGGCTTCGTTACGCTCGCGCACCGTCAGGGGTTCCGGCGGCGGACTGGGCAGATGCACCGGTTGATTCACCGCACACCGCACGGGTTTCCCATCGGCCAGCCGCACATCCATCGTGTAATACGGCCCGACGATGGTGGGCGCGCAGGCAACTGCACCCAAGACCGCCGTCGTCAGCACTGCAGCATGGATCGTCTTCATCACCCGCCTCCGCACCACACGCGTCAGTATTTTTGACTCAGTGCGGCCCCCGCGAGTGCCGCTGCTGCGGTGAATCAATCAGGCAGCCGCCGTCAGCATCCCCTGCTTCTCGATGAATCGGATCACCTCATCCAACCCACCCTGCGCCCGCAGATTGCACATCACGAACGGACGGTCGCCACGCATCTTGCGCGTGTCGCTCTCCATCACCTCCAGCGACGCCCCGACATACGGCGCCAGATCCGTCTTGTTGATGATGAGCAGATCCGACTTGGTGATGCCCGGGCCGCCTTTGCGCGGGATCTTCTCGCCGCCGGCCACATCGATCACGTAGATGGTCAGGTCCGACAGCTCGGGGCTGAACGTAGCCGCGAGGTTGTCACCGCCCGACTCGATGAAGACCACATCCGCATCTGGAAACCTGGAGAGCATGCGATCGACCGCTTCGAGGTTGATCGACGCATCTTCGCGGATGGCGGTGTGCGGGCAGCCCCCCGTCTCGACGCCCATGATGCGTTCAGCAGGCAGCGCGCCGGAGATGGTCAGCAGGCGCTGGTCTTCCTTCGTGTAGATGTCGTTGGTGATCGCCACGAGGTCGTAACGCTCGCGCATGGCCTTGCAGAGCATTTCGAGCAGCGTGGTCTTGCCGGAGCCCACCGGGCCGCCCACGCCAACGCGCAGGGCAGGAAGTTTCTTGGTTCGCATGATGATCGGGTTCAGGATCGAAAGAGTCGTGAGTATTGCGTTTCATGCCGGGCGGACAACACGCCGAGCCCCGGCGAAAACGTAGACAGTTCAGGTGGATGACAAGCCGCACGGCGCGTGGCCTCTTCCACCGCACGCGCCACCGCTGCGTGCAGGCCAAAGAGAATCCGCTGCCCCGCAGCCTGCCCGAGCGGTACGGCCTTCACTGCCGCTGCCATCTGGTTTTCCACCCAGGCAAAGCAGTACGCCGTCACGCCGTCGCGCGGGTCGACATTCAGCGCGGCAGCCGCAGCGGCAAAGGCGGTCGGAAACGTCACTGAAGCGCGCGCGGCCAATGCGCTGCGCAGTGCGTCATCGCCCCACTCCATCTGCTGGATGAGGCGATTGAGCGACCAGCCCATCTGAGACGTTTCGAGCCGCAGCTCGCGCGTCTCGCGGGTGGCAAGGAACCACGCATCGCGCTCGGCCACGGCATCGAAGCGGCCTGCCTGCCAGTCGGCAAACTGCAGCAGCCACAGCGGCGCCTCACACGCGGCGAGCACGTCGAGGCCCTCGGCAATCCACGCCGCAGCCGACGCTTCATCCACCACGTGCCGCACGTCTACCGCTGCCTCCAGGCCCTGCGAATAGCTGAACGCGCCCACCGGCAGCGCCGGCGACGCGAGATGCAGCAAGGCAGTGAGCTGCGCGGCGTTAGTCATGGTGATGGTGGTGATGGCCGCAGCCGGGCCCGTGGACATGGCCGTCGTCGTGTCTGTGACCGTGGTCGTGGCTATGCGCGTGCCCATGGTCATGATCATGCGAGTGACCGTGATCTTGCCCGTGGTGTTCGTGGTACAGCGCCTGCGCGGCCGCGTAGTCCTCTTCGAACGTCGCATCGTGGCCGTGACGATGGCCGCCACCATAGGCGCCCGCCTCCGGCTCGAACGGTGCTTCCACATGCGCGACGGTCACGCCCAGGCGGACCAGCATGTCTTCGAGCACCGGATCGGCTTCGAGCTGCAGTGCATCGGCGCTGACCTCCACGGGCGTGTGGCGATTGCCGAGGTGGTAGGCGGCGCGCATCAGCGCGAGGCGGTTGTCGCTGGTCACGCGCAGTACCCGCTCAGGCGCGGCCTGCGCTTCCACCAGCGTGCCGTCTTCAGCGACCAGCACATCGCCACCGCGCATGACGGTACCGCGCGGCAGCACGACGGCCACTTCACGGCCATCGTCGAGGATGGCGCGCAGGCGGCTGCGGCTGCGCTCCAGGAATGGCAGCACTAGCTTGGGTGCACGCTTGACCAGCACGGAGGCCAGGCCATGTGGTGCGGGGAGGTGTTTGTTGATGGAAAGCATCTTTAAGACCTAATTCGTCATCCAACTATGAAGCTCGAAGTTCTGAACTCCACGCGCTGAGTTCTGAACTCCAAGCGTCGAGTTCTGAACTGCAAGCACCGGGTTCGGAACTTCAAGCGTGGCGTTCGAAACTCCAAATGTCGGGTTCTGAACTTCAAACGTTGAGTTCGGAACCTCAAGCGTCGAGTTCTGAACTCCAAGCGTTGAGTTCTGAGACGCCACGCATCGGGTTCGGAACTTCAAGTGTCGAGTTCTGATCCCCAAGCGTGGAGTTCTGATCCCCAAGCGTGGAGTTTTGATCTCGGCGCGGCAGCGCATCCCTTATTTCACCCCCTGCCGGGGGCGACTCACTTTCTTTGTCTTGCCAAAGAAAGTAAGCAAAGAAAGGCGCGCCCGAGATGGCGAACCATCCCTTGAATTTTCGTAACCGGGCGGAGACGGGAAAAACTCGCTTCGCTCAGACAGTTTCCCGTCTTGTTTCCGCCCGCTTACGAAAATTCAAGGCGCCATCTAGGGCAGGGGTAAAGCACACAATCTTCTGCCCATGCACTACTCCGTTGTACGTCTGAAACCATCGCACGCACTTGCACTTGCACTTGCACTTGCACTTGCACTTGCACTTGCTCTTGCTCTTGCTCTTGCTCTTGCTCTTGCTCTTGCTCTTGCTCTTGCTCTTGCTCTTGCTCTTGCTCTTGCTCTTGCTCTTGCTCTTGCTCTTGCTCTTGCTCTTGCTCTTGCTCTTGCTCTTGCTCTTGCTCTTGCTCTTGCTCTTGCTCTTGCTCTTGCTCTTGCTCTTGCTCTTGCTCTTGCTCTTGCACTCGCCACTCGCACTCGCACTCGCACTCGCACTCGCACTCGCCGAGCCCCGGCGCCCACCTCAGTTCCCCGCCGGTGTGGCCGTTGACTTACCTGCCCTAGATGGCGCCTTGAATTTCTGTAAGCGGGCGGATAAAGGAAGGAGGCCTGTCTGAGCGAAGCGAGTTTGCCTCCTTCCCCGCCCGGTTACAGAAATTCAAGGGATGGTTCGCCATCTCGGGCGCGCCTTTCTTTTGCCTACTTTTCTTTGGCAAGACAAAGAAAAGTAAGTCGTGCCCGGCAGGGTACGAAACAGGGATGAACCACAAGAGCCCATCCCAAAACTCAAAACAAAAAGTACCTCTGCGCCATCGGCAACACCTCCGCCGGCTCACAAGTCAACACTGTCCCATCCGCCACGACCTGATACGTCTCCGGATCAACAGAAATATCCGGCTGCCAGTCGTTATGAATCATGTCCGCCTTGCTCACACTACGCGTTCCCTTGACCACCGCCGTGGTCTTGGCCAACCCATACTGCTCCGCCACGCCAGCCGCAGCAGCCGATTGCGACAGGAACGTCAATGAAGTGCGCCCCAGCGCCCCACCCGCCGACCCAAACATTGGCCGATAGTGCACCGGCTGCGGCGTCGGAATCGACGCATTCGCATCGCCCATCGCCGCGGAGGCAATCATCCCGCCCTTCAGGATCAGGCTCGGCTTCACGCCAAAGAACGCAGGTTTCCACAATACGAGGTCAGCCCACTTGCCGACTTCAACCGAGCCCACTTCGTGCGCAATGCCGTGCGTGAGCGCGGGGTTGATCGTGTACTTGGCGACGTAGCGCTTCACGCGAAAGTTGTCATGCCCGCCGCGCGCATCGTTCGGGTCTCCGGCCAGCTTGCCGCGCTGCACCTTCATCTTGTGTGCGGTCTGCCACGTGCGCAGCACGACTTCGCCGACGCGGCCCATGGCTTGGGAATCACTGGAGATCATCGAGAACGCGCCGAGGTCGTGCAGGATGTCTTCAGCGGCAATCGTCTCGCGGCGGATGCGGCTCTCGGCAAAGGCGATGTCTTCGGCGATGGACGCATCGAGGTGATGGCACACCATCAGCATGTCCAGATGCTCGTCCAGCGTGTTGACGGTGAACGGCCGCGTCGGGTTGGTGGACGACGGCAGCACGTTCGATTCACCGCACACGCGGATGATGTCGGGCGCGTGCCCGCCGCCCGCGCCTTCGGTGTGATACGTGTGGATCGTGCGGCCTTTGAATGCAGCGACGGTGGCCTCGACAAAGCCCGATTCGTTCAACGTATCGGTGTGGATGGCGACCTGCGTGTCGGTATCGTCGGCCACGCCCAGACAGCAATCGATGGCGGCCGGTGTGGAGCCCCAGTCTTCGTGCAGCTTCAGGCCGATGGCGCCGGCGTCAATCTGCTCGCGCAGCGCGCCTGGCAGGCTGCCGTTGCCCTTGCCAAGAAAGCCGATGTTCATCGGATACGCATCAGCGGCCTGCAACATGCGCTGCATATACCACGGGCCCGGCGTGCAGGTCGTGGCGTAGGTGCCGGTGGCGGGGCCGGTGCCACCGCCGATCATCGTCGTCACGCCGCTGTTGAGCGCTTCGTCGATCTGCTGCGGGCAGATGAAGTGGATGTGCGTGTCGACGCCGCCGGCGGTGACGATCATGCCCTCGCCCGCGATGATCTCAGTGCCGGGGCCGATGACGATCGTCACGCCGGGCTGGATGTCCGGATTGCCCGCCTTGCCGATCGCCGAGATGCGGCCGTGCTTCAGGCCGATGTCGGCCTTGACGATGCCCCAGTGGTCGATGATCAGCGCGTTGGTGATGACGGTGTCGGCGCAGTCTTTCGATTCGCGCTGGCTCTGGCCCATGCCGTCGCGGATGACCTTGCCGCCGCCGAATTTCACTTCTTCGCCGTAGATGGTGAAGTCGCGTTCGACTTCGACGATGAGGTCGGTGTCGGCCAGGCGGACGCGGTCGCCCGTGGTGGGGCCGAACATTTCCGCATAGGCGCGGCGGTCGATCTTGAGTGTCATGTCCGTTCCTTCTGCGTCAACTTCACAGCTTGCCCATCACGCGGCCTGCAAAGCCGTAGACCACGCGGTCACCGGCCAGCGCCACGAGTTCGACCGTGCGCTCCTGCCCCGGCTCGAAGCGCACGGCGGTGCCGGCGGGGATGTTCAGCCGATAGCCACGCGTGGCTTCGCGGTCAAAGCGCAGCGCGTCATTCACTTCATAGAAGTGGTAATGCGAGCCGATCTGCACGGGGCGGTCGCCGGTGTTGGCCACCGTGACCGTCAACGTCGCGCGGCCTGCATTGAGTTCGAGATCGCCGTCTTGCGGCAGGAGTTCTCCGGGGATCATGTCGTGCCCCTTCAGACGGCCGCCGCCAGCAGGCCAGCGCCGTACAGCGCCACGCCCACACCCGACAGACGCGCCAGCCATGCCAGGCGCGGCTTCAGCGCAAAGCCCGCGCCGATACCGGCGGTATGCAGCAGCGCCGTCGCCACGGCAAAGCCGCCCACGAAATACGGGAACATGGCCTGCGCACCTGCGGGGAATTCCGTGCCGTGTGCATGGCCGTGGAAGAGCGCGAACGCGCCGCACAGCAGCGCGCCGCCCCACGTCGGCAGTTGCGCGCGTGCAGCAATAAGCAGGCCGAACACGAGCAGCGATGCGGCGATCATCGGTTCGGCCATCGGCACCGCCACGCCGCCCGCACCGAGCAGCGCGCCCAGGATCATCAACGCGACAAAGGCGACCGGCGCCCACAGTGCATCACGCACCGAGCGCGAGGCCAGTGCGCTCCACACGCCCACGGCCACCATCGCCAGCAAGTGGTCGACACCCGTGAGCGGATGCAGGAACCCGGCGAGCAGGCTGCCCTCGGCGGTGTGGCCCGGGTGCCCAGGGTGGGCAAACGCGATGGAGGCGCCAAACGTAAGCGCAATGGCCGCAGCGGGCCGGACGAAGCGAGACAGGGTAGGCGTCATGGCAGGACTCGTAGTAGTGAGTGGCGTGCGGACTTCAAACGTCAAAATTCAAAATTCAAACGATCGGGTGGTGGACGGTGACCAGCTTCGTGCCGTCCGGAAACGTGGCTTCGACCTGGATGTCGGGAATCATCTCGGCCACGCCGTCCATCACGTCATTGCGGGTGAGGAGCGTGGTGCCGTAGTGCATCAGCTCGGCGACGGTCTTGCCGTCGCGCGCGCCTTCCATGATGGCCGCGCTGATGAAGGCGACGGCTTCCGGGTAGTTGAGCTTGAGGCCGCGGCCCTTGCGGCGCTCGGCCAGCAAGGCGGCGGTGAAGATCAGCAGCTTGTCTTTTTCGCGCGGGGTCAGTTCCACGAGGGGCTCTCTTCGGTGAGGGTCAATTCAGTTCAGTTCAGATCGGACGATGCGAAGTCACGTTGCCATCAACTGGCCATCATGTGGCCCACAGGCGCAGCGGACGGCCTACCACGCCATGCATCGGTTCGCGCAGCGCGAGCCACGTCTGTGACAGCAACGCGCGCGCATCTTCGGGCCGACGTGCGAGCACGCGCAGCAGCAAAACGTTTGGCAGACCGGGTGCATCTTGCGTGAGGCAGGTGACGCCTGCGCGCAGGTCGTCGTTGTACGGCAGGTGCTCGGCCATCGATTCGGCCAGGGCGTCGGTGGCTCCCTCGCCCACGGCCCACAGCGTGCCGACGACGTGGAAGCCGGCCATACCCGTCGTCGCATTCAGCATGGGCGATTGCGCATCGAACGCGGCCGACTCGATCCACAGCGGCTGGCCGTTGCAACGCAATGCGGTGCGCATGGCGATGCGGCCTTCGGCCCACGATTCGCCGGCGGCATGGCGGCCGAGCATGGTGGTGTCCCAGCCGATGGCGGTGGCACCGGGGGCCAGATCGAGAGTCAGGTCGATGATCGGGCAGGCCTGGTTGAAGACGATGTTCTCTTGCGGCAGCCAGTCGAGCCGCGCGCCTGCATCCATGCGGATCGCAACGCGCTGCGTGGCCGTGCGGCCGAGCGACTTGTACCACTTGGTGGCGCCGGGCGTGGTCAGTACAGCATGCGCATCGGTGCCGAGTTCGATGTCGATATCGAGCACGTCGCCGCCGGCAATGCCTGCGGGCGGATGCAGCATGACGGCATGGCACACGCCCTCGCCTTCCGGATACAGGGCCTTCTGCACCCGCAGCGGCCCCTGATGCCGGCACGTGGCCAGCACGGTGCGCTCACCGCGCCGCGCAAACGCCAAGTGCAATGAGGCTTCCCAGGATGCAAATGCGGAGGCCTGCGGCGGAACAGGAAAATCGGGATGGCGCATCGGTCATGCAAACGGGAGGCGTCCCTCATGAAACGCGGCTGTGCGCTTCAGACCGGACCCCGCCCTAAGCAAACGGAAAGGTTTTCCATCATAGCCAGATGCCGCCCATTTGGCACCCGACTTTTTCACACGACACCTGTGCGTCAAACCGCCACCAGATCGCGTACGCCATCGGCTTCCATATTAGCGCCGTCGCCCTGGGCGATCACCTCGCCACGGCTCATGACGACGTAGCGGTCGGCAATGCTGCGCGCGAAGTCGTAGTACTGCTCGACCAGCAGCACCGACATGCCAAACTCATCCACCAGCCGGCGCAGGGTGCGGCCGATCTCTTGGATGATCGACGGCTGGATGCCTTCGGTCGGCTCGTCCAGGATCAGCAGGCGCGGTTCGCTCATCAGCGCGCGGCCAATGGCAAGTTGCTGCTGCTGGCCGCCCGACAGATCACCGCCGCGCCGGCCCTTCATCTCCTTGAGCACCGGAAACAATTCATAGATGGAATCGGGCACCTTGGAGGGCGCACGCTTGGCGGCGGCACCAATCAGCAGGTTCTCTTCCACCGTCAGGCGCGGGAAGATCTCGCGCCCCTGTGGCACATAGGCAAGCCCCTGCGAGACACGCTCGTACGCGGGCAGCTTCTGGATGGTGCGCCCTTCCCAATCGATCGCACCGCTGGCGGCGGGCACCACGCCCATCAGGCATTTGAGCAACGTCGTCTTGCCGACACCGTTGCGGCCAAGCAGCGTGGTCAGCTTGCCCGTGGGGACGTCAAAGCTGACGTTGCGCAGGATGTGGCTGCCGCCGTAGTACTGGTTCAGTTGTTGGACCTGCAACATCGCGTTCTTTCCTTTTGCCTCGAGAAGGCTCTGAAAAACGTAGCGAGCGGTCCGATGTTGGCCCGAGAAGCGCAGCCGTACACGGGTACGGCGAGCATCACAGGGGCAAGATCGGGACGCGCAGTAGTTTTGCGGAGCCTTCTAACGCCCCAGATAGGATTCGATCACTCGCTCATCGCGCTTGACGGCGTCGAGCGTGCCTTCGGCCAGGACGCTGCCTTCGGCCAGCACGGTCACGCGCCCTTCCGCTCCCGCCAGCGCGGCGACGAACTCCATATCGTGCTCCACGACCATGATCGAGCACGTGCCGCGCAGGCCATTGAGGAGTGCGGCGAGCTGCATCGTCTCTTCATCCGTCATGCCGGCAACAGGCTCATCGAGCAGCAGCAGTTGCGGCTGCTGCATCAACAGCATGCCGATCTCAAGCCGCTGCTTCTGCCCGTGCGAGAGCAGCCCGGCGGGCCGATAGGCCTCCGCTTCCAGGTGGATGCGGCCGAGCGTTTCTTCGATGCGCTGACGGCCGTCGTTCAGCAGACGCGCGCGCAGCGACACCCACCAGCGCTTGTCGGCCTTCATCGCCAGTTCCAGGTTTTCCCACACGGTGTGCTGCTCGAACACGGTCGGTTTCTGGAACTTGCGGCCGATGCCGATCTGCGCGATGCGCGGTTCGGTCAGGCGCAGCAGGTCGATGGTCTGGCCAAGGAAGACGCGGCCCGTCACGTCGGCATTGCGCGGCCCGGTCTTGCCGGTAATCACGTCCATCATCGTGGTCTTGCCCGCGCCGTTGGGGCCGATGATGCAACGCAGCTCGCCGTGGTCGATCGACAGCGTGAGCGCGTTCAGCGCGCGAAAGCCGCCGAAGCGCACCGTCACGTCTTCGAGGTACAGGATGGCGCCGTGCGAGACGTCGATGGTGTCCGGCTCGACCAGGTGGCCCATGCCGGTGGCGGTGCCAGTCTCCGCGCGGTCGGGAAGTTCGGTGAACGTGCTCATGCGTGGTCTCCGGTGACGGTCGCGGCTTCAGGCGACTTGGCTTGCGTGGGCGTGCGCCGCTTCATCCGCAGCTGGCCCATCAGCCCCAGCACGCCGTTCGGCAGATACAGCGTCACCAGCACGAAGATCGCACCGAGCACGAACAGCCAGTATTCCGGCACCCATGCGGTGAGCAACGTCTTGGCCCCGTTGACGAGGAAGGCGCCGATGATCGGGCCGATCAACGTGCCGCGCCCGCCAACGGCCACCCACACGGCCATCTCGATGGAGTTGCCCGGCGACATCTCGCCCGGGTTGATGATGCCGACCTGCGGCACGTAGAGCGCCCCGGCAATACCGCACAGCACGGCCGAGAACGTCCAGACGAACAGCTTGTAGCCGAGCGGGTTGTAGCCGGAGAACATCACGCGCGCTTCGGCATCGCGAATGGCAGTGACCACGCGGCCGAACTTGGACGTGACGATGGCGCGGCACGCGATGAACGCCAGCACCAGCGCCACGAACGTCGCCACGAACAGCACGGTGCGCGTGGGCAACGCCGAGATCGGGAAGCCGAGGATGCGCTTGAAATCGGTAAAGCCGTTGTTGCCGCCAAAGCCCGTCTCGTTGCGGAAGAACAGCAGCATGGCCGCATACGTCATCGCCTGCGTAATGATCGACAGGTACACGCCTTTGACGCGTGAGCGGAAGGCGAAGAAGCCAAACAGCCACGCCAGCACACCGGGCACCAGAATCACCAGCAGCATGGCCCAGGCAAAGTGCTCGGTGCCGTGCCAGAACCACGGTAGTTCCTTCCAGTCGAGGAAGACCATGAAGTCGGGCAGATCGCTCTTGTACACGCCTTCTCGGCCGATGGAGCGCATCAGGTACATGCCCATGGCATAGCCGCCCAGCGCAAAGAAAACGCCGTGGCCGAGGCTGAGGATGCCGCAGTAGCCCCACACCAGATCGAGTGCCAGAGCCGCCAGGGCGTAACACATGATCTTGCCGATGAGCGTGAGCGCATACGCCGACAGATGCAGCGGGCTGCCTTCCGGCACAAGAAGCGCGCACACCGGCGCACCAATGCACACGATGAGCGACACGAGCACCAGCGCAGACCACCCGCGCCGCGACAGCAGCGGCATGCGCGCCGGAATATCGAGAGAGAACTTGGTTGTCGTCATATCAGGCCTCGGCGCTGCGGCCTTTGAGGGCGAACAGGCCCTGCGGACGCTTCTGGATGAACAGCACGATCAGCACCAGCACGATGATCTTCGCCAGCACCGCGCCATAGAACGGCTCGATGAATTTGTTGATAAGGCCCAGCCCGAACGCACCGATGATCGTGCCCGCCAGCTGCCCCACCCCGCCCAGCACCACGGCCATGAAGGAATCGATGATGTAGCTCTGGCCGAGGTCCGGCCCGACGTTGCCGATCTGCGAGAGTGCGCAGCCGCCCAGCCCGGCAATGCCCGCGCCGAATGCAAACGCGTAGCTGTCGACCTTCCACGTACGCACGCCAACGCAGGCCGCCATCGTGCGGTTCTGCGTGGTGGCACGCACGAACAGTCCCAGGCGCGTGCGGTTGAGCACCGCCCAGGCAATCGCCACCACGGCCAGCGCAAACAGCAGGATGACGAGCCGGTTATACGGCAGCACAAGGCCCTGCGTCAGGGCAACGCCGCCGCTCATCCAGCTCGGGTTGGCAACCTCCACGTTCTGCGCACCGAAGATGGAGCGCACCGCCTGCATCAACAGCAGGCTGATCCCGAAGGTGGCGAGCAGCGTTTCGAGCGGGCGGCCATACAGGTGACGCAGCACCAGCCGCTCCAGCGCAAAGCCGACGATGGCCGCCGCCAGGAAGGCCGCAGGCAGCGCTGCCGGGAGATACCAGTCGAACGCGTTCGGAAAGTAGTTGCGGAAGATCGTTTGCACCACGTACGTGGCGTACGCACCGATCATCAGGAACTCGCCGTGCGCCATGTTGATGACGCCGATGAGCCCGTAGGTGATGGCCAGCCCGAGCGCCGCGAGCAGCAGCACCGAACCCAGGCTCAGTCCGGCAAACAGGTTGCCGATCAGTTCTGATTTGCGCTCCTGTGCAGCCAGACTGTCGAGCGCTTGCTGTGCGGCGGCACGCAGCTCATTGTCGGCGCCGCTGTCCTTGGCAAGCAACGGGGCGATGCGCTGGCGCGTCTGCGGATTCGTATCGGCGGCGAGCAACTTCAGCGCTTCGAGCTTCTCGGCATGTGTGCCGTCGTCGAGCGCGAGATTGGCCCACAACAGGTGCAGCTTGGTACGCAATTCCGGATCGGTTTCATGCTTGCGTGCCGCGTCGACAATGGGGCGCGACGCCGTCTCGGGATGCGCGAGCAACGTATCGACGGCCTGCGCGCGCACGGCACGGTCGGGCGATTGCAGCACGAAGCCGCTCGCCGCGCTGTCCACTTGCGCACGCAGGGCATTGTTCAGTGTGAGGGATTGCAGATCGTCGGCCTTGACGGTGACGGGCTGGCCGGTGATCGCGTCCAGGTACTTGTCGCCGTCCTGACGCACCATGCCGGCGGCGGGCGCGAAGAACAGCGCGTCATTCTGCAAGGCTTGCAGGATCGGGCCGGCCTGCTCCGCAGGTGCAGCGGCCAGTGCATTGAGTGTCTTCACCTTGGCATCGAAGTCGTCTTCGGCCAGGGGCTTGAGATCGGCCTGGGTCAAGGGTTGTCCGGCCGCCCACGCAGATACCGCGGGCATCGCAGTCAGACAGAAGGCGCACAGCAGTGCGGCAAGGGAATGAAACAACCAGCGGGACAAGCGCATCATGGCAATCCGATGCGTGGCGGCCGATGCCGAGATCGGTCCGCCACGTCGTACAGCGTCGTTCAAAGGACCGGCCACGTCAGACACGTGACCCGCCCGCCTGACCACATTACTTGCTTGCAACCATGTCAGGCTTGCCCTCGTTGCCCGGGATGTACGGGCTCCACGGCTTGGCGCGGATCACCGTCGGCGTCTTCCACACGACGTTGAACTGGCCGTCGCCACGCACCTCGCCAATCATCACGGGCTTGCTCAGGTGATGGTTGTTGTTCATCACCAGCGTGAAGCCCGACGGTGCCTTGAACTGCTGGCCGTACATCGCCTTGCGGACCTTGTCCACGTCGGTCGAGCCAGCCTTCTCGACAGCCTGCTTCCACATCATGATGCCGACGTAGGTGGCTTCCATCGGGTCGTTGGTGACGCGCTTGTCGCCGCCGGGCAGGTTGTTGGCCTTGACCCATGCAGCCCACTTCTTCTTGAAGTCGTCGTTGACGGGGTTCTTGACCGACATGAAGTAGTTCCATGCAGCCAGATGGCCCACCAGCGGCTTGGTGTCGATGCCGCGCAGTTCTTCTTCACCCACCGAGAAGGCCACCACCGGCACGTCCTTGGCCTTCAGGCCCGCGTTGCCGAGTTCCTTGTAGAACGGCACGTTGGAGTCGCCGTTGATGGTCGACACCACGGCCGTCTTGCCGCCCTGCGCAAACTTCTTGATGTTGGCGACGATGGTTTGGTAGTCGGAGTGGCCGAACGGGGTGTAGACCTCTTCGATGTCGCTGTCCTTCACGCCCTTGCTGTGCAGGAACGCGCGCAGGATCTTGTTGGTCGTGCGCGGATAGACGTAATCGGTACCGAGCAGGAAGAACCGCTTGGCGCCGCCGCCCTCCTTGCTCATCAGGTATTCCACGGCCGGAATGGCCTGCTGGTTGGGCGCCGCGCCGGTGTAGAAGACGTTCTTCGACATCTCTTCGCCTTCGTACTGCACCGGGTAGAACAGCAGACCGTTCAACTCTTCATAGACCGGCAGCACCGACTTGCGCGACACCGAGGTCCAGCAGCCGAACGTCACGGCCACCTTGTCCTGCGTCAGCAGCCCGCGCGCCTTCTCGGCAAACAGCGGCCAGTTCGACGCCGGGTCCACCACCACCGGCTCCAGCTTGCGGCCCAGCACGCCACCACTCTTATTGATCTCGTCGATCGTCATCAGCGCGACGTCTTTCAGCGACGTCTCGGAGATGGCCATCGTGCCCGACAGCGAATGCAGGATGCCGACCTTGATCGGTTCTTTGGCCTGGGCAAACGCGAGGCTCGACACGGACAACAGTGTTGCGGCGGCGACGGCAGACAGCTTCAACAGCTCACGACGTTTCATTGCGGCTCCTTGGGTTTATTGGTGGCGAGAACGACTCCCGGGGCCTAAAAGTGCAACTACCGTGCCATCGCATTTGGCTCGTTCAAAGGGAAATACGCGCCAAAACGGTGCTGAAGCCGCGCCAAGTCAGCGCATTTGTTCGTTGGAATGCGCCCGCTTGGGGCGCGTAAAGACAAGCACAAAACAAGCGGAGTGCAAGCGCACGCCAGTGCAAAAAGAAAGGCCGGCATTGCGCCGGCCTGGGGAACATGAGAAAGACGCGACTCAGGAATAGCGGCGAGAGATCGATTCGGCCACGCACACCGGGCGATCCTGCCCTTCGCGTTCGATGGTCACCGCCCAGGTCATCTGCGCGCCCGTCAGCGTGGGGGCATTGGGCAGTGGCGGCAGCGCTTCCATTTCCACCAGCTTCACGCGGGCGCGCACACGGCTGCCCACCGGCACGGGTGCGGTGAAGCGGACCTTGTTCAGGCCGTAGTTCACGCCCATCTTCACGTCAGACATCTCGATCGCGTTGGCCATCAGCATCGGCAGAAGCGACAGCGTGAGGAAGCCGTGCGCCACCGGCGCGCCAAACGGCGACTCGCGCTTGGCACGCTCCACATCGACGTGAATCCACTGGTGATCGCCCGTGGCCTCGGCAAAGAGGTTGACCTGCTGCTGCGTGATCTCGGTCCAGTCACTCACGGCAACTTCCTGGCCGATCAAGCCTTTGAGCTCGTCGAGCGATTCGATGATGCGCATCTGCGTTGTCTCCTTGTTGTGATGGTATGGCGAGCGATCAGGCTTGCGGACGGCGACCGAACAGGCCCATGCCCGTGACGGTACAGACGAGTTCGCCGCGCTGGTTGCGAGCCTCCCAGCGGTTGACGGCCACGCCGCGATCCGGCTTCGACTGCGACGGACGCACTTCCATGCAGGTGCTCGACACCGACAGCGTGTCGCCCGGATACACCGGCTTCATCCAGCGGATTTCATCCACGCCGGGCGAGCCCATGCTGGCCGCCTTGCCGAGAAACCCCGTCACCATCAGCCGCATCATGATCGAGCAGGTCATCCAGCCGCTGGAAATGATGCCGCCGTAGATGCTGTGCTTGGCGGCTTGCGCATCGATGTGGAACGGCTGCGGATCGTACTGCCGCGCGAAGGTCAGGATCTCTTCTTCGGTAACCGTGTAGGTGCCCATCTGCAGCGTGCGGCCGACTTCGAAATCGTCGAAGTAGAACTCGTACGAACGCGCTGTTTCTGCCCTTTCGTTCTCTGCCATTTCGTCTCCTCCAAATGACAACGCCCCGCACGAATGCGGGGCGTTCAGGTTTGCCGTTACGCCGCTTGCTGGAAGCCGGGCAGCGATGCGAAGCGTGCCAGGTGATGGTCCACGTCGCCCAGCGTCGTGTTGATCATTGTCAGCCGCTTGAACATGTGCGCGGCCGGCAATTCGTTCGTCACGCCCATGCCGCCGTGCAGTTGCACGGCTTCCTGACCAACGTCACGCGCTGCCTGGCCGACACGCGCCTTGGCCGCCGACACATAGCGGCGGCGTGCCTCGACATCGCCATCTTCAAAGTGCGCAGCAGCCAGATAGGTGATCGAACGGGCCTGCTCTGCGTGGATGAACATATCGACCATACGATGCTGCAGTGCCTGGAAGCGCGCGATGGGCACGCCGAACTGCTGGCGGGTCTTGGTGTACTCCAGCGTTGCGGCGTTCAGCGCATCGATCAGGCCGATTGCTTCTGCGCACAGCAGGACACAACCAAGATCGGCCACGGCATCGATGGTTTCCCACGCCTCGCCCGCAGTGCCCAGCAGCGTTGCCGGTGCGTTGTCGAAGCGGATATCCGCAGCACGCAGATTGTCGATCGTGCGGTAGTCCTTGACCGTGACGCCGGCGGCGCTGCGGTCGACCACGAAGAGCGACAGGCCCGACGTATCACGCGCTTCGCCGCCCGTGCGTGCCGAGACGATCAGCTTGTCAGCCTGTGCGCCGTGCACCACCACCGCTTTCTCGCCCGTGAGCGTCCAGCCGTTGCCCTGCTGCGCAGCGCGCGTGGTGACGTTGAAAAGCTCATAGCGCGATTGGGGCTCGCCGAAGGCAATGGCCAGCTTCACAGCGCCGCCAGCGACTTCTTCAAGCAAGGCATCCTGACCGCCAGCGAGCTTGAGCGCCTGCGCGCCCAGCACGGTGGCCTGATACGGCTCTACAACCAGACCGCGGCCGAGTTCCTGCATGACGACCAGCAGGTCCATCGCGCGGCCGTCGAAACCGCCTTGTGCTTCGGGCACGGGCAGTGCAGTCAGGCCCAGTTCGGCCAGCGCATCCCAATGACCTTGCGACACACCTTCCGGCGAGTACACCACCTTGTTGCGCGCCTCAAAGCCGTAGTCCTTGTCGATGAAGCGGCGCACCGCATCGGCCAGTTGCTTCTGTTCGTCGGTGAACGAGAAATCCATGTTTGTCTCCGCTATGTGTTCTGTCGCCGTTCTGCTCAGACGCCAAGGATCATCTGCGAGATGATGTTGCGCTGGATTTCGTTCGACCCGCCGTAGATCGAGGTCTTGCGATAGTTGAAGTAATAGGGTGCCAGCGGCGCGGCATCGTTGTCGCCCGTGACGGCCTGCGGCACATCGCCCTCGAGGTAGTCCGGGTCGAAAGGCTGGGCATACGGCCCCACGGCCTCGACCATGAGTTCGGTCAGCAACTGCTGGATCTGCGTGCCCTTGATCTTCAGCAGCGATGCCTCGGGGCCCGGGCCCTTGCCGGCGTTCTCGCTCGACACCACGCGCAGCACCGTCATTTCCAGTGCCAGCAGTTCAATTTCGAGCGAGGCGATCTTGGCGGCGAACATCGGATCTTGCAGCAACGGCTTGCCGTTCTTCTGATGCTGCAACGCGACGCGCTTGAGGAATGCGAGTTCGCGCTTCGAATTGCCCACGCGAGCAATGCCGGTCCGCTCATGACCAAGCAGGTACTTGGCATACGTCCAGCCGCGGTTCTCTTCGCCGATGAGGTTTTCGACCGGCACCTTCACGTTGTCGAAGAACACCTCGTTCACCTCGTGCTCTTCGTCGAGCATGATGATCGGGCGAACGGTAATGCCCGGCGTCTTCATGTCGATCAGCAGGAACGAGATACCCTCCTGCTTCTTGGCCTCCGGGTCCGTGCGGACGAGGCAGAAAATCATGTCGGCGTGCTGGCCGAGCGTCGTCCAGGTCTTCTGGCCATTGACGATGTAGTGGTCACCTTCGCGTACCGCGCGCGTCTTGAGCGAGGCGAGGTCGGAGCCCGAGCCCGGCTCCGAATAGCCCTGGCACCACCAGTCGGTACAGTCCAGGATGCGCGGCAAGTAGTAGCGTTTCTGCGCTTCGTTGCCGTACTTCATGATGACGGGCGCGACCATGCTGACGCCGAACGGCAACACGCCGGGCGCACCGACCTGCGCGCACTCTTCGTCCCAGATGTGTTTTTGGATGGGGGTCCAGCCGGTGCCGCCCCATTCGACCGGCCAGTGCGGGACCGACCAGCCCTTGCCCGCCAAAGCCTTGTGCCAGCGTACGAAATCGTCGCGGTTCAGGCGGCGGTGGTTCAACACCTTGTCTTGGATGTCCTTGGGCAGATTGGCTTGCAGCCAGCCGCGGACTTCCTGGCGGAACGCATCATCGGCCGCCGAGTAGTTCAGATCCATGCCTGTCTCCTGTGGTTGGCTCTCCACCGCGGCAAATCGATGGAGAACGTTCTGTCGGACCGGCGCGGACCTGAATCGGGCGACTAGTGCACGGGCTGCTTGAGCGCGTCGGGCACCAGCAGCGGCATCACGTCGATGCCTTCCTCCGCCAGTTCCTGCGCTTCTTCCCGAGATGTCGTCCCGCGAATGCCCCGCTCCGGCGCCTCGTTGTAGTGCATGCGGCGCGCCTCTTCTGCAAACCGCTCGCCGACGTCCTCGGTATTGGCAAGGACATGGCGCACGGCTTTCAGGTAGAGCTGTTGCAGGGTCGCGGGCACACCGCTCTCGCTTTCGGCCGCCTTGCCAGCGCCGCTCTTGTGGACGGACTCCGGACGAGACGACGATAGATTCAGGCGGGGCGCACTCGGCAAACGCTCAACCTCGTTGTGACCGCAAACTGGGCACGTCAATAGCCCGCGCTCTTGCTGCGATTGCAGATCGGCATCGGAGCCGAACCAGCCTTCGAAGCGGTGGTCATTGGCACAGCGGAGGTCCAGCACTTTCATGATCGGTCCAGCGCATGGGGACGAGTGTATCCCCGATTCGAAAATTTGTGAACGGTCGTGCTAATTTTTTCGCACGACCGTTCGCTATGGTAACAACGACAGGAAAACGGTGTGATCAAGCGACGGCTGTAAGCGCCTCAGACTGCACCCGGCGTCCACGCGCCTGACAGAATCTTCTCAAGCCAGAACGTGCCGATGATGGTCTTCACGTCGGAAATCTTACCTTCGCGCACCCAATCGATCAGTTGGCCGGCCGGCGTGACGAAGGTCTCGAGAAATTCGCCTTCATCTAGCATTGCCGTACCTTGTTTAAGATCGCGTGCGAGATAGATGTCGATGAACTCGGTGGAATACGAAATGACCGGATGAATGCGCGTGAGGTAGTCCCAGCGCTCGGCCGTGTAGCCGGTTTCCTCGCGCAGTTCGCGCTTGCCGCATGTGAGCGCACCTTCCTCCGGATCGAGCTTGCCTGCCGGGAACTCAATCATCACCTTGCCGACCGGGTAGCGGAACTGACGCTCCATCAATACGGTGCCGTCATCGAACAGCGGGATCATCATCACCGCGCCCGGGTGAATCAGGTATTCGCGGCTCGCATTGCGGCCGTCCGGCAGGCGAACAATGTCGTGCTTGAGCGTAAGAAATTTGCCTTGGTGCATCAACGCAGATGCGACCTGCGTCTCGCGCAGACCGGCGTCGGGGTCCTGCGTCGTCTCAGGAGTGGCGTTCAGCGGGGTGTGATCGGACATGGCGCTCTCTCATGCCGAGACAGCGAGAACCTGCCCGGCGGGAATTAACGGGAATCGCGGGGATGGCGAACCAGGTATTGCCACGTAAAGCCGGGAAACGCGAAAACCAGCATCAGGCAAGCGGTGATCGCGTAAAACTGCCAGCCTTGCGGAAATGCATTGCCCTGGCTCGATTCGATACCAAAGCCGATCAGCCCAACCACAACGTACATGGCAATCAGCTCGGTGCCGCGCAGCCAGAACGGCTTGCGCGGCCAGCGTGCCGGCACCAGTGCCAACACGCGTTGATTGACGAACGGCAGGTTGGCACAGATGAGTGCCAACACGATGACAAACAGACCGCCCGTCGACGTAGTCATGGTGCTCGGCGTCTTACGAAGCCAACGTCAGGCGGATTGCCTGATAGCACACCGCCATCAGGCCGGCCGGGAAGATACCCAGCAACAGCACCAGCAAGCCATTGATCGACAGCAACGAGCGCAGGCCAAAGGTGGCCTCCACGGGGCCCTCGTCCGCCGGCGCATCGAAATACATGACCTTGATGACACGCAGGTAGTAGAACGCCCCCACCAGCGAGAACAGCACGGCCACCACGGCTAACCACGGCATTCCGGCATCAACCACCGCCCCCAGGACCGACAGTTTGGCGTAGAAGCCCACCGTCGGCGGCAGGCCCGCCAGCGACATCATGATGAACAGCATCAGCAGCGCAAACCACGGGCTCTTTTTCGACAAGCCCTTGAGGTCGGCAATCTCTTCCGCTTCGTAGCCCTTACGCGCCAACAGCAAGATGATGCCGAAAGCGCCGAGTGCGGTCAGCACGTAGGTGATTGCGTAGAACATCGACGCGCTGTAGGCCTGTGCCGTCAAATCCGGCTTGCCGGAGCTGACGCCTGACACCAAGCCCAGCAGCAGGAAGCCCATGTGCGAGACCGTCGAATAGCCCAGCAGACGCTTGAAGTTGGTCTGAACAACGCCCGTGATATTGCCGATAGCCAGCGACACAACGGCCAGCACGATCAGCATGTTCTGCCAGTCGAACGCCAGCGGCAGCAAGCCTTCCACCAGAATGCGCAGCGTCATCGCGAACGCAGCCACCTTCGGTGCGCCGGCGATCAGCAGCGTCACGGCCGTCGGCGAGCCTTGGTACACGTCCGGCACCCACATGTGGAACGGCGCCACGCCCAGCTTGAAACCCAGACCGGCAACGATGAACACCACGCCGAACACGAGGATCGTCTTGTTGATCTCGCCGTTCTTGATGGCGTCAAACACCTTGCCCAGCTCCAGCGAGCCGGTCGCGCCGTACAGCATCGACATGCCGTACAGCAGCAGGCCCGATGCCAGTGCGCCCAGGATGAAGTACTTCATGGCTGATTCGGACGATACGTTCGAACGGCGGCGCAGCGCCACCAGCGTGTACGACGCCAGCGACAGCAATTCCAGGCCCAGATAAAGCACAAGGAAGTTGTTGCCGGTGATCATCACTACCTGCCCACCCAGCGTGAACAGGGCGAACATGTAGAACTCGCCCGCATACATGTCGCGGTCGGCCAGATAGCGGCGCGTGTAGACGAGCGTGGCAAACAGCGTAAGCGCGCAGAACGACGCCAGCACGTTGGCCATCGGGTCGATCACGGCCATATTGCCGAAGACGTAGTGCGTCTCGCCGTTCGCGGCGTTCAGCCCGAACCACACGGCCAGCACCAGCGTGATCACCAACGAAACCGGATACGCCACGCTGCTTCGTTTCTGGCCGCGCGCCAGGTCAATCCAGTTGACTGCACCAATGCCCAGCGCGAGAAAAACGATTGGGGCAACAGCCGCAATAGAGGAGGACGATTGCATAGTTTCTTCTCGCTGCTTACAGCTTCGACTGAGCCACGTGGGTCAGCAGGTTGACCACGGACGCATGCATGACATCGGTAAAGGGTTTCGGATACAGACCCATGTACAGGGTGGCGATCGCCAGCACGCCCAGCATGAAGAACTCGCGGCAGTTCAGGTCCTTCAATTCGGCCACGTGCTTGTGGGTCACATCACCGAAGATCACGCGCTTGACCATCCACAGCGAATACGCTGCACCAAAAATCAGCGCCGTGGCGGCCAGCAGACCAATCCAGAAATTGAATTTGACCGAACCCAGGATCACCATGAATTCGCCAACGAAACCCGAGGTTGCCGGGAGGCCGCAGTTGGCCATCGCAAAGAACACCGACAGCGCCGCGAACTTCGGCATCGTGTTCACCACACCGCCGTAATCGGCGATCTGACGTGAGTGCACCCGGTCGTACAGCACGCCGATGCACAGGAACATTGCACCTGAGATGAAGCCGTGCGAGATCATCTGGACGATACCGCCCTCCACACCGATCTCGTTGAAGATGAAGAAGCCCAGCGTGACGAAGCCCATGTGGGCGATCGACGAATATGCGACCAGCTTCTTCATGTCGGCTTGCACCAGCGCGACCAGGCCGATGTAGATCACAGCAACCAGCGAGATCGCAATGATGAACGCGGACAGGCTATGGCTGGCATCCGGCGCGATCGGCAGCGAAAACCGCAGGAAACCGTAGGCGCCCAGCTTCAGCATGATGGCCGCCAGCACCACGGAACCACCAGTCGGCGCCTCCACGTGGGCATCCGGCAGCCAAGTGTGCACCGGCCACATCGGCACCTTCACGGCAAAGGCCATGAAGAACGCGAGGAAGATCAGGATCTGCTCGTTCATCGACAGCTTGACCTGATGCCACTGCAGAATTTCAAACGTGCCGCTGTGGAAGTACAGATACAGCAGCGCGACCAGCGTCAGCAACGACCCCAGCAACGTGTACAGGAAGAACTTGAATGCCGCATAGACGCGGTTCGGGCCGCCCCACACGCCGATGATGATGTACATCGGGATCAGCGTGGCTTCAAAGAACACGTAGAACAGCAGACCGTCGAGCGACGCAAACACGCCGATCATCAGACCCGACAGGATCAGGAACGCGGCCATGTACTGGGCCACACGCTCGGTGATCACTTCCCAAGCGGCAATGACCACGATGACGGTAATGAATGCAGTCAGCACCACGAACCACATCGAGATGCCGTCGACACCCAGGTAGTAGCTGATGTGGAAGCGCTCGATCCACGACGACTTCTCGACGAACTGCATCGCAGCCGTCGTCTTGTCGAAACGCGTGATCAGCGGCAACGTCATCACAAAGCTGATCAGCGAGCCGATCAGCGACATCCAGCGGACATAACCGGGATTGCGGTCTGAGCCCGAGGCCAGCACCAGCACGCCGAAGAAGATCGGCAGCCAGATCGCAAAAGACAGAACCATTTTTGTAATCCCTTATTTGCCTGCCAGGAACACGAAATACGTCAGCAGCCCAACCGTGCCGATGATCATCGCGAACGCATAGTCATAGATGAAGCCGGACTGGAGCAGGCGCACGACAGTCGCGAACCAGCCCACCAGACGCGCGCTGCCGTTGACGACAACACCGTCGATCACGCCCTGATCGCCGCCCTTCCACAGGCCACGGCCGAACTTGATCGCACCGTTGGCAAAGACGATCTCGTTGATCTTGTCCATGTAGTACTTGTTGTCCAGCAGCTTGTAGACGCCAGAGAAACGCTTGGCAATCGCTGCCGGGATATCCGGGCGCTTCAGGTAGAAGAACCACGACAACACGACGCCCGCCAGCAACAGGATGAACGGTGCCGACGTAAAGCCGTGCAGCGCCATCTCGACCCAGCCGTGGAAGTCTTCAGCCAACACCTTCATTGCCTCGTGGTTGTCAGCATTGAAGATGACTTCCGAGAACACCACACCGTGCTTGAAGAACTCCCCGAACAGCATCGGCTGGATTGCCATTGCACCGATGATGACCGACGGAATCGCCAGCAGGACCAGCGGCACCGTCACCACCCACGGCGACTCGTGCGGCTTTTGGCCCGGGGCCAGACCATGGTGATGATCGTGGTCGCCCTCTTCCTCTTCATGGTGATCGTCGTGATGAGCGTGGGCCTTGCCGAAACGCTCTTCACCGTGGAACACCAGAAAGTACATGCGGAACGAGTAGAACGCGGTCACGAACACGCCTGCCAGCACCGCCCAGTATGCGAAGCCAGCGCCCGGCAGGTGCGATTCGCGCACCGCTTCGATGATCGAGTCCTTCGAATAGAAGCCTGCGAAGAACGGCGTGCCAATCAACGCCAGCGACCCCACCAGCGACGTCAGCCAAGTGATCGGCATGTACTTGCGCAGGCCGCCCATGTTGCGCATGTCCTGATCGTGGTGCATACCGATGATGACGGAGCCCGCGCCGAGGAACAGCAGCGCCTTGAAAAACGCGTGCGTCATCAAGTGGAACACGGCTACTTGATAAGCCGACGCACCCAGCGCGACGGTCATGTAGCCCAGCTGAGACAGCGTGGAGTACGCCACCACACGCTTGATGTCGGTCTGGATGATGCCCAGGAAGCCCATGAACAGCGCGGTGATGGCGCCGATGATCAACACGAACGACAGGGCGGTGTCCGAGAGCTCGAACAGCGGCGACATGCGCGCGACCATGAAGATGCCGGCGGTCACCATGGTGGCCGCGTGAATCAGCGCAGAAATCGGGGTCGGACCTTCCATCGAGTCCGGCAGCCACACGTGCAGCGGGAACTGCGCCGACTTACCCATCGCGCCGATGAACAGGCAGATGCAAGCGACCGTCAACATGTGCCAGTCGGTGCCCGGGAAGCCAATCGTTGCCAGGTTGTCGCGGGCGGCAAACACGTCGGCATAGCTCAGGCTGCCGCTGTACGCCAGCAGAAGGCCAATACCGAGCACGAAGCCGAAGTCGCCCACGCGGTTGACCAGGAACGCCTTCATGTTGGCGTAGATGGCCGTCGGACGCTTGAACCAGAAGCCGATCAGCAGATACGACACCAGACCCACAGCTTCCCAGCCGAAGAACAGCTGCAGGAAGTTGTTGCTCATCACGAGCATCAACATCGAAAACGTGAACAGCGAGATGTACGCGAAGAAACGGTTGTAGCCGTCATCTTCCGCCATGTAGCCGATGGTGTAGATATGCACCATCAACGAGACGAAGGTCACCACGCACATCATCATCGCCGTGAGCGAATCGATGAGGAAGCCGACTTCCATCTTCAGCGAGCCAATCGTCATCCATTCATAGACGGTGCCGTTGTAGCCGGCGCCATTGATGACGTCGGACAGCGTCAGCGCCGACAGAATGAAGGCGATCGCAACACCAAGGATGGTGACGCTGTGGGATGCCGTGCGGCCGATCTTCTCGCCAAAGAACTTGGTGCCGAACAGCCCGGCGATCGCCGCGCCGGCCAGCGGCGCGAGCGGAATCGCCAGCAGCAGGTTGGGATTGAGCGTGGTAGCCATGGAACGCTTCTTATAGGTGGATGCGGAGGTCAGCCTTTCAGGCTGTCCAGATCGTCGACGTTGATGGTGTCCAGATTACGGAACAGCACCACCAGGATGGCGAGACCGATCGCGGATTCCGCCGCGGCCACCGTCAGGATGAAAAACACGAACACCTGCCCTGCCAGATCGCCCAGGTAATGGGAGAACGCAACGAAGTTCAGGTTGACCGCCAGCAGCATCAATTCGATCGCCATCAGCAGCACGATGACGTTCTTGCGGTTCAGGAAGATGCCGACGATGCTGATGGCAAACAGCACCGCGCCGAGCACGAGGTAATGGGCAAGGGATAGCGAAGACATATGGGTTCTCCCGGGGCTCAGCTCTTGGATTCAGCCGAAGCTGCGCCAGCCGACTTTTCAGACGGCATCGAGACCAGACGCACACGGTCCTTGCGCTTCACGCGGATTTGATCAGACACGTTCTGGGCTTTGGTGTCCTTGCGGCGACGGGCGGTCAAGGCCACGGCCGCGACAATCGCCAGCAGCAGCACTGCGCCAGCGACTTCAAAGGCATAGATGTAATCGGTGTAGATGAGCTTCCCGAGCGCCTGCGTGTTCGGACCGGTAAAGCCTTTCGGCAACTCCTGCACGGGCTGTACGCGCCCCATGAAGGTTTTGGTCAGCACGACGGCCATTTCGAGGATGATGACCACGCCCACGAACGCTGCCATTGGCACGTACGTCCAAAAATCGCGTCGCAAGTGCTCGATGTCGATATCGATCATCATCACCACGAACAGGAACAGCACCATCACTGCCCCAACGTAGACCAGCACCAGCGTGATGGCGAGGAACTCCGCCTTGAGCAGCATCCAGATCGCCGCCGCGGTAAAGAACGAGAGCACGAGGAACAGCGCCGCGTGCACCGGGTTCTTCGCGGTGATGACCTTCAGCGCTGCGAGCACCAGCACGAGCGCGAAACAGTAGAAGATGATCGTCGTGATTTCCATGATCCTGGCACGGGCCGTTTTGCGGCACGCGCTTGTCCAAAGCCGCGATGGCGTACCGCCACCGCAACTGGTTGGCTCTCAAAGAGCCGTTGTCCAACCGGGATGTCAACTGCACCGCCCGCCAACCGCACGGCGGACGTTCTGAATCAGCGGTACTTTGCGTCGGCCGCCTTATTGGCCGCAATTTCCGGCTCGAAGCGATCACCCACGGCCAGCAGCATGTCTTTGGTGAAATACAGGTCGCCGCGCTTTTCACCGTGGTATTCCAGGATGTGCGTCTCGACGATGGCGTCCACCGGGCAAGCCTCTTCGCAGAAGCCGCAGAAAATACACTTGGTCAGGTCGATGTCGTAGCGCGTGGTGCGGCGAGTGCCGTCGTCGCGCTGGTCTGACTCGATCGTGATGGCCAGAGCCGGGCATACGGCCTCGCACAGCTTGCAAGCGATGCAACGCTCCTCGCCGTTCGGATAGCGACGCAGTGCATGCAAACCGCGGAAGCGCGGCGACAGCGGCGTCTTCTCTTCCGGAAAGAGAACAGTGATCTTGCGCGCAAACAGGTAGCGCCCGGTCAGCGCCAGCCCCTTGAAGAGTTCCTTCAGGAGCAGGCTGTTAAAGAATTCCTTGATGGCAAGCAACATGGTGCCTTCCTATTGTCCCGTTACTTCCAGATGTTCCACGGCGACACCAACCAGATGGCGACGACGACAAGCCAGCCCACAGTGAGCGGAATGAAGATCTTCCAGCCCAGACGCATGATCTGGTCATAGCGATAACGCGGGAACGATGCACGCAGCCAGATGAACACCGACAGCAGCAGGAAAACCTTGATGAGCAGCCAGAAGAAGCCCGGAATCCAGTTGAGAACCGGTGCATCAATCGGCGAGGCCCAGCCGCCCAGGAACAGCGTTGCCGTCAGCGCTGAGATCACGATCATGTTGATGTACTCGGCCAGGAAGAACAGCGCGAACGCCATGCCCGAGTATTCGATCATGTGGCCAGCCACGATTTCCGATTCGCCTTCCACCACGTCGAACGGGTGGCGGTTGGTTTCTGCCACACCCGAGATGAAGTAGACGCCAAACATCGGCAGCAGCGGCAACCAGTTCCACGAGAGGATATTGATGCCGTGGCCAGCAAAGAAACCGCGGTTCTGCGAGTTGACGATGTCCGACAGATTCAGGCTGCCCGTCACCATCAGCACCGTCACGAGCGCGAAGCCCATGGCGATTTCGTACGAAATCATCTGCGCCGAGGCACGCATCGCACCCAGGAATGCGTACTTGGAGTTCGAAGCCCAGCCGGCCAGGATCACGCCGTACACGCCCACCGAGCTGATCGCCATCACGTACAGCAAGCCGGCGTTGATGTTCGACACCATGGCTTCGGCCTGGAACGGGATCACCGCCCAGATCGCCACGGCGGGCATCAGCACCATCAGCGGCGCGATGATGTACATGCCGCGGCTGACCGCGCTCGGCACCATGACTTCCTTGAGCAGCAGCTTGAGCACGTCGGCAATCGGCTGCAGCAGACCCATCGGGCCCACGCGGTTCGGGCCCAGACGCACGTGCATCCAGCCGATGAGCTTGCGCTCCCACAAGATCAGGTAGGCTACGCACAGCAGCAGCGGCAGAATGATGCAGACCGCGCGGACCAGCGTCCAGATCAGCGGCCACCACCCACCGAAGGTGGCGGTACCGAAAGAAGTAATCGACTCGATCATGTTGACCCTTACACCGTAGCCGCCAGCGCGGACGATTCAACCTTCTCAACGCTTACCGCGCCGAACATGGCACCCAGTTGTGCCGAAGCCTCGGTGGCGGCGGACACGCGGATCACACCGGAAGCCAGCGACTTGTCCAGCACGGCCGGCAGCACCACACTGCGCTGCCCCTGCGTCACGCGCACGGCGTCACCATCGACAAGGCCGAGTTGCGCATAGAGGTCAGCCGGCAAGCCAGCGCGCATTGCTGCGCGTGCTGCGGCCGTCAGCTGCAGCGAACCAGCGCGGCGTACGATCGGATCGGCGTGATAAATCGGCACATCGGCCAGACGTTCGATGCCGGCAGCGGAGGCAGCGGGAACGGTGGTCTGCGCGATCGTCGTATTCGACAAACGATCGGTGACCGGCTTGGTCAACACTTCGTCGCGCACCACTTCCGAGCTGTCGTATTCGAAGCCCGACACGTTCAGCAGGTTGCCCAGCACGCGCAGGACCTTCCACGCCGGGCGCGAATCACCCAGGCTGCGCACAACGCCGTTGAAGCTTTGCGGCAGGCCTTCGCAGTTGACGAAGGTGCCCGAGGTTTCCGTGAACGGCGCCGTCGGCAGCAGCACGTCGGCGTATTCGAGTGCAGCGCGAGAGGCAAACGGCGCCAACACGATCACCGTGTCAGCCTGATCCAGTGCCGCACGAGCCTGCACGGGATTCGCGCTATCGAATTCGGGTTCGGCGCCCAGGAGCACGTAAGCACGGCGCGGCTGCGCCAGCATAGCGGCGGCATCGAGGCCATTGCCTTGCGGCAGCGCACCAGCAATGTAGCCACCGACGGTGTTGGCCGCTTCCGTCAGGAAGCCCAGCGTCGCACCGGTTTGCTGCGCAACCCACTGAGCCAGCGCATGCAATTGCGAGAATTGCGGATGCGCTACAGCAGCGTTGCCGAGGAACACCGACTTGCGTTCGCCCGACGCGAGACTTGCGGCGATGCGCTTAGCAACGTCACCGGCTTCGATGCCATCGGTCCCGCCCGGACGCGCAACGTTGTTGGCAGCAGCCACGGCCACCGCCACTTGCGACAGCAGCGACAGCCATTGCGACGGCGCGCCCAACAGTTGCGTGGCGGGCATCAGAAGGTCTTCGCCGCCGGCGCCGATCACATTCAGTTGACCACCCTTCTTGCCTGCCTGCCGCAAGCGCGCGGCCAGCAACGGATGATCCTTGCGCAGGAACGCGCCCACCACCAGCGTGCGCTGCAGCAGCGACACGTCGGCGATCGGCATGCCGAGCCACGGGGCGCCCGTCGGCTTGACCGAGAAATCGGATTGACGCAGACGGAAATCGACGTTGTCGCTGCCAATGCCACGCACCAGCTTTTGCAGCAAGAACAGCTCTTCCAGCGTGCTGTGGGGGCTGGCCAATGCACCGATCTGCTCAGCGCCATGGTCACGCTTGATTTCGTTCAGGCCGTTGGCAACGTATTCCAGTGCCGTGGTCCAGTCGACAGCTTTCCACTGACCGCCTTGCTTGAGCATCGGCTGCGTCAGACGATCGTCGCTGTTCACGCCTTCATAGGCGAAGCGGTCCTTGTCGGACAGCCAGCATTCATTGATGGCTTCGTTGTCCAGCGGCAGAACACGCATCACGCGCTGGTTCTTGGTCTGGACAATCACGTTGGCGCCGAGGCCATCGTGCGGCGACACCGACTTGCGGCGTGCCAGCTCCCACGTACGGGCCGAATAGCGGAACGGCTTGCTGGTCAGCGCGCCAACGGGGCACAGATCGATCATGTTGCCCGACAATTCGGAATCAACAGTCTGACCGACGAACGTCGTGATCTCGGAATGCTCGCCACGATTGAGCATGCCCAGTTCCATCACGCCGGCAATTTCCTGACCGAAGCGGACGCAACGCGTGCAGTGAATGCAGCGCGTCATCTCTTCCATGGAGATCAGCGGGCCCACGTTCTTGTGGAACACCACACGCTTTTCTTCCTGGTAGCGCGATTCCGACTTGCCGTAGCCCACGGCCAAGTCCTGCAACTGGCACTCGCCACCCTGGTCGCAGATCGGGCAATCCAGCGGGTGGTTGATCAGCAGGAATTCCATCACGGACTTCTGTGCCTTCACCGCCTTCTCGGAGTTGGTGAAGACCTTCATACCCGCGGTGACGGGCGTGGCGCAGGCCGGCAGCGCCTTGGGCGCCTTCTCGACCTCGACCAGGCACATCCGGCAGTTGGCCGCGACCGACAGTTTGCGGTGATAGCAGAAGTGAGGAATGTAGGTGCCCGTCTGGCGAGCAGCCTCCATCACCAGGCTGCCTTCGGCAACCTCAACCTTCTTGCCATCGATTTCGATTTCAACCATGTTCTGCCACGCTTAAATGTAGGTGGGCACCATGCACTGCTTGTGTTCGACGTGATACGCGAACTCATCCCAGTAGTGCTTGAGCATGCCGCGGACCGGCATCGCAGCGGCATCGCCGAGCGCGCAGATGGTCCGGCCCATGATGTTTTCTGCCACGTTGTTCAGCAGGTCCAGGTCTTCCTGGCGGCCCTTGCCGTGCTCGATGCGGTCGACCACACGGTACAGCCAGCCGGTGCCTTCGCGGCACGGCGTGCACTGGCCGCACGACTCTTCGAAATAGAAGTACGACAGGCGCAGCAGCGACTTCACCATGCAGCGCGTTTCGTCCATCACGATGACGGCGCCCGAGCCCAGCATCGAGCCCGCCTTGGCGATCGAGTCGTAGTCCATGTCGGAGGCCATCATCAGGTCGGCCGGCACCACCGGCGCCGACGAGCCACCCGGGATGACCGCCTTGAGTTTCTTGCCGCCGCGCATGCCGCCGGCCAGCTCCAACAGTTTGGAGAACGGCGTGCCGAGCGGAATCTCATAGTTGCCCGGACGCTCCACGTCGCCAGACACCGAGAAGATCTTTGAGCCGCCGTTGTTCGGCTTGCCCATCTTCAGATAATTGTCCGGACCGATGGCCAGCAGGAACGGCACAGCGGCAAAGGTTTCGGTGTTGTTGATGGTGGTCGGCTTGCCGTACAGGCCAAAGCTCGCCGGGAACGGCGGCTTGAAGCGCGGCTGGCCCTTCTTGCCTTCCAGCGACTCGAGCAGCGCGGTCTCTTCGCCGCAGATGTACGCGCCATAGCCATGGTGCGCATGCAGCTGGAAGTTGAAGCCGGAACCCAGGATGTTGTCACCGAGGAAGCCCGCGGCCCGTGCCTCTTCAAGCGCCTGCTCAAAAATCTTGTATTCGTTCCAGATCTCGCCGTGGATGTAGTTGTAGCCCACGGTAATGCCCATCGCGTAGCCGCCGATGGCCATGCCTTCGATCAGCGCGTGCGGGTTGTAACGGATGATGTCGCGATCTTTGAACGTACCCGGTTCGCCTTCGTCCGTGTTGCAGACCAGATACTTCTGGCCCGGGAACTGGCGCGGCATGAAGCTCCACTTCAAGCCGGTCGGGAAACCTGCACCGCCACGGCCGCGCAGGCCTGACGCTTTCACGTCAGCAATGACCTGTTCGGGGGTGATCTTCTCGGTGAGGATGCGCTTGAGCTGTTGATAGCCGCCGCGCTTGACGTAATCTTCGAGGTGCCAGTTGTCGCCGTTCAAGCCGGCGAGAATCAACGGCTGGATATGTCGATCGTGCAGAGAGGTCATTTACTTGCCTGCTCCGGTGGTCGGCGCCTTCGACTGGAGGTCAGCGATCAGCGCGTCGAGCTTCTCGTTGCTCATGAAGCTGCACATGTGGGTGTTGTTGACGATCATGACCGGCGCATCACCGCACGCGCCCATGCACTCGCCTTCTTTCAGCGTGAAGTTGCCGTCGGCCGTGGTTTCGTTGAAACCGATGCCGAGCTTCTTTTTCAGGTAATCGGCCGCGCGCTCGCCACCCGACAACGCGCACGGCAAGTTCGTGCACACCGACAGCTTGAAGCGGCCCACCGGCTTGGTGTCGTACATGTTGTAGAACGACGCCACTTCCTCGACCCACACCGGCGGCATTTCGAGGTACTCGGCCACGAACTGCATGACTTCGGGCGAGACCCAGCCTTTCTCGCTCTGCGCGACCGCCAGCGCCGCCATCACGGCGGACTGCTTCTGGTCGGCGGGATATTTCGCGACCGCCCGGTCGATTTCCTTGAGAGCTTCTGCTGATAGCATGTTCGTTGCGATTGGTGCGGGACGCGGGGCGTGCTACCTAGCAGCCATACCCCGGCGCGCGTCCTCGTTTCACAGCCGCGCTTGCCTGCGCGTCAAACCGTTGTTTCTTGGGTTCAGCGGTCGATCTCGCCAAACACAATGTCTTGCGTACCGATGATCGTCACCGCATCGGCAATCATGTGACCCTTCGCCATTTCGTCGAGCGCGGCCAGATGAACGAAGCCCGGCGCGCGGATCTTCAGACGGTACGGCTTGTTGGCGCCGTCGGAGATTGCATAGATGCCGAACTCGCCCTTCGGGTGCTCAACGGCGGCATACGCTTCGCCTTCGGGCACGTGCATACCTTCCGTGAAGAGCTTGAAGTGGTGAATCAGCTCTTCCATGTTGGTCTTCATGTCCACGCGCGACGGCGGCGCGACCTTGTGGTTATCCGTGATCACCGGACCCGGGTTTTTGCGCAGCCACTCGATGCACTGACGAATGATGCGATTGCTTTGGCGCATTTCTTCCACGCGCACCAGATAACGGTCGTAGCAATCGCCGTTCACGCCAACCGGAATGTCGAAATCGACGCGGTCGTACACTTCGTACGGCTGCTTCTTGCGCACATCCCATTCGATGCCCGAACCGCGCAACATCGCACCGGAGAAGCCTTTGTTAAGGGCACGCTCGGGGGTCACCACGCCGATACCGACCAGGCGCTGCTTCCAAATCCGGTTGTCAGTCAGCAGCGTTTCGTACTCATCAACATACTTCGGGAAGCGGCTGGTGAAGTCTTCAATGAAGTCCAGCAGCGAACCCGAACGCGTTTCGTTCAGGGCGGCCAGGGCCTTCTCGTTGCGCACCTTGGATGCCTTGTATTGCGGCATCGTGTCAGGCAGGTCGCGGTAGACGCCGCCTGGACGGTAGTAGGCTGCGTGCATGCGCGCGCCCGACACCGCCTCGTACATATCGAACAGGTCTTCACGTTCGCGGAAGGCGTACAGGAACACCGCCATGGCGCCCACGTCCAGCGCGTGCGAACCGATCCACATCAGGTGGTTCATGATCCGCGTAATTTCGTCGAACATGACGCGGATGTACTGCGCACGCAGCGGCACTTCCAGACCAAGCAGGCGCTCGATTGCCATCACGTAGGCGTGCTCATTGACCATCATCGACACGTAGTCGAGGCGGTCCATGTACGGCACGCTCTGAATCCAGGTCTTCTGCTCTGCGAGCTTTTCAGTCGCGCGGTGCAGCAGGCCGATGTGCGGGTCGGCACGTTGAATGACTTCGCCGTCCAGCTCGAGCACCAGGCGCAGCACGCCGTGTGCGGCCGGGTGTTGCGGACCGAAGTTCAGGGTGTAGTTTTTGATATCTGCCATAGTCGGGCGCCCTTCAGTGCCGTCAGTGCTTTAAGCCACCGTATTGATCCTCTCGGATCACACGCGGCGTAATCTCGCGCGGCTCGATGGTTACCGGCTGGTAGACCACGCGGCGCTGCACCGGGTCGTAGCGCATTTCAACGTAACCCGACACCGGGAAGTCTTTGCGGAACGGGTGGCCGATGAAGCCGTAGTCGGTCAGAATGCGGCGCAGGTCCGGGTGACCCTCGAATACCAGGCCGAACAGGTCGAATGCTTCGCGCTCGAACCAGTCAGCCGAATTCCAGATGGTTGTCACAGAAGAGACCACCGGCAGGTCGTCGTCCGGCGCGAATACGCGGACGCGGACACGCCAGTTGTGCGTAATCGACAGCAGATGCGACACAGCGGCAAAACGCGGGCCGTTCCAGGCACCGTCGCCATAGTCGGCATAGTCGACGCCGCACAAATCGATCAGTTGTTCGAACTTGAGCGACGCGTCGTCGCGCAGCGTGCGCATGACGTCGAGATAATCGGCGGCCTTCACCACGAGGGTGAGCTCACCGACCGATTCGGTCAGGCTTTGAACACGATTGCCCAGCGCCTTCTCCAGCGCGGCCTTCAGGGTAGCAAGCTTGTCGGTCATGTCAGGCCTTGCGCGCGATGGTGTTGGTGCGGCGGATCTTGGCCTGCAGCTGGATGATGCCGTAGATCAGCGCTTCAGCCGTTGGCGGGCAGCCCGGCACGTACACGTCGACCGGCACGATGCGATCACAGCCGCGCACGACAGAATATGAGTAGTGGTAGTAACCGCCACCGTTCGCGCATGAACCCATCGAAATGACCCAGCGAGGCTCGGCCATCTGGTCATACACCTTGCGCAGCGCGGGTGCCATCTTGTTGCACAGCGTGCCAGCCACGATCATCACGTCAGACTGACGCGGCGACGGGCGAAACACCACGCCGAAACGGTCCAGGTCATAACGCGATGCGCCGGCGTGCATCATTTCGACAGCACAGCAGGCCAAGCCGAATGTCATCGGCCAGAGGGACCCAGTACGGGTCCAGTTGATCAGCTTGTCAGCGGTGGTCGTGACAAAGCCTTCATTGAGTACGCCTTCGATCGCCATTTCACATCACTCCCAATCGAGCGCGCCTTTTTTCCAGATGTAGACGAAGCCCACGAGAAACTCGAGAAGAAACACACCCATCGCGAAGAACCCAGGCCAGCCGATCTCACGCAGCGCCACGCCCCAGGGGAAAAGGAACGCAGTCTCCAGATCGAACAGAATGAACAGGATGGCGATGAGGTAATAGCGCACGTCGAACTTCATGCGCGCGTCTTCGAATGCTTCGAAGCCGCACTCGTACGGCGAGAGCTTGTCAGGATCGGGATTGTTCGGACCGAGGACTCGGCCGATGGTCATCAGAGCAAGGCCAAGGCCAACGCCGACAACGATGAACAACAGTACGGGGAAATAGGCTTCGAGGTTCAAGGGACGCCCGCCTTTTTGAATGGTTGCAACAGCACTGCCCGCAGGCGGCGCCTTGTCGCCCCATCGAAGGCGCCGGGTCCGCAGCCTTACGACGCTTCAACTGCGCGTCGTCTTGCGGAGGGGCCTGCGCGGAACATCCCGTTGAACAGACCCCGAATTTGATTGGTGCCGACGGCGAGACTCGAACTCGCACAGCTTTCGCCACTACCCCCTCAAGATAGCGTGTCTACCAATTTCACCACGTCGGCTGGGGGAAGAAACTTTATCAGGAAGCCGGTTGAGACTTAACGTCCTTGCCGTTCCCCGCGTTGTTTCAAGCCTTGCATTCTACCGCAAAGCAACGCTTTTGTTCAATGCACAAACAAAAATCTTATGCCTCGCGACACGCCGGAAAACCTCAACGGCATGCCGCGGTCATTACATCAAATTACTTGGGCACAGCCGGGGCCGAAGCAGCGCCCGGAGCGGCAGCAGGAGCCGAAGCGGCCGGGGCCGAGGCCGTGGACGCAACAGGCGCGACCGAACCCATCACACCTGCCGACACGCTGCCCTTGTTGGTGCCGATCAGCGTCAGCGCCAGCGTGGCAATAAAGAACACGGTGGCCAGCACGGCCGTCGTGCGCGACAGGAAGTTTGCCGAGCCGGTGGCACCAAACAGGCTACCCGATGCGCCGGAGCCAAACGCCGCTCCCACGTCCGCACCCTTGCCGTGCTGCAAAAGCACCAGGCCGATCACGCCGAGCGCGCTCAGAATTTGCGCCACCAGCAGCAGAGTCTTCAGAATTGCCATTTCGTTTCTCTCAATAATATGTTGCAGTCGCACATGCGTAACATGGCGACTCGATCCGTCGTTTATGCGCGACCAATCGCCAGGAAATCTTCTGCCTTCAGCGATGCGCCGCCGATCAGGCCGCCATCGATGTCCGCCATTGCAAACAACTCGCCGGCATTGTCCGGCTTGACGCTGCCGCCGTACAGAATCGCCAGGCGCTGCGCCACACCTGCGTCGCGAGCAGCAACACGGGCGCGCAGGAATGCGTGCACAGCCTGCGCCTGCTCGCTGGTTGCCGTCTTGCCCGTGCCGATTGCCCAAACCGGCTCATACGCCACGACGATACGACCCAGTTGCTCAACCGACAGCGCTTCCAGCACCGCATCCAGTTGGCGGGCGACCACGTGCTCGGTCTCACCAGCTTCGCGCTGCGCGAGCGTTTCGCCCACACAGACGATCGGGGTGATGCCATGTTCCAGTGCACGCAGCGCCTTGGTCGCCACTTGCGCGTCGGTTTCGCCGTGGTACGAGCGACGCTCTGAGTGACCGACAATCACGTAGCCGCAGCCGAATTCTGACAACATCGACGCCGCCACCTCGCCGGTAAAGGCGCCTCGCGTTTCGGCCGACACATCCTGTGCACCCCAGCCCACCGCTGAACCGGCGAGCAAGGACTGGCACTGCGCCAGGTACGGGAATGGCGCACATACGGCCAGCGTGGCGTTGGTTTTGCCTGCCGCCTTGATCTGTTCAAGCAGCGCGGCGTTCGCGCTCAGGCTGCCATGCAGCTTCCAGTTGCCCACCACCAGCTTCGGTCTTGCGTTCACGTTTTGCCCGGTCGACTGTCAAATAAACCTGGCATTCTACCGTGGCGGCAAAAACAGGGTCAATTTTGACGTCTTGGAATCAATCCCAAACCAACATGATCTTGCCGATATGGGCGCTCGATTCCATCGACGCGTGCGCCTGCGCCGCTTGCGCGGCTGGCATGACCTCGTGGATGACCGGCTTGATGCGCCCCGAGGCCAGCAACGGCCAGACCGTTTCATACAGATTGGCCGCGATGGCCGCTTTGAATGCAACCGGACGCGGGCGCAACGTCGAGCCGGTCAGCGTAATGCGGCGGCGCAGGATATCACCCAAGGGCACCTCGGCTTTGGCGCCCCCGAGCAACGCGATCAATACGATGCGGCCGTCATCGGCGGTGCAGGCAATCTCGCGCCCAACATAGCTGCCGCCGACCATGTCGAGCACCACATCGGCGCCGCGCCCTGTCTCGGCCTTGACGATCTCGACGAAATCTTCGGTCTTGTAGTTGATGGCGCGCGTGGCCCCGAGGTCGATACAGGCCTTGCACTTGTCGGCGCTGCCCGCGGTGGCGAACACGCGGTAACCCAATGCAGAGGCGATCTGAATCGCGGTCGTGCCGATGCCGCTGGAGCCGCCCTGCACGAGCAGCGTTTCATCGGCGCCATGCGCGCCCTTCCCCAGCAAGCCGCGGTCGAACACATTCGACCACACGGTGAAATAGTTTTCGGGCAATGCAGCGGCTTCGACATCGGACAAGCCGGCCGGCACAGGCAGCACTTGGCCCAGCGGCGCTGTGCAGAACTCGGCATAGCCGCCGCCTTGCACCAGCGCGCAGACGCGATCGCCCACCTTCAGGCCGTAGCGATTATCGGCGTGCGCCAGATCGCCACTGACGATCTCGCCAGCAACTTCAAGCCCTGGAATATCGGAGGCGCCCGGCGGCACCGGATAGTTTCCCGTGCGCTGGAACACATCGGGCCGGTTCACGCCCGCTGCACGCACACGGATTAGCACCTCGCCGGACTTTGCCTCCGGCATTGGGCGCTCGCCAAGCTTCAGGACTTCAGGGCCACCGTATTGGGTGATTTCAATCGCTTTCATGGGAATCGGATCGATGAGGGTTACGACGCTGCGCGCGCGTTACGAGACGCTACGCTTCGGTTCGACAAAGTGCTGCGGAATGCCGCGCGTGGTTTCGCGCATGATTTCTTGTTTGCCGTGAACGATGCCATCGGCGATCTTGCCGATATGCAACTTCAGCCACATCTCCGTCGGCGAGCCGGCCCGATAGTCGGCCGGGCCCAGCATGTCGACGCGATCATCGGCACGCAAGTTGTCGGCCTGCTCGAACGAGCGAGGGCTCTCGGGGTTGTAGACCGCATAGGTGCGGCCACCACCCTTGCGCGCGACAGAAAACGCCGGAATATCACTTGGCCCATCAGCCACGTAGATCATGTTGGCGAACGGCACGCGGCGCTCGTCCTCGGCAATCGACGAATTCACACTCACGGCTTCCGGGTGCTTGTTGACACCCTTGTTGATCTCGAACAGCGCGCGCGTCTTGGTGGTGTTGTCGATGGCGTAGATGACTTCCGAGATGACCCGCCGGCCGTCCGCGCTTCTGTCAGGCGCTTCCAGGAATTCGCAGCCCCACACGCCATCGATGTATGGAGCGATAGGCGAGCCCTTGATCATCTCCGTCAGGCCCGTGCTGACGATGTAGTGTTCGAGCTTGATGTCGAACGCCTGGTAGGCAGCGTTGTCGCGCACCCACGCTTTGCTGCGCTCGAAGAAATCGGTCACACCGGGAAAGAATTCGAGTTCGGCGCCCAGTTCGCGCAGCGTGGCGTTGTCGAGACCGCCCATGCGGCCGTCGCGCACATGGCGCAACAGCACATTGAGGTAGAACGTTTCGTGGTTGACCTTCTGGCCGCGTGATTCGATTTCGCGCGAGCCCGCGGCCACTTCGTCCCAGAAAGCCTGCTCGGCGATGTTGAAGCGATCGAACAGCGGCACTTGCATGTAGCGCGGGATCAGTGTCTTGTCGAAATCCCAGACTATAGCGATGCGGTTTTGCTCGAACAGGCGGCTCATGATGGGGCGCGAAGAGACAACGGGAGGGGAACTCGCGACGCAGTGTAAACAAAAAAACGGCTGGACATCGTCCAGCCGTTTTTCTTGGCGAAAACCGCTCGCTTACTGCTGTTGTTGCTGCTGCTGTTGCGAGGCAGCGTCGCCAGCACCCGGTGCTTGCGGTGCCGCAGCCGGCACGTCGCCTTCCTCAGCCTTGGCAGCCTTGATCGACAGACGCATGCGACCCTTCTCGTCGGTGCTCAGCAGCTTCACGCGCACAGCCTGGCCTTCCTTCACATAGTCGGAAACCTGGTTCACGCGCTCGTTGGCGATTTCCGAGATGTGCAGCAGACCGTCCTTGCCCGGCAGGATGTTCACGATCGCGCCAAAGTCCAGCAGCTTGAGCACGGTGCCGTTGTAGATCTTGCCCACTTCGGCTTCTGCCGTGATGCCTTCGATGCGGCGCTTGGCTTCAGCCATGCCTTCAGACGACGTCGACGCGATGGTGATCGTGCCGTCTTCCTGGATGTCGATCGTGCAGCCGGTTTCCTTGGTCAGCGCCTGGATGGTCGAACCGCCCTTGCCGATCACGTCGCGGATCTTCTCCGGATTGATCTTGACGGTGATCATGCGCGGAGCGTGCTCCGACAGCTCGGTGCGTGCGCCGCCCATGGCAGCCTGCATCTTGCCCAGGATGTGCAGACGGCCTTCCTTGGCTTGCGCCAGTGCCACCTGCATGATTTCCTTGGTGATGCCCTGCACCTTGATGTCCATCTGCAGCGCGGTGATACCAGCGTCGGTACCAGCAACCTTGAAGTCCATGTCACCCAGGTGATCTTCGTCACCCAGGATGTCGGTCAGCACGGCGAACTTGTTGCCTTCCAGGATCAGGCCCATGGCCACGCCGGCCACGTGCGCCTTGATGGGCACGCCAGCGTCCATCAGCGACAACGAGCCGCCGCACACCGAAGCCATCGACGACGAACCGTTCGACTCGGTGATTTCCGACACCAGACGAATCGTGTAAGCGAATTCATCGTCCTTCGGCAGCACCGGAATCAGCGCACGCTTGGCCAGACGGCCGTGGCCCACTTCGCGGCGCTTCGGGCTGCCCACGCGGCCGGTTTCACCCGTGGCAAACGGCGGCATGTTGTAGTGAAGCATGAAGCGGTCACGATACTCGCCTTGCAGCGCGTCGATGATCTGCTCGTCGCTCTTGGTGCCCAGGGTGGCCACCACCAGCGCTTGCGTTTCACCGCGCGTAAACAGGGCCGAGCCGTGCGCACGCGGCAGCACCGACGAACGGATCTCGATCGGGCGAACCGTACGGGTGTCGCGGCCGTCGATACGCGGTTCGCCGTTCAGGATCTGGCCGCGCACGATCTTCGCTTCCAACTCAAACAGGATATTGTCGATTTCCACGCCGTCGGCTTCCACGCCGGCTTCGGCCAGCTTGGCGGCAACCGACTTGTAGACTTCCTTCAGCTTCTGGCTGCGGGCCGACTTCTGGCGCAGTTGGTAAGCGGCTTGCAGATCGGCCAGGGCCAGCTCGGAAACCTTGGCGGTCAGCGTTTCGTTCTTCGGAGCCGCTTGCCAATCCCACTCAGGCTTGCCGCCGTCGCGCACCAGCTCGTGGATCGCGTTGATGGCGATCTGCATTTGCTCGTGGCCGTACACGACGGCGCCCAGCATGACTTCTTCCGACAGTTGCTGCGCTTCGGATTCGACCATCAGCACGGCACGCTCGGTACCGGCCACAACCAGGTCCAGATCCGAATGCGCGAGTTGGGCACGATTCGGGTTCAGCAGGTACTGGCCATCCTTGTAACCCACGCGGGCAGCGCCCACCGGGCCGTTGAACGGCAGACCCGACACAGCCAGCGCAGCCGAAGCAGCGACCAGCGCAGGGATATCGGCCGGCACTTCCGGGTTGATCGACAGCACGTGGATGACGACCTGAACTTCGTTGTAGAAGCCTTCCGGGAACAGCGGACGCAGCGGGCGATCGATCAGGCGCGAGGTCAGCGTTTCGTTTTCCGACGGACGGCCTTCACGCTTGAAGAAGCCACCCGGAATCTTGCCGGCAGCGTAGGTCTTCTCAAGGTAATCGACGGTCAGCGGGAAGAAGTCTTGACCCGGCTTCGGGTTCTTGGCACCCACAACGGTAGCGAGCACGACGGTGTCGTCCATGTCGAGCAACACAGCGCCGCTCGCCTGGCGGGCGATCTCACCCGTTTCCATGCGGACCTTATGGCCGCCCCATTGGAATTCTTTGACGATCTTGTTGAACATGTTTTCTCCTGTTCGGTATTCGCGGCACCGACGATTCAAAGTCGATTTCATTACGCCGCGACAAACACGTTCCGGAAGACGGTGCGGTTGCAGAGGTGTGTTTTATGCCATTCCAGTGCAACGCTGGCATCAACGCCGCGCTGGAATGACACAAGGTCCTGCTTCCTGCCGCCTCCGGTCCATGACAGCCGCTTCATTTTGAACTGGCCGGCTGCCATCAGTCGCCGGTTGCCCGGCGCGGCCACAAACGCGGCCGCCAAAAACAAAATGCCTGCATCAGCACGCTGACGCAGGCACTTTTCATCACGCGCAGTGCGTGATACCCACCATTACTTACGCAGACCCAGCTTCGCCACCAGCGCGGTGTAACGGTCAGCGTCCTTGCTCTTGAGGTAGTCCAGCAGACGGCGACGACGGCTCACCATGCGGAGCAGACCGCGACGGCTGTGGTGATCCTTCATGTGCGCCTTGAAGTGCGGCTGCAGTTCGTTGATGCGGGCGGTCAGCAGTGCAACTTGCACTTCCGGGCTACCCGTGTCGTTGGCGCTGCGGCCGTTATCTTTGACGATGTCTTGCTTCTTGATGTCAGCGACGGACATTTTGATTCCTTTGACTTGCGGACACTGCAGCGCCTGAATAGCCGCCGTTGGTGCCGTGTTGAACAATGATCTTACCGCCCCATCCGAAACCGGTCCGGACAGCAAGACCGCGATTATAGCCCAGAACGCCGCCCGGACGACAGTTCTGTGTCATCCCGCTCAATAGCGCACCATTTTGCAGATCGTAGGCAAAGCGGTTTGCGAAGCAGGAATCACTTTAAGCGTACGAAAACCGTAGTCGGAGCCCTCAATATCGAAGGGCACACCAAGCGTACCCGCTCGCTCCATCTGCGTGACGATAAGCGGTTGGATTGCCTGGTGATCCTCCGCCCGCAGCGTGATGCGATGGAAGCCGTTGTCGAGTGATGCGCCTTCCAGCGCACGTGCCACCGCGGTAGCTTCCGTGGTACCCGCCCGCTCTATGGCCGCGGCCAGCATGTCGACCATCATCTGGTCGCGCAGCAGCGGGTAATCGTCGGCGGGCGACGGGTAACGGGCGCGGAAGGCCTTGTAGAACGCATCGGACTTGGCGCCACCCAGGTTCGGGTGCCACTCCGCCACCGCCACTACACGACCGACACCTGCTTCGCCCATCGCGCCGGGTGCGCCGAGCGAGTTGCCGTAGAACGTAAAGAAGCGCGCCTTGAGCTCGGCATCCCGGGCGGCCTTGACCAGTAAGGTCAGATCGTTACCCCAGTTGCCGGTGATAACCGTATCCGCACCCGACGCGGCAATGCGCGCCACATACGGCGCAAAGTCCTTCACCTTGCCGATCGGGTGCAGAACCTCGCCAACGATCGTCACGTCCGGCCGCTTTTCGCTCAACTGCTGACGCGCCAATTGCGCCACTTGGCGACCGAACGTGTAGTCCTGCCCAATCAGGTAGACCTTTTTGATGGCCTTGTCCGTGCGGATCACTTCCGTCAGCGCGTGCATGCGCATGTCGGCCGACGCATCGAAGCGGAAATGCCAGAAGCTGCATGCCTCGTTGGTCAGCGCCGGATCGACGGCGGCGTAGTTCAGAAACAGCACCCGCGCGCCTGGATGACGGTCGTTGTAGCGCGAAATCGACGTCGACAATGCTGCCGCGGCCGCCGAACTGTTGCCCTGCAGAACGAAATGGATACCCGCATCCGTGGCAGCCTGCAATTGCAGCAACGATTCGTCGACGGCGTTCTTGCTATCGAATCGCACGAGCGCGAGCGGATGGCGGCCATCGGGCAACTTCACACCGCCGCGCGCATTCACATCCTCAATGGCCATGCGCAGATTGCGATCCACTGCCTCGCCAGCATTGGCAAATGGGCCCGACAACCCTTCAATCAGCGCCAACCGGATCGGTGCGGCTTCAGGCTGGGCAGCCGCCGCGCCACACACCCCCACAGCCGCCAGCGCGGCCACAAACCAACGAAACACCATGGAAAATCTCCGTGAAGCGCGGATGGTAAAGCGCCGCTGCATGTCGACACAAGCCAGCGCCACTCGCTCGGGCTCCTACACTGAAAACCTCGGGAGAACCATTGTGAACATTCGATCGACGTGGGGGAGCGCTGCGCTTCTCGCTGTAACGCTGATATCAATGTGCGCGTGCACCGTGCTGGCGCCCGTGCAAACAGGCGAAGCACTGCTCGGCCAACCCGCTTCTGCCGTGGAGGCACGCTTTGGCAAACCACCCGAGCGATATCCGCATGCGGATGGCGGCATGCGCTGGCTATATCCGACGCAGCCCTATGGTCAATTCACGTATGCCGCGGACTTCGATGCGAGTGGCAAGCTCGTCTCGTTCCGGCAAATTCTGACCACGATGGACTTTGCGCAGATCCGTGTCGGCACGGCGACGCAGAATGATGTACTGCAAACGTTCGGCAAGCCCGAGGAAACCGCCTATTTCCGGCTGATGGATCGGCAGGTGTGGTCCTACCGCTTCAGGCACGAGGGTGTGTGGCCTTCGTTGATGAACTTCTATTTCGACCGCGACGGTATCGTGCGGCTCACGCAAGTCAGCCCGGCCCCGATGTACGACCACGATCACGATTCGAGCCGGTAAGCGAGCGCTCAACGCCAGAACGGCAACATCCACGCGAGGCGCGTCGCCTGGCGCGGACATTCGGGTCGGCCATGTCGTGGATCGCACAAACATGGCTCTCAAAGACGGCTGGCATGGCGCACGCTCCTGACGTGTCCGGTGCCGCCGCACCCGCTTCGCGTTCCGGTGGATAACCGGTTGCGCGCTCAGTAGTGATCGTGTTGGGGTCTGGGCTGACTCCTGCGTGTGTTGGTAGTACCCGAGATCAGATCTGCGGGTTGAGTTTTTCGCTGCTCTTGTCCTGCAACTTGTTCAGCGCGGCAAGGTAAGCCTTGGCCGAAGCCGCGACGATGTCCGGATCGGTACCCACACCGTTGACGATGCGGCCCGACTTGGACAGCCGCACCGTCACTTCACCCTGTGCCTGCGTGCCTGTCGTGATGGCGTTAACCGAATACAGCAGTTGCTCAGCGCCGCTAGCGACCTTGCTCTCAATCGCATTCAGCGTGGCGTCAACCGGGCCATTGCCCTCCGCCTCGCCCGTCACTTCCTTGCCGTCCGCAACGAAGACGACGCGTGCGTGCGGACGCTCGCCGGTTTCCGAACGCTGGGCCAGCGACACAAAACGGAAGTGCTCGCCCTCGCTGTGCTGTGCTTCGTTCGAAACGATGGCGACGATGTCCTCGTCGAAGATCTCGGCCTTCTGATCGGCCAGCTCCTTGAAGCGGGTGAAGGCTGCGTTCAGTTCAGCTTCCGAATCCAGCTCGATGCCCAATTCCTGCAGACGCTGCTTGAACGCGTTGCGACCCGAGAGTTTGCCCAGAACGATCTTGTTGGCCGTCCAGCCCACGTCTTCGGCGCGCATGATTTCGTACGTGTCGCGCGCCTTGAGCACGCCATCCTGGTGGATGCCCGAAGCGTGCGCGAACGCATTGGCGCCCACGACAGCCTTGTTCGGCTGAACGACGAAACCGGTGATCTGCGAGACCAGCTTGGACGCCGGCACGATCTGCGTGGTATCGACGCCAACGTCGAGGTTGAAGTAGTCGCGACGCGTCTTCACGGCCATCACCACCTCTTCGAGGCTGGTGTTGCCGGCACGCTCGCCCAGGCCGTTGATCGTGCATTCGATCTGGCGCGCGCCGCCCAATTTGACAGCGGCGAGGGAGTTCGCGACCGCCATGCCAAGGTCGTTATGGCAATGCACCGACCAGACCGCCTTGTCGGAATTCGGGATGCGCTCGCGCACCGAGCGGATCAGCGCGGCATAACCTTCCGGCACCGCGTAGCCCACCGTATCCGGCAGGTTGATGGTGGTTGCACCTTCGGCGATCACGCCTTCCAGCACGCGGCACAGGAAATCCATGTCGGAGCGGCTGCCATCTTCCGGCGAGAACTCGATGTCGTCGGTGAACTGGCGCGCGAAGCGCACCGCCAGGCGTGCCTGCTCGTACACCTGATCCGGCGACATGCGCAGCTTCTTCTCCATGTGCAACGCCGATGTGGCGATGAACGTATGGATACGGAACTGGCCGGCAGGCTTGAGCGCCTCGGCAGCGCGCGAGATATCGCGGTCGTTCGCACGGGCCAGCGAGCAAATGCGCGAGTCCTTGACCGACTGCGCAATCGCGCGGATTGCCTCGAAGTCACCATTGGAGCTGGCCGCGAAGCCAGCTTCGATCACATCCACCTTGAGCCGCTCAAGCTGCTTGGCAATGCGGATCTTCTCTTCCTTGGTCATCGACGCCCCAGGCGACTGCTCGCCGTCGCGCAAGGTGGTATCGAAAATGATGAGTTTGTCGCTCATGGCGGCTCCTTGGTGGGGGTGACGTTTTTGGCGTCGGTCTTAGTGGATGTCTCGAATGGCTTTTTTTTGCGGCGCAGAATGCAAAACGCCCCGGCGTGCATGGTTGCAGGCCGGGGCGCTGTGAATCCTGGTTCGCGAAAACTTGGCGGTTTCTGCTTGCCTTGTCTTGCGATTTCCTATGCGCGTGTCCCGACCTGACGACCTAGTAGGTCATCAATCGAGACTAGCGTAATCAGAATGGAAATCGGGCGCGAAAGCATGCGAATGACTATAGACGAATTCAAAAATCGGCGCAAGCGCACATTGGTGCAGCGCATCGGTCACTCATGTGCGTCGCCGGATGCCTGTTTCGGCAAGCGCGGGCTCCCTTGTTGCCCATGCAGAGCACGCCAGCCCCAGAGCAGATAGCCCGATACCGCGTAACCAACAAACAGGCCGAAAAGCGCGACTGGCGGATCGCTCGATATCACAACGAACAGCACCAGGACGAGCACCATCACGCCAAATGGCACGCGGTGACGAACGTCGAGCGCCTTGCCGCTGTAGAACGGCGCGTTCGACACCATCGAGAGCCCCGCATATAGCGTCAGCCCGAAGGCCACCCACGGCATCCACAGTTCTTTGACCGGCAGCTTGTTGTCGATCGCCAGCCAGACAAAACCCGCGATGAGCGCTGCGGCTGCCGGGCTCGGCATGCCTTGGAAGAAGCGCTTGTCGACCGACCCGATGTTCGTATTGAAGCGCGCGAGGCGCAGCGCAGCGCCAGCGCAATACACGAACGCCGCAAGCCAGCCCCACTTGCCCAGGTCGCGCAGAATCCATTCGTACATGACCAATGCCGGCGCAACGCCAAACGACACCATGTCCGACAGCGAATCGTATTGCTCGCCGAACGCGCTTTGCGTATTGGTGATGCGAGCGACACGGCCGTCCATGCCGTCGAGCACCATCGCCGCGAAGATAGCGATGGCAGCCGTCTCAAAGTTCAGGTTCATCGCCTGCACGATGGCGAAGAAGCCGGCGAACAGCGCTGCGGTCGTGAACGCGTTGGGCAGCAGATAGATGCCGCGACGGCGCGGACGCACGATTTCAAGATCGTCGTCATCCGAACGCGGCTGATTGTGCCGCAGCGGACGCAAGTGCGTCACGTTGCCGGCGGTAAAACGCTTCTTGCGTCGGTTGAACGCGGGCATGGCGGCCTCCGGATCAGTCCAGCTCTGCAAGCACCGTAAGCGTGGCGGATACTTTCTCGCCGATGGTCACGCGCGGGCGCGCCGTCAGCGGCAGGTACACATCAACGCGGGAGCCAAAGCGGATGAAGCCGTAGCGTTGACCACGCGTGAGCGCTTCGCCTGCCTTGGTATAGCAAAGGATGCGCCGCGCGATCAAACCCGCTACCTGCACAGAAGTGACGAGCTGGCCATCAGCACGGCGCAGCACGATGGCGTTGCGCTCGTTCTCGAGCGACGCCTTGTCCAGGTCCGCATTGACGAACTTGCCTGGAAAGTACTGCACCTGTTGCACCGTGCCGTCGACCGGCGCGCGGTTCGAGTGCACGTTGAACACGTTCATGAACACGCTGATCTTCAGCGAGTCGCGATCGGCGTACGGGTCACGCACTTGCTCGACGGCGACGATGCGACCATCGGCCGGCGACAGAATCGCATTGGCCTGCGTGGGCACGGCGCGTGCCGGATCGCGGAAAAACTGCAGCACAAACAGCGTCAGCACCCAGAACGGCCAAGCCCAGCCGAAGCCGGCGGCAGCCTGCACGATGAGCGTGACGATGAAAATCCCGCCCAGGTACGGCCAGCCCTCGCGGGCGATGATGGGATGCGGATACGTGTTGTTCAAATCAGACCTCGACAGCGTCTTGAAGGAAATGCGGCATTCTAGCCGACACGGGGCCGCGCCAGCACTTGAAACAATGGTTGGCGCCCCGGATTCAGCATAAAAAAAGCCAGCCCGGAGGCTGGCTTCTTCTCGCACAAGGCGCGAACAATCAGTTCTTCGTCTGGTCAACCAGCTTGTTCTTGGCGATCCACGGCATCATCGCACGCAGCTTGGCGCCCACTTGCTCGATCTGGTGCTCTTCGGTCAGGCGACGACGCGAGATCAGCGTCGGCTGGCCTGCCTTGTACTCCAGCAGGAAGCTCTTAGCGTATTCGCCGGTCTGGATGTCCTTCAGGCATTGCTTCATGGCCTTCTTGGTCTCTTCCGTCACGACGCGCGGGCCAGTGACGTACTCGCCGTATTCGGCGTTGTTCGAGATCGAGTAGTTCATGTTGGCGATGCCGCCTTCATAGATCAGGTCGACGATCAGCTTCAGTTCGTGCAGGCACTCGAAGTAGGCCATTTCCGGAGCGTAACCAGCCTCCACCAGCGTCTCGAAACCAGCCTTGATCAGTTCGACGGTACCGCCGCACAGCACGGCTTGCTCGCCGAACAGGTCGGTTTCGGTTTCTTCGCGGAAGTTCGTCTCGATGATGCCGGCACGGCCGCCGCCGTTGGCGGTGGCGTACGACAGGGCGATATCACGCGCGGCGCCCGACTTGTCCTGGTGCACGGCAATCAGGTGCGGCACGCCGCCACCTTGGGTGTACGTGCCACGCACGGTATGGCCCGGAGCCTTCGGAGCAATCATGATGACGTCCAGGTCGGCGCGCGGGATCACGGCACCGTAGTGCACGTTGAAGCCGTGGGCGAATGCCAGTGCAGCGCCTTGCTTGATGTTGCCGTGCACTTCGTTCTTGTACACGTCGGCGATCTGCTCGTCCGGCAGCAGGATCATGACAACGTCGGCTTCCTTCACAGCCTCGGCCACTTCCTTGACCTGCAGGCCGGCGTTGACAGCCTTGTTCCACGACGCGCCATTCTTGCGCAGACCGACCGTCACCTTCACGCCCGAGTCGTTCAGGTTGAGGGCGTGGGCGTGGCCTTGCGAGCCATAGCCGATGATGGTGACGTTCTTGCCGTTGATCAGGGAGAGGTCGGCGTCCTTGTCGTAAAACACTTTCATGTTGATGTCCTAATTTTCAAATACTTCAATATCGATGGGGTCCGGCCGCAGTTACACCCTGGGTGCACGCGCCGGCTCAAACCTTCAGAATGCGCTCGCCGCGGCCGATGCCCGAGCCGCCCGTACGGACGGTCTCAAGAATGGCAGTGCGATCGATGGCATCGAGAAACGCGTCGAGCTTGCTGCCGTTGCCGGTCAGCTCGATCGTGTAGGTCTTCTCGGTCACGTCGATGATGCGGCCGCGGAAGATGTCCGCGGTACGCTTCATCTCCTCGCGCTCCTTACCGACCGCGCGCACCTTCACGAGCATCAGCTCGCGCTCGATGTGCGCACCTTCGGTCAGGTCGACGACCTTGACGACTTCCACCAGGCGGTTCAGGTGCTTGGTGATCTGCTCGATGATGTCGTCCGAACCGGTCGTGACGATCGTCATGCGGGACAGCGAGGCATCTTCGGTCGGAGCGACCGTCAGCGTCTCGATGTTGTAGCCACGCGCAGAGAACAGGCCGACCACGCGCGACAACGCACCCGGTTCGTTTTCCAGCAGGACGGAAATGATGTGGCGCATTAGAGGTCCTCCGCGCCGAGCAGCATTTCAGAAATGCCCTTGCCTGCCTGGACCATCGGCCAGACGTTTTCGGTCGGGTCGGTCTGGAAGTCGAGGAACACGGTGCGATCCTTGAGTCGGAAGGCTTCGCGCAGCGCGGGCTCGACGTCAGACGTCTTCTCGATGCGCATGCCAACGTGGCCATACGATTCGGCCAGCTTTACGAAGTCGGGCAATGCCTGCATGTAGGAGTGCGAGTAACGGTTGTCGTACTCGATTTCCTGCCACTGGCGCACCATGCCCAGGTAGCCGTTGTTGAGCGAGCAGATCTTCACCGGCGTGTCGTACTGCAGGCACGTCGACAGTTCCTGGATGCACATCTGGATCGAGCCTTCACCGGTGATGGTGACAACTTCCTTGTCCGGGAATGCCTTCTTGATGCCCATCGCGTACGGCAGGCCCACACCCATCGTGCCCAGGCCGCCGGAGTTGATCCAGCGGCGCGGCTCGTTGAACTTGTAGAACTGCGCGGCCCACATCTGGTGCTGACCGACGTCAGAGCAGACGAAAGCGTCGCCGTTGGTCAGTTCCCAGATCTTCTCGACCACGTACTGCGGCTTGATGATCTCAGAGGTACGGTCGTACTTCAGGCAATCGACGCTGCGCCACTGCTCGATCTGTTCCCACCACTTGGCCAGCGCCGTCTTGTTGGGCTTGGCTTCGCCAGACTGGATCTGGGCGATCATCTCCTGCAACACATCCTTGACGTTGCCGACAATGGGGATGTCGACCTTCACGCGTTTGGAAATGGACGACGGATCGATGTCGATGTGAATGATCTTGCGCGGCTGCGACGAGAAGTGCGCCGGGCTGCCGATCACTCGATCATCGAACCGCGCGCCGATGGCAATCAGAACGTCGCAGTTCTGCATCGCCATGTTGGCTTCGTACGTGCCGTGCATGCCCAGCATGCCCACGAACTGCTTGCTGGTGCCAGGGAACGCGCCCAGGCCCATCAGCGTGTTCGTCACGGGGTACCCCGTCAGCGCAGCCAGTTGGCGCAGCTCTTCGCTGGCCTCGGCAAGCACCACGCCGCCACCCGAATAGATGTACGGACGCTCGGCCTGCAGCAGCAGACTGACCGCCTTGCGGATCTGACCCGAATGGCCCTTGTTGACCGGGCTGTACGAGCGCATCTCGATGGTCTTCGGATACTCGTACTTGCAGAGTTCGCGCGAGACATCCTTCGGGATGTCCACCACCACCGGACCCGGACGGCCCGTTGCGGCGATGTAGAACGCCTTCTTGATGGTCGAGGCGAGGTTGCGCACGTCCTTGACCAGGAAGTTGTGCTTGACGATCGGGCGGGTAATGCCGACGGTGTCGCACTCCTGGAATGCGTCCTGGCCGATGGCGTGCGTCGGCACGTTGCCGGTGATGATCACCATCGGGATCGAATCCAGGTAAGCGGTGGCGATGCCAGTCACGGCATTCGTCACGCCGGGGCCGGACGTCACGAGGGCGACACCGACCTTGCCCGTGGCACGCGCATAGCCGTCAGCCGCATGGACTGCCGCCTGTTCATGGCGCACCAGGATGTGTTCGATCTTGTTTTGCTTGTAGAACGCGTCGTAGATATAGAGCACCGCGCCGCCGGGGTAACCCCAGACGAACTCGACGCCCTCTGCCGCGAGCGCATTGACGAGGATGTCAGCCCCCATCATGTCGGCAGATGAACCGCTATTGGCGTGGGAAAATTCCGCGCTTGGCATATTCATGTCAGTCCTTTGCAATTTTCGGCAAAAAATTGTTTGGATGCTCTCTACCGGGCTTGTGGCGCGGATTTGAGCGGTGCGCGTCTGCATGGATGGTCCGCCTGATGGGCGGCCAGATGAGACAAACCACAGATGTTGTGAACCGAGGATAATACTGCAATGCCGCATGGCGGTCCAGCGCCGGTGCGACTCCCCTCTCCTGGCGGCGCACCCGGCCGCCGGACTGTCCGCGGAGCCGCATTTTTGCTAGCATCGCACCATTTTTCACGGCCAAGGCCGTTGACGCCACGCGGCGTGATCATCACATGCTGTGAATGTGAATTTTCGCGCGGCTGCCTCACAGGATTCGCACCCGCCGTTGTATGGCCTCTGAACAGGAACTGTCGGCCTTTCTTTTAAGCGTCGAAAAACGCGCCTTCAAGCAGGCGGTCTTCGCGGTCCGAGACGACGATTCCGCGCTCGACATCGTGCAGGACGCCATGATCAAGCTGGCCGAGAAATACGGCGACAAGCCGGGCGCCGAGCTGCCGCTGCTGTTCCAGCGCATTCTGCAGAACACGATTCACGACTGGTTTCGTCGCTCCAAGGTGCGCAACACCTGGGTGAGTCTGTTCTCGAGCTTCCGCACCGATGCCGAGGGCGATGACACCGACCCGCTTGAACTGATCGAAAGCGAAGCCGGCACCACAGCGGCTGAAAGCAGCGCCGACAAAGTCGAGCGCTCGCAAATGCTGGAAATCCTGGAACGCGAAATCGAGAAGCTGCCCACACGTCAACGGGAGGCCTTCCTGATGCGTTACTGGGAGGACATGGATGTTGCCGAGACAGCCCAGGCGATGGGCTGTTCCGAGGGCAGCGTAAAGACGCACTGCTCGCGGGCAACACACGCCCTGGCCCAAGCGCTGCGGGCGCGAGGGATCCGACTATGAACAAGGTAGAACTCCGAGAACGCCGTTTTGTGCATGCCGTCCGAACCGCTCTGAATGAGTCGGCTGGACAGTTGCCGCCCGACGTACGCGACCGCCTCGCAGCGGCGCGCCGGACGGCGCTTGCGCACAAGAAAGCGGAAGTGCCCAGCACGGTGCACTCGCCTGCCTTGGCGATGCCGGGGGTCGGCTCGATGTCTTTCGAGACGGAAGGCGAAACGCCCTCCCCCCTGCAACGCGCCGCCGCAGTCCTGCGTCGCCTCGGCTTGCTCTGGCCGACCATCGCGCTGGTGGCCGGACTCGCAGGCATCTATCAGTGGCAACAGCAGCAACGCGTGGACGAACTCGCGGAGGTCGATGCCGCAATGCTGCTCGACGATCTGCCGCTGGCCGCTTACGCCGATCAAGGCTTCCATCAGTATCTGAAGCACGATCAGTGAAAGGCTGATCGATGAGCGACTTCCTGTACACCCACGGCCACACACCGCGAGGCGCAAAGACCTTCTGTCTGCGCGCGGGCATCGTTACGTTGATCGGTGCCGCCGGTCTGATGGCAGGTCTTGCGATCGCGCAGGTTCCGAGCACTTCGGCGCCTGCGGCGGCATCGGGCGTGACAGTCAATGCGCCGGTTGATCTGCCGACACCGCCCGCGACCAATCCGCTACCCGCCGTCCATCCGAACTGGGCCGAGCTGACCATCGTGCAGCAGCGCATCTTCGCGCCGCTGGCACCGGAATGGAACGGCCTGCCGGAACTGGCGCGCCAAAAGTGGCTGCAGATCGCCCGGGCATATCCGAAGTACACGCCGGCTCAGCAGCAGCGCTTGCAAACACGCATGGCGGATTGGGTCAAGCTCACGCCGGAGCAACGCCACCGCGCGCGTGAGAATTTCCAGACCACCAAGTCGCTCCCGGTGCAAAAAAAGAGCGAGGCCTGGCAGAGCTACCAGCAACTGACTGAAGAGCAGAAAAAAGCGCTGGCTGCCGCGGCCAAGGCGCAAAAGCATCCGACGGCAGTGACGGCGCTGCCCGGCGGCGCACGCTTGGCGAAGGACGCGGCCAAATCGATCCATCACGGTGCGCGCACCAAACCGGGTACGACCAAGACGGTGCCGACGAGCAAGCCGACTGCCACGGCATCCGCGCCGGCCGCAACCCCTGCGCCCGAACCTGCCGCTGCCGCACCGGCACCTGCAAGTGCGCCGCTCACACCTGTGCACCCTGTTGCACCGCCGACCACCACCGGCGGGGAATCGGGCAATCCGCCGCCCTCCACGGTGCTGGGCGGCTGAGGCCAGCCAACCCTTTGGCATAATCCGAACCACGTGCCGCGCGATCCTGCTCGCCGGCACATGAAGGACTGCGCTGACGGCGCGCTCACACTCTGTTCGATGGCCACTTCCGTTCCCTCGTCTTCCCCCGTTGCGGCGCCTGATCCCCTTGCCGCGCCCACGCTACGCCGCCGTCTTGCCGCGATGCTCTACGAGGGCTTGTTGCTGTTTGGCGTAATGTTTGGCGCCACGGCTGTCTTTCTGCTCCTGCGCCTGATCGTGCCACCACTGGCGCGCACCGGCGATGTGGGGCTGCAGGTGTGGGGCTTTCTGGCGCTGGGTCTGTACTTCGTCTGGTTTTGGCGCAAGCGCGGCCAGACGCTGGCGATGCAGACGTGGCGCATGCGCGTGGTCAACGCCGATGGATCGCGTATTTCGCTGGGCCGCGCCGTTGCACGCTATCTGCTCGCGTGGATGTGGGTGGCCGCGGCAGTGGGCGTGATTCACCTGAGCGGGGCGTCCCGCTGGACCGGCGCCGGCGTCGCTCTGGCGTGCCTGCTGGCCTGGGGTGCGCTGGCGTGGCTCGATCCGCAGCGCCAGTTCCTGCACGATCGCCTGGCCGGCACGCGGCTGGTGCGCGACTGATCGGTTCCACGCTCGGCGGCAACCTCCACCATGACGCGCGCCGATCTGCCAACCTCGCCTGTTCCCCTCTCCTTCCTGACCGCAGCCACCGCGCGCCGCATCGCCGTGGCGCTGCAATGTGCGGCAACGCTGGCGGTTGGCTGGGCGGCGCATTACTGGGGCGGATGGAGCTGGCCGGCGGCAAGCCTGCTCGCGGGCGCGGCGCTGGTGCTGGGCTATCTCCTTTCGGTCGGATGGGCGTTCCTGGTGTCGCTGAAGAGTCTGGGCACCGCGATACCGGACGACCCCGTGTGGGACCGCATGCCCGTGCCGCGCGAACACCGCATCGGCATCAACGCCTTTATCGGGTGCTGGCTGCGCGAATGTGTGTCCGTGGCGTGGATGTTCAACGTGCTGCAACCGTTCCGAGCGCGCGCCGCATTCGATTTACCGGCGGGCGACGGCAAGCGCGTGCCTGTGCTGATGATCCACGGCTATGGCTGCAATCGCGCGGTATGGCTGCCCATGCAGAAGCATGTGGCCGCCGCAGGGCATCCGATCGACGCCATCGATCTCATGCCGCTGCTAGGTGACATCGACGACTATGCCCGCGACATTACTGCCGCTGTCGCACACCTGACGCACATGCATGGCCGTGCGCCCGTTCTGCTCTGCCACAGCATGGGCGGCCTCGCTGCACGAGCGCTGCTGCGCCAATCGGAATCCGGCCCCGTTGCCCACGTCATCACGCTCGGCACACCACATCGGGGCACGGCAATGGCGCGTAGCGGGCGCGGTCATAACGTTCGCCAGATGGCTTGGGCAAGCCCTTGGCTGCGGCAGCTTGCAGCATCCGAGACGCCGGCCGTGCGAGCCCGCATCACGTCGATTTTCTCGTGGCACGACTCCATCGTCGGCCCGGCTGGTGCTTCCTGGCTGGACGGCGCGCGGCACATCGCATTTGCGGGCATCGGCCATGTGTCGCTGCTATGCGACGCACGCGTGCGCGACGCTGTGCTGGCGGAACTCGCACGCATCGAAGCCACCTCCGTGAGCCCATCTGGTTGAAACGCGCGCCCGGCGCAGGTCTTGGGCGCACCCCGCCCGCTTCTCGGCAAACACGTCATGTGACGGTCATGTTTCTGACACGGCGCTTTCATGCGGCGATGGCGAAATCCGTCCAACGCAGCCTCTGTTGCCGACATGGTCCTGCCCAAACTGCCATCGCGCCCTGGTTTCCTCCGCCGCCTCGCACAACGCTTTCGCGCTGCTCCCCTCACCGGTTCCGACTGGAATGCTCCACCGCCTCTGATGCAAATGGCTGCCGGACTAGCCGCTGCCGGTGCGCTGGGCTCGGCTGTGCCGGCGGGCCGCGGCGATGTGCGCGAGCACGAAGCTCCCGTTGCCACGCCGGCTTCCACGTTGGCGCCAGAGCACTCGGCTGACACGGACACCGACCCGCCCGCCGAGAAGATCCAGCGCTATCGCACGATCTGGCTGTCGGATATCCACCTCGGCACGCCGGGCTGCCAGGCCGATTACCTGCTGGACTTTCTCAAGCACCACGAGTCCGACACGCTGTACCTGGTAGGAGACATCGTCGACGGCTGGCAACTGCGCAAGGGCTGGTACTGGCCCCAGGCACACAACGATGTGGTGCAGAAGGTGCTGCGCCGGGCGCGTAAAGGCACGCGCGTGGTGTTCATCCCGGGCAACCACGACGAGATGGCGCGCCAGTTCCACGGGCTGAATTTTGGCGATATCGAAGTCGCTGAAGACGCTGTGCACGTCACCGCCACGGGCAAACGCCTGTGGGTCGTGCACGGTGACCTGTTCGACGGCGTGATGCAGCATGCGCGCTGGCTGGCCTACGTCGGCGACTCGCTCTACACCTTCATCCTGGCGATGAACCGGCATTTCAACCGCATCCGCGTGCGGCTGGGTTTTCCGTACTGGTCGCTGTCGCAATACCTGAAGCACCAGGTCAAGAACGCGGTCAACTTCATCAATTCGTTCGAGCGTGTGATGACGGATGAAGCGCGCCGCCGCGGCTGCGACGGCGTGGTCTGCGGGCATATCCACAAGGCCGAGATTCGCGAGATCGACGGCCAGCTCTACTGCAACGACGGCGACTGGGTGGAAAGCCTTTCTGCCCTGGTCGAAACCATGGAAGGCGAACTGCAGATCGTCTACTGGACGCATCTGCTCGATGCGCCGCGCACCTCCCGCCGCGCACGCCGTGCCGCTGCGGCCGCCGCCTGATGGGACCCCTATGACCAACACCAGCATCGACCTCGTGCAGCCCACCGCAGCCCAACCTACCCCCCAAGGAGAGCCCGTGAAAGTCATGATCGTCACCGATGCCTGGGAACCGCAGGTCAACGGCGTCGTCCGCACCCTCACCCAGACGCGCCGCGAGCTGGAGGCCATGGGGCACATCGTCGACATGATCACGCCGCTGGAATTCAAGACGGTGCCGTGCCCGACGTATCCGGAAATCCGCCTGTCGATCCTGCCGGCCAAGCGCGTGCGTGCGCGCATCGAGAAGTTCGCCCCGCAGGCCCTGCACATCGCCACCGAAGGCCCGCTCGGCCTGGCCGCACGCGCCTATGCGCTGCGCCATAAGCTGCCCTATACGACGGCGTATCACACGCGTTTTCCGGAATACGTGCAGGCGCGCTTCGGCATTCCGCTGGCGTGGACGTATCGCTTCCTGCGCTGGTTCCACAGCCCCGCCCAGGCCGTGATGGCACCGACGCCCGTGGTGCTGAAAGACCTTGCCGACTACGGCATCACCAACGGCGTGCTGTGGACGCGCGGCGTCGATCTGGACATCTTCACCGCCCAGCGCAGCAACGTGCTCAACACGGCGCATCCGATCTTCCTGTACGTCGGCCGTGTGGCCGTGGAGAAGAACGTCGAAGCCTTCCTGGAGCTGGATCTGCCGGGCTCGAAATGGGTTGTGGGTGAAGGCCCGGCACTGGCCGGATTGAAAGCCAAGTACCCGAACGCCAGCTACCTCGGCGTGCTCAAGCAACCGGAGCTGGCCAAGGTGTATGCCTCGGCCGATGTGTTCGTCTTTCCGAGCCGCACCGACACGTTCGGCCTGGTCCTGCTGGAGGCACTGGCCAGTGGCCTGCCGGTTGCCGCATATCCGGTGACAGGCCCCATCGACGTGCTGGGCGATTCACCGGCTGGTGCGTTGCGCGAAGACCTGCGCGAAGCCTGCCTGGAAGCGTTGCGTATCGACCGCGCCACGGCGCGTGCGCACGCCGAGAAGTTCTCGTGGCGCGCGGCCTCGGAACAATTCCTCGCGCACCTGCGCCCCATGCCCGCCGCGCCGGCCGGCAACACCAAGGCCGCCGAACCATCCACCGCCGCGGGTGCCTGAGCCTTGCGTTCCATGAAACCCACTACCCCGCCGGACCGGCGCCTGGAAAATCCGCCTGCGCCGCCGGCGGCCGGCGCCTATTCGCCGGCCGACAACCCGCATAAGGGCAATCGCGGCATCACGCGGGCATGGTTTGCGCTCAAGAACTCCATCAGCGGCATCCGCTTCGCCATCGACGAGGAAAGCGCCTTCCGCCAGGAGCTGACGCTGTGCGCGATCCTGCTGCCGTGTGCATTCGTTATTCCTGCCACGGTGGTCGAGCGCATTCTGATGCTCGGCACGCTGGTGCTGGTGCTGATTGTCGAGCTGCTCAATTCGAGTGTGGAAGCGGCGGTCGACCGTATCTCGCTGGAGCAGCACGGGCTGTCCAAGCGCGCCAAGGATTTCGGCAGCGCGGCCGTCATGCTGGCCCTGCTGCTGTGTGTGGGGACGTGGGTGGCGATTGCCTGGCCGTGGGTAGCGTCGCTGTTGCATTAGGAACACCAGCGAAAAACCGGTGACAACGTTTGGTAATGCCCGCCCACAGCATGTGGGGGTCGTTGCACGGGCACGATCTCTTATAATCCGGGCACCAATACGCCACGGAGACAGGGCCACCGGCCTTGGCAGTTCAATGGAAACCAAGCAGCATTCCACCGGCCCACGCCGCACGCGTGATCGCATCCTCGAAGTGTCGCTGCGCCTGTTCAACGAACTGGGCGAGCCCAACGTCACCACCACGACGATCGCCGAAGAGCTGGAGATCAGCCCTGGCAATCTGTACTACCACTTCCGCAACAAAGACGACATCATCAACTCGATCTTCGTGCAGTTCGAGCAGGAGATCGCGCGTCGCCTGAAGCTGCCGGATGACCACAAGGCCACACTCGACGAGACCTGGGGCTACCTGCAGTACATGTCGGAGTTTCTTTGGAACTACCGCTTCCTGTACCGCGACATCAACGATCTGCTCGCGCGCAACCGCATGCTTGAACTGAACTTCAAGCGCATCGTCGAGCAAAAGCGCCACTTCGCCATGGACATCTGCCACCAGTTCATCGAAGACGGCGAGATGGAAGCCACGGCCGAGCAGGTCGACGTCATCTGCACCAATATCGTGGTGATCGCCACTTACTGGCTGTCGTTCCAGTTCGTACAGCACCCGCGCCAGTACAACGACCAGAACGCGATCCGCGACCATCTGCACGGCGCGAGCTACCACATCCTGTCGATCCTCGCGCCTTACCTGCGCGGCAAGCCGCGGCGGGCGTTCGATTTGCTGGCGGTGAGCCGCAGCAACGATCCGCCTATCGGCACCGCGGGCACTCCAAGCAACAACACCCCTGCTAAATGAAATCGATCTGCGTTTACTGCGGCTCCAGCCCGGGCGAGCGCCCGGAATACAAAGCCAATGCCATCGCGCTGGGCAACGAGATGGTCAAGCGTGACCTCACGCTCGTCTACGGCGGCGGCAACGTCGGCCTGATGGGCGTGGTGGCCGATGCGGTGCTGCACGGCGGCAGCCCGGTCATTGGCATCATCCCGAAATCGCTGGTGCGCAAGGAGGTCGGGCATAAAGAGCTGACCGAGCTGCACATCGTCGACAGCATGCATCAGCGCAAGCAGATGATGGCTGACCGTGCAGATGCCTTCATCGCCATGCCCGGCGGCGTCGGCACCTACGAAGAGCTGTTCGAGACGTTCACGTGGCTGCAGCTGGGCTATCACAACAAGCCGATCGGCCTGCTGAACGTGGCGGGCTTCTACGACAAGCTGCTGGCCTTCATCGACCACGCCGTGCAGGAAGGCTTCCTCAAGCGCCACCACGCCGATCTGCTGCACGTGAGCGACGACCCTGCCGTGTTGATCGACATGCTGGCGCGTGCGCCTCGCGAGACGGTCGACAAGTGGTCGGAGCGCCGCGAGCGCACGTAAGCACCGCCAGCGCTAAAACGACGACCCCGGCTGCGTCAGAAACTCAGCTTCCTCGGGTGTGGAAACGCGCCCGAGGGCTTCGTTGCGATGCGGGAAGCGCCCGAAGCGCGCCACGATCTCGCGGTGTTTCTCCGCCCAGATGAGCGGGTCCGCATCACCTTCCTGGTCACGCAGGCATGTGTAGAGGCGAATCGATTCGTCCTGCGCACACAGCGCCTCGCTATGCTCGAACGGCAGGTAGCAGAACATGCGGTGATGGCGCGTCGGTAATTGCGCATCCCACCCTGCTGCCACGACGATTTGCGCGGTGTGCAGCGCAGCCGCGTCGCTGGCAAATGCGCGAGCACTGCCGCGAAACATGTTGCGAGGGAACTGGTCGAGCACGACGATGCGCGCGATGGCGTCGAGCGGCGTATCCATCCAGGTGTCGGCGTCTCCCGTGGAAAGCGCTTCCCACAGGGGCAAGAAGCGCGCGCGGATCTCGGCATCAAATGCGTCAGATTTGGTGAACCACTCCGGGCGTGCGTCAATCAGCGGCGCATTGCCGAACCAGAACGCGAGCACGTCGTCGGCGGTGGGCAAACCGATCATCGGGGTCTCCTTGAATCTGTTTTTGTACGGTGCGCTTTAGCGCGGCACCTTAGCGCTGCACGTTTCGCATCCAGTCGGCGGTTTGCCAGAACGCCTGCATCAGTCGCATCTGCAGGGCTTCGTCCAAGCCAATATCTTGCATGGCGAGTGCCATGCAGCGCATCCACTGATCACGCTCCTGCGTGCCGATCTCGAACGGCATATGCCGCGCGCGCAAGCGCGGGTGACCAAAGCGCTCGATGAAATGATTCGGGCCGCCCAGCCAGCCGCACAGGAACCAAAACAGCTTGTCGCGCGACCCATCCAGGCTTTGCGGATGCAGAGCGCGCAGCACGGCAAATTCGGGCTCCAGATCCATCAGGTCGTAGAAGCGGTCAACGAGTTCGCGCACGCGCGCTTCGCCGCCAATCAGGTCAAAAGCCAGGGCTTCCTGGCCAGAAGTTGCGTCAGTCATACAGCGTCAGTCACATCAGAAATTTCAGGCGTCGTCATGCGTCACGAAGCGTTGCCATGGCCGGGCGACGCAGCACGTCGCGCAACCCCAACCAGCCGCCAACAAAGGCGCACGCCATACCGCTCACGATGCCCACCGGCAGGATCGCCGGGTTGAAACGATACGGAAAATCGAACACGTGCGCCGAGAGCACCCAGCCGATGGCGATTGCGCCTACCCCTGCCATCAGCCCAGCCAAGCCGCCCACGATCAGTACTTCTGCATACTGGGTCTGACGTACCACGGCGGAGCCCGCTCCGAGCGCCCGTAACACGCCGGCATCGCGCAAGCGCTCGTCACGCGAGCCGGAGAGCGCGGCGTACAGCACCAGCACACCCGCCGCCAGCGTGAAGACGAAGAGGAACTCCACCGCCGCCGTCACCTGATCCAGCACGCCCTGCACTTGTTGCAGGATCAGCTCGGTGTCGACGACCGTCAGGTTTGGAAACTCACGCACGAGCTTGGCCGGCAGATCAGCCTGGCCAGCAGGAATGCGGAACGCGGTCACGTACGTCTGCGGCATGTCGTGCAACGCCGCGGGCGGCAGGATCACGAAAAAGTTCACGCGCATCGAGCTCCAGTCGAGCTTGCGCAATGACGTGATGGGCGCATCCACCGTCTGCCCGGCGACGTCGAAACGCAGCACGTCACCCAGGTGCAGGTTGAGCGTCTTGGCGATGCCCTCTTCCACCGAGGCCTCGGGCTTCTGCCCGCTGAACCATCGGCCGGCGACGATGCGATTTTCGGGCGGCTGCGCCGTGGCGTACGACAGGTTGAATTCGCGTTCGACCAGATTGCGGGCGCGCGATTCAGCATAGGTCTGGCGGTCGATCACCTGGCCATTCACCTGCGTGAGGCGCCCGCGCACCATGGGGTAGAGCTTTGGGTCGGCCACGCCGGCATGGGCCAGGGCTTGCGCCACGGGCGTCACCTGATCGGGCTGGATATTGATGATGAAACGGTTGGGCGCATCGGCCGGGGTGGCGTTGTGCCACGAACGGATCAGGTCATTGCGCGTCATGGCAAGCAACAGCAGCGCCATCAGGCCGACCGCAAGCGCCACGGTTTGCAGCACGCTCACGCCACGACGGCGCTCCAGTACAGCCAGCGCAAAGCGCCAACCCACGCTGAGCGCGCGACCACGCCCCAGCGACACCGCCAGCGCGCGCAATCCGCCGGCAGCCAGTAGCGCAAACACGACGATTGCGCCGGCAAACCCGGCGGCGGTGAGCGCACCAAGTTTTACGTCGCGCGCAGACACCACAAGCAGCGCAAAGAACGCCGCAGCACCCAGCGCATAACCGATCCATGCAGCAACGGCGCGCTCGGCCACATCGCGCCGCAGTACTCGCAGCGGCGCCACGCGCACGAGGCTCAGCAACGGCGGCACGGCAAAGCCGATCAGCAGCACCAGCCCCGCCGTCACGCCCACGACTGCCGGCCAGACGGATGGCGCGGGCAATGTCACCGTGACCAGGTCGCCGAGCGATGCCAGCAACAACCAATGCGCCCCATAACCCAGTGCCACGCCCACCGCCGAACCGATCACGCCGATCAGCAAAAACTCCAGCGCAAACGTGCCGAGAATCTGTCCCTGCTTGAGGCCCAGGCATTTGATGACGGCCACCGCATCGGTATGCCGCGTGGTGTAGCGGCGCGCGGCCATGGTGATCGCCACTGCGGCAATCATCGCGGCGAGCAAGGCGACGAGCGAGAGGAAGCGCTCGGCGCGGTCCAGCGTTTCGCGCATCTGCGGCTGGCCGTTCTGCAGCGATTCAACGCGCACGCCACGCAACTGGCGCGTTTTCGCTTCGTTCTCGGCCCAGGTGCGGAACGCGCTGGCAGCGGCATCGGGGCCAGCCACCAGCAGGCGATACGTGACCCGGCTGCCGTAGGTGACAAGCCCCGTCGAACCCAGATCCGACATGGGCAGCATCACCCTGGGGGCGAAATTCATGAAGCCGGCGCCGCGATCAAGTTCCTGGGTGATGACATGGGCGACCTTGAACGTGCGCGTACCCAGGCGGATCGCATCGCCCACGCGCATGCCGAGCGCTTCGAGCAGCGGTGCGTCCACCCACACCGTGCCTGCGGCAGGAATGCCCTGGATGGGCGCGCCCACGGTATCGCGCCCGTCATCGCTCACCTTGAGGGTGCCGCGCAGCGGGTAGCCCACGTCGACGGCCTTGATGGCAGCGAGTTGCGATACGGGTTCGCCCGAGGCGCCCTTTGCCAACGTGCTCGCCATGCTGGGGAAGGTGGCGGTGTGCGTGACTTGCAGGCCGCTCGCGCGCGCATGCGCCTCGATGTCGGGTGGCAACGGCTGGTCGGACACGATCAGGACATCCGCGCCGATCAGCTGGCGCGCGTCGCGCTCCAGCCCCGCATGCATGCGATCGGCCAGGAAACTGACGGACGCCAGCGCTGCCACGGCCAACACCAGCGCGACGAGCAGGAGGTTCAGCTCACCGGCGCGCCAGTCGCGGCGCAGCATGCGCAGGGCTTGGGTCCAGACGGAGAAACGTGACATGGGCGGAACATTGACGGGGCGCTCGATCGCGCAAACCCCGCCATGTTCGCACGACTTCAGCGGGCCAGCGTGCGGGCCTCGTCAGCGTGCCAGGGCAGCGCCTGCTCTGCGGTCAGCAGCGAAACGTGCTCGGTCGGCCGGTAGCCTGCGAGGTGGCCAAGGCCTTCGCGGAAGGCGGGCTGACCGATGCGCTCGATCAGCTCGCGCACCCAGGGCGACAGCGCGTCATTGCGGCGCACCGCCAGGTAATACGTTTCGCGCGTCAGCGGAACAAAGTGCAGGCCGCGGGCTTCGGCGCCCGGGCGCAGGCCGAAGCCCACGTCCGCCCGCCCTTCCTGCACGGCCACGGCGACCTTGTCACTGGAGAACTCCTGCTCGTCATACCCGTTGATCTGGTCGGGGTACAGCCCCGCGGCCACCAGCAACTGATCGAACAGCAAACGCGTGCCCGAACTGCGCTGGCGGTTGATGAAGCGCGCTTGCGTGCGCGCCAAGTCCCCCAGCGACTGCACCCGCCCGGCCCATTCCGCCGACATCATCAGCCCCTGCTCGCGATCAGCCAGGGCGATCAGGCGCACCGCGGTCGGGCGCAACCACTTGCGCAGTGTCTGGTGCGCGATCGAGCCCGCACCCTGCTGCGGGGCCACATAGAAGCCGGCCACTTCGCATTGTTTTTCCTGCAGGCAGATCAGCCCTTCAACGGCGCTGCAGAACACCGTATCGATGTGTGCCCCGTGGCTTTGCCGCGCAAACGTCTCAGCCAACACTTCCACGGCCGGGTCATGGCTGCCCGAGAATCGGATGCGCGCCTGCGACTGGGATGCGTCTTCCAGCTCCGACAGGAACTGGCCCATGGCTTGGTGGAGCGCCGGATCGAGCTGCTCGCGCAGGCGCATCTCGGCGCGGAGCATGCGCTCGCCAAAGAGCGTAAGCGACGCACCCCGGCCGCGCTCCATGTCGAGCAGCGAGCGGCCGAGCATTTCTTCCCACGCGCGCATCACCCCCCAGGCGTGCCGGTACGACAGGCCCACCTGTTTGGCCGCCCTGTGCAGCGACCCCGTCTCGCGCACCGCCCGCAGCAACTGAAACACCTTGCCATTGGCGCGCGGGTTGTCGTCCGGCCCCACCACCGGAAATACCTCGAACTGGAATGTCATTATGTTTATGGTTTCCTATTTACTTCCGCCGGGACCCAGGAGAACAATTCTGCTCATCCTCGGGGCGGGCTTATCGTGGCCGCTGGCTGCCCCTGACGTTGCCGACATCATGCAGCATCCGACATAAAGCGTCCACGCCTTCCCGCACCCCCCACAACATGCCTGGATTGTCCCAAACCCTTCGACTGTCTGCAGTCATCTGCATGACACTCGCGGTCGCCACCGCTGCATATGCTGGCGATCTCCGCATGGCCACCACCACGAGCACTGAAAATTCCGGCCTGCTGAAAGTCCTGTTACCGAAGTTCGAAGCGGCCACTGGCATCCATGTGCAGGTGATTGCCGTTGGCACCGGCAAGGCGGTCAAGCTGGGCGAATCGGGGGATGTCGATGTGGTGCTAGTGCACGCCCGCCCACTGGAAGACGCCTTCGTCGCCTCAGGCGGCGGCATCGACCGCCGCGACGTGATGTACAACGATTTCCTCCTCGTCGGCCCCGAGACAGACCCGGCTCACGTGCGCGGCCAGAAGAACGTCATCCAGGGGATGGAGACCATTGCCGCGGCGGGCGAAAAAGCCGGCGCCAAGTTCATTTCGCGCGGTGACAACTCTGGCACCGACGTCATGGAAAAGGCTTACTGGAAGACAGCCAACATCGACCCGAAGGGCAAGCCGTGGTACGTCAGCGCGGGGCTCGGCATGGGCGAAGTGCTGAACATGGCCGCGCAGATGAACGCCTACACGCTTTCGGACCGCGCAACCTACGGTGCCTACCGTGCCAAGACGGGCCTCGACATCGTGCTGGCCGGAGACCCGCGCATGTTCAATCCCTACGGCATCATCGCGGTCAACCCGAAGAAATACCCCAGCGTCAACTACACCGACGCGACCAAGCTGATCGAATGGATCACGTCACCAGCCGGTCAGCAGGTGATTGCCGGCTTCAAGGTCAACGGGGAACAGGTGTTTTTCCCTGATTATGGGAAGTCCGTCACAAGCGGAAAGTAACGCCGCCCGGCGGCATGGCAAAGCGGCGGCGGTGTCGCGTCAAGCCACCGCCGATTCCAACTGCGAATGCTGCGGCAACTCTGCCGCCACCTCGCCGATCATCCGGCGCAACCACATCACATCGGGCGCTGCGTGGCTGCGCTCATGCCAGAGTTGGTAAAAGCGCATCTTTGGGAACGCCATAGGCGGCGGGAGGATGCGGATCGGCAAATACTGGGCGCAGTGCGCGGCGAACTGGCGGCCGGTGGTGAAGACCAGATCGGTGCGCATCAGCACATATGGCACCAGCCCGAAGTACGGCAGCGACACCTGGATCTGGCGCTTGAGCCCCTGCTCTGCAAGTGCCTGATCGATCATGCTGCGCTGCATGACGGCATACGGCGCGGGCGCCAGATGCGGCATCTCCACATAGTGCTTGAGCGAAATGCCCTTGCGCGCGAGCGGGTGCTGCGCCCCCAGCATGCAGACGACTTCATCGTCGAACAGCGGTGAAATATGCAGATGTTCGGGCGGCGACAGCCAGTTGCCGATCACGAGGTCCATGCCGCCCTGCTCCAGTGCGGCCAGGTAATCGACGCCGGCATTGAGCGGATGCACCACCAGCTTGGCTTGCGGGGCCTGCTTGCGCAGACGCTCAACGATGTTGGGCAGGAAGAAGGCATCGAGGTAATCCGGCGCGCCGAGGTGAAACGTGCGGGTGGTGTTGCCGGGGTCGAATTCCTGCGACGGGCGGGCGATGCGCTCCATCGCCTCCAGGCTCTGCTGGGCGAGCGCCAGCAGATCATGGCCGCGCTCGGTTGGCACCATGCCGTTCTTGCCACGCACCAGGATGGCGTCGCCGGTGATCTCGCGCAGGCGCTTGAGCGTGTTGCTGATGGCCGGCTGTGACTGGCCGAGCTTGACCGCCGTACGCGTCACGCTCTGCTCGGTGAGCAGCGTGTAGAGAACGCGCAGGAGGTAGGTATCGAGGTGATCTTTGCCGTGCATCTGGAGGCGGGTAGCGGCTGCGCCGACCCTTCTAAAAGAAGTGCTTGGGGACGCTGTCAGTGTATGTCACCTGCACGCCGCGCCGCCAGACCGCTACCGGCGGGTATACCCCGGATTTTGGCTTTCCGATGCGGGTTATCACATGGGCCAAATATTGCATTCCTGGCCCGGTGCTATGGTTCCGTTACACACACAAACAGGCGTAGAACCCCCATGGAGACTCAGCCCATCCGCTTCTTCCACCGCGGCCAGGTCCGCACCGTCACGGACGCCCCGATCACTCGGACGGTGCTTCAATACCTGCGTGAGGACGCACACTGCACCGGCACCAAGGAAGGTTGCGCCGAAGGCGATTGCGGTGCATGCACCGTGGTGCTCGGCGAGCTGCAGGAAGACGGCAGCGTTGGCCTGAAGGCCGTCAACGCGTGTATCCAGTTCCTGCCCACGCTGGACGGCAAGGCGCTGTTCACCGTGGAAGACGTTCGCGGCAAGGACGGCACACTGCACCCCGTGCAAGAGGCCATGGTGGAGTGCCACGGATCCCAGTGCGGCTTCTGCACGCCGGGCTTCGTGATGTCGCTCTACGCGCTGTACGAAAACACCGGCAACCAGGCGCCGATCCCATCGCGCCAGACCATCTGCGATTCGCTGACCGGCAACCTGTGCCGCTGCACCGGCTACCGCCCGATCATCGACGCTGGCGAACGCATGTTCGAACTGCCCGCGCCGACAGGCATCGACCGCACGCAGTTGGCCGACACGCTGCGCAAGCTGCAGCGCAAGGACACCTTCAGCTATGCACCCGTCGGCACCGAGAACGCACCGCGCTTCTACGCGCCGCGCACCGCATCGGCCTTTGCCGCCATCAAGGCCGCGCATCCGAACATCCGCATCCTGGCCGGCAGCACCGACGTCGGCCTGTGGGTCACCAAGCAGTTCCGCGATCTGGGCGACATCCTGTACATCGGCCAGGTAGCCGACTTGTACGCACTGGAAAAGCGTGACGGCTGGATCGAGATTGGCGCGGCCGTCTCGCTGGAAAAAGCCTACGAATTCCTGGCCGCCGACTACCCAGAGACGACCGAGTTGTGGAAGCGCTTTGCCTCGCTGCCGATCCGCAATGCGGGCACGCTCGGCGGCAACATCGCCAACGGCTCGCCGATCGGCGACTCGGCACCCGCGCTGATCGCCATCGGCACGCGCGTCGTACTGCAGCGTGGCGAAGTCCGCCGCGAATTACCGCTCGAAGACCTCTACCTCGCCTATCAGAAGAACGCGATGGAAGAAGGCGAGTTTGTTGCCGGCCTGCGCATCCCCGCGCGTGAGGGCCGCGATGTTTTGCGCTTCCGTACGTACAAGCTGTCCAAGCGCTTTGACGAAGACATCTCTGCCGTGTGCGCGGCGCTGGCCATCGAGCTGGAAGGTGACATGGTGCGCAGCGCACGCATCGCTTACGGCGGCATGGCAGCAACTTCCAAGCGCGCCGCTGAAACCGAAGCCGCCATCGTCGGCCAGCCGTGGAACGAAGCAACGGTGCGTGCTGCCATGGCAGCCATGTCGCGCGACTACACCCCACTGACCGACATGCGCGCGACCGACAACTACCGCCGCATATCGGCTGCCAACACGGTGTACCGCTTCTGGCTGGAAACCCGCACAGATGCGCCGCTCACGCCCGAACAGATCAATGTGCGCGCGGTCGAATTGAATACCCTCACAGCAGCGTAAGAACATGAACAAGCAAACTGAAGCCTTCCTGCTGGCTGAAGCCGATATTGCTGCCGCCATGCCTGATCAGCGCGGTGCTGTGGTGGGCATTTCGCGCCCGCATGAGTCTGCGCACCTGCATGTCGCGGGCACTGCCACGTACACCGACGACATTCCTGAGCTGGCCGGCACGCTACACGCGGCGCTCGGCATGAGCACGCAGGCGCATGCGCGCATCGTCAACATGGATCTGGATCGCGTGAAGGCCGCGCCGGGCGTGGTGGCGGTATTCACATCAGCCGACATTCCGGGCACGAACGATTGCGGGCCGATCATCCACGACGACCCAATCCTCGCCACCGACACGGTGCACTTCATCGGCCAGCCGATGTTCATCGTGGTGGCCACGTCGCACGATGCGGCCCGCCGTGCGGCGCGTCTGGGCAATATCGAATACGAAGCCCTGCCCCCGCTGCTGACGCCTGAAGAAGCGCGTGCCGCCGGCAAGTCCGTGCTGCCGCCGATGCACCTCAAGCGCGGCGAACCGGCTGAGCGCATCGCCTCTGCACCCCACGCTGAAGCCGGCAAGATGTCGTTGGGCGGCCAGGAGCAGTTCTACCTCGAAAGCCAGATCTCGTACGCCGTGCCGAAGGAAGACAACGGCATGCACGTGTGGTGCTCGACGCAGCATCCGACCGAGATGCAGCACATGGTGTCGCACATGCTGGGCTGGCATGCCAACCAGGTGCTGGTCGAATGCCGCCGCATGGGTGGTGGCTTCGGCGGCAAGGAATCGCAATCCGGTCTGTTTGCGTGCTGTGCTTCACTGGCGGCGTGGAAACTCGCCTGCCCCGTCAAGCTGCGTCCGGACCGCGACGACGACATGATGATCACCGGCAAGCGGCACGACTTCCGCTTCGCCTACGAAGCCGGCTACGACGACGACGGGCGCATCCAGGGCGTCAAGGTCGACATGACCTCGCGCGCCGGTTTCTCGGCCGACCTTTCGGGCCCCGTGATGACGCGCGCCATCTGCCACTTCGACAACGCCTATTGGCTGCCCGAGGTGGAAATCGACGGCTTCTGCGCGCGCACCAACACGCAGTCGAACACCGCATTCCGCGGCTTCGGCGGCCCGCAGGGCGCGTTTGCCATCGAGTACATCATGGACAACATCGCGCGCTCGGTCGGCAAGGATGCCCTCGACGTGCGCCGCGCCAATTTGTACGGCAAGGACAAGAACAACGTCACGCCGTACGGGCAGACCGTGGAAGACAACGTCATCCATGAACTGCTCGACGAACTGGAGGCGACGTCCGACTACCGCGCCCGCCGCGAAGCGATTCGCACGTTCAATGCGACCAGCCCGGTCCTCAAGCGCGGCTTGGCGCTGACGCCGGTGAAGTTCGGCATCTCGTTCAACGTGAAGCACTTCAACCAGGCCGGCGCACTCGTGCACGTCTACAACGACGGTTCGATCCTGGTGAACCATGGTGGCACCGAAATGGGCCAGGGCCTGAACACGAAGGTGGCGCAGGTCGTGGCGCACGAACTGGGCGTGTCGTTCACGCGCATCCGCGTGACGGCCACCGACACCAGCAAGGTGGCCAACACGTCCGCCACGGCGGCATCCACAGGCAGCGACCTGAACGGAAAGGCCGCGCAAGACGCCGCACGCCAGATCCGCGAGCGCCTGATCGCGTTTGCCGCCGAGCATTACGAAGCGCCCATCGAAACGGTGGCGATCGTGGGCGACCATCTGGAAATCGGTGCACGCCGCGTGCCGTTCAACGAACTGATCGGCAAGGCCTACGTTGCGCGCGTGCAGTTGTGGTCCGACGGCTTCTACGCCACGCCCAAGCTGCACTGGGATCAAGCCAAGCTCAAGGGCCGGCCGTTCTACTACTACGCCTATGGCGCGGCAGTCTCGGAAGTGGTGGTCGATACGCTCACAGGCGAATGGCGGCTGTTGCGCGCCGACGTGCTGCACGACGCCGGTCGCTCGATCAATCCGGCCATCGACATCGGCCAGGTGGAAGGCGCGTTCATCCAGGGCATGGGTTGGCTGACGACCGAAGAGCTGTGGTGGAACAAGAACGGCAAGCTGATGACGCACGCGCCGTCCACCTACAAGATCCCGACGGTCAACGACTGCCCGCCGGACTTCCGCGTGAACCTGTTCAACAACGCCAACGTGGAAGACAGCATCCATCGTTCCAAGGCGCTGGGTGAGCCGCCGCTGCTGCTGCCGTTCTCGGTGTTCTTCGCCATTCGCGATGCAGTGGCTGCGGTTGGCGATGGCCGCACGAACCCGCCGCTGAATGCGCCGGCCACCAGCGAGGAAATCCTCAAGGCCGTGGATGCGATCCGCAGCGCCCCACTGACCGCCTGAGTCGGGAGACACCATGGACCACACGCAACTGCGCCCATTCCGCTTCGCCGATGTGCTTGCCACCGTGCAGGCCGGGCAGCCGTGCGTGCTGGTCACGGTGACGGACGTGCAAGGCTCTGCGCCGCGAGAACCGGGCACGCTCATGCTGGTGGGCACCGACGGCTTCTTCGGCACCATCGGCGGCGGCCACCTGGAATGGCGCGCGATGGAAATTGCGCAGGCGATGATGGACGTGCCCGAAGCCACCGGCGAAGCGCGCCGTCAGTTCGTACGCATTCCGCTTGGGCCGGCACTCGGCCAATGCTGCGGCGGCGTGGTCCGTCTGTCGTTAGAGCGCCTCGACGCGCGTGATGTGGACTGGATCGCCCTGGCCGATGACGCCATGCGCCAACGCCGCAGCCTGCGCCGCTTTGTCTCCGCTGATCCTGCGGTAGCGGTTGAAGCAAGCGTGGGCGACGCAGCTGCGGCCGGCGTGCAATTCGACGCCTGCGGATTCACCCAAACCGTGCTGCCGCCCGACATGTCGATTGTGCTGTGCGGCGCGGGCCATGTCGGGCACGCGATCGTGCGCGCGCTGGCGCATCTGCCCTGCCGCGTGACATGGGTGGACGAGCGCGATGCGATGTTCCCGTTTCCAGCGGAAGTGCCTCCGAACGTCGTCATCGAATCCACCGATACGCCGGAAGCCGTGATCGATCACGCGCCCGCCGGCAGCTACTTCCTGGTCATGACGCACAACCATGCGTTGGATCTGGCGCTGTGCGAACGGATCATGCGCCGCACGGACTTTGCCTACTTCGGCCTGATCGGCTCCAAGACCAAGCGCGCGCGCTTCGAGCACCGCATGGTCGAGCACGGCGTGGACCCGGCGCGCTTGCCGGAAATGGTGTGCCCGATCGGCGTGGCGGGCATCGTGGACAAGGCGCCGGATATCATTGCGGTATCCGTCGTCGCGCAACTGCTGCAGGTGCGGGAGCTGCAACAGCACGCGCTCACCAGCGCCAGCAGCGGCGCGGCGGTCCCTTACCGAGTCCCCACGCCTGTCTAATCATGCCGATCTCCACCGCGCTTGCAGAACGCATCGCCACCAGCCCGAAAGCTGAACTGCACATCCATATCGAAGGCTCGCTCGAACCCGAACTGATGTTCGCGCTGGCTGAGCGCAACGGCGTGAAGCTGCCGTATGCGTCCGTCGAGGAAGTGCGCGCCGCCTACGCCTTCGACGATCTGCAGTCGTTCCTCGACCTGTATTACGCCGGCGCCAGCGTGCTGCTTACCGAGCAGGATTTCTACGACATGACGGCGGCGTACGTGGCACGCGCACTCGCCGACAACGTCCACCACGCCGAAATCTTCTTCGACCCCCAGACGCACACCGCGCGCAACGTGCCCATGCATGTCGTCATCCACGGCATCGTCCGCGCATTGGACGACGCCGAGCGCGAGCACGGTTTTTCCAGCGCGCTGATCCTCTGCTTCCTGCGCCATCTGAGCGAGGAAGACGCATTCGACACGCTCGAAGCGGCCCTGCCCTACATCCAGGACCCGGCCAACCGCATCATCGGTGTGGGGCTGGATTCATCCGAGCGTGGCAATCCGCCGGAGAAGTTCGCGCGCGTATTCGCGCGCTGCAAGGAGCTGGGCCTACACCTGGTGGCCCACGCCGGCGAGGAAGGCCCGGCGCAATACGTGATCGACGCCCTCGACATCCTCAAGGTTGAGCGCATCGATCACGGCGTACGCGCCATCGACGATGCCGCACTCGTTAAGCGCCTCGCCGCCGAACGTATCGCGCTGACGGTCTGCCCGCTCTCGAACGAGAAACTGAAGGTCTATCCGGACCTGCGCGACCACTCGCTCAAACAACTGCTGGACGCGGGCTGCGCTGTGACGCTGCACTCCGATGATCCGGCCTACTTTGGTGGCTACATGAACACCAACTGGCTCGCCACCTTCAATGCCCTCGACCTGTCTGCGGCCGATGCGCACACGCTCGCACGCAACAGCTTCGAGGCGTCCTTCCTGCCCGAACAGGACAAAGCCCTGTGGCTTGCCAAGGTCGACGACCACTGGAAAGCCACACACTAAAAATCTACGAAACGACGATGACCACGATGCCCCCGACTTCCAACAACGTTCACGCTTACCGCGGCCGCGTGCTGCATTTCCTGCACGATCCGCAGTATCGCGAGCGCGATGCCTATGAGTACTGGGAAGACGGCCTGCTCGTGGTCACGGACGGCAAGGTCGTGCAGGCCGGCGACTACGCCGCACTGCGTGAGAACCTGCCCGCCGGCACGCAACTGCACGATTACAGCGGCAAGCTGATCGTCCCGGGGTTCATCGATACGCACATCCACTTCCCGCAGACGGACATCATTGCGTCGCCGTCGCCTGGCCTGCTGCACTGGCTGGAGACATACACCTTCCCCGAAGAGCGCCGCTTCGAGAGCGAGCAGTACGCCGCTGGCGTCGCCTCGTTCTTCCTCGACGAACTGCTGCGCAACGGCACGACCAGCGCCATGGTGTGGAGCACCGTGCATCGCAGCTCGGCCGAGACGCTGTTCACGCAGGCCCAGCAACGCGGCATGCGCATGATCACCGGCAAGGTGATGATGGACCGCAACTGCCCGGAATATCTGCGTGACACGGCCGAATCGGGCGCCCGCGACACGGCTGACCTGATCTCACGCTGGCATGGCAAGGACCGTCTGGCCTACGCCATCACACCGCGCTTTGCGCCCACGTCGAGCGAAGCGCAACTGCAAGCGTGCGCAGAGCTCGCCAAGCAATACAAGGACGTCTTCATCCAGACGCACGTCGCAGAAAATCCCGACGAAGTGAAATGGGTGGCCGACCTGTTCCCGAACGCACGCAGCTACCTGGACGTCTACGACCGCTACGGCCTGCTGCGCAAAGGCGCCTTTTACGGCCACGCCATCTGGCTGGACGACGGCGACCGCCAACGCATGGCCGAATCCGGTGCAGCCGTGGCGCACTGCCCCACGTCCAATCTGTTCCTGGGCAGCGGCCTGTACAACTTCCACAAGAACGACGCGCACCGCCTGGCGCTCACGCTGGCCACTGACGTTGGCGGCGGCAGCTCGTTCTCGATGCTGCGCACGATGGGCACGGCGCATAAGGTCGCGCGCATGGGCGGCTATCACCTGACCGCCCTGAGGATGTTCTACCTGGCCACGCGCGGCGCCGCTGAAGCGCTGGGCTGGGAAGACCGCATCGGCAGCTTCGTGCCGGGCGCGGAAGCCGACTTCATCGTGCTGGACCCGGCAGCGACGCCGCTGCTGGCCCGCCGCAATGCACGCTCGGAAACGCTGGAAGAGCTGCTGTTCTCGCTGGCACTGCTGGGCGAAGACCGTGCCGTATCCGCCACTTACATCCAGGGTGAACCGGCCAAATTCGCGATTGGCGCCAACGCCTGATGCACTTATAATCCTCGCTTCCATTGGGGAGTAGCCGCCCGGGGTCGATACCCTGGGGGCCACGTCAACAGACTTGACCGCTGTCGCAATGACAGGTGGTTATGGCGTGGTCAGCCGCACTCAGGGTGCCACCCCGGCACCCGGTGACGCGCCTGGCGAGACCGATGACAACCCACTGCGGACAGGGCCGGCAGTGGCGCGTCATTGGTTCGCACACGGCCCGGACACCACAACAACATGGAAGCCTTTCTCGTCTCCACCGGCATCGTCGCCCTCGCAGAAATCGGCGACAAGACGCAACTGCTGTCGATCTTGCTGGCTGCGCGTTTTCGCAAGCCGGTGCCGATCATCCTCGGCATCTTCATCTCCACCCTTGTCAACCACGCACTGGCCGGCGCTGTCGGTGGCTGGATCACACATGTACTTGGCGAGAACGTCCTGCGGTGGATCCTGGGGGTGGGCTTTATCGCCATGGCCGGGTGGATGCTGATTCCGGACAAGCTCGACGACGAAGAGGCGCCCAGCGGCACGCAGCGCGGCCTGGGCATCCTGGGCACGACGATCGTGGCGTTCTTCTTTGCCGAGATGGGCGACAAGACGCAGATCGCGACCGTGGCCCTGGCAGCGCGCTTTAACGACGTGTTCTCGGTCGTGGCTGGCACCACCGTCGGCATGCTGCTGGCGAACGTGCCGGCCGTGCTGATGGGCAACAAGTTCGCTGCGCGCATGCCGATCACGCTGGTGCATCGGATTGCGGCGTTGATCTTTCTGGTGCTGGGAGTGCTTGCGCTGTTGGGCGTTGGGAAGTAAGCCACAGATCTCAGGCTTCAACGCACGCTCGGAGCATGCTTAGGCTGCGTGGCGCGGCTTGGAAACCGCCAGCGCAGTGCCCTAAGGCTTGTATGGCCGAACCGAAATCGAGCGACGCGGAGCACCTCGTCGCTGATGCTTAGCGCAAAAAAAACGGGGCCGTAGCCCCGTTCAACCCTCACCGGTCATGCCACCCGCTAGGGAACGAATGGCATGCTCCGATAAACCTTTCTGTTGTTGCTCAGCGTGCGCCTCAGTTCGTCTTGGCGCCGTCCTCAAACCACTTGGCGATGATCGCGCGCTCGTCATCGGTGATCTGCGTCACGTTGCCCAGCGGCATCAGCTTCTGCTGCACGACTTGCTGGTAGACGAGCTGCGCATGCTTGCCCAGCTCTTCCGGCGTATCGAGCAACACGCCCTTGGCCGGTGAAGGCATCAGGGTAGGATGAGCCGAGTGACATTGGTAGCACCGTGCGGTAACGACTGCCTGTACTTTGGCGAAGTCCGAGCCGCCAGCGGCTGTCGGGGTGGCCGCTGCGGCCGTACCCGTCGCTGCCGCAGCAGGCGTGCTTTCGGCGCTAGGCGCCGCCGGACGCGACACCGGAGCGAGCCACACCGCCACCCCCAACAGCACGGCCACGCCTGCTGCCGGATAACCCCAGTTCACCACGCCCTTGTGCTTGAGGATGAAGAACTGACGGATCAGCACGCCAGCCAGCATGATCAGCACCAGCACAGCCCAGTTGTACTTGGCGGCGTACGTCATGCTGTAGTGGTTCGACAGCATCGCAAACAGCACCGGCAGCGTGAAGTACGTGTTGTGCACGCTGCGCTGCTTGCCGCGCTTGCCGTGAATCGGGTCCGGCTTCTCGCCTGCCTTGAGCGAGGCCACCACCTTGCGTTGCCCCGGAATGATCCAGAAGAACACGTTGGCACTCATGATGGTCGCGATCATCGCGCCGATCAGCAGGAATGCCGCCCGGCCCGAGAACAGGTGCGTCGCTGCAAAGGCCGCGATCACCACGTAGATCGCCACCAGAATGCCGACCACGCGATCGTTCTTGCCAAACACGCGGCAGATCGTGTCGTACACGAGCCAGCCGACCACCAGGAAGCCCAGCGCCAGCAACACCGCCGTCGTCGCCGTCATGTCGAACACGCTGCGATCGATCATGTAGACGTTGGCGTTGAACAGGTACACCACCGTCAGCAGGGCGAAGCCCGACATCCAGGTGGAGTACGACTCCCAGTAGAACCAGTGCAGATGATCGGGCAGCTGCTTCGGCGCCAGCAGGTACTTCTGCGGGTTGTAGAACCCGCCGCCGTGCACGGCCCACAGCTCGCCGTCGACGCCCTTGTCCTTCAGATCCGGCGCGGTCGGCTTGGTGAGGCTGTTATCGAGCCAGACGAAGTAGAACGACGACCCGATCCACGCGATCGCAACGATCACGTGCAGCCAACGCAAGAGCAAGTTGGCCCAGTCGAGGATATAGCCTTCCATGATTGCCCCGCTCCTTAGCTACCGCGATAGGTCGAATACGACCACGGCGACACCAGCAGCGGCACGTGGTAGTGCGCGCTCGTATCGGCCACGCCAAAGCGCAGCGTCACCACGTCCAGGAACGCGGGCTCGGGGAGTCTGACGCCGGCGGCGCGGTAGTACTCGCCCACGCCGAAGTCCAGCTCGTACACGCCGGTTTGCAGCGCGTCGCCTTCAAGCAGCGGCGCATCGCAACGGCCATCGTGATTGGTGCGAACCGATTTGATCGGTTGCCGCTGATTGTCGACAATTTTGAACAGTGCAATCGCCAGGTTTTGACCCGGCGTGCCTGCAGCGGTGTCGAGCACATGGGTGGTCAAGCGTCCCATTTGTCTTCCTCTGTAGTTCGAATTTTCAGAAGCGCCGCTGCCTCCACTTGCACCTCGCGCCAAACCCTTGTGGGACAAGGGCTGGCGTCGGGGCCCGCTCGGTACGTGCTGTGCACGCATCCCGGCGCGCGTCCAGCCGGTTTACGCCTGCCGTCCATCGGGGGAAGACATGCCAAACCGGCAAAGCCGTCGCTCGTTCTGGGCCCGACTCCTTGTCTTCGCCGTGTCTCTAGACCAGGCTCCAAACAGGGATTTCCCTAGTTTGTCGGATTCCCGAACGCATTTTGTTGACAATATTGAAGGCGGCCACGAATAATTGTCAACAGATTTTCGCAGTGGCTGATGCCGCGGCGCACTAATGAAAGGCAGGTCTGCCATGTCCAAGAATCTCAAGCTGGTCTCCACGGAAGCGGTGTCAAAGTCGGGCGCCAAAGCATCGGGGGCAACACGCATGTCGGTCGAAGAACGGATGTATCACGAGATCTACGACGCGATCATGGAACACCGTCTGCCACCGCGCACGAAGCTGACGGAGCATGCGCTTTGCGAAATCTATGCCACCGCCCGTCATACGGTGCGCAAGGTTTTCTCCCAACTGGCCGCTGATGGCCTGGTTGACCTGGAGCCGAACCGCGGTGCGTTCATCGCCGCACCCTCCATCGACGAGGCCCACGCCATGTTCGAGCTGCGCCAGATCCTGGAGCGCGCGGTGCTCGACAAGGTGGGCCACAGCAGCAACCCCAAGGCGGCCATCGCGCCGCTGATGGAACTCGTCAAGCAGGAGCGCCAGGCGTTTGTCACGCACGATCGTCCGCGCTGGATTCGCCTGTCTGCGGAATTTCACGTGGCGCTGGCCGAGCAATCCGGCAACCCACTGGTGGTCGAGATGATGCGCCGGCTGGTGTCGCGCACCACGCTGATGATCGCCAGCGTCGAGGCCCCGGGCAACAACGCCTGCTCGTTCGACGAACACCTCGACATCCTCAATGCCCTTGAGCGCGGCGACGCCAGCGCTGCCCAGGCCCACATGGCCCAGCACTTGCAATGTTGCGCCGATCGCGTGCGCCCCGAAGCGCCCGCTGATTTCGATCTGCGTTCGGTATTGGGCCCGCGCGGCGGGAAGGACAAAGTCTAGGACCGGTTTAGCTGTATCGGGCGAGCCGGCACGACAGAGGCCAGCCGCCACAAGCCGGACGCCGTCCGGCTTACCACCCAAAGGAGACCTTTATGGCAAGCAGCACCATCGCCGCCCCCACGGCGGATCTGACCAATGAGCGCGTGGCGTACGGACGCCTGCTCGCATTGGGCCTGCAACATGTATTGGTGATGTATGCAGGCACCGTGGCAGTGCCTCTGATTGTGGGCGGTGCACTGCATCTGCCCAAGGAACAGCTTGCGTTCCTGATCAACGCAGATCTCTTTGCCGCCGGCCTAGCCACACTCATCCAGGCCTTCGGTGTGTGGAAGTTCGGCATCCGCATGCCGGTCATGATGGGCGTGACCTTCGCGTCGGTGGGCCCGATGATCGCCATTGGCACCGACCCGAGCATCGGCCTGCTGGGCATCTACGGCGCTGTGATTGCGGCGGGGTTGTTCGGCATCATCGTCGCGCCGCTCATGGGGCGCGTGCTTGGGCTCTTCCCGCCGGTCGTAACCGGCACCGTCATCACGCTGATCGGCATGTCACTGATGGGCGTGGGGATCAACTGGGCTGCGGGTGGCCAGCCGACCATGAAGACGATGGTGGACGGCGTGCTCAAGACCGTGCCCAATCCGGCCTACGGCGACCTGAGCGGCTTGGGCATCGCGCTGGCCGTGCTCGTCATCATCCTGTTGCTGACAAAGTACGGTCGCGGCCTGATCGGCAATATCGCCGTGCTGCTGGGCATCGTGATCGGCACGTTCATCGCCATGGCGTTCGGCAAGGTCAGCTTTGCCGGCATCACCGAGGCCGATTGGGTGGCCGTGATCACGCCGCTGCATTTCGGCATGCCGACCTTCCACTTCGGCGCCATCGCTTCGATGTGCATCGTGATGTTGATCACGCTGGTGGAATCGACCGGCATGTTCCTGGCGCTGGCGGAAATCACCGGCAAGAAGCTTTCCACTGATGACCTGACCCGCGGCCTGCGGGCTGACGGTCTTGGCACGGTGATCGGCGGCTTGTTCAACACGTTCCCGTACACCTCGTTCTCGCAGAACGTGGGGCTGGTGACGGTCACGGGTGTGCGCTCGCGCTTTGTGGCAGCCATGGGCGGCCTGATTCTGATTGCGCTGGGCCTGTTCCCGAAGATGGCCCACATCGTGGCGTCCGTCCCGTCCTTCGTGCTGGGTGGCGCGGGCATCGTGATGTTCGGCATGGTGGCCGCCACGGGTGTGCGCATTCTCGGCTCGATCGATTTCAACAAGTACCGCCACAACCTGTTCATCGTGGCGATCTCGATCGGCTTCGGCATGATCCCGACGCTGGCACCGACCTTCTTCCAGTATCTGCCGCATTGGCTGGAGCCGGTCACGCACAGTGGCATCGTGCTGGGCACGCTGGTCGCCGTCATCCTGAACCTCTACTACAACGGCATGCAGTCGGCCGAGCACGCAATGCGCGACGCTGCCGCCAACACCCACGGCACGGAGTAATTGCATGACCGCCACTGTCGCGCACAACGACCCGCTTCTGATCGCCCGTCATGCCGACGTGCTGGTCACCATGGATGCGCAACGCCGCGAGATCCCCGACGGCGCACTGGTTGCGCGCGGTGGCGTGATCGAATGGATCGGCGCCACGGCGGATCTGCCCTCGCAGTATCGCGACGCCATCGGTCAGCCGAATGTGCGTGTGATGGAGCTGCGCGACCACGTGGTCACGCCGGGCTTCGTCAACACGCACCATCACATGTATCAGAGCCTGACGCGCGCCCTGCCGGCCGCCCAGGACGCCGAACTGTTCGGCTGGCTGACCAACCTGTATCCGGTGTGGGCAGGTCTCACGCCGGAAATGGTGCGCGTGTCGACGCTCACGGCGATGGCCGAACTGCTGCTGTCGGGTTGCACGACCTCCAGCGATCACCTGTATCTCTACCCGAACGGCAGCCGGCTCGATGACTCGATCGAAGCCGCACAGCAGATCGGCATGCGTTTTCACGCGGCGCGCGGCAGCATGAGCGTCGGCCGCAGCCAGGGCGGTTTGCCGCCGGACCGCGTGGTCGAAGGCGAAGAGGCCATCCTGAAGGAAACGCAGCGCCTGATTGAAACCTGGCACAACGCCGATCGCCATTCGATGCTGCGTATTGTGGTGGCACCGTGCTCGCCCTTCTCTGTCTCGCGCGACCTGATGCGCGAATCGGCCAAGCTCGCGCGCAGCTACGGCGTGTCGATGCACACACACCTGGCCGAGAACGATAACGACATCGCTTACTCGCGCGAGAAGTTCGGCCTGACGCCCGCCGAATACGCAGAAGACCTCGGCTGGGTCGGCCGCGACGTCTGGCATGCGCACTGCGTCAAGCTCGACGCCCACGGCATCGATGTGTTCGCACGCACCGGCACCGGCGTTGCGCATTGCCCGTGCTCGAACATGCGACTGGCTTCCGGCATCGCCCCGATCCGCACCATGCGCGACGCCGGCGTGCCGGTTGGCCTGGGCGTGGACGGCAGCGCGTCGAACGATGGCGCGCACATGCTGGGCGAGACGCGCCAGGCCATGCTGCTCGCGCGTGTCGGCTTCGGCCCCGCGGCGATGAGCGCGCGCGAGGCGCTGGAGATCGCCACGCTCGGCGGCGCGCGCGTGCTCAACCGCGACGACATTGGTGCGCTCGCACCCGGCATGTCGGCCGACTTTGTCAGCTTCGATCGTCACCAGGTCGGTTTTGCCGGCGCCGACCACGACCCGGTTGCGGCGCTGGTGTTCTGCGCCCCGTCCAACGTGGCGCACAGCGTGATCAACGGGCGCGTGGTCGTCGAAGACGGCCGCCTGACCACGCTTGAACTCGACGCCCATCTAACGGTTCACCGGAGGCTCGCGCTGGAACTGGCGCAGGCTGCCCGGGCAGTCCCGGCCTGACGCGATGGCGCCTTGCCTGGTTCATGACGCCGCTGTGATGTCGTGAATTTGGAAAGCCGCATTCCACTGTCTGACCGGTGTTGTATGAAGTCTCCTCGACATGAAAAAACCATGACAAACAATAACTATCCGCGCGATCTCATCGGTTACGGCAAGAACCCGCCGAATGCCAATTGGCCGGGCGGTGCGCGCGTAGCCCTGCAGTTCGTCCTCAACTACGAGGAAGGCGGTGAAAACTGCGTCTTGCACGGCGACGCCGGCTCCGAGCAGTTCCTCTCCGAAATCATTGGCGCCGCGGCCTACCCCGACCGCCACATGAGCATGGAGGGCATCTACGAATACGGCTCGCGGGCGGGCGTGTGGCGCATCCTGCGCGAGTTTGAAAAGCGCGGCCTGCCGCTGACGATCTTCGGTGTGTCGATGGCCCTGCAACGGCATCCGGACGTGACGCAAGCCTTTGTTGATCTGGGCCACGAAATCGCCTGTCACGGCTGGCGCTGGATCCACTACCAGAACATCGACGAAGCCACCGAGCGCGAGCACATGCGCATCGGCGTCGAGATCATTCGCGAGCTGACCGGCAATGCGCCGCTTGGCTGGTACACCGGCCGCGACAGCCCCAATACGCGCCGCCTGGTGGTCGAGCACGGCGGCTTTGCCTACGACGCCGACTACTACGGCGACGACCTGCCGTTCTGGACCGAAGTCCAAACCTCGTCGGGCGAGAGCAAGCCGCACCTGGTGGTGCCGTACACGCTCGACACAAACGACATGCGTTTTGCCAGCCCGCAAGGCTTCAACACAGCCGACCACTTCTACCAGTATCTGAAGGACGCCTTCGACGTACTGTACGAAGAAGGCGATCCCAATGGCCTGGCGCAGCCGAAGATGCTGTCGATCGGCATGCACTGCCGGCTGCTGGGCCGCCCCGCGCGCTTCCGTGCGCTGCAGCGCTTCCTTGACTACGTGCAATCGCACGACAAGGTCTGGATCTGCCGCCGTATCGACATCGCCCAGCACTGGATCCAGAACCATCCGTATGCCAAGCAACCCGTTTTGAGCACCGCAGCATGAGCCAGACCACCTATACCCTCTCGCAACTCAACGGCATGGACGCATCGCAGTTCGTGCAAGTCCTGGGTGGCATCTACGAGCACTCGCCCTGGGTTGCTGAACAGGCCGCCACGCAACGACCGTTTGCTTCGGCGGAGGCGCTCGCGGCTGCCATGCGCAATGTCGTCGACACCGCGGGCATCGAGCCGCAGCTCAAACTCGTGCGCGCCCACCCGGAGTTGGCGGGCAAGGCCGCCGTGCGTGGTGAGCTGACCGCCGAGTCGACGCGCGAACAAAGCGGCGCGGGCCTGAACCTGTGCACGCCGGAAGAATTTGCACGCCTGCAGGCACTCAACGCCCAGTACAACGAGAAGTTCGGCTTCCCGTTCATCCTGGCGGTGCGCGGCTATGACCGCCACGGAATCATCGAGAACTTCAGCCAGCGCGTTGAGAACGACCGCGATACCGAGCTGCGTGCGTCGCTCGAACAGATTCATCGCATCGCGGGTTTCCGCTTGGCCGATTTGATTGCAGCACACTGATTTTTCAGGTTCATCAGCAAAAACAACGCTGTGGGCACGGTGTCATGGGGCATGGGACACCGATCGGCATGGAGCCTGACCAGCCGGCCTGTGACCGCATCAAAGAATGCGGCGCAACCCGCAGTGATCTTCAACAACAAAGGAGGTAGCAATGCAGTCGAAATTCAAGCGTGGCGTGGCCGCGCTGGCAGTGGCATCGGCACTGGGGGCAGCAAGTGCCGGTGCGCAAGCGCAATCGTCCGTCACGCTGTACGGCCAGGTGGATGCCTGGGCGGGCGCCACCAAGAGTCTGGGCGCATCGGATCGCGCCTGGGGGGTGAACTCGGGCGGGATGTCGACCTCGTACTGGGGTATGAAGGGCAGCGAAGATCTGGGCAACGGCCTGAAGGCGATCTTCACGCTGGAAGCGTTCTTCCGCCCGGACACCGGCAAGTCCGGCCGTTTTGACGGCGATACGTTCTTCGCCCGCAACTCGTTCGTGGGCCTGCAATCGAGCACGTGGGGCTCGATCAAGCTCGGCCGCTTGACGCCACCGTACTTTGTCTCGACGATCCTGTTCAACCCGTTTATCGATTCGTATACGTTCTCGCCGATGGTGTTCCACACGTACCTCGGCAACGGCCTGAGCGGTCCCGGCGGCATCTCGGGCCTGGTGGGCGATTCGGGCTGGAACAACTCGATCATGTACTCCACGCCGGACTTCAACGGCCTGACCGCCAACTTCATCTACGGCGCGGGTGAGCAAGCCGGCCATAACGGCCAGAACAAGTGGGGCGGCAACTTCCTGTACTTCCATGGCAACTTCGCGGCCACGGCAGCCTTCCAGCAAGTGCGCTTCGACGGTGCGCCGGGTGACCTGAACGCGCTGGTGGCAGGCTTCTCGCGCCAGTCGGCGGCGCAACTGGGCGCCACGTACGACTTTGGCGTGGCCAAGGTCTACGGCCAGTACCAGTACATCAAGAACGCCATCAACTCGGGCGACGCGAAGAGCAACGGCGGCCAACTGGGCGTGTCGGTGCCTGTGGGCCCGGGCAGCATCCTGGCGTCGTACGCGTACACGAAGACCTCGGGTGCGGCTGACGTGAAGCGCAACACGTGGGCAGTGGGCTACGACTACTCGCTGTCCAAGCGCACCGATGTGTACGCCGCGTACATGCGCGACAAGGTGACGAACCTGAGCTCGGCCGACACCTTCGGCGTGGGCATCCGCGCAAAGTTCTAAGCAGTCGGCAGCAAAGAAAAACGGCGCCTGGATTTTCCCCAGGCGCCGTTTTCTTTTGGGCCGCCAACCTTCAGCGGCCCAAATACCGGATCAAACGATCAACGCGTAGCCGACACGTCTGCCACCGCCAGCGCCGTCATGTTGACGATGCGGCGCGATGTGGCCGACGGGTTCAGGATGTGCACCGGCTTGGCCGCGCCCAGCAGGATCGGGCCCACCGTCACGCCCTGCCCGCCCGTGATCTTGAGCAGGTTGAACGCGATGTTGGCGGCGTCGAGGGACGGCATCACCAGCAGGTTGGCGCTGCCGGAGAACGCGCTCTTCGGCAGGAAGTGGTGGCGGATATCTTCCGACAACGCCGCGTCGCCCTGGATTTCGCCTTCCACCTGCAGATCCGGTGCTTCGGTCTTCAGCAGGTCATACGCAGCGCGCATGCGGCGGGCCGAGGCGTTTTTCGACGAGCCGAACATCGAGTGCGACAGCATCGCCACCTTCGGCTCCTGGCCGAAACGGCGCACTTCTTCTGCCGCCAGCTTGGTGATATCGGCCAGCTCTTCTGCGCTCGGCATCTCGTTGACGAACGTATCGGTGATGAACAGCGTGTGCTTCTCCAGCATCAGGCCGTTCATGGCCGCGAACACCTTAGCGTTCGGGGCCAGGCCGATCACGTCGCGCACGTGTTCCAGATGGGCGTCAAAGCGGCCGACCGTGCCGCACAGCAGCGCATCGGCATCACCCAGACGCACCAGCAGTGCGCCGATCAGCGTGTTCGAACGGCGCAGCGCCGACTTCGCCATGTCCGGCGTCACGCCGTTGCGGCCCATCAGCTCGTGGTAAGCGGTGTGGTACTGGTGATAGCGGCGATCGTCTTCCGGGTCCACCAGCTCGAAGTGCACGCCCGGCTTCAGGCGCAGGCCCGCCTTCTGGATGCGCATTTCGATCACGTGCGGGCGGCCGATCAGGATCGGCTTGGCCAGGCCTTCATCGACCACCGTCTGCACGGCGCGCAGCACGCGCTCTTCTTCACCTTCGGCGTACACGACGCGCTTCGGGTTGGCCTTGGCGGCCGAGAACACCGGGCGCATGGTCAGGCCCGTGTGATACACGAAGTCGCTCAGTTGGGCGCGATACGCATCCAGATCCTTGATCGGGCGCGTGGCCACGCCGGACTCTTCCGCGGCCTTGGCGACGGCCGGCGCGATCTTCTCGATCAGGCGCGAATCGAACGGCTTCGGGATGATGTAATCGGGGCCGAAGGTCAGGTCCTGCCCGGCGTAAGCCTGGGCCACGGCGTCGTTCGTTTCGGCTTCCGTCAGTTCCGCGATGGCCTTCACGCATGCCAGCTTCATCTCTTCCGTGATCTTGGTGGCGCCGCAATCGAGCGCACCACGGAAGATGTACGGGAAGCACAGCACGTTGTTGACCTGGTTCGGGTAGTCCGAACGGCCCGTGGCGATGATGCAGTCCGGCCGCGCGGCCTTGGCCACTTCCGGGCGGATTTCCGGCTCGGGGTTGGCCAGCGCCAGGATGATCGGCTTCGGACCCATGGTCTTGACCATGTCGGCGGTCAGCACGCCGGCGGCCGAGCAGCCCAGGAACACGTCTGCATCGCGCACGATGTCGGCCAGCGTACGGGCCGAGGTGTCCTGCGCGTAGCGCGCCTTGTTCGCCTCCATCTTGGCGTCGCGACCAACGTAGATCACGCCCTTGGAATCGACCACGTAGACGTTCTCACGCTTGACGCCCAGGCCCACCATCACGTCCAGGCAAGCAATGGCCGCGGCGCCCGCGCCCGACACGGCCACCTTCACGCTGCCGATGTCCTTGCCGACGACCTTCAAGCCGTTGAGCAGCGCCGCCGACGAGATGATCGCCGTGCCGTGCTGGTCATCGTGAAAAACGGGAATGTTCAGGCGGTCACGCAGCTTCTGCTCGATGTAGAAGCACTCCGGCGCCTTGATGTCTTCGAGGTTGATCCCGCCCAGCGTCGGCTCCAGCGAGGCAATGATGTCGACCAGCTTGTCCGGGTCGCGCTCGGCCAGCTCGATATCGAACACATCGACGCCGGCAAACTTCTTGAACAGGCACCCCTTGCCCTCCATCACTGGCTTGCTGGCCAGCGGGCCGATGTCGCCCAGGCCCAGCACAGCGGTGCCGTTGGTGATCACGCCGACGAGGTTGCCGCGCGAGGTGTACTCCGCCGCCAGCGACGGGTCTTGCTCAATCGCGGTACACGGATACGCCACGCCCGGCGAATACGCCAGCGACAGGTCGCGCTGGTTGATCAGCGCCTTGGTCGGGCGCACCTCAATCTTGCCGCGCGTGGGGGCGCGATGGTATTCAAACGCCGCGCGGCGCAGTTCGGCCTCGGCGCCTTGGTCTTGGGAATCCGGCGAGGCGTCGTGAAGCTTGTCGTTCATAGCAATGAATCCTGATGGGGAGTTCCGCAGATGAGGCGCACATGCGCTCAGGCAGAAACTCCCTGAGACGAAGTGGCGAAAAACAGTGGGAACAGAGAGAAACCGGGGGTGAGGCCGCACGCGTTGCGCAGCACCGTCAGGAGGGTAGCGACGGGGCGGAGGCGGCGCCGGCCAGGGGTGGCGGTCGGCGCGAGACGGGATGAAGTGACAACGCTCAAGCGAGGTACGGCTGGCGGCCTACAGATTAGGTCACGCATTCTAACGTAGACAGCCGGCCAAAACCCACCCTGGCGCCTACTTGGGTGCCGGCCCGGATGCCGGTTTCGCCGCCGGTTTCACCGATGGATCAACTGGCAGCTCTACGACGATGGGCTGCGCGTTCGGCGCCGGGAAATTGGCAAATGCGCTGCGTACCAGGTAGGGCATCACCGCCGTCAGCGATCCATCCCCACCCTGCGTTTGCGCCGTCACCTGATAAACGCGCTTGCCGGTGGCTGCTTCGTCAATTTCCACGTGATAGGCATAGAACGGCACCTGCACGTTGGTATCCACATATTGCGGCCCCCACGGGCCCCACGGCCCCCAAGGGCTGCGCCATGGCCCCCATGGCCCCGGCCCCCAATACGGATCCGGGTACACGGGCTGGCGCACCTGCACGAGCCGCGTGGCGGTCGAGTAGTCCAGGCGGACCAAATAGCGTGCGCTGGCACGGGGCACGCTGGAAAAGCCGTGGGCGGCCAGTTGGTCCGATGTCCAGGTCTCGTAGGTCTGACGTTCGAGATCATTTTGCTGCGCCGCAGTGTGCTCGAAGGCATAGGTGCGCGGCGGGTTGTCGGTCCAGCCGGGTTGCCGGAACGCCGTCACCTGGCTGGTGACCGTGCTCGCGCAGCCCGCCAGCAGGCTGGCCGCCATCAGGGCGCCAGCCATCGGCCAGACGCCCGATGTCTTGATCCATTTCCACATAGAAAATCCCTCTACTCTCAATCAGACAGATGGTCGCGGGCCCCGGAAGCGGGCTGCGCGCGCTCTGTTACTCAGAGTGACGCCCCGCGCGGAAGATTCCCGCCAAGGGCCTGAGTACAATGGCCCTTTGCGACCGCAGACAACGCAGATAAGGATGTTACCGATGTTGCGCACCGATACCGCCGTCACGATTTACCGCAAGGACTACACCGCGCCCGCTTTCCGCATTGACGAAGTGGCCCTGGAGATCGATCTCGTGCCCGAGCGCACTCGCGTCGTCAACCGCATGCGCATGACGCGCACGGACGCCGGCAGGCCGCTCGTGCTGGTGGGTGAGGGGCTGGAACTGGCCGCCGCAACCGTCGACAGCAAAGCGCTTTCCGGCCTGCAAGCCTCGGGCGACACCCTCACCATCGACGCCGTGCCGGCCGATGTTGGCACCAGCTTCACGTTGGAACTCACCACCTACTGCAATCCCGCAGCCAATTCGTCGCTGATGGGCCTGTACGTTTCCAACGGCAACTTCTTCACGCAGTGCGAGGCCGAGGGCTTTCGCAAGATCACCTACTTCCTCGACCGCCCGGACGTGATGACGGTCTACACCGTCACGCTGCGCGCATCGAAGGCGGACTACCCGGTGCTGCTGTCCAACGGCAATCTCATGTCGGAGCGCGACCTGCCGGACGGCCGCCACGAAGCCGTGTGGCACGACCCCTTCAAGAAGCCGTCTTATCTGTTCGCGCTGGTGGCGGGCAAGCTGGAGTGCATCGAAGAGCGCATTCAATCCGCCTCGGGCAAGGAGAAACTGCTGCAGGTCTGGGTCGAGCCGCATGACCTCGGCAAGACCCGCCACGCGATGGATTCGCTCATCCATTCCATCCACTGGGACGAACGCCGCTTCGGCCTGGAGCTGGATCTCGACCGCTTCATGATAGTCGCCGTGGGCGACTTCAACATGGGCGCGATGGAGAACAAGGGCCTGAACATCTTCAACACGAAGTACGTGCTGGCCAATGCGGAGACGGCCACCGATGTGGACTTCGCCAACATCGAATCGGTGGTCGGTCACGAATATTTCCACAACTGGACGGGCAACCGCGTCACCTGCCGCGACTGGTTCCAGTTGAGCCTGAAGGAAGGCCTGACGGTGTTCCGTGATCAGGAATTCTCCGCCGATATGGCGGCACAAGCGGCCGCGCAAGCCGGCAACGAAGCCGCCGCAGCCAGCGCCCGCGCCGTCAAGCGCATCGAAGACGTGCGCGTGCTGCGGCAGGCGCAGTTTCCGGAAGATGCCGGGCCGATGGCCCACCCGGTGCGGCCCGACAGCTACGAAGAAATCAATAACTTCTACACCGTCACGGTGTACGAAAAAGGCGCGGAAGTCGTGCGCATGTACCAGACGCTGCTCGGCCGCGACGGCTTCCGCAAAGGCATGGACCTGTACTTCCAGCGCCACGATGGCCAGGCTGTCACCTGCGACGACTTCCGCGCTGCCATGGCCGATGCCAACGGCCGCGACCTCACGCAATTCGGCCGCTGGTACAGCCAGGCCGGCACGCCGGTCGTGGCAGTCGAAGGCCACCACGATGCCGCCACGCATACCTACACACTCACGCTGCGCCAGCGCTGCGAGCCGGTCGGTATCGAAGTGAACAGCGGCATCCAGAAGCAACCATTCCACATTCCGTTTGCGATCGGCCTGATCGACAAGAACGGCCGCGACTTGCCGCTGCGTTTGCGTGGCGAGGCCGCATCGCCCTCGCCCGTGACCACGCGCGTGCTGGACTTTACGGAAACCAAGCAGACCTTCGTCTTCGAAGATGTGGCAGAAGCGCCGTTGCCCTCGCTGCTGCGCAATTTCTCGGCGCCGGTGATCGTCGAATACGGCTATACGACCGAGCAGCTCACGTTCCAGCTCGCCCACGATTCCGACCCGTTCAACCGCTGGGAGGCCGGTCAGCGCCTGGCCACCGACACGCTGCTGCGCATGGTGACGGACATCCAGCACGGCCGCGCGCCGGTGGTGGATCCGGCGCTGGTCGAAGCCCTGCGTGCCGTCGTCGCCGACGCCTCGCTTGATCCGGCCTTCCGCGAGCAGATGCTGATCCTGCCGGCCGAAGGCTATCTGGCCGAGCGCATGGACGTGGCTGATCCGGCTGCCATCCACACCGCACGCCGCACGCTGCGCCGCACGCTAGCAGAAAAGCTCAACGCAGAGTTGCTGCACGCCTATCAGGCCAACCAGACCGAAGGCGCCTACTCGCCCGATGCGGTGTCTGCAGGCAAGCGCGCACTCAAGAACATTGCCCTCGGCTATCTCGTGGAAACCGAAGCCGCCGAAGCGCTGGCCCTGGCCGAACAGCAATATGCCGGCGCCACCAACATGACCGACCGCATGGGCGCCCTCTCCGCAATGGTCACCAGCTATGCCCCGGGCCGCGAAGCGGCGCTTGCTGATTTCTATACGCGCTTTGCCGACGACGCACTCGTCATCGACAAGTGGTTCTCGCTGCAGGCCATGCAGCCGGGCGCCGCCGGCAAGCCGACGCTGGCGACCGTGCGCGCCCTGATGGCCCATCCGGCCTTCACGCTGCGCAACCCGAACCGCGCGCGCTCCCTGATCTTCAGCTTCTGCTCGGGCAACCCCGCGCAGTTCCATGCCGCCGATGGCTCGGGCTATGCCTACTGGGCCGAGCAGGTGCTCGCGCTCGACGCCATCAACCCGCAGGTCTCTGCCCGCCTGGCACGCGCGCTGGACCGCTGGCGCAAGTACGTGCCCACGCTGCGCGACGCCATGCAGGACGCGCTCAAGCGCGTGGCGGCACATCCGAGCCTCTCGCGCGACGTGCGCGAGATCGTCGGCAAGGCGCTGGCCTGAATGTCACCGCTTGTATCGTAAAATCGCGCCCGTCTCAGGAGAACCCATGAAGCGCATCAACCTCACCCGCTACCTGATCGAAGAGCAGCGCGAGCACAACACCATCCCGGCCGAGCTGCGTCTGCTGCTCGAAGTCGTGGCGCGCGCCTGCAAGGCGATCTCGCACAGCGTCAACAAGGGGGCCCTTGCCGGCGTGCTCGGCTCGGCTGGCACCGGCAACGTGCAAGGCGAAACCCAGCAGAAGCTGGACGTGATCGCCAACGAAGTCCTGCTCGAAGCCAACGAATACGGCGGCAACCTGGCCGCCATGGCCTCGGAAGAGATGGAATCGTTCTACGAGATTCCGCACCGCTATCCGAAGGGCGAATACCTGCTGCTGTTCGATCCGCTCGACGGCTCGTCCAACATCGACGTGAACGTGTCGATCGGCACGATCTTCTCGGTGCTGCACATGCCCAAGGCCGGCGAGGCCGTGACCGAAGCCGATTTCATGCAACCCGGCGTCAAGCAGGTCGCCGCCGGCTATGCCGTGTACGGCCCGCAGACCACGCTGGTGCTGACCGTCGGCAACGGCGTGCACATGTTCACGCTCGACCGCGAAGTCGGCAGCTTCGTGCTGACCCACCGCGACGTGAAGATTCCGGTCGATACGAAGGAATTCGCCATCAACATGTCGAACATGCGCCACTGGGCCCCGCCCGTGCGCCGCTACATCGACGAATGCCTGGCCGGCTCCGAAGGCCCGCGCGGCAAGGATTTCAACATGCGCTGGATCGCTTCGATGGTGGCGGACGTGCATCGCATCCTCACGCGCGGCGGCATCTTCATGTACCCCTGGGACAAGCGCGAACCGGGCAAGGCCGGCAAGCTGCGCCTGATGTACGAAGCCAACCCGATGGCCTTCCTGGTGGAACAGGCCGGCGGCGCGGCCACCAATGGCGAGCAACGCATTCTGGACATCCAGCCCGAACAGCTGCACCAACGCGTGGCGGTGGTCCTGGGGTCAAAGAACGAGGTGGATCGCGTCACGCAATATCACCTCGAAGCCAAGAAAACGGCGTAACGCGGCCATGTGAGACTGTTGTTCCAGCGGTTCTTGCGGAGCGACAAAAAGTTCTGTTAGAATCGCTGTTTCCGACGCCGCTGTAGCTCAGTCGGTAGAGCAGCGCATTCGTAATGCGAAGGTCACCAGTTCGATTCCGGTCAGCGGCACCAGGACATCACCCAAAACCCAAGCCTGTGCTTGGGTTTTGTCTTATTTGGCGTAAATCTGGCGTACTGCCAGCTCGCCACAGTCAACATCAGTAGCTAGGCCAGGTAGTGCACGCCGGCGCGGCACACCCCTCACCCTCATCCGTTACAGGCCAGCATCGGGAAATGGTAATCTCGGTAATCCCTCATGTCCCTTCGACCGCAAACCGTTGTGGGACAAAGCTTTGCAGGCCATCGAGCAAAGGTAATTTCTTGGTAACCTATAGGTAATCTCATTACCTTTGTAGAGAGTCACCTCTCACCTTCTGCAGACCTATATAAATCAAGGACTTGCGAGGGAATTACCTTTTCGATTACCCAACATTACCTTCTAGGGGTAATCCGAAAAGCGGTGTTAGATCAAAAAGATACGTTGCTTTTTGGGGTGACGTTACGGAAATTACCTTTTTCCGATGCCGGTCCCAGACCACAAGAACAAGTTGGGGGTAGGAGTGGAAGTCCTGGAATACGGACCCCAAGGTTGGTACTTGCTCAGAGACGGTCAACAGCTGTACCTCGACGTCGACTGCAATCACAGTTTTGTCGGCTACAGCTTCACGATGCAACTCAACAGCGTTGAAGCGGCGAAGTATTGGCGGCAAGGTCGCGGGTATCTGAATGAACTGGCGCAGGCCGTCCAGTACTCGGCGCCAGGCGTATCAGGAAGTGGTTCAATCTATAAAGGCAGGTTGGTTGCTGCCGAGGTCAGTACCCGCGCCAACGACGCAATCAGGCTATGGCTGGCCGCCTGCGCGAAGGCATAACTGTGGCCGCGAAATTTCGCAGTATCGTTTTCTGCCGGAATGGCGCCCCCGGGAAAGATGCAAGGAAATTTGGAGAGGCAATGGGCGAAGCGAAATGGAGAAGAGAGAATGACCCGATGTTCGGGAAAGCTCCAAGGGTGGCAAAGAAACGCGGGTTAGTGGTTTCAAACCCGGTCACTGTCGACCTCCAATCCAATCGCCTTGAAATTGCCGGCGGACGGATCGACCCACAAGAGCTTCGCTTCGCACTCATGTTCTGGGATCTCCTCGCGTGGCCAAGAAACGGTTTCATTGGGATGGCGGGGGGCGACGACGAGCAATTCCTGGAACAATGCGGCGTTTTGATGCGACCGTTTGCTGCTCAACCAGGCCCTGCACCTGCGGCCGACTGGGTTGTGAATGCGCAGCTGTCGGCTCTGAAAGAACTTGATCGGCAGGAGCCAGGGTGTTGGGCTCTCGCGCAAGGAGAGAAGGCCCTGAACATCGTAGGGGGGCTTGAAGGAGAGCACGGAGCAATGGAGGTTAGCCTACGTCGAGCTATTCCAATTCCAAATCACGACGTCCCTCTTGCCGAAATTCTGGAATTGAAGGAACGCCGAAAAGACGAACTTCTAGCGCTTCGCGCCCATCTCGATATGATGATTGCGGACGTTCAGGCTTCCCCAGACGACCCCACCGACGCACTTGCTGCGCGTTTAGGCGACGTAGACGCAGCTTGCTCTGATCTATTGAAATTGGGCAAGGAATGGCAGTTTCCGGTTCACTTGGCCGATCTTCAGACTAGCGTGAACTTGAACCCAGTGAAGATCGGCGGAACCGCATTTGGCGCGTACAAGGGTGCCCTCGAAGTCGGCATGAGCCAATCCACCGCAATTATTGCAGGGGTCGCGGGAGGACTAGCTTCAACCATCGATGTTAAAGGCCGCCCCCAACTCAAGGGGTGGCGCCGACCCAAAAGTCCCTTCCGCTACGCGTACCACTTGAATGTGGAACTGAAATGACCGCAGGTGGCCAACATGGCTGAACAACTATCACTAGAAATTCAGCAGCAGGTAGGCGAACAACTTCGATCGCACTGCGTGACATGCAAGCGAGATACAAACCACACCGTCGTCTGTTCCGCCCACCAGGAGAATTTTCTCCCTGATGACAACGCGCCGCCTGAGTGGGCCGGCGGTGTAACGTGGAGAACGGACCACCAAATTGTCCGTTGCAATGGTTGCGACACGGTGGGATATCGGCGAGTCGTTGAAGACGACAGTGATGGCGAAACTTACATTTCCCAGTTTCCTCAGCCAGGGCCTGACCTGGAAACCTTGCGCGAGAGCTGGCATTTGCCCCAGGACGTAAATCGAATTCACTTTGAGACGCTTACGGCCCTAACCCACAGATGTCCGACACTTGCCGGTATCGGCATACGTCTGCTGATCGAGATCGTCTGCAAGGGAGAGGGCGTCGAGGGAAGAAATCTTGCAGAGCGGATCGACGCCTTGGCGGATAAAGGCATTGTCGCCAAAGCGTCGGCGCAGGTACTCCACCACCTGCGAGACCTGGGAAACGGTGCGGCGCACGAGGCCAAAGCATTTCCCCTTAATCAACTGGTCCTCGCTATGGACATCGTGCAGACAATGCTTAAGAACGTCTACCTGCACCCGCAACAAGCTGCTGCGTTTGCGAAGAAGGCTTGAGAGTGCAGCGGTCGGCCGCATAAATCCGCATGCGTATGCCAAGACCCCAGCCTCACCGCCCCGCCTTACTGCAGGTCATCCGGGACCGTCTGTGCACTTGCATAAAAACCACAGAATGAAGCGTCCAGGTGAGGCGGGGTCCCAACGGCGCGCGCACCGTCTGAGATCCGCGCTCTCCCCCTCCGCCCTCTCTGACATCGACACGGTCGTTTCGCTTGTGAGCGATGGGGCACAGATCTAGCGGGTGCGACGCGCCTCATCCCGCCTCCAAAAATACGCAAGCCCACAATCCTGATATCGGAGTAGAGTGAGGTACGGATTCCAGCGGGGCCATCATCGGCCCCGGCACAAGAAAAATTCGCCTCGCCTCTGATCGACGCGTCGCCGACGTCCCACCTCGATCCAGCCACCCACGCTGCCTTTCCGAGCCAGTTTTCCGGCACGGCCCGCACTTCACCCGCCCCGGGGCATTCTCGTCCTGCCCTCAAAGCATCACGCTTAGTCGCTCCGGCCTGCCTGCATTTCCTATGGGAGATCCGCCATGGATACCTACCCGACATCCTTCTACAAAGGGTTCGCGATTTACCCCCTGATTTACCCCTTCAACCCGCCACGCGAGTGGCACGAAAAACGCCCCGACCGTGCGTACAGCGTCTCGGTCGTCATCTGCCGTGAAGGCGAGACGATGGACGATGAGCGTTCCCGCGTCTTTCGCCTGAGAGGCGAGCCATGGGACAACGTAGGCGCTGCAAAGCGCGCGGCCACGCATGGCGCCGAGGAAATCATCGATGGGCTCGTGCCTGGCCAGTCCATGGCGGGCGAGTAGAGAGTTCTGTGAGGCCCAACTCGGAACGTCTGCCCGGTGGCCTGTTCGGGCGCCATCATCCAATCAAGCAGCCCAGCAATGCTGGGCACCAGGAGCACGCATGGTTCGAATGCAGTACTCGATCTGCCTAACTTATGAGATTCACGATCGGTTTGCAGACTTCATCTTCAACTTCCATGCAGCGCAGACTGCGCGGCAGACCATCGTTGCCGAATCGCTGCAACTGACCCCTGCAGTTCCGACCACGCTTCAGACTGAGCCGGGCCTGCTCAACCGTCATCTACGGGTGCAGGCACCGCGCGGCCATCTCGCTATCAACTATGTTGCTACCGTTGATATGCATCACTTGCTCACGCCGCCTCAGTCATTGTTTGAGGTGCGGGTGGCGGATTTGCCGTTGGACGTCATTCCCTTCCTGGCCCCCAGCCGATATTGCGAATCAGACCGCCTCATGGCGTTTGCGCGCCGGGAGTTTGGCGGATATCAGCGCGGGTACGCGCTTGTCCTTGCGATTCGGGATTGGGTGTGCCGGTACGTGGAATTCATTCCGCTTTCCACGAGCGAGCAGACCTCTGCTGTCAGCACATTGGTGGATCGGCATGGCGTATGCCGGGACTACGCCCACTTGATGATCGCGTTGTGTCGTGCGCTCAGCATTCCGGCCCGCTTCGCGACGAGCGTCAATTACGGAGCCGACCCTGCCCTCGGCCCACCTGACTTCCATGCATTCGTGGAGGTGTACCTTGGCAATCGATGGAATGTGCTCGATCCATCAAACGGATCGATGCCCATGGGGCTCCTGCGGATCGGTACCGGCCGCGATGCCACTGAAGTCCCCGTCGCAATGATCTTTGGCGATGTCGAACCCGCACGTCCCAGCGTCCAGGTCCACGCGCTCACAAGCGCAGAGCCGAAAGCCGATCTGCCAATGCCGACCGACCAAGCGATCTGCACTTGGTAGGCCACCAGCACGCTCACCATTCCTGCGTCGCTGGAGGGACGTCCTCAGGGCCAAGAATGACATCCACTGCGGCGCGTCCCGCCACTTCCCCCACCAAGTGCGCCCATCGCCGTGAAAACGGGCCTCCATGGGCCTTGATCCGTTTGCCGAGGGCTGCCACGCCCGCAGGCTCCATCGGCCCTTCGATCCGGAACCACACATCAAACATGTCCTCAGAGATCTGAACAAGCTCCACATGAATCTGAAAGCCACGATACTCAGTGGTGCGCGTCATATCGCCTCCAGGGCGCGTTGTTCTCTGTGCCAGCATCCGACCTTCACTTCGAAACATATCCGGCCGTAGCGCGCGAGCGCGAAAGCGGGACTTAGGAGCGCAGGAGCTTGGCTGCTGTACGCGCCACTCGTCCGAGGCCTCGAACGAAAGTTACTTTCTGCCCATGTTGGAGTGCAGGCGGATCCAATGCGGATGACCTCGGAAAAATAACAATGACGCCATCTCCACCGCGTTGGGGCTCGATGAGGCCGACCCCACTCCGAGAGTCAAACCACTTCACGACACCCTGTTCCCTGTCCATACTTGCCCCTCTAAGGTTATGCAGCAGATGCCAAATCGGCCGACTGTCAACGGGCCTGCAAAGGGCGATCCTGCAGGCGCTCGCCGTTCCCGCGCCAACTGAAGCGAAGAACGACAGGGACAACGTCGAGGCTCCCATACGAACTGCCGAGTGCGCTGACCGGGTCAGCGTCTGATCCCCAATCTACGCGCATTCGCGGACAGGCGTGGCATTTATTTCGCCGGCACGCCGCGAGTTTCCTCCAGGGGAGGCCGCGCGGAGCGGAAGTCGGCTCCATCAGCCGGATGCGTCGCCTCTGACGGAAGCGCACTACATGCAGCTATCTCTCGCGGAATGCAGACGGCAAGTGCTATCGGCGACACAAGGTTCGCCACCGCGTGATCCCTATCGATGCTCATCGAGCTTATAAGGCCCAAACCTAACCACCTCCTCCCCCACCCACTCATTAATCGCCAACAGCCGATCCTGCAGCGGCTTAACCTCATTCCGCGCGAACACAAGCGCAGCCTTCTCGACATCGCCAAAGCCCCCGGTGTTCGACGGAATGATCCCCATGAGCTGGGGCGGCACCCGATGCGACGCAAGCTGGTCATCGCGCGTCACGTTCTTGATGTTCCAGAACTCATCCTTCGCTGCCACCTCCGACACCGGCAGAATCTGAATCCCCTCCTTCTTGCCGCCGGGTGCATACATGAACAGGTTGCGGAAGTTGCCCGGCCCCTTGGCGTTCTTCATCGCCTCGCGCAGCCGGTCAACGTCCTCCTGGCTCTGCGCCGCGTCGGTCATGTACAGGATGAACCCCGCATGCGATCCGTTCTTGTAATACCGCCGGCGGAACAGCGTGGCTGACTCGTTCAACCAGGTCGCGTTGAGCGACGACAAATACTCCGGCAACCCATACACCTCCTGGTTGATGTCCGGCTCCTGCAGATGGAACACGGTGCCCCGCGCAAACTCGTGCGGCTCCGCTGCGCCCTGCACGAAGTAGTAGGTCGATAGATCGACACCCCGGCGCATGTACTTGGCCATCGCAGGCGCCAAGCCCATGCTGGAGCCGGCCCAGCTCAACCGGTTCTCCAGATACGCATTGCCAAACACCTGCCAATCCAGCACAAAGCGCTCGAACGCCGCGCGCGAGAACAGCGGGTGCGGAATGAACGTGCTCACCAGAATGTTGCGCTTCACATAGATCGCCGAGCTGTGATGCGCAGCGGCCCGGAACGACTTCGCCAGGCCATCCAATGGCAGCGGCGGCTCGAACCACTTCCCCATCCGCATGCACTCCACGTAATCGAGCAGCTCGCGCCGGTCGAGCACCTCCATCGGGTCGCCAAACGAAAACGCCTCCGCCGTCGCCCGGCTGCTGTGCTGTTTGACGGACGTGGCTGCGCCAGCGGCGCGGCGGTTCTTCCTGCGGCTCATGAAAACTCCAGAATGCTTGAATTGGTCGATGTCGCGCCTTCGAGCGGTTCGTGCGAAAGCGCATGCATGCAGGCCCACGCCAGATCGGCATGGCTGATTTCCTCGGAGCGCCCCGCCTGGTAGGTGACGCGCGCGCCGGAGGCGGTAACGGTTTTCTTGATGGACATGAAGGACGCAGCAAAGTCGGTCCAGCCCGCGTCAAACTCCAGCCGGCCTTTGCTGATGACGTCGAACGCCTTCAGCACAAGGCTCGTCTTCACCTCGACGGAATACGAGAAGCCGCGCGCATCCGGCCGGGCCTTCGTCACGAGCTGGTAAACGGCATCCCCCACGCCCGTGCGGTCGATGCCGATGAAGGTGACGTTGTAGCGGGCACACACGCGCAGAATGGCCTGCGCCTGCTCCTCGAAATCGATGCCCTTGAACTGGTGTTTCTCCAGCACGCGGAACTTGCCTTCTGGCACTGCCGGCGGAGCCAGCACCACAATCGCCGCGCTGTCACCCGTCGGCCCGCCCCCATTGGGGTCATACCCGAGCCACACCTCGCGCCCGCCAAACGGACGCGGCGCAAACGGCCGAAAGTCAGGCCACAGCTCCCAGCTATCGACCATCCCCCGCATCAGCATCGACAGCGGAAACACAGACGCCGTGTCATCCACAAACTGACACATCAGCAGGTTGGCGTAATCCGGCTCGCTGTACTCCAGGCGCAGTTGATCCAGGTCGAACAGATTGCAGCCACCGCGCAGCGCGTCCTCCACCGTCACGATCTGGCGCCACTGGCCATCAGCGCAGCGCAGGCCATCGCGCAGCGCCGCATGGCTCACGTCGATCTTGACCTGCCGGTCCTTCGCCTTCCCCCGGTTGAACAGCGCGCCCGACCAGAAGGGATACGCGTCATGCGCCAGGCTGGAAGGCGTTGAGAAATACGTCTGGCGCCAGTGCTTGTGGATCGCCATGCCCGACGCGACCTTGCGCAGCTCCTGGAAGCGCGGCACCCAGAAGTACTCATCGAAATACAGGTTGCCGTGATAGCTCTGCGCCGTGCGCGCGTTCGTGCCCAGGAAGTACAGCGTCGCCCCGTTCGGCAGCACGATGGGATCGCCCTTCAGCTCAACGCCCGCCGCGTCCTTCGCAAACTGCACCATGTATTGCTTGAACACGTGCGCCTGCGCCTTGCTGGCCGACAGGAAGATCTGGTTGCGCCCCGTCGTCAGCGCATCGATCAGCGCCTCACGCGCGAAATACCAGGTCGCCCCAATCTGGCGAGACTTCAGGATGTTGCGAATCCGCTCCGCCTCGCCTGCGCGGTGCCACACCTCCTGATACCCGAACAGTGAATCGCGGAAGGCCTCCTGCAACTGCGCCTGCTCTTCCGGGCTCATCGCATTGCGCTCTGCCTTCTTGCGCGGCCCCGCATTGCGGTTCGCCACCTTCGGGTTGAGGTCAGTCTCGTTGCCGCCGTCGCGGTACCGCTCGCGCCGCGCGACGTTGTTGAGCTGACGGTTCAGCAGGTCGATCTCTTTGAAGTCGCGCCCTTCCTTCTGCTCCTTCGTCACCAGGCGCATCAAGCGCTCTTCAATCGTCAGCGCCACACGCTCGTCGGGCGTCGTGTCCGCCCATGCATCGCGGCGCTTCCAACTGTGCACCGTCACCGGCTTCACCTTGAGCATTTCCGCGATGCGCGCAACGCGATAGCCCTGCCAGTAGAGCGAACGCGCCACGCGGCGCGGGTCCATTTCCGGATCGATTGAGAGAGAAGCGATAGGCGGCAACGTAGTCATGCCGCAACGCTACCGGCCGCGCGCGCGCGTGCCACGCGCTGCCTGTTGTGGCGCCGATTCGCACAACACCAACGCGTTGCCCGCGCGATGCACGGCGCTGAAGATGACAGCACCAACGAACCACCGACCACCGAGGACATCATGGGCACCAAGGCCACCAAGTTCTTCCGCATCGCCACCGAAGGCGCCACCAGCGACGGCCGCGTCATTGATCGCAACATGCTCGTGCAGATGGCGAACAACTACGACCCGAAGACGTACTCCGCGCGCATCAACATGGAGCACATCCGCGGCTACTCGCCAGCCGGCCCCTTCAAGGCCTACGGCGATGTCGTTGCACTGAAGGCGGAAGAGCAAGACGGCAAGATGGGCCTGTATGCGCAGCTCGACCCCACCGATGAACTCGTCGCGCTCACCAAGGCACGTCAGAAGATCTTTTCGTCGATGGAAGTGCAGCCCAGCTTCGCCGACACCAAAGAGGCTTACCTCGTCGGCCTGGCCGTCACAGACAACCCCGCAAGCCTGGGCTGCGAGGTCCTGCAGTTCAGCGCCACCGCCAAGGTCAACCCGCTCGCCGCGCGCAAACAAGACCCCGACAACCTCTTCACCGAAGCTGTGGAAGTCGACCTCGACTTCACACCTGAGCAGCCCAGCACCACCGCAGGCCTGGCCGACAGCATCAAGCGCCTCTTCTCACGCCAGGCCAAAACCGAAACCGGCAACGACGCCCGCTTCTCTGACGTGCAGGACGCCGTGCAGATCATCGCCACGCAGGTGCAGTCGCTGGGCGACCAGTTCACCGCAGGCCTCAAGACGATCAACGACCAGATGACGCAGCTCTCGGCACAGGTCGACGAGCGCGACAAGGCCTTCAACACCCTCAAGCACGGCTTGGAAAACACACCCGCCTTCAGCGCACGACCGCCCGCCACGGGCGGCGACGGCACCGCCGACATCAAGACCGACTGCTGACCCCATCGCACCCGCACAACGAAGACCAACACCCGGAGCACCCCATGCGCAATGAAACCCGCCGCCTCTACGATGCCTACACCGCCGAAGTTGCCAAGCTGAACGGCGTTGACCGCGTCGACACCAAGTTTTCCGTCAACGCGACGGTGCAGCAGCGCCTCGAAACGAAGATCCAAGAATCCAGCCAATTCCTGTCCAAGGTGAACGTCTATGGCGTGCCTGAACAGGAAGCCGAAAAGGTCGGCCTGGGCGTCTCGGGTCCGGTGGCCAGCACCACGGACACCACCAAGCAAGACCGCCAGACCGCCGACATTTCCACGCTGGACGGCCTGCGCTATCGCTGCGAGCAGACCAACTCGGATACACACATCACGTACCAAAAGCTGGATGCCTGGGCGAAGTTCAAAGACTTCCAAACGCGCATCCGCGACGCCATCATCAAGCGCCAGGCGCTGGACCGCATGACCATCGGCTTCAACGGCGTCAAGCGTGTGCCCACCTCCGACCGCGCCACCAATCCTCTGCTGCAGGACGTGAACCGGGGCTGGCTGCAATACCTGCGTGACCTGGCGCCGCAGCGCGTGATGAAAGACGGCAAGGACGCGGGAAAGATCATCGTCGGCGCCGGCGGCGACTACGGCAACCTCGACGCGCTCGTCTTCGATGTGGTCAATCACCTGGTCGAGCCGTGGTATGCAGAGGACCCGGAGCTGGTCGTCGTGTGCGGCCGTCAGCTCCTGGCCGACAAGTATTTCCCGATCATCAATCAGCCCAACCGGCCGACCGATACGTTGGCGGTGGACATGATCGTCAGCCAGAAGCGCATCGGCAATCTGCCCGCCGTGCGTGTGCCGTACTTCCCCGCCAACGGGCTGCTCGTGACGCGCCTGGACAACCTGTCCATCTACTACCAGGACGGCGCGCGCCGCCGCACCATCGTCGACAACGCCAAGCGTGACCGCATCGAGAACTATGAGTCGAGCAACGACGCATACGTCATCGAGGATCTGGGCTGCGCTGCATTGGTCGAAAACATCGCCATCGGTGCGCAATGACCAGCCCCGCCCGCAATCACTTCCTGCGCGTCTCCGCCGCCCTCGCGGCGCAGGCCGAGCAGGAAGCCAACCCGCTGCGCCACGCCAACGGCTACGAACTCATGCTCGCGCAGCTCGCCGAGCACAAGCGCCAGCTCAAGCAGGTGCAGTCCGTCGAGCGCAAGGCGGAAACCAAGCGCCGCATGCTCCCCGAGTACGCGGCCTGGGTGGAAGGCGTTCTTCAGGCCGACAGCGGCACGCAAGACGACATCTTCATGACCGTGCTCGTCTGGCGCATCGACGTGGGCGACTTCGCCGGCGCCCTGCCCCTAGCCGGCTACGCCATCCGCCACAAGCTGGCGATGCCCGACCAGTACCAGCGCACCACCGCCTGCCTCATCGCGGAAGAGTTCGCCAACATGGTCCTCAAAGACCCGGCTGCCATCCAATCGGGCGACGTTGAGGCTGTGATGAAAGTGGAAGCCCTCGTGCGCGACCAGGACATGCCCGATGAAGTCCGCGCCAAGCTGCACAAGGCGCTCGGCTACGTCGTTGCAGAGATGGCGACCGGACACGACCAGGCCACCGCCAACGCGTGCCGCGAAGAAGCCCTCGCGCACCTGCGCCGCGCGCTGGAGCTGCACGACAAATCCGGCGTGAAAAAAGACATCGAGCGCATCGAGCGCGACATCAAGAACGCAGCCAAGCCCGGCGACGGGAACAGCTGACACCGAGCGTGACCCCGCGCATCAGGCGGCACGGGGCAGTCTTCCGGCGTGCCGCGAAGCCTCGCCCCGTCCACCGCCTCCCAGCCCACTGAACCCATGTCCTCCTTCATCGCAGCCGCATCCGTACCGCAGCCCGCCGTGGCAGGCGGCCCGCCCATTGCCAACGACGGCTTCTTCCCCGATATCGACGTCGACCAGGCCTACGCCGCCATGCGCCTGGACGGCACCGTCACGCAGCAGCGCATGCGCGCTGCGCTGGTCGAGGCGCTCATTTCCGTCAATGACGAGCTGCAGGCCTGGAAGGTCGCGCAGGTCTCGTTTGGTCGCAACACGCTGGCCGACGTGCCGGCGTCCAAGATCGACGGCCGCAGCGCCCACCTGCACCGGTACGAGCGCGCGGTGCACTGCCTCGCCGCCGCCTGGCTCATCGAGCGCTACCGCACCATCGACGCCACCGCCGCCGGCGACCGCAAGGCCGAAGCGGAAAACCTCGGCGTCGACGATCTGCGCCGTGACGCCCGCTGGGCCATCAGCGACATCCAGGGCGCCGCCCGCACCACCGTCGAACTCATCTGATGCGCGTACGGGCCATCCAGGGCGACACCGTCGACGCCATCTGCCACCGCGTCTACGGCCGCACCGCAGGCGTCACAGAAGCCGTCCTGGCCGCCAACCCCGGCATTGCCGACCTTGGCCCCGTCCTGCCGCACGGCACGGAGGTCGTCATGCCCGACATCTCCCCGCAGCCGGCCATGCAAATGGTCCAGCTCTGGGACTGACCACAAGGAACCCAATGGCTGAACCCATCTCCACCGGCTCCACCGCCACCCTCGCCGTCACGGGCGTGGGCGCGCTGTCATTACTGCCAGGCGTCGACCCGGGCACCGTGCTTGGCGCCTTCGCCGGCGCCGCCGTGTTCGTACTCAACAGCGGCGAGCTTGGCACCGTCAAAAAGCTCGGCTTCCTGGCCGCGTCCATCGTCGCAGGGCTGCTGTCCGCCCCGCTGGCCGCCGCGCTCATCGCCAAGGCTCTCCCCACCAACACCGAAGTCAGCCACGCCGTGGGCGCACTGGTCGCCTCCACCGTCGTGGTCAAGCTGCTCCTGGCCCTCATCCGACTGGCAGACAACAGCGACCGCCTCTTCGCCTCACTCAAGGGCGGCGCAGACAAGGGAGGCAAGCAACCATGAAAACCCTCTTCATCGTGCAGGCGGCGTTGTGCGCACTCATCGCCCTGCGCCTGCTCCTCTTCAAGCGCGACGGCGCCGCCCACCGCCCGTGGGCATCCCGCTTGGCGTACGGCCTGGTCGTGCTCGCCGGCGCCGTCACCATCAGCGTGCTGTTCGGCCGCTACGACTGGGCGCTCGCCGCACAGAACGGCATCACCGCCGTGCTATGCATCGCCGTCTACGCCGTGCGTGGCAACGTCGTCGAGTTGTTCCGCACGGGCGGCGCACGTCAGGGTTGGTTTGTTCGCATCCTGCGGAGGTGCGCATGACGATCCTGCGAGAAGGCATGGTCGGCGCCGCCGTGCTGGAGCTGCAGCGGCTCCTTACCGCCAACGGCTTCACTGCCCTGGACACCGCCGTCTACTGCGCAGACACCGCCGCCGCCGTGCGCGCCGCGCAGATCCGTTTCGGCCTGGTCGTCGACGGCATAGCCGGCCCCAAGACCGCGGCAGCGCTGCAGTCCGGCGCGCGCGACATCCGCCACCTGACGGCCGCCGACCTGCAGGCCGCCGCTGAAACGCTCGACGTGCCTCTGGCCGCCATCCGCGCCGTCAACGAGGTCGAAAGCCTTGGCAACGGCTTCTTGCCCGACGGCCGCCCGGTCATCCTGTTCGAGCGGCACATCATGTATCGCCAGCTCACACGCGCCGGCAAGGACGCCGACGCCCTGGCCCGTCAGTTCCCCAACCTGGTCAACCCCAAGCGCGGCGGCTACGTCGGCAACGCCGGCGAGCACATGCGCCTGGCCCGCGCCATCCAGATCGACGAAGACTGCGCCCTCGCCTCGGCCAGTTGGGGCGCCTTCCAGATCATGGGGTTTCACTGGAACCTGCTCGACTACCCTAGCGTGCAGCACTTCGTCGCCTCCATGCGCACCAGCGAAGCCGCGCAGCTCGATGCCTTCGTCCGCTTCGTCAAAACCGACCCCACCCTGCTCAAAGCGCTGCGCGCACGCAAGTGGCCCACCTTCGCCAGGCTGTACAACGGCCCCGCCTACGAAGCCAACCTCTACGACGTCAAGCTCGCCCGCGCGTTTGACCGCTACCAGGCAGAAGAAGAGGTCACGGCATGAAGCCCGCCGCCGCCCTCGCGCTGCTCGCCATCGCCGCAGGCCTCACTTGGTGGGCCACCGCCAGCTACAACGCCGCAGTCCAGCGCGCCCACCAGGCCGAGACCACCGCAGCCAATCTGCGCAAGCAGCTCGACAACGCCAAGGCCGCCACCGTCACCGTCACGCAGTACGTCGACCGCGAGCGCGTCATCCGCGTCAAGGGCGACACCATCATCAAGGAAGTTCTCCGCTATGTCCCCGTTCAAGCTGACGCTGCCTGCGTTGTCCCTCGCGGCTTTGTGCGCCTGCACGACGCCGCAGCCGCTGGCTCCGTGCCAAATCCAGATACCGGAGATGCTGATGCGGGCCCCTCAGACGTTGCGCTCTCTGCCGTCGCCGGCACCGTCGCAGCAAACTACACCGACTGCCACGTCGACGCCGCGCGACTGACCAGCCTGCAGCAGACGCTGCGCGATCAGGGCGTGACGATCATTGGGGAGCCCGCCGCGCCATGATGAAGCCCAACAGCCTGCGCGAAGCCCTGACGGCCGCCGTGCCCTACCTGGCCGCGCACCCCGATGCACTGCATGTGTTTGTCGATGAAGGAAACGTAGTCGGCACCGGCGCGCGGTCGCTCGGCTTCGAATACCGATACACGCTGACGTTGATCGTGACGGACTACCCTGACAGCTCCGACACCGTCGTCGTGCCCGTCCTGGCCTGGCTGCGCACCAACCAGCCCGACGCCTTCACCAACCCAGACAAGCGGGAGGACGCCTTCAAGTTCGAGGTCGAAATCCTGAACCACACCACGGCCGATATCTCAATCAAGCTGAAGCTGACCGAGCGGGTGACAGTGAAGGTGGACGGCAAGGGCTACCAGGTGGAACACCACCCAGAGCCCATCAACGAATACGACGACCCTGCGACGTGGAGGCCTGCGTGAGCGATCTGCATGAACTTGACGCCTACCTGGTCGGCCTGCTGGCGAAATTGGATGCACCGCAACGCCGGGTGCTGGCCCGCGCCATTGCAGTGGAACTGCGCCGCCGGCAGTCGGCCCGCATTGCCGAGCAGCGCAACCCGGATGGCACCGCCTACGAGCCGCGCAAGCCGCAGCTACGCCACAAGCGCGGCGGAATCCGGCGTTCCATGTTCACGCGGCTGCGGATGGCGAAGTACATGCGCATTGAGGCGAGCCCGAACGCGGCGGTCATTTCGTTCGCGGGCAAGGTGCGGCGCATTGCGTCGGTGCATCACTTTGGGCTGCGGGATCGGGTCAACAAGAATGGGCTGACAGCCAAGTACCCGGCCCGCGAACTCCTAGGCTTCCATGATGCAGACGTCGGCTGCATTACCTCTTTGGTCTTGCAGCACCTGTATCTCTAGGCAAGCCGACGCACGCTTCGAGTGGCAAACGTCTTCGTTCAGGCTCGATCGCTGCAATGCCTCCAGCCCTACGACACCATGGAGCGTCGAATTCGGCTCGATTTCAAGCGCTAAAAAAGAGTCGATGGTTCAAGGCGGAGGCATCAAGAATGGTGGGGTAAAAATCCGAATGGGTACTACCGCACGGATATCGCAATCTGATACTTCGCTGTCCGCGCAAGTCGCAAAATCGACGGTCAACGTCGTCCACTCCGTGAGCCGAACGCAAGTCGCAGCGCGTTCAGAGGCCGTCTGCGATTGATATGCTTGGATCATCGTTGCAGTCACGAAAAACGACAACGAGTTGACTCGTTCCGCACCCCGTCCCATTGGCATGATCCACCATGCATGCACATCGAGGGCATGCAAGCAATCTTCGTGAGTTCTTAGGAGCGCTGCATTGGGGAGCGCATCTAAAATTGCCCGCTCAAGCTCGCCCAGGCGCATGCCGTGGCTCCCATCAAGGTCTTGCTCAGGCATGACATACCCCGGTTCGCGTCAACGTAGAGGCCGTTAACCCGTTGCAATTGCTGTGTGGCGGCTGCCGCGACGAGCACCCCAATCGACTGGGACTGAGCTGTTCCCGGAGAAAACTCCGCTAGCGGACCCATGATGGCCATCCAAAGCGGCCACCATTTGGTGCTTCAATGGTTCAACTTCCGGACGCCCTGCGTTGTGTCCGATTCCACGCGTCAACGCAAAAGGGCGCCAGTGCTTACGCTAGAGGAGTATTGAGCATCTTCACCCTACACCACTTTGGTCTGCGCCGTAGGAAAAAGAGAAAATTTACCGACCGTTATGTTGCCCCGGCATGCGTCGGACAAGCAGCTTTACTGCGGGACGCTGATCATCGCCAGTGCCATGAGTGTTTATGGCTGCCGCCCAGCGGTGCGATTATTGCTTCATCTGTAGGCGCTCATGCACTCAAAAGCACCAAGCTGCAGCGCTGGGCCCAGCAAAGGGAGCAAAATGCAGGAATCGATACACGAGGTCTATCGCGGCTTCGGCATCCTGCTCGCGCTGACGGGAGAAGACGACTCGTTCAAGGTTAGCGTCGACATCACTTCCGTCGGCCCCATTTACTCCGGGCTTGCCGCGTGGACGGAGGTAAGAAGATGCCCGATGCAGGAGGCGGTACTGGTTACCCTTTCCCTCGCGAAATCAGTCGTGGATCGCTCTTACCAACCGCACTGAGATGTCACGGAAGTCACTGGAACTGCGCGCGAGACCGGTGGCGCCTCTGAATGCTTCGTCGACGGCCGGTAAGAAGGGCCGCCAAGGCGGGGCAGAGCATGCTTTTATGAATTGCACGGCTTGTGTAAAGCGAGCGTGCTATACGCGCATGCAGCCGCGTGCTAGGTCGGCCACAATCCACCCAAAATCGATAGTAAGCACAGCGCACTCGCTCTGCTTCGTCGCCAACGAGTAGAGAGCGCCCACTTCCGTACTCGCCTTGCACCAATGCGCGCAGTGTTTCGACCGCCCAAATGCTCAACCTGTCACTCATGAGCGAGCCTCCTTCTCTATCGCGGGAGTGGGAATAGATTATGCGAAGAGATGACCGGCTTCCACCCCGACCATACGTTGTAGCTGCGCCCCCCACAACACCCCTCGCGTGACCCCCACGCGCGCGCACGGCACTCTGCAGGCATGGACCTCGCAGAACTCGCCCGCCTCATCGAAAACCTGATCCGCATCGGCACCGTGGCCGACGTGCGCCACGGCAACCCACCGGCCGTACGCGTGCGCACCGGCGGCATCACCACCACCTGGCGCCCGTGGTGCGAATCCCGCGCCGGTGCCACCCGCACCTGGAACCCACCCACCAAAGGGGAGCAGGTCGTGCTGCTCTGCCCCAGCGGCGACCCATCCAACGGCATCGTGCTTTGCGCCATCCCATCGGCCGCCAACGACGTACCGAGCCATTCGCCCAATGAAACCGTCACGCTCTACCCGGACGGCGCTCTCACCAAGTACGACCACGCCGCCGGCCTGCTGACCGTGCAGGGCGTCAAAACCGTCTTCCTGGAAGCCGCCACCAGCGTGCTGGTGAAGTGCCCGGACACCACCTTCGACGGCTCGGTCACGGTCAAAGGGCTGCTGTCCTTCATGAACGGCATTGCTGGCCAGGGCGGCGACAACGGCAACGTCATCACGGGCAACCTGACGCACCAAGACGGCAAGCTGTCGTCCAACGGCGTCGTGCTCGACGCGCACAAGCACGGTGGCGTCCAGCACGGCGGCAGCGATACGGACGGCCCGAAATGAGCGGCATGAACAACACCACCGGCCGCGCCGTTGGCGACGTCAGCCACATCCGCCAATCCGTGCGCGACATCCTCACCACGCCCATCGACTCACGCGTCATGCGCCGTGATTACGGCTCGCTCATTCCTGAGCTGATCGACCAGCCCGCGAACCTTGCCACCCGCCTGCGCCTCATGTCTGCATCGGTCTCCGCCCTCGTGCGCTGGGAGCCGCGCATCCGCATTGCGTCCGTTCGCTTCTCCGTGGGCGCTGACGGCAGCGCAGCGCTCGACATCGAGGCAGACCGCGTCGACGGCCCGCGAGGCGAAGCGCTTGGCACGTTGAGCATTCCCCTGCGAGGCTGACCATGGGCGCCCTGATCGACCTTTCGCAACTGCCACCGCCCGACGTGGTGGAAGAACTGGACTTCGAAACGCTGCTCGGCGAGCGCAAGGCCGCGCTCATCGTACGCTACCCAGCCGAAGAGCAAGCCGATATCGCGGCAGTGCTCGCGCTCGAATCCGAGCCGCTGACCAAGTTCCTGGAGGAATCGGCTTTCCGTGAGCTGCTGCTGCGCCAGCGCATCAATGAAGCCGCCCGCGCGGTGATGCTGGCCTACGCAAAGGGGAAAGACCTGGAACACATCGCTGCGCTCTTCGGCATACAGCGCCTGGTCATCAAACCAGCCGACCCTGTGGCAGGGACGCCCGCCGAGATGGAAGAAGACGCCGATCTGCGTCTGCGCGTGCAGCTCGCACCGCAGTCGTTCTCGACGGCCGGCCCCGAAGGCGCTTATCGCTCGCTCGGCCGGAATGCGGATGGGCGAGTCCTGGATGTGTCGGCCACCAGTCCCACCGAGGGCGAGGTGCGCATCACTGTGCTCTCGCGCGAAGGCGACGGCACCGCTGCGCCAGATCTGCTTGAGAAGGTCAAGGCTGCCCTGCGCGCCGAAGACAAGCGGCCCCTGACCGACTACGTGACCGTGCAGTCGGCCACGATCCTGCATTACGAGGTCTCGGCCACGCTGCACCTGTTTCCGGGGCCGGACGCCACGGTGGTGGTGACCGAGGCGCGCAAGCGCCTGGCCACGTACGTGGAGGCCTGCCACCGCCTGGGGAGCGTGGTGGTCCGCTCGGGCCTGGATGCCGCCCTGCATGTCGCAGGCGTCAAGGAAGTGGAGCTGCACCAGCCCGCCGACCACATTCGCCCTGACATGACGCAGGCCCCGTACTGCACAGGTATGACGGTCACGCCGGGAGCCCAGCGTGCGTAGCTTGTTGCCACCGAACGCGACGGAGCTGGAGCGCAACGCCACGGCCGTGGCCGGCGTCATCAGCGATCTGCCGGTCCCGTTGCGCACGCTCATCGACCCGGACGCCATCCCCGAGCACCTCCTGCCGTGGCTTGCGTGGCATCTGGGGATTGAGATCTGGAAGGACTACTGGCCCGAACAGGTCAAGCGTGCCCGCGTGCGCTCTGCCATCTCCATCGCCCGCAAGAAGGGCACTGCCGCTGCGGTGCGCGAAGTCGTAGCGTCGTTCGGCGCCAACATCGCCCTGCGCGAATGGTGGCAGATGGAGCCCAAAGGGCGGCCCTACACCTTCGACCTGGTCATGACCGTCAGCGCGCGCGACGGCAACCCACCGACCGCGGAATTCATCGGCGACATCGTTGCCGAGATCGACCGCACCAAGCCCGTACGCGCGCACTACACCTTCACCCAAGGCTTCAACCAGACCGGCGGCATCGGCATCGCTGCCGCCATCCGCCCCGCGCTCTTCACTCGCCTCTCACTTTCGGACGTTTGACATGGCTGGAACCACCATCAACATCACCGACGCCGGCCGCGCCGCCCTGGTCAACGCAGACCACACCGGCACCGCCGCCCGCAAGATCGTGCAGGCCGGCATCGCCTCCGCGCCCTTCACGTTCAACGCAGGCCTGCAGGCGCTGCCCAACGAACTCAAACGCCTCACCACCATCTCCGGCGAGACCATCGCCGCCGACACGGTCCACGCCACCATCCGCGACGACAGCGCCGACCAGTACACCACCTACGGCTTCGGCCTGTACCTGGACAACGGCGTGCTGCTCGGCACCTACTGCCAGCCCACGCCCATCATGGAAAAGGCGCCCGTGGCCATCCTGCTGCTCGCCGTCGACATGGTCTTCAAGCAGCTCGACGTGACCGCGCTTTCGTTTGGCGACGCCGCCTTCACCAACCCGCCGGCCACAACCGAACGGCAAGGCGTCGTTGAGCTGGCAACCGCTGCGGAGACGGTAGAAGGCGCCGATCCGCAGCGCGCAGTGACGCCGGCAAGCCTGAACGCCCGCACAGCCACAGAAGACCGTACCGGCCTGGTGCAGCTCGCCACCGAGGCAGAAGTCGTGAGCGGAAAGGAAGACGGCAAGGCTGTCACACCTCGGAAGTTGGCGCGGCAGTTGGCCAAGAAGGCGGACCTTGCCGGCTCCCCCAAACAGGTGTTTTCAGTGGCGCCGGCGACGGCAACCGAGCATGCCGTGCCACTCGGCCAGGCTGACGAGCGCTATGCAACACCCGCATCCGTCAAAGATGCAAAGGACACAGCCACCGATGCCCTGGCCGCCGCCAAGGCCGCGCTTCCGCGCACTGGCGGTGCCATGACCGGCATCATCGACATGACGGGGCCATCCAACGAGCTGCGCTTCACCGACAACCAGCAGCCCATCACCTTGGGCCGCTTCCGCCTGGTATCGAGCGGGGGCATGCTCATCGTCGACCGCAACACGGCAGGCGACGGGGCCTTCTCAAAGTTCGTGCGCGTCTGCACCATCGACGGCAACGGCAACATGTCTACGCCTGCCGGCATCGTCGCCGATCTGTTCAAGACGCGGGCCAACGTCAACCTGCCGGCTTATAACAACGACGGACGCGGCTTCCTTGAGTTCGGCGGCGACACCGTCATCTGGCGCCTGTTCATGTCCGGCCCCACCGGCGACCTGGTCCTAAACAGCTACAACGGCGACGGCAGCAACAGGCACCAGCCCTTCTATATCGACTACGTGTCGGGCAGGCTTGTTTTTGCGACGCGCCCCTCCTTCAACGGCGCAACGCCATGGGATTCTGCCAACCTGCCCAATCCGCTCACGACAGACGGCGGCTGGCTGACGGCACAGCGCGGCTTCAATTTCGGCGTTGGCTACGGCAGATACGCGCTGCAGGTGTCCTCGAATGGCACGGACTCCATCGGCGGTGCCTTCGTTGAGTGGAACGCCAGCCGGACGCCCGCCCTGCAAGTCGATTGTCCCAGCAACCAAGCCGCCTACATGGGCATCCGGTGGACGGAGTGGGGCAAGCGACACCTGGGTGCCATTGACTGCTATGCGGGTGGTAACGGTCTCACGCCGCCATCCATCTCGTTCCATGTTGGCACCAACACCAACGCATTCAGATTCGACGCCTATGGCGACGCCACCGTGACCCGGCACCTATGGTTGGGCGGCGACGTGAACATGAGCACTGGCGGAAAGTTCACTCAGAACGGCAATGTCTACATGCAGTGGGCTGGAATGTGGCTGTCCGACTATCTCTCCAGCCTGAACAACGGCAAAGCGACCAAAGGCGCCACCGCCCAGGTGAACGCCGTGACCGAATTCAGCTACATCGACATCTCAAAGGGCGGAAACCAGACGTTGGACTTGCCAGCCCCTTACGTCATGTGCGGCCTGCGAAACGTCGGCAACACCACCATCATCTACCTGCGCGGCACCTACCTCACCCAGCAATAACGCCATGCTCACGCACGACGAACTCAGCTTCTGTATCTCGAAACAGTATCCGCACCTCACCCACGGCGTTCACTTCTGGGTCTGCCACACCGTCTCCCGCGAGACCGGCGCCCAGATTGAACCCGCACGCATCGCCGCTTGGCACGCCCCGGAGCCGGAGCCCACCGAACAAGAGCTGCAGGCGCTTGTGCGCAAACATGGCGACGCAGCGCGCACCCACATTGCAGCGCGCGACGCACGCATCGAACGCGACCGGCGCCTGCAGGAGGCGGACGCGCTGGTCTACAAGGCGATGGACGCTGCCGACATGGAAGCCATGCGCCTGGCCGGCCAATACCGCCAGGCACTGCGCGACGTGACTTCGCTGCCCGGCTTCCCGTTTGACTTCACCTGGCCGAACCCGCCGGACGCCGCCTAACGGCAGTCTTGTTGTAACCCCCTCCCCCACAACACCCAGCGCGCGACACGCTCGCGCGCGCGCCGCATCCTTGCCGGGTCTGATCCAACGTCGGCTCACCCCGGAGGAATGCATGCCCACCGACTACCACCACGGCGTCCGTGTCATCGAAATCAACGAAGGCACACGCCCCATCCGCACCATTGAAACCGCCGTCGCCGGCGTGGTGTGCACGGCCAGCGACGCGGATGCGGCCGCCTTCCCGCTCGACACCCCCGTGTTGCTCACCGACGTGCAAGGCAGCGTTGGCAAGGCCGGCGACAAGGGCACGCTCGCCCGCACGTTGCAGGCCATCGCAGACCAAACCAGCCCGCTGACCGTCGTCGTGCGCGTGGCTGAAGGCAAGGCCGAAGGCGAGACCACCAGCAACCTGATCGGCACCACCAACGACCAAGGCCGCTACACCGGCATGAAAGCGCTGCTCGCCGCGCGCAACCGCTTCGGCGTCACGCCGCGCATTCTCGGCGCGCCCGGGCTCGACTCCCTGCCCGTGGCATCCGAGCTGGCCAGCATCGCACAAAAGCTGCGCGCCTTCGCTTACGTCAGCGCCGCCGGCTGCAACACCAAGGAAGACGTCGTCGCCTACCGCCAGAACTTCGGCGCGCGCGAACTCATGGTGCTCTGGCCTGACTTTGTGGGCTGGGACAGCGCCGCCAACGCCGAGCGCACGCTCTGGGCCACCGCCCGCGCGGTCGGCCTGCGCGCCAAGATCGACAACGAGACCGGCTGGCACAAGACGCTCTCCAACGTGCCCGTCAACGGCGTCACAGGCCTTTCGCGCGACGTGTACTGGGATCTGCAGAACCCCGCCACCGACGCCGGCTACCTCAACTCGCACGACGTCACCACGCTCGTGCATCAGAACGGCTTCCGCTTCTGGGGCTCGCGCACCTGCAGCGCCGACAAGCTCTTCGCGTTCGAGAACTACACCCGCACGGCGCAGGTACTGGCCGACACCATGGCAGAAGCGCACATGTGGGCCAACGATCTGCCCATGACCCCGACCCTGGTGCGCGACATCCTGGCCGGCGTCAACGCCAAGCTGCGCAGCCTGGTGCGCAACGGCTACCTGCTCGGCGGCGAAGCCTGGTTCGACCCCGCCGCCAACGGCAAGGACACGCTCAAAGCTGGCCAGCTCGCCATCGACTACGACTACACGCCCGTCCCGCCGCTGGAAGACCTCACCTTCCGCCAGCGCATCACAGACCGCTACCTCATGCAGTTCGCCGACGCCGTCAACGCGGCCTGAACGGCGCACCACACTGACAAGGAACCACGATGGCACTCCCACGCATCCTCAAACACTTCAACGTCTTCGCTGACGGCAACTCGCACGCCGGCGAGGTTGAAGAAATCACCCTGCCCAAGCTCACCCGCAAGCTGGAGGAATACCGTGCCGGCGGCATGAATGGCCCCATCGATGTCGACCTCGGCAGCGAAAAGCTGGAGCTGGAAACCACCTACGGCGGCCTGATGCGCGACATCCTCAAGCAGTACGGCACCACCACGGTGGACGGCGCCCTGGTGCGCTTTGCCGGCGCGTACCAGTCCGAAGACACCGGCGCCGTTGATGCCGTGGAAATCACCGTGCGCGGCCGCCATACCGAACTTGAATTCGGCAACGCCAAGGCCGGCGGCAAAGAGCCCTTCAAGGTCAAGTCGTCGCTTTCCTACTACAAGCTCACCGTCAATGGCGAAGACTGGATCGAGATCGACCACGTCAACTTCATCGAGCGCGTGTTCGGCGTCGACCGCCTGGCCGAGCAGCGCAAGGCCATCGGCCTCTGATCCCTCACTCGCCGCACAACGCGGCATCCCTCCACCTTCTGAGCCTTCACCGCCATGGAACAACTCACCACCAACATCACCCTCGACACCCCCATCAAGCGCGGCGACCAGGTCATCAGCGTGCTGACGCTGCGCAAGCCTGGCAGCGGCGAGCTGCGCGGCGTCAGCCTCATGGACCTCATGCGCATGGATGTCTCCGCCCTGCATACCGTCCTACCGCGCATCACCGCGCCCACGCTCACCACCGCAGACGTGAGCAAGCTCGACCTGGCCGACCTGGTCAAGATCGCCACCGAAGTGACAGGTTTTTTGCTCTCGAAGCAGGATCGGGAAGACGCCTTCCTGACCGAATCGAAAACGCCGCCGCAGACGTTGCAGTGATCTTTGGCTTCCGCCTGGAGGAGCTGTACGCAATGAGCATTACCGAGCTGATGGAGTGGCGCGAGCGCGCGCGTGAGCGCAGCGAGGCGCAGGAATGAGCGACGCCCGCCGCCTTCGCCTGGAGGTTGTGCTGCAGGCAGTCGACAAGGCCACGCGCCCGCTGCAGCGGCTGCTGGGTGCCAACAAGGACCTGGCCCGCGCCGTCAAGCAAGGCCGTGACCAACTCTCGGCGCTCAACCGCGAGCAGAAGCGCCTGGACGGCTTCCGCGAGCTCAAAAGCGGCATCAAGGAAAGCGGCATTGAAATGCGCAACGCCACCGCCAAGGCGGAAGCGCTGCGCAAGCAGCTCGATACCGTCCAGGGCGGCGCTGCCCGCAAGAAGGCCATCGACGAGCAGCTCAAAAGCCTGCGGGCCTTGGAAGCGCAGTTGGACAAGGCCACCGTCGCCATGAACAAGCGCGCACGGCTGGCCGGGAAAACCGCCTACGTCGACGGCGAGCGTGACGCGTTCCTCAAGCTCCAGGAAGAGACCGGCAACACCCTCCGCCAGATCAACCGGCTCAAGGCAGAACAGAAGGCGCTCGCCACGCAAACGCCGGTCAACACCGAGCAGCTCAAGAAACTCAGCCGCCAGTACAAGGAAGCCAAGGCCACCGCCGACAAGCTGACGCAGGCCCACAGGACCAAGCTCGGCACGTTCCGGCAGATGCGCAGTGAGCTGCTTGAGGCCGGCATCCGTACCAAAGAATTCAGCCGGCACGAAGCGGACTTGAAAGCTCGTATCGACGCCACTAAACAGGCCCTACGGGAAAAGGAGGCTGCACTCACCCGCATGGCAGAGCGGCAGCGACACCTGGCCGCCGCGCAGGGGCAATATCAGCGTGGCATGGCAAACCGCAATGCCATGCTCGGCACCGGGGTCTCTCTCATGGGCGCAGGCGCCGTCACGCTCGCGCCGGTCGCAAAGACGGTCAAGGACTATGTCGCCTTTGAAGACGCCATGCTAGGCATTGCCCGGCAGGTGGATGGCGCACGCGACGCCGGCGGCAAGCTCACCCCCGTCTATTACGACATGGCCCGGCAGATCAAGCAGCTCGGCACCGAGCTGCCCATCCCTGTCACGCAGATCGCCGAGATGGTCACGGCCGGCGCACGCATGGAGGTCCCCCGGCACGAGCTGATCGACTACACCCGCACGGTCGCCATGATGGCCACGGCGTTTGATGCGGTGCCCGATGAGATTGCCGAAAGCATGGGCAAGGTCGCGAAGAACTTTCGCATCCCCACCAACGCCATCATGGGGCTGGCCGACACCATCAACTACCTGGACGACAACGCCATCAGCAAGGGCAACGACATCATCGACGTGCTCAACCGTACGTCTGGCGTCGTCTCCACCGTCGCCATGTCGGCCAAAGACGCTGCTGCGCTCGGCTCTACGCTGCTCACCCTGGGCGAACGTACAGAGACGGCCGGCACCGCCATCAACGCGATCATCCAGAAGTTTGCCGCTGCGGATAAAGGCACGAAGAAGTTCCGCTCTGCGGTCGAAGAGATCGGGCTGACCTCCGCACAGGTGCAGCGCGGCATGGCAACCGATGCCACCGGCACCCTCTTTCGCGTCATTGAAGCGATCAAACGCCTGCCAGAAGACAAGCGCATCGGCGTCATGGTCGAGCTGGTGGGCCTGGAGCACTCCGACACCCTCGCCAAACTGGTGGACAAGCCAGACGAGCTGCAGCGCCAGATCGGGCTGGCCAACGGCAACCAGGCGCAAGGCTCCATGTCGCGCGAGTTCTCCGCTCGGCAGGACACCATCTCCGCGCATTGGCAGCGCCTGCAGAACCGCATCTTCAACACCAGCAGTGAGGGCGGCGGCGGCCTGCGCGCCACCATCATCGATCTGATCGACAGCACCGGCCGGCTGCTGGAGCGCTTTGATACCTTCGCCAAGAACAACCCTGGCCTGGTCTCGGGCCTGCTCAAGGCGGCGGCTGCCGTCGGCGCCCTGCTGCTGGCCGCCGGCGGCCTGACGCTGTCGATGGCGGCCATGCATGGGCCAATCGTCATCGCTCGTTACGGGTTGCGCCTCTTGAAGACCCGCGCGGGCCGGCTTGCAAGCGGCTTCAAGCTGCTCAAGGCGGGTATCGGGAAAGTCGGTACCGCCCTGAAATGGATCGGCCGCCTTGCGCTGGCCAACCCCATTCTCGCCACCATCGCGGTCATTGCCACCGCGGCGTTTCTCATCTGGGACAACTGGGAAACGCTCGGGCCGAAAATTGAAGGTCTGTGGCAGGACATCAAGGGTGCCTGCTCCTCCGCTTGGGATGGGATAAAGAACACCTGGAACGCGTTCTGGCAGGACATGGACGCCCTCGCAAACGACGGCACCGTCAACGTCAACGCAACGTTGCTGAAGTGGTCGCCAATCACCCCCATCAAGGCCGTGTTCCTCGCTGTGTGGGATTTCTTCGTCCCAGAGCAATTCCAGCAGTTCGGCAGCAACATCATCCAGGGCATCATCGACGGGCTGTTCAGCAAGTTCCCCGTGCTCAAGGACGCTGTTAGCAAGATCACCGGATGGTTCAAGAGCGTGTTTGGCGACGACACCCTTGCACAGGCACCGGCTGTCAAAGCCAGCCAGATCGATGCCGCTCTGCCGAAGCCAGCCAAAGCGGGAGCCACCAAGCTGGCGGCCATCGGAACCGCCATTGCTATTGGCACAGCGCCCGCAATGGCGGCGCCTGTGTCATTCGATACGCGGCCGGCAATGACTGCCCGCAGCACCGGCATTGCGCCGGCACCGGCCCCCATCACCATCCACATCCACCCGCCCGCCGGCGCAGACCCGCAAGCCATCGCCCGCCTAGTGCGCGACGAGCTGCGCCAGATCGAAAACCAGCGAGCCGCCCGCCAGCGCTCGCGCCTTGCAGACAGGGACTGACCATGATGATGGCGCTCGACTTGTTCGTGTTCAGCCTGGACACGGCGCCCTACTCCGAATTTCAACGCCAGGTCGGCTGGCGCCACCCGAGCAACAACCGCGTCGGCCGGCGGCCGTCGTACCAATTTCTCGGGCCCGACGAGGAAACCATCACCCTATCCGGCAGGCTCCTGCCCGAACTCACGGGCGGCGAATGGACCCTCTCCGCCCTGGAGCTGATGGCCGACAGTGGCGACGCCTACACCCTCATCGAGGGCACCGGCCACTACTACGGCCAGTTCGTCATCAACAACCTGGACACCACCCGTACCTACTTCTTTCAGGACGGCGCCGCCCGCGCATGCGACTTCACCCTCAAGCTGACCCGCGTGGATGACGGCCTGCTCTCCAAGGTCGCCAGCGTTGCAACCGGCCTGCTGCAATGACGGACAACACCGCTGCCGACCTGTCGCCCCGCCCCGCCTACCGCATCAAGGTGGGCGACAAAGACATCACAGGCCGCTTCCAGGGCCGGCTCATCGGGCTCACACTCACCGACAACAGCGGCTTCGAGGCAGACCAGCTCGACATCGAGCTGGACGACAGCGACGGCAAGCTCGACCTGCCCGAGAAAGGGGTACGCCTGTCGCTCTCGCTCGGCTGGGAAGGCACCGGCCTGGTCGACAAAGGCACCTACAAGGTCGACGAGCTGGAACACACCGGCCCGCCGGATCGGCTCGTCATTCGCGCCCGCAGCGCCGACATGGACGGCGGCCTCACCACCCGCCGCGAAGACTCCTACGCCGGCAAGACCGTCGCTGAAGTCGTCCAGGCCATCGCCCTGCGCAACAAGTTCACCTGGTTGGTCGGCAAGAAGCTGGCCGGCCAGGTCATCACCCACGTCGACCAGACCGGCGAGTCAGACGCCAACTTCCTCTCGCGCCTGGCGAAAGAGTTCGACGCCATTGCCACCGTCAAGAATGGCACGCTGCTGTTCATCCCCGCCGGCGAGCCGACCAGCGGGTCGGGCCTGCCGCTGCCCACCGTCAGCATCACCCGCGCATCCGGCGACACCCACACCTTCAGCGTTGCCGATCGGGAGAACTACAACGGCGTGAAAGCGCACTACCAGGACACACGCGCCGGCGTGCGCGGCGAGGTGGTCATCGATGCTTCCAACGCCGTGGCGACGAAGGAGCAGCGAACCGCCAAAGGGAAAAAGAAAAAGAAGAAGCAGGAGACAGTGCAGGCCAACCCGAACCCGGACAACGTGAAGGTGCTGCGGCACACGTACGCCTCACGGTCCAACGCCGAGCGGGCTGCGCGGGCCGAGTGGCAGAAGATTCAGCGCGGGGTGGCGACGTTCAACATTACGCTGGCGCGTGGGCGGGCGGAGCTGTTTCCCTCGCTGCATGCGAAGGTCAGCGGGTGGAAGCCGCAGATTGATGGAACGGGCTGGTCGGTCGGCCGTGTTGTGCACAGCGTGAACGACAGTGGTTTTACCACCGCGCTGGAACTGGAAATAGTGCCGGAAAAGCTGGAAGATGCTGGCACGCCATAGCATCCAATCGCGAACAAAAGTCATGAAGCGTTGTGCCATTTCCGTGCTCCGTATGAACGGCCTCATGCTTGCTGCCTTTTGCAGCTTCTTCCTGCAAGCCGCTCACGCCGAGAGCAAGGCCTTCGCCAGCCCGCCTGACCAGGGCAGACAAGCATGGTTTCTCGGCATGCTCAAAACCCTGGCCGACGTCGACGCCCTGAACGACCCGGCCAAGGTAGGCGCCATCCTCGGCGTACAGTTCAGCAAGACCGTGGTCACAAGTGGGCCTTCGCATATGGAAGCATTCGCAAAGGCCTTCGAGCGCGACGAATACACGCCAATCGACCCCACCTGGTTCACGGCCGGGCCACCCGGCTATGCTTCAACAGGAAACTTCAAAGCGAAAGGGCGCAATGGGTTCGTTGCCGGTATTGACCCGACTGCGACGGGGACGAAGGTCACCCTCAAATACTTTGAGTCGAAGCGCTTCGGGCTACTCGACACTCCCACTGTGCAAGCGGATATCCCCAAAAACGACACCCAAACCACGGTGATTTTTTACGGTATTGACAAGCTCACTTGCATCTCGCGGCAAGACATTCAGTCTTTCTTCCCGGAGATACAACACGTGAACGCAACCGATGCCAGCTCTGAACGCTATCTCTATACCCCACCCGCTCGTGAGGAATCGGGGAACGTATTGTCATTTGAAGCGCCAGGAGAACAGTGCCTAACCGAGGCGACGGTGCATGAGTTTTCCGGCTTCGGCAAGCGCATCAGGCGTGCCGTAATCAAATTGGCCCAGTGTCTCCAAGACGCCGGTACGGCGTTTTGTAGATCCCACCCCGACGCCACACCACGTGATTTCAGCATTGCCGGCCAGTTGAAATCTCATCTGCGCGAGAGGTGCGAGAGTCTCGATGCGTTCTACGAAAAGGAACCGCAGAACGGTCAGGAGCCGCAACGGCAGTTCAACTACTTCGACATACCTGCTCACTGCCCTTATCCCAACAAGGGGCCCGGGCATTAGAGCGATCTCTCTTGCGCACTTCAAGCTCAGCCATGCGCTCACTGCTCATCATTGCTGTATGCCTAACGGCATCCCCCTCGTTCGCCACGGTCGCGTGGAAATGCACCTACAACGGCGAGACCTTTTACGTCGGCATGCCGTGCGAAGACGCTATCAAGCGGGGCATCACGCCACCGTTCAAGGAGCGGCCAGACCCGCCCGAATGTGCAAACCTCAAGCGTCAGAAAGACTCTTTGCGGGCAGAATTGGAAGATGCCGTTTCACCGCCCGGCAAGGTTCCTGACGAAGAGGTTGCTCGGCTGGATCGGAGCGTTGCTGACCTGGGGACGGAACAGCATCTGCGCGGATGCAAAGATGCGCCTCCGGTTCCATAGGCATCAATCGTCCGCTTCCGGCCAAGAGCGGTCAGTCGACCCCGAGGGTGGAATCGATAGCAATGACGGGATCAGTTGCAAACAGTCACTTGTACGGATATGACGCGCCCAGACCGACAACCTGACCTGATAGTTAACTTCTCGCTAACAGCCCTTGCAGGCGATGGTTCATTGAAGCGCGTGATTTCGGGTTATCGCCCAGCCTACAAGGTACGACCAGACTATTGGTCGTCGGCTTATCACGAGTTCGTCGACACCGCAGGCGTAGAAACCGGAAAGCAGAGCCAGGCGGAAGTTTGGCTTCTATCGCCAGACATGTATCCAAATACGTTTTGGATAGGGCGACGAGTTGAAGTGGCCGAGGGCCCCTTGGTTGTCGGAGTCGCCGACATACTGGAAATCCTCAACCCCGTGCTCGAATCGAATAGAAGTGACGGCACTTGATTGACGAGGTCGTCCGGTCAGCTTAGACAGCCACTAGCGAAACTATCGGATGTCGTCTTCCGGCCAAGACCCGCCCTTCAATCGCAAACCATCGTTACACCACCTCCCCCGCCCTTCAACTCCGACTTCCCCCGCACTAAGCTCAACGTCTAACGCGTTGCCACACTCGTTAACCCACAACCCCGCCACCCCGCCGTAGCCTCACCACGCGGCCCGCGCGCCGCTGTGGGAGATACGTAAGTGAGCAACAAGACGAACATCAAGCAGAGCATTTCCGCCGGCAATGGCAACGTGCAAATCGGGCAGGTCATCCTATGCGGATCGACCGCCGGCGCGCGCTGCCCCACTCCGCCGGCGCCAGCCAAAGAACGCATGACCATCGCGCAGCGGGCAGAACTCACTCACATCGCATTGCAGATCGAATTGGCAGAGGAAGGCGCCGTAGACGCCGGCACGGTTTGGAAGGCCCTTTGCAACCACCTCAACGGGCGCGGCCTGGAGGATGTGGGAGACAACACCGAGTTGTCGCACGAGCAGTATTGGGCGGCTCGGTCTTACCTGGACGGCTGGTTATCCTGCGCGCGTGGTGAAAGCCTGCCGCGTACCGGCATGATTCGGGAGATCATGCGGATGTGGGGTATTCGGTCGGGGTTACGTGCCGCCACAATTGCGCTGTGCGAGGCGCGCTTCAGCAAGAAGGCACTGAACGAGCTAACTGATACTGAACTGAGGGCCGCGCTGTGGATAACGGCGGCGGACTGGCGATCGTACTGGAGTAGATCTTGTCAGACTGAAGAACGATTCCACGCACCATAGCGGGCGCCGACGAGAGTCAGTTCTCTATGAACGCGGTCTGAATCAAATTCTCTACGCCTGGGGGCGAACCATGTTGCTAACTACAGCAATCGCAGTCGAAGGTGCTACGCATCTTGCCGAGAAGGAAGCAGTCAAGCGCATGGCGAAGTACCTGAAGGACACGGTAATTGCGAAATGGAGCGAGTACCGCGCGCATGCCTTTCTGTCGGCGTTCTTGGATGAGGTGCGCAAGGAGCAAGATGTTCTGCATCAGTCGGCTGACTTGAACGACTTACTGAAGTTGGTATCGCAAACCGACAATCAAACCACGGCACTCTTCGATGCATACAGGAGAGTCGCGCTATCGTCGAGCAAGAAGATCGGCCCCATGGTCATAGGGATGCTAACGGCCCATATCGTGCTTGAAGATCGAGAGGCCACCCCAGACGAAGAACTAATTTTCTATGCTGCGGAAACCCTCAACGATCGTGATTTCTCGGACCTTAAGGCATGGGTTGCGCATGCCTGGGAAGACAATGAATCGCGCGCGAGCCACCACTTAGGAAACAAATTGGAGCCACGAAACGTCCTCGTAAAGACCGGCCCCGAACAACCCCCCGGGGTTTCCCTTCTGACCGTCGGGCTCGGTCTGGATGACACGCCCTTGGCGATTGCAGAGGACGTAGGCATTTTCGCGCTAAAGCTGAAGAACATCGGCCTCCTAACGGAGACCGTGCGGCGCCGAGAGAACCCCCGAGAGGCCGGCTCTACCCGATACTTCGTCATAGTGAGCAGCGCATGCCAACAGCTCTACTCCCTCGCCGCCAGAGCAATGGACGCCTTAGCCGCCTAGAATCGCCGTGCTCGGCACCCAACCGCGCGACTCTTTGCCCCGCCCGAAGCGGGGCTTATGCATTTAAGCCTTCGGCCCACACCCCTTCAACATCGGGCTACCCACAATCCGCCCATCTCCTCGGCACACCCAAGCCACCTTCGCCCCCTTCTTCAGCGAAGCCACCATCGCCGCATGCTGATCGTCCAGATACGCATGCACCGGCATGAACGGGTTGCCAGACGCGAGCTTCACCACGATGCTGTCTGTGAAGTCCTTGTCGATGCTCTGCACCGTGCCGGTCACCAGTAGGCTCTTGCCCTTGTATTTCTGATCGGCGGCCACCTCGTTGTCGTCATACGCGCGGAACAGCGCATCTGCCTTGACTGGCAACGGTGGCTCGGCCGCTTCTGCTGTCTCTATCGCGCTGACCGCTGTGGATGCGCTCGCCGACTTCGGTTTCGGATCAGCCAGGTCACTGAGAATGCCAATCACGATGGCGACAAACGCAAGCCCAAACAGCCACTTCACTACTTTCATTACTGCTCCTTTCTACCTTCCCGTCTGTGTGGATTGATAAAAAGGCTGTATGCCGCGCCCCCCGCGCGGCTACTGCTCTATTTGAATTGACTCAGGACGCAAGGAGCCTACTCGTACCCGCGCCCCGCATACAAAAAGTCAGCAAACAACCGCCAAGGGTTGGGACTCTTCGGACCTGGTCGCGCACCGAAATCAGAATCCTCCGCCCATGCCTTCGCAGCGCTCAGGAACTCGGAAACCGTATTGTTTGCCCACTCCCCCTGAAAGCCATCTGGCTCGAGGGGCAGTCCATCGGCACGTCGCCGCTCAGACAGCAACGCATCGACAAACTGCAAGAAAGATGCTTCGTCGACAGTTGCTTCAAGTGCGTCAAAGACAGTGGTGGTGTTCATGTCGAGAGCTAGCCCGTCACGCTTTCACTAAGCACGAACAACAGCTCGCGCAACTCGCTCAATCAGCAACACCACCCCGATCAACAAAGCCCACGCAACCGCGACCATGGCCTGCAGGCCAACCTGCATCAGACTCACCTGGCCCAATCCGCCAAAAGAGAGCTGCCCCCTGCCACTGAGCGCGACCGTGACTGGTATCAGCGTCAGCACGTAGTGCAGCACCACGAGCATGGCGAGCAAACGCCAAAGATGGCGGCGTGCCCCCATTACGTGTGCCAGCCACATGTGAAGGGCAATAGGCGCGCCTCCCGCAATCCAGAACCACAGCCTCATCATCCGAAACTGCCACTCGGCAGGTGGCTTGGGCCAAGCTCCGAGCTTGTCGAGCATCGCGGGGAAGTACAGGACCACCACGAACAAGATCAACGGCGCGACGTACAATACTGCGGCAGGCCATTTATGGCCCGGTGCTCTTTCCATTCCCCTCTCCTCTTTATCCGCGAAGCGACGCAGCCGCAATTGAGTGCAGCTCGGCAAGCATTCCGGCAACTTTTCGAGCGGAACGTAGAGGCTAACGCTCTAAGAATCCGAATCAATTGCCGCGCCGCCCAAAACCGGCGCTGCTCTAACTCCGTATCAGTAATCAACCCAAAGGCCACCAGATCGCAGCGCGGCCTCCACTGCGTCGAAATACTCAGCCACGAAGGCGTAATACGCCTGCCCTTCAGGCTTGCTGGTAGCAAATTCCTGCATATGCTTTCGACCGCGCGGTACCAGCACGGAGATCGGCTCAAAATTCTCGCTCAGCCAACAACCAACAACATGGTTGACTGTGCTGGATAGCAGATAGATCGTCGCGTCACGCCGGTAAATCAAAGCCCCCATGAACTCGGGCTTGTTGGCCTCGCGGCCCATAGCCGCGACCTTCCACACCAGCTCAGAGTCCATCATGATCTATTCGGGTTGGAAGCCTGACGCAACGCATCAGCCTGATTCGCGGTACCGAGCAGCTCCAGAGCGGCTTCTAGTCTTCTCCTGACAGATTTCAACAGCGGGCGCTCGCAAAAAGTTTGAAGGGCAATCATCTCCACCGCCACCCCCGCCCGCGCTGATTCCCGACCAATCGTGATCTGCGCAACTTCGGTAGCGCTGACGAGCAACCAGTAGACGTCTTCGGCTTGCTCCGGCACCCAATGAATGGGAAAGACCGTCGCGCCAGGAAAGCGGCGGCGCACCGCCTGCGCCAATGGGCTGCCATCAGTTGCCGAGCAGAGCGACGCCGACGCCTGCTTGAGCTGCTCCACCATTGACCTCTCGGCCTGCCGCTTACCACCCCCGGGTCTTGGCAGATTGCTATGCATCACGGCGCTTGGTCTTCCGTTTGGAGCCCTGACCTACTGCTCCAACCTGCACGTTGCCCGACCCGCCAACAATGACCTGAGACCGCTTGGTCACCTTCACAGGCTGGGCGTCAGAGGTTCCGGCAGAAAGGCCACCAATCAGCGCAAGCACACCAGCACGCCCGCGCGCATCAAGTTCTCGATAGCCAGCGAGGACAACACCCTCCTCTGCTGAAAGAAGCGACGGCACATGCTGCCCTGTCAGGACGTAGAGAACGTCGACGCCATGTTGTGCGACTGCTGCTAGGTAGTTCGCATCCGGCACGCGCTCTGACTTTTCGTAGAGCACTTGCGTCTTCACCGTAACCCCGCCCAGCGCCGCAAAGTCGGTTTGATTCAGCCCATGGCGCCGACGCTCGTCGGCAAGGCGTTCACCAAAATTTACCGAACGCTCCATTATCTCTATTCTAATTAAACCGATCGGTTCATATAATCGGTTATGCAAGATTTTCTTTCACGAGTATATCGACCATGCCCCGTGGAAATGTCGCGAAACGTCGCGCGCCAATTGGCGTCGTGACTGACAAACCTGTCTATATCCGCCTTCGGCCCGAGGAGCTTTTGAAGTTCAAAGCGCGCGCCGCCACTGAAGGCCGGTCGCTCGGCAACATGGGCCGCGTTCTCATCCTCAGCGCGCTAGCCCAGCCGAGCCCCAACAAGCTTAAGCAAGACGTGCCCCAACGGCACGCAACATCCGTTGTGGAGGATTGACCATGCACACCCAACACCGAATCGAACACGCCTTGCGGCGCAAGCTCTCCGGCCCATCGCGGCAAGACGTGCAGCAGACCATGGGCTGGGACAAAGGCGCCATGAGCCGCTTCCTGAGCGGCGAGCAAGGCGTGCTGATCGACAAGCTGGATACGCTCGTTGGCGTGTGCGGCTACGTGCTTGTTACGCGCAAGTACATGGATGCCGTTGCCACGCTGGGCGAGGTCGGCATGTTCTGCGAATGCGCCCGCCAGGGGCTTGGCGAGTGCAGCCGGCCGCAAGGGGGTGGGAAATGAACCGCCTGCAGAACGGCCTTGCCCGGTTGCGTGCACGCAGCGACCGTGCACACGCCAAGTTTGACCGTGCCTTTAAGTCGTGGGCGCGATTAGACGGTCGGCCCGTAGAACTCAATGAAGCTCTGGCTCTCTTCTATGCCAGGTATCCGAGCCTGACACTCTGGGCAATGAAGCAACGTCTTGCCCTGCTCAAATTCCAGCTTCGACTTACGACCTACGTAAGCGCACGCTGCACAAACGTACACACGCCTGTCGCTCTGGCTGGGTGGAAGTGGCTTGGCAAGGCAAAAGCCGCCCAAGGGCGTTTCGAACAAGTCGTAATGCGCGAGGTCACCCTCGCGCTCAAGCAACTCGCTCAACTGCTTTCTGAGCTCCACGTTTTCCTGCTCTGCCGTGGCTACGCGCTGCAAGAGCGTCGCGTTTTCCTCTTGAAGGTCACGAGCCAACTTCAAGAGGTGCATACGCTGACGCTCAAACACCTCTTCAGCTTCTGCCAGTCCGGCGCTGTCTCTGGCCGCAACGGCGGTTTTGGCAGCGGCGAACGTGTTGCCGATTGCACTGAGCAAGGTATCGATTTCCATGAGGGCTCCTCTGTTGATGATTCAAACGGTGTGAGAGCCAATGAGTCTATGGCCGGGGATGTCCCTCACCCACCCTCTGTAAAACAAAGCCACAAACAGGACCGCCCATGCTGATGACCTGCCCCCATTGCAAAGGCCGTCTGAAAATCCGCACCAGCCGCGAGGTGACACTGCTCACGCGCGAGGCGTATCTGCAGTGTGAAGACGTGCACTGCGCCTACACGTGCGTGGCGATCATTTCGCAGGTGCGCACCATCGCCCCCAGCATGAAGCCGAACCCCTTGGCTTATCTGCCTGTGAGCACCAAGCGGCCAGCGGCGGAAGACAAGCGCCAACTGGATCTCCTCGGCGGCAAGTAGCCGCCCCTCTCTTTCCTCCCTTTCCCCCCTGTCCGACGGCGTGTCTCCCCCACGCCGGAGGGCGGCTTTTTGCCCATTTTTTGCGAGGCCCTTATGCAAACCAACGCTGTCCTGACCTTTGAGAACGTCGACTTCCAGGTAGTCGACATCCACAACACGCCATGGCTAAGGGGCCTGCAAGTTGCAGGTGCCTTGGGGTACAAGAATCCGAGCAAAGACCTTTCGAACCTGTACGAGCGCAACGTCGACGAGTTCACCGAAGACATGACGCAGGTGGTCGAGCTTGACACCGCCGGCGGCCGTCAGCCTGTTCGCATCTTCAGCCCGCGCGGCTGCTACCTGCTCGGCATGCTGGCCCGCACCGAGCGCGCCAAGGCATTCCGCCGCTGGGTGCTCGACGTGCTGGAAGGCCGCTTGGTGCCGCAAGAGACCGGCCGCATGACCGTGCCGCAGCGGCTGGCAGCGCTGCGCTATCGCGGCACCCTCGCCAAAGAGCTTGCCAACGCCCGCACGGCTTCGCTGGCGGTGGAGCTGTACGCCAACCTGCAGCACGTGTCCCGCCTGCTGGGCATGCAAACGCAGCCCATCGGCGTACTCGCGCCCGTCGCGCGCCAAAACAGCCTGCAGGGCATTGCTTGAGGGGGCCGGCATGAAAACCTACCTCGTCCGCGTCGCCGCCGGCGGCCGTCGCCTGTCGTTCCACACCATCGCCGCATCCAGCACCGATGCGCTCATGGCCGTCATGCGCACGGCCGAAGCGCTCGGCCTGGCCGCACGCGCCGGCTCGGCCCGCCTGGTCGGGAGGCCCGCATGAACGTCCTGCAGCTCGTTGCCATGTTCACCACCCTCGCCGTGCAGGCAGCCGCCGTGGGCTTCCTCTTCGCCTGGCGCAGCAAGAACGACCCGACCGTCAACGGCTACACCGCGCAGCCGAAGCGCTTCAACGGCGTTGTCCGCGTGCTGCTGTGGGTGGCCGTGGTCTGCATCGGCGGCGGCATGGTCACCACGGGCCTGATGGCCTACGGCGTCTTGGCGGAGGCCGCGTAATGCTCGCCCTCGTCAATCTCTGGATGCTGCTCACGGCCTTCGTTTCCGTGGCGCTACTCAACTACAGCCCGCGCACGCAGCGCTGGGGCGCCGTGGTCGGGCTGCTCGGCCAGCCGGCATGGCTGTACCTCACGCACGTCACGGGAGAGGCCGGCATGTTCACCGCATCGGTGTTCTTTTTCGTCTGCTACGGGCGCGGCGTATGGCTCGGCTTCTTCTGCAGGAGCGCCCGCCATGCCTGAGCCGGTCGTGACCGATGTGGACGTGCGCCGGATGCACCGCTTCCTGCGCCTGACCACCCCTTACGACGCCATGCCGCCGCCGCTGCGTGCCGCTGTCACCGCCGCCGCAAAGGCGATGGCAACGATGCGCGAGCGCCGCCGCGCCAACCGATCCACCGTCGACCTCAAACGCCGCGCCGCCGGCGATGTCGACGACTGACCCACCTTCCTGATCGCAATGAACCTCGACCTCTCCTCCGCCCTTGCGTCGCGCCTGGTGCACGACTACGGCTTCAAGGAACGATCGAACAAGCTGGAGAACGGCACATGCCCCTCGTGCGGCAAACGCTCGTTGTGGGCCTTTGCCGATGCGCCGTGGGTCGTACGCTGCAACCGGCTGAACAACTGCGCGGCTGAATTCCATGCCAAAGAGCTGTACCCCGATCTCTTCGCCTCCTGGAGCGACCGCTACGTCAAAACGCCCGAAGCGCCCCACGCTGCAGCCGACGCCTACATGCGCGACGCACGCGGCTTTGACCTGGCACGCGTAGCCGGCTGGTACACGCAAGAGAGCTACTACAGCCACGAGCTGAAGATCGGCAGCGCCACCGTCCGCTTCCCCTTGAGCGAAGGCCGCTATTGGGAACGCATCATCGACCAGCCGGAGCGCTTTGGGGACCGCAAGGCCACCTTCAGCGGCTCGTACGCGGGCACCTGGTGGCAACCGCCCACCCTGCCGTCCCAGCCAAAGGAGCTGTGGCTAGTGGAAGGCATCTTTGATGCCATCGCCCTGCTGCATCACGACGTTGCCGCTGTGGCCACGTTCTCCTGCTCGCACTACCCGACCGCCGCCCTCGCCGCACTGGCCGAGCAATGCGCCGCCGCCGGCCACCGCCGCCCGCACCTGGTCTTCGCCCTGGACAACGACCCCGCCGGCCGGCGCTACGCGCTCAAGCACATCGAGCGCGCCCAAAACGACGGCTGGTCAGCATCCGCCGCGCTGCCGAAGCAGACTGGTCGGGCAAAGCTCGACTGGAACGAGCTGCACATGCGCGACCGGCTGTCCCCCGAAGACCTGAAGGAATACCGCTACCTGGGCGATCTGTTCACCGCGCCCACGCCGTCCGACAAGGCGCGGCTGATGTACAACCGCACCGGCGACGCGCAGTTCCCCTTCGAGCACCGCAGCCGCCTCTACTGGTTCAAGCTGGAGCTGGACGCCTTCCAGCGCGAGACAACGGCCGTGCGCGAAGCGAACATCTGCGAGAACGACGAGCAGATACGCGAGCAAGCGCTGCTGCGCGCCGGCGTCGTGCAGCCCATCGCTAACTGCCTGCCGACCGCGCTCTACTACCAGGCCAGCCCGCAGACAGACGAGTCCTGGTACTACTTCCGCGTCGCCTTCCCGCACGATGGCCAGCCCATCAAGGCCACCTTCACCAGTGCGCAGATCGCCAGCAGCAGCGAGTTCAAGAAGCGCCTGCTGGGCGTTGCGCCTGGCGCCATGTACACCGGCAGCGGTCACCAGCTCGACGGCTACCTTGCGCGCCAGCTCGCCCGCATCCCGACCGTGCAGACCATCGATTATGTCGGCTACACCAAGGAACACGGCTGCTACGTCTACGGCGACGTGGCGGTCAAAGGCGGCAAGCTCTTCCGCCTGAATGACGAAGACTTCTTCGACATCTGCAAGCTTTCCATCAAGACCATCAGCCAGGCTGCAACGCTGTCCCTTTCCACTGACGTGCAGGGCATGCAGACGACCTGGCTGCCGCTGCTCTGGCAGGCCTTCGGCGCCAAGGGCCTGGCCGCGCTGGCGTTCTGGTTCGGCAGCCTGTTCGCAGAACAGATCCGCCAGGAGCACAAGAGCTACCCCTTCCTGGAGCTGGTGGGCGAGCCCGGCGCCGGCAAGACGACGCTCATTGAATTCCTCTGGAAGCTCTGCGGCCGGCGTGACTACGAAGGTTTCGACCCGAGCAAGTCATCGCTGGCGGCCCGGGCCCGGAACTTCGCCCAGGTGGCCAACCTGCCCGTCGTGCTCATCGAGGGCGACCGCGGCGACGAAGGCGCCAAGCAGCGCGGCTTCGATTGGGACGAGCTGAAGACCGCCTACAACGGCCGCAGCACCCGCGCGCGCGGCATGAAGAACGGCGGCAATGAAACGTACGAACCGCCCTTCCGTGGCGCCATCGTCATCAGCCAGAACGCGGAAGTCAGCGCCAGCGACGCCGTGCTGCAGCGGATCGTCCATATCTACTGCGACCGCTCGGCGCAGACATCGGCAACGCGCGCTGCAGCCGAAGCGCTGGAACGCATCCCCGTCGAGGATGTGTCCGCGTTCCTCCTGGCCACCGTCATGGCCGAGTCCAAGGTGCTGGAAACCTTCGCCGCCCGCGTGTCCGTGCACGAGCAGGCCTTGATGGCCCGCCCTGACATCAAGACCGTACGTATCGCCAAGAACCACGCGCAAATCATGGCCATGGTCGACAGCATGCGCCACGTGCTGCCGCTCACCGACGAGCAGCACGCCGCCGCCCTGGACGAGCTGGGCCGCATGGCCGCAGCACGCCAACAGGCCATCAGCGCGGATCACAAGCACGTACAGCAGTTCTGGGAGGTGTACGAGTACATCGAGTCGGCCGACGACGACCGCCCCATCCTCAACCACGCACGCGGCGACGGCCTCATCGCCATCAACCTGCAGCACATGGAGCAAGTCGCCGGCGAGCGCCGCATCGAGCTGCCCCCGATCGCGGACCTCAAGCGCGTGCTCAAGACCTCGCGCCAACGCAAGTTTGTCGACATCCGCGCTGTCAATAGCGCGATCAATGCGCACTTCAACCGGGAATATCCGTTGCAGCCGAAGCGGCCGGAAACGGTGAAGTGTTGGGTGTTTGAATGCAATACGAAGGGAGCCAAAGCATGACCACCATGACCCCATATGCAGTAAGCAACGTCACGCAGGAAGACATTGCCCGCCTGCTGTCTGACCTCCGCAACGTCCTGCAGGCCGTGCCGGTATCGGATCAACTGTGGGACGCTGCAGCCATTGGCAACTGGATGGGCCTGTCGCCCGACACCGTCACGGATGCGGTGGTGGTGCGCGAGGGCTTTCCCGCGCCCGTACAGCCGACCGACGCACGCCATGGCAAACGGCTGTGGTTTGCCGATGAGGTCATCCAGTGGGCGCGAGCCAATCGCGGCCGGCTGCCCAAAGGACGCGGCCGCCCGCGCCGCGCTTAAGCCGACTTCACAACGCCGTCGAGCTGGTCCGCCAGCTCTTCGGCGGTCGGGTTGTAGTACACCATCAAGCTCTTCAAGTCCCGATGCCCGATGATGCGCGCCAGGGACAGCACATCCACCCGCTTGGCCAACTGCGTGCACGCCTCGTGCCGCGTGTCATGAAAATGTAGGTCTTTCAGGCCGGCTTTCCCCACGGCGCGACGGAACAGCGTGTCGGCGGTGCCGATGCTCAACCGGAAGAGCCGCCCAGCCTCATCGCCAGGCAACAACTTCAGCAGCTCAATGGCGCGCGCCGTAAGCGGCACCTCGCGCCGGTCGCCGTTCTTCGTCCTAGGCAGAATGACGTGCCGTTCACCCAATCGGGCCGTCGTCTTCGTCAGGCCAAGAATCTCACCCTTTCGCATCCCCGTCTCCAGCGCCACCAGGAACGCAATCGCCAGCTCCTGCTGCATGGACGTGGGCGTCACTCCATCCTGAAAATCCAGCGCCTTCACCATGGCGGCCTGCTCCTTCGGAGACACGCGGCGGTTCCGTGGTGGTGGGTCTATCGGCCTGCGCAGGCCGTGGGTCGGGTTGTCACGAATCCATTTCCACTCCATCCGCGCAACCTCGAACACGGCCGACAACAGGTTCAGCTCGCGATTGACCGTGCTGGCCCCGACAGGCTTGCCCATGCGTCCAGCCACCTTGCCTGCCAGGCGCGCATCGCGCCACTTCCCCATATCGTCGCTGGTAATGTCACCGACCAGGAGGTCAGCCAGGTCAGGTGTGTCCCGCAAGAACGCCTTGAGCCGGATTTGCTCCCAGCGCGCGCCAAGCTTGGTGGGCGCCACCTCTTCGGTGTAGCGTTCGATAACCTGGCGCAGCGTGCGCTTGGCCGGCTTGCCGCCGCGCCCTTGGTTCGCCAAGATGTCCGCCTCGCGCTCCGTCGCCCACGCAGCGGCCTCGGCCTTGGTGTCAAACGTGCGGCTGTCGCGCACGCCCAGGCGAACAACCTCCGCTTTCCAGACAGTGCCGTCTTTGGTCTTGCGCTTCGTGAATGTAGCCATGGTAGCGGGCGTAAATTTGGCGTAATTGCTGCTGGCTTTTTACACCAGAACGCCCAATTTCAGACCCCTACCTGCCCTTCAAAACAGTCACAAATGGCTACGTGGTGCGGCTTTGCGGGAGATCGTCCATTTTTGCGGATGTTTGGAAAAAAGCGGGCATTTCCGGTCAGCGGCACCAGAATAAAAAAAGGGTTACAGGTTCTGCCTGTAACCCTTTTTGCATTTCTGCCTCGCCGAGGGCGTCCCCCGGCATCTCCCCCGCAAGTAATCCAATTCGCCCCCACCCAAGGCAACTAACTGGCGCCCTTCCCCCTCCTAGCGCGCCCCGCCTATTGCTGATTCGGCGCAACAATCCCGAACCGTTCCATCTGCCGATAAACCGTCGCGCGCGCGATGCCAAGCTCGTGCGCAACGTGGGTGATGCGCCATTTGTTCCGGCGCAGTGCCGCCAGCAGGATTTCCCGCTCGTTGTCCGGTGCGGCATCGGCCACGATGGAAGCTGCGGCGGCCGTAGCGTCCGTCGTGCTTTCGAGCACCTCCGGCGGCAATGCGTCGACATCGATCAGGCCGTCGTCGCTCATGGCCAGCGCAAAGCGCAGCACGTTGCGCAACTGCCGGACGTTGCCCTGCCACGGGTAGCTGCGCAGCACCGCCAGCGCGGCCGGCGCGAGTTGCGCGTGCATGTCCAGCTGGCGCGCTTCTTCTTCGACGATACGGGCGATCAGGTAATCCTTGTCGCAGCGCTCGCGCAGCGTCGGCAGGTGCAGCGTTGCGCCGCATAGCCGGTAGTAGAGATCTTCACGGAAGCGCTGCTCGGCAATCAGTTGGCGCAGATCACGATGGGAGGCGGCAATCACGCGCAGGTCGACCGGAATCGGCTTTTCGGAGCCTAGCGGCATCACCTCGCGCTCGGACAGCACGCGCAGCAGCCGGCTCTGCAGATGCAGCGGCATGTCGCCAATTTCGTCGAGGAACAGCGTACCGCCGTCTGACTGGGCGATCAGGCCACGCATGCCCTTGCTGCGTGCGCCGGTGAAGGTGCCGGGCGTGTAGCCGAACAGTTCGCTCTCGATCAGCGATTCAGGAATGGCGGCGCAATTGACCGCGACAAACGCCTTGGCGCGACGCTCGCTCGCCGTGTGCAGCGCCTTGGCCAGGACTTCCTTGCCGGTGCCGGTCTCGCCTTGTACCAGAATGTTGAGCGGCTTGTTGGCCAGGCGCTTGGCCTGCAGGATCAGCCGCTGCATCTGGGGGTCGTCGGCGCCCAGCGCCTCCAGCGCAGCACTGGCCTCGGGGCTCGGCAACACCGACTGAGCCGCCGCTGCGGACGGCATAGACGGCTTGCCGGGCGCGCCGCGCGGCGGGATCCCCGTCGCGTAATACAGCCCGTGATCGAACATCCGAATCGCCGTGCGCTCGGATGACGTGCCAGCCCGGGCGATGCGCCACAGCTCGCTCATGTTTTCGCGAAACACTTCGGTCAGCAGGTGGCCACGCACATCGGCGTGCGGGTCGCTCTCGAGCCGCAGCTTGCGCCGCCCGCCGCTGTTGATGCCGCGAATCACACCGTTGGCGTCGAAGGCGACCATGATTTCGCTGTCCACATCCACCAGCGACCACGTTGACCCCAGCCGCAGGATCCACTGGTCGCGGAAGTAGCGCAGGAAGTTCGCGTCTTCGATCTTCTGCGCGTACATGGCGGTCATCTGCAGCGCGAGGTGTTGCCCTTCGCGCGGCGCCGGCGCACTCAGCGCAGACACATCGAGCACGCCCAGGAAGTTGCCCGTCGGGTCAAACAGCGGCGCGCTGTTGCAGGTGAGCGTGATGTGGCATGCGTCGAAATGATCGGTCTGATGGCACGTTACCGGGGCCTGCTCGACGATGCAGGTGCCGACCGCACAGGTGCCGGCGCGCGACTCACTCCAATCTGCCCCCAGGTACAGGCCTGAACGCTTGAGTTCGCGGTCGAGGTTGTCGTTACCGATGAAGTCGACCGTGACACCGTAGGCATCGGTCAGCAGCAGCACGTAATCGAGGCCGGAGACGCGCTTATAGAGCTGCTCCATGCCGGTACGCGCGACGCTCAGGAAGTCCTCGATCTGGTCCTTGTGTTCGCGCAGGCGCTGTGCCTCGACGATGTAGGCGGGTGTGGGGCGGCTCGGGTCGCGGCCGTAGTCGTCCAGGCAGCGCCGCCATGAGCGCTCGATGACGCCCTGCGCCTCGCCCGGCTGCTGCGAGAAGGCGAGCAGCCGCTCGATATGTGCGCGGTGTGCTTTTTGCTGCACGACTGTCTCCTTAGCCGCCGCATTTGAAGGGTGCGATGCCCGCGCCGCCGGTCTTTTGCCGGCCTTTGGGGCGAGGGCGGATGCGGTTCTACGCTAATCGATTTACCCGGTTGCCGCAACGTAGCAGCGCTGCACAGGCAACCGGGCAGACTGGCTTAGATCTCCCTCCGGTTCAATGCCCCGGCAATGTATTCGGCCTGCCGGATCGCCAGGGCCACGATGGTGAGCGTGGGGTTGGCCGCTGAACTCGACGTGAACTGGCTGCCATCGGAAATGAACAGATTCTTTACATCGTGTGCCTGGCCCCAGCGGTTGACCACGCCATCGCTGGCCTTCGCGCTCATGCGGTTGGTGCCCATGTTGTGGCTGGCAGGATAGGCAGGCATGTCGATCACGCGCGTCGCACCCACCGCCTCCGACACCTTGCGCCACTGCACCAGACCATGCGCGGTAATTTTTTCGTCGTTCTCGTGATAGGTCTTGGTGACGATCGGAATGGGCAGACCGTACTGGTCTTTCTCCGTGGGGTGCAGCGTGATGGTGTTCTGCTCGCGGGCCATGTCTTCACCGCAGACCCACACGCAGCTCATGTGGTCGTACATCTCCATGGCCGATGTGAAGTCGCGCCCCCAGCCGCCCGGCTTCATGAATGCGGCCGTGTACGGCAGATGAATGGCCAGGCCTTCGAGGTAATAGCCGCCGACAAACCCGCGCTTGGTATTGAGCGGCACCTCATCGGCCACCACCGCCGCAATGTCAAAGCCGCGATACATGTAGACCGGCTTCTTGTGGATCGACACCGCCGCTGCCGTCGCGTGGTTCATGTAGTTCTTGCCCACCTGCCCTGAAGAGTTTGCGAGCCCGTCGGGGAACATGCTCGACGCCGAGTTCAGCAGCAGCCGCGGCGACTCGATGGAGTTGCCTGCCACGCAGACCACCCGTGCCTTCTGCAGGTGCTTGCGGCCCTTGCTGTCGACATAGAGCACACCATTGGCGCGACCCTGCTTGTCATGCTGGATCTGAAGCACCATCGACTCGGGCCGCAGTTCGACATTGCCCGTGGCCTGGGCACGCGGCACTTCGGTGTAGAGCGTCGACCATTTCGCGCCGATCTTGCAGCCCTGCATGCAGAAGCCGATCTGCATGCAGCCAGGGCGACCGTCGTACGGTTCGGAGTTCGACGCCGCCGGCCGCACGATGTGCTTGTAGCCGACCTTCTTTGCCCCCGCCTCGATCACCTTGTAGTGATTGTTGGGCGGCATGGGGGGCAAGCCGCTGGCCTTGGTGCCGCACACGCCCATCTTCTTCTCGGCCAGTTCGTAGTAAGGCTCAAGCTCGGACAGCGTGATCGGCCAATCCAGCACGTTGGCCCCGTCAATGGCGCCGTACGTGGTCTTGGTGTGGAAGTCGTGTTCCTGAAAGCGCAATGCCACGCCCGACCAGTGCACCGTAGAGCCGCCCACGCCCTTCACGATCCACGCAGGCAGGTTCGGATACGTCTTGGTGTGGTGCCAACCGCCCGCCGAGATGCGTTTGTCCAGCCACGAAATCTTGTTGAACATGGCCCATTCGTCGTTCTCGAAATCGGCCTGCGTGTAGTGCTTCCCCGCTTCCAACACCACGCATTTGACACCGCGCTGCGCCAGCTCGTTGGCCAGCGTGCCGCCGCCCGCGCCCGAGCCGACGATCACGACGACGCTGTCGTCGTCGAGTGAAAACTTTGCCTGATCCGTCATGATGGTTGTCTCCGTTTTTTTATGTGCCGAGGCTTAGAGCCAGTCGATGTCGTCAAAGCCGCGGTGCAGGTAGCCGCCCTTCTGCCACGACGAGCCCTCGTAGCCGAACAGGGGCCAGAGCTTCTTGTTGTTGTAGAGGCCGGTCACCAGATCGCCCTGGACTTTCTTGAAGAAAGGCGTGGACTCGATGTCCTTGAGCAGCACCACGCGTTCGTTCTCGGTCTTCACCTGGGCATAGGGCACGCCATAACGTTGCTTGGCGCGTTGGTCCAGGTCGCGCACGCCATCGATCAGCAGCGCCTTCACTGCGGGGTCCTTGCCTGCGGCCGCGTCATAGGGCGCGACTGCCTCCACGTAGAACTTCTCGGCCAGCTTGTCGTGCGGATAGATGTCGCGCGCCATGCGCACCAGCGTCTTGCCGGTGACGGTGCCCAGACGAGGAAAGCTCTGCTCGACCACCACATCCTTGGTGACCGCCATGGCCGCGGGGACGACCGTGACGCTGATGGCGGCCAAGCCGCCACCGCGCAGAAAGCCGCGTCGCGACACCTTGGGTTGCTTGTCCAAAACACGCATGGCAGAGCCAGCGGCTGGCGTGGGTTTCATGTTGGTTGCCTCCGTTATCGGGCGTGCACAGCGCGCGCCTTATCTTGTTGAAATGCACAACGTTGACCGCCAGCTCACGGGCCTGCTGTGGCGGACCGAGTTACCTGCGCCGAATGCGGCACGCGGCGGGAATGACCGGATTCATTCGTGGGCTCATGCTCGCCAAGCACATCGACGAGCATGTGGTGCAGACCTTCGGCCAGCACCGTCGCCAGCAGCGGCGCACCCAGCTGCTCGGTACAGGACGTCGTGCAGGCCTGCAGGCGCTGGGCATCCGCCGGGTTCGCCCCCAATGCAGCGCACAGCAGCGGCCAGTCGGGCGACGAGATGAGCGTGCCGCACGTCAGCAGCACACCCGTGCGCCGACGTACCTGCGCGAGACCGACGATCTTGCGTTGCCCGACCACCACCTCCCATGGCGATAGCGAACCGAAGCAGGCCCACCTGAGCGATCGGGCCGGTGGCGTCATCTGCAGTTCCTCAGGCGGCACCGCGTAAGCGGGAATGCCGAGATCTCGCAGCAGCCCTGCGTGCAGCACGCCCAGCCACCGGTAGCTCGACACCGTGCCGGTGCCCGCGACGAGCGGATGATCGGCGGGCAGCACGATCGACGCCGACAACATCCAGGGCCCGGCCAGCACCGCGCCACCCCCCGCGTCCCGCACAACTACTGGCGTGGCACCGCCTGCCATGCCCGGATGCAAGGCCGCCTGCGCGCGGCCCAGGACAACACCGGGCCCCGCATACGTCCACAGCCGCACCGCAGGCCGCTGGACCGGCTGCGCAAGTTGCGCGCGGTTCCACTCCTGCTCTTCTGCGCAGTGGATTCCGTCGGAGAGAAAGTCGGGCGCGAGCATCACAGGCCTTCGAGGGTTTCCAGCCGCGTCTTCAGATCGGTCAGGAAGCGTGCGGCCGGGTAGCCATCCACCGCGCGGTGATCAAAGATCAGATGCAGGCCCATCATTGGCGCGATCACGATGCTGTCGTCCTTGACCACCGCCCGCTTGGCAACACGCGTCATACCGAGGATGGCCACCTGCGGCACGTTGATGATGGGCGTGAAGCTGTCGATGCCCGTCATGCCGAGGTTCGTCACGGTGAAGGTGCCGTGCTGATAGCTGCCGGCCGACAACGTGCCGGCGCGGGCGCCCGCCGCCAGGCGGCGACTTTCGGCGGCAATGTCGGCCACTGACTGCGTATCGACATTGCGCAGCACCGGCACCATCAGCCCTTCGTCCAGGCTGACAGCCAGGCCGATGTTGACCTCGGGCATCAGCTCGATCTCTTTCTCCTGGAGGCGTGCGTTCAGGCGCGGATGCTCGCGCAGTGTCAACGCCACCGCACGCAGCACGAAGGCCGTCAGCGTGACCTTGCACTGCGGCCCGAGCTGCTGCTGCAGAGCCTGCACGGCGGCCTCCAGCCGTGTCGCCTCCACCTCGATCGACTGCGCCACGCGTGGCACCTGCCAGGCGGCGCTCATGGTGCGGGCAATGGCACCGCGCATGCCGGAAAGGGGCACGACACGACGCTCGCCGGCATCCGGCACGAAAGCCAGGGCCTGACTCATGCTTTCGGCTCCAGCCGCGCGAGCACAGCGCCGCGCCCGAAGGTGTCCTGGGCAGCCACCTCCAGCGCAGCAACAACGCCGTCTGCAGGCGCTGCCACCTCGTGCGTGGTCTTGACCAGCTCGACCACCGCCAGTGCCTGGCCCGCGCTCACCACATCGCCGGGCTTGACCAGCCAATCCTGCAACAGGGCCTCGGTGCCGTCTTCAACGTCCTGCCAGACGGCGTCGGACATCACGATGTCGATCATGCTGCTTCTCGCTTGAGTGAATAGGAAACGGGTTGGTGCTGCACCAGCGCACGCACCTGGGCGACGATGCTGTCGACCTGCGGAATGACGAACTGCTCGAGCGGTCGCGAGTACGGAATGGGCACATCGGGCACCGCCAGCCGCCGCACGGGCGCGCGCAATGCCACGGTGTCGAGGTTCTCCGCGACGATGGCGGCAATCTCGCCCGACAGGCCGAAACTCAGGTAATCCTCGTCGGCCACCAGCAGACGGCCCGTTTTGGCCACCGAGCGCAGCACGGCCTGGCGGTCGAGCGGCACGATGGTGCGCAGGTCGATCACCTCGACATCGATGCCCTCGGCCGCCAGTTGCTCGGCTGCCAGCAGCGACTTCTGCACCATCTGCGAGAGCGTGACGATGGTCACGTCGCGGCCTTCGCGTGCCACGCGGGCCTGCCCGAAGGGAATCGTGTAGGCCTCTTCTGGGACCGCGTTCGTGCTGCCCTCGAAATAGGACATCCACGACAGGCCCATGATGCCCTTGTGGTAGCAGAAGATGACCGGGTTATCGTCGCGGATGGCCTGGATCATCAAGCCCTTGGCGTCATAAGCGTTGGACGGCACGACCACCTTCATGCCCGGCATGTGGGCAAAGCTGGCGTACAGGCATTGCGAGTGCTGGGCCGCATCGTTGTAGCCCCCGCCGATGCCGGTCGTGATGACCGCCGGCAGCGCGACACGGCCGCCTGACATGTAGGTGTTCTTCGCCAGGTGGTTGTAGATCTGGTCGAAGCACACACCGAAGAAATCCACGAACATCAGTTCTGCAATGGGGCGCAACCCTTCTGCCGCCGCGCCGAGCGCAGCGCCGATAAACGCCGTCTCTGAGATCGGCGTGTCCATGATGCGATCCGGCCCGAAGCGGTCGAGCAGCCCGGTGGTGGCGCTGAAAATGCCGCCGTACTTGCCGATGTCTTCGCCCATGACGAAGACACGCTGGTCGCGTTCCATTTCCTGGCCGATCGCTTCGGAAATGGCCTGCGCCATGGTGAGGGTGCGCGCGCCCTGCGCCGCGCCTTGTGAGGCTTGCATGGTGAGTCTCCTGTGATGGCCGCAGGGGCTGCTTAGTGAACGAAAACGTGATCCAGCGCTTCGCCGGGTTCCGGGTACGGGCTGTTGCGGCCGAAGTCGTAGGCCGCGTCAATGCGTGCCGAGATGGCGGCCCGCAGCGCGCTATCCGCGTTGTCGTCGAGCAGCCCCGAAGCCCGCAGACTGTTTCCGAGCAGGTTGATGGGATCGGACTCGCGCAGATGCTTCGCTTCGTCCTTCGGGCGGTAGGTTTCCGGATCGCCCTGGAAGTGCCCGAGGTAGCGGTCGGTCTTGACCTCGATGAGCGTCGGCCCCTCGCCGCGGCGCGCGCGGGCGATCGCCTCGCCGGCTGCGTGATACACGGCCACCGCGTCGTTGCGGTCCACCAGCACGCCAGGCATGCCGTAGCCGGCAGCACGTACATCGTTGGAAGGCACGGCGGTCGAATCGGCTTTCTCGACCGAGATGCCGTACTTGTTGTCTTCGCAGATGAAGACGACGGGCAGCTTCCAGAGCGCCGCCAGATTCAGCGATTCATGGAATGCGCCCTGGTTGGCCGCGCCCTCGCCAAACGCCGCGATGGCCACCCAGTCCTTGTTCAACTTGCGGGCAGCCAGCGCCGCGCCGCAGGCTTGCGGCATGCTCGCGCCAACGATGCCGCTGCACGAGAACTTGGTCTCCGGGTGGAACAGGTGCATATGGCCGCCCTTGCCGCGGCCCAGGCCCGTTGCCTTGCCGAAGATCTCGGCGGTCATTTCGTTCAGGGGCACGCCCTTGGAGATGGCGAAATGGTGGGCACGGTGCGGGCCGACCACGGTGTCTTCGGGCCGCAGATGCGCACACACGCCCACTGCTACCGGTTCCTGCCCTGCCGACAAGTGCATCTCGCCAGGCACAGGGCCGGCACCAATATCAAAGGCCAGGCCCTTCTGGATTTTCGGCGGCAACTTGCCTTCCAGATAGACCTTCGCCATGGCCTCTTCATACTGGCGAATCTCGATCATCTTCTCGTACATCCACAGAAGATGTTGCGGTGTCGGGTCCATGCAAAGTCTCCTCTTGCTCTCGTATTGGTGTCCGGCTGCGGGGCCGGCTGACCGGGAATTGCAAGAGGGGTGCCAGGTGCATGCGAAAACAGGATGCGCGCATGGGAACTACCCGCAAAGCCTTTCAGCGCAAGGATTTGCGACGATGCAACCGGAGATGGCCGGGCACCTGAAGACGTCTCGGAAAAGCGCTACCGAACGAGACAGACGTCGCAATGAATGCGACAGGTGTCTCACTCAACCGTCATGCGTGAGCAAAAGAAAAGGGCCCGAAGGCCCTTTGTCTTGATGCAACCGCCAGACAGATCACGCCGCCGGAATGCGCAGCTTCTGCCCGGGATAGATCTTGTCCGGATTCGACAGCATCGGCTTGTTGGCTTCGAAGATGGCCGGGTACTTGTTGGCATCGCCGTAGAACTTCTTGGCGATGGCCGAGAGCGTGTCGCCGCGCTCCACCGTGTGCCATTGAGACTCTTCCGACTCGGTGTTGACCGACATCTGGTCGTCCACCGACTTGATGCCCTCGACGTTGCCACAGCACAGGATGATCTTTTCGCGCGTGGCCTGGTCGGGCGCTACGCCGAACACCTTGGCAGCATCGCCTTCCACCTGCACTGACAGCGCCGTGGCGCTCAGGCCCTGCTGTGCGATGTAGTCCTGGATGGCTTGGCCCTTGGCATCGTCGGCCGCCTTGGCGGCATCGGCATCCGCCGACGCATCGGCTGGCGCAGCTGCAGCGCTGCCGTGGAACAGCTTCTCGCCAGCCTCTTTGATGAAGTCAAAAAAACCCATAACGACCTCCATAAGTACACAACGGGGAACGGGAAAGCAGAAAGGCGTGCCCTCATGGGGCTCGCCCGTCGCGGCAGTGTAGCCGCTCACCCACGGTGTCTCCATGACAGTCGCGCGCGCAATTGCAAACTTTGCCGCCCGCGTGGGCGACCATGAGGCGCTTTGCCCACTTTGAATGCTGCGTTGCAACAAAATCGCTGGCACACTGTCTTACCAACATCGAAACCCCTTGCGACCTCTCGGAGAGCACGGGCACCATCGTCCTCATCCGAGCCACTTTGCCGCCGCCATGCACCGTAATTGGATGAAATCCATCACCCGGCTGGTCGACGCCCTGACCACACCGGGCTTTGGCCGCCAGTCATGGCCGCCCAAACCGGTCAAGCCGCTCAAGCCAACCACCCGCCGCGACAGCCCGCGCCGCGTACGCCCCACAACCACCCAGGGCACCTTCGTTCGCGAACAATTCATCTACGAACCCGAGTCGCCCGCCGTGGTGGCGCGCCGGCCGGAATACTGGCTCTACACAGCGCCCACACGCGGCAGCAAGCCCCCCGCATTGATGGTGATGCTGCATGGCTGCAAGCAATCGGCAGAAGTGCTGGCGCATGGCACGCGCATGAACGCACTGGCAGACCGCGAGGGCTTTATCGTGCTGTATCCGGAGCAGCCGCGCCGCGCGCATCCGCAATGCTGCTGGCACTGGTATGACCCCGAGCACGCCGGCGCGCGCGAGGCGGACGGCATTGCCCAACTGATCGAGCAAACCCTCGAACAAACTGGCGCCGACCCTTCGCGCGTGTATCTGGCAGGGTTGTCGGCCGGCGCGGGATTGGCCGGCCTGATCGCATTGCGTCATCCGAAGCTGTTCGCCGCGTTGGCGCTGCATTCGGGCCCGGCGTTGGGCGTGGCGCGTTCGCCGGCGTCTGCGTTGAACCTGATGCGCCGCGGAGCCCGCGTCGACGCTGTCGAGGCGCTCTCAAGCGTGGTGAACGTCGCCACCTACCCCGGCATGCCGACGATGCTGTTGCACGGCCTGCGCGACGAGGCCGTCAACCCCGCCAACCAGGCGCAGTTGGCCGCGCAGTTCCGCGCGCTGAATCATCTTGGCGATGGGGGCAACGTCTCACGCCAGACCACGCGCGGCGAGGGCTATGTCCTGCGCAACGACATGCGCGACGGCGAATGCATCGTCAGCTTGTGCCAACTCACCGCCACGGGCCACGCCTGGAGTGGCGGCGACCCGCGCTATGCCTTCCACACGCCGGGGCCCGACTCGACGTGGCTGTGGTGGCAATTCGCACGCCAGCACGTTCGCGACACAGCGCTGGCGGCGTAAGCGCGCCTCAGAGATCAATCGACTGCTGGACGGGGCTACGCCCGAGCAATTCATCGATCAAGCCATAGCCCCGCGCGAGCCCGGCCTCTTCGGCGGCCTCACGTGTGGGCAGCGGGCGCTCGTCGTGCGAGTGGGCGACGAGGGTTTCGACCGCCGTCGGGTCTGCGCCCGACTCGCAGATGCGCACGACAAAATCCCACTGCGTGGGCCCCTGCCCGCCCTTGTCGGATTTGCGCTCAGCACGCGGAATGGCCAGTACGTAGACGTCGAAGTCCTTGTACAGCTCGGTGCGCCAATTCGATTCCATTGTCATGTTGCCTCCCGGAAGACGCCGCAACTTCTCACTTGGCGGTTGCGACATCGACAGAATCGCCTGCAAAAAACAGGCCGGTACATGACCGGCCTGTCGCTGCATCGTCAGCATTCGCCCTTGCGCGCGTGGCCCGGGGGGCAGTGGTAGCGGTCGTCGCGATCCCGGCCACGGCCATGCCAGCGGCCGTCGTCGCCTCGGTCCCAGCCGCCGTCACGCATTTGCCAGCCGTGCGGCCCCTGCTCCCAGCGCGGCTCGCGCCAGTGATAACCCGGTCGGCCATGTTCGCGATAGCCGCGACGCCAGACATAGCGGCCGTCGCGCCATTGCCAGTAACCCGGTACCCATACGTAGCCCGGCTGCAAGACTGGCACGGGCTCATACTGGGGCGGCGGGGGCGCGTAGGTGGGGCCGATCTGCACGCCGATCGACACCTGGGCCTGCGCCGGCAAGGCGATCGAACCAGCGACACCGGCAGCCGCCAAGCATGCAGCGAGAATCCATGCGTTCTTCTTCATGTGGGGACCTCCTTTTCAAAGCAATCGAGCGTGATTGCATCGTAGCATCGCGTTTCGCCCCCGCCTCTAGGGTGTTACGCGGCGTTACCTCCGTTACCGGAGACCGGAAATGTATTCACGTTTGCGTGACGTTGCGGTCGTTCCTCCCCCAGCCACGCGCAAAAGGCCTGCACGACCTCGTCACCCAGATTGCGCGCGGGGCTGTACCAGTAGTAGCTGCGCGCGACCAGCGCGAGATCCGGAAACGGCGCCACAAGACGCCCCTCCTCCAGATCCTCCGCAATGAGCGCCGATGGCCCCATCGCGACACCCAACCCATCGATGGCGGCTTGAATCGACAGATAGAAATGCTCGAACGTGAGCGCATGCGCTGGCCGCAGGTTCGGCACGCCTGCCAGCACCAGCCAGCTGGGCCACACCGAAGGCAGCGTGTCCGAATGCAGCAGCGTGTGATGCCGCAAGTCGGACGGGGTCGATAGCGGCAAGCGCTCCAGCAACACCGGGCTGCACACCGGAAAGCGGCTCTCGTCCAGAAAGCGCCCGGATTGAAAACCCGCATGAATCTCCGGCCCGCCACGGATGATCACGTCGAAATGATCAGGCAAGTCTTCGATCTCTTCGATGGAGGTGGTCAGCCGCACCTCCACGCGCGGGAAGCGCATCTGAAACGTGGAAAGCCGCGGGATCAGCCAGCGCATCGTGAACGTCGGGATGCTGTTCACACGGAGAATGCGCACGGCATCGCGGTCGCGCAGCGCATGGCTGGCCATGCTGATGCGGTCAAGCGCTACGCCAATCTCGCCAAGGTAGCGTTGGCCCGCATCGGTCAGTTCCACACGCCGATTCAGCCGACGAAACAACGACACACCCAGCCACGCCTCCAGCGCCTGGATATGACGGCTGATCGCGCCATGCGTGACGCTCAGTTCTTCGCCCGCGCGCGTAAAACTGAGATGGCGCGCCGCCGATTCAAAGGCGCGCACGGCATTCAGAGGGGGCAGCTTGCGCATATCGCGTGAGTTTTTTGCACAGATCGAGTCAGTATATATCGATTGTTGATCACACTTTGCGGCGTTACGCTGGCGTCTTCTTGCTCTCGCTGCCACAGCATCGAGTGAGAAAAATCTACCCGATTCTCGCTTTCGCACATCGCGCACATCGTCATCGTGACCGCCGCCGTCATCGCCCTGGTGCTCTGCGCCGCCCTGCTCCACGCCTCATGGAATGCCTTGCTGAAAAGCGGCTCCGACCGCCTGCGCGCCATTACGCTGATGACGCTGGCCTCTGGCGTGGCCGCAATACCGATGGCGATTGCATTGCCGTTGCCGGCGCCGGCCGCTTGGCCTTATGTGGCACTGTCCGCGGTGCTGCACGTCGGCTACAACGTGTTCCTCGCGCGCGCGTACCGGTTTGGTGAATTCGGGCAGGTGTACCCGATTGCGCGCGGATCGTCGCCGCTGCTGGTAACGGTGGGCGCCGCACTGTTTGCGGGCGAAATGCCCGGCGTGATTGCGCTCGCGGGCGTGGTGCTGGTGAGCGGCGGCATTTTGAGTCTGGCGCGCGGCCGCAAGGCCGACCTTGGCTCGACGCTGGCGGCCCTCACCACGGGCGTGTTCATCGCGTGCTACACGGTGTGCGATGGCATCGGCGCGCGGGTAGCCGGCAATGCGAATGCGTACTCGGCTTGGCTATTCATGCTCGACGGTCTGCCGATGGTGCTGCTCTATCGCGTGTGGAAAGGCCCGTTAAACATCGACCTGCGAGACGCCGCTACGCTCAAGACGTTTGGCGGCGGCGTGGTCTCGCTCATCGCATACGGCATCGTCATCTGGGCCGTGACGCTCGCGCCGATGGGGCCCGTGTCGGCCCTGCGCGAAACGTCGGTGGTGTTTGCCGCGCTGCTCGGCCGACTGTTCCTAAAGGAGTCGCTCACGGCGCGGCGCCTCTCGGCGTGCTCTGTCATCGCTTTCGGCGCCTACTGCCTGGGGCACCCGGCGTGAGGACACAACTCACGCCGAGCGCGGCGGATATTTGACTTCAAGGATCTCGATCTGCTCGACGCCCGTGGGCGTACGCAGCGGCACCGTATCGCCCTCGCGCGCTTTGATCAGCGCTCGCGCAATCGGCGAGATCCAACTCACGTGTCCGATGTCCAGATCGACCTCGTCCATGCCGACGATGGTGACGGTGGTCTCGTCACCGCGCTGGTTGGCGTAGGTGACCGTTGCACCAAAGAAGATCTGATCGTTGTCGCCCTGCAAACTGGCGTCGACCACCTCGGCCTTCTCGATACGGCGCGTGAGAAAGCGGATGCGGCGATCGATCTCGCGCAGGCGCTTCTTGCCGTAAAGGTAGTCGCCGTTCTCAGAGCGATCACCATTGGACGCAGCCCACGACACGATGCTGACCACTTCGGGCCGCTCCGTGTCGATCAGGTGCATCAGCTCGGTCCGCAGACGCTCGTAGCCCGCTGGCGTGATGTAGTTCTTGGAACCCGGCGGCAAGGGCGCAGCGCCCTCGGGCAGATCGTCTTCTTCATCGCCGGAATCTTCCCGGACGAAAGCCTTGTTCATGATGGAAGCCACGGTAGATCAAGGCTCCATTATAGAAGTTGGCCCCACTCGAAGAAAAAGTGAAGAAGGGGGTTCACAAGACGGAAAATCTCTGTATAATCTCATTTCTCGGTTGCGGCTGTAGCTCAGTTGGATAGAGTACTTGGCTACGAACCAAGGGGTCGTGGGTTCGAATCCTGCCAGCCGCGCCAACCTAATACGAGAACGAGAAGGGCTTCCAGAAATGGAAGCCCTTTTCTTTTGTGCGCATCCGTCTCGCATGCGGCGCAATGTCCCAGCGCTCTTGCGTTCGCCGCAAGCGGCTACAAGCAAAAAAGGCGAGGCCAGGGGCTTCGCCTTTTTTGCTTGTGCGTGGAGCATCAATCTCCGCCGCGATCTCGCGCAATGCGAATCACATCCGGGTTGCGCCGCAGCGCGCGCATCACATCGGCAAGGTGCACGCGGTCGTGCACCTGAATCAGGAACGTCATGTACGTCGCTTCCTGATCGCCCTCCTGCTCCATCGACACGTGTGCCACATTGGCGTCGGCCGAGGTCAAATCCGCTGCTACGCGCGCAAGAATGCCCTTCGTATTGCGCACCAGCACCTTGATCGACACGTCGAACGCACGCGTCGTATGTTCAGCCCACATGACGTCGATCCAGTGCTCCGGATCCTTGCCATGCAGGCGCTTTGCCACGCGGCATTCCTGCACGTGGATCTGCAAGCCTTCGCCCTTGCCGATATAGCCGACGATCGGATCGCCGGGAATCGGGCGGCAGCACGACGAGAACACCATCGCCATGCCTTCATCGCCGCTGACGGTGACGGCAGGCGCTTCTTCACCAGCAAAGGTATGCACGGCCGCCATCAAGGCTTCGTCGCCCTCGTGGCCACCTTCTTGCAAAAGGATTTCCAGACGGCGCGCAACCACGGCAGCCACCCGGCGGCCGAGCGCGAGATCCGCAAAGACATCTTCACGCGCCTTGTTGCCCGTCCACTGCACGATGCGTTCCCACACCTGGGCGGACACGGCCTTCATGTCAATGCCGATCTGACGCAGCGCCTGTTCGAGCAAACGCTCGCCAAGTTGAATGGCCTCATCCAGCTTGGCCGTCTTGAGGAAGTGCCGGATTGCCGCGCGCGCTTTGCCGGTGCGTACGAACGTGAGCCACGCCGGGTTCGGCTTCGAGTACGGCGCCGTCACCACCTCGACGATGTCGCCGTTCTTCAGCTCCGTGCGCAGCGGCAGCAACTCGTTGTTGATCTTGACCGCCACACACTGGTTACCCAGGTCACTATGCACCGCGTAGGCGAAGTCCAGCGCCGTGGCACCGCGCGGCAGCGCGCGGATCTCGCCCTTGGGCGTGAACACGTAGACCGCATCCGGGAACAGGTCGATCTTGACGTGCTCAAGAAACTCCTGCGAATCCCCAGTCTGGCTTTGAATGTCGAGCAGCGATTGCAGCCACTGATGCGCTTGTTGCTGCGCCCGATCAGGCTCATCGTGGTGCTGCTTGTACATCCAGTGCGCGGCCACGCCAGCCTCCGCGATCTGGTTCATCTCGCGCGTGCGGATCTGAAACTCGACCGGTGTGCCGAACGGGCCCACCAGCGTCGTGTGCAGCGATTGATAACCGTTGATCTTAGGGATGGCGATGTAGTCCTTGAACTTGCCGGGCATCGGCTTGTACAGGCTGTGCAGCGCACCCATCGTCATGTAGCACTGCATCTGCGTGTCGACCACCACACGGAAGCCATACACATCCAGCACCTGCGAGAACGACAACTGCTTGTCGTGCATCTTCCGGTAGATGCTGTAGAGCGTTTTTTCGCGGCCCGTCATCTCGGCCGGGATGCCTGCGTCGGCCAGCGCACGCTGAGCCGTTTCAAGAATGCGGCTCACAACCTCGCGTCGATTGCCGCGCGCGGCCTTCACCGCCTTCTCAAGCGTGGCGTACCGGAACGGTGAGCCGATGCGGAAGCTCAGTTCCTGCAGCTCACGATAGGTCGTGTTGAGCCCAAGGCGGTGCGCGATCGGCGCGTAAATCTCCATCGTCTCGCCCGCAATGCGGCGGCGCTTTTCCGGCGGCACATGGTCGAGCGTGCGCATGTTGTGCGTACGATCGGCGAGCTTGACGAGAATCACGCGCACATCGCGCGCCATCGCGAGCAGCATCTTGCGGAAGCTCTCCGCCTGCGCCTGCTCGCGGCTCTGGAATTCGAGCTTGTCCAACTTGGTCAGGCCATCGACCAGCTCGGCGACTTTGGGGCCGAACTTCTCGGCCAGCTCGCTCTTGGTCACGCCCTGATCTTCGATCACGTCGTGCAGCAGCGCCGCCATGATCGATTGCACATCCAGCTTCCAGCCCGCGCAGATCTCTGCCACGGCCACGGGATGCGTGATGTAAGGCTCGCCGCTCTGGCGATACTGCCCGAGGTGCGCCTCGTCGGAGAAGTGAAACGCTTCCTTCACCAACTTGAGATCGGCCGGCTTCAGATACGAAAGCTTTTCGGTCAGCCCCGAAATGGAAACGACTTGCTGCCGAGGCGGTGCCGCCGGCTGCGAGGTCGGGCCAAACAGATGGCGATAGGTTTGCTCCAGCACCGCATCGATGAAGAGCGTGTCCGCGCCTTCGGACTTGGCCGTCTCCTCGGGTGCATCAGCACTTGCACCCTTGTGTGATTTTGGCGGCAGCGCTGCACGCTCCCCGACCAGGTCGGCACCGCGCGGATCAGGCAAGTTCGGCGCGCCCGTACGAGGCGACGCAGGGCCGGAGCCGGAAGCGGAGGACGGCATGGAAACGATGGAAGCGGTGGAAGACCCGGAGGGACCCGTGGAGACGCCCAGCGCAGGACCGGACGACCTCGCGGACGATTCCACCGACGGCACGTTGTATTCGTGCGTGGCGGAATGTTCGGTCCTGGGCGAAGAAGCGGGCGAGGTAGGCATGCCGGGGTCTAGTGCGTTCGCGGCTTTTACATCCACGAAAGATCGCAATAACGATCAGTGACCGAGGCAGCGTACCACGCCAGGTAATGCCAAGTAACGCGTGTCAGCTCAGGACGGAACCTTCTTGAGCATCTCGATACCAACCTGGCCGGATGCGATTTCGCGCAATGCGGTCACGGTCGGCTTGTCCTTGGCATCGACCTTGGGCGTGTGGCCCTGCACCAACTGACGGGCGCGGTACGTTGCGGCCAATGCCAGTTCGAAGCGATTCGGAATCTGTTTCAAGCAATCTTCGACGGTAATACGCGCCATGAAAACTCCACCTGGTGGCAAATCTTGTTGATCTCGATATTTTAGCAGCAGCGCAGCACTTCCCTCGGACAGCGCGGGGAAGCGGGCGCTACCACACTTTCGCAATCGCGCTGAAAAACGCGATTGCGCTGCTTGCTCAATGAATACCCAGCTCGACGAACAGCTCGCCGTGGCGCGCCTTCTGGGCACCGAAGCGCAGACGCGTGGCCTGCACCACGGTGCGCAACTCGGCCAATGCGGTATCGAACACTTCGTTGATGATCACGTAGTCGGCCTCGGGTGCGTGCGCCATCTCGGAGCCCGCCGCCAGCAGGCGGCGCACGATCACGTTCGGCTCGTCCTGACCGCGCTTCTTCAGACGCTCTTCCAGCGCCGTGAGCGACGGAGGCAGGATAAAAATTTCGACCGCGTTGGAGAAACGCTGGTGCACCTGCTGAGCGCCCTGCCAGTCGATTTCGAGCAGCACGTCGGTGCCGGCGCGCATCTGCTCTTCGATCCACACGCGCGAGGTGGCGTAGTAGTTGCCATGCACCTCGGCCCATTCGAGAAACTCGCCGCGATCACGGCAAGCCTTGAACTCCTCGACGGTCATGAAGTTGTATTCGCGGCCGTGCTGCTCGCCCGGACGCGGCTTGCGCGTGGTCGCCGAGACCGACAGGCGGATCGAGGAATCCTGTGCCAGCAGCGCATTCACCAGCGTTGACTTACCGGCGCCGGAGGGCGCCACGACCATGAACAGGCTGCCCGGAAAGTGATTCTCGATGGGCGTATCGACGGCAGAGTGCGCTTGAGAAGATGGCATGTTCTAGTTCTATCGTTTCGAGTTATTCGAGGTTCTGGACCTGCTCGCGCATCTGCTCAATGAGCAGCTTGAGTTCCATCGATGCATCGGCCAGCTCCTTGGCGGCGGCCTTCGAGCCGAGCGTGTTCGCCTCCCGGTTCAGCTCTTGCATCATGAAGTCCAGGCGCTTGCCGATCTGGCCGCCCTTTTCCAAGATGTGGCGCGTTTCGCGCAGGTGCGCCTGCAGGCGCGAAAGCTCTTCCGCGATGTCGATGCGGATGCCATAAACGGTGGCTTCCTGGCGAATGCGCTCGGACAGCTCGTCGCGCGTCAGTGCCGGAGTGCCTTCGGGCGCTGCCAGGCCAAACGCCTCGCGCAGGCGCTCGGTCAGCTTGTCCTGATGCTGCTGGATCAGGACCGGCACCATCGGCGTGAGTCTGTCGACGATGCCGAGCATTGCGTCCGCACGGTCGAGCAGCACGGCCTTGAGCGCATCGCCTTCGCGGCGGCGCGATTCGAGAAGTTGCTTGAGCGCCTCTTTGGCCGCCTCGATCACGGCGTCGCGCAAGGCGTCCTGTGTCAGTTGCGGCTCGGCCAGGACACCCGGCCAGCGCAGGATTTCGCCCATGCGCAGCGAACCCGATGCCGGCAGGTGGCGCGTGACCGCCTGCTCCAGTTTGGCCAGTTGTTGCAGCAGGTCCACATTGAGCGCCGCGACATCGCTCGCGGCTTCCTGGCGCTGCAGGTTGATCCGGCACTCCAGCTTGCCGCGCGACAGTGCGCTCATCAGCATTTCGCGCAGGGCCGGCTCGAAGGCGCGGCATTCCTCCGGGGCACGGAACAGCAGGTCGAGAAAGCGTGAGTTGACGGTGCGGAATTCGACCGAGACGGTAGCGACGCTCCCGCTGGGTGCGCCATGGGCGTCGGTAAAGGCTGCCTGGCGTGTGGCAACGCCGTAGCCGGTCATGCTGTGGGTCATGGAATCGTGGTGTGTTGTTCTTGGTCGAATCAGGAAATCCGGCGGCGGTTATTTAACGCCCGGAATTGGCGGGGAATCCCCCACCTTTTGTCGCTTTACAACGTGTGGACTGGTCAGGGAGAATCCGACAGCCATTTCGCCACACAAACCCATGACAGAGTCAAAAGGCTCAGGACAGCCGCGCAGTGCCCCGTTGCCGGTCGGTACCTTGCTGTCCAATTATCGTATTGTAAAGAAGTTGGCCAGCGGGGGGTTCAGCTTCGTCTATCTTGCGACCGACGAACATGGGACGCCGGTGGCCGTGAAGGAATATTTGCCGTCTTCGCTGGCGCGTCGTGCACCGGGCGAATTGATTCCTGTCGTGCCTGAAGAAAGCGGGAGTGCATTCCGCCTCGGGCTGAAATACTTCTTTGAAGAAGGCCGGTCGCTGGCCAAGATTTCTCACCCTGCCATCGTGCGCGTGCTCAATTTCTTTCGGGAAAACGGCACCGTCTACATGGTGATGACGTATGAGCAGGGTAAAACGCTGCAGGAACACATCCTCACCGCGCGCCAGCAGGGCAAGTTGAAGATGCTGCGCGAGCGCTTCATCCGGCAGGTCTTCCATGACCTGATGAGCGGCCTGCGCGAAGTCCACATCCACAAGCTGCTGCACCTCGACATCAAGCCCGGCAACATCTACCTGCGCGAAGACTTTTCACCGATCCTGCTCGACTTTGGCGCCGCAAGGCAGACGCTCACCGCCGAGGCCTCGCGCTTCCAGCCGATGTACACGCCGGGCTTTGCCGCGCCGGAGCTGTACCGCAAGCACAACGAGCTCGGCCCGTGGACGGACATCTACAGCATCGGCGCCACCATCTATGCCTGCATGGCCGGCACGCCGCCCCAGGAAGCCACGCAGCGCGAGAAAGACGACAAGTTGGAAGAAGGCCTGGAGCGCTTGCGCAAGGTCTATACGGCCAGCCTGATCGATCTGGTTGGCTGGTGCCTGAAGATGAAGCCGGAAGAGCGTCCGCAGAGCGTGTTCCGCCTGCAAAAGGTGCTGCGTGAAGAAAGCAACGCGCTGACAGAGTTGCAGGCATTGACCGCCGTCACGCAGGGCGGCCCGGTGCCAGAAGAGAAAGAGGCGTTGACGACACGTTTCATGAGCCGCCTGTTGCGCCGCCGGGACAGTTGACCGCCCAGTCGCCGCCCATAGGCGGAGTATGATTCCAAAACGGTGTAACACTAGGCGCGACGTGCCGGTGCACCGCATCCCTCACCGAATATTTATTTAGCCGCAATGCGATTCTCGGTTTATCAGGAAAGCAAAAAAGGCGCGCGACGCGTCAACCAGGACCGCATGGGCTACTGCTTCACGCGCGATGCCATGCTCATGGTGCTGTGCGACGGCCTGGGCGGGCATTCCCTGGGCGAAGTTGCGGCCCAGCAGGCTTTGCAGACCATGGCGCGCCAGTTCCAGCGCCACGCCCGTCCGTCGATTCGCAATCCGCGTGATTTCCTGCACGAGAGCATCATGCTCGCGCACCGCGACATCCATCGCTATGCCGAAACGAACGGCCTGCCGGATGCGCCGCGCACGACGATCGTTTGCGCACTGGCCCAGCGCGGGTCGCTGCATTGGGCGCACGCCGGTGATTCGCGCATGTATCTGATGCGCAAGGGCGAGCTGGTGACGCGCACGCGCGATCACTCCAAGATCGAAAACCTGCTGCAACAAGACCGCGTGCTGCCGATGCAGGTCGCGAACCACCCCGAGCGCAACAAGATCTACAACTGCCTGGGCTCGCCCAATCTGCCGCTGATCGACATCGGCGGGCCGGTCAACCTGGAACCTGGCGACGTCGCCATGCTGTGCTCTGACGGCCTGTGGGGCAGCGTGCAGGAAGACGAACTGATCGACACCTGCACCAGCTTCTCGGTCACGCAGGCAATTCCCGAACTGATTGCCCGTGCGCTGCGCAATGCCGGCGACACGGCCGACAACACCACCGCCATCTCCATGATGTGGGAGCTGGACGCCGTAACCACCACGCAGGATTCGGTGCAGACCGACACCCTCCCCCTGAACGCCTTCACCACGTCCATCCTGGACGCGCCGCAAAGCGAATCGGGGCTGATGTCGGAAGAGGAAATCGAGCGCTCCATCGCGGAAATCCGCGCCGCCATCGACAAGACCAGCAACCTGACGCGCTAAGCACGTCGCGCAGTCCTCATCCGGCCCGCCCTGCCGAGCGCAGCGCGGGCCGGTATCATGTCGGGCTAACCGTTTTCCTCAGCGAGACCCCCACATGCGACCCAGCGGCCGCCAGCCCGACCAACTCCGTCACGTCACCCTCACCCGCAACTTCACGCGCCACGCCGAAGGCTCGGTGCTGGTCTGCTTTGGCGACACGCAAGTGCTCTGCACGGCCAGCGTGCTCCCCAAGGTGCCGCCGCACAAGAAAGGCAGCGGCGAGGGCTGGGTGACGGCCGAATACGGCATGCTGCCGCGCTCGACGCACACGCGCTCCGACCGGGAGGCCGCACGCGGCAAACAGACCGGCCGCACGCAAGAAATCCAGCGCTTGATCGGCCGCGCGATGCGCTCGGTGTTTGATCTGCGCGCGCTGGGCGAGCACACGCTGCATCTCGACTGCGATGTGCTGCAGGCCGATGGTGGCACGCGCACGGCCAGCATTACCGGCGCGTTCGTCGCCGCATATGACGCTGTCTCGGTCATGCGCGAAAAGGGCCAGTTGGTGGGCAACCCGGTCCGCGACTTCGTGGCCGCCGTATCGGTGGGCGTGGTGGATGGCGTACCGGTGCTCGACCTGGACTACCCCGAAGACTCGGCGTGCGATACCGACATGAACGTCGTCATGACCGGCAGCGGCGGCTTTGTGGAAGTGCAAGGCACGGCGGAAGGCACGCCGTTCTCGCGCGCTGAAATGGACGCACTGCTGAATTTGGCCGACCAAGGCATCCGCACGCTGATCGGCCTGCAAAAGCAGGCCTTGGGCCTGTGAACGACACTGCCATGCGCAAGATCGTTCTGGCATCGAACAACGCCGGCAAGCTGGCCGAGTTCAACGCGCTGCTGGCCCCCCTCGGTTTCGACGTGACGCCGCAAGGCGCGCTCGGCATTCCCGAGGCGGAGGAGCCCTATGCGACCTTCGTTGAAAACGCGCTCACCAAGGCACGCCACGCGAGCCGTGTCTCCGGCCTGCCTGCGCTGGCAGATGACTCCGGCATCTGCGTGCATGCGCTGGGCGGCGCGCCGGGCGTGTATTCAGCGCGCTATGCGCAACTGGTGGGCGAGCCCAAAACGGACGCCGCCAACAACGCCCGCCTCGTCCGTGAACTGGCCGGCAAGGCGGACCGCGGGGCGCACTATGTTTGCGTGCTCGTCTACGTGCGCCATGCCGATGACCCGCAGCCGATCATTGCCGAAGGCAACTGGTTTGGCGAGGTGATCGACACCCCGCGCGGCGACGGCGGCTTCGGCTACGACCCCCACTTCCTGCTGCCTGATCTCGGCAAGACCGCTGCCGAGCTGACCAAGGCCGAGAAGAACAGCGTGAGCCATCGTGCACAAGCCCTCGCGCAGCTTGTCGAACGGCTGCGCACCTTTGAAAACGCCTGAAGTTCCGATGATCCCGATTCACCCCGCCGGCGCAGCCAAGACGCCTTCCTCAACTGCCGCTGAGACTGGTGACAAGGTCACCTCCGTCTTCCTGCAGCCGGGCAAGATCAGCCTGCCCGCTTCGCCGCCGCTGTCCTTGTACGTGCACGTGCCGTGGTGCGTACGCAAGTGTCCGTACTGCGATTTCAACTCGCATGCGGAGCCGGACCAGGGCATCCCGGAAGAGCGCTTTCTCGCTGCCGTGCGTCAGGATCTGGAGGCCGCGCTGCCGATGGTGTGGGGCCGGCATGTGCATACGATCTTCATCGGTGGCGGCACGCCCAGCTTGTTGTCGGCACAGGGGCTGGATCGTCTGCTGTCGGACATCCGCATGCTGCTGCCGGTCGACGCCGACGCCGAGATCACCATGGAAGCCAACCCGGGCACGTTTGAGGCAGAACGCTTCCGCAGCTATCGCGCCAGCGGCGTGAACCGCCTGTCGATCGGCATCCAGAGCTTCAACGACGCACACCTGCAGGCGCTTGGCCGCATCCACAGTGCCGCCGAAGCGCGCGCCGCGATCGACATCGCCCGCGCGCATTTCGACAACATCAACCTCGACCTGATGTTCGCCCTGCCGGGCCAGACACTCGCCGAATGCGAGGCTGATGTGGAGGCCGCGTTGTCGTGCGATACGAACCACGTGTCGCTGTACCACCTGACGCTGGAGCCGAACACGTACTTCGCCAAGTACCCGCCCGCGCTGCCGGATGACGACACGGCGTTTGCGATGCAGGACTGGATTCACGCGCGGCTGGCGGCGGCGGGTTACGAGCACTACGAGGTATCGGCGTATGCCAAGGCGGGCAAGCGCTGCAAGCACAACCTGAATTACTGGCAATTCGGCGATTACCTCGGCATCGGGCCAGGCGCGCACGGCAAGCTGAGCTTTCCGCACCGGGTCATCCGCGAGATGCGGCACAAGCATCCCGACACGTATCTGCGTCAGGCTGAGACGGCCGGCGGTGCGGCGGTCATGCAGGAGCAGCGCGAAGTCGACGCCGCCGACCTGCCGTTCGAATTCATGCTCAATGCGCTGCGTCTGACCGACGGTTTCCCGGTCACGCTGTTCCAGGAGCGCACCGGCCTGCCGCTGCGCTCCATTGAGCGACAACTCGACGCCGCCGAGCAGCGCGGCTTGCTGACGCGCGACCATGTCGCCATCCGCCCGACCGAGCTGGGCCAGCGATTCCTCAATGATTTGCAGGAATTGTTCTTGGCTGACGACGAAAACTGACGGTAACCGGTGCCAAGTTGCGCCAGGTGCCGTTACAATGGCGCCCTTGCTCGCAACGAGCAGCGCAGTACGAAGGAAGCGTGGCCGAGTGGTTTAAGGCAGCAGTCTTGAAAACTGCCGATGGGGTGACCCATCCGTGAGTTCGAATCTCACCGCTTCCGCCAGTCTTTGCCTTGCCACAGGGCGCTCCAGATTTCTCCAGCACGCCCTCGCCGCGTCGATTGACAACGCCGTGCGGCGGGCATTTCCGCTTTTACCAGTTCCGGGTCTTCAATAGCGCATGCCGTGTTAGTGCCGCGCCATTGGCCAAAGCGCATCGGGATCTTGTCCAAGCGCTTTGGCAATGGCCAGACGAACGCGCTTGGCCCCACTGCCCGCAATGGAAGACGACAGCAGTTGCGGAGTGACGTCGTCCAAACCCAGCTTTTCTGAAAGTTCACGCAAGGTGGCCTTGCCGAAACGCTCGTTGAGGAGGCGTTTTACGGTGGGTATGGCGCGGGGAAATTCGCGAGGAGCGGGCGTGCCGCCGCCTACCTGACTAGCGCTCTTGCGCTCCTTCGGCTCTATCGACAAATCGGCCGACTGAGGCAGAGAGTTCTCGGCCATTGAACGGCCTAAATTGGTCAAAGCTTCAGCTGCGTCTCGCCCTGTGCTGGAGCACATCGTGTCCGGTGCGACCAACACCGCAAAATAACGTCCGCGATCCTGGTACAACCTTACCTTACAAATTAAATCCATATTTATTGGGGCGCTAAATCAAAACCGGTTTATTGATTATTCTTCTTTTTAAATGGAATAACCTGACCGCCTCTGCTGCGCGTCGTTACCAAAGCCGAGGACGAAAGCGCTATCCCAAGCCCCTCGGGGGCTTGGGTTGGTCGAGCGCATGAAGACACTTCCCCGTTCTTCAAAAAAAGTACGACTTGTTCTTATATTGATTCACCAATGATCTAATTGGTGATGGTCTGCACATCCACGCCGAAGCAATGTCGCCGAAATGCCGACTCGAAAAGACCTGGGAGCATCCGCTCACCCGGGCCTGCGAGTCGGGCTTGGCCTACCGCGACCAAACGACTTGCTGTTTTTCCCCGTTACCCGCCCCGCGTCGACCCTATGAAACCGCGCAGGTGCTGAATATTGTTATGAGGCATGATGCTCACACCGCATATTGTCGAGAACGATAGCAGACGCTATTCTGACTGGCACCCTGCTAATTAGAGGGCTGAACCTGCCAGCAGATGCCGTTCGTGTCTGCTGCTTTTTGGTGCAACGGGCTTGAATCAGCATATTCCGGGGACGCGGTAAGCGCTGGCAGCGCTGTCAATGATCACAGCCTTGTGCAACCGTTTGTCGGTGCCTGGGATTGCGACCCAGCTTGGTCATGCACATCGGCGCCGGCCACCACTTCTTTTGTATTGCAACCAAACGCGGCAGACCATGGAAGTCCTCAATGATGTGAGCGCGATCGCTTTGGCCAATAGCCTTCCGGATGGCGTCTTCCTGGTCGACGAGCGGGGGCGGATCCGTCACGCCAACGCGGCCTGGCAAGACCTCCTTGGTTATCGGCCATCCGAGCTGGTCGGGCAATGCATGCTTGAACTCGTAGCGCCGGACGACCGCGACAGAACCCGAAGGGAGGCCGGTCGCGTTCAGGCGGGTGCAAAGTGCACCGGATTCGAAAATCGCTATCGCCACCAGCTTGGCACCGATGTCCAGTTGTCATGGTCGGCGCAGTGGAGCGTCGAGCACCGACTGCGCATCGGCGTGGCGCGTGACGTCACCGCAACGCGGGCCCTGGCCGAGCAGAGCCAGCTGGCGCAACTGCAAGCGCGTCTGGCGCCTCACGAATCCCGGGTATTGCAGTTGTTGTTGACGGAGGCTGCGGAAAAGCAGATCGCGGAACAGCTCGGCCTGGCCACGTCGACAACGCACTCTTACATCACGAATATCTATCGCAAATTCGGCGTCCGTGGCCGCGCTGGGCTGATGAGCCTGTGGCTCAAAGAGATGCAGAACCGCTGATACCCGCTTTGTTCATGGCCGGGCCTTGGTAGAGGAGCGCTTGCGCTCACCGGTTACCTACGACACCGGTACGCCAACTCCGCCTTGTGCCCGGCCACCCACTCGATATCACAGCACCGTCGCATCACCATCTGGCACAAATAGCGCGTGCCCCCTGCGCTATACTGCCGCCCGTCACGCACACAACGTGACCTCGGATTGGCGTCCGGGAGCAGATACAGGCGGGTAACCGCCGGCTGGCGGTTTTTTTACGCCCGTTCATCAAGTGCCTCCTATGGCCGGGCCTTGGTGAGGGAGCGCTCGCGCTCGCCGGTTTCCTGTATCGCCGGTACGCCAACCTTGCCTTGTGCCCGGCCACCCCGATTGGCGTCGGGGTTCGGGTACCTAGACCCGATACAGGAGCATCGAAATGCGCCACGCCCTTGCTCGCCTAGAGGACACGCAATCTACTTTCCCAGATACCCTCGGTAATCACAACGACGGGACTGAGCAACTTCAACGGCAACGTGCCGACCTCGTGCGAGCGCTGGCCGCGGCCGAAGCATCCGTAAGAAGATTTCCCCTCGGCTCATTGCAACAGGCCAACGCGCGGGCCCGTGTCACGCGTTCGCAGAGAGAATTGCGACGCCTGAAAGCCGCGCTTGGCACGCCAAAGCGGCATCAGGACGTGGGCGACTTCCTGATCGAGATGTTCCGCGAGCGCGTCTCCTTCAGCGAGTGGCAGTGCATCGTCGCCGAAGCCCGACGCCGCCACGACTCAAAAGCGACGGAAGGTCAAATCGGTACGCTCCCTGCGGGGCTGGGCGCACAAAGCTGATATAGTCGCGTCGCCTCCGATTTCTGAACTTTGCGATGTCTCTCGTACTCCGCCGAACCGTCCTCACGTTCGTTGCCGCAGCCTCGGTTGCAGGCGCCGGCTTGGTCCACGCGCAAGCCAGTGCGCCACAAGCGCCAGCAGCGTCCACGGCTGCATCGGGCGGTACCGTCGCTGAACTGCAGCAGTTGCTGGCGCAGAAACGCCTGACCGAACTGCGCACGACCTACAACGGCGACTACGGCACCAGCCTGCTGCTCGTCAACGAAGACACCACGGCCTACGTTGCCCTGTCGTATCGCAAAGAATTGTGGCGCGTGTACAAGTTTGCGTCGGTCGCTCCGGCCGAAGGCGCATACGACACGCTGGCCAGCCAGACCCGTACGTGGGCCGAAGATGATCTGCGCCGCGCCGTCACGGCGGGCCAGAAGGCGCAACTGGAGCGCGAAGCCCAGGCGGCTCAGCAGCGCGCCGAATCGCTCAGCCAGGAAGTGCGGATCATGCAGGCGCAGCGTCAGAAGATGCTGACCCAACAGCAGACCATGCGCCAGGAAACCAAGGCGCTGGACATTGAGCGCCGCGCGTATCAAACCCAGGTTGAATCGCTGCAGCAGCAGATCCGCCTGCTGGAAAAGCAGCTGAATGATCCGCACTGGTCGCCTGCGCCGTAACGATCTTTGGCGCCACCTCCCTGGCCTGCGCGAGAGCGGCGGGCCAGCGACCTCTCCGCGCTAGATGCAGCACGCATCGACTTAAGACCAATCTGATCGACCACCGTCCATCTGCCGCTTAGCATGGCGCCTGCTTGCGCAGCCGGCTTGGATGTCCGCTGCGGCCATCAGCGGAGACGGCCTTGGAATCCCCCAACTTCATCATCGACGGACACCTGCGCCTACCGGGTCTGGTGCGTATGCCGCCGCCCTTCGGGCCAACGCTCGATAACGTGCAGGCCAACGCCGCTACACAGGTCAGCGCGCCGATCGATCCCGCAGCCAACACGTGGGGGGACGCTGGTGCTGCGGACCACGGGCAGTGGCGTCGACGCGTGACTGTGCTGTCGATTGGCATGGCGTGCACATTGGCGGCTGCGCTGCTTGGCTGGCAGACCGGGCAGCATCGGCAACCCGCTGCACAGCTTGATCAAACAACCGTGGCCGCCCTCCCCCCGCAGACCGCATCGCCACGTTCACTCGATCATTCTTTTGCGTCGCCGGCGGCGCCCGTGGAAACCAACGAAGCCACGGAGCCGCATGCCGCCACCACGGCAGCAGCCGCAGCCAACGTTGCCCAGGCGACCGATATGACTTTCGACGAAACGGAAGTTGCCGCGCCGGTCATCGCTGCAACACCGCCGGCCGCGACGCCATTGCCGGTGAAGCCGCGGCCTCGAGCGCTGGCGCAGGCCGTCGCGCGCCCGCCGACGGCGTCCGAATTGCAGCACACACCCGTGTTGCACGACGAAACGCCAGCGTCCATCGAAGCCGAATGGGCCACGGCCGACACGGCGCCGATCACCTCAGCCTATGCAGCGCCGGGCACACCGGTGCACATCGAACTACAACGGCATAAGCGCTTCACGGACTGAACAGCGCGCTGCGCCGTCGCGCTAGCTCAGTGCAGCTGGCCGCCCGTTTCGCGTACGTCGTGCAACGTGCGCAGCGTTGTCTCGATGGCGATGCGCAGACCAGTCACGATGGTGTCGTGCGCCATGCTCGGTTGCCCCGGGTGCTTGGCTGCCTGCGACGGCAGATACGGGATGTGGATGAAGCCGCCGCGCGTGGGCAGCTTGTGACGGGCGATGGCATGCATCAGCCCATAGAAGACGTGGTTGCAGACAAAGGTACCGGCCGTCTGCGACACCGACGCAGGAACACCGCCCGCACGCAACTCGCGCACGATGGCCTTGATCGGCAGCGTTGAAAAATACGCGGCCGGTCCGTCGCTTGCGATTGCGATATCGATGGGCTGTTTGCCGGCGTTATCGGCAATGCGGGCGTCGTCGACATTGATGGCGATGCGCTCGATGGCCATCTCGGCGCGGCCACCGGCCTGCCCCACGGCGATCACCACATCCGGCTGCAGTGTCTGCAGCAACTTGCCGAGCACTTTGTTGGATTCACCAAAGATGGTCGGCAACTGGTGCGCAACGATGTCGGCGCCGGCGATTCCCTGCCCATCGAGGGTGCGCACGGCTTCCCACGACGGATTGATGGGTTCGTTCTCGAACGGATCGAAACCGGTGACGAGGACGGTAGGCATGACGTTCTCCTGCGTGCTGCGTAAGACTAAAACGATGATAAACGTCCGTCGAACATCATGCCCAAGCGCGTTGCGGCGTCAGTTGGCCTTGCTGCGCTTGTTCTCGAAGTTCAACAGGATGTCGACTTCTTCCGTGCCCGCGGTGTGCAGCCATTCACGCGTCAGGCGTTCGCCCAGGCGGCGCATGTCGCCCTGCAAGGTCACGTCGGGATTGAGCACGCGCACGCCGGTCTTGGCGAGCTCGGCTTCATCGCGCTCATAGGTCTGGCGGCTGGCGTCCCAACCCCGCGTCTCGTAATCCTTGGCGAGCTTGAGCACGGTCTGCTGCATCGCCGGCGGGAGCTTGGCGAAGCGCGCCTCGTTGACGAACACGGCGTTCTTCGGGATCCACGCGTTGACCTTGTAGTAATAGGTCATGCGCTGGCCAGCCTTCGTTTCCAGACCGGTGGACGGCGAGGTGACCATCGTGTCGATCCGCCCGCCGGCAATCGCGGCGGTCAGATCGGCGGCTTCCACCTGCACGGCCTGGGCACCATACAACTCGGCAATGCGCTTTTGCGCCGCGTTATAGGTGCGCAAACGATGTCCCTTCAGGTCGGACAAACGGGCGATCGGTGTTTCGGAATACAGGTTCTGCGGCGGCCAGGGTACGGCGTACAGCAGGCGCAATCCGTTGGCCTTCATCAGCGCTTCGATGTGGCTGCGCGAGGCATCCCACAGCAGGCGCGCATCGTTGTAGCCCGACACCACGAAGGGAATCGAATCCACGCCGAAGAGCGGATCGCGCTGGGCCAGCGTCGAAAGCATCACCTCCCCCGCCTCGGCTTTGCCGTCCTTGACGCCGTCAAAGATGGCGGCCGGCTTGAGCAGCGTACCGTTCGGATAAACCTCAAGCTTGAGCCCGCCGTTGGTGGCGCTGCTGACGGCGCTGGCGAAGGCCTGCAGGTTTTGCGTATGGAAATTGAGGGCCGGATACGGCGTGGCCACTCGGAGCGTTTCCGCGCTGGCGTGCGCGGCGGAAATCAGCGACAGGGCGCTAACTGCGAGAACACAAAGAAAGCGGCGTCCCGACATGGAACGGCCGCTCGTCATCTGGCTGCTCATGAATCCCCCCGGAGAAAGAGCACGATGCGAGGTCTACGACCGCATGCCCTTGTCTCGCGGGCAGCGATCGCGCTTGGTGACGTCGGCGGGGGAAGAACCGCCCGCGTGACGCACACCGCACGCGACGCATTAAACACGATTAGTGGAGCATCAGGAAGTACAAGAGCAGGATATTGGCTGTAAGCAACAGCAGCGCGGTCGGGACTTGCGCTTTGATCACAGCGTTCTTATCGGACAACTCCAGCAACGCAGCCGGCACGATATTGAAGTTCGCCGCCATCGGGGTCATCAGCGTGCCGCAGTAGCCCGAGAACATGCCGATGGCCGCCATCACCGCCGGGTTGCCATGGAACACGCCCACCAGGATCGGCACCCCCACGCCGCCCGTCATGACCGGGAAGGCTGCAAAGCCGTTGCCCATGATGACGGTGAACAGCGCCATGCCCACGCAATAGACAACGACCGCAACGAGGCGATAGTCCATGTTGATGTAGGCGGTGGTCAGGTGCGCAACAGCCTTGCCCACTCCGGCATCGGCGAAGACGAGACCCAGCATGGCCAGCATCTGCGGCAGCACCAGCGCCCAGCCGAGCGACTCCGTCAGCCGGCGCGATTCACGCATGGCCTGCACCGGCGTGTCGCGCGTCAGCCAGCACGCCAGCGCGAGCGAGATGATGCAGCCCAGGCCCAGCGAGACGAAGGTCTGGTTCTTCGGATCGAGCAGCAGATCGCCGCCGATCTTGATGTCCTTCAGGAACACGCTGCCGATGACGGTGACCAGCGGAATGGTCAGTGCCGGAATGAACAGGCGGTTACCCAGGCGTTTGGCGGATGCACGGCGCTCTTCTGCCGGCAGTTCGCCATGCTTGCCCAGCGTTACACCGCCCGTGCCGGCCAGCAGCGCCATCACCACGGCGCCGATGCCCACCGCGATCGGCGGGATCTTGTCGCCAACGAGAAAGATGACGGCGAAGATCGCCCAGAACAGGCCCGTGGTCCAGCGACGCGGGTGGTTCTTGTCGGCAAAGGTCATCAGCGCGGTGATCGTCAGGATGATCCCGGCCAGCCAGTACAGATAGTTGATTGACAGAATCATGGCTTACCCCTGCTTGGCCGCGGCCGCGTTGGTGTTAGCGGCGGCACCCATTTCACGGGCAAGCCAGCCGTCCAGGCGCTTGAGGCGCACCGAGTGGATCAGGAACGCGCAGACCGCGGTCGGGATGCCCCACACAGCGATGTGCAGCGGTTCCACGTCGATGCCCGAGCCGAGCAGGAACGTGTGCATCAGCGCGATGGCGCCAAAGGCCACGAAGATGTCTTCGCCGAAGAACAGGCCGACGTTGTCGGTGGCGGCGCAGAAGGCCAGCAGGCGTTCGCGCACCGGCGCCGGCAGTTTGCCGAAGCGGTTTTCGGCGGCACCTTCGGCCATTGGGGCCAGCAGCGGACGGACCATCTGCGGATGCCCACCGAGGCTCGTCAGACCGGCAGCCGCCGTCAGCTCGCGCACGGCGAGGTAGACGATCAGCAGACGGCCCACCGTGGCCGATTGGATGCGCGAGATCCAGTTCTGCGCGTGCTCACGCAAGCCGTGACGCTCGAGCAAACCCACCACCGCGAGCGGCAGCAGGATGATCAGCGGCAACGTCCGCGTCTTGATGATGCCCGTCCCGATCGCCGTCAGGATTTGGTCGATGGACATCGATGCCGCAAAGCCGGTGGCGATGGCGGCCACGGCCACCACCAGCATCGGATTGAATCGCAGGATGAACCCCGCGATGATGACGGCCACCCCGATCAGCGGCCATAGATTCACTGCCGTACCCATGTGGTGCTTCCCCCCAAGTTAATAAAAAGCCCCGCTGGAAGGACGGGGCCGTGGCTCAGGCGCCGGCGCGAACAGCGATCCCTTCGCTGCCCAGCCGTTCCCGAATGCGTCGCGCGAACGCCAGCGCATGCGCGCCGTCGCCGTGCAGACAAACCGTTTCCGCGCGGATCGGAACCCACGTGCCATCGATGGCCTTTACGCGCTGCTCGCGCACCATCGTCAGCGTCTGGTCGAGCGCGGCATCTTCGCTGTCGATCAGGGCACCCGGCGTGCCGCGTTTGACGAGCGAGCCGTCCGCGTTGTACCCGCGATCGGCAAACACCTCTTCCTTGGCCTGCAGGCCAAGCTCGCGCGCGGCCTTGACCAGCTCACCGCCCGCCAGACCAAACACGACGAGCGACGGATCGAAATCACGGATCGCGCGCACGATGGCGACGGCCAGAGGCCGGTCACGCGAAGCCTGGTTGTACAGCGCGCCATGCGCCTTCACGTGGGCGAGCTTGCCACCCTGCGCGCGCACGATGGCCGACAGCCCGCCGATCTGGAACAGCACGCCCGCGTAGATTTCATCCGGCGGGAGGTGCATTTGAGTGCGGCCGAAGTTTTCGCGATCAGGAAAACTCGGATGCGCGCCGATCGATACGCCCTGGCGTAGCGCCCAGCCGACGGTCTGGCGCATCGTGTTGACGTCGCCGGCGTGCCAGCCGCACGCGATGTTGGCGGAACTCACCAGCGTGAGGAGCGCCTCGTCGGTATCGCAGCCCTCGCCGAGGTCGGCGTTCAGATCAATTGCAGTCATGGTGTTGTCTTCCGGTGCATCAGGCGTTCAGTCGCGTCTTGGCGGTGCGGTGCGCGCTCGACAGAATGCCCTGGCGCTGCCAATCCAGCGCGGTTTCAATTTGCTGCAGATACCGTGCCACGTCGGCGCGGGCGGCTTCGGCCTGCTCCAGCGTCACGCGCTCGAAGCGCACGCGCGTGCCAAGCGGAATCTGCGCCAGCCGCCATTGGTCGGCCAGGATGACGGAGCCGATCTTCGGATAGCCGCCCGTGGTTTGCGCATCGGCCATCAGCACAATGGGCTGGCCAGACGGCGGCACCTGGATCACGCCAGGCACCACGCCGTGCGAGAGCAGATCGCCGCTGCGCTGCTTCTTGCGCTTGAGTTCCGGCCCTTGCAGGCGAAAGCCCATGCGGTTGCTGTTGGGCGTAAGCGTCCAGTCTGATTCCCAGAACGCGGCTTGCGCGTCGGCAACGAAATCGTCGTATTCGGGACCCGGCAACACGCGCATGACGGGCGTGTCCTTCTGCGCGCGGTCGAATGTCCAGCGGGCTGCCTTCACGGCAACGGTATCGCCGCTGATGTCGGGGGCATACGTCGTATCGGCAGGCAGCACGGGCAGCCTGTCGCCGTCCTTCAGCGGGCGCCCGTCAAGGCCGCCGAATCCGGCTTTCAGATCGGTGCTGCGCGAGCCCATCATCTCGGGCACATCAATGCCACCGGCCACGCAGAGATAGGCGCGCACGCCGCCCTGGGCCACACGCAAGGTCAGCGTCTGACCGCGCTGCACGGGAATGGCGCGCCATGCATGCACCGGTGCGCCGTCAAGCGTGGCGCGGCAATCCGCACCCGTCAGCGCGATCAGGCCATTGGCGTGGAAGCGCAGCGTGGCGTTGCCCAGCGTGAACTCGATGCCCGCCGCATCACTGCGGTTACCAACCAGGCGGTTGCCCACATACAGCGACAGCGGATCGAGCGCGCCCGACGTGCATACGCCAAAGCGGCGATAGCCGGTGCGGCCCAGGTCTTGCACGGTGGCCAGCACGCCGGCACGCACGATCTCGATCATGGGTTGGGGTTTCGAACTCATGCGAGCACCTTCGAGGCAACAAAACGGATGCGGTCTCCAGGCGAGAGCAGCGTGGGGGGATTGCGCTGCGGCATGAAGAGCGCCGCGTCTGTACGGCCCAGCAGTTGCCAGCCACCGGGGGATGCGGCCGGGTAGATGCCCGTCTGCTCACCGCCGATGCCCACCGAGCCGGCCGGCACGGCCATGCGCGGCTCGGCGCGGCGCGGCGTGGCGAGCGACTTGTCGAGCCCGCCCATGTAGGCAAAGCCGGGCTGGAAGCCCAGGAAATAGACGATGTATTCGGGCGCGGTGTGGCGACGCACGACTTCGGCCGTGCTCAGGCCAGTGTGCCTGGCCACTTCGCGCAGGTCGGGACCTTCGTCACCGCCATATGCGACTTCGATGTCGACGAGTTTGCCGTCGGCCACCAGCGCCTGGCTTTCTTCCCAGGCTTCGCGCAGTTGGGTGGCCAATCGCTGCGCATCGGCCATTGGGCCGAACACGAGCGTGAGGTTGTTCATGCCGGGCACCACGTCGACCACGCCCGCCCAATTGGACGCGCGCGAAGCCATCGCCCAGATGCGCTGCTGACAAGTCAGGGTGGCCGGTGGCGGCACTTCGCACAACAGCGCCAGTTCTCCCAGCCGGTGAATCGTGCACTGCAACTTGACCCCCGTCTCGTGTGCACCGCTGGCGGGAAGATCCCAGCAAAACGATGCGCGATTGAATACGAAAGCGATACGTTAATAAATTGTCGATAAATTATGTATAAGAAGTAACCCTTAGTCACTCAGGGCCAAGTCGCGGCGGAACGCGGTCCGGCTGCACTCATCATAGGTGCCGGACACGGTCAGCGTGACGGGCATGTTATGCCCGAGTCATATGAAAAGAGGAAGACGCCTCTAGAACAAGAGGCATTAAGGAACAGCGGGAAGCGCGAAGATCAGGCGCTGGGCTCTTCGCGCGTGATGCGCAGGCCCAGAACCAGCGCGGCAACGGCGCACACCGCCATCATGCCCAGCAGCGGCAGCGCGGTCTGGCCAATGGCGGCGACCACCGTACCCGTCACCATGCCGAGGCCGAATTGCATGGCGCCCATAAGCGCCGAGCCCGTACCCGCACGCGCGCCCTGCCCTGCCATTGCGAGCGCCCCGGTGTTGGGCGAGATGCAGCCGATCGACGCGATGTAGCAGAACAGCGCCGCCAGCACGAGCGGCAGCGGCGTATAACCCGCCGCGGCGGCTGCAGCAGCCAGCACGCTGGTGATAACCGGCACCCACAGCGCCCGGCGCAGCACGCGCGCCGGCGAGTACTTGCGCACCAGCCGCACATTCACGCGCGATGCTGCGATCATCCCCGCCGCGTTGCTGCCAAACACCCACGCATAGTGCGAGGGCGTCAGCCCATAACCGTCGATCAGCACGAACGACGACACGGTGATGTACGCAAACATGCCTGACAGAAACACCGCGCCGCACCACATATAGGCGGCGTAGTGGTGATCGCGCAGCAGCTCCCAGTAGTCGCGCAGCACATGGCTGACTGCCAGCTTGCGCGCCTGCTCGGGCGCCAGCGACTCGCGCATCAGGTAGTGCACGGCCACCAGCGACAGCACGCCAAATGCTGTCAGCAATGCAAAGATGACCCGCCACGTTGCGAACTGCAGCACCGCGCCGCCAATCATCGGCGCGAGGATGGGCGCCACACCCATCACCAGCATCAGCGTCGAATAAGCCTGCGCGGCGCCGGCCGGGTCCATGCGATCACGCACGGCAGCGCGTGCGATGACCATGCCCGCGCAGCCGCCAAACCCCTGCACGCCGCGCAGCACGGCCAGCATCGTAGCGTCCTTGGCAAATGCGCAGCCAATGGATGCCGCCACGTACATCGCCAGACCGATATAGAGCGGCGGCTTGCGGCCAAACCGATCGCTGGCCGGGCCGTAGATAAGCTGGCCGATCGCCAGGCTGATCAGGAAGACGGTCAGCGTGAGCCCCGCCGCAGCCGACGACGTATTCAGATCGCGCGCGATGGTCGGCAGGCTCGGCAGGTACATGTCGACCGACAGCGGGCCGATGGCCGTGAGCGCGCCAAGCAGCAGGAGCCAGCCTGGAATCGGGCCTGGCATGCGGGATCGTGCGGGAGCGGGAGCAGTCATGAAGGGAGAGCGGGACGCGGCAGCTGACGTGCGGCCCGCGCCGAAGCAAACCGAGAACTGTAGCGCAAAGTAGCCAACCACGGGCGCGCACCGGTCAGGTGCAACTCAGCTCATGCGCCCCACCCGAGGGCTGCGCTTGCAACCTGCATACGTCGGCATGACAAGCTGGAACCCGCAAATGGGCCCGATGAGCCCGGCACGGGATTTGCACTCTGCCACCCCTCGTACGAGGCAGTCGCAAGCGGGCTGAAATCCCCGTCTGGAGCGGTGCCGGACGATATAATTTATGGTTGATGGCAAGCATCACGCAACCATGATGATTGCTGCGATGCGTCGGCGCGAACCTGCATCGGCGTTACCTGTTGTGAAGTGTCGTCAACACCCAAAAAGAGACCGCCTCCGTTGCGCATCCGCACGGTGAGCGGCACGGAAACCACGAGCCAACCTGTTGTGACACCACTCCCACCACGCCTGTCGCTGACGGGCATGACCAAGCGCTACCCGAGCGTGGTCGCCAACGACGGCGTCAGCCTGACTGTCGCGCCGGGCGAGATCCATGCCGTGCTAGGCGAAAACGGCGCCGGCAAGTCGACGCTGATGAAGATCATCTTCGGCGCCGTGCAGCCCGACGCCGGCGAGATGCTGCTCGACGGCCAGCGCGTTGAGATCGCCAATCCGCACCAGGCCCGCGCGCTGGGCATCGCCATGGTGTTCCAGCACTTCTCGTTGTTCGACACGCTCACGGTGGCAGAGAACATCCTGCTCGGCCTGCCCGCTGGCACCGACCTGCGCGACGTGGCCGATCAGGTGCGCAGCACGGGCGAGAAATACGGCCTGCCGCTGGAGCCGCATCGCCATGTGCACACGCTGTCCGTGGGCGAGCGCCAGCGCGTGGAAATCGTGCGCGCGCTGCTCACCAAGCCGCGCCTGCTGATTCTTGACGAGCCGACCTCGGTGCTGACACCGCAGGCCGTCGAGAAGCTCTTCGTCACGCTGCGCCAGTTGGCGGCAGAAGGTACGAGCATCCTCTACATCAGTCACAAGCTCGACGAGATTCAAGCCCTGTGCCACGCCGCCACGGTGATGCGCATGGGCAAGGTCACGGGCGTGTGCGACCCACGCCAGGAAACGGCGGCGTCGCTGTCTCGCATGATGATCGGTGGTGAGCCGCCGCGCGAATTGCGCCCGCAGACCACACCGGGCGAGGTGCGCATGGAGGTGGCCGGCCTGTCGCTGCCCAAGTCGCACGCCTTTGCGACGGAACTGCGTGACATCGCCCTGCAATTGCGCAGCGGCGAGATCGTCGGCATCGCGGGCGTCTCGGGCAATGGGCAGCAGGAACTGCTGGCCGCCCTGTCGGGCGAAGACACGCGCGCCCCCGCGCAGACCATCACGATCGGCGACGAGCCGGTCGCCAAGCTGGACCCACGTGCGCGCCGCAAGCGGGGGCTGTCATTCGTGCCGGAAGAGCGCCTGGGGCGCGGCGCCGTGCCATCGCTGTCGCTGGCCGCCAATACGCTGCTGACGCATCAGCGTGCGCCGCAGGTGCGTGGCGGGCTCATCGACAAGAAGGCTGCCGCCAAGCTGGCTACCGGCATCATCAGCCGCTTTGGCGTGAAGGCCGGAGGCCCCGATGCGCTGGCCAAAAGCCTATCGGGCGGCAACCTGCAGAAATTCATCGTCGGCCGCGAAATCGAATGCGCGCCGCGCGTGCTCATCGTCGCGCAACCTACCTGGGGCGTGGACGTGGGCGCGGCGGCGCAGATCCACAACGAAATCCTCGCGCTCAAGGCGGGGGGCTGCGCCATCCTCATCGTGTCGGAAGAACTCGACGAACTCTTTGCGCTGTGCGATCGCCTGCACGTGATCGCCAACGGGCGCCTCTCCCCTTCCACCCCCACGCACGCCACCGACCGCGAACAGATCGGCCTTTGGATGAGCGGCATGTGGGACAAGACCGCGGCTTCGGCGGCAGCAACCTCGGAGGCGGCCCATGGCTGACGTCATGCATGGCAGCCGCCTGGCGCTGCCGGTTTCGCTGGAGTTGCGCGCAATCCCGTCACGCACCATGGCCTATGCCTCGCCGCTGATCGCGCTGGTGCTGACGATGGTGTTCGGCTTGCTGCTGTTCGCACTGCTGGGCAAGGACCCGGTGGCGGGCCTGCGCGTATTCCTCGTCGAGCCGCTGGCCAGCAAACGCGCGATTGGTGAAGTGCTGCTCAAGACCGTGCCGCTGGTGCTGTGCGCCCTCGGCTTGTCGGTGTGCTATCGCGCCAACGTGTGGAACATCGGCGCGGAGGGGCAGCTCATCGTCGGCGGCATCTTCGCGGCGGCCACGATCATTTACTTCGATACGCCCACGCCCGCCATCCCCGGCGGCTTTGCGCTGGTGCTGGCCGTCGTTGCCGGCCTGATCGGCGGGGCACTGTGGGCCGCCATTACAGCGCTGCTGCGTGATCGCTTTCATGCCAACGAGATCCTCGTCTCGCTCATGCTCACGTACATCGCGCAGTTGCTGCTGCTGTACGTGGTCAACGGGCCGTTGAAGGACCCGAACGGCATGAACTTCCCGCAGTCGATCGTGTTCGACAGCGCATTCGTTCTGCCGACGCTCGTGGCCGGCACGCGTCTGCACGTCGGCTTTCTGTTCATGCTGGTGATGACGGCGGCGATGACGTTGTTCGTGTTCCGCAGCTTCGCGGGTTACCGGCTGCAAGTGGGTGGGCTGGCACCGCAGGCGGCGCGCTACGCGGGCTTCTCGTCACGTGCGGCGCTGTGGACAGCGCTGCTGCTGTCGGGCGGCCTGGCGGGCATTGCCGGCGCCTTCGAGGTCACGGGCCCGATCGGGCAGCTGCTGCCGTCCATTTCCCCGGGCTACGGCTTTGCCGCAATCGTGGTGGCGTTCGTCGGTCGACTGAATCCGGTTGGCACCGTGCTGGGCGCGATCGTGATGTCGCTGTTCTATATCGGCGGCGAGCTTGCGCAATCGCGCCTGGGCCTGCCGTCGGCCATTACCGGAGTGTTCCAGGGCATGCTGCTGTTCTTCCTGCTCGCCTGCGACACGCTCATCGAATACCGCCTGCGCTGGCGCGCGCATCACTGATCAGGCCTCACACATGGAAAGTCTCGCTCCCCTGATCGCCGCGTCGATCAACGCCGGCACCCCGCTGTTGCTGGCCGCCCTGGGCCTCTTGATGAACGAGCGCTCCGGCGTGCTCAATCTCGGCGCCGAAGGGATGATGCTGGTGGCCGCCGTGGTCGGGTTCATGGTCGGTTACCAGACGCAGATTCCGCTGCTGGGTTTTGCCGCCGGCGCGATTGCCGGTATGGTGATGGCAGCCCTCTTCGCGTGGCTGGCGCTGGTGCTCGTCACCAACCAAGTCGCAACAGGCCTCGCCTTGTCGATCTTCGGCACCGGGCTGTCCGCCTTCATGGGGCAGCGCTTTGTCGGCATGTCACTGCCGGCGCAGGCGCACGGCATTCCGGGGCTGGAGTCGATTCCGTTCGTCGGCCCTGCCCTGTTCGCGCACCACTGGATGGTCTATTTCAGCCTGCTGCTGTGCGGCGCGATTGCCTGGTTCCTGTTCAAGACGCGCGCGGGGCTCACGCTGCGCGCGATCGGTGAATCACCGGAGTCGGCTCACGCGCTCGGCTACCCGGTGCGCACCATCCGCTTTGGCGCGCTGCTGTTTGGCGGCGCATGCTGCGGGCTGGCCGGCGCATACCTGTCGCTCGTCTACACGCCAATGTGGGTCGAAAACATGGTCGCCGGCCGCGGCTGGATTGCCCTCGCGCTGACCACCTTTGCAACCTGGCGCCCCATGCGCATCCTGTTCGGCGCGCTGCTGTTCGGCGGTGTGACGATCCTGCAGTTCTACCTGCAGGGGATGGGCGTATCGGTGCCGTCGCAAATTCTGTCGATGGCGCCGTTTGCCGCAACCATCGTCGTGCTGGCCATCATCTCGCGCAATCCGGATTGGATTCGCCTGAACATGCCCGCTTCGCTCGGCAAGCCGTTCCGCCCAGGGGCTGCCTAAACTGCTGCCCAAGGCTTCTGCATTCCCGTCTTTTGCTTCAAGCTTCAACACAGTCAACGAGCCACACAACAGGAGAAATCGATGAACGTTACCCGCAGGATCACGCTGGCCGCCCTGGCCGCCGGTGCTGCCCTGACCCTCTGGGGTTGCGGCAAATCCAACGAAGGCGCAGGCGACAAGACCGCCGCGCCGGCCGCTTCCTCGGCCCCCGCCGCTGCCGCGCCGGCACCGGCCAATGAGCCGCTGAAGGTCGCGTTCGTCTACGTCGGCCCGGTGGGCGATGCGGGCTGGACATACGCTCACGACGCCGGCCGCAAGGAAGTTGAAGCGAAGTTCGGCGACAAGGTGAAGACCAGCTTTGTCGAAAACGTGCCCGAGAGCGCTGCTGACGCCGAGCGCGTGTTCCGCGACCTGGCCACCCAGGGCAACAAGGTCATCTTCGGCACGAGCTTCGGTTTCATGGAATCGATGCTCAAGGTCGCCAAGGAATTCCCGGACGTGAAGTTCGAGCACGCCACCGGTTTCAAGACCGCAGACAACCTCGGCCAGTACGACGTGCGCACGTACGAAGGCGCGTATCTGGCGGGCGTGGTGGCCGGCAAGATGAGCAAGTCGGGCAAGCTGGGCGTGGTGGGTTCGGTGCCCATTCCTGAGGTGATCCGCAATATCGACTCGTTCACGCTGGGCGCGCGTAGCGTCAACCCGAAGGCCACCACCCGCGTGGTGTGGGTCAACAAGTGGTTCGATCCGGGCAAGGAGCGCGAGGCTGCCACTACCCTCATCGGGCAAGGTGTCGACGTGCTGATGCAGAACACCGACTCCGCAGCAGTCGTACAAACTGCACAAGAGAAAGGTGTCTACGCGCTTGGCTGGGACAGCGACATGACCAAGTTCGGCGAGAAGGCCCACCTGGCCGCCTCGATCAACAAATGGGGCGTGTACTACACCAAGGTCGTCGGCGACGTGCTTGAAAACAAGTGGAAGCCGGAAACCGTCTGGTGGGGCCTGAAGGAAGGCGCAATCGATCTGGGCGCGTACAACGCCGTGGTACCGGAAGACGTGAAGGCGCTGGTCGAGACCCGCAAGAAGGGCATCATCGACGGCTCGGCACCGATCTGGAAGGGTCCGCTCAAGGACAACACCGGCAAGGAAGTCCTGCCTGCCGACAAGGTCGCCGACGACGGCTTCCTGCATGGCATCAAGTTCTACGTGGAAGGCGTGGAAGGCAAGATTCCGGGCTAACCTGCCCACGGTCCTACTGCGCGGGCCGATCTTGGCTCTGTGATGCTCGCCGTACCCATGTACGGCTGCGCTTCTCAAGCCAACTTCGGACCGCTCGCTACGAACCGTGAACAGGTTCGTTGCGGCAAAAAGCCGGCACCTCGCGAGGGGGGGCCGGCTTTTTTTATGGACGATCGCGCCTTACCTTGAAAACCGGGCCGCCTCCCCAAGCTGATACGATGGTCCGCCGGTCAAACGCTCTCATGTGACGCCGGCTTTTCATCAAGGAGCCCACGATGTTCGGACGCCTCATCCGCCTGTGGAGCGTGGTGCGCAACGATGCGCGCCTGCTGTGGTTTGCGCTGCGCCATCCGGACAAGCCGTGGTGGCTCGCCCCGGCGGCGCTGCTGCTGGTGGGCTATGTGGTATCGCCAATCGACCTGATTCCGGATGTCATCCCGGTGATCGGGTGGGTGGACGACATCGTGCTGGTACCGTTCGCGTTGCACATGCTGCTGCGCAGCCTGCCCGACCGCGTACGCGAGGATGCGCGCTTTGCCGCCGCCCGGCGTGTGAAGCCCACCGGGCGGTAACGTCCCACCTTACGGCAAGAGGATCGTCGACCCAGTCGTCTTGCGCGCTTCCAGATCGCGGTGCGCCTGCGCCGCGTTCTGCAGTTCGTAGCGCTGGTGAATTTCGATCTTCACCTTGCCGCTGCTCACTACATCAAACAACTCTGCCGCCATCGGTTCCAGCAGCTCGCGCCGCGCCGTGTAGGTCATCAGCGTCGGGCGCGTGATCTTGAGCGAGCCTTTTGCGCTCAGCACACTGAGGTCAACCGGTGGCACAGGCCCCGATGCGTTGCCGTAGGTCACCATCATCCCGCGCGGTGCGAGGCAATCCAGCGAACCCGTAAACGTGTCTTTGCCAATGCCGTCGTAGACCACCGGCACGCCCTTGCCGCCGGTGATTTCGCGCACGCGTTCGGTAAAGTTCTCGCGCGTGTAGACGATGGTGTGATCGCAGCCGTGCGCGCGGGCAAGTTCAGCCTTGGCATCGCTGCCGACGGTGCCAATCACCGTGGCGCCGAGCGCCTTCAGCCACTGGCACGCAATCAAACCCACACCGCCAGCGGCTGCGTGAAACAGCACCGTATCGCCCGGCTGCACGCGGTAGCTGTCGCGAAGCAGGTACTGCGCGGTCATGCCCTGCAGCATCATCGCGGCGCCGGTTTCAAAGTCGATCGCATCCGGCAGGCGCACGAGGATGTCGGCCGGCATTGTGCGCACCGCAGCGTAGGCGCCGGTGGGGCGGCCGGCATAAGCGACGCGGTCGCCGGGCTTGACGTGCGTGACGCCCTCGCCCACCGCTTCCACGACACCCGAAGCTTCCATGCCGATGCCGCCCGGCAGCGGCTGCGGATACAGCCCGGTGCGGAAATAGACGTCGATGTAGTTCAGGCCGATGGCGTGCTGCTTGATGGTGACCTCGCCGGGGCCGGGCGCGGGCACGTCGACATCGACGTACTGCATCACTTCCGGACCGCCGGTCTCAAAGATGCGGATGGCTTTCGCTTGCGTCATGCGTGGATCTCCTTCGGATCGGGCGCCACCCGTTGCAGGGCAGACATCACCAGGTCGGCGGTGGCCAAGTTGGTGGCGCAAGGAATGTTGTGGACGTCGCAGGCGCGGACGAGCGCGTTGATATCGGGTTCGTGCGGTTGCGGCGTCATCGGGTCGCGCAGGAAGATGACGGCGTCGACACGGCCTTCGGCCAACTGCGCGCCAATCTGCAAGTCGCCGCCCCACGGGCCGGACAGCATGCGCTGCACGGTCAGGCCGACTTCTTTCTCCAGGCGGCCACCGGTGGTGCCAGTCGCCAGCAGATCGCATTGCGACAGGAAGGCTCGGTGCGTTTGTGCGAAAGCGACCATGTCGTCTTTCTTGTGATCGTGTGCGATCAGGGCGACGCGGCGTTTGCGGGCTGCGCTTTCGGGCGTAAGAGTGGTCATCGTGATTGGCTTAGAAGGTGCCAGGGAAGCTGCCGCCATCCAGCAGGATGTTTTGCGCATTCAGGTAGCCAGCATGCTGGCTGCACAGGAAGGCACACACGGCGCCAAATTCGGCCGGTTGGCCAAAGCGTCGAGCCGGATTGCCCTGCCGCTTGCGGTCGAAATTCTCTTCTGCGCTGATGCCGGCGGCCTTGGCGCCCGCTTCCAGCGTCTTAGTCAGGCGATCGGTCTCGAACTGGCCCGGCAGCAGATTGTTGATGGTCACGCCGTGCTTGGCGACTTCACGCGCCAGGCCCGCCACGAAGCCCGTCAGCCCGGAGCGCGCGCCGTTGGACAAACCCAGCACGTCGATCGGCGCCTTCACGGCACCGCTGGTGATGTTGACGATGCGGCCCCAGCGGCGCTCGATCATCTTGTCGACGGTGGCTTTGATGAGGTCGATGGGCGTGAGCATGTTGGCGTTGAGCGCGGCATTCCAGGCATCGCGGTCCCAATCGCGGAAGTTGCCTGGCGGGGGGCCACCTGCGTTGTTGATGAGGATGTCCGGCGAGCCGCCCAGGCGTTCGCACGCGAGTAGCGCTTCGGCACGGCCTTCCGGCGTGGTGATGTCGGTGGCGACGGCTTCGACGCGCACGCCGTGCGCCGTGCGGATGCGCTCGGCGGCAGCCGACAACGCTTCGGCACCGCGCGCGACGATCACCACGTCCACGCCTTCGGCGGCCAGCGCGTCGGCGCACGCAAAGCCCAGTCCCTTGCTTGCGCCGCACACCAGCGCACGCTTGCCTTTCAGCCCCAAGTCCATCCTGTCTGACTCCTTGTGATTGTTATCTGGATTGGCCGCCTGTCAGCCGCGACGGCGTGACAGCAGCGCCATCCCGGAAAGCACCAGCGCACTGCCGGCAATCTGCCAAATCGTGATCGGCTCGCCCAGCAGCCACCAGCCAAGCAGCAGCGTTGACACCGGACCGATCATGCCGGCCTGCGACGCCACCGGCGCACCCACGCGCGCCACGGCCATCATCGTCATCGTGACCGGCGCCACCGTGCAGAACACCGAGTTGATGGCCGACAGCCCATATACCTGCCAGGGCAGCACCAACGCTGAAACCGGCCGCAACATCAGAAACTGGACGATACAGGCCGCGGTCGACACGCACATCGCATAGGCAACCAGCCGCATCGACCCAACACGCTTGACCAGCTCACCGCTGGCCAGCAGATAGATACCGTAGCTGATGGCGCTGGCGAGCACCAACCCACCGCCCAGCCACACGTTGTTACCCCCCAGGTTCAGGTCGTGCGCGAACACCAGCACGATGCCGGCATAGGCCAGCGCCAGCGATACCCACTGCAAGCCGGTGATGCGCCGCTTGAAAACCGTCGATGTAATCAGCAGCACGAACGACGGCGTCAGAAACAGGATCAGCCGCTCCAGCCCTGCCGTGATGTACTGCAGGCCGAGGAAGTCGAGAAAGCTGGAGAGGTAATAGCCGATGAGCCCCAAGCCGACGATGCGCCAGCGGTCTGGCACGGTGAGCGGCTCGGCCCCGCGCGACTGCCACCACCCCATCGCCATGAACAGCGGCGCGGCCAGCAGCATGCGCAGAGTGATGACCATGACGGCGTCCACCTGATAGCGGTACATCAGCTTGGCGACGATGGCCTTGGCGGAAAACAGGACGGCGCCCGCGGAGGCAAGCAGCAGGCCGCCGGTGTCGGTGGTTCTTGCGGAACTGGAAGACGCAGAAGACGCGGTGGTCACAGCGGGGCGCGGGAGAGAAGCGAGCGGCGTTGGAGAGCGTCGTCGATTGTATTGGAATTCAACAAAACGTTCCGGCGCGGGGTGCGCTGCGCGTGGCACAGGTTTCGCTTGGATACGCCCGGGGCCGCCGTACAATCGCGCCTGCATTCCGAAAATCTACAACGACAACGGATCCCACATCGACATGAGCCAAACCACCTCTTCCGCGTTCCCCGCGGGTCCCGCCGGGGCACCCGACCCGACCCTCTGGAACGAAGACCTCAACCCCACCCCGCAGGCTGCCCGCACCTGGACGGCGACCAACTACGCCGCGCTGTGGGTATCGATGGTGGTGTCGGTGCCAGCCTACATGCTGGCGTCGGGCCTGATGAGCGAGGGCATGAATTGGTGGCAGGCCGTGCTGACGGTGTTTCTCGGCAACCTCATCGTGCTCGTGCCGATGGTGCTGGTGGGCCACGCTGGCACCAAGTACGGCATCCCGTTCCCTGTGCTGGTGCGGGCATCGTTTGGCGTGCGCGGCGCGCAGTTGCCGGCCATCCTGCGGGCCATCGTCGCATGCGGCTGGTTCGGCATCCAGACGTGGCTTGGCAGCCAGGCGATCTACACGATCCTCAACGTCGTCACCGACAACATGCTGGTCGGCAGCAACATTCCGGGGCTGGGCATCAACCCCGGCCAGGGATTCTGCTTCCTGCTGTTCTGGGCGCTGCACATCTGGCTGATCACCAAGGGGCTCGAATCGATCAAGCGCTTCCAGGCGCTGGCCACGCCGCTGTTGATCCTGGCGGCGCTGGGCCTGGTCTGGTGGGCGTATATCAATGCGGGCGGCTTCGGGCCCATGCTGTCTGCGCCGTCGGCGTTTGCGGCGGGCGGCAAGCGCGCCGGCGAGTTCTGGGGCTTCTTCTGGCCGTCGCTCACGGCCATGGTCGGCTACTGGGCCACGCTGGCGCTGAACATTCCCGACTTCACCCGCTTCGCACGCAGCCAGCGTGATCAGCTGGTCGGCCAGGCAATCGGCCTGCCGCTGCCGATGGGGCTGCTGGCGCTGGTGGCCGTTCTGGTCACGTCGTCCACGGTGGTCATCTACGGCCAGGCCATCTGGGATCCGGTCACGCTGGCCGGCAAGATGACGGGCCCGTCGGTCATCGTGGCCCTGCTGGCGCTGATCACCGCCACGCTGATGACGAACATCGCAGCCAACGTGGTCTCGCCGGCGTATGACTTCTCGAACCTGGCACCGCACCGCATCTCGTTCCGCATCGGCGGCTACATCACGGCGGGCATCGGCCTGGCGATGATGCCGTGGAAGATCCTCGAAACCACCAAGGGCTACATCTTCACGTGGCTGGTCGGTTACGGCGCGCTGCTGGGCCCCGTGGCCGGCATCATGATGGTCGATTACTTCCTGGTGCGCCGCACCGTGCTCAAGACGGGCGAACTGTTCCGCGTGGACGGCCCTTACGGTTACGGCAACGGCTGGAACGGCCGCGCCATCGCCGCGCTCGTCATCGGCGTGCTGCCCAATCTGCCGGGCTTCTTCAAGCAGGCCGGGTTCGTCGCAAGCGTCCCGGGCGTGTTCGAAGCGCTGTACACGTATGCATGGTTCGTGGGCCTGGCGATTTCGGCCGTGGTGTATGTGATCCTGATGCGCGGCCGCCGATGAGCGCCTCCACAATCGGCACGGGGCGCGCCGGTACAATGCACCCCATCTGAGAATCCCTTGCCGCCATGAAACAAGATCCGCGCTTTCCGAACCTGTTCATCCTCAATCACCCGCTGATCCAGCACAAGCTCACGCACATGCGCGACAAGGACACGTCGACGCGCACGTTCCGCGAGCTGCTGCGCGAGATCACGCTGCTGATGGGCTACGAGATCACGCGCAACCTGCCGCTGACCAGCCGCCACATCGACACGCCGATGGGCCCGATGGAAGCGCCCGTCATCGCCGGGCGCAAGCTGGCCGTGGTGCCGGTGCTGCGCGCGGGTGTCGGCATGAGCGACGGGCTGGTCGAACTGATTCCGTCGGCGCGCATCGGTCACATTGGCGTGTACCGTGATGAGCAACACCGCCCGGTGGAATACCTCGTGCGGCTGCCGGACCTGGAAGACCGCACCTTCATCCTGTGCGATCCGATGGTCGCCACCGGCTACTCGGCCGTCCACGCTGTCGACGTGATGAAGAAGCGCGGCGTGCCCGACGAGAACATCCTGTTCCTCGCGCTGGTGGCGGCGCCCGAAGGTGTGGAGGTGTTCCAGAAGGCGCATCCGAACGTGAAGCTGTTCGTGGCCTCGCTGGATTCCCACCTGGATGACAACGCCTACATCATCCCCGGCCTGGGTGACGCGGGCGACCGCCTCTTCGGCACGAAAAACTGATCGCGCATTCCCAGTGCAAACAAAAACAGCCGGCAATGCCGGCTGTTGTCTTTGGTGCGTCGAATGCGCTCAGCGCTTCTTCGATCCGCCCAGAATGCTGCCCAGCACGCCGCGCACGATTTCGCGCCCGACAGTGGAGCCGATGGTGCGCATCGTCGACTTGGCCAACGTTTCGACAATCGAATCGCCACGGCCGCTGCGGCCCGTACCCTTGGTCAGGATCGAGCCGACATCGCCAAGCCAGCCGCCACTTTCCTGCTGGGCGGGCGCAGGCGCCGGTGCGGGTGCCGAGCCCGTCGATGCGCCGAAATCCGTGCCGATGGAACCCGGTGCCGGTGCGGACGCCGCCCCGCCTTTCGCCACGCGCCCGCTCAGGATTTCGTACGCCGATTCGCGGTCGATTGCCGCCTCATAGCGGCCGGCCACCAGCGAATTGGCCATCAGCTCGCGGCGCTCTTCGTCCGAGATCGGCCCGATGCGCGACGCAGGCGGCACGACAAACGCGCGCTGCGTGATCTCCGGGCGACCGCCCTCGTCCAGCATGGAGATCAGCGCCTCGCCCACAGCCAGTTCGCCGATGGCCTCTTCGATGCTGAACTCGGGGTTCGCGCGCATCGTGGTGGCCGCCGCCTTCACGGCTTTCTGATCGCGCGGCGTGAAGGCCCGCAGCGCGTGCTGCACGCGGTTGCCGAGCTGGCCGAGCACCGTGTCGGGCACGTCGGCGGGGTTTTGCGTCACGAAGTACACGCCCACGCCCTTGGAGCGGATCAACCGCACCACCTGCTCCACCTTCTGCAGCAGCGACGGCGGCGCGTCATTGAACAGCAGATGTGCTTCGTCGAAGAAGAAGGCGAGCTTGGGCTTGTCCACGTCGCCCACCTCGGGCAGATGCTCGAACAACTCGGAGAGCATCCACAGCAGGAACGTCGCGTACAACTTGGGCGCGTTGAGCAGCTTGTCGGCCGCCAGGATGTTGATCACGCCCTGGCCGTGTACGGTCTGCATCAGGTCATTGATATCGAGCATCGGCTCGCCGAAGAACTGGTCGGCCCCCTGCTCTTCCAGCGCGATCAGGTTGCGCTGAATGGCCCCGATGCTGGCCGACGAGATATTCCCGTACTTGTTCGTGTAGTCCGAAGAATGCTCGCCAACGTGCTGAAGCATCGCGCGCAGGTCTTTCATGTCGAGCAGCGCAAGACCCGAGTCGTCCGCAATCTTGAAGACGAGGTTCAGCACGCCGGTCTGGATGTCATTCAGTTCCAGCATGCGCGAGAGCATCAGCGGGCCCATGTCGGACACGGTGGCGCGCACAGGGTGGCCACGCTCGCCGTACACATCCCACAACGTGACGGGGCAACTGGCCCATTGCGGCTCTTCCAGGCCGCGCTCCTGGAGGCGGGCCTTGAGCTTGTCGTTCGACTGGCCGGGCTGCGAAATGCCGGTCAGATCACCTTTCACGTCGGCCAGGAAAACCGGCACGCCAATCTTCGACAGGCCCTGGGCGATCGTTTGCAGGGTGACGGTCTTGCCGGTGCCGGTAGCGCCGGTGATCAAGCCATGCCGGTTGGCGAGCTGGGGCAGCAGCACCAACTCCGCTTTGGCGTTCTTGGCAATCAGGATGGGATCGGTCATGGCGTTTGGACGAGGATCAATCTGGGGGGATGACACACCAGCAAGTCGACCGGATGGACGGGGCGGCGGGCGTGTGCAGCATGCTAAAATCCGCGACCGATTATAGAGCGTGCAGGTGGCGTCAAACCGCCATCTGGGCGCCAGATTCCACTGCATTCCGCTCGGAGAGTTTCATGGCCGGTCATTCCAAATGGGCCAATATCAAGCATAAGAAAGCCGCTGCCGACGCCAAGCGCGGCAAAATTTGGACGCGCCTGATCAAGGAAATCACCGTGGCGGCCCGTCTGGGCGGCGGCGATGCCGACTCCAACCCGCGCCTGCGCCTGGCCATGGACAAGGCCACCGACGCGAACATGCCCAAGGACAACATCAACCGCGCCATCCAGCGCGGTGTGGGTGGTCTGGAAGGCGCGAACTACGAAGAAATCCGCTACGAAGGCTACGGTATCAACGGCGCAGCCGTGATCGTCGACTGCCTCACCGACAACCGCACGCGCACCGTGGCCGAAGTCCGCCACGGGTTCGACAAGTACGGCGGCAACATGGGCACATCGGGCTCCGTCGCGTTCCTGTTCGACCACATCGGTCAGTTCATCTATGCTCCGGGCACGCCGGAAGACAAGCTGATGGACGCCGCGCTCGAAGCCGGTGCCGACGATGTCGTCACCCATGAGGACGGCTCGCTCGAAGTCATTTGCCCGCCGCACGATTTCACCAAGGTCAAGACCGCGCTGGAAGCCGCCGGCTTCAAGGCCGAACTGGCCGAAGTCATCATGAAGCCGCAGACCGAAGTCGAGTTCACCGGCGAAGACGCGGTCAAGATGCAAAAGCTGCTCGACGTCCTGGAAAACCTGGACGACGTGCAGGAAGTCTTCACCAACGCGGTCTTCGGGGAGTAAGCCCCGGGACACGCGCATAACGGCGATCGACCTCACGATCGCCGTTTTTGTTTTTCAGATTTCGAATTTTTGAGTAGGTACAGCATGAAAGTGATGGTGGTCGGTTCGGGCGGTCGAGAGCACGCCCTGGCATGGAAGCTGGCACGCTCGCCCAAGGTGCAGGTGGTATACGTGGCCCCCGGCAACGGCGGTACGGCGCTCGACAAGCGCCTGCAGAACCTGCCGATCACGGACCCGGAAGTGCTGGCAGCCTTTGCCGAGCGCGAAGGCATCCACTTCACGGTGGTCGGGCCAGAGGCGCCGCTGGCCGCCGGCATCGTCGACCTGTTCCGCGCCAAGGGCCTGCGCATCTTCGGGCCGACCAAGGCCGCCGCGCAGCTCGAATCGTCGAAGGATTTCGCCAAGGCGTTCATGCACCGCCACGGCATTCCGACCGCCAAGTACCAGACCTTTAGCGATGCTGCGCAGGCACACGCGTACATTGACCAGGAAGGCGCCCCGATCGTCATCAAGGCCGATGGCCTGGCCGCCGGCAAGGGTGTGGTCGTGGCAATGACGGCCGAAGAAGCGCACAACGCCATCGACATGATGCTGGCCGACAACCGTCTGGGTGACGCCGGTGCGCGCGTGGTGATCGAAGAATTCCTCGCCGGCGAAGAAGCCAGCTTCATCGTGGTGTGCGACGGCAAGAACGTCGTGGCACTGGCCACCAGCCAGGACCACAAGCGCCTGCTCGACGGTGACGCCGGCCCCAACACGGGCGGCATGGGTGCCTACTCGCCCGCCCCGGTCGTCACGCCGACGCTGCACGCCCGCACCCTGCGCGAGATCATCCTGCCGACCATCCGCGGCATGGAGAAGGATGGCATTCCGTACACCGGTTTCCTGTATGCCGGCCTGATGATCGACGCAGAAGGCAACCCCAAGACGCTCGAATTCAACTGCCGCATGGGCGATCCGGAAACGCAGCCCATCATGGCGCGCATGAAGACCGACCTGTACGACGTGCTGGACCGCGCCATCGACGGCAAGCTCGACGGCATGGAGCTGGACTGGGACCGCCGCACCGCACTGGGCGTGGTCATGGCCGCACACAACTACCCGGACACGCCGCGCAAGGGCGACGTCATCACCGGCATCCCGAAGGAAACCGAAGACAGCGTCACCTTCCACGCCGGCACCACACTCAAGGACGGCGTGTTGACTACCAACGGCGGCCGCGTACTGTGCGTCGTTGGCCTGGCCGATACCGTCAAGGCGGCCCAGCGTGCGGCGTACAACGCCATCGAGCAGATCCACTTTGACGGCGCACAGTACCGGACCGATATCGGCCATCGCGCCATCCGCCATTGAGCGATAGCCAGCCGCGCTGATGCCCCACCATGGGGCAGGCGCGGCATCCGTCACCCCGGGTGATCCCCGACTTGCCCCGGCTGCGCGCCCGCTACAATGGTGACAACCGTATGACTCGGCCTGACTCGCCCCTTCGAGCGGCCCCTTCTGATCGCATGGATACCCAAGTCGTCCGCGCCTACCTGCTGGACCTGCAGGACCGCATCACCACTGCCGCCAGCGCCCTGGACGGCGGCACGTTCGTCACCGACGCATGGGAGAAGCCGCCCACCGAGCGCCTGCGCGGCAGCGGTCGCACCCGCATTCTGGAAGGCGGCGCGCTCCTTGAGCGCGGCGGCGTCGGTTTTTCGCACGTGATGGGTGACACCCTGCCCCCCTCGGCGACCGCCAACCGACCAGAATTGGCGGGGCGCGGTTTTGAGGCGATGGGGGTGTCGCTGGTCTTCCACCCGCGCAACCCGTACGTGCCGACAGTGCATATGAATGTGCGCTGCTTCGTCGCCGTGCGCCCCGACGCCGAGCCCGTCTGGTGGTTCGGCGGCGGTATGGATCTCACGCCTTACTACGGTTTCACCGAAGATGCGTCGCATTTCCACCGCACCTGCCAGGGCGCCCTGGCCCCCTACGGCGATGAGCTGTACCCGCGCTTCAAGCAATGGTGCGACGATTATTTCTATCTGAAGCACCGCAAAGAAGCGCGCGGCGTCGGCGGCATCTTCTTCGACGACTTTGCGGAGCTGGGCTTCGAGCGCAGCTTCGAGATGATGCGCTCGGTCGGCGACGCCTTTCTGCCCGCCTGGCTGCCTATCGCCGAACAACGCCACGCCACACCCTACGGTGAGCGCGAACGCGCCTTTCAAGCCTACCGCCGTGGCCGCTATGTCGAGTTCAATCTGGTATTTGACCGTGGCACGCTGTTCGGCCTGCAAAGCGGCGGCCGTGCCGAATCGATCCTGATGTCGATGCCGCCGGTCGCCAACTGGCGCTACGACTGGCAGCCGGAACCGGGTTCGCCGGAGGCCGCGCTGTACACCGATTTCCTGCCGGCGCGCGACTGGGTATGACGCTTCCCACATTCGTGCGCCCCGATCTCGATCGCCCCTATCGACTTGGCTTGCTGGGCGGCACGTTCGACCCGCCGCACGTTGGCCACATCGCCCTGGCCGAACTGTGCATCACCCGCCTCGACCTGGATGAGCTGCTGTGGATTCCCACCGGCGTGTCCTGGCAGAAAGCCTCCGACATAACGCCCGCACCGCTGCGCTTTGCCATGACCGAACTGGCCGCCAAAGCGGTGCGCGGTGGCCGCGCGCGCGTCCACGTGAGCAGCATGGAAGTCGATCGCCACGGCCCCAGCTACACCATCGACACTGTGCGCGAACTGCGCGGCGTCTACGGCCCAGATACCTCCATCGCGTGGCTGATGGGTGCCGACCAGCTCGTCGGCCTGGACACCTGGCACGGCTGGCAGGACCTGTTCGAATACGTCCACTTGTGTGTCGCCACACGCCCCGGTTTCGACCTTCAGGCGTTGCATGCGCCAGTGCAGCGCGAACTCGATGTGCGCCGGGGCGACACGGCATTGATACAATGCGCACCCGCCGGCCACATGTGGATCGACCAGACCCTGGCCGTCGACCTGTCATCCACCCGCCTGCGTCAGCAGCTTGCCACCGGCGCACGCTGCGACGCCGACCTGCCCGCCGGCGTGGCCGACCTGATCCAATCGCATTCGCTGTACCGCCGTGCCAATGGCACGGTCAGTGCCTGACCGCGTGATTGACCACGCGCTTTTTCGACCTTTTTTCTCGCCCTTTAAACGTTCTTCTCACTCAGTATGGATATTCGCAAACTACAACGCGTGATCGTCGACGCGCTCGAAGACGTCAAGGCGCAAGACATCAAGGTCTTCAATACGACCCACCTGACCGAACTGTTCGACCGCACGGTCATCGCCAGCGGCACGTCCAATCGCCAAACCAAGGCCCTCGCCGCATCGGTGCGTGACGCCGTCAAGGAAGCCGGCGGCCACGTCATCGCCGTGGAAGGCGAAGACGTGGGCGAATGGGTGCTCGTCGACTGCGGCGACGCCGTGGTCCACATCATGCAGCCGCAACTTCGCCAGTACTACAACCTCGAAGAGATCTGGGGCGACAAGCCGGTGCGCATCGAGCTCGGCGGCACCGGCAAGCGCGGTCTGCCCAAGGCCAGCGAAGGTTACGACGACGAGGAAGACGAGCCTGAAGAGGTCACGCCGGCCAAACGCCGCACCACCAAGCCGAAGCTGGCAGGTGAGCGCCCGACCAAGGCCGCAGCACCGGCCAAGAAGGCTCCCGCCAAGACAGCCGCCAAGAAGCCGGCAACCAAGCGCGCAACCGGTACCGGCAAGACCGCCGCAAAAACGGCCACCAAGACGGCAGCCAAGCGCGCTCCGGCCAAAAAGCGCGCAGCGTAACGTCGAGCACGCAGTCTCGCCATGCAGTTGCTGATCGTTGCCGTCGGGCACAAGATGCCGTCCTGGATCGAGGACGGCTTCTCTGAATATGCCAAGCGCATGCCGCCCGAGCTGCGCATCGAACTGCGTGAGATCAAGCCCGAGCAGCGCTCGGGCAGCCGCACCGCCGCCACCGTCATGCAACTTGAAGCCGCGCGCATTGAAGCCGCGCTGCCCAAGGGCTGCCGCATGATCGCGCTGGATGAGCGCGGCAAAGACCTCACCACCGTCGCACTGGCAGAATCCCTCACCGGATGGCAACAGGAAGGCGGCGACATCGCCTTCGTGATCGGCGGCGCAGATGGGCTGGACCCGGCGCTCAAGGCAAAAGCCCGTACGCTGATCCGCCTGTCGAGCCTGACGCTGCCGCATGGCATGGTGCGCGTGCTGCTGGCCGAGCAGCTCTATCGCGCGTGGAGCATCACGCAAAACCACCCGTACCACCGCGTATGACCATGGATGCACCCGGCGCGCCACACCTCTATCTCGCCTCGCAAAGCCCGCGCCGGCAGGAACTGCTGCGCCAGATCGGCGCGCGATTCGAGCTGCTGCTGGCCGCCGACGATGAAGATGCCGAAGCGCTGGAAGCCGTGCTTCCCGGCGAGACGCCAGATGACTACGTCCAACGTGTCTGCGCGTTGAAGGCACAAGCTGCGGTGCGCCGCCGCATCGCCCGCACCCTCCCTGCCCTGCCGATCCTCACATCCGACACCACGGTATGCCTGGGCGGTGAGATCCTCGGCAAGCCGACCGACGCCGCCGATGCCCACCGCATGCTGCGCGCCATGTCTGGCCGCGAGCACCGAGTGCTGACCGCCGTGACGGTCGTCACCGCCAGCGGCACGCCGATGCACGCGCTGTCCATTTCCGACGTGCGCTTTGCCGTGATGACGGACAACGACATCGCCCGCTACATCGCCAGCGGTGAGCCCTTTGGCAAGGCCGGTGCGTACGGCATCCAGGGTCGCGCAGCCGCCTTTGTGGCCCATATTTCGGGAAGCTATTCGGGTATCATGGGCCTACCCTTGTTCGAGACAGCAGCGCTGCTCGCACAGGCGGGCATCACGCTGTGAACCACGCTGTAACTCGCGCTCTCTGACCGGCCATTGATGCACGCGCCGGACAGCGTGCGAGGGCCGGTTTCAAGACACGCTTCGGGCAACGCTGTCCGGCCCAGAGGCGGGTGCTGAAACCCGCTCTCCAGGTATCCCCATGTCCGAAGACATCCTCGTCAATATCACGCCACAAGAAACGCGCGTGGCCATCGTCCAGCAAGCCGCTGTTCAAGAGCTTCACATCGAGCGCACGCTGACGCGCGGCCTGGTCGGCAACATTTACCTCGGCAAGGTGGTGCGCGTGCTGCCCGGCATGCAGTCGGCCTTTATCGATATCGGGCTGGAGCGCGCCGCGTTTTTGCATGTGGCCGACATCTGGCACCCGCGTGATGCCAAAGACGCGCCGCCTACACCGCAGGTCGCCATCGAAAAAACGCTCTTCGAAGGCCAGGCGCTGATGGTGCAGGTCATCAAAGACCCGATCGGCACCAAAGGGGCGCGGCTGTCCACGCAGGTCAGCATTGCCGGCCGCACGCTGGTGTATCTGCCGCAAGACCCGCACATCGGGATCTCGCAAAAAATCGGCAACGAGGCCGAACGTGAAGCGCTGCGTTCGCGCGTGACCGCCATGGTCCCAACCGATGAGCGCGGCGGCTTTATCGTGCGCACCATCGCCGAAGAGTCGACCGACGAAGAGCTTGCTAACGACGTTGCTTACTTGCGCAAGATCTGGGCGACCATCCGTCACAACGCAACGACCCTGCCCGCCCCGTCGATCCTGTATCAGGACCTGAACCTCGCCCAGCGCGTGCTGCGCGATTTCGTGACGGACGAAACGCGCAGCATTCAGGTCGATTCGCGCGAGAACCATCAGAAGCTCGTCGAGTTTGCGCAGGAATACACGCCGGCTGTGGTCGAGCGCCTGACGCATTACACCGGCGAACGGCCGATCTTCGACCTGTACAACATCGAAGCGGAAGTGGAGCGTGCGCTGTCGCGCCGGGTCGACCTGAAATCGGGCGGTTACCTGATGATCGACCAGACCGAGGCGATGACGACCATCGACGTCAACACCGGCGGTTACGTGGGCGCGCGCAACTTCGACGACACGATCTTCAAGACCAACCTGGAAGCAGCCCACACCATTGCGCGTCAGCTGCGGCTGCGCAATCTGGGCGGCATCATCATCATCGACTTCATCGACATGGAGTCGGCCGAGCATCGCGATGCGGTGCTGGCGGAACTGCGCAAGGCGCTGTCGCGCGACCGCACACGCATCACGGTCAACAGCTTCTCGCAACTGGGCCTGGTGGAGATGACGCGCAAACGCACGCGCGAATCGCTCGCGCATGTGCTGTGCGAGCAGTGCCCGGTATGCCAGGGCAAGGGCCAGGTGAAGACGCCGCGCACCGTGTGCTACGACATCCTGCGCGAGATCATGCGTGAGTCGCGGCAGTTCAATCCGCGCGAATTCCGCATCCTCGCGTCGCAGTCAGTGATTGATCTGTTCCTGGAAGAAGAAAGCCAGCACCTTGCGATGCTGGGGGATTTCATCGGCAAGCCGATTTCGCTGCAGGTGGAATCGTCGGCGGCCAGCCAGGAGCAGTACGACATCATCCTGATGTAGTGCTGCCCACAAGCGCCGGCAGTTACGGTTTGACCGGGCTGCCGTGCGAAACCGGCGCGGCTGCAGAGGATGCGCGCGCACGCTCGGTCAGACGCGGAATTTGTTCGCGCATGGCGAGCAGCGCGGCCAACACCACCAACATCACGATCCCGAGCATGGCCAGATAGGCCGCCGACCCGCCGGCGGTGATGACCATCGCCCCAGCAAACGCGCTGAGAATCGCGCCCAGCCGACCGAACGCCACCGCCGACGCCGTGCCCGTTGCGCGCACCGCTGTCGGATAAACATAGGCACAGAGCGCATACATCGTCGACTGCACGGCGTTGACGAACAGCCCGTGCAGCCCAAGCCCGACGATCAGCAGGTTCGTGTTCAGCTTGGCGTCGACACCCTGCAACGCAAAGGCGCTCGCGGCCGCGCCCACGCAACACAGCGCCATTGGCCAACGCGAACCCCACCGTGCGATCGTCACCGCGCAGACCAACGCGCCGATCACCCCGCCAAGGTTGTACGCCGTGAGCCCCGAGCCCGCCACGCTCACGCTCAAGCCTTCTGAAGCAAGCATCGTCGGCAACCAGCTGAACGCTGCGTACACGGCGAGCAGACACATGAAGAAGGCCGCCCAAAGCGCCACCGTATCGCGCGCCTGCCCCGGAGCAAAAAGCGAGCGGAAGCTCGCGTGCTGAATGACCTTCTGACCCGCCACATCGGCAAACGCGGTATTGGCGGGCACATCGCGCCCCATCTTCGACAGCAGATGCGCCAGTTGTGGCCAATGCGATTGGCGACGCGCCAGGAAGCGCGGCGATTCTGGCAGCGCGGCCACCAACACAAAACCAAGCACGAGCGGCAGCGCACCGCCAATCCAGAACAGGCCGCGCCAGCCATAGAGCGGCAGCACGTGGCCCGCAAACAGACCTGCCACCATCCCGCCCAGCGGCACGCACACGATGGTGGCCGTCACCGCCAGCGTGCGGCGACGCGCAGGCGTGAACTCCGCCGTCATCGTCGTGGAGCTTGGCAGCGCGCCACCAATACCCAGACCGGCGATAAATCGCAGCGCGGCAATTGTCGCCACATTCGGTGCAAAACCGATCGAGCACGTCGCCACGCCAAACACGAATACGCTGCCGATCAACGCCCAGCGTCGCCCGAAGCGATCGGCAAGCAGGCCCGCCAGCGCGCTGCCGAGCCCCATGCCAATCAGGCCCGCAGCCACCGCCGGTGCAAACGCGTTGCGCGTGATGCCCCACTCCTTGATGAGCACGGGGATGGCAAAGCCGATCAACTGGCCGTCAAAACCATCCATGACAATTGCAAAGGCTGCCAGCAGCACCGCCATCTTCTGCGCGAAGGAAAACGGTCCATCATCGAGGACCGTACCGATATCGAGCGTGGTCTGGTTCTGGCTCATGCCGGCCTCCGTGGGGGCGTAGAGCATGCGAACGCGCAACGCGATACCACCACTGCGCTCAACAATTTGGAACTGCACTTCATGGGGTTGTCTCCGTTGAGGTGGCGTCTGCGCGCCATCGAATGAATCCCTAGGTACCTCGTCCTGCTAGGGCGCCCGCTGGTGCACGGCGCTCGCCTGCACCAACCGCACCAACTGCATCAACGTCTCGGTGTGCGGCACGGGCACCCCATGCCGGCGTCCCATCGCCACCACGGCGCCGTTGATGGATTCGATCTCGGTCGGACGCCCGGCAAGCACGTCCTGCAGCATCGACGGCTTGTGCCCGCGATGCGCGACGATGGCGTGCCGCACGTTGTCGTTCACCTTCGCGGCGTCAACCGTAATGCCGCTGGCGCGTGCCACGGCCAGCACTTCGTCCACGATGGTCAGCGCCAGCATTGGGCCGTCTTCCACCGCGCCCAGCGCGTCGACGGGCTGATTCAGCACCGTGCACAGCGGGTTCAGCGCGGCGTTGAAGGCGACTTTCTCCCACACAGCGCCCCATACGTTCGCATCGGCCTGACAGTTCAGGCCGGCGGCGCTGAGCGTATCGACCACGCGTGCCAGCATCGGACGCGGCGTGCCGTCTGCGGTCATCAGCCGGATCACGCCCGCGCCGTGGGAGCGCACGTGGCCCGGCCCAGCAAGATCCGCTGGCCACGTCGTCACGCCAACGAAGATGCGCTCCTGTGGCACGACCGACGCCAGCGCCTCCACATTGCCGAGCCCATTCTGCAGCGTCAGGACATGCGTTGAGGCGCCGACGAGATGACGCACGCTCGCCAATGCGGCCCGTGTGTGCATCGCTTTGGTGAAGACGATCAGCACATCGGGTACCTCTGTCGCATCGCCCGGACGCAGCGCCTGCAGGTTCCGCACGTGACAATCGCCGCGATCGGTTTCCAGCCGCAAACCGTGCGCAGCAATGGCGTGCAAATGCGCGTCGTTGATGTCGAGCAGCGTGACGTGCTTGTCGGCTTCGGCCAGCAGCCCGCCAAACAGCGAGCCCATTGCGCCCGCGCCGAGGATTGCGATCTTCATCGGCATCGTGGTTCAGAACGGGTAATGGCGCGGCGTGGTCTGCACCGTCATCCAGCGCAGCTCGGTGAACTCCGCCACACCGGCGCGGCCGCCAAAGCGCCCGAAGCCGCTCGCCTTGACGCCGCCGAACGGCATTTGCGCCTCGTCGTGCACGGTCGGGCCGTTGATGTGGCAGATGCCAGATTCGATGCGGCGCGCAACGTTCATCGCCCGCGCCACATCGCGGCTGAACACGGCGGACGACAAGCCATACGCGTTGTCATTCGCGCAGGCGATGGCGGCATCGTCACCGCTCACGCGCACGATGCCCTTGACCGGACCGAATGATTCTTCCGCGTAGATCAGCATGTCGGACGTGACGTGGTCGAGCAGCGTGGCGGGCATCAGTGTGCTGTCTGCCTTGCCGCCGCACAGCAGCTTCGCGCCCTTGGCGAGCGCGTCGTCGATGAGGTGATTGCAGCGTTCGACCGTGCTCATGTCGACCACCGAGCCCAGCACCGCCGGCCCCTTGCGTGGATCGCCCAGCGGCAGCGCTGCAGCCTTGGCAGCCAGCTTCGCGACAAACGTATCGGCGATGGATTCGTCGACGATGATGCGCTCGGTGGACATGCAGATCTGGCCAGAATTGGCGAATGCGCCAAACGCCGCACCATCTACAGCGGCGTCGATATCGGCATCTGCCAGCACGAGCAGCGGCGCTTTGCCGCCCAACTCCAGCACAGCAGGCTTCAGATACGTCGCGCACATCTGCGCGATGAGGCGACCCACGCGCGTGGAGCCAGTAAAGTTGACGCGCCGCACGGCCGGGTGGGCAATCATCGCCTCCACCACTGCCCCCGCGTCGGCCGGCGCATTCGTCACAAAATTGACGACGCCGCGTGGCAAGCCCGCCTCCTGCAAAGCTTCGATGATGAGCCCGTGCGTGGCGGGCGAAACTTCCGAGCCCTTGAGCACGACGGTGTTACCGCACGCCAGCGGCAACGCAATTGCACGCACCGCGAGGATGACCGGTGCATTCCACGGCGCGATGCCCAGCACAACGCCTGCCGGTTGGCGCACGCCCATGGCGAGGCTGCCTGGCACATCGGACGGAATGATCTCGCCCGCAATCTGCGTGACCATGGCGGCAGCTTCCTGCAAACCGCTCGCAGCGAGATGTACGTTGAAGCCGGCCCACAGCGCGGAGGCGCCGGTCTCCGCGGCCATCGCTGCAGCAAAAGCATCGCCCTTGGCTTCGAGCGCTTGCGCAGCACGCATCAGCAACGCGCGGCGCTCCGTCGGTCCTATGGCTGCCCAGGCGGGGAAGGCTGCAGCGGCGGCGTCGACAGCGCGACGGGCATCGTCCACGGTGGCGGCTGGCGCTCTCGTGGCCACGGTGCCGTCAAGCGGATTCCGCCGCTCGAACACCGCACCACTGGCGGCGTGCACGCGTTCGCCGTTGATGAGCATCGAGATGGTCTGCACCGCATCCGGCGCGGCAATGTTCGTATTCGTCATCAAGCGATCTCCACTTCAATCAAGGTTGGTCCGGCGGATTGCAGCCCTGTACGCAGTACGGATTCCAGCGCACGCGGGTCGCCCGCGCGCTGGCCAGTGCAACCCATCGCGCGGGCCAGGCCTACGAAATCGATGCCGTGCAGATCCGTGCCCTGCACCGCGTCGGTTGGCGCAAAGCCGAATACCGGGGCGAAATCCTGCAGGGCGGCATAGCGGCGGTTGTTCAGGATCACGAATGTCATGGGCAACTTGAGCAGCGCCGCGCTCCACAACGCCTGGATCGAATACATGCTCGAACCATCGCCAATCAAGCCGATGACACGCTTACCAGGGGTGGCCAGAGCAACTCCCACGGCGGCGGGCATGCCGTAGCCCAAGCCGCCGCTGTCCATCGTGTAGAAGGCGCCGGCGCGGCGCATCGGCAGATAGGCCTGCATGGTCGCCCGGGCACTCGGGGCTTCTTCGACAACGATGTCTGTGGGTCCGCGTACAGCGTCGAGCGTCTGCAGAACAAAGGCCGCCGACATGGGCGACGCCGGCTCGGCGCGCGGCGATTCGACGCGTGGCGCGGGCAGCGGCCGTGCCGGTGGCGCGGGGCGGGCGAGCAGATCCAGCACACCCAGGCGGATGTTGCCAACGGCGGAAATGCCCTCCGGCGTCCACGCAGCGGTCGCTGGATCGTCGATCAACTGCACGAGCTTCGCCCCGACCGGCACATGCGGCCCATGGCCTTCCACGTGATACGTAAACGCCGGGGCGCCGAGCGCGAACACCACGTCATGTCCCTGCAGGAGGCTGACGATCTTTTCACGCATGGCGGGAAGAAAACCGGCGAAAAGGCGGTGGTCTTCCGGAAACGCCCCGCGCCCTGCCATCGGCGCGGTGAACACGCGCGCGTTGTGGGTCTCGGCGAGTTGCACGACGGCATCCCACGCGCCAGCGCGATCGACCGCGGCCCCAACCACGAACGCCGGCCGCTGCGCCGCGTCGAGCAGGTCGCCGATGCGCGCCAGCATGACCGGATCGGGCCGCACCGCTGTCGCCACTTCGTGCACGGCAACAGGCGCGGCAGGCTGGTCCCAGTCATCCACGGGAATCGACACCAGCACGGGGCCGCGCGGCTCCTGCATCGCAATGTGATATGCGCGGGCCAGCGCCAGCGGCACATCTTGCGCACGCGCGGGCTCAGCGCTCCACTTCACATACGGCTTGGGCAGTTCCGTCGCCTGGTTGGAAGCCAGGAACGGATCAAATGGCAGGATGGACCGCGCCTGCTGCCCGGCGGTAATCACAAGCGGCGTACGGTTCTTGAAGGCCGTGAAGATATTGCCCATGGCATTGCCGACACCGGCCGCCGAATGCAGGTTCACCAGCGCGGCATTGCCCGTTGCCTGCGCAAAGCCGTCCGCCATGCCGACCACCACGGCTTCCTGCAAGCCCAGGATGTAGCGGAAATCCTCCGGAAAATCGCGAAACATCGGCAACTCGGTCGAGCCCGGATTGCCGAACACGTAGGTCATGCCGAGTCGGCGCAGCAAGTCGATCGTGGCGTCGCGCACGGTGGTCAGCGCGAGCGAAGTGCGGGTCATACAGGCAGCCTCCTAGAAACAGGCTGCCAGTATGGAATCCGTAGCGATTAACGCGATATTGAATTATTTCGGAAAAGTCATTACCTTCCAGCATGACTTTCGATCTGCGTCAGTTGCGCGCCTTCACCACCATCGTTTCCACGGGCAGCCTCGGGCGTGCGGCAGAGGTGCTGCACGTCACGCAACCTGCGCTCAGCCGCATCGTCAAGCGGTTAGAAGACGAAGTGGGCGCCCCGCTGTTCGAGCGGCATTCCAAGGGAATGCAACTCACGGCCATCGGGCAGGCGCTCCTGCCGCACGCGTCGCTGCTCCAGCACGAGGCCAATTACGCACAGGAAGAGATCAACGCGATGCGCGGCCTTGCCAAGGGCACCATCCGCGTGGGTGCGGTGGGCAGCATCGCAAGCTATGTCTTGCCGCTGGCCGTCGGCACGGTGGTAGCCCGCTGGCCGAACCTGCGCGTAGAGATCTTGGAAGGCGTATGGGACCGGCTGGCCGAAGGGTTGGTCAAGCACGAGATCGACCTCGCGCTTTCCATGGCGATGGCGGATACCGATGAAATCATCGCCATCGCGGATTGCCGCTGGGCGGATGCGAGTTTCGTGGTCGCGTCGCCGGAGCATTCGCTACGCCATCGCCCAGGCCTGACATTGGCCGATACGCTGGATGCATTCTGGGCCGTTCCGCCGCGCGGCACCGGCCCGTACGAGCACATGCGCCAGGTATTCGAAGCCGCCGGTCTTGGGCTGCCGAATATCGTTGTGGAAACGCGCTCGGTGACGGCACTCAAGAGCCTGGTGGCGCGCTCCGGCTTCCTGAGCTGGATGGCCGAACCGATGATCGATGCCGAGCGCCGCGCCGGCGTGATCGAGCCATTGCCGATTCCCGGCCTGGTGGCACGCCGCACGCTCACCGCGTTCCGCCGCCGGCACGGCATTCTGCCGAGCCCGGCCGTCAAGCTGCTCGAAGCGTTGCGCGAGCTGACGGCGTAGGCGGCCTGCGCCCTACTTCTTCTCGCGCGGCACGCGGCCAAGCAGGAAGAATTCGTCATTGGGCCGCATCGAAATCACATTCGCCATGCGATTCGACAGGCCAAAGAAGGCGGTGATGCCGGTGATATCCCAAATGTCCTCATCATCGAAGCCGAGCCCGCGCAGTGCTTCATAGTCGGCGTCATTGACGCTGTGCGATTCGGTGCAGACCTTCATCGCAAAGTCGAGCATGGCGCGCTGGCGGGGCGTGATATCGGCCTTGCGGTAATTGACGGCGATCTGGTCGGCCACCAGTGGCTTCTTCTCGTAGATGCGCAGGATGGCGCCGTGTGCGACCACGCAATACAGGCACTGGTTGGCGGCGGACGTGGCGACCACGATCATCTCGCGCTCGCCCTTGGTGAGGCTGCTGCCATCGCGCAGCATCAGGGCATCGTGGTATGCAAAGAAGGCGCGGCACTCGTCGGGCCGATGCGACAGCGCCAGGAAGACGTTCGGCACAAAGCCGCTCTTCTCCTGCACCTCCAGGATGCGCGCGCGGATATCTTCGGGAATGTCTGCCAGTTCAGGAACGGGGAACCGGCTGATGGGCGGCGTTGTGGTCGTCACGATGTCTCCTTTGTTGTGAGCATCCTGAGCACGCCGCCCGAAAGGCAAGGCTTACTGGGTGGCGAACTGGATGCGATGCAGTCCAGCATACAACCCATCGCGCTCGATGAGCTCGCGGTGCGTGCCGGCTTCTGCAATCTTGCCGTGCTCGAGCACGATGATGCGGTCGGCATTTTCGATGGTCGACAGGCGGTGCGCGATCACCAGCGTCGTACGGCCTTCCATCAGGCGCTCGAGCGCGGCCTGCACCTGGCGTTCGGACTCCGAATCCAGTGCGGACGTCGCTTCGTCCAGGATCAGGATCGGCGCGTCTTTGTAGATCGCGCGTGCAATCGCCAAGCGCTGGCGCTGGCCACCAGACAGCTTCGAACCGTTGTCGCCGACATTGGTATCGATACCCTCGGGCAGATTGTCGACCACATCGGTCAGGTAGGCTGCTTCCAGCGCACGGCGCACGCGGGCCATGTCGATCTCGGAGGCGTCTCGCGCGCCATAGGCCACGTTGGCGGCAATGGTGTCGTTGAACAGCACCACATCCTGGCTCACGAAGGCAATCTGGCGGCGCAAGTCGTGCAGCGCCAGATCCGCTAGCGCTTCGCCGTCGAGCGAGATCGTGCCCGAGGTGGGATCAAAGAAGCGCGGCAGCAGGTTCACCAGCGTGGTCTTGCCGCTGCCCGATGGCCCGACCAGCGCAACGACCTCGCCCGGCTTGACGTGCAGGTTGACGTTGTCAAGCGCTGCCCGGCCGTCTTCGCCATAGCGGAACGTGACGTTGTCAAAGCGGACGTCGCCACGGGCGCGATCAATCTTCTTGCCACCTTCTTGCGGTTCGATCGGTGTGTCGATCAGGCCGAAGATGAACTCGGCGGCGGTCAGGCCGCGCTGCAGCGGCTGATTCACGTCGGTCAAGTGCTTGAGCGGCGAGATCAACAGCAGCATCGCCATCACGAAGCCGGTAAAGCCGCCGACCGTGGTCTGGTTGGCCTGTGCCTGCATCATGGCAATGGCCAGGATGATCGACAGCGCCAGCGCCGCCAGAAACTGCGTCACCGGCTGGTTCAGGCCACCGGCCACGGCCACGCGCATGGCGTAACCACGCAGACGATTCGTCATGGCATTGAAGCGCAGCGATTCATACGCCTCGCCGCCATGCAGCTTGACGACCTTGTAGCCGCCCACGGCTTCCTCCACCACATAGGCGGCCTGGTTGGTCAGGTTCTGGCTCTCGCGGTTGAGCGAGCGCAGCCGGCGGTTGATACGCGACATCAGCAGCCCGATGATCGGCAAGATCACCGCCACCACCAGCGTCAGGCGCCAATTGGTATAGAAGAGGAAGATCAGCAGCGCCAGCACGGTCATCGAATCGCGCACCAGCGTGATGAACACGCCGGTGAGCACCTGCAGCACCTGGTTCACTTCAAAGATGACCGCGTTGATGATCGACGCCGCCGTATTGCGCTGATAGTACGAAGCGGGCGCCTGCAGCAGGCGCTCGAACATCTTCATCCGCAGATTCAGCAGCACCTTGTTCGACACCAGGCTCAACAGATACGTCGACGCAAACTGCGCGATGCCGCGCACCACGGCAATGCCCACCAGCATGGCCGGCACCTGCCACAGCCTGCCGGCGTATTCACCGCCGAAGCCCTGATCCAGCAAATCCTTTACGACCTTCGGGATGATCCCCTCAGTGGCCGCCACCACGCCCATGGCGACCATTGCCAGGATGAAGGCGGTCAATTCGGGGCGCAGGTAGCCCCATAACCGCTTGAGCATCGGCTTGGCGGGCGCTGGGTGATCAGACTTTGCTTGTATACTCACGGCGTTTTCAAATGAGGGTGGGCAGCTTGCGTCGCATGGCGGTCAGCGCCGCCGACATAAAGTGCGTTGCAGCAGCTGTCATCCGACAGACGGGCGACCCGGCATTTTAGCGGCAATCGACCACCCGGCCCATTCTGCTGCGCAATCCCAGGTCCAGACTGGCCTACGCATCATCTGACGCTTCTGCAATGAGTTCGCGCGTTCCCACGTTTTTCATCAATCTTGAGCACGACGCCGGACGCCGCGAGGCGCTGGAACGCCAGCTTGACGCGCTGGGCCTGCCGCACAGCCGTTTCCCAGCTGTGTACGGCAAGGCGCTCCCCGCCGACGAACTTGCGCGCCACTACGATCATGCGCGCGCGACGAGTCAAAGCCGCGAATTGACTGTCGGCGAAGTCGGCTGCGCGCTGAGCCACCTAGGTGTCTACCGGGCAATGATCGAGCAGAACCTGCCCTACGCGCTCATCCTGGAAGACGATGCAAAGCTCGGGCCGGATGTGCCAGCCGTGCTCGACGCGCTCGCACAGAGCGTGTCGCCCGACGAACCGGTCGTCACATTGCTCACGCACATCGACCGTTACTACAAGCGCAGCGCCCGGCCGCTGACAGCTGACCACCGCACGGTCAAACTTGCCAACTACCAGTGGCTTGCGCATGGCTATTTCATCACGCGCGCGGCGGCCAAGCGCATGGTCGAGCAGCTCTATCCCGTGTGGCTGGCCGCAGACTATTGGTACAAGTTCGAGCGCGAAGGCATCGTGCAGATACGCGCGGTCGTGCCTTATGTGATTGGCGTGCAGCACTTCGATAGCGGCTCCAACCTGGAAGCCGATCGCGCCATCAAAAGTCGTGAAGCCGACAACCGGCTCGGGGTCGGCCATCATCTGCACCAGATCGTGGTGCGCAAGTTCCTCTATCAGATATTCGTGCGGCCGTTCCTCGGCATCGTGAAGCAGAAGAAGACCTGGTGAGCATGATGGCGCCCGCTCAGGCGCCTTGCTCTCGCAGTTCTGCAAGCCCGACTTCCGCGCGGATGATGTCAGTATTCCGGCGAGCCATCATGCGCTGATAGTTAGGGCTCTCCTGCGCGCGCGATTGTTCGCGATGCCATAGGTGGAAGACTTCGGTCGCGCAGAAGCCGCGCTTGCGCCGCACACCTGCGTTGTACAGGCGGACCGCCAGATCGGCGTCTTCATGGCCCCACCCGACGAAGCTCTGATCGAAGCCGTTCACGCGTTCGAAATCGCTGCGCCACACGCCAAGGTTGCAGCTCTTGATGCCGCGCAGGCTGGTGTCCTTGAAAGTGCGCGGCACCGGCAAACCCGGCACCAATAGCGGCAGGAATTTGTTGATGCGGCCCGCGCGCCAGGCGGCAAACCAATACGCGCGGTCCTTCAGGTGGATATCGATCTGCTGGGCGACGACCTCACGCGTCATCGCTTCATTCAGGAGGATGCGGCTGCCGGACAGCAGGCGCCCCCGCTCCGCCAACGCGCGATGCCGCGCCACGAAATCCGGACGCGGCACGCAATCGCCATCGAGAAAAACGAGGTAGTCGGCGTCTGTCGCCAGCACGCCGCGGTTGCGGATCTCACCCGCGCGAAAACCGTCATCGGGATGCCAGGCATGGCGTAGTGGATACGGCGCAGTCTTGACAGCGGCTTCGACCGCCACGCGTGTGTCATCGCGCGAACCGTCGTCAGCGACGACGACGTCGAATGCGTGGTCGGTCTGTGCGCCACAGCCGGCCAGTACGCGAGCCAGCGCGTCCGGGCGGTTATACGTCGTAACGATGAGGGCGATGCGACGCGGCGGCTCAGCGCTTGCCATGACGATGCAGCATCATCAGCTTGATGTAGCGGTAGTACGTGCCCTCGGCGTTCGACACGGCGAGCATGAAGCCCTCCGCACCATCGAGGAAACCACGCTGGATGATGTACGTACGGATGAACGCCCACAGCCCGTGACCAATGGCACTGCCCAGCGACGCGCGCTTGCCCTTGGCATAGGCTGCGGCCGCACCGGCGGTCGAATAATCGTTCGCCTTGTCAAGCGCAGCCTTCAGGTCGGGAATCGAGTAGTGAATGATCGGCGCGCGGAAGTCGCCCACCGTACCCTCGAAGACCAGGTGCGAGTGCACCGGCGCATCGAAGAACGTCACCTGTTCACGCTTGAAGAAGCGGCGGATGCGGTCCGGCCACCAGCCCGAATGCTTCATGAAGCGACCGCAGAAACTGGAGCTGCGCGGCATCGAATAAACAGTGTGCGAGCTGCCCGATTCCAGGACGGCGATCATCTCGGCACGCAACTCGGGGCTGATGCGCTCGTCGGCGTCCAGCGAGAGCACCCAGTCGGTACGCGCCTCGCGCAAGGCACGGTTGGACTGCTCGCCGTAGCCGGGCCAGTCGGTCTCGAACACGCGCGCACCTAGCTGGCGGCAAATATCTTGCGTGCCGTCCGTGCTACCCGAGTCGAAGACGATGACATCGTCCGCCCAGTCGCGCACCGAGCGGATGCAGTCGCCGATATCAGCGGCTTCGTTCTTGGCGACGATGATGACGGCGAGCGTGGCTCGATTGGATGCGGACATGCGAAAGCGATCTCAGAGAACAGGAGCGGCGCCAAGCTGCTGCCGGCGCCGATGAATATGCGCGGTGAATATGGCCACCATCACGCTGTAGAACACGACCGTCTGCGCGATGATCAGCATCACTTCGGTCAGCCCGAACAATACGAAACCGACACATAACGTGAGGCCCATCGCTCCCGTGGTGCGTAGGATGCGATCGTCGCACAGCGCAGCGCGCAGAAAGTACGCGGCAGGCACCAAGTACAGCGCCAACAATGCGCCGATGCCCAGCACGCCAAGCGTGGCGCCATTGTATAGAAACTCGTTGTGGGCATGCTCGAAGGCAGTCGCTTCCTGTGTGATCAGCCCCTCCGCATGAATCGCCTTGAGAGCGGGCTCGAATTGGCCTCTTCCCACCCCGGCGAGCGGATGGCGCGTCAACATCAGCGTGGCCGCTTTCCAGAGTTGGAAGCGAATGCCCACAGAGGTGTTCGTCTGGCCAGCTTGATAAGCATGGATGTCCCCCATCGCCTGATCAAAGCGGGTCCGCACCATACTCGACGACACGCATATCGCCGCCAACAGCGCGAAGAACACCAGCAAGGCGGACAAGCGCTTCTTCCAGCTCACATGGCGCAGCGTCGCCACGGCGATCAGCAGTAGTACGGGGATTGCAATCCATCCACCGCGCGCCTGGGACAGGTACGACGCATAGAGGCCAGCGCCGCCTGCCACTCCGCGCAAGATAACAAGCAGCCAGCCGTCCCTCTTGGACCAACCAATAGAAATCAGAGAGAACAGCCCCATCAGCAACGATAGATTGCCGAAAGGGATCGTGTTGGCGAACGCGCCGATCTTGTCTGGCCGCCCCACACGCAACTCAAGGTAGGCCCACACAACCGACGCCAGTGCCCCTGCAACACATCCCCACTGCACACTCTCCAGCTGTTTAGGCCGCAATTTCAACAGCGCAAAAAGCGCCAATCCGAACAACCAAAGCCTGCCATAGGCAAACGGCACAGTGCGCGGCGCGGCCGGGTTCAGCTGCGCACTGACCAGCATCGCAGTCGGCATGGCGGCCATGGCCAGGATCAGCCACCGATGTTCGCGCCACATCGCGCGCAGTCGGTTCATGACTTCTGCAGGCGCGGCCAACATCGACCAGAACGCGGCCACCAGCAGCAGCAAGAACGACAGGAACGCTGCGCCGCGCACCGACAGCATGAAAGCCGGGAGGATGGCAATTCCGAACACGGCCAGCGCCGCCGGCGCGCTGGATATCAGCGTCCGGCCACGTTGCATCGAGCCGTTCATCGCAATGCCCCCGCGCCAGGTGCAAGCGCCAGCAAGGCATCGATGTGCGCAGTGATGCTGGGGTCATAGCGCAGATGCTCACGCGGATTCGCCAGGCGCGCTTGGCCGGCCTGCGCACGGGCAACAGCGGCTTCAATCGTGCGCGCCAGCGTGGCTGGATCATCGAGATCGAAGGTGGGCGCCCCTTCTTCCGAGATCACCTCGGTGCAGGCGATGTTGGCTGCCAGCACGGCCGGCGTACCGCACAGCACGGACTCCACGCCAATCAGCCCAAACGGCTCGTAGTGCGAAGCAAGGATTGTGTAGTCCGCCGCGCGGTAGACGTTCTCGATGTCCTTGCGGTATCCCAGGTAGCGGATGTTGGGCGAGGACGACGACACCGGCCGCCCGATCACCGCCAGTTGCACCGGCAAATCCGTCTTGGAGAAGAACGCCTCCAGCAGCGGATAGCCCTTGCGCTTGTGGCTCGACGAGGGGAACACAAACGTGACGCGGTCCTTTGCAAAGCCCAGTTCATCGCGCAGCCGCTGACGCTCGGCTTCGCTCACCGGCGAGAACTTCGTCTCGCTCACCGGCGGATACACCGTCTTCACCTTGGCCGCCGGAATGTCGTAATAGTCGAGCACTTCCTGCGCCATCAGCCGCGAGTGCGCAACAACAACGTGCGAGCGGACATAGTCTCTGCGCTCCAGCGCGATCTGTTGGCGGTCCCAGAAGGCGGCCTCTTTGGAAAAGCTCTTGAGATAACCGACGTGGGTACCGCCGCAAATGGCGATATCGGATGCCCCTGTGCGGTTGCAGCCGATCATCAGATCGATGTGCTCCCGCTTGGCCAGATAGCGCACTAGCCAGCCGAACGCGTGGTCATTGAATTTGCCGGGCAGTTTGCGCGTGGGCAATGCAACTGCCTTGACCTGGCGGTATTCGGGAAGCGCCTTGTCCACCATCTTGGCGAAAAACACGGGACGGATGGCGCGCTCATGTAGGCCGCGCACCAGGTCCATCGCGTAGCGCTCGCTGCCGCCACTGTAGCCCAGCGCGTTGCACGAGATTCCGACGTTCATGGATGCTCTAGTAATAATCGTATTTGAGACTGCAGTCCTGCCGAGCGTGCGCCCGGCGATGGCGCCCCCTGCGCCATCTTCAGACTACTCGTACACCGTTGCCACGTTCTCGGCGTCCAGCGCCTGACGCAGCGCGGCGATGGCGTCCTCGCTCGGAACAATGCGCCAGGCGTCGCCGAGCACGGCTTCGCAGCGGGCCTGCTCGCAGACGTAGTTGATGCGCACCGAGACGCCATTGCCATCCGCCGCCACATGCGGCGAGAGCAGGTCGCGCAGCTTGGCCGCCGTTGAATCGCCGTTCATCGACAACCGGATGGCCCGCGCGAACTTGGCGCGCGCCTGGGTCATGTCCATGACCGATTCGGCCGTGACGCGCACGCCGCCAGTGAACATGTCGTGGCGAGCACTGCCCTGCACGATCAGCACTTCGTCTTCCTTGAACAGCGCGCGATTGGCTTCGAACACTTCGTTGAAGACCGTCACTTCGGTGGCTTCGCTGGCGGAGCCGTCGTCGAGCATGACGATCAGCATCTTGCCGCGCTGGGTCATCTGCGTGCGCTGCCCGACGATCACGCCTGCCACGGTCTTGTTACGTGCGTCGCGGTTGCCGTAACCGCCGCCATTGCCCTTGTCGGTCACTTCGCGAGCCAGCTCGGCCAGCGTCGTGCGCGCAAAGCGGCGCACTTCGTCGCGGCATTCGTCGAACAGGTGACCGGAAAGATAGAAACCCAGCGCCTGCTTTTCTTCCTGCAGCTTGCGCTTGGTCGACCAGGCCGGCTCGTCGACGAGTTCGGGGCGATGCTGCTCGGCATCGTCACCGCTCATCAGATCGAACAGCGACACTTGGTTGGCGGCCGCTGCCTTCTGCTCGGCGGCTTCCATGGCCAAGCCGATCGAAGCGAGCAGCTGTGCGCGGTTGGCGTTGAGGCTGTCGAAGGCGCCGGCGCGCACCAGCGCTTCGATTGTGCGGCGATTCACCTGGCGGCGGTCGACGCGCTCGCAGAAGTCGAACAAGTCCTTGAATGGGCCGTCTTCGCGTGCACGCAGGATGTCTTCGATCGCGCCCTGACCGCTGCCCTTCACGCCGCCCAGGCCGTAGCGGATGGTCTTGGCGTCGGTTGGGGCGAAGCGGTACTGGCTCGCGTTGATATCCGGCGGCAGCACGGTCAGGCCGTTCTTGCCCCGGGCATCGTCGTAGAGGATCTTCACCTTGTCGGTGTCGTCCATGGCGAGCGACATGTTGGCTGCCATGAATTCGGCCGGGTGATGCGCCTTGAGCCACGCCGTGTAATACGCCAGCAGCGCATAAGCGGCCGCGTGCGACTTGTTGAAGCCGTAGCCCGCGAACTTCTCCATCAGGTCGAAGATTTCATCGGCCTTTTCGGTAGAGAGCCCATCCTTGGCCGCGCCCGCGCGGAACAGCGCGCGGTGCTCGGCCATTTCTTCGGCTTTCTTCTTACCCATTGCACGGCGCAGCAAGTCGGCGCCGCCGAGCGAGTATCCGCCCACGATCTGCGCCATCTGCATCACCTGCTCCTGGTAGACCATGATGCCGTAGGTCTCCTTGAGCACCGGCTCGACGCGCGGGTCGGGGTACTCGACCTTCTCGCGACCGTGCTTACGCGCGCAGAAGCTCGGAATCAGGTCCATCGGGCCTGGGCGATACAACGCTACCAGGGCGATGATGTCCTCAAAGCGGTCAGGCTTGGCGTCCTTCAGCATGCCCTGCATGCCGCGGCTTTCCAGCTGGAACACAGCGACCGTGTTGGCCGACTTCAGGATGTCGAACGCCTTCTTGTCCGTCAGCGGAATGTGGCTGCAGTTCCAATCCGCCTTGGACGGATCGAGCATGCGGATATAGCGCTCGGCCCAGTCGAGGATCGTGAGCGTGGTCAAGCCCAAGAAGTCGAACTTGACCAGGCCGACGGCTTCCACGTCGTCCTTGTCGTACTGGCTGACGACGCCGGCGTCTTCACCGCCTTGTGTGTAGAGGGGGCAGAAGTCGGTCAACTTGCCCGGGGCGATCAGCACACCGCCCGCGTGCATGCCGACGTTACGCGTCATGCCTTCAACGCGCTGTGCGAGTTCCAGCAGCTGCTTGACCTCTTCTTCGTTGGCTTCGCGCTCGGCCAGCAGCGGCTCTTCCTTCTTGGCCTCTTCCAGCGTGACGAGCTTGCCCGGCTTGAACGGGATCAGCTTGGCCACGCCGTCAACGAAGTTGTAGCCGAGGTCCAGCACGCGACCCACGTCACGCACCGCGGCCTTGGCGGCCATCGTGCCGAAGGTGGCGATCTGCGAGACGGCATCCTTGCCGTACTTTTCCTTCACGTACTGGATGACGCGGTCGCGGCCGTGCTGGCAGAAGTCGATGTCGAAGTCGGGCATCGACACACGTTCCGGGTTCAGGAAACGCTCGAACAGCAGGTTGTATTTGAGCGGGTCCAGATCGGTAATGCCCAGCGCATATGCCACCAGCGAACCGGCACCCGACCCCCGGCCCGGCCCCACCGGCACGCCGTTGTTCTTCGCCCAGTTGATGAAGTCCGCAACGATCAGGAAGTAGCCCGGGAAGCCCATCTTGATGATGGTGCCGGTCTCGAATTCCAGGCGGGCGTAGTACTCGGCGCGTTTTGATTCGCGCACGGCCTCGTCGGGGAACAGCACTTCCATGCGCTTTTCCAGCCCTTCCTTGGCAAGCTGGACGAGGTAGTCATCCAGCGACATGCCATCGGGCGTCGGGAACAGCGGCAGCTTGGGCTTGCCCAGTTCCAGCTTGAGGTTGCAGCGCTGCGCGATCTGCACCGCGTTGGCCAGCGCGGACGGGATGTCGGCAAACAGCGCGCACATCTCGTCCTGCGTCTTGAAATACTGTTCGGTCGTGAAACGGCGGGCACGGCGCGGATTGGCGAGCAGTTCACCTTCCGCAATGCAGGTGCGCGCTTCGTGGGCCGTGAAATCGTCCGGCGTCATGAACTGCACCGGATGCGTGGCGACAACCGGCAACTGCATGGCCGAGGCCAGCTTCACGGCTTGCTGAATGTAGGCCTCGGTACCGGCGTGCCCCGCGCGCTGCAGTTCGATGTAGAAAGCGCCCGGAAACACGCGCGACCAGTTCGTCGCGAGCTTGCGCGCCAGCGCATCGTTTCCATTGGCCAACGCCATGCCGATATCGCCCGCCATACCGCCGGAGAGCGCCAGCAGGCCGGTGGACAGGGGGGCGTTTTCCACGCCAGGCTCATCGAACCATTCGGGGGCGATTTCCGCGCGGCCGCGATGTTGGTTGGAGAGCCACGCCCGTGCCAGCAACTGGCACAGGTTCAGGTAACCCTGCTTGTCACGCACCAGCAACAGCAGGCGTGTCGGTTTGTCGCGCTCGTCGTGATTGGTGATCCACACGTCGGCGCCGACGATAGGCTTCACGCCCTTGCCACGCGCTTCCTTGTAGAAGCGCACCAGCCCGAAGGCGTTGGCAAGATCGGTCAGCGCCAGGGCGCCCATGCCGTCTTTGGCGGCGGCCTTGACGGCATCGTCCAGACGGACGTTGCCATCGACGACGGAATATTCGGAGTGGAGACGGAGGTGGACGAAGCGCGGCGAATTCATCCGCGTATTGTACCGGGTGACACCTTCCGTAAAGCATTCCGGGCGTGCCCGGTTGACCATCGACAACCCCGCACGGCTGCGCGGGCGGCTATAATTTCGGCTTACGAATCAACGGGTTACCCAAGGCGCCAGAAAATGGCGCGGCAGCACATGCAGATCGTCAATATTTCCGCTTACAAATTCGTCACCCTCGATGACCGCGAGACCCTGCGCCCCGCCCTGCTGGCCGAGTGCCAGGCGCGCGAGTTGAAGGGCACCGTGCTGCTGGCGCCCGAGGGCATCAACATCTTCCTGGCCGGCTCGCGTGAAGCCATTGACGGCATCGTCAGTTGGCTGCGCGCCGACGCCCGTTTTGCTGACCTGGCGCCGAAGGAAAGCCTGTCCGACCACCAGCCGTTCCGCCGCTTGCTGGTGCGCATGAAGAAAGAAATCATCACCATGCGCCACCCGTTGATCCGCCCGGAAGAGGGCCGCGCGCCGTCGGTTGCGCCGCCCGATCTCAAGCGCTGGCTCGACCAAGGCCACGACGACGAGGGTCGCCCCGTGGTGATGCTCGACACGCGCAATGACTATGAAGTTGCCGTCGGCACGTTCAAGAACGTCGTCGAATACAACCTCAAGAAATTCACTGAATTCCCGCCCGCCATTGCCGCGCACAAGGACGACTTTGCCGGCAAGACGGTCGTGTCGTTCTGCACCGGCGGCATCCGCTGCGAAAAGGCGGCGATCCACATGCAGGAGATCGGGGTCGAGCGCATCTATCAGCTTGAAGGCGGCATCCTCAAATATTTCGAGGAAGTGGGCGGCGCCCATTACGACGGCGATTGCTTCGTGTTCGACCACCGCACCGCTCTGAATGCCGAACTGCTGCCGGCGGGCCCCAAGCAATGCTTCGCCTGCCGCGCCGTGGTCACGCCGGAAGAACAGCAATCTCCCGACTACATCCCAGGCCAGCGCTGCCCGCATTGCGCCGGCAGCCAAACGCGCGCAGCCGCATGAAGCACCTCGCCGCCCTCCTCCTCGTCACCACGATGTGCCTGACAGCATTGGCAGGCTGCGCGGCGAGCTGCGAGGGTGGATCCAACCGCGGTGTGTTCTGCGGAGCGGGCACGCGCTTCTGAGCCTTAACAGCGCGCCAACAAAAAACGCCGGACATGCCGGCGTTTTTCTTTGAGCGATCCGCTTTACTGACGGCCGCGCACAAACTGGTTGGTGATGGCAACAATGCGCTCGCCGAACAGCTTGGCGGTTTCCAGATCGCCCGGCAGCGGACCTTCTTCAGGGCTCGCATCCGACGGCGATTGCGCCAGCGCGCCACCAAAGCCCGCCAGGTAGTTCACGTCGTTGCGCGTAGCGGCCTTGCTGTTGGCCGGCATCATGCCCGTGCCAACCCAGATCATTCCGTGCTGCTGCGAGAGCGTCCACAGGTACTGGATCGACGCGTATTTGTCGCCGTTCATCGATGCAGAGTTCGTGAAACCCGCAGCGATCTTGTCCTTCCACGCGCCCGTGAACCAAGCCTTGGACGATGCATCGGCAAATTTCTTGAAGTCGCCCGAAACGCCGCCCATGTAGGTCGGCGCACCAAAGACGATCGTGTCGACACCGGCCAGCAGCGCCCAGGTGTCGTCGTTGACGTCGGTGACCGAAATCAGATGCGCGTCAGCGCCGGCGCCTTGAATGCCTGCAAATACGGCCTCGGCCTGCTTCTTCGTGTGGCCATAACCGCTGTGATAAACAACTGCAACTCGTGCCATGGGAATCCTCTTGGGGTTGGGGTACCGCGGGGGAACAACGGAAAAGAAAAATGGCGCACACAGGGTGCGCCATGAACATTACGGCAGATCGAACACCAGCACTTCGCCACCTTCGCCGCCAGAGAGCGTCACCGCCTCTTCTTGCGTCAGCTTGGCTGCGTCGCCGCCAACCAGCGTGCGACCGTTAACGCTCACCTTGCCACGCACCACGTGCACATAAGCACGGCGGCCTGCGGCGATTGACAAGGACGCAGTTTCTGCGCCATCAAACTTGCCGGCGTAGAGCGCCATGTCCTGGTGGACTTTCACCGAACCACCACGACCATCGGCGCTAGCGATCAGGGCGAGCTTGCCGCGCTTGGCAGCCTCGTCGAAATGACGTTCTTCATAGCCCGGCGTGAGGTTCATTTGCGCGGGCAGCACCCAGATCTGCAGAAAATGCGTGGTCTGGTCCTGCGCGTGGTTGAACTCGGAGTGACGCACACCTGTCCCAGCCGTCATGCGTTGCACGTCGCCCGGGCGCAGCACGCTACCGTTGCCCATGCTGTCCTTGTGCGCCAACTCGCCGTCGAGCACGTAGCTGATGATTTCCATGTCACGGTGGCCGTGGGTGCCAAAGCCCATGCCGGCTGCGACGCGGTCTTCATTGATGACGCGCAACGGGCCGAACTGGACGTGCTCAGGGTCCATGTAATCGGCAAACGAGAAGCTGTGATACGACTTGAGCCAGCCGTGGTCTGCGTAACCGCGATCTTGAGAGGGGCGGATTTCAATCATTTTGATGAATCTCCTATCCGAATTACTGCGTCGATGTGTGAATGGTACGCAGATTGGCTATAGTTGAGCGGTACGGCTTTGATTCAATACATCAAAAATTCTGAACATGGCGCTATCGCTGGAATCTCTGGAAGTGCTGGACGCGATCGAACGCAAAGGCAGCTTTGCCGCCGCGGCGCACGAACTGGGCAAAGTGCCGTCAGCCCTCACCTATGTAGTGCGCAAGCTTGAAGACGATCTCGATGTCCTGCTGTTTGACCGACGGCGCCACCGGGCGGAACTCACGCCGGCTGGCCGTGCGCTGCTCGACGAAGGCCGTCACCTGCTGCAGGCCGCGGACGAACTCGCGCGCCGCGTCAAACGCCTTGCCACCGGATGGGAAGCCACGTTGACCATCGTAGTCGACGATCTCGTGCACTTTCGCGCACTCATGCCCGTCATCCAGGATTTCTACGCCGAAAACACCGCCACGCGATTGCGCTTCTGTCGGGAGGTGCTGGCCGGCACGTGGGACGCCCTTCTCTCCGGCCGCGCGGACTTGCTGATCGGGCCGGCACAGGTGATGCAGGTGCAGGGTATCCAGACGCGCACGGTGGGCAACATCCCGTTCATCTTTGCGGTGGCGGCGCATCACCCGTTGGCGCAAATGGACGAGCCGTTGCCGGCAACTGCCATCACGCGACATCGCATCGTTGCCGTGGGAGATACATCGCGCAATCTGCCCGCACGCACCATCGGTGTGATGGCTGGACAAGACACGCTGGTCGTGCCGTCCATGGCAGACAAGGTGCAGGCGCAGATTCGTGGCCTGGGCTGCGGCTGGCTGCCGGTGCCCCTGGCGCAACCGTATCTGGATTCCGGCGTGCTGATCGCCAAGGAAACCACCGAAGACAAGCGTGCGGGCACGTTTCAGGTTGCGTGGCGCAACAACATGCGCGGCAAGGCGCTGCAATGGTGGGTCGACAAGCTGGAAGACCCGCGCCTGGGGCAGGCCCTGATGATGCAGTAGGCGTCTCAGGCGGACAAATCGCGCACAATAGCGGCATCGGCTTCTGAGCCTGGAGCGTTGCGTTGTCCCAAGCCAATCTCGATTTTCCGGAATCCACCAATGCGTCGCGGGGCCAATACCGCGGCCGCTTTGCGCCCTCGCCCACGGGGCCGTTGCATATCGGCTCGCTGGTCACCGCGCTGGCAAGCTGGCTGGATGCACGTGTACATGGCGGCACGTGGCTCGTGCGCATTGAAGACATCGACTTCCAACGCAACGTGCCCGGCGCCGATCGCGACATCCTCGCCACGCTGGATGCGCTCGGGCTCATTCCCGACGAAGCCCCGCAGTGGCAGAGTACGCACCTATCCCGCTTTGAACAGGCGCTGGAGCAACTGCAGGCCAGCGGCAGCCTCTACCCGTGCGGCTGCACGCGCCGTGAGATTGCGGATTCCGTCACCAGCATCGACGCCAACGGCCACGTGCGTCACCAGACCCTGATCTATCCCGGCACGTGCCGCAACGGACTGCACGGCCGCCCGCCGCGCGCTTGGCGCGTGCGTGTGCCGGATGCCGACGCCGCCACCATCTGCTTCAACGATCGCTGGCAAGGCACGCAATGCCAGAACCTGGCTGAAGCCGTAGGCGACTTTGTGCTCAAGCGCGCAGACGGCATGTGGGCGTACCAGATTGCGGTGGTGGTGGACGATGCGACGCAAGGGATCACGGATGTCGTGCGCGGTGCCGACCTGCTCGACTCGACGCCGCGCCAGATCTACCTGCAACAGCTGCTGGGGCTGCCCGCGCTGCGCTACCTGCACGTGCCCGTGGTGGTGAACGCCGACGGCGAGAAACTCAGCAAGCAGACGGGCGCGCGCGCCATCAGCCGCAATCAACCGCTGGCCGCGTTGACGGAAGCGGCCCAACACCTGGGGCTGGACATTCGCGCGGGGGATGTGGAGGGGTTCTACCGGGACGCCGTCCCGGCATGGGCCAATCGCCTGGCACAACCGGCCTGATGCAATTGACCCTGGCGGCGGGAGCACCGCCGTCTTGGGTCGACTGACTTAGCGCTTACGCGGCACGCCGCCGAGCAGCGCCGCGATCGGGCGCTTGGCACTGCGCGGATGTCCGGTCGCTTGTGCCGGCTTGGCAGCCTCTGCCGACTCCGCCGGCAGAGACGATTCGTACGGGCGATTGAAGAACGGGTCGTCCGATGGGCGGAATGCCGGGCGCACGATGGTGTGATCGAGCACGCGGGCGCCATTACGCTCATCGCGCTCACGGGCGCGGCGGACTTCTCCGCGGGCACGCTTCTCGTCTCGCTCACGACGTTCACGGTCACGCGCCTGCTCGCCGGTCGGATCGAAATCAGCGAGTTGCTCGCGTGGCAGGTTGCGCTTGATCAGCTTTTCGATGTCGGCCAGGAAACGCTCATCGCCCGGCGCGAACAGCGACAGTGCATCACCGGAAGCACCGGCACGGCCCGTGCGGCCGATACGGTGCACGTAGTCTTCCGCGTTGAACGGGAGGTCGAAGTTGATCACGCACGGCATCTGCGAGATGTCGAGACCGCGCGCCGCCACGTCGGTGGCCACCAGCACGTCAACGGTACCTTGCTTGAATGCTTCAAGCGTTTGCATGCGCTCGGTCTGCGTCTTGTCACCGTGGATGGCGTTGGCGTTGATGCCTTCGCGCTCCAGCGCGCGCGCCAGGCGCGAGCAGCCGATCTTGCTGTTGGAGAACACGATGCACTGGCGCGGAAGACCTTGATCCGCACGCTGCTTCAAGAGGTGCACGAGCGCCGCTTGCTTGTGGTTGTCCGGCACCGTGTAGATGACCTGGCGGACGTTCTCTGCCGTGGCGTTGCTGCGTGCCACTTCAATGGTTTGCGGATGACGCAGGTAGCTCGCGGCCAGCTTCTTGATCTCCGGCGAAAACGTGGCCGAGAACAGCAGCGTCTGGCGGTGAGCCGGCAGCAGGTTGATGATGCGCTGCAGGTCGGGCAGGAAGCCCATGTCGAGCATGCGGTCGGCTTCGTCCAGCACCAGCATGCGCACTTGCGACAGGTTCACGCTGCGCTGCTGCACGTGATCGAGCAGACGACCCGGCGTGGCAACGAGGATTTCCACGCCGCGGCGCAATTGCTCGGTCTGCGGGTTCATGTCGACACCGCCGAACACGACGGCGCAGCGCAGCGCCGTGTACTTCGCGTACTTGGCGACGTTGTCATATACCTGGTCGGCAAGCTCGCGCGTGGGCGTGAGAATCAGCGCCCGCACCGGGTGGCGCGCCGGCGACGCGCTCGTGTTGGCGTCGGGCAGCAGGTTGTGGATGATCGGCAGCGAGAAACCGGCGGTCTTGCCGGTGCCGGTTTGTGCGGCGCCCATGACGTCGCGACCGGCGGTCACCACCGGAATGGCGGCGGCCTGAATGGGTGTGGGCTTGGTGTAACCGCTTTCGGTCAGCGCGCGGAGGACGTCCGGATGCAGGCCGAAGCTGTCGAATGTCACCGATTCATTGGCCGGCGCTTCTGACGCTTCAGACATCGTTGCAGTATTCATAGGGGGAGATGCGGCATGCCGGTTGGCATGGCGGCGCGCCAGACCCAAGCGGACGATCCCGCGTGCGGCTCGCGCAAAGCGTTAAAAATCAAAAGTTTATCACGTGACACCCGGCCCCGGACGGATGACAGGCTCGCCCAGGCCACTGCCGGCACCACGGCTGCCTTGACACGGATCAAGTGTGACGGGCACGCGCTGCGCGACCATCGAAACATTCCAACCGCGCGCCGCCCTCTCCCATGGTCACCACGCTCTACGAAACGCCCGAGCACGTCTGCCTGATGTTTTCGGATCTGGTCGACGATCACGACGACCTGCCGGTGCAGACGAACCAGTTCCTCATCGTCGATCACGGCCACGGCGCGCTGATCGATCCGGGCGGTCAGATGACCTACAACGCGCTGTTTTTGGCGATGAACCGGTACTTTCCGCCCAAGCAGCTCGACTACGTGCTGGCCTCGCATGCAGACCCCGACATCGTCGCCTCGGCAGGACGGTGGCTGACAAGCTCAAGCTGCGACATCCTGATCTCCCGCGTGTGGGAACGCTTTCTGCCGCACTTCTGCAGCGTCGGCAAGACCGAGGGCCGCATCGTGCCGATCCCGGATACGGGCATGGCGATTCCGCTGGGGCAATCGCATCTGTTGGCAGTGCCGGCGCACTTCCTGCATTCGGAAGGCAATTTCCAGTTCTACGATCCGGTGTCGCGCATCCTGTTCTCGGGCGATCTGGGGGCCTCGATGGTGCACGCCAATGTGGCCGCCAAGCCCGTGGAAGATTTTGACGCGCACCTGCCGCTGATGGCGCCCTTCCACCGCCGCTACATGAGCGGCAACCGCGTGTGCCGGCTGTGGGCGCAGATGGTGCGAGGGCTCGATATTGAATGGATCGTGCCGCAGCACGGCCAAGCCTTCCGTGGCAAAGCCATGGTCAACCGGTTCATCGAATGGGTTGAGACGCTCGACTGTGGCATCGACCTGATGACGCCCGAAGTCTTCCGCCTGCCTGCGTTGCCGAAGGCGCCGGCCGGCGCGGCGCTCAAGACGCGCGCTTAGCGCCAGATGCCGGGGCGGCCGGCAAAATGATCTTCATCATGGCGCCCGACAGCTCCACCGCCAGCACCTCGGCATCGATGCGCGACGGGTCATGCCAGGTGTACATGAAACCCATGACGCCGCCCATCGAGTGCGCGGCGACGCGCGCATCGCCAAAGTCAAACACGCCGGCGCGCTTGCCCTCGTCGAGCAGCGCATAGAGATCGCGGTAATACGCCCGCGACATGCCGTGCAGCCACTCCACCGTTTCGGGGCGCAGGTATTGCCGATCGCGATACGTCAGCGCAGCGGCGTAATGGCAGGCAATGCAGCGGCGCGCCATTTCCAGCAGACACGCCTGCAAACGCTCTCGCACTGGCAGCGCCGGATCGGCCGTCTCGCGGATGGCCGACAGGCAGATCTGCGCGGCCTCACGGCACAGGATGTCGAAGATCTCGTACTTGTCGGTGAAGTAGTAGTACACCGCCGGCTTGGTCACCCCGAGCGCGCTGCAGAGGTCGCTCATCGTCATGCCGGCATAGCCTTTGGTGAAGAAGAGCTGCGCGGCTGTGTCGAGAATCTGCCGGCGGCGGGCCTCCTGCCGCTCGGCGATGTGCGGGCGCGTGACCGGCGATGTGACGCCAGAGGCTTCGGGGGCCTCGGATTCACCAGACGGTTGCACGTCGGGAACGACAGATTTGCGGACGATGGACATGGCGCATATTTTCGCATGCCGCCCGCGTATGCGCCGTGGCATACGCGCATCTGGCGACAGCATTGCTCTTAAATGCTTGACGCATCAAAGAACGCTTTCTATATTCTTACCCGTTGGTATAAAAAATTACTTTTTAGTATAGAGAGTGCGGCGCCGCTGTGCGCACGCACTGCACAACCCAACGGAGACAAGCTTTGGCGATGGACGAGTCCGAGTATCTCGGCCGCGTTCGCGCGCTCTGGGCGCGCGCATGGCCGGTGGATACCCCACGTGAGCCGCATTATCCAATCGGGCGCGTAGCCCTCACCGACTACCTGCGGCACTGGGCACGCACCACGCCAGACAAACCGGCCATCCACTTCTACGGGCACGACACAACGTTCGCCCAGTTTGACGATCTGTCCGACCGCTTTGCCGCGCTGCTCGCGCAGCACGGCATTAACGCAGGCGACCGGGTGGCGGTGTTCCTGTCGAACTGTCCGCAATTCAATGCGGTGTTTTTCGGCATCCTCAAACTGGGTGCTGTGTATGTGCCGATCAGCCCGCTGTCGCAGCGCGCCGAGCTGATGCATGCATTGAGCGACGCCACACCGCGGGCCATCGTCGCGCTGGATCGCCTCATGCCCCTGGTGCGTGACGTGCGTACCGAAACATCGATCGAGCACGTTTTCGTCACCCGTTACGCAGACGTGCTGCCCGCGGAGCCGACGCTGCCGCTCCCCGCAATGCTGACCGAACCGCCGGTGGCCTGCGACGATGCGATCGACTTGTTGCCCGCATTGGCACAGACCACGCCGATTCCCCTGCCGCCTGCCTCACTCGATACAGTTGCCGCGCTCAACTACACCGGCGGCACGACGGGGCTGCCGAAGGGCTGCATCCACACGCAGGGCGACATGGTGGATATGGCCGCCGCGTTCTCGGCCGTGTCGCTGCGCGCGGATGCCGACACCGTCATGCTCAGCTTCTATCCGCAGTTCTGGATTGCGGGCGAGAACACCGGTCTGATCTTCCCTGCCTTCCTTGGCGTACCGCTGGTGTTGCTGGCGCGCTGGGATGCCGAGGCCTTCATGGCTGGCGTGCAGCGCTACCGCGTGACCAACGGCTCGATGCTGGTCGACAGCGCCGCCGAGGTGATGGCGCATCCTCGTGTGCATGCCTACGACTTACGCTCGCTGCGGCATACGGGCGTGTCGTCGTTCGTAAAAAAGCTCAACCCCGAGTACCGCCGTGCGTGGCGTGAACTGACCGGCTCGATGATGGCCGAGAGCGCCTGGGGCATGACGGAAACGCAGACCTGCAACAGCTTCACGGTCGGCATGCAGGACGACGATTTCGACCTCCGGTCACAACCGATTTTCGTGGGTCTGCCGGTGCCGGGCACCGACTTCAAGATCTGCGATTTCGACACGCACGAGCTGATGCCGATCGGCGCCGAAGGCGAACTCTGCGTACGCACGCCGACGCTGCTCAAAGGCTACTGGAACAAGCCGGACGCCACCGCGCAAACCCTGCGCAACGGTTGGTTTCACACCGGAGACATCGGCTGCATCGACGAGCACGGCTATGTCCACTATCTCGGCCGCCGCAAAGAGATGCTTAAGGTCAACGGCATGAGCGTATTTCCGGCGGAGATCGAAGCTATGCTCGGCAAGCATCCGGCCATCCTCGGTTCTGCCGTGGTGGGCCGCGCCGACGAACAACGCGGCCAGCTTCCCGTCGCCTTCGTGATGCTGCGGCCCGAGGCCGTGGGCACATTGGATGACGCCACCCTTACCAGTTGGTGCCGCGACAACATGGCTGTCTACAAGGTGCCCGTCGTGCGCATCGTCGACGCGCTGCCACTCACGGCTACCGGCAAGGTGCGCAAGCAGGATCTCGCACCACTCGCTGAACAGATCTAACCCACACCCGTTCCATGACGTTTCGCAAACTGCTGATCGCCAATCGCGGCGAGATCGCCATTCGCATTGCCCGCGCAGCCGCCACGATCGGCTTGCCCTCGGTCGCCGTCTATTCCGAAGACGATCGCGACGCGCTGCATCCACTACGCGCCGATGAAGCTGCGCCCTTGCCCGGCACCGGCCCGCGCGCATATCTCGACGGTGCGGCCATCCTTGCGGCCGCACGCGCCGTCGGCGCCGATGCGGTCCACCCCGGCTATGGCTTTCTGAGCGAGAGCGCCGCCTTCGCGCGCGAGTGCGCACAGGCCGGGGTGCAGTTCATCGGACCATCACCGCGCGTGCTCAAACTCTTCGGCGATAAGGCTCGTGCGCGGGCGCTTGCGCACGAGGCAGGCATTCCCATCGTCAGCGGCACACAAGGCTCGACCACGCTTGAAGATGCGCGCGCCTTCTTCGCGGCGCTGCCGCCCTCGCACGGCATGATGATCAAGGCCGTGGCCGGCGGCGGCGGACGCGGCATGCGTGCCGTGCACGATGCGCAGGCGATTGCCGACGCGTATGCACGCTGCGTATCTGAAGCCACTGCCGCAGGTGGTGGCAGCGACGTCTATGTGGAAGCGCTGGTGCCCTCGCCGCGCCATATCGAAATCCAGATCGTTGCAGACGCGCATGGCCACGTTGTGCACCTCGGTGAGCGTGAATGCAGCCTGCAGCGACGTCACCAGAAGCTGATTGAGATTGCGCCCAGCCCCGCGCTGGACGAGGCGCTGCGTGCGCGCATTGCCGATGCTGCCGTCACGCTCGCCAAAGCGGCAGGCTACACCGGCATCGGCACGTTCGAGTTTCTCGTGGAAGGCGCGGGCAAGCCGCACGCCACTTTCTACTTCATGGAAGCCAACCCGCGCGTGCAAGTCGAGCACACCGTCACGGAGATGGTGACGGGTGTCGACCTGGTCGTGACACAGCTGGCACTGGCGCAAGGTGCGTCGCTCACGGATTTGGGGCTTGAGCGACCCATCGCACCGCGCGGCCATGCCGTGCAAGTGCGCATCAATGCCGAGACCATCGATGCATCAGGACAACCGCATCCGTCCACCGGCACGCTCACCGCATTCGAACCACCGAATGGCCCAGGCGTGCGCGTCGACACCTGCGGTTACGCGGGCTACCGTCCGAATCCGCGCTTCGACTCGCTGCTGGCCAAACTGATCGTCCACGCGCCGCACGGCACATATGCGCAGACGCTGGCACAGACGTACCGCGCGCTGTGCGAATTCCGCATCGAAGGGCTTGTCACCAACAAGCGACTGCTGCAGGACCTGCTGCGCGACGCCGACGTGCAGGCCAACGCTGTGCACACGCAGTTCCTCGATGTAAAGCTCGCCGACTTGGCCGCCGGCAACAGCGAAGCGCATCCCGCACTGCACGCCACATCGGTCGCCACCCCCGACCTGACGCCCGCAACGTCATTCCTCGATGAGCTTCCTGACGACGCTGAAGTGCTCACTGCCCCAATGGATGGCGCGCTCATCCAGATCCACGCAGAAGCCGGCGCCATGGTTGCGCGTGGCGACGTGCTGGCCGTGATTGAAGCGATGAAGATGGAGCACGTCGTCATCGCGCCTGCAGCCGGTCGTGTGCTGCAGGTCTGCGCGCAGTCGGGCGCAACGGTGCGCCAAGGCCAGCCGCTGGCCGTGCTGCAGCCCGATGACGCACAACATGACGCCGCAGCCGCCGATACCGAGATCGACCTCGACCGCATTCGCCCCGACCTGCAGGCCGTCATCGACCGCCATGCATTCGGCCTCGACGCGAACCGCCCCGAGGCCGTTGCCCGCCGCCGCAAGACCGGCCAGCGCACCGCGCGCGAGAACATCGCCTACCTGTGCGACGCCGGCTCATTCATCGAGTACGGCGCGCTCGCCATCGCTGCGCAACGTCAACGGCGCGCGCTCGATGACTTGATTCGCTCCACACCGGCTGACGGCATCATCACCGGCATTGGCACCGTCAACGGCGCGCACTTCCCTGATCAGGACGCGCGCTGCATGGTGCTCGCGTATGACTACACCGTGCTGGCGGGCACCCAGGGCACCTTCAATCACAAGAAGACCGACCGTGCGCTGGAACTGGCGCAGCAATGGAAGCTGCCCGTTGTGCTGTTTGCCGAAGGCGGCGGCGGTCGGCCGGGTGACACGGAAAAGCGTGGCGTCAGCGGCCTGGACTGCCCGACCTTCATCCACTTCGCGCGTCTTTCGGGGCTGGTGCCGACCGTCGGTATCGTCTCGGGCCGCTGCTTTGCGGGCAACGCTGCGCTGCTCGGCTGCGCCGACGTGATCATCGCCACGCGCGACGCGACCATCGGCATGGGCGGCCCGGCCATGATTGAAGGCGGCGGCCTTGGCGTCTACGCGCCCGAAGAGGTCGGCCCCGTGAGCGTGCAGGCGCCGAACGGCGTGATCGACGTGCTCGTCGAAGACGAGACCGAAGCGGTCGACGCCGCGCGCCGCTATCTGAGCTATTTCCAGGGGGCGCTCGCCCACTGGGAAGCCGGCGATGTGCGCCACCTGCGCCATGTGATTCCCGAAAACCGCATGCGCAGCTATGACATGCGCGCCGTGATCGATGCATTGGCCGACACGGGTTCGGTTCTGGAACTGCGTCAGGCGTTTGGCGTGGGCATCATCACCGCGCTGATCCGCATTGAAGGGCGCGCCTTCGGCTGTATCGCCAACAACCCACGTCATCTGGGCGGTGCCATCGATTCCGCCGCCGCCGACAAGGCTTCACGCTTCATGCAGTTGTGCAACGCGTTCGATCTGCCCATCGTCTCGCTGTGCGACACACCGGGTTTCATGGTCGGGCCGGACGCGGAAAAGACCGCCACCGTGCGCCACGTCAGCCGCATGTTCGTGACGGCGGGCAACTTGCGTGTGCCCTTCTTCACCGTCGTGCTGCGCAAAGGCTATGGCCTCGGGGCGATGGCCATGGCCGCGGGCGGTTTCCACGCGCCGTTCTTCACCGCGTCGTGGCCGAGTGGCGAGTTTGGCGGCATGGGCATCGAAGGCGCCATCCGCCTGGGTTATCGCAAAGAGCTGGAAGCGGTGGAAGACCTTGCCGAGCGCGAGGCGCTGTTCCGCAAGATGGTCGATGCCGCCTACGAGGAAGGCCGCGCGCTCAACATCGCCAGTTATCTCGAAATCGACGCCGTGATCGACCCGGCCGATACGCGCCGCTGGCTGTTGCGCGGGCTGCAATCGACGCCGCCTGCGCAGCCGCGGCACGCACGCGACCCCGCCACACGCCGCTTCATCGACACCTGGTAGCCGAGAACACACACAAGGAGGAGACATGCCCGCAGCGATCCGCTTTGCCCGTCTGTTGTCCGCATCGGCCTGTGCGGCAACGTTACTGTTCGCACACCCGACCTACGCCGCCGACACGGCGCCAATCAAGGTGGCGTTCATCGATCAGCTGAGCGGGCCGCTCTCGAATGTGGGCGAGCAGTTTCTGGCGAATCTGAAACTCGGCATCGACGACGCCAACGCACAACCGCAAGGCGTGCTGAATGGTGCGCGCTACGAGCTGTCGACCTACGACAATAAGCTCTCGGCGCAAGACAGTCTGTCGGCGCTGCAGAGCGCCATCGACGCCGGTGCGAAGATCGTCTTCACCGGCGGCTCGGGCTCCTCCGTCGTGGCCGCCATGGTGGATGCGGCCACCAAGCACAACGAGCGCAATCCGAACAGCCGCGTGCTGATCATCAACTACGCGTCGATCGACCCTGACCTGACCGGCGCGCATTGCAGCTTCTGGCATTTCGCCACCGAGGCCAACACGGCGATGAAGATGCGCGCGCTGGCCAACTTCGTGAAGACGCAGCCCGATATCCGCAAGGTCTATTCATTGAACCAGGACTACGCGCACGGCCGGCTGTGGGCGTCGTTGGGCAAGCAGATGATCTCGTCCGCACGGCCCGACGTGCAGTTCACCGGAGAGACGCTGCACCCGATCGGCAAGGTGAAGGATTTCGCGCCGTACGTCTCGAAGGCCAAGGCGACGGGCGCTGACACACTCCTCACCGGCAACTGGGGGCAAGACCTGAACCTGCTCATCAAGGCCGCCGGCGACATGAGCTACGACGTACGCTATCTGAACCACAGTGGCGCGGGCGCGCCGGGCACCGTGCTTGCCGTATCGCAGGCCAAGATCGGCAAGGTGACCTGGGTGTCGGAATGGACGCCCGGCAATGGCAACGCGCAACTGATGCAGATGGATGCGCGCGTACGGCAGACGCCCGCTGGGGAGCACTTCGCGCCGCGCACTGTGTTGTCTGTCGAACTGGTGACGGACGCCATCCGCAAAGCCAATTCGACCGATCCGCTAAAGATTGCGCTGGCGCTGGAAGGCATGCAGAAGCAGAGCTTTCTCGGCGACGTCACGATGCGCAAGGTCGACCACCAGTTGCTGCTCCCGCAAGTAGTCTCGACGATCGCGCCGGTGGACGGAAAGACCGTCAAGGTCGGCTACGACGGCACCCAATGGGGCCACAAGACGGAGAGCACGACCGCGGCCAAAGACCTGGATCTGCCGACCACTTGCAAGATGAAGCGGCCGGCAGGCGCTTAATCGAACAATCCGAAATCAATCTGCGCGGTCCGTGCGCAGCGGGCCGTATTCGATCGGCACCCAAGCGAAGGCGTTGCCGTCGCGGCGCACGTGACCCAGGCCCGGGAACGGCAAATGTGCGCCGGCCACCCAGAGCTTGTCCCGCGCTGCTTCCGCAAACAGCTTGCGTCGCGAGGCAATGGCGGCCTTCTTGTCGACGTCGTATTCGAACGCGACCTCCGGGTGCTGGAACTGCACCGCGTGGCTGTGCACGATGTCGCCCCACACCAGCAGGCTGTGTCCCTTCGAGGCAAACAGATAGCCGCTATGCCCCGGCGTATGCCCGTTGGCGATCACCGAACGTACGCCCGGCACGACCTCGTCGCCCGGCTTGAATTGCTTGAGCTTGCCCGCGGCGGCATATGGCGCCACCGAGTCGCGTGCCATCTTGAAGAACGGTTGCATGTCGGTCGGCTTGGAAGCAGCGATCGTTTCGCTCAACCAGAAATCGGCTTCTGGCGCGGCCACATACACCTGCGCATTTGGGAAGGCCGGTTGGCCTTGCGGCGTCAACAGGCCGCATGCGTGGTCCGGATGCAGGTGCGTCAACAGCACGGCGTCGATCTGCTCGGGCTGGTAGCCGGACGCACGGACGTTGCCGGCCAGGCCGCCCATCGTCGGACCAAAGCACGTGCCCGACCCCGTATCGACAAGGATGCGTTTGGCGCCGGTGTCGATCAGGAAGCCGTTCACCGCCGTCTGCATCCCTGGCGTGTTCGATACGAACATCCGTGCCAGCAGGCTCTGCACCGACTTCGCATTCAGGCCGAGCAAGGTCTTGGCGGGCAGATCGGTGTAGCCGTCGTAGAGCGCGGTCACAACGTCGTCGCCCATTGCCATGCGGTAATAGCCGGGCACCTGGGTGCGTTGTTGCGTAGCGGCAGTGCTGACAGCGGTGGCAGCCACAGCGGATGCTGCGGTTTGGGCGTGAGCAAATCCGATGGACGCCGCCATCGCGGCGGCCACGGCGGCAGAGGTGAGCAAACGCATGTCTTGGCTCCTGGGAAAGACCGCTGCCCCGGTGCAGCGGCGAAAGCCGGATCATGCCACCGCCCAGCATATTGCGTTGCCGCCATTGACGACAGGGGTATTGCCCAGAGAGAAATACGCATCCCAAAAGAAACAAGGCCCGACATGCCGGGCCCATGCTTCAGACCAATCGACGGCGGCTGCGCAACCGCCCGTCAACCGGGTACGTGCTTACTGCACGTGGAACTTCGGCGTCGACACCACCGTGCCGCTCACCGTGCAGTCCGGCGTGAGCAGCGCATTGGTGAACGTGAGCGACGAGTTCGGATCGTTCCAGGCGGTCACGACCTTGCTGGGGCCGCAGCTACCCAGCAGGAACACGCTGACCGCCGCATTGTTGATCGACAGCTGGGTGGTGCTGTCGGCCTGGCCCGTCCACGGGTTGGAGCTGCTGGCCGTTCCCGAGATGAGGCCGCACGTCCCGCCGCCGGTAAACGATGTGGACGTGATGTTGACGATGCCCGTAGGCGTGATCGTGCCGGTGAAGGTCGCTGTGCAATTGGCGCTGATGGAGCCTTTGGACAGCGTGGTCTGGCCGGTCACCGAGAACGGCTCGCCATTTGGGTTCATGGCTTGACCATCGACACGCGAAACGGTGACGGCAAGTGCGGGTGTGGCTGCTACGGTGGCAAGTGCGAGTGCAACTGCAAGAGATACGACTTTACGTGTGCTCATTTATTGCCTCACTAGAACTGACGGTAGAAACCGCCTTAAGAATGCGACGCAAACCGGTTCCCGCTCGATTCACGCCGCGCCAATTAGCCAGGCGCAGACAGCCGACACCCAGCTAAAACTTGTACGACACCCCAACGAACGTGATGATCGGATTGGCCTTGAGGGTGGTCTTGGTGGTGGCCAGCGTGGTGCCGTCCGCCGCCTTGATGACGGTTGCCGCTTCGGTCTTGAGTGGCAGATACGAGACCGTTGCCGTCAAGGCCCATTGCTTGTTGATCGCGTAGCTCGCCCCGAGGTTGAAGATCGGCGCCCACGAGGAGGACGATTTCCCTTCGACATACGTCGGCCCAGGCTTGCCCGCTCCCGCTGCCAGCACGCTGCCCAGTTCGCGATTCACCGCCGCCGCAAAGTACGGATTCAGCTCGATGTTGGTGAAGAAGCTGTAGACCACGCCCACGCCCACGAACGGACGGAACGTCGACTGCGCGTGCCCGAAGTACCACTGCAGGATGACCCCGGGGCTCCATTGGCGCGCCTTGCGCACGGCCGGCTGATTGGATGGATCATCCAGATCGACGTGGCCGAGGGCGCCCGCGGGCCCGGGCGCGCGGATCACGCCATGCCCGGTCAGCTTGAATTCGGGCGGCACGCCCGCAATCGTGGTCAGCGCAATGTTGTCGGTAAAGAAGTGCGTGAGCGTCAGGCCCAGCGTGTTGGCGTTGCTCACGCGCAGCCCGCTGTTGGGCGACGTGAAGCTGCCCGGCAAGCGCAGCGGATCATTGATCGGCGCGTTGATCACGCTGGTGGTCAGGTTGTTGCTCGAGTCCTGCGGCATGATGTGGAACCAGCCCACCGTTGCCACGTTGTCACCGGCCTGCTGCGCCATGGCACCTGCGGATGCGCAGGCCGCCATCAATGCGACAGTCAGTTTCTTCATGATGCTTCCTCCTGTTGTTCTGAGCGGAGCGCGGTTGTCTGTGCCGCGCCCCGTGGCGTGTTATTCCGGAAACGTCACTGCACGAAAGCGCCCACCGTGAAGTACGGGTTCTTCGTATCGCTCATGTCCAGGAAGCCGAAGGTCTTGCCGGTAAAGATCAGCTTGCCCGTCGGGGCCGAGCCGGCCGGTGCGCTGGTCTGCGTGGTGCGGATCACGCCCGGGACGGTCTGCGTGAAGTCGAGGTTCAGCGGTCGCGCCAGCGCTGCCTGCGATGCGTTGAACGGATCGAGCATCGTGGCCTGCGCCCCCACCAGCGCCGTGGCACGGTAGTTGAACGTGCTGTCCACACCCGTGTATTCGCCGTCTTGCGAGCCCTGCGCGATGTTGCCGACCGGCGCCATGATGGAAATGCCGGACTCGTCATCCGCCACCGGGGGGCCAGCCGTCAGATCGGAATTGGCCGCACCCACGCGAATGAAGATCGGCACGAGCTGGCCGTACAGCTTGCCCACGATCATCACGCCCTTGCCTGCCTTGGCCGGATCGAGCGACGACACCGTTGCCGGCACCTGCGGCTGATAGTTCAGCGTGGTGAAGGCCGGCGCATCGCCGCGCAATGTCAGCTTCTGGTTGACCGTCGCGCTTGACGTCAGGCACGCCCCGCCGTTCTTCACGCCCAGGTTGTCGCACTCGGTGTAGGTGCCGTCCGCGTTGATGGTGAAACGCGCATCGACCGCCTGCTGCGAGAAGTTCTGCGACGGCACCTGGTGGTAGCCGAGCTGGTTGTAGTTGCCCGCGATCTTGTTCAGATCGGTCTCGGTGTTCGAGAAGCTAATGAAGGGGTAATACGGGAACGTGGTCTGCGGAATCTTGCCCACGCCGACAATGCCGTCGAACTGGATCATCGCCCCGGGTATCGTGCCGCCCAGCACGCCCTGCCCCAGGAAGAACCGCGCCGGACGGTTCGGATCGAGGCTTGCATTGTTCAGGCGGAACGCGCACTGGTTCAGCTTCTCGGTCGGCAGCGCCGTCTCTTGCGTGAGGGTGCCGGTCTGCACGTTGTTGGGCGCCGTATCGCGGGTGGGCGCCACGGTGCCCGTCTTGACCGGAATGGGCGAGGCCAGATACGTGATCTGGTACGTCATCTTCGTCGTGTCGAGCTGCACCTTCACGAGTTCGCCCGAACCCGACCCGCCGGTGAACACGGTGTTGTAGTCGATGGCCTGCGGACACAGGCGCTGGATCACCGGGGCCGGCGAATCATCCCCGCCTCCTCCGCACGCCGTCACCATCGGTACGCAAGCGAGCACCACCAACCATTTACGCCATTGCATTTGCGTCTCCTCCATGTTGTTGTTCAGCCGCGGCAGCGCAGCGTGCACAGGGCACGCACGCCGCCGCATGTGGTTTCGTTGCTTCGCGCCTCACTGGACGAATGCACCGACCGTGAAGAACGGGTTGTACTTGTTGTTGTTCATGAGCATCGCGTACACGTTGCCCACCTTGACCGCCACGCCCGTATCGCCCGCCTTGAACAGCGCAACGTTGCCGCTGGCGCCCTGCGCGTTGAAATCGTTCTGCGCGGTCACGATCAACTTGCCCGGCGAGCTTTGCGTGTAGTCGAGCCCGAACTGCGCCGTCACACGTGACGTAAGCGGGTTGATGAAGGCGGCGGTGCCGTTCTGGAACAGCGTCGAGGTGTAGTTGGCGGCCAGCGACGACACGGCTGTGCCGTCGCTGCAGTTGCCGGCATTGGCGTGGAAGAAGCCACCGCTGAAGGAGCCCGACAGTTCCGGGTGATCGATCGTCGCGTTCAAGCCGTTGCCGCTGGCAGGCGCACCGCTCGGCCCGTTGTTGGTGACCACGCCGCAAGCCGAGCCGCTGGTCGCCCCGACATAGCCACCCTTGAGCGCGTTGGCCGGGATCGCCGTTGCGGGCGACAGGATCGAGATACCGATCTGGTCATCCGCCACCGAAGCCAGCAGGTTCGCGGCATCGCTATGCGAGTAGCCGACACGGATCACCACCGGTACCACCTGGCCGTTGAGCTTGCCGGCAATCAGAATGCCCTTGGCCTGGCTCGGCGCCAGCAGCACCAGCGGCGAGACCTGGCCCACATACGGATACGGCACGCTGCTGCTGGTCGGGTTGCTGACGAACACGTTGTCCTGCGAGCCATCGGCGTTCTGACGCAGCGTCCACGGCGTGCCAGTCGTGTGGCAGGAATAGTCGATCCCTTCCGCCGTACACGTGCCGTCGGCATTCAACGTTTGCGTCCAGTTGACGGCATCGGGTTGCCAGCCTTGCGGCGCCGAGGTCTGGTTGCCCGACCCCGTGGGTGTGACATGCACGCCAACCTGGTTGTAGCGCCCCGCCACCTGCGAAAAATCCGTCACCGTCTCGGAGAAGCCCAGGAACGGATAGAAATCGAACGTGCGCGAAGGCACCGCGCCAATCACGACGCCCGGAATCGGCTGGATGCCATCGAACTGGATCGTCGCCCCCGGAATGCCGCCACCCACGATGCCCTGACCGACAAACAGCATCGGTGGGTCTTGCGGATTGACGGTGATCGCGTAGCTGTTGTCCGCCGTCTTGCCCGACTGCAGCACGAAGGCGCAGCGGTTCTGCTCGGGCGTCGGCAAGTTGGTCGGATGGACGAACGTACCGTCGATGGTCAACCCCTTGCGGGTCGTGTTGATCTGCCCCGCCGAAGTCGGCACCGACGACTCCAGAAACTGCATCTGGTACGTGTTCTTGCTCGTATCGAACTTGACCTTGATGTACTCGCCGCTGCCGGAGCCGCCGGTGTACGTGGTCGTGTAGTCGAGCGCCGCCGGGCACAGACTGGTCGGCGTGCTGGGCGTGGTAACCGCTCCGCTCGGCGGGCAGGAACTGCCCGAACACTGCGCTACATCGGACGAGCCGGGGTCATCCGCCCCGCCACACCCGCCAATGAACGGCATGGCCACGATGCAACTGGTTGCCATGACAACAAAAAGATGACGTCGACTACCCATGGTTGTCTCCTCACGTTTTGGAACTTGTTGTGTTTTGGGCCGGCGAATGTGTGCAAGAGCCGGTCAATACCCCCGCCTGCCGGCGAACGACAGCCGGCAGCGCACGACCTGCCCAGTCGGCAGATCGACTTGCGAACTACAAAAACGACGGACGAGCTTTGGCCGCGTTACCCGATGGTTTGCCGGGTATCACGCAGATCGGCCGGGTGCCGATCTCAAGAAATCGAGGTAACGCTGCTAGCGTGAACGAAGCTCGCCACCGCGGCTGCAGTGACGACGATGGCGATGACGCGCGGGGGCACGCGCAGAAGCGGAATGCTGGAAGGGCCCGTTTTGAATGCGTAACATCCTGTGTCTCCGAAGGTACGCTACTGGCTATTTACTTATCGTTATGGCCGAAACTATGGTCTGCTCAGAGTATGAAGTAAATAGAGATTTCATTCAAAACAGCGACCGCAATCCCCCGCGCAAGCAGGCGCGGCGCGGTTTGGCGGGTTTTCAAACGAGGGAATGAAACGCCTTCGTTTGAAGCGTTTTAAACTCCCCCCTCCGATTGGGGGGAATGTCCACGCACCGCTGCGTTATTCAATTATTTCGAAATGAATATATTTCGCCGAAACTCACTGGCTTAGCAAAATACGATCCCGCGACAATAACGCGCGCAACGCGAGAGAAAGCCGCCAGATAAAAAGGGTGCGCAAACGCGGGGGAAGGGAAAAACGGCGGGAAAAGAAAGATGGTGGGCCGGGTGGGATTCGAACCCACGGTGTCCTTTCGGAGGCGGATTATGAGTCCGCTGCCTGCAACCAGCACGGCGTCCGGCCCTGTGAAACAGGAAAAAAAGAGACCCGGCGCTTAGGCCGGGCCTGGTGCGGGATTTTACCTGAAAGTGGGCGCAAGCCCACTCGGAAAATCGCCTGCTTCGCTACAGAATCAGCTCCCCTCGAGGAAGCTCTTCAGCTTGTCGGAACGGCTCGGATGGCGCAGCTTGCGCAGTGCCTTCGCCTCGATCTGACGGATACGCTCGCGGGTCACGTCGAACTGCTTGCCGACTTCTTCCAGCGTGTGGTCGGTGCTCATTTCGATACCGAAACGCATGCGCAGCACCTTGGCTTCGCGCGGCGTCAGCGAATCCAGCACGTCCTTCACCACGCCGCGCATGGAGCCATGCAGCGCCGCTTCGGCCGGAGCCAGCGTGTTCGTGTCCTCGATGAAATCGCCCAGATGGGAGTCGTCGTCGTCACCGATCGGCGTTTCCATGGAGATCGGCTCCTTCGCGATCTTCATGATCTTGCGGATCTTGTCTTCCGGCATCTCCATCTTCTCGGCCAGCGTTGCCGGATCCGGCTCGTTGCCGGTTTCCTGCAGGATCTGACGCGAGATGCGGTTCATCTTGTTGATCGTCTCGATCATGTGCACCGGAATACGGATGGTGCGCGCCTGATCGGCGATCGAACGCGTGATGGCCTGACGGATCCACCACGTGGCGTACGTCGAGAACTTGTAGCCGCGGCGGTATTCGAACTTGTCCACTGCCTTCATCAGGCCGATGTTGCCTTCCTGAATCAGGTCGAGGAACTGCAGACCGCGGTTCGTGTACTTCTTGGCGATCGAGATCACCAGACGCAGGTTGGCCTCGGTCATCTCGCGCTTGGCCTCACGGGCGCGGCGCTCGCCTTCCGACATCTTGCGGTTGACGTCCTTCAGCTCGGTCAGCGGCAGCACCACGCGGGCCTGCAGGTCGATCAGCTTTTGCTGCAGTTCGTGCACGGCCGGCACGTTGCGCTCGACGATGGTGCTGTACGGCTTGCCGTCAGCCACCACGGTCTCGATCCACTTCAGGTTGGTCTCGTTGCCCGGGAAGCGCGCAACGAAGTCGCCGCGCGGCATGCCGCACTTGTCGACCACGATGTTCAGGATGGCGCGCTCGAGCTTGCGGACTTCGTCCACCTGGCCGCGCAGCGTGTCGCACAGGCGCTCGACGTTGCGTGCCGTGAAGCGGATCGTCATCAGCTCGGCCTGGATGGCTTCCTGCGCCTTCACGTAAGGCTTGGACTTGTAGCCTTCCTTCTCGAACGCACGACGCATCTTGTCGAACTGCTCGCCGATCACACCAAACTTGACCAGCGCAGCCTGCTTGAGCTCTTCGAGTTGACGGGCCGAAGCTGCGGCGGCGCCAGCACCTTCATCGTCCTCGTCTTCCTCTTCGTCGCCCTCTTCTTCGGCTTCCTCTTCCTCGAATTCCTCTTCTTCCTCGGCAGCAGCGGCTGCATCGGCTTCAGCGTTCGGGTCGATCAGGCCATCGATGTACTCGTCGATCTTGGCTTCATCGTTGGCCACGCGCTCGCCCATGGCGAGGATTTCAGAGATGGTGACCGGGCACGCCGAGATGGCCATGACCATGTCCTTCAGGCCGGCTTCGATGCGCTTGGCGATCACGATTTCGCCTTCGCGCGTCAGCAGCTCGACCGTGCCCATTTCGCGCATGTACATGCGCACCGGGTCGGTCGTGCGGCCGAATTCGGAGTCAACCGTCGACAGCGCGGCTTCGGCTTCTTCTTCAGCCTCTTCTTCCGTGGTCACGGAAGGCGCGTTGTCGTTCAGGAGCAGCGTTTCGGCGTCCGGCGCCTGCTCGTACACGGCAACGCCGATGTCGTTGAGCGTGGCGACCAACGTTTCCAGCGACTCCACGTCGACCATGTCGTCGGGGAGGTGGTCGTTGATTTCGGCGTAGGTCAGGTAGCCGCGCGATTTGCCCAGCTTGATCAGCGCCTTGAGCTTCTGGCGGCGGGCCTCGAGCTCTTCTTCCGAACCGCCTTGCTGCGAGGCAGCGAATTCCTTGAGCAGGGCTTTTTCCTTGGCCTTGCGGTCACGGGCCTTCAGCTTTTCGGTTTTCGGTGCCGGAGCGGCGGGGGTGTCAAATTCTTCAGTCACGTCCGTGCTGCTGTCGTCGTCTGCCTGCGTCTCTGCCTTGGGCTTGCGGCCGCGCTTCTTGGGCTCGGCTGCTGCCTCGGCGCGGGGCGCGGGAGGAGTTGTGGGGGTGGCCTCTGCCTGGGCGGTGCGCTTGGTGTCTTCCGCGGTCGCCTTGGCTGGCTTGGCTGCGGTGCTGGTACGAGCAGTACCCGTCTTGGTTGCGCTTGCGCTGGCAGTGGTCTGCTTGCTCTCGACTTCGGTAACTTTCGATTTCGCCACGGTGGTTGTCTTGCCCTTGAGTGCGACGGAAGCGGCTGTGCCGCCAGGTCTGGCGCTCGTGCTCATCGACGTCGAGACCTTGCCTGAGGTTGAAGATTGGATCACGCCCTTTGTGCGCGCTGTCGGTTTGACAGTCTTGGCGGCGACAGCGATATCGGCGGTCTGGCGCGGCTGGGTTTTCCCCGTCTTTGCCGGCGCAGTGGCCTTCACTCCTGTCGATCCTGCCTGCCCCATATGGGTCCGACCATTCGCGACTTTCGCCGTTCCCGCTGGGGTCTTTCCTCCTCCCGAGCCGCGCGCCGATGAGGATCGCTTGGCAGAATCAGAAGCAGGACTGGCCTTGGAACCGGCCTTCGCGGAGGTCTTCACCTTCACCATGGGCACGCTCACTCCCCCAAAAATGGGAAAAAGGACTTGCAATCCAAACCGGCTATTCTAGCACGCCAGACCCAGCCGGTCTAAACGAAAATCGGGTTTTCGCCTGAAAAATCAAGGGGCTAACCGCAATTGCCCGCCCCGCTTGGCGGTGGGCTCTGCGGCCGATGCGCTACACGAGCTGTCGACGGCGGCTGATTTCGCCCACGAGCCAGCGCATGCGCTCCTTGTCGTCGTCGCCGGCATGGCCGGCTTCCATCTTGCGCTGCAACATCTCCAGCTCGCGTTTGAGTGGCTCGGCGAGCATCTTCTGCACGGCGGTATCGAATTCGGAAATGGCCGGTTCCAGCTCGATGTCATCCTGGAGCACGGCGGTACGCAGCGCGGCAAAAGCTTCGGCCTGGGGCGTCTGGCCCAGTCGCTCGACAAAGGCCCCGAAATGCACTTCCGGGCCGACAGCATCGCATTCGGCCAGCAAACCCGCCAACACCTCACCTTGGGGCAATTGTGGTGCAGTCAACTGGGTACGGGCATCGGCGTCGAGCCGGGCGGCCAGTGCGGGATAGCGCATGAGCAGGCGAAGCACCTTCTGCTCCAAGGCGGTGGGTGCCGTGCGCGCCACGCGCGGACGCTTTTGGGTCATACGGCCCGCTTGGGCCGGGTCGCTGCGAAGCCCGCATAGCGCCTCGATGTCGGCGGGCGTGGTGCCTGTCATGTCGGCCAGGCCCCGCACGATCTGCAGGCGCAGGCCCCCGGCGGGCATGGCACTCAGCAGCGGCTTGGCCTCGTATTGCGCGCGGGCACGCCCCTCGGGTTGACGCAGGTCGAGGTCTTCCGTCACGGCCTGCAGCAAGAAGCGCGACAGCGGCATGGCGTTGTGCACTTCACGGGCGAAGGCCTCGGTGCCCTCTTCACGCACGAAGCTATCCGGATCGTGTTCGGCGGGCAGGAAGAGGAACTTGATTGTCTTGTTGTCGGTCGCGTGCGGCAGGCAGGCTTCAAGGGCGCGACGTGCGGCCCGGCGCCCGGCGCTGTCTCCGTCAAACGAAAAGATGACGGTATCGACCTGCCGCAACAGCTTCTGCACGTGGACAGGCGTACAGGCCGTGCCCAGCGTCGCCACTGCATTGGCAAACCCGAGCTGCGCCAGCGCGACGACGTCCATATAGCCTTCCACGACCAGCACATAGTCGAACTCGCGGATGGCGTTGCGCGCCTCGAACAGGCCGTACAGCTCGGTGCCCTTGCTGAACAGCGGCGTTTCGGGGGAATTGAGATATTTCGGCTCGCCCTGCCCCAGCACCCGGCCGCCAAATCCGATCACCACGCCCTTGGTATTGCGGATCGGGAACATGATGCGATCGCGAAAGCGGTCGTAGCGGCGATGCGAGCCGTCGGCACTGGTCTTCTCGCTTTCGATGACCAGGCCGGCTTCGATGAGCGGTGCCGCAGTGGCGTCTTCGCGATACGGACCAAACACGGCTTCGAGCGATTGCCAGTCGTCCGGCGCATAGCCGAGGCCGAAGTGCGCGGCAATCTCGCCAGTCAGTCCGCGGCCTTTCAGGTATTGGATGGCGTTGGGTGCACTGCGCAGTTGCTTGCGATAGTGCTCGCAGGCGCGAGCCATGACGTCGCCCAGTGCGACAGTCTTGGCTTGCTGCTCGGCGCGTGCTGCAGGCGGCAAGCCACCGCGCTCTTCGGGCACCACCATACCGACGGATTGCGCGAGGTCCTTGATGGCCTCGACGTACGATTGCCCGGAAAACTCCATCAGGAAGCCGATGGCCGAGCCGTGCGCGCCGCAGCCGAAGCAGTGATAGAACTGCTTGGTGGGCGACACCGAGAACGACGGCGACTTCTCGTTATGGAACGGGCACAGCCCCATGAAGTTGGCGCCGCCCTTCTTCAACTGCACGTAACGACCCACCACGTCGACGATATCGACGCGGTTGAGCAGGTCGTCAATGAACGGCTGCGGGATCACGCGGGGTGTGCCCCTTGGATGCTGCGAGTGTGGTGGGGATTCAGGCGCCGGTCAGGGCGGCCTTCACGCGGGCAGAGACCTGCGTCATGTCGGCGCGGCCGGCCAGGGCGGGCTTGAGGATGCCCATCACCTTGCCCATGTCTTGCGGGCCAGTTGCGCCAGCCTTGGCCACGGCGTCACGCACGGCGGCGTCAACTTCGGCTTCCGACAGTTGCGCGGGCATATAGACCTGCAGCACAGCCACCTCTGCCGCTTCCTTGGCAACGAGATCGTCACGGCCGGCTTGCTCGAATGCGGTGATGGAATCCTTGCGCTGCTTCAGCATCTTGTCGATCACGGCCAGCACGGCAGCGTCATCCAGCTCGATGCGCTCATCCACCTCGCGCTGCTTGATGGCGGCCTGCAACAGGCGGATCGTGCCGAGACGATCCGCTTCCTTGGCGCGCATGGCCGCCTTCATGTCTTCCGTGATCTGTGCCTTGAGGGACAACTGCGACATTCCGAACTCCGATAAACGGCAAAACCCGCTTGGACGGTGGGCCCAGCGGGTTGCAAACTTTGAAAAATGGATCACTGATCGTAGCACAGAACCCGAACAGTTCCAGGACCGAGCCGTGGGGGATCAGCGGGCGGAGGCGGCCTCTCCCGCCGCGACGGCCGAAGCCCACGCCCACTGGAAGTTGTAGCCGCCAAGCCAGCCCGTCACGTCGACCACCTCGCCGATGAAGTACAGGCCCGGCGCAGATTGCGCCTCCATGGTGGCCGATGACAGCGCGCGCGTATCGACCCCGCCGCGCGTCACTTCAGCCTTGCGATAGCCTTCACTGCCGGAAGGTGTCAGCTCCCAGCGGTTGAGTGCGGCGCCAAGTGTGCGCAGCACCTTGTCGGGCAGCTCGGCAATCGGCGCGTGCGGGTTGGCGCCATGCGCAGCACACCAGGCCTGCGCAACGCGCTCCGGCAAGCGCTGCGCCAGCACCGTCCCGAGTTGCTTGCGTGAGCCCGACTTCTCATCACACAGCCACTGTCCGGCGTCAGTGTCCGGCAGCAGATCGATGACAAGCGGCTGCCCCGAATTCCAGAAGCTGGAGATCTGCAGTACGGCAGGCCCCGACAGCCCGCGATGGGTCAGCAACAAGTCTTCGCGGAATGTCGTGGCGCCCCCCTTGCGACCACCTTTGCCCGCAGGCTGCGCCACGGTCACGTCCACCTCCATCGACACGCCCGACAACGCCGAGAACGGCGCCCAATGCTCGGCATGGAAGGTGAGCGGCACCAGCGCCGGATGCGTCTCAACGATCTTCAGCCCGAACTGCCGCGCAATGCGATACCCAAAATCCGTCGCGCCGATCTTGGGGATGGAAAGACCGCCCGTGGCGATCACCACCTTATTGGCGACGATCTCACCCGCGCTGGTCGACAGACGATATGCCTCGCCGTCCTTGCCGATTTCAGCGATGGAGCAGCCGGTTCGCCAGATCACGTTGCCCCGCTCGCATTCGGTTTCGAGCATGCGGATGATGTCTTCCGCGCTGTCGTCGCAGAAGAGCTGGCCCTTGTGCTTCTCGTGATATGGAATGCGATAGCTGGAAACGAGGTTGACGAAATCCTGCGCCGTATACCGCGCCAGCGCCGAACGGCTGAAGTGCGGATTGTTCGACAGGTAGTTGGCCGGTCCCGCGTTGACGTTGGTGAAGTTGCAGCGGCCGCCGCCAGAGATGCGAATCTTCTCCGCCAGCTTCGTTGCGTGATCGATCAGCACCACGCGGGCGCCGCGCTGCCCAGCCACAGCTGCGCACATCATCCCGGCCGCGCCCGCGCCGATCACCGCTACATCGCACCGCATCATGATGGCTGCGCCGCCCTATTCTTGAAGAAACCGCGCATTTTAACTTGTGCTATCTTCGGCGGCCTTCCCATTGCAATTCCTCACTCCCGCTTGCCATGCTGGTCCTCGGCATCGAATCCTCCTGTGACGAAACCGGCGTCGCCCTGTACGACACGGCGGCTGGCCTGCGTGCGCATGCGCTGTATTCGCAGATCGCCATGCACCGCGAATACGGCGGCGTGGTGCCCGAGCTGGCCTCGCGCGATCACATCCGCCGCGTGATTCCGCTGCTCGAAGAGGTGCTCGGCAAGGCCGGCGCCACGCGCGCGGACATCGACGCCATCGCCTATACAAAAGGGCCAGGGCTTGCCGGCGCGCTGCTGGTGGGCGCTTCCGTGGCGAATGCGCTGGCGTTCGCGCTCGGCAAACCGCTGGTGGGCGTGCATCACCTGGAGGGGCATCTGCTTTCGCCGCTGCTGGAGGCGGATCGGCCCGACTTTCCGTTTCTGGCGTTGCTCGTCTCGGGCGGGCATACGCAGTTGATGCGCGTCGATGCCGTCGGCCAGTACACGCTGCTCGGCGAAACACTCGACGACGCCGCCGGCGAAGCCTTCGACAAGACCGCCAAACTGCTCGGCCTCGGGTACCCGGGCGGCCCTGCCGTGTCGCGCCTGGCCGAATTCGGCAACCCGGGCGTATTCGACCTGCCTCGACCGATGCTCCATTCGGGCAACTTCGATTTCTCATTCGCAGGCCTCAAGACCGCGGTGCTCACGCAGGTGCGCAAGCTCAACCTGACCGACAGCGAGACCTGCTACCAGCCACGCGCCGACCTTGCTCGCGCATTTGTCGACGCCATTGTCGAAGTGCTCGTCAAGAAAACGCTGCGGGCGGCACGCGAGCATGGCCTCAAGCGCATCGTCGTGGCCGGTGGTGTGGGTGCCAACCGCCAGCTGCGCGATGGGCTGAACGCCGAGGGCAAAAAGCGCGGCCTGCGCGTCTATTACCCCGACCTGCAATTCTGCACAGACAACGGGGCCATGATTGCCTTTGCGGGGGCGATGCGGCTGCAGGCCGACCCTACCCAGGTGCAGGAGGGCTACGGCTACGGCGTGACACCACGCTGGGACCTCGAAGACATCCGTATCCAGCAAGCATGAAAAAAGCCGCTCGGTTGAGCGGCTTTTTCTTTGGGCACAGCGTCGATTACTTGTCGGTGCGCTTGTCGCGCTCGATCAGCGCATAGGCGCTGTGGTTGTGGATCGACTCGAAGTTCTCGGCTTCCAGCGTGTAGGCGACGATGCGGTCGTCCTGGTTCAGGCGCATGGCGATATCGCGCACCAGGTCTTCCACGAACTTCGGGTTTTCGTACGCACGCTCGGTCACGAACTTTTCGTCCGGACGCTTGAGCAGGCCCCACAGTTCGCACGACGCTTCTTCTTCGGCCATGCGGATCAGCGATTCGACCGGCGTATCGGCCGCCAGCTCGGCATCGATCGTGATGTGCGAGCGCTGGTTGTGCGCGCCGTACTGCGAGATCTTCTTCGAGCAGGGGCACAGGCTCGTCACCGGCACCAGCGCCTTGACGCGGACCTTCGTGTGGCCGTCGCGCACTTCACCGATCATCGTCACTTCATAGTCCATCAGCGACTGCACGCCCGACACCGGCGCGGTCTTGCTGACGAAGTACGGGAAGTGGACTTCGATGCGGCCGGCGTCGGCTTCGAGCTTCTCCAGCATCTTTTCCAGCAGCAACTGGAACTGCGCCAGATTCAGCGGCTCGCGCTCTTCTTCAAGGAGCGCAACGAAGCGCGACATGTGCGTGCCCTTCTGGTCAGCGGGCAGATGCACATCGAGGTTGTACGTGCCGACGGTGTTCTGCACGCCCGAGGGGGTCTGCAGCGACATCGGATAACGCACGCCGCGCACGCCAACGCGCTGAATGGGGATCTGGCGGGTATCGTGACTGGACTGCACGTCCGGCATCGCGAAAGCCGGGTTCATATCGTTCATGATCGGTTTCCTTTACGGTCGCCCGGCCATCGCAGTCGGCCGGCACGCAACGAGTGTGAAACCGCGGAACTTGGCTGACGGTGACCACCCCTCAAGTGATCCAATCTGCCCATCCCGCGACTGCGCACACAATTCAGAAATAAGACTGGCGGAGTGTAAAAGAAATTTCCTACCTCTGCAGTCAACTACTCATACCCGTGGATGCAATACGGGTGATTGATTCTGCCTATGACGCAACACCAAAGGTGCCTCAAGCGACGCGCGGGGCTGCCGCGCGCGGCTGTACGGCAAAGCGCTCGCGGATGGACGCGAGGATGCCGTTGGCATCGAGCCCGCATTGCGTCAGGAGCGCCGCGTGATCACCGTGATCGACAAAGCGGTCAGGCAAGCCGAGCTGCAGTACCGGCGTTGCGACACCGGCGGCAGCCAGGGCTTCCAGGCACGCGCTGCCGGCACCGCCCATCACACAGCCCTCCTCCACCGTGACCACAAAATCGTGTGTGCGGGCCATTTCCAGGACGCATGCCACGTCGAGCGGCTTGACGAAGCGCATGTTGACGACGGTGGCGTCCAAACGCTCGGCCGCCGCCGTAGCCGGCGCAACCATCGAACCAAACGCCAGAATCGCCACGCGCTGGCCAGCCGGCGCCGTGGAAGCGCGGCGCACTTCTGCCGTGCCTACCGGCAGCGGCTCCAGCGTCGGCTGCACCGCCACGCCCGTGCCGGCACCACGCGGATAGCGCACTGCTGCCGGGCAGTCCTGCGCAAACGCGGTACTCAAGAGCTGGCGGCATTCGTTCTCGTCGGCCGGCGTCATCACCATCATGTTGGGGATGCAGCGCAGGTAGGCAATGTCGTAGGCACCTGCATGCGTGGCGCCGTCTGCACCGACCAGACCGGCGCGGTCCAGCGCAAATACCACCGGCAGATTCTGCAGCGCCACGTCGTGGATCAACTGATCGTAGCCACGCTGCAGGAACGTCGAATAGATAGCGACAACAGGCTTCAACCCCTCGCACGCCAGGCCGCCAGCAAAGGTGACGGCGTGCTGCTCGGCGATGCCGACGTCGTAATAGCGGTCAGGAAAGCGCTGCTCGAACTCCACCATCCCAGAGCCTTCGCGCATGGCTGGCGTAATGCCCACCAGCCGCTTGTCGGCCGCCGCCATGTCGCACAGCCATTGGCCGAACACTTGCGTGTACGTGACCTTGGCCGGGCGCCCGGAAGGTTTGATGCCCTCTTGCGGGTTGAACTTGCCCGGGCCGTGATAGAGGATCGGGTCAGCTTCAGCCAGCTTGTAGCCCTGACCCTTCTTGGTGACGACGTGGAGGAACTGCGGACCACCGCCTTCGCGAGCGCGCTGGCGGATGTTCTGCAGAGTCGGCACGAGCGATTCGAGATCATGTCCGTCGATCGGCCCGATGTAGTTGAAGCCGAACTCCTCGAACATCGTGGCCGGCACGAACATGCCTTTGGTGTGTTCCTCGAAGCGCTTGGCGAACTCGAGCACCGGCGGCGCCACCGACAGCAGCTTCTCGACGCCTTTCTTGGTGGCCGCGTAGAACTGCCCGCTCATGAGGCGTGCCAGATAGCGGTTCAGCGCCCCGACCGGCGGCGAGATCGACATGTCGTTGTCATTCAGCACGACCACGAGCGGCAGGTCTTTATAGACGCCGGCGTTGTTCATGGCCTCGAAGGCCATGCCGGCGCTCATCGCGCCGTCGCCAATCACGGCAATGGCGACGCGGTCTTCACCCTTGGTCTTGGCGCCCAGGGCCATGCCCAGCGCAGCCGAAATCGACGTGGACGAGTGCGCGGTGCCGAACGTGTCGTACGGGCTCTCGCTGCGGCGCGGGAAGCCGGAGATACCGTCCAACTGGCGCAGCGAGCCCATCTGGTCGCGGCGGCCCGTCAGGATCTTGTGCGGATAGCTCTGGTGACCGACGTCCCACACGATGCGGTCTTCCGGCGTGTTGAAGACGTAATGCAGCGCGATTGTCAGTTCGACCGTACCCAGGTTCGACGACAGGTGCCCGCCCGTTTGAGAGACGGAATCCAGCACGAAGGCGCGCAACTCGTTGGCCAGCGGCCCAAGTTGGCGGCGGTCCAGGCGGCGCAGGTCGGCCGGATCGTCGATGGTGTTCAGAAGTTCGTACGTCATGTGGGACCGCCGTTCAGGCGTTTGGGCAAAGACTTCTACCGTCTATGCAATGTTGTTCAGTGGCCACGCCGCACGATCAGGTCAGCCATTTCGACCAATCGATCGGTACGTGCCTTGTCCGCTTCACAGCCGATCTCGCGGGCAAGTTGGGCAACCGCCGCACCCGCTGTGGCGTGCAGCTCGTCGGCCAGTGCCCTGGCCTTGTCCAGCCCGAGGATGGACACGTAAGTCGGCTTGTCGTTGGCCTCGTCCTTGCCAGCGGTTTTGCCCAGCGTGGCGGTATCGGCGGTCACATCGAGGATGTCATCGACCACCTGGAACGCGAGACCGACCGCGCCGGCATAAGCATCAACCTGCTCCAAGGCTGCGGCATTCACGCCAGCACAGAGCGCGCCCATCCGCAGACTCGCCCGCAGCAACGCACCGGTCTTCATGCGATGCATCGCCTCCAATTCGTCCTGCGATAGCGCAATGCCGACGCTTTGCAGATCGATCGCCTGACCGCCCGCCATGCCGAGCGAACCGGAAGCGCGCGCCAATTCAGCCACCAACACTGCACGCGTCGCCTGGCTTACCGCGCCCAGCTCAGCCAACACGATGAACGCCTGCGTCTGCAAGGCATCGCCTACCAGCAGTGCAGTCGCTTCATCATAGGCGCGATGCACGGTCGGGCGGCCCCGGCGCAGGTCGTCGTCGTCCATGCACGGCATGTCGTCGTGAACGAGCGAGTAGGCGTGGATCATCTCCACCGCGCAGCTCACGCCGTCGAGCGCCTCGGAGGAGGCCTCCCCCAGCGCGCCCGCCGCATGCGCCAGCAAGGGCCGCACGCGTTTTCCGGCCCCCAGGGTGGCATAGCGCATCGCCGCGTGCAGACGTTGCGGCGAGACGGTTTCGGCCGGCAGCGCGCGCTCAAGTGCGCTTTCCGTCCGCGCCACCACAGATGCCATCCATTGGGCGAAATCGCTCATGCGTCGCCCTGCTCGTTCGCGTTGCTATCGTCGGCTAAGGGCCTCAGGGCTTCGCCATCAAGCACGCGCACCTGCTGCTCGACGCGTTCCAGCACCTGCTGACAGTATTTGACCAGCTCGGCTCCGCGTCGATACGCCGCAAGCGAAGCCTCCAGCGGCAATTCACCGGATTCCATGCTGGCGACGAGGGTTTCGAGTTCAGCCATGGCCGCTTCATAGGAAGCCGGCGTAGCGGAGGGCGTGGCGGACGCGCTGCTGGAGGCGTCGTTTGAGGCACGGGGCATGCCGATTGCGAATCAGAAAAGGACAATCCGGCATTTTACGGCAATTCCGCGTGCGTTCCGCGCACATCCCGCAAGGGGCGGGATAGCGGTTTGCGGTGACAAGGCGGGGCATCGTCAGCCCGGCGATCGCGCGACTGGAAGCGGAAAGGGTTCGAAAATCAGGGACTTATCAATTTCCCTGGGGTACAATCCCCCCCTTTCCTCCAAAGGCCGGGCCGGTGTACGCCGCTCCGCACGATGGTTTGGGTCTGTTGGCCCATTGAACGTATGGTCGTTGGCCCAAGCGGGGGCCAGCAAGCGCTCGTTTCCTACCTCAACAGACCCTAGGCCACCTGCCGATGGCGTCCTTTCCCAAATCGATCTTGTCGATGGTTGGGTTGTTCACTGCTTTCACCGTTATTGGGAGTGGGGATAATGTCCAATCTCAGCGCCGCACTGAATCTGGTGCCGTCTGAAACCCAGTTGCCCGTCTCTGCTTACTTCGACGAGGCGCTGTATCAAACTGAAATCGAACGTCTGTTCAAACATGGCCCCGGTTACGTCGGCCATGAGCTGATGGTCCCGGAAGTTGGCGACTATCACACGCTTGCCGCCGAGGCCGAAGGCCGCGTGCTGGTGCGCAACCCGAACGGCGTCGAACTGCTCTCCAATGTGTGCCGGCATCGGCAGGCAATCATGCTCAATGGGCGCGGCAATGCCCAGAACATCGTCTGCCCGCTGCATCGCTGGACATACGACCTGCAGGGCGACTTGCTAGGCGCACCGCACTTCGAGAAGCAACCGTGCGTGCATCTGTCACGCTCGCCGCTGCAGAACTGGAACGGCCTGCTGTTCGAGGGCAAGCGCGACGTGCGCGAAGACCTCGCCCGCCTGGGCGTGGCGCGCGATCTCGATTTCTCCGGCTACATGCTGGATCACGTCGAAGTGCACGACTGCAACTACAACTGGAAGACCTTCATCGAGGTGTACCTCGAGGACTACCACGTCGTGCCCTTCCACCCAGGCCTCGGGCAGTTCGTCTCGTGTGACGACCTGGAATGGGAGTTTGGCGAGTGGCACAGCGTGCAAACGGTCGGCATCCACGCGAATTTGCGCAAACCCGGCACACCGGCTTACCAGAAGTGGCATGACGCCGTGCTGCGCTTCAACAACGGCGAGATGCCGAAGTACGGCGCGGTGTGGCTCACCTACTACCCGAACGTGATGGTCGAGTGGTATCCGAACGTGCTGGTCGTGTCGACGCTGCATCCGATGGGCCCGACCAAGACTCGCAACGTGGTTGAGTTCTATTACCCGGAAGAGATCGTCCTGTTCGAGCGCGAGTTCGTCGAAGCCGAGCGCGCCGCCTACATGGAAACGTGCATCGAGGACGATGAAATCGCCGAGCGCATGGACGCCGGACGCTTGGCACTGCTCAAGCGCGGTACGAGCGAAGTCGGCCCGTACCAATCGCCCATGGAAGACGGCATGCAGCACTTCCACGAGTGGTATCGACGCACAATGAACTACTGAGCGACGACCGAAGGTAGGCATCCGCCGCCTTCCGCGTCACAATAGGAACGGTGCAGCCCTCACAGGCCGCACCGTTTTTTTTCGCCCTCGCCCCTCGCCATGCCTGCCGACACTGCTACCGCTGCCCAGACTGCCGCCCAGACGGCCGACAGCTCCTCTCGCCAATCGCTGTGGATGATCCTCGCCGCGTTTGCCTTTTCGGCGATGGGCGTGTGCGTGAAGCTGGCCTCGGCGCATTACAGCACCGGCGAGATCGTGTTCTACCGCAGCGTGATCGGCATGACATTGATGGGCGCCATCCTGGCCAAGACCGGCGCGGGCATCCGCACGCCCTACCTCATGGCGCACATCAAGCGCAGCGTGTTCGGGGTGACATCGCTGCTGCTGTGGTTCACGTCGATCAGCCTGTTGCCGCTGGCGACGGCCATGACGTTGAACTACATGTCGCCGGTGTGGATTGCGTTGATCATCGGCGCCGGAGCTGCAATGGCCGGCAGAGCCGCGGGCGCCGACAAGAAAATGGTGGCCGCGATCTTGATGTCGTTTGTTGGTGTGCTGTGCCTGCTGCAACCCAGCGTGGGCGGCGGGCCATCCCAGCTTGCCGGCGGCATGGTTGGGCTGGTGTCGGGCGTGTTCACGGCCCTCGCCTATGTGGAGGTCCGCCAACTGGGTGACCTGGGCGAGAACGAGGCACGCATCGTGTTTTACTTTTCCCTGGTGAGCGCAATTGCCGGCGGCGTCTGGATGCTGATCGGCGGCGCGCAGCCGCATACGTTGCACAGCGCGGCGCTGCTGCTGGCGGTGGGGCTTCTGGCCACGCTGGGCCAGACTGCCATGACGCGGGCCTACAAGCGCGGCAACACGCTGCTGACTGCTAACCTGCAATACACCGGCATCGTCTTTGCGAGCGGGTGGGGCATGTTGCTGTGGAATGACCACCTGAACGCGCTGTCGTGGGCGGGCATGGCGCTCATCATCGGCAGCGGCATCGTGACCACCGTCATGCGCGCCCGTCAGTCGGGCGCCGAACATCCGACGCCGCAGACAGCCGTGTCCGGCCCGGAAGCCGAGATTCACCCGGAAGTTTGATCGACCCAGGAGATTGCCGCCATGAGCGAACGCGCTCACTACGCCACCCTCATCACCGCACCGCAACTGGCCGCACTGCAGCAGAGCGCGCCCGAAGCGGTGGTCGTCATCGATTGCAGCTTTGACCTCGCCAACCCCGCCGCGGGGCGCGATGCGTATCACGCCAGCCACGTGCCCGGCGCGTTCTACATGCATCTCGACAACGAGCTGTCGGGCCCCAAAACCGGCACCAACGGCCGCCACCCGCTGCCCGATGCCGAAGCGCTGGTCGCGCGCTTGCAGGCGCTGGGCGTGGACGACGACACGCAAGTCGTCGCGTACGACCGCCAGGGCAGCATGTATGCGGCGCGCCTGTGGTGGCTGCTGCGCTGGGTCGGCCATGCCGATGTGGCCGTGCTTGATGGCGGCCTGCAAGCCTGGGAAGCGGCGCACTTCCCGGTCGACCAGGTCGTTCCCGAAGAGCCGCAGCTCAACGCTACGCCCGGCAACATCACGCGCAAGCCATCGCTCGTACAGATGGTCACTGCGGAGATCGTGCAGAAATACCTGGGCCACGCCGACAAGCCAATCGTCGATGCCCGCGCCCCAGACCGCTACCGCGGTGAGAACGAAACGCTCGACCCTGTGGGTGGCCACATCCCGGGCGCACGCAACCGCTTCTTCCGTGACAACCTGCAGGCAGACGGCACTTTCAAGCCTGCGGAACAATTGCGTGCCGACTTTACCGGCGTGCTCGCGGGCGCCCAGCCGCAAGACGCGACGTTGCAGTGTGGCTCTGGCGTGACGGCCTGCCACAACGCACTGGCCATGGAGATCGCCGGTCTCACGGGCGCGGCCCTCTACGCCGGATCATGGAGCGAGTGGTGCAGCGACCCGTCGCGTCCGGTGGCGACGGGGCCGAATCCGTAATCTGCGAATCTGGCGTGCAGCAAAAAGCCCGGCATCGACCGGGCTTTTTTCTTGAGGGCGATGCGGCGCGTCAGTGCGCGTGACCGTGCAAACCTTCGGTCAGCAAAAAGATCATCGCGATGCCTGCCGCAATCAATGCGACCTGCACCGCCGATTCCTGCCAGCGCGGCCGGCGCTTCATCTGCGGCATCAGATCGCACACGGCGATGTAAATGAAGCTGCTCGACGCCACCACCAGCACGTATGGAATCCACGACGTCAGGCGATCCAGCAAATAATAGCCAAGCACCGCGCCCACCAACGCGCAAACACTGCAGAGCAGGTTGTAGACAAAGGCGCGCGTCTTGGTGAACCCGGCGTTGAGCAGCACCATGAAGTCGCCAATCTCTTGCGGAATCTCGTGAGCGGCAATCGCCAGCGCGGTGACGATGCCTACCCTGGTGTCCGCCAGGAAGGCTGCGGCAATGACGATGCCGTCCGAAAAGTTATGCAAGCCATCGCCTACCAGGATCATCAGGCCGCTGCGGCCCGCTTCCTGCCGGTCATGGCCGTGGTGATGTCCGTGACCATCGCCCTCGTGATGATGTGAATGGCGGATCAGCGAGATCTTTTCCAGCAGGAAGAAACCCAGCAGCCCAGCCAGCAACGTGGCGAACAACGCATGCGTGTTGGGCTCGATGCCGCGATGCGCTTCGAACGCCTCCGGCAACGAATGCAGCAGCGACGTGGCCAGCAGCACGCCTACCGAAAAACTGACCATCCGATCGACCATGCGCGACAGCACCGTCAATGACAGCACGGCGGCGCCCGCCATGCTGCCGATGCCAGACAGCGCGGTGGCGAGAAGAATGCCTAACAGGGTGGTATCGAAGGTCATGCGGAGGTGACGCAGCGGGAGCCAATAAACGCAACAGAGTTGCAAGAAGGGCGAATTGTATGCCGCTTTACCAACCTTTGCCAGCACAGACAACAGAAAAAAGGCCCCAGCGACTGCGAGGGCCTTCCGTGTTCAGCGCGTGGCGGCGCTACACCACCCCGTGATCCTTGAACCAGGCGAGGCACTTCTTCCAGCCATCTTCTGCGTCGGCCTTCACATAGCTCGGTCGGTAATCTGCATGAAACGCATGGCCGGAATTCGGATACACGATGATGCGTGATGCGTGCGCCTTGGGGTTCTTGGATTTTTCCAACGCGGTCTTCATCGTGTCGCGCACGTCTTCCGTGATCACGGTGTCCTTCGCGCCGTAGAGACCCAGCACGGGCGCCTTCAATTCGTCCACCTTGTCGATGGGCGAAGCCGGTTGCAGCGGATTCGGATTGCCCTTCAGCGGCCCGTACCAGGACACTGCAGCCTTGATGCTGGGATTGCGCTCCGCGGCAAACCAGACGTGACGCCCACCCCAGCAGAAACCGGTGATGCCGATACGCGCCGCGTCGCCACCGTTCTCCTTGGCCCATGCGACCGTGGCGTCGATATCGCCTGCCACCTGTGAATCCGGCACCTTGGAGACCACGTTGGCAACGGTTTCCTGCACCGTGCCGTAAGCACGCGGATCTCCCTGGCGCACAAACAACTCAGGCGCGATCGCCAGATAGCCGAGCTTGGCAAAGCGCCGGCAAATATCGGCAATGTATTCGTGCACGCCAAAGATCTCGCTGACGACAATCACCACCGGAAGCTTCGTCTTGCCCTCCGGCTGGGCACGATAAGCCGGCATCTTGAAATCGCCAACGGGCACAGTCACCTCGCCCGCCGTCAACCCATTGAAATCGGTATGGATAGTCTGCGCAGACACCGGTAGCACCGCAGCCGCAAAGGCCGAGCCCAGTGCGGTCTTCATGAAGCCGCGACGGTCAAAGCTGCGGCCGGGTACCAGGCTCTCCACTTCTGCATCAAGCTGCATCGCACTCTCCTCCCGCCCTTGGACGGTTACGGTGAACGAAGCGGCTAGTCTACCGAAGCGGTTGCATTGCTGCAGAGCCAGGCATCCAGCGCAAGCAACAGGAACAGCCTAGTGCAGCTTGACCCGCGGATTCGTCTTGCTGCGCAGCCAGTGCATGACCGTATCCACCGACATGCGCACCCAACCGTGCAACGCCAGCACGTGCATGCGATACAGCGACGTGTACATCAGCCGCGCCATCAGGCCTTCGATGAACATCGATCCGCCGATCAGCCCGCCCATCAGGCTGCCCACAGCGCTGAAATGGCCCAGCGACACCAGCGAGCCGAGATCCTTGAACGCGAACGGCTGGACCGGCTTGCCATCCATGCGCTTGCGCAACGCGTCGAACAGATAGGTGGCCTGCTGATGCGCCGCCTGCGCACGCGGCGGCACGCTGGTTGACGCCTCGGGCCACGGGCAGCTTGCGCAATCGCCAAAGGCGTAGATCGAATCGTCGCCTTCCACCTGCAGCGTGCGTGAGACGACAACCTGACCCAGCTTGTTCACCGGCAACCCGAGCTCACCCAGCACCGACGGCGCGCGGATGCCCGCAGCCCACACGGTCAGATCTGCCGGAATGGACTTGCCGCTGGCCGTGTTGACGGCGCTTGCGGTGACTTCCGTCACCCGTTCGCTGGTGATGACGTCCACGTCGAGCTTGTGCAGCAGCTCAGTGGTCGCAGCCGAAATGCGCTCCTTGAGCACCGGCAAAATACGCGGGCCGCCTTCGATCAAATGGATGCGGATGTCGTGGCGCGGGTCCAGCTTGTGCAGGCCATAAGCGGCCAGCACGTGGGCCGTATTGCGCAGCTCTGCTGAGAGTTCCACGCCTGTGGCGCCCGCACCGACGATGGCGATGTCAACCTGCGGACGCGCATCGCCCACGCCGTTCTGTGCGCGCATGCACGCTGCAATGAGCCTGCGGCGGAAGCGCTCGGCCTGCCATGCGGTGTCGAGGGCGATGGCGTGCTCGGCCGTGCCCGGCACGCCGAAGAAATGCGTCACGCTACCGATGGACAACACCAGCGTGTCGTACGAAATGGCGCGCTCGGGCAGCACCTCTGTGCCGTCGGCGTCAACGCATCCGGACACGATGATGGACTTGGCGACGCGATCAAGGCCCTTCAGCTCGCCCTGCTGGAATTCGAAGCCATGCCAGCGCGCCTGTGCCGCGTATTCGAGCTGATGCGTGTTCGGATCCATGCTGCCGGCGGCGACTTCATGCAGCAGCGGTTTCCAGATGTGTGTGGGGTTGCGGTCGACCAGAACGACCTGGGCTGCGCCGCGCTTGCCGAGCTTGTCGCCCAGTCGCGTTGCAAGTTCCAACCCGCCGGCGCCCCCGCCGACCACCACAATGCGCGGCCCGTTCGCCCCGCCCGCGCCATCCGTTTGCCTTGCCATGTGCCTCTCCTGGAGCCGTTGAATCTTTTCGATCACGTGATCTGTCAGGTGCAGTCTGCTGCAACGCAAAATTCACCGCAACCCCGCGCGCATGGATATGGCGAATCATGACGACCGCATGCCCAGGCCATCCGCAGGCTGCCTCGGCAGGCAAACTCGCGCCACGCATTGTTTTACGGTGCGGCGCTCAGCTGGCAAGCGATTGCGTCAGTGCGCCTCTTCCCAGTTGGCGCCTACACCCACTTCGGCCACCAGGGGCACGCGCAACGTTGCGACGCTGCACATGAGCTCGGGCAGACGCTCGCGCACCACGGCCAATTCGTCCTGCGGAACTTCCAGAACCAGTTCATCGTGCACCTGCATGACCAAGCGCGAGCGCATCGCCTCGGCTTCGAGCCAACCTTGCACAGCCAACATCGACAGCTTGATCAGGTCAGCCGCCGTGCCTTGCATCGGCGCATTAATGGCGGCGCGCTCGGCAGCCTGGCGGCGCGGGCCGTTGCCGCCATTGATGTCGGGCAGCCACAGGCGACGGCCGAAGACGGTCTCCACGTAGCCTTGCTCGCGCGCGCACTGGCGAGTTTGGTCCATGTAGCTCGCGGCGCCGGGGTAGCGGGCGAAGTAGCGATCGATATAGAGCTTGGCAGCGTCGCGCCCGATGCCCAGGTTGCTCGCCAGGCCGAACGCGCTCATGCCGTAGATCAGACCGAAGTTGATGACCTTGGCCACACGGCGCTGGTCGGGTGAGACCTCCAGCGGCGTCACGTTGAACACTTCGGCGGCCGTTGCGCGGTGCACATCCTGGCCCTCACGGAACGCACGCATCAGGCCTTCGTCCTGCGACAGATGCGCCATGATGCGCAGTTCGATTTGCGAGTAGTCGGCCGACACGATCACGCTGCCCTCCGGCGCGATGAACGCTTCGCGGATGCGTCGCCCTTCTTCCGTGCGCACCGGAATGTTCTGCAGGTTCGGATCGGTCGAGGCCAGACGCCCTGTCACCGCCGTCGCCTGACCGTAGGTGGTGTGAACGCGGCCAGTGCGCGGGTTGACCATCTTGGGCAGCTTGTCGGTGTAGGTGGACTTGAGCTTGGCCAGGCCCCGGTAATCGAGCAGCAGCTTCGGCAGGGGGTAGTCTTCGGCCAGCTTCTGCAGCACTTCTTCGTCAGTCGACGGCGCGCCGCTCGCGGTCTTCTTGATGACCGGCAGCTTCATCTGGTTGAAGAAGATGTCACCGATCTGCTTGGGCGAGCCGAGATTGAACGGCTGCCCGGCAAGCTTGTGCGCCTCGGCCTCCAGATCGATCAGGCGCAAGCCCAGCTCGTTGCTCTGCCTGGCCAGGCGTTCGGCATCGATCAGCACGCCGTTGCGCTCCATTTTCTGCAGCACGATGGAGGTCGGCATTTCGATCTGCTCGTAGACGTAGCACAGCTTGTCGTCTTCGGCCACCTTGGGGAACAGCGTGCGATGCAGGCGCAGCGTGATATCGGCGTCCTCCGCCGCATACTCGGTCGCGCGATCGAGCGGCACCTCATCAAAACCGATCTGCGATGCACCCTTGCCGCACACCGCTTCGTAGGTGATCGTCTTCAAGTGCAGCACGCGCTCGGCAAGCGCGTCCATGCCGTGATTGCGGTGAGATTCCAGCACGTACGATTCGAGCATCGTGTCGTGCTCGATGCCGCGCAGCGCGATGCCATGGTTGGCAAACACATGTGCGTCGTACTTCAGATGCTGGCCGACCTTCTTGCGCGATTCATCTTCAAGCCACAGCTTCATGCGCGCGAGCACGGTGTCTCGCGAGAGCTGCGCCGCTGCATCAAACCCGGCCACATCCGGGCCGCGATGCGCCACCGGAATGTAGCAAGCCTCGCCCGGCTTGACCGACAGCGAAATGCCTACCAACTGCGCGAGCATCGGGTCGATGGATGTCGTCTCGGTATCGATGCAGACGAGGTCCACTTCATCCAGACGCTGCATCCACGATTCGAGCTGCGCTTCGGTCGTCACCGTCTCATACTTGATCTCGTCGGGCGGCGCTTCCACATCGAACAGGTTGGCCTGGGCCTGCAGTTGTGCAGCCTCGCCGGCGTAGTTCTTCACCGGCGTCGCGGCCTTGCGCGCAGCACCCACGCTTCGCGTATCGGGCAGCGCATCGCCGGAAGCCTCGCGCAACCACGTCTTGAAGCCATAACGCGAGAAGAAATCGACGAGCTTGGATTTGTCTTCGCCGCCGTCGATCAGCGCATCGAATGTCGGCACCTCCTTGCTGAGGTCGCAGTCGAGCTTCACGGTCAGCAGTTCGCGGCCCTTGGGTAGCCACTCAAGCGTGTTGCGCAGGTTGTCGCCCACCACGCCCTTGATCTCGCCTGCGCGCGCGATGACGTTGTCGAGCGAGCCGAATTCCGTCAGCCATTTCACCGCGGTTTTCGGGCCCACCTTCGGCACGCCGGGCACGTTGTCCACGGTGTCGCCAATCAGCGAGAGATAGTCGACGATACGTTCGGGCGGCACGCCGAACTTGGCTTGCACGCCCGCCGGGTCGAGCGTTTCGTTGGTCATGGTATTGACCAGCGTGACGTGATCATTCACCAATTGAGCGAGGTCCTTATCACCCGTTGAGACGATGGTCCGAACGCCTTCGCGAGCGGCCCGTTCAGCCAGGGTGCCGATCACATCGTCGGCCTCGACACCTTCGATCACCAGAATGGGCCAGCCCAATGCCCGCACGGCTTCATGGATCGGTTCGATCTGCGCGCGCAGGTCGTCGGGCATGGGCGCGCGGTGTTCTTTGTAGGCCGGATAGAGGTCGTCGCGAAAGGTCTTGCCTTTGGCGTCGAAAATGCAGGCGCTATACTTGGCCGGGTAGTCGTTGCGCAGTTTGCGCAGCATATTCACGATGCCGTAGATGGCCCCCGTAGGAAACCCTTCTCCGTTTCGCAAGTCGGGCAGTGCGTGATAGGCACGGTACAGATAACTCGAGCCATCGACGAGCAACAGCGTTTCTTGACTTTCCGACATTCCCATGGACTCTAAAGTGACTGGCACGCCAAAAGGCGTTTCCGATAATGGCGCTTCTGCTGAAGGCGACTTGGCAAAGCAGGCTGCTGGTGCTTCCGCGACGGAGGTTTCGGCGGCTGAACTGACCGGAGTGAGCCCCTCGCGCCAGGCCACCACCGCCGACATGGACGTCAACGTGACAGTGGGCGTTGAACACGAGCCCAAAGCTGACGTGTCACACGGCCGTACCGATCGCAAGATGATCCCCAGCCTGCGGGCACTCGCCGACGAAGAACGCGCTACCGCAAAGAAAGCGCGCGCCTCCTGGCAGATGTTCACGATTATGGCAGAGTTCATCGAGGCGACCGAGTACCTCTCGGAGATCCGTCCGGCCGTCTCGATCTATGGCAGCGCGCGCCTGCGCGAGGATTCGCCGTACTACGAACGCACCATCGAAATCGCCCGGTTGTTCTCGGATGCGGGCTTCGCCGTCATCTCCGGCGGCGGCCCCGGCATCATGGAAGCGGCCAACAAGGGCGCGCACGCCGGCAAGTCGGCCAGCGTCGGCCTGAACATCGAACTGCCGCACGAACAGCAAGGCAATCGATACCAGGACATCTCGATGCGCTTCCGCCATTTCTTCACACGCAAGGTCACCTTCGTGAAGAACTCGGATGCGTTCATCGTCATGCCCGGCGGTTTCGGCACGCTCGATGAACTGGCTGAAGTGCTCACGCTTGTCCAGACCGGCAAATCGCGCAGTGTTCCGGTGGTCATGTTCGGCAGCCATTTCTGGAAGGGCCTGCTGGATTGGTTCCGCTTCACGCTGCTGCCAATGGGCCTGATTGCCGAGCACGACCTGGACATCATGCGCATCGTCGACGAACCCAAGGACGCGCTCGATGCCGTCTACGAGTTCTACGAAAAGCGCGAAGGTACCTCGCCGATTCCGCCCAAGGAAGAAATGTTCTATCTGTAACCTTGGGTGTGGCATTTCGCGCCACGCGAACGGACGATGGCGGGAGGCTGGACTGCTAGAATGTAGGGTCTCAGATCACCCGCCGGAGTCCATGATGGATTCGCTGCTTCACCCGTCCGCCCCCGTCCACTCCGGCTTTGCCAATGCCGCGCGTCTGATGCGCCACGCTGGGCTGCTGGCAGGCGCCGTTTTTTGCCTCGCCCTGCCCGCGCACGCCGAAGTGACTTCCGACAGCGCCGGCCTGGACCTGCCGGACGTTAAAGCGATCAACAATCAGCCGATTTCCAAGCCGACCCACGGCGCGATCCACAACGAGCGCGTCAAACCGAGCTTCGACTACCGCGACAACGACGGAACGCAGGTGGAGGAATACCGCTTCCAGAAGGGCCAGGCACCGGACATCCATGTCAAATCGGGCATGGGCACCTCCTACAACATGAGCAAGCCCGAAGACAGCTCGCCGCGCATTCGTGAGCGCGGCAATATCGATCGTGTGCCCTCGGTCAACGTCCTGAAGTTCTAAGCCTGTGCCGCGAGCGCGGCGCCTGCAAGCCGGCTCCATGGTGGGCCGGTTGCAATTCCCTCCACCCGTTTCCCATTCCTGAAGCATGGCTGTTTTCACCCCGGTCTCCGACGCCGAGATCGCTCTCTGGCTGGATCAATACGATGTGGGCGCCGTGCGCGCATTTCGCGGCATCCCCTCCGGGATCGAAAACTCCAACTTCTTCCTGACCACGGAAAAGGATGGGCAGACGCACGAATACGTCGTCACCCTGTTCGAGCGACTGACGCTTGAACAACTGCCGTTCTACCTGTATCTGATGCAGCATCTGGCGCAGCACGACATCAGCGTGCCGGCGCCGATTCCGGGGCGCGACGGCGAGATTCTGCGCACGCTCAACGGCAAGCCGGCGACCATCGTGACACGTCTGGCGGGCCGCTCGAACCTGGCGCCCACGGTGTCGGAATGCGCCATCGTCGGCGACATGCTCGCGCGCATGCATCTGGCCGGACGCGACTACCCACGCCATCAGCCGAATCTGCGCAGCCTGCCGTGGTGGAACGAAGTCGTGCCCGACGTCGTACCCTTCGTGCACGGCGACACGCGCGCGCTGCTGGAAAACGAACTCGCGCATCAGCAACGCTTCTTCGCCAGCGCCGACTACGCCGCGCTGCCCGAAGGCCCGTGCCATTGCGACCTCTTCCGTGACAACGTGCTGTTCGAGCCGGCCGCCGGTGGCCAGCCGGAACGCCTGGGTGGCTTCTTCGATTTTTACTTTGCCGGTGTCGACAAGTGGCTCTTCGACGTGGCCGTCACCGTGAACGACTGGTGCATCGACTTGGCCACGGGCGTGCTGGATGATGATCGGGCACGGGCCATGCTCCACGCGTATCACGCCGTGCGGCCCTTCACCGACGCTGAGGCACGGCACTGGCAAGACATGCTGCGCGCCGCAGCCTATCGTTTCTGGGTCTCGCGCCTGTGGGATTTCTATCTGCCGCGCGACGCCGAACTGCTCAAACCGCATGACCCCACCCACTTTGAGCGCGTGCTCCGTGAACGGGTTGGCGCGGGCGCCCTGACTCTGGATCTTCCCCAACCATGCAACTGATTGAAGTACCGGCCAAGCAAGGCTACGTCTGGCTGCGCCAGGGTGCGTGGCTGTTTCGCAAGAACCCGATCGGATTCTTGCTGCTGCTGTTCATCTACCTGTTTGCGGTCAACCTGCTGATGCTGCTGGTGCCGCCGATTGGTGTGTTCGCCATCCTGCTGGTGAATCCGGCCATCTTTGTTGGCTTCATGTCGGCCTGCCGCGATACGGTTGCTGGCAAGCGCGTGGGGCCTGCGTCGCTCATCGCCGGCTTTCGTGCGTACGGCAAGGATGCGATGCGCAGCCTGCTAAAGCTCGGCGGCATCTATGGCGTGCTGGTACTCGTGGTCAGCGGCGTGCTGATGACGATGGTGGATGTCGACACGCTCATGACCGTGGTCAGCGACAAACCGCTCACCGCTGATGCCATCCGCGAGTTCTATCTCGCCATGGTGATGGGCTCGGTGCTGTACATCCCCGTGGCAGTGCTGTTCTGGTTTGCGCCGCTGCTGGTCGCATGGCACGGCATTCCGGTGGGCAAGGCGCTGTTCTTCAGCTGGATGGCCGTATGGCGCAACCGCGCGGCGTTCATCGCGTACGGCGTGCTGGTCGCAATTTTGCTGATCGCCGTGCCGCTGTTCATCGATGCGCTGTTCGCGTCGAGCGGCGCCAACAACATCGCCCCCATCATTGCCACGCCGTACCGGATTCTGGTGATGGCGGTGCTGTACTGCTCGTTCTACGCCACCTACCGCGGCTGCTTCAACGTCACGCAGGCGGCCGGCCAAACGACTGACACGACGGCCTGATCGGGCCGGATGACCCGATCGGTACTCAGTTGATCGGGTCGAGCTTGGCGATGCCCAGCGCCAGCGTCTTCACGCCGTGGCGGTTGAACTTGATCTGGGCGCGCGCCTCGGCGCCCTCGCCTTCCAGCGTCGTAATGACGCCTTCCCCGAACTTGTTGTGGAACACCGACTGGCCCACGCGGAAGCCCGTGGCCTCTGCACGCTTGGCATCGGCGTAGTTCTTGCCGGTGTCCATGCCACCGGTCGGGCGGCCAGTGTAGGCGTCGTCATCGCCGCGCTCGGGGCGCTTGAACCAATCCTTGCCCCAAGCGGAATCGCCTTGCGCACGGCGGGTGGCTTGATAACCCGACTGCTGCGGCGTCAGCCACTTCAGCGTCTCTTCGGGCAATTCGTCAAAGAAGCGTGAACGGATGTGGTAGCGGATCTGACCATGCAGCACGCGGCTCTGCGCGAACGACAGATACAACCGCTCGCGGGCCCGGGTAATCGCCACGTACATCAGGCGGCGCTCTTCCTCCAGGCCGTCCTTCTCCATCTGGCTGTTTTCGTGGGGGAACAGACCCTCTTCCAGTCCGGTGATGAAGACGACATGGAATTCCAGCCCCTTGGCCGCATGCACGGTCATCATCTGCACGGCATCCTGACCGGCCTGCGCCTGGTTGTCGCCAGCCTCTAGCGAGGCGTGCGTGAGAAACGCGACCAGCGGTGTCATCTCCGCGGGCGTCTCGTCGAGTACGAGTTCAGAAGCGGTATCGATCTCGCCGCCTTCGATGCGAAGCATCGCATCGTGGCGCACGGGCAGCGCGGTGGCAATCGCATCCACGCCATAACCTTCTTCGGCAACGAAGGCTTGGGCGGCGGTCACCAGTTCCTGCAAGTTTTCGATGCGGTCCTGGCCCTCCTTCTCGCCCTGGTAATGCGTGATCAGGCCGCTGGCATGAATGACGTGCTGGACGATTTCGGGCAGTGTCATCTGGCGCGTGTCCGCACGCATCTGCTCAATCAGACGCACAAACGCCGACAACTTGGTGCCCGCCGCGCCCGTGAGATACGGCACCGATGCCGCGAGCGAAATGCCGTACAGTCGCGCCGCATCCTGCAGCTGCTCCAGCGAACGCGCCCCCACGCCACGCGCCGGAAAGTTCACCACGCGGCCAAACGCGGCCTCATTGTCGGGATTCTCAAGAAGCTGGAGATACGCCAACGCGTGCTTGATTTCCGCACGCTCGAAGAAGCGCAGGCCGCCATACACCTTGTAGGCGATGCCGGCGGAAAACAGCGCGTGCTCGATCACCCGCGACTGCGCGTTGCTGCGATACAGGATGGCGATTTCGGAACGCGCCGTGCCACTGGCAATGCGGTCGCGGATTTCCTCGACGATCCAGCCGGCTTCCTGCCCGTCGGTGGCGGCCTGATAGACGCGTACGGGCTCGCCATGGCCGGCGTCGGTGCGCAGGTTTTTGCCCAGCCGACGCGTGTTGTGCGAGATCAGGTGGTTGGCGGTATCGAGGATGTGGCCGTGCGAGCGGTAGTTCTGTTCCAGCTTGATCCGGTGCTCGACCCGGAATTCGCGTTCAAAGTCGACCATGTTGCCGACGTTGGCGCCACGAAACGCATAGATGCTCTGATCATCGTCGCCCACGGCAAAGATGGCGTTGGGCGTGACACCAGGCTCGCCCAGGCCGGCCAGGATCTTCAGCCAGGCGTATTGCAGCTTGTTCGTATCCTGGAACTCGTCGACCAGGATGTGCTTGAAGCGCCGTTGGTAGTGCGCGCGGATGGCATCGTTGTAGCGCAGCAGTTCGTAGCAGCGCAGCAGCAGCTCTGCAAAATCGACCACGCCTTCGCGCTGGCATTGCGCGTCGTAAGCGGCGTAGAGATCGGCCATGCGGCGGTCGTATTCGTTAGCGATTTCCAGATCGCCCGCGCGCAGGCCCTGCTCTTTGGCGCCATTGATGAAGTACTGGACGTTCTTGGGCGGGAATTTCTCGTCGTCGATATTGAGCGACTTGAGCAGGCGCTTGACGGCGGAGAGCTGGTCTTGCGTATCCAAGATCTGGAACGTCTGCGGCAAACCGGCATCACGGTAATGCGCGCGCAGCAACCGGTTGCACAGACCGTGGAACGTGCCGATCCACATGGCGCGCGTGTTGATCGGCAGCATGGCCTGCAGGCGGGCCGTCATTTCCTTGGCCGCCTTGTTCGTAAACGTGACGGCCAGCACACCTGAGGGCGACACGCGCGCGCTCTGGATCAGCCACGCGATGCGGGTGGTCAACACGCGCGTCTTGCCGCTGCCCGCCCCCGCCAGGATCAGCGCTGATTCATCGGGAAGCGTGATGGCAGCGCGTTGTTCGGGGTTCAGATTGGCGAGCAGGTCGGACATGCGGGAGGAGCCTCGGCAGAATCCTGAAATTATACCGGCCGCATTCGCCGCTTCGCCCGTGCCGGACATCGACACGCCGTATAATTCCAAGCTTTCGCCCGCCATTTTCCTGGGCCAAACGTCTTTTTGCGCCCACTGCGCCCCGTCAGCATGACCGATCAAAACCAGTCCCTCGCCAAGAGTTTCGAACCCGCCACCATCGAGCAGAAGTGGAGCGCGGCCTGGGAAGCGATGGGCGTCTCCCGCGCGACGCTCGAAGCCGGCAAGCCCGACTTCTGTATCCAGCTCCCGCCGCCGAACGTGACGGGCACGCTGCACATGGGCCACGCGTTCAACCAGACCATCATGGACGGCCTGACGCGCCACGCGCGCATGTCGGGCGCCAACACGCTGTGGGTGCCGGGCACCGACCACGCGGGCATCGCCACACAGATCGTTGTCGAGCGCCAGCTGGACGCCCAAGGCGTGTCGCGCCATGACATGGGCCGCGAGAAGTTCGTCGAGAAGGTCTGGGAATGGAAAGAGCAATCGGGCTCGACCATCACGCGCCAGGTGCGCCGCATGGGCGCCTCGATCGACTGGGAGCGCGAATATTTCACGATGGACCCGAAGATGTCGCGCGCGGTCAGCGACGTCTTCGTGCGCCTGTATGAGCAGGGCCTGATCTACCGCGGCAAGCGCCTGGTCAACTGGGACCCGGTGCTGGGCACCGCCGTGTCCGACCTGGAAGTGGTGAGCGAGGAAGAAGAAGGCTCGCTGTGGCACATCCGGTATCCGCTGGCCGAACCGGACGCCGTTGGCGGCCTGACCCACCTGACGGTGGCCACCACCCGCCCCGAGACGATGCTCGGCGACACGGCCGTGATGGTGCACCCCGAGGATGAGCGCTACGCGCACCTCATCGGCAAGTTCGTTCACCTGCCGCTGACCGATCGCAAGATCCCCGTGATTGCTGACGAATACGTCGACCGCGCGTTCGGCACCGGCGTTGTCAAGGTGACCCCTGGCCACGATTTCAACGACTACGCGGTGGGCCAGCGCCACAAGTTGCCGCAACTGTCGATCCTGACGCTCGACGCGAAGATCGTTGCCGATGCCCCCGCAGCCTATGCCGGCTTGGATCGCTTCGACGCGCGCAAGAAGATCGTCGAGAACCTCGAGGCGCAGGGCCTGCTGGCTGAAGTCAAGAAACACACGCTGATGGTGCCGCGCGGCGACCGTACCGGCGTCGTCATCGAGCCGATGCTGACGGATCAGTGGTTCGTCGCCATGAGCAAACCGGCGCCCGAAGGCACGCGCTTCCCGGGCCGCTCCATCGCTGAAGTCGCGCTGGACGCCGTGCAGAGCGGCAAGATCAAGCTCGTGCCCGAGCAGTGGGTCAACACGTACAACCAGTGGCTGAACAACATCCAGGACTGGTGCATCTCGCGCCAACTCTGGTGGGGTCACCAGATTCCGGCGTGGTACGACGAAGCTGGCAATGTGTATGTTGGCCGCACCGAAGAGGAAGCCAAGGCCCAGGCAGCTTCTAAGGGCTACACCGGCGCACTCACGCGTGACGACGACGTGCTCGACACGTGGTTTTCGTCGGCGCTGGTGCCGTTCTCATCGCTGGGCTGGCCGGCTGATACGCCGGAACTGAAGCACTTCTTGCCCTCCACCGTGCTGGTCACTGGCTACGACATCATCTTCTTCTGGGTGGCGCGCATGGTCATGATGACCCTGCACTTCACCGGCGAAGTGCCCTTCCACACCGTCTACGTGCACGGCCTCGTGCGCGACTCGGAAGGCAAGAAGATGAGCAAGTCCGAAGGCAACACGCTCGACCCGGTGGACCTGATCGACGGTATCGCGCTGGAGCCGCTGCTGGCCAAGCGCACGACCGGCCTGCGCCGCCCGAAGGACGCGCCCAAAGTCGAGAAGCGCACGCGCAAGGAATTCCCTGAAGGCATTCCTGCATTCGGTGCCGACGCGCTGCGCTTTACGTTCGCCTCGCTCGCCACGCTTGGCCGCAGCATCAACTTTGACCCGGGCCGCTGCGAGGGCTATCGCAACTTTTGTAACAAGCTCTGGAACGCCACGCGCTTCGTGCTGATGAACACCGAAGGCCAGGACTGCGGCGTGCAGGAATGCGTCGGTGATTGCGGCCCCGAAGGCTATCTGCACTTCTCGCAGGCTGACCGCTGGATCGTCTCGCTGCTGCAGCGCGTGGAAACCGAAGTGGAGAAAGGCTTTGCCGACTACCGCTTCGACAACATCGCCAACGCCATCTACAAATTCGTCTGGGACGAATACTGCGACTGGTACCTTGAACTGGCCAAGGTGCAGATCCAGACCGGCACGCCGGCCCAGCAACGCGCTACGCGCCGCACGCTGCTGCGTGTGCTGGAAACCGTGCTGCGCCTGGCGCACCCCATCATTCCGTTCATTACCGAAGAACTCTGGCAGAAGGTGGCGCCGATGGCTGGCCGCGCCAAGGGCGACGGCACCGAAAGCCTCGCGCTGCAGGAATACCCGCGCGCCGTGCTGTCCAAGATCGACGAACAGGCCGAACAGTGGGTGCAGCAACTGAAGGCGCTGGTGGACGCCTGCCGCAACCTGCGCGGCGAGATGAATATTTCCCCGGCGCAGCGCGTGCCGCTGTACGCCAATGGCGAAGCCGAATTCCTGCAGGTGGCGGCACCGTACGTGCAGGCGCTGGGCAAGCTGTCTGAAGTGAAGGTCTACACGGATGCGGCCGCCATGGAGCAGGACGGCGCCGGCGCACCGGTCGCCATCGTCGGCGAGAACAAGCTGCTGCTGAAGATCGAGATCGACGTGGCTGCCGAGCATGCGCGGCTGTCGAAGGAAATCGACCGCCTGCGCGGCGAGATTACCAAGTGCGAAGCCAAGCTCGGCAACGAATCGTTCGTCGCCCGCGCGCCGGCCGCCGTGGTGGAACAGGAACAAAAGCGCGTGACGGATTTCAAAGCCACGCTGGCCAAGCTGGAGGCCCAGATCGCACGGCTACCGGTTCAAGCCGCCTGAGCGCCCGGAACAATCGATATCAAGGAAACCACGATGCAACGCGTCACCAAAGCCGTTTTCCCCGTCGCGGGGCTCGGAACCCGCTTTCTGCCGGCCACCAAGGCCAGCCCGAAGGAAATGCTACCGGTCGTAGACAAGCCGCTGATCCAGTACGCCGTGGAAGAAGCCATGGCCGCCGGGATCACCGAGATGATCTTCGTCACGGGCCGCAGCAAGCGCGCCATCGAAGATCACTTCGACAAGGCGTACGAACTGGAAGCGGAACTGGAAGCCAAGCACAAGACTGCCCTGCTCGAGGTCGTACGTTCGATCAAGCCGTCGCATGTGGATTGCTTCTACGTGCGCCAGCCGGAAGCGCTGGGCCTGGGCCATGCCGTGCAATGTGCCGAGAAGCTCGTGGGCGACGCGCCGTTCGCAGTCATCCTGGCTGACGATCTGCTGGACGGCGACCCGCCCGTCATGAAGCAGATGGTCGACCTGTATGAGCACTACAACTGCTCGGTCATTGGCGTGGAAGAGATCGACCGCGAGCAGAGCCGTTCGTACGGCGTGGTCGATGGCCGGCCGTGGGAAGAAGACGGCAGCGTGATCAAGATGTCGGGCATCGTCGAAAAGCCGGCGCCGGAAAACGCGCCGTCCAACCTGGGGGTGGTCGGCCGCTACATCCTCACGCCGCGCATTTTTGATCACATCCGCAACCTCAAACCCGGCGCGGGCGGGGAACTGCAGCTCACGGATGCCATCCAGTCGCTGCTGTCCGCCGAGCAGGTGCTCGCCTATCGCTACAAGGGCGTGCGCTACGACTGCGGCAGCAAACTCGGCTACCTGAAGGCAACGGTGGAACTGGCGCTCAAGCACAAGGAAGTCGCTGACGACTTCCGAGCCTATCTGGCTGCACGCGGCTGAGCCAACAGGCGCGTCGCCATGGAAAAAACCCGCGCAGCGTGAGCTGACGCGGGTTTTTTGTTGCCGGATCGTGTCCCGTCCGTCCGGCGCGGAGTTCCACCCTTTTGCGAGGAGAGGCTGCAGCCGTTCTTATTGCGGTGCCGTCAGCGGTTTGATGGTGTTGTTCAGCAAGCTCCAGTACGAACTGGTGCTGTACGGCAGCATCTGCTCAACGTAGTTCCACCAGAAGTAGCCGCCGATAAAGCGCGGATCGGCCGCCATCGTGGTGGTACCCATGGGGTAGTACGACTTGATCAGATTCTGCTGTACGGAGGTCGGCGCCGAGATGCTGGACGTGCCAATCTCACCAAAGCCCACCTTCGCGACCGGGAAGATGCTTTCAAGCAACTTGAAATCGTTTGCCCACGACGGATTCAATCCTGGGCAGTCCTGGTACGGGTAGTAGCTGAACAGTGCGTAGTCGGCACCTTGGAGCACACGGGACGGCAGGAAATTAGTCGCCCAGGTACGCCATGAGTCCATCGACAGTTCGTAGCAGTTGGTGCCCTTGCCATCGTCGTTGTAGTACATCGTCACCGACACCAGGCCACCCGCGCCCTTCACGATGTCGTAGGCATTGCCGACCATCTGACCGATCTGCTGTTCCTGCGACGTTGCCGTCGTGGTCGGACCGCTCGGGTTGGCACGCAGCCATTCGCCGTTGATTTCATTGGCGATTTCCCATACATCCACGACATTTTTCAGCGTGCTCACCAACTCGTTAGTGCGTGCGCTGTAAGTAGTCGGGTCGACGGGGAAATAGTACGAATCCATCACTTCGCCCATCACGTAGGCGACTTGATGAAGCTTGACCAGCGGCGCGTAGTAGTCGGCGGCCGATGTACCCGGGTCAAAGACCACGCGCACGGTCGGCTTGTACGGCAGGTGCGTGAGCGAGGCCACGATCGCATTGATTTTGCTGACGTCATCAAGCGTGACGCCGTAGATGGGAGCCTTCGGGCGCGTGGCCTGCGCCGAGGCGGTTTGTATTCCCAGGCCTGTCAGCGTTGTTGCTGCCGCCAGACCCACCAAAGCGCGCAGGCTCATGCGCGCCGCCCTCTGTGCTGCTTTTTTGGTTTCCAACATTGTGATTTTCTATTCCCTCGGACGCAAAAAACGTTACGCCCAGTACTGCGATGGACAAGCGCCGTCCTACCTGTGCGGTATCCCGATGTGGTGTGACTCCTTTGACACACTGAACACCGAACGGGTGCGAGCGTCAGATGACGCCCCGGTCGGCGAATGGATGCGCGATTAGAGGTCCTGCTGAGTCGATGGATCGATCAACGGCCGTGCGCTTATTGAGTGGACTGGTACAGCTGGCGCGAGCTCACCCGAGGGTGGCACGCGGCTTGATAATGTGACAAGCCCTGCACTTCAGTTGGCTGCCAACTGTGTTCCCCCCGTTGGCAGCCAAGCGGCATGATACCGGATGTTGTAGGCAGATCAACGAAATTTAACGCTGCTTACGCAGCAATAATAAAAAAACCGCGGGTCGGGCAGACACGCGGTTCTTCGAAACGCCCACGGGGTGGACGTCTTGGCGGCACAGCCGTTTTTACTTGTGCCGGTAGTTGATGCGACCCTTCGTGAGGTCGTACGGCGACATCTCCAGCTTCACGCGGTCGCCCGCGAGAATGCGGATACGGTGCTTCTGCATCTTGCCCGATGCGTAAGCCCAGATTTCCACGCCGTTTTCCAACTGCACGCGAAAACGATTGTCGGGTAGTGCTTCAGACACCACCCCTTCAAATTCAATCAGTTCTTCCTTGGCCAAACTCGTTCCTTTGTATGCAGCACGCGGCTGCGCCGATGGTTGCAATGATGTGATGACCCACCCGAACCACGCCACACGCATCTAGGAGCATGCAGCGGTACGCCGCGATCATCTGCCCGGACAGCGGGCTTGGGGGGTACCGAGTTGCACGGAACACAAATCGCGCCCGCCAAAGGCGCGCGCCGTTTCGTGCAAGCGAGAGCGAGGATGGGTGGCGGTCGCAGAAGCGCGCCGCCCGACTCGGCGCGGGGTATTCCCCGGTGCTGGACTCAGCCGCCACCGGCCATGATTGGCGCGGCGGCGAGCCGGATTCGCCCGCTATTCTACCACGGGGAGGTTCGGCGGGTTCAGGCGCCGTCGGCAGGAAGAGACAGTTCAGGCACGTCGCCATCGATGATGCTCTCAGCAAAGCGCAGCGCTGCAATGCGTGCAGCACCCACATTGCTGAATTGTCGATCTCCTGAGAGTCGGAAGACCTGCGTCTGCCCGGGTTCGGGCGACTCCCCCGCCCGACAGATCATCACGGCTGCGTTGTAGCTGCGATCTTCCCTGGCCTCGGGCCAGCGTGCCGTGCGTTCATGTTGGAAAGCCAACGGATAAATGTCGAAGCCTTTGTATTGGCCCGCCGGCGAAGTGTCCATCTGAAATGCCCCCTTCTTGAACGTCGAGTGCTGTCTGACTATACACCCGTGCGTTTTGCATGGCGATGAAAGCGACGGCAACGTTTGACTTCGGGCACGGCACAGCATGCGCAGGCCCATCGGCCATGGAAAGGAGGTCCGAAGCGATGACGAACGCTGGTCTAAAGAAGTTTCAGAACGTCACGCCCCGCCGCACGGTGCAACGCCATCCGATTGTGCTAGCGTGGATCGGAGCTTGCCGTGGCATCCAAACCGATGCGCACGCTCAGAGCAAGGCACCCGCTCCCAACCCTTTCAAGAATGACAATGCGCCTGATCTGTCCCATTGCCCTGGCATGTGCCGGGCTAATGTTGTCTGCCTGTGGTGGCGGCGACGGTCGTTCGTCATCGAGCCCGCAAGCCAGGGTTGTTTCCAATGCCGCGAAACCGCAGTCGAAAACGGCAACTGCGGCAGCCGCAACCACCACTCCCGCTTGCGGTGTCAACGGCACCTCGCCGCTGGCAGGCGTGCAGACGTGGATGTACCAATTGCAGGGCATGACCACCGGCGCGCAGATCGATGCGCTGGACGCGCAGCCGTACGACATGCTGGTCATCGAGGCCAACAACACCGTCAAAGGGCTGGAGAACTTCAACACCGTCGACATGGTGGCGCGCCTGCGCACCAAGCCCGACGGCTCCGCGCGCAAGGTGCTCGCTTACATCGACATTGGCGAGGCCGAAGACTTCCGTACCTATTGGACGTCGAGCTGGAAGGCACCGACAGCTGACGGCCCCGGCACGCCCGACTTCATCATCCAGGCCGACCCCGATGGCTGGGCCGGCGATTACCCCGTCGCGTTCTGGGATCCGCGCTGGCAAGCGCTCTGGCTCGGGCCGAACGGCGCTGTCGCACAACTGGCGCGCGAAGGGTTCGATGGCGTCTATCTGGACTGGGTCGAAGCATACGCCGAGCCTTCGGTGGCGGACGCAGCCCAGGCGGCTGGCATCGATCCGGCACAGGCCATGGTCGATTTCATTGCCAGGATCCGTGCGGCGGGCCGCGCCATCAATCCGCAGTTCGCGGTGATCCAACAAAACGCGCCCTCGTTGATTGACGACGGCGGTGGGTCAACGCTGCTGGCAACGATCGACGGCATCTCGCAGGAAGACACATGGTTCGGCGGCAGTGCCGGCGCCGCGTGGAGCAGCGCCTCCGGCGGCGACAAGGCCGCCAGCACAGAAGACACGCAATGGACGATCGACCAACTGCAAAAATACTGCGCCGGGAACGTGCCTGTCTTCACGATCGACTACGCGTTGAAGACGGCCAACGCGCAGAAGGTCTACACAGCCTCGCGCGGGCAAGGCTTCCACCCGCTGGTCTCCCGCATTGCGCTGTCCAAGCCGACGACTACGCCGCCCTGGAATGACTGACCACACTCAACGATGCACCGGCCGGCGCATCGGCAAACGGCAGGCCGACATAGTTTTCGGCGAGCACGCGGGCCCCGGCCGGTGAGCTGGTGACGTAGTCCAGCTCGGCGCGCTGCAGCTTTTGCATGAACGGCGTGTGGTCGTCAAAGCGATGCAGCATCGACGTCATCCACCACGAGAAATGCTCGGCGCGCCAGACGCGTTGCAGGCAGCGTTCGGAGTAGCTTGCAAGCTGGGCGGTGTCGTCCTGCTTGTAGCGCGCGGTCAGCGCCTGAGCCAGCACGCGAACGTCAGCCACGGCCAGGTTCATGCCTTTCGCGCCGGTGGGCGGCACGATGTGCGCGGCGTCCCCCGCCACGAACAGGCGGCCATACTGCATCGTTTCGCAGACAAAGCTGCGCATCGGCGTAACGCTCTTCTGTAGGATCGTGCCTTCCTTCAGGCGCCAGCCGTCGTTGTTCTCCAGTCGCGTGTGGAGTTCATCCCAGATGCGCGCATCGGACCATTCGGCCAGGTTCTCATCGGGCTTGCATTGCAGGTAAAGGCGCGTGATCTTGGGCGAGCGCATGCTGAACAGCGCAAAGCCGCGATCGTGGTTTGCGTAGATCAGCTCTTCCGCCGCCGGTTCAGCTTCTGCCAGGATGCCAAGCCACGCAAAGGGATAGACTCGTTCGAACACCGCTTGCCGCTGTGCCGGGATCGCTTGCCGGCAGATGCCGTGAAAGCCATCGCACCCGGCGATGTAATCGCATTGCAATGTCTGCGGCACGCCGTCGTGGACGAACTGCACCGAAGGCGTGGCCGACTCGATGTCATGCACCGACACATCGCTCACATCGAACAGCAGCGGTGCGCCCTGCCCCATGCGCGCCGCAATCAGATCCTTGACCACCTCGTGCTGCCCATACACGGTGATCGAGCGGCCGCCCGACATCGCCGTCAGGTCAATGCGGTGGCGCTTGCCGCCAAACAGCAGGTCGATGCCGTGGTGCACCAGCCCTTCGCGACGCATCCGCTCGCCCACACCCGCTTCGTTTAGCACGTCGACCGTGCCTTGCTCCAGCACGCCGGCGCGGATGCGCTCTTCAACGTACGCGCGGCTCTTGGTTTCGAGAATGACGGCGTCGATGCCGTAGCGGTGCAGAAGCTGCCCGAGCAGAAGGCCTGCCGGGCCCGCGCCAATGATGGCGACCTGGGTGCGCATGTTGGTTGTCTCCGGATGGATTTGGAATCGTTCTGGCAACCATTGTTGGCGAGCGCCTTGATATCGCACAATGCAATATTGGCGATAAACTTTATCGCCAATTCAGATAGTGCATTGCCATGTCTACCCTGCCCGACTTTGACCTGAACCTGTTGCCGATCCTGCTGGCCTTGCATGACGCGCGCAGCGTAAGCATGGCCGCGCAACAGCTCGGCATGAGCCAGCCTGGCGTGAGCACCGCGCTGGGAAAGCTGCGTGCCGCGTTTGACGACCCGTTGTTCGTACGCACCTCGCGCGGCATGGAGCCGACGCCGCGAGCGCTGGCGCTCATTCCGGCAGCGCGCGATGTGGTGGCGCGCGTGCAGCAGGGCATTCTGGAAACCGGCGCGTTCGATCCGGCCACGACCACACATACGTTTTCGATCTCGTTGTCGGACGTGGGTGAGATGGTATTTCTGCCCCGGATTGTCGAAGCGATGGCGCGGCAGGCGCCGCGGGCGTCGGTGCAATCCGTATCACTGCCGCCGGCGCAGATCGAGCGCGCGCTGGAGACTGGTTCGCTCGACCTGGCCGTCGGTTACTTCCCCGACTTGAAGAAGAACAACTTCTTCCAACAGCGGCTGTTCACGCACTATTTCACTTGCATCGTGCGCGCAGATCATCCCGTCACGCGGGGCGGCAACACGAAGCTGTCGATGGCGCAGTTTTTGGAATACGGGCACGCCGTGGTGCGCGCGGAGGGGCGCAGCCAAGAGCTTTACGAGCGCTTTCTGGAGCGTAAGCGCATCCGACGGAAGCCGACGCTGCTCACGCCGCACTTCATGAGCATTCCGTTCATCCTGGCGCGCACGGACTTGATTGCGACGGTGCCGCACGCTGTGGGCCTGTCGTTCATGCAATCGCACGGCAACATCTGCGTGATGGAACCGCCCCTGGAGCTGCCGAGCTTCGATCTCAAGCAGCACTGGCATCGCAAATTCCATAACGACACGCGCAGCCAATGGTTCCGCGCGCTAGTGTCGTCGCTGTTCAACGACGAGGCGGATGAATGGCGCGAGCCCGGCCATCGGCCCGCCAAACGCAAAAACACGAAGTAACCGACTTGCCCCGAATGTTCACAATCACGCGCAGGCGACGCCGGCGGCCATCTTTCCGGTGCGTTGCATGGCGCCTACCCGAGACGGTTGATTCTGCGTCTACGTCTTGGAAGCGGCCTCGGCGTCCATCTCTGCAAACACCGTCTGCGCGAGGTGGAAGGCATGGTTGGCTGCCGGCACGCCGCAGTAGATGGCGGTCTGCAGCAGCGTTTCCTGAATCTCGTCGCGGGTGACACCGTTGTTGGCGGCAGCACGCAGGTGAAGACGCAACTCGCCGTCGCGGCCGAGGGCAACCATCATGGCGATCGTCAGCAGACTGCGCGTGTGGCGCGGCAAACCGGGGCGCGTCCAGATCTCACCCCAGGCGTAGCGCGTGATGAGATCCTGGAACGGTGCGGTCAACTCAGTCTGCGCGGCGTTGGCACGGTCGACATGGGCGTCGCCCAGCACGGCGCGGCGCACTTCCATGCCCGCGGCGTAGCGTTCGCGATCATCCATGGGCGACCTCGCGTGCCACGCCGGCCGTCAAGAAGCTGACCAGCGCTTCGGTATAGCCGTCAGCCTGCTCCCAGTTGGCGAGGTGGCCGGCGGAAAGCTCGACGTATTGCGCACCCGGCACACCGTCCGCAATGAGTTTGGTCTGCGCGGCGGGCGTGGAGATATCGTGCGTACCACCAATCACCAGCATCGGCACGCGGATGTTCGGCAGTTGCGCGCGCAAATCCGCATCGCGAATGGCTGCGCAGTTGCCGTTGTAGCCGGCGTCCGGCGTCGACAGCAGCATCGCCTTGACGATGTCGACGCGGCTTGCGTTGGCATCGCGATAGCCCTGCGTGAACCAGCGCTCCAGCACCGTTTCCGTAATGCTGGCCATACCGCCTTGCTCGACCTGCGCGATGCGCGTGTTCCAACTCTGCTGCGTGCCGATGAGCGCGGCAGTGTTCGTCACCACCATGCGCGGGAAGCGCTCGCCGTGATGTGCAGCCAGCCACAGGCCGGTCAGCCCGCCCATCGACAGACCGCAGAACAGCGCAAGGTCAATGTTGTAGTGGTCGAGCAACGCAAGCACATCTCCGCCAAGTTGTGCGACGCCGAACGGCGCGTCGGGCACGCTCGACTGGCCGTGGCCACGCTGGTCATAGCGCAGCAAGCGGAAGTGTTGGCGCAGCGCTTCGAGTTGCGGCTCCCACATGCCCAGATTCGTGCCCAGGGAGTTCGACAGCACCAGCACCGGCTTACCCGTGGCGGGCCCATCATCGAATTCGTGATACAGGCGGACATTGTCGTGTTCAAGCCAGGGCATGGTGTCTCCGTGGAATGTGTGTTCAGGGATGGCGGCGAGCGTGTTCCGCGAGCACGCGGTCGACTGCGGCGCCCGCATCGCCAAGGTAATGGTTGGGATCGAGCAGCGCGCTTAGCTTTTGCGGCGTGGCCGCGCCCCAGATGCGCAGGACGTCGGCGTCTTGGGCCAGCACGTCATGCAACGTTCTGCTCTCTTGTACGGCTTTGCGGCTGGCAGCTTCGACCACGTGATGCGCTTGCAGGCGGCCAATGTCTGCACCCAGCGCCAGCATCACGGCTTCACCGAGGATCAGGCCGTGCGTGAGGTCGAGATTTGCGCGCATGCGAGCGGCGTCAACATGCAAACCTTCGACAATCTCGCGCATGCGATCGAGCGCGCCGGCCGTGAGGCAGGCCATCTCACGCAACGTCGCCCATTGCGCCTGCCAACCGCCGAGCGCGCGTTCGTGCTCCTGCGGCAGCGCAGACAGCAGCGTGCTCGCCAAGCCGGGCATGCGCGTGGCCGCAGCAAGCACTGTTGCGCAACCGACCGGGTTGCGCTTATGCGGCATGGTGGAAGATCCGCCCTTGCCCGCACCGGAAGGCTCGGCAACTTCGCCGACCTCCGTCTGCATCATCAGCGAAAGATCGCGCGCGCAGTGACCCAGCGTGCCGGTCAGCAGCGCGAGCGTCGTGCCGATGTCGGCGATTCGATCCTGCTCGCCGTGCCACGAGAGCGTCGGCAGCGGCAGATCAAGTTCGTGTGCCAGCGCTTGAGCGACAGCACGTGCCTGTTCACCCAGGCTGGCAAGCGTGCCAGCCGCCCCGCCAAACTGCAGCGCAGGCACATGCGCACGCAGCGCGGCAAAGCGATCCTGCGCGCGATGCACCGCTTCCAGCCAGCCCGCAACCTTGCGCCCGAACGTTGTCGGCAGCGCCTGCTGCAGCCACGTGCGCGCCACCATCGGTGTATTGCGATGACGCTGTGCCAGTGCGGCCAAACCGTCCGCGAGCTTCTGCAGATCCGCATCGATCAACGCAGCCGACTGCCGCCACTGCAACATCAAACCGGTATCGATGATGTCCTGACTCGTCGCGCCCCAATGCACGTAGCGCGCGGCGTTTTCATCGTGCTGCGCGACGGCGGCAGTCAGTTGCTTGACCAGTGGAATGGCCAGGTTGCCCGCGCTGGCAGCGGCGTTACCCAGCGCGTCCAAGTCCAGCACTACGCTGGCGCACACCGCGCGAATCGGCGCCACGGCTTGCGCCGGAATCACGCCCACCGCGCCCTCGGCCTGCGCAAGCGCCGCCTCCACATCGAGCATCGCGCGCACCGTGGCCGCATCGGACCACACCGCCAACATGGCCGGTGTGGAGAAGGCGCGATCAAGCAATCCGCTGGTCATGGCCGTATCAAACTCAAACGCGTTCGATCACCAGGGCAATGCCCTGCCCCACGCCGATGCACATCGTGCACAGTGCATAGCGCCCGCCCGTGCGTTGCAGCTGATACATCGCCGTCGTCACCAGGCGCGCGCCGCTCATGCCAAGCGGGTGGCCCAGAGCGATGGCACCGCCGTTCGGGTTGACGCGCGGATCGTCGTCACGCAGGCCCAGTTGACGCGTCACCGCCAAACCCTGCGCGGCAAACGCCTCGTTCAGCTCGATCACGTCCATCTGATCGATCGTCAGTCCCAGTTGCTTGAGCAGCTTCTGCGACGCCGGTGCCGGGCCGATGCCCATCACGCGCGGCGGCACACCTGCCGTGGCCATGCCGACGATGCGCGCACGCGGGGTCAGGCCAAAACGCTTAGCAGATTCTTCGTTGGCGAGGAGCAGCGCGCACGCGCCATCATTTACGCCCGAAGCATTGCCGGCGGTCACGGTGCCGTCCGGACGCACCACACCCTTGAGCTTGGCGAGCGCTTCCATGCTGGTCGCACGCGGATGCTCATCGCGATCCACCACGATGGCATCGCCCTTCTTCTGCGGGATCGTCACCGGGGTGATTTCCTGCGCGAGCGTGCCGTCTTCCTGCGCACGTGCGGCGCTCGCCTGGCTGCGCAACGCGAAGCGGTCTTGGTCTTCGCGGTTGACCTTGTAGTCGGTGGCGACGTTCTCGGCGGTTTCGGGCATCGAGTCGACACCGTATTGCGCCTTCATCAGCGGGTTGATGAAGCGCCAGCCGATGGTGGTGTCGTAGATGGCAGCATCGCGCGAAAAGGCGCTCGCCGCCTTGCCCATCACGAACGGCGCACGGCTCATGCTTTCCACACCGCCCGCGATCATCAGCGCGGTTTCACCCGAGCGGATGGCGCGCGCAGCGGTGCCGGTCGCGTCCATGCCGGAGCCGCACAGGCGGTTGATGGTCGAGCCCGGCACGCTGTCGGGCAACCCGGCCAGCAGCGACGACATGCGCGCCACGTTGCGGTTGTCTTCGCCCGCCTGGTTGGCGCAGCCGAAGATCACGTCGTCGATGGCCGTCCAGTCGACCTGCGGGTTGCGCGCCATCAGCGCCTTGAGCGGCACTGCGCCCAGATCATCCGCGCGCACGGCGGACAGGCTGCCGCCGTATCGGCCGATGGGGGTCCGGATGGCGTCGCAGATAAAGGCTTCGGTCATGATGATTGTGTCTCCAATGGTTCTAGGCACGACGCAACGGCGCCGCCGTCATCGTCTGCAGCGTATCGAAATCGAGGCCGTCCGCCATCTCGCGCACCACCAGCCCCTCGGGCGTGATGTCAATCACGGCAAGGTCGGTGTAGATGGTATCGACACAGCCGATGCCCGTCAGCGGGTACGTGCACGACGGCACGATCTTGCTGTCGCCCTGCTTGGTCTGGTGCTCCATCATGACGAAGACGCGCTTGGCGCCAATAGCGAGGTCCATCGCGCCGCCCACGGCAGGAATGGCATCGGGTGCACCGGTGTGCCAGTTGGCGAGGTCGCCCGTGGCCGACACCTGGAAGGCGCCGAGCACGCAATAGTCGAGATGGCCGCCCCGCATCATGGCAAACGAATCGGCGTGATGGAAGAACGAGGCACCGGGCTTGATGGTGACCGGCTGCTTGCCGGCGTTGATCAGGTCTTCGTCTTCTTGCCCGGGCGCGGGCGCGGGGCCCATGCCCAGCAGGCCGTTCTCGGTGTGCAGGATGATTTCGCGGTCGGCCGGCAGCTGGTTCGCCACCAGCGTCGGCAAGCCGATGCCCAGGTTGACGACGGAGCCATCGGGAATGTCACGCGCCACACGCGTAGCGATTTGATCGCGCGTCCAGCGTTGAATCTTGGCGGTGGTTTCGGCGCTCATGCGGCCTCCTTGGCGAGTTGGGCAGGGGCGACCTGGACGACACGCTTAACAAAAATGCCCGGCGTAACGATGTGCTCCGGGTCCAGCTCGCCAAGCTCCACCGTCTCACTGACCTGCGCGATGGTGCACTTGGCCGCCATCGCCATCACCGGCCCGAAGTTGCGTGCCGTCTTGCGATAAATGAGGTTGCCCCAGCGGTCTGCGCGCAGGGCCTTGATGAGGGCGTAGTCGGCAGTCAGCGGCAACTCGAACACGTACGGCTTGCCGTCGATGATGCGCGTTTCCTTGCCTTCGGCCAATTGCGTGCCATAGGCGGTCGGGCAGAAGAAGCCGCCAATGCCGGCACCTGCGGCGCGAATGCGCTCGGCCAGGTTGCCTTGCGGCACCAGTTCCAATTCGATTTCGCCGGCGCGATACAGCGCATCGAACACATACGAATCGGCTTGGCGGGGGAACGAGCAGACGATCTTGCGCACGCGGCGCGCCTTGAGCAGCGCGGCCAGGCCCGTCTCGCCATTGCCGGCGTTGTTATTGATGATGGTCAGCTCACGCGCACCATGCGCAATGAGCCCGTCGATGAGTTCCGATGGCATGCCTGCGGTACCGAACCCGCCGATCATGATGGTGGCACCGTCCGGGATATCGGCCAGGGCGGCCTCCACAGACGGACAAAGCTTGTTGATCACGTGCATTCTCCGGCAAGGGCGCCCGCATTCTCGATGGCTGGCGCGGGTCGGAGCATCGCGGGGGCCGGACATGGCCGAACCGCAACCGTGCGGCCTGCGAGTCTCCTGTTTGACGATTGGATCGACACAGGCCTTTGCTGTCCGGCCTACGCTTGCTTTCCCTCATTTGTTCGCTGTACGAACCTAAGTTCGATCCAAGAACTAATCTACGCCTCCCCTCCCGAGCGTGTCAAGGCGTACGCATGCCGATCAGACGTTCGAGTAGCGAAACCGGGGCAATGCCAGTAGTCTTGAGGCCACTGCACCGCTTTTGTCTTTCTTTGCATGTCTGCTGCCGAACTGTCCACCGAAAAACCCAGCGATTCCTATGTCCAGTCCTTTGCGCGGGGGCTGTCCGTCATTCGCGCGTTCAATGCCGAACGCCCGGAGCAGACGCTTTCGGAAGTCGCCGAGGCCACGGGCCTGACCCGCGCCGGCGCCCGCCGCATCCTGCTCACGCTGGTCAGCCTGGGTTATGTCAGCTTTGAAGGCCGCCTCTTCCGCCTCACGCCCAAGATTCTTGATCTCGGATTCGCCTACCTCACCTCGATGCCGTTCTGGAACCTGGCCGAGCCGGTGATGGAAGAGCTCGTGCAGACGGTGCACGAAAGTTGCTCTGCCTCGGTATTGGACGGGACGGAGATCGTCTACGTTCTGCGCGTGCCCACGCAAAAGATCATCGCGCTGAACCTGTCGGTCGGCAGCCGCCTGCCTGCGTTCTGTACGTCGATGGGCCGCGTGCTGCTGTCAGGCCTGCCCGAGGATCAGCTCGACATCGCACTGCGCGAATCGGACCGGCGGGCGCGCACGCAACGCACCATCACGGACGTCGACGCACTGAAGGAGGTCATAGCCGGCGTGCGCCAACAAGGTTGGGCGCTGGTCGACCAGGAACTGGAGGAAGGGCTGATTTCGCTGTCGGCGCCGATCCGCAATCGCGCGGGGGATATCATCGCCGCCATGAATATCAGCGGACAGGCCAACCGGACTTCCGGCAAACAGATGACGAAGCAGTTTCTCGGTCCGCTGCAGCAGGCGGCCGAGCGTATTTCTGCCATGGTGCGGGTGCGGACCTGACCTGAGTTAAAGGCCGCAGCGCCCAGTGCGCTGCGCGCCTCGCATCCCGACAGTTTTTTCAATAAAATTGTGGCTCCGTGGGCAAAGAGGATGTCTGTGACTCAACACACCGCCATTCACACCGGTCTGGATGTGAAAGGCCGCCAACGCCGGGCGCATGCTTCGTGCGTCCTGGCGCTTGCCCTGCCGTTGCTGTCCAGCCCTGTGTGGGCCCAATCGACCACGCTGGCGACGGCCATGCAGGAATTGACGCCGCTGGCCCGCATGCTGGTGGGCGCCGCCACAGGTCGCAGCACGGCCGCCGCCGGCGTGCCGGCCCTCACGGGCCCCGCGCGCAACGCAGACCGTGCCCTCGCTCAGGCCTGCGCTGAAATCAACCGCTTCACCCCCGTCCCGCTCGACCGCGAAACCTCGCTGGCGCAATGCTCGCTGGCGCAGAAGAAGAACCTCGTCTTCGTCATCACGCTAACCAACTACGCGGCGCACTCGGCCGCATCGCAAGGCTTTCGGCTGAATTTCGTGCCGATCCTGCAGAAGAACATCTGCAACAACGGCGACGTGCGCATCCTCACGCGCCTGGGCCTGAGCCTGGTCTACCGCTATCGCGGCAACGACCACGAGACCGTCGGCGACGTGCCCATCAACGAATCGATCTGCGGCACCCTCTAAGTCCACGCTCTGCCCCGGGAATCCCCTGATGGAGCGCAGTCGGCTGCCATGTCATTAATGGCAGACAAAGTCTCATTTGATCCAACATCTGCCGGGCCTCTGCCTTGCTGCGCCAGCTTTACCCGGCTGCACGCATGCAACCCGACAACCCGAATATCCCGCCTGTGCACTGCACCCCGCCCTGCCTGCCAACCGCCATCTGCGCCGCATCGGCATGGACTATAGTTGGGCGTTCCGCTCGCCGTCATATGGTTATCCGAAGTCCGCGCATGCAAATCGCGCATACGCCGGTATGCTCGCGGGCGATCCTCGATTCGATCTCGAATCGCACACTGTTCACCACCGAAGTCGTCAAGGAGGAAATCCGATGAAAACAAACCGACGTCTGACGCAATTTGCAGGTGCCGCCATCCTGGCTGCGGCAACCCTGGTCGCCGCCACTGCGCACGCTGATCAAGTTTCCGACATCAAGAAGAAGGGCGAGCTTGTCTGCGGCGTGCTCGGCACCGACGAGCCGTTCAGCTTCCTGAAGGACCCGATGAGCCGCGAGATCGTCGGCTACGACGTCGACATGTGCGACGCCATCGCCAAGAGCCTGGGCGTGAAGCCCGTGCTCAAGCAGCTGGCCGTGGCCGCCCGCCTGCCCGAACTGCAGCAAGGCCGCGTCGACCTGCTGGCCGCCTCGCTCACGCACAACAAGGAGCGCGAAGCGCAGATCGACTTCTCGGTGTCGACGTTCATCACCGGCCAGAAGGCCATGGTGAAGAAAAGCAGCGGCATCACGTCGCTCGCCCAGCTTGATGGCAAGAAGCTGCTGACGGTCAAGGGCTCGACCATGGAAGCCAACATCGCCAAGACCATCAAGAACGCCGATGTGGTCTCGTTCGACAACAGCCCCCAGGCACTGCTGGCCCTGCAGCAAGGCAAGGGCGTCGCCTACGTGAACGACGAAACCACGTTGATCGGCAACATGGCCAAGATGGGCCCGGCCGCCAAGGATTACGCGCTGCTGCCGCAAAACCTGTCGACCGAACACCTCGCACTGGGTATCCGCAAGGGCGAGCCGGCCTTCAAGAAGCAGGTGGATGACGTGCTGCTCGGCATGGAAAAGAGCGGCGAGGCACAGAAGCTGTTCGACAAGTGGTTCGGCCCGAACACGAAGATGGCCTTCCCGCAGCGCACCTTCAAGATCTCTACCGACAAGATCGATTAATCGTTAAAGGTCGGGCCGCCCAGACGCCGTTCTGGGCGGTGAATCTCCATGCCCCATTTTGATTTGTCGATGCTGCTCTCTGGGCAGTATCACCAGTGGCTTGTCAGCGGTTTCTTCCTGTCGATCAAGCTCTCCGTGCTGGCCTTCGTGCTGGCTCTTCCGCTTGCCATCGTGGTGGCGCTGCTGCGCCTGTCGCCCGCCGCACCGCTGCGCGGCATCGGCCAGACGTTCGTCGAAGCCATCCGCAACGTGCCGCTGCTCGCCCACATGCTGTTCTGGTATTTCGGCGCGCCGCAGATCCTGCCGGAGTTCATCCGGGATTGGCTCTACAGCATGAACTACGAGGCCGCGAGCGCGGTCATTGCGCTCGTGCTCTATACGGCCGCGTACATGGCGGAAGACATCCGCAGCGGCATCCGCTCGATCCCGAAGGAACAGCTTGAAGCCAGCCGCGCGCTCGGGCTCTCGTTCCTGCAGGCCATGCGCTTGGTGGTGCTGCCGCAATCGCTGCGCGTGACGGTACCGCCGCTGGTCAGCCAAACGTTGAACCTGTGGAAGAACTCCAGCATCGCCATGGTTATCGGCGTGGCCGAGTTGATGTACCAGGCTCAGCAGGTGGAGTCCGCCACCTTCCGCGGCTTTGAGGCGTTTGCGTTTGCCACTGCCGCCTATCTGACCATCTCGATTGCGATCACGGTGTTCTCCGCCTGGTATCAGCATCGCTACCCCGTCCGGACGCTGTAGCCATGCTCGATCTCATTCAAACCTACGGTATCTATTACCTGATCGGCCAATACCCCAACGGGCCGCTGGGCGGGTTGGCGCTGACGTTCCTGCTGGCGTCTGCCGGCCTCGTGCTTGCGCTGCCGATGGGCATCATCCTGGGCCTGTGCCGCGTGAGCCCGATTGCCGCGCTGCGCTGGCCGGCCACCGCGCTCGTCTATATCGTGCGCGGCACGCCGCTGCTGATGGTGATCTTCTGGGCGTACTTCCTGCTGCCATCCGTCACCGGCCAGCGCACCGACCAGTTCAGCACCATGCTGACCGCGCTGGTGATTTTCGACGGCGCCTATCTGGCGGAGATCGTGCGCGCGGGCATCCAGGCGTTGCCGCGCGGGCAGATGGAGAGCGCCCGCTCGCTCGGCCTGTCGTACATGCAGGCGATGCGCCGGGTGATCCTGCCGCAGGCGCTGCGCAACATGCTGCCGTCGCTGGTCAACCAGCTTGTCTCGACCATCAAGGAAACCTCGCTCGGTTACATCATCAGCCTGCCCGAGGTGTCGTTCGTGGCGGGGCAGATCAGCACCGCCGTGATGGTCAAATCCGCCGAGGTGTACGGCCTGCTCGGCATCAGCTACTTCATCATGTGCTTTAGCCTCACGCGCGTGGCGTTTTACCTGGAGCGCCGCCTCGCGGCACGCGCTCCATCCAAACCATGAACATGATCACGATCGAACACGTCGACAAGTGGTACGGCGATTACCACGCGCTGGTCGACATCAACGAAACCGTTGCCAAGGGTGAAGTGGTGGTGGTGTGCGGGCCGTCGGGCTCGGGCAAGTCGACGCTTATCCGGACGCTGAACCGGCTCGAAGCCATTCAGAAAGGCCGCATCGTCGTGAACGGCCACGAGGTGCATGCACCGGGCGTGGACGTCAACCAACTGCGCAGCGGCATCGGCTTCGTGTTCCAGCAGTTCAACCTGTTTCCGCACCTGACCGTCATGCAGAACTGCACGCTGGCGCCGGTGCAACTCAAGCGCATGGCACCGCAGGAAGCGAAGGACTTTGCGATGAGTCTGCTCGAACGCGTAGGGCTGCCGCACAAGGCCGGCGCCTACCCTGGTGAGCTGTCGGGCGGGCAACAGCAGCGCGTGGCCATCGCGCGCGCCCTGGCCATGAAGCCGCCCGTCATGCTGTTTGACGAGCCGACGTCCGCGCTGGACCCGGAGATGGTGAACGAAGTGCTGCTGGTCATGAAGGACCTCGCCCGCGACGGCATGACCATGGTGTGCGTCACGCACGAAATGGGCTTCGCGCGCGAAGTGGCCGACCGCGTCCTGTTCATGGACCAGGGCCAGGTGCTGGAACGCGCCACGCCCGAAGATTTCTTCCAGCGCCCGCAACACCCGCGCGCACAACGCTTCCTGGCCGACATCCGCTCGCCCTGGAGCGAACCCGCCTGAACCTTCAGGCAGCGAGCAAACAAAAACGGGGGACACAGTCCCCCGTTTGCTTTGCATGCGCGATGACGCCGCTTACTGAATGGCCTTGTCGTTCGGGTGTGCGTACAGCTCCTTCATGCCGGCCGTCATCGGGTAGTTCAGGTTCAGGCCCTTCGGCGGAATCGGCGACAGGAACCACTTCTTGTACAGATCGTTCGCCTTGCCCGACTTCATCAGGTCGGCGATCACGTCGTCAGCCACTTTCTTGAATGCCGGATCGTCCTTGCGCATCATGCAAGCGTAGGTTTCGGTCTGCAGCGGCTTGCCTGTGACAACCCAGTCAGCCTGGTTCTTGGCCTTGGTGCGCTCGCCATACAGCAGCGGCTCGTCCATCACAAACGCCACGGCGCGGCCCGATTCCAGCGTCAGGAACGCCTGTCCGTGATCCTTCGCGAGGATCAGGTTCATCTTGTCGGCATCCTTGGCTTCACCGTTCATCTTCTGGAGGATGCGGTCTTCGGTCGTGCCGGCGGTGGTGACCACGGTCTTGCCCTTCAGGTCCGGGAAATCCTTGATGCCCGAATCCTTCTTCACCAGCATCAGCATGCCGTAGATGAAGATGTTGTTGGAGAACGCCACCTGCTTCTGGCGCTCGAGGTTGTTGGTGGTCGAGCCGCACTCGAAGTCGATCGTGCCGTTCTGCAGCAGCGAGATGCGGTTCTGCGACGTAATCGGCGTGAGCTTGACCTGCAGCTTCTTGCCCACCGTCTTTTCCACACCCGCCACGATCATGTTGGAGATCTCTTGCGAATAGCCGGTGATGGTGTTCGCGTCAGCCTGATACGAGAACGGAATCGACGACTCGCGATAGCCCACCGAGATCACGCCCGACTGCTTGATCTTGGCCAGCGTGTCGGTCGACTGCGCCTGCGCGCCGGTCGACAGCACTGCCAGTGCGCCGGCCGCAGCTAGCGTCAGGCCACACAGAATACGTTTGGTCGAATGCAAGGTCTTCATGCTTCCCCTCCTATGGGTGTGTTCGCTCCAGACTACTTGGGTTACCAATGGGCTCGGGCCAGATACGCATCATCGGGCCTGCGCGCTCGGTCTTTTGAATCTCGTTCTTGTGTCACGCGGCAAGCGCGTACGGCACTGGGGAAATCGCGGGCTTGCGGCCAGCAATCAGATCGGCCAACAAGCCTGCACTGCCCAGCGCCAGCGTAAAGCCCAGCGCGCCGTGGCCCACGTTCAACCACAACCCTTGCACCGGCGATGGGCCCACCACCGGCACGCCTGTTGGCGTTGCGGGCCGCATGCCGGCCCAGGGGGCAGCATCGGCACCCGCGTCATTGGCGCGCATGGCACCCGGAAACAGCGCGCGCGTTTCGTCATACAGCGTCTGCGCACGGCGCGTATCCAGCGCCGTTGACCAGCCCACCAAATCAGCCATGCCCGCCACACGCAGCGTCTGGCCGATACGGGCATAAACGATTTTGCGCGCCGCATCCGTCACGCTGATCACCGGGGCAACATCGCCCGCCTCCAGCGGCAGGCTGATGCTGTAACCCTTCAGCGGATACAGGCCGGGGTCGATGCGCAATGGGCTGAGCAGCTTGGCGCTGGTCACGCCCGCTGCCATCACCACCGCATCGGCGGCAACCTGTTCGCCATCGGCCAGTTTGAGACCACGCACTCGGCGGCCTTCGGTCCACAACGCATCCACGCCGGTATTGAAGCGCAGCGTCACGTTCGGCATCGCGCGCAACCTGTCGAACAAGCCGACGCAGAGTTGATGGCAATCCGCCACGTCTTCGTCCGGCGTGTAGATGGCGCCGACGATCTGGTCGCGTACGCCGGCAAGCGCGGGCTCGTGGGCGACAGCCTCATCGGCGGACAACGCATGCTGCTCGCAGCCGAGCGTGGCCTGATAGCCGACCTGGGCGCGGGCAGATTCAAACGCCGCAGCCTCGCGATGCACCACCAGCTTGCCGCGACGCGCAAAGCTAAACGCCAGATCCGGCAGCGCCTCCCGCAGCGCTTCCATGCGGGCGCGGCTGTAGAACGACAACGCGAGCAGCTCGCGCGTGGTGCGATCGGCACGGTCGCGATTGCAGGCCGCGATAAAGCGCAGCCCCCAGCGCAGCAACGCCGGGTCCAGAGACGGCTTCAGGCGCAGCGGCGAATCACGGCGCAGCAGCCAGCCCGGCACATGCGAAAGCACGCCGGGGCCGGCCAGCGGCGCCACATAGCTGTAGCTCAACTGGCCGCCGTTGGCGTAACTGGTGCCCTCGCCCGGGCCCGGATGGCGCTCGACCAGGGTGACCTGATGGCCTTCCTGGGCCAGCGCATGGGCCGTGCTGATGCCGATGATGCCGGCGCCGACTACTGCTATTTGCATGAAGAAGCTGCACGTTTTGGAATGTCGGGTGCAGCTTAAGGAGCCCGGCGGTGGTTCGGCAAATGCGGAGTTGTTGGGGGGGATGTTGTGGGGCTATGGGTTGGTCTTCGGTTTGGATTCCCGGCGATCAGCCGTTAGCGTGGCTCCCCACGCGGGAAGGCAGGAGGCGCCAGCATACTGGCCGTGAAACACGGAGCGTTTTCCTCTCCGCGCAAGGCAAGCAAGCGTGCAGCAATGGCTTTTCCTTGCCCCACCGCCGCCGCAACGGCAGCATCGGCTGAATCGAACTCCGCCGAGGCGTTATGAAAACGCTCCAGGCTCGGATAGATCATTGCCTCATTCTCGCGTGTGCAGACGAAGCCGGTGTATGAATAACCGAGCCGCCCTCTACTGCCCGGCACAACCAGCACGTGTATCGCACAGCCATAGAAGTGTTGAATCCGCCATCCCCGCATCATTTCCTCCTTCCTCTATCTCGTCGACGCCCCAATATCGCTGCCCTGAGCCTACGGGCCGCCGCTCGCACCGTGTACGGTGCCGAATGGCCCGGCGGTGCTAGCAAGGCAAGAGCAGGCATCGGCCTGACCAAGGCCATTTGTAGCCCGTGACATCCGTGTACCAGGCCGCCAGATAACCGTCCGCATTCATCACATCGAACATCACGGCGGCAAAGACGGCGACGGCAAGAACGCCCATCAGAATCTGGGCCAGCGGGGTACCGTCAGAGCGATCGTCTTCGTGCAACTCTTCTCGACCTTCCTCGTCAGTTCTGTGCGTGACGCCTGCCACCATGCCGTCAGCTCCATTTCATACGGTCACCATTCAGGTCGGCCCTCAAAGCACAGCGCAACACCAGCGCGCTTTGCGCCTGCGTGTTCTAGGCAACCTGAAAATGCTTCACGGACTCCGCAAGCAGGCAGCCTTGCTCTTCCAGTGCCTGCGATGCGGCTGCCGCCTCTTCCACCAGCGCTGCATTGCGCTGCGTCATCTGGTCCATTTCCGAGACGGCCGTATGGATCTGGGCAATACCCTGGCTCTGCTCGGCGCTGGCAGATGCAATGTCCTCGATCAGCCGCGTGACGTTAGCCACGGCAGTGGTCACGGATCGCATGGTTTGCCCCGCACGCCCCACGGCAACGTCACCTTCGCGCACATGCTCAAGCGACGATTCGATCAACCCCTTGATTTCCTTGGCCGCAGAAGACGACCGCTGCGCAAGCGTGCGCACTTCGCTGGCAACCACCGCAAAGCCGCGCCCCTGCTCACCGGCACGCGCGGCCTCCACCGCTGCGTTGAGCGCGAGGATGTTCGTCTGGAACGCGATCCCCTCGATAAGCGCGGTGATCTCGTTGATGCGCACCGAGCCCGCGCTGATCTTGCCCATGGTCTGGACCATGTTGTCCACCTCGTCGCTGCCTTGTTCGGCAACGTCAGAGGCATTGAGCGCCAGCGTGGCAGCCTCTCGCGCATTGGCGGCGTTCTGCTGCACTGTCGTCGTCAGCTCTTCCACGCTGGAGGCCACCTCTTCCAGTGCAGAGGCCTGTTCTTCCGTGCGGCTCGACAAATCAACGTTGCCACTGGCGATCTGGCTGGAGCCGGCAGAAACCGACTGCGCCACATCGCCCACACGGCCGATGAGCACCCCCAGGCCCTGGCAGATCTGTTTCATTGAAGACAGCACGCTGCCACTGGGCGCGATCCTGAACGCGTCCTGTTCGCGGAAATCGCCGGCGGCAATGCGGGTGGCAATGGCTGCCAGACTTGAGGGCTCCGCCCCGAGTGCGCCCAACACGCTGCGTGCAATGGCAATACCCAGCACACCGGCTGCCGCAAACGCAAACAGCCCTGCCGCCACGGCTATCCACATGGCTGTGGTCGCATACGCCTGTGCCGACTCCACTGCAGCAGCAGAGCGAGTGGAGACGAATGCGTTGTACGCTTGCACCGCCTTATCCAGCGCGTGCAGCAGCGGGATGCAGTCCCGGTTGATCATCTGGATCGCATCGTCGCGGTGGCCCGTCTGCGCCAACCTTGTGATCTCAAGCGCGACGGGACCGTACTTGTTTTCCACCGCACGGATGGCACCTACCAACGCGCGAGCCTCGTCAGATGAATCCGGTCCGTTCCGGGTTTCGTCTTCAAGGCGTGTGAGATGTGCCTGCACGCCAGCATGGGCCTTGGCAACCGCCTCAGCCGCATCACGCCGGCCCGCTTCGGTGTCTGCCAGCACGAGGTTGCGGGCGGCCACGGCCCGCTGCTCGACATCCACCTGCACCTCGGCCACCAGCTTCGACCGTAGGTAAAGCCCGGTTTCAAAATTCCCGAACTTCGTGCTCAGTGCGTTCAACTGATAGCACGCCATGCCAGCCATGATTGCCACCAGAGCTGCGAGTGCCGCGAACGCGGAAAATAGTTGTGTCTTGACCTTCATGCTGCTCCCCTTTTCCAGATAACAAGTCTTTCTCTGAAGACGTTTTATTCAAATCACGGTACGGCTCGTGCCGTTCAAACTGCATTGCACTGCCTTGCGTTGTGCTGCCGTTTCGCTCCTGGTTTCACTGCAGAATCACGCGCCCGAGCGCGCGACTTGCGCGGCCTCTTCGCCCGATGAACGCTCAGGCATGAAGACCGCAAAGACGAAGATGGCCGCACCGGCCACGATTGAGAGTGCGAGGAACGCCGCGGCAAATCCAAAGCGGTCGACCAGCAGGCCGCCGGTGAGATTGCTGAGTGCTGCGCCAATGCCCACGACCAGCGAAACGGTGCCTTGCGCAAAGTTGAAGCGCCCTGTGCCGCGCATCATGTCGGACAGCATGACCGTGATCACAACGCCGAAAATGCCGGCACTCACGCCATCCAGAAGCTGGATTGCTATGACGGCGTATGGGCTGCTCGTCAGTGCAAACAGAACGCCCCGCACTGGCAACACCACCAGCGCGATGAGAAACAGCTTCTTCCGTCCGACACCGGCTTTGATTGCGCGTCCGACAGCTGCCGCCACCACGACCATCACGAGCTGTGCCGCAATCACGCATGCGCCGAGCCACTGCACGCCCTTGTGCGGCGCTTCTACGGCGATCATTTGCCCTGCAAGCGGCAGCATGGCTGCATTGCCAAAATGGAACAGTACGACTGTGGCGAGCAGCGCCAGCAGATCGCGCCGTTTGAACACATCCAGGATCGGCTGCGGTTTACCGGCCCTGCTTTCCGCGTGCAGCATTTCACCGCCGCGTGCGATTTCATAATCAACGTCGGCTGGCCGTATGAGCGCCGCCGCAAACGCGCTTGCCACAGAGAAGGCGCAGACGATGTAGAAGAGCCACAGCGTGCCCGCGTAGTGCGTGACGCTTGCGGCCAGGATCGCGCCGCTGAAATTGCCGGCGTGATTGAAGACCTCGTTGCGGCTCACGCGTGCAGGCAGCCGGCGGTGCCCGACGATCCCCAGGCTCAACGAGGCAAGGCACGGCCCGATGACCGCCGAGACGAGCGCCAGTGCAATCTGCGTGCAAAAGATGACGGCCCACGTGGGCGACCATGCGATCAGCATGCAACCCAGGCCGATTACACCGGCCGAAATGGCAATCACGGCACGCTTGGCCCGAACGGTGTCTACCAGCATGCCCGCTGGTATCTGGGCGATCGCGCCGGCGAGCCCGCTTGCACCGACGACAAGACCGATATCCGCCGAAGACCAGTGCTGCGTCCCCTTCAGGAATACCGCAAGAAAAGGTCCGACGCCGTCCCGGACATCGGCCATCAGGAAGCTGAGCGCGTCAAGGCCCCGAAGGCTGCGTGCGGACGGTGTGCGGCTGGCGTGCGGCTCTGGCTTGGTCTTGGCTCCGGCTGTGAAGGCGTGCATCGTCATCGAGCAGCGTTCTCCCGGCCAGCCCGCGCAGACGGGTGCCCAACGCCATCGCTGGCCAACGCTATGGTGGCCACATCGAGCGTGCTGGCCAACTCGCTCGAGACGAGCTCTCCCCACGCATGCACGCGTGTGCCAGGCGCGAGATACCTCGCCAGTTCCTGCGCGGCGCGCACTGCCATGCGCAGCGAAGTGCCGCCCCCCAACAGCACACCGCATGGCTCGCCCTTGGGGCCATAGAGCGGCAGCACCACCGTGCCGATCAAATCAACCGGCACCCTTTGCACGTCCCGCTCGCTACCGTGACTCCGATTGCGCCCGGGTCCCATATCGACAATGGTCTCGCCGTCTTCGGCTTCAATCGCAAACACCGACATGACGTCGGTCCTGAGTGGCGCGGCGCCTTGCACGCGCACGGTGTCGCCTTGCGTGACATGCGCCGCAACGCTTGCCGACATGCGCGGTGAAAAATACACCTGCCAGATTTTGTCGAGAATGAAGCCGTCCAGGTCGCCGTGTTCGTTCATCAGGAATTGCGTGACAGTGCCTTGTGCTTCTGCCGGGCGTGCTGGGTCAATCGGATGCATCAGTCGTGCTTCTTTCAAAGTGACGTCGGAAAACGGCCATGAACTTGCGCCGTGCTGCAGGCCACACCGGAAGCGATTGGGGAGAGAACGGTGTCGTATTGGCTACGCCTGCCTCCACAAGACAGGTGCTATGGGAGGGGCAAGGCCGACGGGCACGGCACAGCAGACGCGTCGCGAAGCACGCTCGGGTGGATGCGCGGTATGTCGTGCTGCAAAGATGGGCTCGGTGCGCGGCATGGTTCACTCCCATCGCAGGGCGTGGAGTGAATTGCAAGCGCTATGCCATCCTGGAAACCTTGATGCGACAAGGCCCCGGTGCGGGCATACCACCCAGAGATGTCCGCTTGGTGGACACCGGGTGTCTGATTTCTTGACGGCTTAACTCAGCCCGAGCGCCGCCATCTTTGTGTAGAGAGACTGCCGGCTGATGCCAAGCCGGCGCGCAGCATCGGCTCGGTTGCCATTCGCCTGCGCGAGCGCACGGGTGATGACGGCGCGCTCGACGCGCTCAACGGCTTCGGCGAGTGGGAGTTCGATAAGCTCGGATGGCACCGTCCGCTCCTGCGCCGCAGTGGGCCTGCGCAAAAACGATAGATCATCGGCGGTGATGGTGGGCCCGGGTGCCAGCGAACAGACGCGCTCCATGGCGTTCTTCAGCTCACGCACGTTACCGTGCCATGCGTGCTCGACCAGCATGCGCTGCACCTCGGCGCAAAGATGCATCGGGCGCCCCGTCGCGCGCACGGCCGAAGCCAGAAAATATTCAGCCAGAGGGACGATATCGGCCACACGCTCGCGCAGGGGCGGCAAATGCAGCGCCACGACATTGAGCCGATAGTGCAGGTCCTGACGGAACTGTCCCGCCGCCACCATGGCGTCGAGATCACGGTGCGTGGCAGCCACCACCCGCACGTCGATCTGTATGGTCCGGTTCGTGCCCAGCGGCGTTACGTGACGCTCCTGCAGCGTGCGCAGGAGCTTGGCCTGCATTGCGGTGGGCATGTCACCCACTTCGTCGAGCAGCAACGTACCGCCGTTGGCCGCAACGAGCCTTCCGACGCGGTCGGTGGTGGCACCCGTGAATGCACCCTTGCGATGCCCGAACAGCTCGCTCTCAAGCAGGTCATGCGGTATGGCAGCGCAGTTGACTGCAACGAACGGCCCGGCCCGCCGATTGGACGAGGCGTGCAGCACCCGCGCCGCCACCTCCTTGCCCGTTCCTGTCTCGCCGGTGATGAGCACGGTGGAGTCAGTCATGGCGGCCCGGCCCAGTTGCTTCTGTACCGTGCGCATGGCAGCGCTGATACCCAGCAACTGAGGCCGGTCAGTCTCGGACTCGTCAAGAAACGGCGTGCCGGCATCAGAAGACAAGGTGCGCGGCTGGTTGGCCGAGAAGACACGCTCCAGCAGCACCGCAATGTCGCGACGCCCAACCGGTTTCGTCAGATGCTCGAAGGCACCCAGGCGCATGGCGCCGATGGTGTTGTCGCAACTGGCGTATGCCGTGAGCATGACGACCGGAATGGCTTTCAGCGCCGGTTCTTCGCGCAGGCGCTCAAGCACGTCCAGGCCATTCAGATCGGGCAGACGGAAATCGAGGAACACGCAATCGGCGGGCTGCCCGTCGCCAAGCATCTGCAATGCGGCCTGTCCCGATGCGGCTTCGACCACGCGGTGTCCGAGATCGGTCAGGGTTTCGGCCAAGCCCTCTCGAAACGCATCGTCGTCATCGACTATGAGGATGGTTGCCATGGCACTTCCATTACGAATGAGGTGGTATCCGAGGTTTCGTCCAGCCACGCCCGGCCCCCATGGGCAGCCGCAACCTCGCTGACCACGGCGAGGCCGAGTCCGGAACCCTCGACGCGGCCAGTCACGAAGGGCTCGAAGATGTGCGCGCGCTGTTCAGGCGGCACACCGGGGCCGGTATCCGATACGGTAATCCTGAGATAAGCGCGGCTGCCAACAAGGGTGTGTGTAGCAAGCGCCGTTACCTCGCCACCATCGCCTGCATGCCGGATGGCATTGATGAGCAGGTTGTCGAGCGCGCGGCGCATTTGTTCCTGATCGAACCGGGCCGGCCGGTTTGGCGCATCGTCGATGTCCGCCCGAACGTCGCACGTTGAAACCAGGCGCACGCGCCTTTGCTGGGCAAGCTCCTGATGCGACCCGACCACGTTGTCCATCCACTGCACCACATCGGCGTCTTGCACATGAAGGCGGACGGGCTGCGTCAGCGCAAGCAGGCTCGTCAACTGCGCTTCGATCCTGCCGATTTGTTCGAGGATGACCCGAAGCGCTTCCTGCTGGCGCTTGCTGTCACCCGCAAGCGCATTCTCAGCCTTGAGCCGCATGGCCCCGGTCGGGTTGCGTATCTCGTGCGCGACCTGCGCCGCCAGCTTGCCCAGCACGCTGAACCGCTCAGCCTGCGCCAGCCGTTGCCCAAGTCTGGCCGTCTCGTGCTGCAGCGCCTCTGCCCGCGCTACGTACCCATTGAAGGCCTCGACGATGCGATCCAGATCCGGTTCACCCACCAGTGGCAGGCGGGCGGCATCACCGCGGGGCGGCAACGCCCTTTCCAGTTGCCCCAGTTGGCGCTTCCACCGACGCAGGACAACCCCGAAGGCCACCGCAATCACCAGGATCCCGGTCAGCACGATGGCAAGGCCGGTCACCAGATCTCTGCCGTATTGCCCAAGCGCGGGCTGGGCTCGCGTCATGGTCCAGACAAGCACGCCTTGTTGGCCCTGTACCGGGCAAGCGGCAACGACCACGGCATCGTGCCGATTCACAACAGCGTCCGTTGCAGGCTGCTGGCCCTGAAGGCTGGCCCGTAATGCGCGGAGGATCAGCGGGATTTCTGCCTCGGGAACGTCCCGCTTGATACCGCTGCCCTGGTAGGTCGGGAACGAGTAGGCGACAAAGCCATTCGGGCTTGAGCCCGCGTGCGCTGACCAGAAGCCGCCCTCCACGCCCGGCGCGGAGGCAAGCACAACGTCGAGGATGCCGCGCATCAGGTCGGCACTGGCAACGGCGTCGGTCGGCAGTATCGATTGGCGATAGCGCGACGCGACGGCATCACACGCTGTCGCGGCCTGCAGCTTTGCATTTGCCACGTGATGGTCTGCCGCGGAGCGAACCATCACCCAGATGATCACGAGAAGCGTGGCAAGGATGATCGCAACGAGCCCCCAAAGGATGGTGAGCTGGGCAGAGAACGACGGACGTTTCATCAAAATGGTGACGACGGCACAACAGGACGATTCAGCCGATTCTTGGTCGAGAACAGGCGGCAATCAAGAGGCGCGCGGGGTAAAGGATAGACGCCTTGAAAGACCCTGATCTTAAGGTCAGCCCGCATGCGAACAGAACGGCTGTCTGTGGTGGCCTTCATTGAACCCCCGTTCAAAGGGAAGCTTCTCTCGGCCGGCCATTCATCCGCCTAGCAGCATGACCCCGTTCCCGCCCAGCCAGAATCGAATGGATGCTGCAAATCCAACGCACCGCATCAGTGCGAAAATTTGCGCAAAGCAGGCTGAATCGGCCGATCAGGTTTTCATAGCAGCGTTTTCCAGCAAACGGGCCGATTTAAACGCACCATCGTTACTGGTAGCCCATCCGCTCGGCGGGCACGTCGCAATTTGGAGACGGTCGCCGGCCAGCCACCACGCCATCAAAACCATCCCCTAGCAGGGCTATGGGTTCGAGCACAGGAGCGCAGATCCACGGCGTCTAGATCGGCAGGTGCGTCGTCTGCTTGATGCGCTTGAGCGGGATCTCGGTTTCCACGTTGCGCACCCCTTTTATCTTCGTCAGCGTCTCCATCTGGAAGCGCTGATAGTCATCGAGATCCCGGGCGATCACGCGCAAGAGATAGTCATAGCTGCCGGCCATCAAATGGCATTCGAGCACCTCAGACGCCTTCTCGATCTCGCGCGCGAAATGCTCGACCGTCGCCTTGTCCTGACGCTCCAGGGTGACTCTGACAAACGCCGTGAACTTCAGATCGACGGCCGCGGGGTTCAGCAGTGCAACGTAGCCATCGATGACACCGTGCTGTTCCAGCAGATGAACCCGGCGCAGGCAGGGCGTCGCCGAGAGCCCGACCTTCTCGGCGAGCTGGGCATTCGTCTGGTTCGAATCGCGTTGCAGGGATCGGAGAATGCGCTTGTCGATCGCATCAAGCTTGGCTTCCATATTTGGCTAGTTATGACCTGTTTTATAGAGATTTGCTCCAATTCTGTGGACGAGCATAGCCAAACATGCAGCCAATCTCTACCGCGTTGTCCCCATAATTTGAGGGCGCGGACGGCCTGCAAGCGGTGCCATCTTGCAGACATGCGCGGCTCAACGTCTGCCCATTTCACTCAGGAGTTCTGCTTATGTCGCATCTGTCATGGCTGCCGTTCGTGGCAACCTCCCTGCTCATCATCCTGACGCCCGGGCAGGATATGGTGCTCGTGATGTCGCGCACCCTCACCCACGGAACACGGTCCGGCCTTGTCACCGCAGTGGGTGTCAGCGTCGGGCTGACGGTGCACACCGTGCTGGCCACGCTTGGCTTGGGCGCCCTGCTCCAGGCATCCGAATGGGTGTTCACCGCACTGAAGCTGGTCGGCGCGCTCTACCTGCTCTATCTGGGCATCGCGCTGTTCCGCGCATCGGGCGAGCTTGCGCTTGCGCACAGCCACGGTGCGCCGGGATCGGCAGTGCGTGCGTTCTCTCAAGGGGCGCTATCCAACATGTCGAATCCCAAGATCGCGCTGTTCTATCTCGCCTTCCTGCCGCAGTTCGTTCCCGCCGATGCGGCACATCCAACGCTTTCCGTCTTCATGCTGGGGCTTGCGTTTGCGTGCCTGACATTTCTCGTCAAAGGTCCGGTGGCGATATTCGCGGGGCTGCTCTCGAACTGGTTTCGCCAAAATCCGCGCTTCCTTGCACGGATGCACCGGACAAGCGGCATCGTCATGATCGGATTGGGGCTGAAACTCGCGTTTGAGCCACGCCACTGAGTGCGGCTGCCGACCGCCGGGTCCAGAGCCGCGTCGCCCCGCCCGAGCAAAAAGCTCGGGCTGTCGAGCTCAAAGCTCCATTCGCCGAGTAAAAAGCTCCGACCGCCGAGCTCTCAGCCCCATCTGTCGAGCAAATAGCTCCGACCGCCGAGCTCGGAGCTCCACCCGCCGAGTAAAAAGCTCGGGCCGCCGAGCTCGGAGGTCCATCCGCCGAGCAAAAAGCCCGGCGCGCCGGCCTCCGGGCCTCGATGGCGGAGCAAAAAGCCTCGCGACTGGCGCTTGGAGCGCGGTGCGCGAGGCTTGAAGGGTCATGAGCGGAGGTTGAGGTGCCGCGGGCGAGGCTCCGGACGGCAGCGGAGGCTGTCGGCCAGCCTCACTGCAACATGAACGTCTCGTACTCCAGCCGATCCAGCTTCCGGTCCAGGATCACCAGGCTCGCCATCACAACCAAGAGCAGCGATACGGCAAATCCGTATCCGTACCAGGCCGGCCCGAGCTGCAACGTAATCCACGTCAGCACGCCATTGAGCGCCACGAACGCCGCCGTCAGCGCCAGCACCACGCGGCGCCGGTCCAGGTAGAAAAAGATGTTCACCACCCCCAGGAACACCACCTGCAAGCTCGCGGCAATGGTGTCGACATACAGCAGCGGCAGGTACAGCTCGGAAATCTGCAGCGCCCGCAGCACCGCAGCGCCCACGGCAAACAACACCAGCGCGGCCATGGCTTGGATCTTCACGATCTCGTACAGGCCGGCACGAATGGTCTGCACCATCGTGTTGCGCATGTCTTCGATGTGCTCGAGCGATGCCCCGCCCCGCACGGCGTCATAGAAGGCGTCGTAGTACTCGACAAAGTCCGTCTCGATGCGCACCAGGAACACCGCCATGCCGGGGATGATGCCGAGGTAAGCCAGGAACACCGGAATGTCATAGATGACCGACGCATGCAGCGGCCCGATCACCTGCTGCCCCGTGCCCGGCGCATACCAGAACATGAACTTGTCGAGCCAGATGCCGAGGTTGTAGAGCAGCCCGATGAGCATGAGCGACGGATACGCAAACCGCCTGTCGAACACCTCGAACGACAGGAAGCGCCGCCCGCTGAAGTTGCGGTAGATGAGCGCGGCCATGCCGATCAGCAAGAAGAGTTGCCCCGTCACGAACCCCAGCAGCAACCCTTCCAGCCCGTGCCGGTTGAACAGCAGCGCCAGCAGCACGGTGAGCGTGTAGCCGACCAGGAAGATCCACACGATCGCCTTGTACTGCTTCATGCCCGACAGGAAGATCACGGCAATCCAGATGTTGGCCATGACCACGAAGCCCGCCAGCATCAGCAGCCGGTAAATGGCCGACTGCTGCGGAAACGCAAACACGATGACGAGCAGCCCCAGCCCGCCCGCCACCAGCGTCATCACGAGCGACACAGCGTGGTAGTTGGGCAGGATCAGGTCGTCGCGCTTCTCGAACAGGCGGTCGGACGTAAAGCGCGTGAAGGCAAGCTGCAGCGGCCCGGTCAGGATCAGGCTGACCGCGATCAGGTAGGTGACCGACACCTGGAACTGCGTGATGAGCGAGCCGGGAACCACGAACGGCAGGCTCAGGATGCCGATCAGCAGAATCCCGACGATGGAGAGAATCCACGGCCCGGAACTGATGATGCCGGCGTAGGTATAGGCGCGCAGCAGCCCAAGCAGGCTGTCGCGCTTGAGCATCTTGCGCAGCTCAAAACCAATGCCGGCCATCAGCGGGCTCCCTTGTCTGGCGTGTTCTGTGGCCTGTTCTGCTGGGCGTGGTGCGGGCAGGCCGCCGCAGCTGCAGACGCCGCCTTGGCACCGTGCTCGGTACTCAGGTCGGGCAACGTCTGCAGGCGCGTGTACAGCTCGCGGTAGCTGCCGACCATCATCTCTTGCGTGTAGTAGCGCTCGACGCGGGCAATGCCGGCTGCCTGGGCCGCATGCCAGCGCGTTTCATCGCGCAGCAGCGTCAGCACTTCGGCAGCCAGGGCGGCGGGGTCGGCAATGCGCACCACGGCGCCGGCCGCGCCCAGAGCCGCGTCTTCGCCTTCCAGGCCGAACAGCAGTTGCCGGCACGAACCCACATCCGTCGTGACGGACGGCACGCCCGCGGCAAACCCTTCCAGCACCACCAGCGGCAGCGCCTCGCTGATGGAACTCAGCACCAGCACACCCACCTTCGGCAGGATGTCGTCGATCTTCTGGAAGCCCAGGAACTTGATGCGGTCTCCGAGGCCCAGGCTCTCGGCCAGGCTGTGGCATTCCTGCGCGTATTCCGGATCTTCGTCTTCCGGGCCGGCAATCCAGCCTTCCGCGTCGGGCATCTCGCGCGTGACGGTCAGCATGGCGCGGATGAACGTCTTCACGTCCTTGATGGGCACCACCCGGCCGATCAGGCACATCACGCGCGGCACGCTGGCCTGCCGCTTCTCGCGCAGCGCGGCCAGGCGCGGCAGGTTGATCCCGTTGGGAATGCTGCGCGTCTTCTCGGCCGGCGCACCGTCAATCACCTGCCGCTGCCGGTTGCCTTCGTACAGCGCGACGATGTCTTCGGCTGCGTCATAGCAGACCCGGCCCATGGTCTCGAAAAAACGCACCCACAAGTCGCGGAAGTAGCTGATCTGCGCGATGTCCTTCTCGAAGATGCTGCGGTTGTCACGAATCCACTGGCTCTGGAACAGGTCGATCTTGCGTTCCTTGGTGTAGATGCCGTGCTCGGACACCAGCAGCGGCCGCCCGCGCCTGTAGCGCAGCAGCGCGCCCAGGAAACCGGCATAGCCGGTCGAGACGGTGTGGAACACCTTCACCGGGATGAGGTTTTCGGCAATGCGCACGAGCTGCCACAGCGGCTTGTGCATGATGCGCACAGTCCAGAAGTAGTCCGTGAACGACGGGTCGGTGCAATAGCGCCGGTAGTAGTCCGTCATCATGTCCCACGCACGGTGGCTGTAGAGGAACTGCTCCTCGGCCAGCGGGCCGTCGTCGCGCAGGTCGGCGATCGAGGCGCGGATCAGCTCGGCGGTCTCTTCCTTGTTTGCCGGATTGCGCAGGGCGTCGTGCAGCTTGCGCGAGCGCTCGAACGCTGCGGCATCGCCGCCACTGGCCTGCACCAGTGGCGGCGGTGGAAAGTCGTACAGGTAGTGGCACTCCAGGTGCACCACGTTGTCGGGAATGGCGTAGACGGGCTTGCCGTAATCCTCACGGCGGCTGCCGATGAAGACGACGGCAAAGCGGATGTCCGGAAACGCCCGGATCATCTGGTTGACCCAGCTCGACACCCCGCCGCTCACGTAGGGAAAGGTCCCTTCAAGCAGCAGCGCAACGTCGGCGGACTGGGCGCGAGGAAAGTGGTCGTTGCTCATGATGTCCAGTAGCGCAGCAGCGGGCGCAGCAACGGCAGCGGTGACCGGCTGGAGAACTGCGCCAGCGCCGCGCGGGCGCCTGCATAGTCGCGGCGCAGGTAGCAGGCTTCGGCCAGTGGCGGCAGCAGGCGGTCGCGCGGGAAGCCGAGGGATTCGGCGCGGCGCAGGTGGGACTCGGCCACATCGGGCTCGCGGCGCGACAGGGCAAGCCGACCGCGCATGTACCACAGGGCGGCGTTGTCGGGCTGAATGTCGAGCGCGGCGCTGGCGTAGCGCTCGACCTGCTCGGCGGTGTAGCGGTACACGTCGCCCTGCACGAGGTTCTGGTAGATCAGCTCCCAGTACAGGTCGGCCAGGCGCTTGTTGATGTCGTAGCGTGCCTCTGGCGTGGTGGCTTCTTCCAGGCGCGGCAGCTCGGCCAGGATCTTTTGCGTGAGCACCTTCTCGGCGTTGTCGAGCATGCCGTAGGCCAGCAGGCGGATATCGTCCACCGGGTCGGCCAGCAGGTCGCGCAGCACGGGGCTGGCGGTGCGCGTGGGCATCGACTGCATGGCCACCAGCGCGGTCATGCGGCTTTGCACTGGCGCGCGCTCGTTGCTGAGCTGTGCGCGCAGCCGCGCCCCGCCGCCGTGCGTCACGCGCGAAATCAAATGCGCCACGAACACCGGCAGCCCAACATCGGCGATGTCCTTGTCGTCTTCGGGCTTGGGAAACAGCTTGGCGAGCAGCAGGCTGCCGAGCACCAGCAGGCCACCCGCCACCGGTACGAAAAAGCACAGCGCCGCCAGGTAGCCATACGTCCACACGAACGGCACGCGATAGCGGCGCGGCAGCAAGCGCCACGCAGCCAGGCCGATCAGCGCCGCGGCGGTGCCCTGCAGCATCAGGCACGACAGCAGCAGCGCAAGGCTGTTGCCGGCATGCAGTGCCATCGCCACTGCCGCGATCTGGGCCGCGATGCCGCCGAGCGTGAGCTTAAACATGGTCACCCCGCATGCCTATGCGCCCCTATGCATCGAGATGGCAGCGCGCGAGGAAGCGCTGCAGCGCTTCGCCCGGATGCTCGCCGGTCACATGCAACGTCTGCACGCTGATGTGCCCGCCCTCGAAATCGACGCCGAACTGCGCGCGCAGGCTGTCTTCAATGCGCACCAGATAGGCCGACACGGCACCCGCGCCCGACAGCGGCATCAGCGTGATGATGGCGCGGCGGTTCTTGCCGCTTGCCTGCCAGACAACATCCAGCGCACGGCGGCTGCGCACCACGCTCTCGAACAACGCGTCGCTGGCCTCGTCCTGGTGGAAGATAAGCGCCACCACCGACGAATCGATACCGGTGTCGCGATGCAGGCGTGCCAGCCGCCCGAGGTCGAGCGCGAATTCGTACGGCGCATCGGGCACGAGATCGAGAATCTCGGAGCTGACGGTGAGGTGGCGCACGCCGTCGGCGTAGTAGCCAAGCAGCACGAGCAGGAACTGCAGGTTCTCGTACGACAGCGAGAGGAACGGCATCTGATGCACGACCACCAAGCCGATCAGCTCATCCGCACCCGACAGCACGGGCGCGCACGCCACGTAGCGCGAGCTGTCTTCCGGGTTGTTCACGTTCCGCAGCTCAGGCGCCTGCGGGTGGCCCAGCGTGTGGGTGTCGATGCAATGGCGGATCAGCGGGTCATCGGCAACGATGTCGAACGGCGTGCCGACACGGGCCACCGGTTCGGTGTCGATGCGGTTGCCCGTCACGCGCACCATGGCCGCCACTTCCAGCTGGCAGGCCTGTGCCGTCCATTGCAGGAAGGGCTCGGCGCCGGGCAGTTGTGCCACGTCAGGCGCGTTCTCGGCCGTACCGTGCTCGCGCGCGGCCAGCGCGATATTGCGCAGTTGCGTGAGCGTGTCGCGCAGCGTGGTCGGCTTGGCCAGCAGGTCGTTTTCCAGGCGCTCGTGCGAGAGGCGCAGCAGGAAGTGGTTCTTGGTGAGCGCTGCCAGCCGGTCGTTCAGATAGCCATTGACCGTGCGGGCGCGAGACAACCGCGCGCCCCAGATGTCGCCGTACTGCCCGCCAACCAACACCAGCATCAGACCGCCCAGGAAGTACATGCGCGGGAAGCTGCCGGCAGCGGCCGTCTGTCCGTAGAACACGGCCCAGGCGCCCAGCACCACCAGCGCGGCCAGCGCGCCGAGCAGCGTGCCGTAGCGCAGCGCCAGGATGAGCGGCACCAGCCAGATCCACGGAAAGCCGTAGCCGAGCAGCAGAGGGTTGTCGGGCGAGAACAGCCAGACGACGCCAATGGCCACCACCACCGCGCCCAGCGTTTCGAGCACGGCGCTCGGGCTGGAGACGGCGGGCGCAATCAGGCGCCCATACCAGGTCGACGCGCCAATGCCCTGCGCGTTGCGCCGCCGCTCAGTTCGCCCGGTCTGGCCGCGCGCATCGGCGGCGGCGCGGCCGGCCGATTGGGCGGAACCTGCGGACTCGGTCTTCATCAGCCCCGGCCCAACGGCGACAGCAGCTCGCGCAGCAGCTTCTGCGCCACCGCCGACACGGCATCACGGCTCCAGCCGGTGCGGCTGCCGGCTGCGCTCCAGATCACGTTGCCGGTCTGCACGTCAATCACCTGCAGCGTGATGCCGACAGCGGGCTCGCCATCCACGCCGACCTTGTAGCGCCACTCATCCACGGCGCCGGTCAGGGCATAGCGGGCTTTCTCGCCGCGCGCCCAATCCAGTGCACGCGCCACGGCCTCGCGCTCGGCGGGCTCGAACAGCGATTCGCTGTTCAGGTTGGCCGGATACTGCTTGAGGTTGGAGAAGCCGCGCGCCTTCAGGATGCTGGCCGCGATCGTCTCTGCACGCAGGCCGGCCTGCGGCGTTTCGGTGTAATTGGCGATGGGCAGCACCACCCACGCGTCAGACGCGCTGGTTGCCGGTGCACGGCCGCTGTCGACCACCGCGCAGGCGGACAACACAAGCGCCGCACCAACGCCCGCTGCCATGGCCAGCCAGCGCCGGCGGCCAGCCTTCATCTTGTGGATCAAGGGTGTCATCGCGTTCTCCCTGGAGTCTTCCGTTGTGTGCTTCATGTCGTTCTTTCCCCGTTGCTTTGTTCTTGCTTGTCAGTAGAGCCAGCGGTAGCGCAGGCCGATCTCCGTCAGCGGCGATGTACCCGCGCGCGTAATCGATTGGTGCTCGATGTACAGCGCCAGATGGTCGTTGCCAAACACGCTGCCTGCCACGCCAAGCTGGGCCTGCACGCCCCACCCTTCGCGGTTGTCATGCAGCATGCCCGCATCCATGAAGGGCCGCCATGCGCGCGTGTAGCGGTCCAGATAATCCGTGCCGAAGCCAAACAGCATGCCGAACTGGTTGAACGAGCGCGGCATGATCTGGTCAACGTCCGGTGCGGCGCCCGAGGGAAGCAGGCGAGCCATCAACGGGCTGACCGTGCCCGATGCGTTGTAGCGTGCGACGGTACCAACCACGCGGATCGTGTAGTCCGGATATTCCACCCGGAAGCGATGGCCGATTTCACCATCGAACACCATGCCGCTGCCGAGGAACGAGCGATCCTGTCCGTAGAAGCGGTCGCCTTCCACACGGGCGCGCACGTATTCGCTTTGTGTGAGGCGCCAGTTGTTGCCGATCGAGAACAGATCCTTCACGCCGCCCACACGCAGTTGCGGCGTTTCATTGGCCGGCTGGTTGCGGCCAATCGACAGTTCGGTGCCCACCGGCCCTACCTGCCCCAGCAGACCATCCAGCCGGAACGCGTAAAGCGAGCCCAGCCCCTGGCGCCAACCCACCGTGCCCTTCCACTGTGTGTTCTGCGTCTGGTACTGCGAGATCCAATCCAGCTGTCGATCCTGCGCGGGCACACCGGTCAACTGCGTATCGTCGGTCGAGCGCTGGTTCCGCTGGGTGGCGCGCACCAGCATGCTGTAGTGGTCGGTCAGGCGGATGCCGGCGGCGGCGCTGGTCTCGAAGTACGTCAGGGGTGCCTGCTTGAACCACGTCTCGCGCGGCTCCAGCGCCTGCGCATTGGTCAGCAGCGTCTCCTGCACACGTTCGTGCAGTTGTGCGTCATCGGGGGCGGTGGTCAGCCCTTCAAACGACAAACGCTGCGCCTCGCCCAGGCGGTCCGTCATCACATTGGCATCGATGCGGTTGTAGAGCGGAATGCGGTCAGGCGTGTCGTCAAGCAGCCGGTTGAGCGTCTGCAGATCGCGCTCGGCCAGGGCAATGGAGATCTCGGCATAGGCCGGGCGCGTCATGCGGCGCGTGTACTGCTGCAGCAGCCACGCGCGCGCCAGATCATTCGCCTCCTGCGAGAGCGCCCAGCCCAGTGCGGCTTCCTTCGCCACGGCGGAAACAAGCTGATCGCTCACGCGGGCCTGCTTGCGCTTGTCGGCGGGAGTCTGGGGCGGCTCGGGCGGCAACGTGTCGATATCGCCCAGCTCCGATTTCTGCACAGCGGCGCTGCCGCCTTCGCGGGCCTGCCGCGTGGCGCGGCGGTCATCGCGCAGCAGTTCGATCAGCAGACGCTGCGACAGGTCGCCAGACCCGAACGTCTGCGCCAGTGAAACGCGCCGGGCACGCAATTCAGCGCGTGCATCTTCTTCCAGCGGCGCCGCGTCGCCATCGCCCACCGTGACGCGCGTGCCTACGCGGCGCCCCGCGGGCGGGTTGGCCTTGCCTTTGCCTGTCGTGTCTTCAGCGCGCCACAGCAACCACCACGCTTCGCGGCGCAGCGCCCAGGCGGCATCGGCCTGACCGGCCATTTCGCGGGCATCGGCATAGGCCAGCAACCAGAGCGGATCGGTCTGCATCGACTTGCCCTGGCGGCCCAGGAAGCGCAGCGCCAGGTTGGCGTCAAACAGCTGCAGGCCGGCGGCAGCGTAGGCGCCCCAGTACGCGGAATCGTTTTCGGCCTCGCCACGCCAAAGCGCCAATGCGCGCTTGAGCTCGGCGTTCTGACCGGAATCCAGCAGGCCCCAGAGGAAGGCGGCCTTCACATCGCTGCCCGCATCAGGCAGCGACACAGCGCGCCGCAAATCACGCATGGCGGCATCCCACTGACCGCTCTGGCGGAAATACTCTGCGCGCGCCCCCAGCACGCCGGCGGATTGCTCGGCCGCTTTGCGCTGTTCTGGCGTGAGGGAGGCCAGCAACCCATCGATGCGGCGGAAGGCGCGCGCACGCGTGTAGTAGTAGATGGCCTGCTGCAGGTGAACCATCGTGCCGTCCTTGCGGAAGGCAAGTTCTGCCAGACGACCAGCATCGATGGGGCTGGCGTCGTAGAAGTCGATCATCGTTGTCAGATCGTCTGGCTCCGCCTTGCCGCCGATCAGCAACTGTCGATACGCCTCACGCGACAGATCATCACGCTGGTTCAGACGCGCGAGCTGGGCGAAGGTCCGCCAGTAGAGGTCATCGGATGGCGTGGCCACCTTGTCCGCGGCCTGCATGGCGGCAAGCGCCTGCGCGAACTGCCCGCGCACGTACAGGATGTTCGCCAGCTTGAGCGCGTACTGCGCGTTGGGACCGAACTCCTTCTGCAAACGCACGTAGGTGTCGTAGGCCTGATCGTCTTTGCCTGCGCGCTCGGCCAGATTGGCATAGCGCTCCAGCACCACCTGGCGATGCGGCCCGCGCGCGATGCTGTTCAGGTAGGTCAGCCCTTCCACGGGTTCGCCCAGGCGCTCGTACGCCGCGATGATCTGGTCGAGCAACTTCATGTCGCCCGGGTTGCGGCTTGCCTGGTAGCGCAGCCCCGCCAGATAGGCGTGGTCTTCGTTGAGCGCGGGCGCCAGACGCAATACATGGTGCCAGGCCGCGTCATCCCCGGTGGATTGCGCGTACGCCAGCCAATAGTTCAACGCCGCCATCGGTTGGCGGTTCCACTCGGCCACCTGCGCGGCACGTTCGGTCCAGATTTTCAGATCGGGCCGTTGGCGCACGGCGGCTTCGGCCACGCGCATGGCATCGTTCAGATTGCCGCTGCCCATGAACACCTGGAATGCGAGGTCGTAGTCTTCGGCATTGAACGGGGCGATCCCGCGTGCAATAGCCTGTGCGCCCGACGGTTGCGCTGGCGAAGCTGCATCGTCAGCCTTGTTCTGCTTATCCGCTACGGGGCGAATGCGTGCAGCGTGGCGCTGACGACGCGCCAGGCCTTCCGGGCCATCCATGAACACCAGGTCTGCGGGACTGGGCAGCGGTTCAGGCCGGCCTGCGAATGCCCAGTCATGACGGGCGACACCGGAGGCCAAGGCAACACCCTCCCCCGCCTGATGCCACGACAGCCGCAGCAGGCGCCGGGCGTATTGGTCTGCCAGATCCGGCCGGTTGCATGCCATCGCCAGACGCGTGAGAAAGCGCAGCGTTTCGGTATCGTCGATCAGTGGGCCCACGCGGCGTTGCGCTTCCGTCATGGCGTCGTCGAGCAGGTTGCCGGCCTGCAGGGCCTTCAACCCTGCAATGAAGTAGCGGCGCTGTTCGTCGAGCGACTTGGCGGTGGCCTGCGCAGCAAAGTTGGCAGCGGCAGCGGCGCGGTATTCGCCCACGCCCAGCGCAATCTCAGCAGTACGCGCCTGCCATTGCGCGGCGCGCGCCACGTCCTGTTTTGCCAGACGTTGATAGAACTGGATGGCAATCGCCCCCTGATCCAAGCCACGCGACTTGGCGGCGAGCATCTCCAGCTCGGCCGCAGTCCAGCGATAGTCCAGCGCCTGCTTGAGCAGACCACGCAGGTCGACCAGCATGGCCGCGCGCTGCGGATCGTTCGGTTGCAGTGCGTAGGCGCGTTGCTCGCGGATGGCGATATCCAGCAGCAGCGCTTCACGGTCGAGCGTCTTGTCGTGCTGCGCGCGCATGCGAGCGACCATGGCTTCGGCTTCTGCCAAGCGGCCCGTGCGCACGTACTGGGCAGCCAGCACACTCAAGAACTCGCCGTCGTTCGGGCGCACGCGCAGCCACGCTTCCAGGTAGGCCACCGACAGCGCATCGACCTTGCCGCCCTCCAGCAGGCGCGCCTCCAGACGTTCGCGGGGGAACATCAAGGCGAGCGCCAGCCCGATCAGCGCACCCAGGGTACCGATCAGCCAGGCTGGCAGCAGCCGTTCACGCGGGGTCAGGTCAGCAGACCACATCGATACGTTGGTAGGTCACGGTTTGCGCAGCAGCTCCTGTCAGATCGACACGCACGGTGTTGTCTTGCGCACGGGCGGTGCGCGCTGGGTTGCCGTTGACCTTCACACGGCAGGCACCTGCATTGGCCAGACGAACAAACGGCTTGTAATACCCGCCTGCCTCGAAACTCAACGCATTTCCGTTTCGTGCGAAATCGCGCACAAAGGCAGCGGCTTCAGCAATGTACGCCGGCTTGGCCGACTCCGCCCCAGGTGCGAGCGTAAAGCGTGCGGCACCATCATCAAGATGGATATAGATGCCGCCGGCGGCCTTGTCATACCCAACCACCCCCTGCGCATCCGCCATGCGCGGCGTACCGGGCGCCATCCAGCGCAGCTCGCGCAGATCGCCATCGCCGCGCACCACCCAGGTGTTGTCGTCACCGACTTCTCGGGCGATGGCCATGTTGCGGAAGTCCAGCACCTTGACCACATACTCGGTCGAATAGATCGGGAACACGGGCTGCGACAACGCGTAGTCATAGACCTTCTTCAAGGCCTTGAGCGACGCAAGCTTGGTGCCCGAATACATGTGGTAGTAGATGTTGATCGGCTTGAAGCGATACGGCGTGTCCGTCAACTGCAGCGTTTCAATCAGGCGATCGAAACCATAGAACGGCCCGGTCCAATCGTTTGTATAGACGTTCTCGTTCTGGTTTGGCGCAAACACCTGGTAAGCCCCTGGGCCCTTGTCGATGCCCAGCGGCGCAATCTCCGTCCATGATGGCGAACTGCGCGTGATGGTGGTATCGCCCCCGTTCAGGTTGAGCACGCCTGCGTCCCACGCCATGCGCACGGCAATCCCCGGAGGCTGGCAGTCGCCCGACCACTGCAGGAGCTTCACGCGCTTGCCGGGCGGGGCCAGACGCTCGTTGATGTAGTTGATCGAGCCCGCTATCTCGCGATCCAGGCTGAACTTGTAGCCCGGAATGGACAGCGTGAATGCGGTGTCGCCACCGCCCTTGTCCGCACCCGGGCCTTCCTTGGCCCGATCAGCGGCCGCGCCGGGCACGGTGCGGCTCCAATCAAACGGGTGCGAATAAGTATGGGTGCCCAGCTCGACATACGGCAGCGCGAACATCTGGCGCGCAATTGCTTCCAGGCGCGGCGTCAGCTTGGGGTAAAGGCCGCTTGCGCCCACCTCGCCTTCGATGATCGACAGCGTTGTCGGGATGCGGTACTTCTCCCACACGTCCTGCAGCAGCACCTCGCCGGAATATTCGGGGCCAGGAAACTCGGCGCGTGAGGCAAAGCCGTCGCCATCCACGTGCACGAGCATGAGCCGGCGGCCGTTTTCAGAGGTCACATCGGGGATCGGCATGTCCGGCAGCGCCAGCGCGCGGCGCAGGAACTCGATCGGCTGGACAACCCAGCGGGCCTGCTCAACGGTGTCCATGGAGAACACCGCGTACGGATTCAGTACGTAGCCGCCCCAGTCGGTAATGGCAGCGGCATCAAACTCAAAGTTGCCCGACTTCAGCCGCAGCAGCGACTGCCCATTCGCGCTCACCTTGATCGGCTGGGCTTCACGGCGCTCCGGCTGGGGCGCCATCTCAAAACCCATCATCTTGTCTTGCGACACCACCGACAGCGGCCCGCTGGCACGCCCGCGCACGAGCTGCAGCTTGAACATGTCCGCCATGCTGCCGTCCACCGGCAGGCCGAACTGGTTCAGGAAGGCGATGTGCACGCCGTCATGAATCCGTTGCCGCACCCACGACGACAGCGCCGCCACCTGCTTGATCGGACTGGTGTTCACCCACACCACCACGCCGGCGTAGCGGTCGGGCGGTACCGAAGCCGGCAGCGGCTTGTTGATGTCGGCGTACTCGACGTCGTAGCCAAGAAAATTGAGGGGCGTGGCCACGAAGCGCACGCCCTCGCTGGTGTCGATAGTGGTACGCGGGTCGCGGTCCTGCAGGATCAACACCTTGCGCGGCAACACCTCGATGCGCCCCACGCCAATGGTCGACAGGTCGGGATCGGTCACGTACGGCACCACGCCCTGCGCCTTGATGCGCTTGGCCGTTTCGCGTGCACAGGCACGGTCGGTCGGCGGGCAGTAGTCGATGGCGATGACGGGCAGGTGATAGTCGTCGCGAATCTGGCGTACATGGCCCATCAGCCATTCGCGGTCGGCGTCGCTCACGTCCTTGTACTGCTTGCTGCCCTGGTCCCAGCCGCGATACAGCGATTCAAACGCCACCGCATACGCCAGGTCGTGCACCTGCGGCAGGATCTCAAACCCGCGGTTGAAGATCAGCTTGGCGTCCGGATAGCGCGCCTTGATCGCGCGAATCACCCGCACCATGCCGGCTTCCTGCGCCGCGCGCGAGGCGTCGTCCTTGGCCACCAACTGATAAGAGTCGAGCGTATCGAGGAAAAAGCCACGGTAGCCCTTGTCCCACAGCGGCTTGATGACGTGTTCGACATAAAACGCCGGCCACTCGGGCTGGGCCTGGTCTACCACGCGTGAGGCCCACGCCGCGTTGCGGCCCGACAACCAGGCCTTGGGTAATTCCTTGTACCAGCTGCGCTCAGGCGTGACCTCGCCCACGCTCACATAGGCGTACCACTGCGTCTTGGGTGTCTTGAACTGCGATGGATCGAACCCGTGGTCGGGTTCCACCACCACCGCATCGAAGGCGCGCAACTGCGCCACGGGCGGTTTGTCGCCGTAGTACCACGCGATGTTCGGCGCGCTGGCCGAGACGGAAGATGTAACCGCAGACGCACCGGATCCGGTGGTGGCAGACGTTTGTTGCGCAAACGTCGTACAAGGCATCGATACGGTGGCTGCAATAAGAAAGCCTGCCAACCGTGCGATCGTCCCTGCCGTATTCCCCCGTTTCCCCCCGGTGCGCCGCTGTAAACGGCTGAGAACCCACATGAACTGATACTCCGCTATGCAACTGAGTGCATGAATTAGGCCGATCTGCGCCGGCGCTGAAGATCGGCCCCTGTGGCGGCGCCGTCCCGGAACTACTGTTTTTCTTCCCGGTCGCCGCCCGCAAACGCAGGCCCCGCAAGGCATACCGAGATAATGTGTCCGAACGTCAAGTATCGCCGATGCCATGGGTACACCGCAAACCACATTTTTGATGGCCGTATACCCCTCTCGGACATAAACAATTGTTTGAGATCAATCGCGCATGCCGTGGTTTGACAAAGCATTCAGGGCTGCACCATGATCATTCGGAGCCACATTCCACGCGACCGTGCAGTTGTCGCTGCGCAACGACGCGACTTGCCCGGACGGCCCCCGCCATCATGTCCGCCCTCATCCTTGCCCTGCTGATCCTGATCAGCGCCTTTTTCTCTGCTTCCGAAATCGCCCTCACGGCATCGCGGCGCACCCGCCTGCAAACCCTGGCCGACGACGGCGACACCCGCGCCCTGCGCGTGCTGCAACTCAAGGACATGCCAGGCAACTTCTTCACCGTGGTGCAAATCGGGGTGAATGCGGTGGCCATCCTGGCCGGTGTCATCGGCGACAGCCAGATCTCGGGGCCGCTCGCCGCAGGGCTGAGCGAGTGGCTGCCTGCCGCCCGCGCCGAACGGATCGGCAGCATCGCCGGCTTCATCATCGTGACGGCGCTGTTCATTCTCTTTGCCGACCTGCTGCCCAAGCGCCTGGCCGTGCTTTACCCCGAGCGCTGCGCCCTGTCGGTCATCGGCCCGATGCAGTCGTGCCTGCGCGCATTGCGGCCGGTGGTGTGGCTGTTCAATGGGGCGGCCGACATGTTCCTCAAGCTGTTTGGCGTACCCACACACCGCGTCGACCAGATCACCACCGAAGACATCGCCGCCATGGTGGGCGCAGGCGCGGAAGCCGGCGTGCTGCGCAAGCACGAGCTGGCCATGATCGAAAACGTGTTCGAGCTGGAATCGCGCACCATCACCTCGGTGATGACCGTGCGCGACGAGGTGATCTACTTCACGGTGGACGAGCCGCTGGAGTCGATCAAGATGAAGATCATTGCGCAGCCGCACGCCGAATATCTCGTCTGCCGCGAAGACATCGACTCGGTGCTCGGCTTCATCGCGTCCAAGGACATCTTGCAGCAGATCCTGTCGGACGAGTCGTCCGCCGTGATCCGCAACATCAGCAAGCACTACGACAAGAATCTGCTGGTGCTGCCAGACACGCTCAATCTGTCGCAAGCGCTCACGCGGTTTCGCGAAATGCACGAGCGCTTTGGCGCGGTCGTCAACGAATACGGGCTGGTGGTGGGTGTTGTGACACTCGACGACATTGTCGGCGCGGTGATGGGCGACATCCTGTACCTGGGCGAGGACGAGCAGATCGTGCGCCGCGATGACGGCTCATGCCTGATCGACGGTGTCACGCCGCTGGGCGACGTCAAACGCGCCTTCGACCTCGACGACCTGCCCGGCGAACACCACGTCGAAACGCTTGCCGGGCTGGTCATCTACGCGCTCAAGCGCATTCCCAAGAAAAGCGAGACGGTCGACATCGGGCCGCTGCATATTGAAGTGCTCGACATCGACAATCACCGCGTCGATCAGTTGCTGGTGTCGCGGCGGATCGACCCTCCGGCAGCGACCACGCCCTAGGCCTCGGCGTCGTGAGCAGCAAACACTTCCTTGGCGGCAAACATGCCGTTGAGCGCTGCCGGAAAACCCGCGTATAGCGCCATCTGCAGAATCGTCTCGGTGATCTCCGTGCGCGTGAGCCCGACGTTGAGCCCCGCCGCAATGTGCACCTTCAACTGCGGTGCCGCGTTGCCCAGCGCCGTGAGCGCGGCAATGGTGGCAATCTCGCGCTCGCGCAGCGTCAGACCAGGGCGGCAGTAAACATCGCCAAACCCGAATTCGACGATGTAGCGGCCGAGGTCGGGCGCGATGTCGGCCATGGCCTCGACCACGCGTTCGCCGGCCACATCATCGACTTCCTTCAGCTTTAGCCAGCCCCGTGCGTAACGGTCGTCCTGCAGATTGGCGTGGTTTGCGGATTGGGCGGTGTGCGTGTTCGGTGTCATGCGCGTCCTCGTTCGGTTGGCGTTTTGGCTTGTGCTTCGATTTGAGAGATGAGGAAGCAGAGCCCTTCGCGCCTTCCGCGGCTTCAATCCGTGCCCGGATGCCGTCGTAGACAACGAGTTTGACGCGCAGCACGGCCAGCGTTTCGGCCCGCGCGCGCAGCTCCGCTTCCAGCGCCGCCGCATGCGATTCCAGCAGGCGTTGGCGCGCCGACACACTCTCCAGACTGTCGCCCTGCCGCCGCAGTGCGGCGTACGCCTGCATCTGCGCGATCGGCATGCCGGTATCGCGCAGGCGCAGCAGGAACTCGAGCCATCTCATGTCTTCGGTGCGGAAGACACGATGGCCGTTATCGCGCCGCTGCACGCTGTCGAGCAGGCCGATGCGCTCGTAATAGCGCAGCGTATGCGTCGACAGGCCGGTGGCTTCTGCAACTTGGGCGATGGTCAGGAATGTGGTCATGAACGGAGCTTAGAAGTTAGAGCGCACTCTAAGTCAAGCGACTTTAACGTGAATCTTTTCGGCTCGCACAAAACAAAGCGCCGGCTCCTTCTAGGAGGCCGGCGCTTCGGTGTGCAGAAAATCGGCGGGCTACAGCAGATCAGCCGCCCACGCCGTACGCGCTCTTGTCCTGATGCTTCGGACGATGGTCGCGTTTCTTTTTCTTCTTATGAAGTTGCGTTGCCTTTTCGCCTGCGGCAGGAGCCGACGCGGCGGGTGCCGGCGCGGCAGCGGCAGGTGCCGGAGCCGCTGCCGGTGCGGACGCCTGCGCAAACGCGCCGGCGCTGAAGACTGTAGCCACGAGGGCGGCCAGAAGCTTGTTCATCGTGTTGTCCTTATAGAAGAGACTGGTTTGTGGCGCTACCGGTATCGGATGGAGCGTGACCCATTGCGCTCCCACGCCCGCGATGCAATGCGCGGCCTGACATCGAAATGACCCACGCATCACCACCCAGTGTGGTGTACGCGTCAGCGGTTGTCCACCCGACGCCTGACGGTACGCCGATGCGCCGGGCCTGGCCTTGATGTGTCTCAACCCATCGCGACAGACATCGGACGCAGCGAAACCGACCTTGTTACGCGCGCTTACACCGTGGGCAGAACGCTTACAAACGGCGGTCAGCGCGCTCTCAATGTGAGACGTTTTTGGAGGCATGGATCGCAAATGGGACGAGATCCATGTATCTGGAGTCCCAATATCCCGCTTGTATCTGATTAAGGAGTCTCACATGAAAGTCGCTCAATCCCTGGCCGCTCTGATCGTTGCTGGTGCCTTCGCAGCCCCCGTGTTCGCAGCTGGCACCGCCTCCGCACCGGCCGCCGCACCCGCACCGGCGGCGACCGCTGCAGCGACGACCACCGATGCTGCTTCGGCACCGAAGGCTGAAGCCAAGCACGAGAAGAAGCACGCTCACAAGAAGACCCACAAGGCTGCAGCCAAGTCGGAAGCCAAGACCGACGCTGCTTCGGCACCGAAGGCCGCTGCGCCCGCCAAGCAATAAGGCAGCCGCACCATGAAGAACGCCGGGACACTCCCGGCGTTTTTTTTTGCCTGCTTGCCGACGCATCACTGCAGATGCGTCAGACGCTTCCTGCGTTCGCTCGTCATCCGGCATTCGGGCGGTTCCACTAGAATGGCGTGCCCGCCGTTTCCTTCGCTCACATTCGTTTCGAATTTCTGCTCGCTCATGCCGCTGTCTTCGCGCGCCCTGCCCCGCTTTGCGTTCTTCCTTCTGATGGCCATCGGCGCATTGAGCGGCATCGCCCGGGCACAGACAAGCCCCGCCGCCAACACGGAGAGCAACGCAAACAACAGCGCCGACGCCAGCGACTGGAGCATTGCTGTGGGCCCGGCGATTTACATGTCGCCCAAGTATCCGGGCGCAAAATCGAGCTTCGTGTTTCCGTGGATCGATCAGGAGATCGAGTACAAGCACCGGTTCTTTTCCAAGGGGATGGACTTTGCGGGTGTGTACCTGGCGAACAACGACACGTGGCAGGTGGGCGGCAACTTCCAGTTCGACCCGACGTGGCGCCATGAGCATGACGACGCGCGCCTGAATGGTCTGGGCAACCTCAATGCCACGGTGCGCGCAAAGGCGTTTGCGCAGTACACGGTGTCGTTCCTCACGCTGTCCACCGATGCGGAGCAGGACATCCTCGGTAACCGCCAGGGGTTGATCGCCAACGCCGATGTCTACGCAAGCGCGCCGCTCGGCCGCTGGCTGTTCAGCCTCGGCACCGGCGTGTCATGGACGAACGGCCAGTACATGCGTACGTTCTTTGGCGTGGACGATGGGCAGAGCGCCCGTTCGGGCCTGCCGGTATTTGCCACGCATGCGGGGCTGCGCGACATCCACTTCAATGCCATCGTCACGTGCAAGCTCGATGATCGGTGGACGGCCAATGGCTCGCTCACGGTTGCGCGGTTGCAAGGCGATGCGGCGGATAGCCCGATCACGCAGCGCCGCCAGCAGACCACGGCCATGGCTTCGCTTACGTACCGGTTCCGCTGACAGGGCGCCCCGGATCGGGCGCGGTGATGTGCGCAATCGCTTGCGCAGGCAGGTGACGTTTGCCTCGCAAACCTGTGCAAAGTAGGCAATCCGCTTATGAGACCAGAAGTTGGCCCGTGCGCCTCTCACCCAAACGGACCATGCTTCCTTTTCACAACAGGCATGCGCGTGGACTAGCGCAATCGCGCTGCTTTTTTTGCTAGTCTGTTTGGCAAGCGGCGATCACTTCCGATCAATGCGCGGGCAGTGAACGGTGTCTTCCCACCGGCGGCGGACACCGCAAGACAGGAGGGCTTGACCATGTTGCGGTGGATTGCAAACTGGGCCTTGAGCCACGCACCCTCTCCCGAGAAGCAGGCCGAACGCGCGCTAAGCGAATTGCGCATGGAGCTGTACCAGGCAGAGCAGCGCGTGATGGATGCTCAAATGCACGCGGACTATTACCGCGCCCGTATCACGTTCCTGGAAGATGTCGTCAAGAAAGGCATCGAGCGCGTCTCCGACCAGCGCAAGGGCAAGCAGGAAAGCGCCCACGCATTGCGCGCCGGTCTCAAATTCACGGCCGAGTTGTGGCGCGAATCGCAATCGCGCGACTCGCACATGCTCAAGCGCCGCACGGCAATGTCGTTCATCGACCCGCACGACGCACAGGCCGACGAATCGCACGCGCCGAAGATCCACCACTTCTCGAAGATCCCCGTGGATTCGGCGTTCGACGACAACGTGAGTGCGCTGCCTTCCAAGCACGCCGCGGCGGAGAAAGCATAGCGCGCGAGCTGGCCGGTGCGGCCAGCCCGCACGGCCAGCGCATCAGAGACGTCGACACGTTCGGCTCCGTGGGCGGGCAGTGGCGCCTACGGTGCCACCATCGACACGCCGTACTGCGCAAAGATGCGCTGCAGCTCGCCGCTGGCGCGCAGGGCATTGAGGGCGCTCTCCAGCGCCTGCGCCAGTTCACGTTGATCCGCCTTGACGGCCATGCCGATCGCCCAGCCGCGGGCGGGCAGCAGGGGCGACTGCAGCTCGGTCGCCACAAAGCGTGTGGCAGATGGATTCTGCGTCTTCAGCGCACTTTCATATTGCGCCCGCGTCACCATTGCCGCGGCAATCTGGCCGGAGAACAGCGCACGTAGCGCCTCGTTGGCCTCCGGGTAGATCTTCACCTTGTCGCGCAGGGCGCCGTTGGCGCTGGAAAGCAGCGCGCTTGCGCCGCCCGATCCCTGCTCGGCGCCAGTCGCCTGGCCGGCGAGGTCTTCGAAACTGCTGACCTTGCGGACGCGCTCGCTGTCGTACACCAGCACGTAGCCTTCGCGAAGGTACGGCGCGAAGATCAGCACCTGCCCATTCTGCCGAATGAAGTTCGGATCGACCGGCACATGCAGCATCACGTCGGCCGGGCCGTATCCCAGGTAATGCCCCTTCCAGACCATATTGCGCAGGTCGCCCGACATGCCGTCGTCATCCGCATCAAAGGGCAGCAACGACGCCGACAGGCCCATCTGCTTGCCGAGCGCATTGGCAAGCGCCACATCAATGCCGCTGAATTGCCCCCCGACGTTATCGGAGAACGGTGGCAGGCCCTTGTACAGCGCGACCTTCAGGGCGCCGCTCTGGCGGATCTTCGCCATGTCGGCGTGTGCCGGCACGGCGCCCAACACCATGGCTGACGCGGCAAGCAGGAGGCAGGCAAGGCGGCGAAAAACTCCGGCCGCAGCCAACCGAAAACGGGCGTTCATGAGACATCTCCAGGCGGAAAAAATGAGCGAGCCGATGCACACGAAGGCAGGGACAGCACCGGCTCGCCAAGCTGCCAACTGAGGCAGGCCGACCTACTAGTCCTGTACGCGGCGCGATTCCAGATACGTCTTGATGGCCCAGACCGCTTCCTGGGTCAGCACGCCTTCAAACGGCGGCATGTAGACACGACCGTCACGGGTGCGGCCGTGGCGGACGGTGGCTGTGAAGTATTGCGACACCTCGCCGTAGCAGGCCTCCTTCTTCTTGGCGTCGGCCAACGACATGCAGTCGGTGTCGAGCTTGCGCAGGTCGGGGGCGATCCCGCCCGAGATGGCCTCCAGCCCATGGCAGCGCGCGCAGTTCTGGTTGAACCCGGAGGAGCCGATCCGCAGCGCTTCGTCGTGTGCGGGACCGGTCCGGTATGGATTGTCCTGACGCCAATCGGCGCCGAGTTGCGGTAAGGTGTGCGTGTCTACGGCCTGCGGCGTGACATCGCCGTGAGCGGATGCGGTTGCGGGCAATCCCGCGGCCAGGAATGCGCAGGCAGAAAGCAGCGCGAGCAAGTTGCGAGGCGTTTTCAAGAGTGTCTCCTAGTTGTCGTTGAAACGATTTTTGGAGGCATTTCTGCAAGAGCCATACCAAGTCGAGAATCTGCCGGGAGACACCGCCAAGATCCGCCAAACGCTCCAGATATCGGAGGCATGGGTTGGCACAGGTGCTCAGGAATGCAACACCCTGGCAAGGGTCTTGCTTCATGGCGCAACACTTCCGGTTCGCTCCCTGCTTAAATGAAGCGATCCGGGCGACCCGCACACAGATTGCGGGCGAGGTTTTAGGAGACACACCATGACCCCTCACGCGGCAGCCGGCACGCGCGCTTCCGACAACGCCCCGGCCACGCTCGGTGACGCACCGCACGATCAGCCCGAACTGATCGCGCAATCGCACGAACGATCCAAGTCGTACGGCCTGCGGCCCTATGAATCGCCCGACTTCTGCCCGGTGCTGCATAACGAGCTGAAGACCGAGATCGAGCGCAGCCAGTCGCTGTTCACGCACGCGCTGCCCGTCATGGAGACGCTCTACAGCCAGATCGTCAACACGCAGAGCATGGTGATCCTGACCGATACGTCGGGCCTGATCCTGCATTCGATGGGCGACGACGATTTCCTGGCCCAGGCCAGCAAAGTGGCCCTGCAGCCGGGCGCGCTGTGGTCGGAAGCGAGCCGTGGCACCAACGCCATCGGCACGGCGCTGGCCGACGGCAAACCCACGCTGGTCCACGGCTCGGAGCACTACCTTGAGGCCAACCAGTTCCTCACCTGCTCGTGTGCGCCGATCTTCGATCCGTACGGCGCCACCGTGGGCGCGCTCGATGTGACGGGTGACCATCGTGGCTTCCACAAGCACACCATGGCGCTGGTGCGCATGTCGGCCCAGATGATCGAGAACCAGCTGTTTGCCAACACGTTCCAGGACGTGGTGTGCATCCACTTCCACTCGCGCCCGGAATTCATCGGCACGCTGGTCGAAGGGATCGCGGCCTTCACGCCGGCGGGGCGCTTCCTGTCGGCCAACCGCAGTGGCGAGTTCCAGCTCGGCCTGTCGATCCGCGCGCTTCAAGCACATACCTTTTCGTCGCTGTTCGGGCTGTCGATGTCGCAGTTGATCGACCGGGAACGTACCGCGGCGGCAGGCATCGTGCAGTTGCAGTTGCCCAGCGGCGTGAAGGTGTTTGCGCGCGTCGAATGGAAGCGGCCGGCCAACCGCATGGTGGGCGGCGCAATGGGCGCAGAACGTTCGACCGACCACGACACGGCCCCGCGCCGCGCCTACATCGAGCCATCCCGGCAACCGGCAAGCCTGGAGGCACTGGATACCGGCGACGCGCAGATCCAGACCGTGATCGGCAAGCTGCGCAAGGTCATCGGCAAGGACATTCCTGTCATGGTCCTGGGCGAAACCGGCACCGGCAAGGAACTGCTCGCGCGCGCCATCCACGCCGACAGCCCGCGCCATGCCGGCCCCTTCATCGCCGTGAACTGCGCGTCGATTCCGGAAGCGCTGATTGAATCCGAACTGTTCGGCTACGAAGAAGGCGCCTTTACCGGCGCGCGCAAGAAAGGCGGCATCGGCAAGATGGTGCTGGCCAACGGCGGCACGCTGTTCCTCGACGAGATTGGCGACATGCCGCTGCACCTGCAGGCCCGCCTGCTGCGCGCGCTGCAAGAGCGTGCGGTGTCGCCGCTGGGGAGCAACAAGCTGATCCAGGTGGATGTGACCGTCGTGTGCGCGACCCACCGCAACATGCGCGAGATGGTGGCCAGCGGGCAGTTCCGCGAAGACCTGTACTACCGCCTCAACGGCCTGGTCGTGCGCCTGCCCGCACTGCGCGAGCGCACCGACCTCGACGTGGTGGCCGACAAGCTGCTGAAGCTCGAACAGGCAGACGCGCCCCCCATCAGCGAAGCCGTGATGCAGATGTTCCGCAGCTACCACTGGCCCGGCAACATCCGCCAGCTCGGTAATCTGCTGCGCACCGCCCGGCTGATGGCCGAAGGCGCGCCGGAGATCACCGAAGACCATCTGCCCGACGATTTTCTTGAAGACTGGCAGGCGCGCCATGGCGACCAGCCGGCGGCAGACAACGCGGTGGCGCCGACAGCGGCTGTGCCGCCCGTCACTCAAAGCGTGGGCGGCTCCCAGCCCAAGCGGCTTGCCGATGTGGAGAGCATGACCATCATGGCGGCCGTGAAGGCGCACAACGGCAACATCTCCGCCGCTGCCAAGGCGCTCGGCATTTCACGCAACACGATCTACCGCAGGATCGACGAGGCAGGCGGTTTGCCCTCAGACACCGACTGACCACGCCGACGCACGGATGGCAGCGCCCAGCGCGTTCGCCATCTCCCCTACCGCCAGGTGCCCGCCCGGCACCCACACCAACCGCGCATGCGGTATCGCTGCAGACAATCGCAGCGCATTCCGGGGGTGGCAAACGTTGTCTTGCCGCCCATGCAGTAGTGTCACCGGCAATCCCCTCGCGCCGATACGCGCAGCCGCCCCCAGCAACGCAGCCTTCCCAAGCCCCGCCCGCCGATACAGGTAGTGCGCCTGCAGCTGGTACTTGCGCGCCAGGGCCAGTTGCTTCTGCCAGGTTTGGCGACGTGCCTGCGGCCGCAGCCCCAACAACCGATGCTCCGCACGCTGCCACGCACAGGCGATGTTCAATTTCTGAACAGTTGTACCAGGCTGCAACATGTCTGTTGCAACGAGAAGGCGACCACGGGCCGCGGGAAAACCCTCGCCCCGCCCGTCGACGCTCCGCAAGAGATCACGACCGGCACCGCGCGCATTGAACAGCGCCTGCACATCGTCGAAACCGGTCAGGAAAGCGCCGCGCAGCACCAGTGCCGATACGGCATGGGGAAAGCGATCGGCATAGGCCAGCGCCAGCGCCGCACCCCATGACCCGCCGACCACGCCCCAGCGCGCAATGCCAAGTGCGGCGCGCAGTTGCTCAAGATCAGCCAGCAGTGCCGTCACCGTATTGCGCCGTAGCGTGCCGGCCGGTCGCGAGCGCCCTGCGCCGCGCTGGTCCGGCAGCACGGCGCGATGCCGCAGCGGATCGAACCACGCGGCCATCGATGGCACGCAGCCGCTGCCCGGGCCACCGTGCAGCACCAGCCACGGTTCACCGCTGTCGGGCCCGCATTGGCGCACATGTAGGCAATGGCCGTCGGGCGTGCGCAGGTGGAGGCGTGCGGACGTTGTTGGCCAGTCGGAAGTGGGCATGGATGTTGCCTTGATGACGATGCGGCTGTGTTCGGCAAACGCCTGCGTCAGCCGCTGAACAATGCAGTGCACTCACTAACTATGCCAACCCTCAAGGAGGAGACATGAACTGGACGACGCCCGCCTATACCGAACTGCGACTCGGGTTCGAAATCACCATGTACATCGCCAACCGCTGATGCTGCGCGGTTGAGCACGCAAGGCTCCACGAGCCCGCCGGTTCTTCACGGCGGGCTTCTTTTTTTTCGGCGCGCGGCGCGCATGCCTTAGCGCCATGCCCTGGCCGACTTCTTGCTCAATCCGCCCGACACGTTGGATTTGCATCATGACCATACTCAGGGTTCTCGGCTCGGCCGCCGGCGGCGGTTTCCCACAGTGGAACTGCAACTGTCGCAACTGCGACGGCGTGCGGCGCGGCACCGTGCGTGCCACCCCGCGCACGCAGTCTTCCATCGCACTCGGCGACGGCCAGCACAACTGGATCGTGGTGAATGCCTCGCCGGACATCCTCGCGCAACTGCGCAGTTCACCGGCGCTGCAACCGGCGCGCGCGCCGCGTGATACGGGCATCGTGGGCGTGGTGCTGATGGATGCGCAGATCGACCACGTGACAGGCTTGCTGATGCTGCGCGAGCATCGGCAAGCGCTGCCGGTCTATGCCAGCGCGGCCGTCATCAGCGATCTGTCTACCGCTTTCCCGCTCACACGCATGTTGTCGCACTACTGCGGGCTCGACACGCGCGCGCTGGCGCTGGACGGCACGGCGTTCTCGGTGCCGCCGCTCGACGACGTGGCGTTGACGGCCATCCCGCTGGAGAGCAAGGCGCCGCCCTATTCGCCCAGCCGCAACGCGCGCCGCGTGGGCGACAACATCGGCTTGCGCATCGTCGACAAAAAGAGCGGTCGGCGGACGTTCTACGCCCCCGGCCTTGCCCGCGTCGAACCCCATGTGTTCGACGAACTGGGCGCGGCCGATGTGGTGCTGGTGGACGGCACCTGCTGGCAAGACGACGAAATGCTCGCCCTGGGTTTTTCCACCAAGACGGCAGCCGACATGGGCCACCTCGCGCAATCCGGCCCCGGAGGCATGATCGACGTTCTCGACCAGCTGCCGGCCACGCGCAAGGTGCTCATCCACATCAACAACACCAACCCGATCCTCGATGAAGACTCGCCGCAGCGACGCGAGTTGGAGGCGCACGGTATCGAGGTGGCTTACGACGGCATGGAAATCTCGCTATGACACATCCTGTTGCCTGGACTGCCGAAGACTTCGAAGCGCGACTGCGCGCGAAGCAGGCGGGCTATCACATCCATCATCCCTTCAACCTGCGCATGCGCGCCGGCGAATGCACGCCCGAGGAAATCCGCACCTGGGTCGCGAACCGCTTCTACTACCAGGTCAACATCCCGCTCAAGGATGCGGCCATCCTGTCCAACTGCCCGGACCGGGCAACACGCCGTGAGTGGATCGTCCGCATTCATGACCACGATGGCGACGACGTGCAGCCGGGCGGCATCGAAAGCTGGGTGCGGCTGGGCGAAGCCGTGGGCCTCACGCGCGACGCGCTGTGGTCTCACCGGCATCTGCTGCCGGGCGTGCGCTTTGCGGTGGATGCGTATGTGAACTTTGCGCGCCGCGCGCCGTGGCAGGAAGCGGTGTGCTCCTCCCTCACGGAGATGTTTGCGCCGGACATCCACAAGGAACGGCTGGCCGGCTGGCCCGATCACTATCCGTGGGTGCAGCCGGAAGGGCTGGCGTACTTCCGCTCACGCATTCCGCTGGCCTCGCGCGACGTCGAGCACGGCCTGCGCGTGACACTCGACTACTTCCGCACGCCCGAGCAGCAACAGCGTGCGCTGGACATCCTGCAGTTCAAGCTCGACATCCTCTGGTCGATGCTCGATGCCATCCAACAGGCCCACGCACATGAGCCCTCCCTTGCCTGATCCAGCCCACCCCATGCTGCACCGGACCTTCCGGCTGCAATGGGAAGACATGCAGCAAAGCTGGGTGCTGCTGTACCCCGAGGGCATGGTCACCCTCAATGACAGCGCCGCCGCGATCCTGCAGCGCTGCGACGGTGCCCATACCCTCGACATGCTGATCGACGACCTGCAGTCCGCCTTTGGCGTGCAGGGCATCGCTCCGGAGGTCCATGCCTTTGTCAAACATGCACTTGAACGCGGCTGGCTCGTTTGAGGCCGATTCGCTGCTGGCGCCGGCCGCTACGCCGATGCCCGGTCCGCCGCTCTGGCTGCTGGCCGAGCTGACCTATCGCTGCCCGCTGCATTGCGCCTTCTGCTCCAACCCGGTCGACTACACGCGGCACGATCGGGAACTCACTACCGAGCAGTGGTGCGATGTATTTACCCAAGCCCGGGCGCTAGGTGCTGTGCAGCTTGGCCTGTCGGGCGGCGAGCCGCTGTTGCGCAAGGATCTCGAAACACTGGTCGCGCATGCGCATGGGCTCGGGTTCTACGTGAACCTCGTGACGTCCGGGGTAGGCCTGACCGATGCGCGGCTTGGGGCGTTGCGCGCAGCGGGGCTCGACCATATCCAGTTGTCGTTCCAGGACTCCACGCGTGAGCTGAACGACTTTCTGTCGAGCACGCGCACCTTCGATCTGAAGCGCCGCGTGGCCGATCTGATCAAGGCCCACGGTTATCCGATGGTGATGAACTGCGTGATGCACCGGCACAACCTGCCGCACGTGGGGGCCATCATCGACATGGCGCTGGAGATCGGGGCCGAATACCTGGAACTCGCCAACACGCAGTACTACGGCTGGGCGTGGGAGAACCGCCTGGCGCTGATGCCCACCCTGGAGCAACTGCGCGACGCCGAGGCTGTCGTGAACGACTACCGGGCCCGCATCGGCAGCCGGTGCCAGTTGCTCTACGTCGTGCCGGACTACTTCGAGCAGCGCCCGAAGAAGTGCATGAACGGCTGGGGCACGACATTCCTCGGCATCGCGCCGGATGGCGTTGCGCTGCCCTGCCACTCGGCGCGCATGCTGCCGGGGCTGGAGCTGCCCAACGTGCTCAGCCAGCCGCTGCGCGACATCTGGCGAAGCAGCGACGCCTTTCAACGCTTTCGCGGCACGCATTGGATGCCGGAGCCATGCCAGTCATGCGAATCGCGCGAGGAAGATGCCGGCGGCTGCCGCTGTCAGGCGTACCTGTTGACGGGCGATGCGACACGCACGGACCCGGTGTGTGGAAAGTCAGCAGATCACGGCGCACTGCAGAAGGTGGTGCTGCAAGGCCGGATGGCTGCGATGAACGGGTTCGGGCAGATACGGGACACGCGCACCGGTGAAGTGCCGATCGTGTTCCGAACGGATGCCAACTCGCGCCGGCTGACACAGCCATAGAGCGCGGTCATCCATAGAAAACGAAGAGGGCCGGACAATGCCGGCCCTCTCTTCTTTCCTTGCGAACAACGTCGAAGCCTAGGAGCCTGAACTCAACACCCAGGCCACCAGCTGCTTCGCTTCGTCTTCCTTGAGATTGGGATGCGGGGGCATTGGGATACGGCCCCACGTGCCCTTGCCGCCGTCGCGCACTTTCTGCGCCAGCCTGGTCGGCGCATCGGCATCGCCCTTGTACTTGGCGGCCACGTCGGCAAAGGCGGGGCCGACGATCTTGGCATGCATGCTGTGGCACGAGAAGCAGCCGCTCTTGTCGGCCAGGGCCTGCATGTCGGGGGCGGCGTGGGCAGGTGCCGCGCCAATTGCTGCGCACGCTACGGCCAGCAACGAAAACACTCCATTACGCATGATCACGATCTGAAACTCCATGAAGCTGTGCGAGAGGCTGCGCGCCGCACAGGGCGCACAGCGCTCAACTCAGCACGTCAGTTCTTGTGCAACTTGAACACCCAAACCGAACCGCCCTGCTCCAGGAAGTTCACGCGCTTGGCCACTTCACCGCCCCACAGCGGCACTGCACCACCCCAGCCCGACACCACGGCCACGAACTGCTCGCCGTTGTCTTCCCAGGTGACGGGCGGCGCAACGATGCCGCTGCCGGTCTGGAATTCCCACAGCTCCTTGCCGGTCTTGGCATCGGCCGCCTTCAGATAGCCCTCGGGCGTGCCCCAGAACACCAGTCCGCCGGCAGTCGTCATCACACCACCCCACAGCGGGGCGTTGTTCTTGATCTGCCATTCGATCTTGCCGGTCTTCGGGTTGATCGCGCGCAGTGCGCCGATGTAGTCCTCATTGAGCGGCTTGATGGTGAAGCCGGCGCCCAGGTAGGCCGCGCCCTTCTTGTAGCTGACGGGCTCGTTCCAGATCTCCATGCCCCACTCGTTGGCGGGCACGTAAAACAGGCCGGTTTGCGGGCTGTAAGCCATCGGCATCTGGTTCTTTCCGCCCAGGAAGCCGGGCTCGGCAAACACCGCCTTGCCCTTTTTGTCTTCACCCGTGGCTTGCGCCGGGTCGCCCGGCCGGTGGTCCGGTGCGTAGTTCGGGCGGCCGGTCTTGAGGTCGATGCTGGTGGCCCAGTTGACCTTCACAAACGGGAACGCGTTGAGCAGCTTGCCACTCTTCGCGTCGTTCACGTAGAAGAAACCATTGCGGTCAGCCTTGCCGCCGACGCGCTTGCCGTCCATGTCGAACGTGACGAACTCGTTCACGCCATCGAAATCCCAGCCGTCGTTCGGGGTGTTTTGGTAATGCCAGACGATCTTTCCGGTGTCCGGGTTGATGGCCAGCGTCGACGACGAATACAGGTTGTCGCCCTTGCGCAGATGGCTGTTCCACGGGCCCGGGTTGCCGGTGCCGAAGTAGACCAGGTTGGTCTGCGGGTCATACGTGCCGCCCAGCCACGTCGATGCACCACCGGTCTTCCAAGTCTCGCCGGGCCAGCTCGCGTTGAGCGTGCCCGTCATGCCGTTCTCGGTCTTGTTGCCGTCCTTGTCGTACTTGTAGCCCATGTGGCCTTCGACCGTCGGACGCGACCAGATCAACTGACCGGTCTTGGCATCGCGCGCTTCCACGCGGCCGACCACGCCAAACTCGCCACCCGACACGCCCGTCAGCACCATGCCTTTCACGATCAGCGGTGCAGCGGTCGTGGAGTAGCCCGCAGCGTAGTCCTCGATCTTGTCTTTCCAGACGATCTTGCCGGTGTCCTGATTGAGCGCGATCAGCTGCGCATCCAGCGTGGAGAAGATGACCAGGTTGTCGTACAGCGCAGCGCCACGGTTGACGACGTCGCAGCAAGGCATGATGCCCTCCGGCAGACGCTGCTCGTACTTCCACAGCTTCTTGCCGGTCTTGAGGTCGATCGCATAGATGCGCGAGTACGACGCCGTGACGAACATCTTGCCGTTGTAGATCAGCGGCTGGGCTTCCTGCCCGCGCTGCTTCTCACCGCCAAACGAGAACGACCATGCCGGCACGAGCTGGCTGACATTCTTCGTGTTGATCTTGGTGAGCGTGGAGAAGCGCTGCCCTTGCGTACCCATGCCCCAGGTCAGCACGTCGTTCGCCGATTTCGCGTCGTTCTCGATCATGGCATCGGTAACGGGGGGCGTTGCCGCGTGCACGGCAACACTTGCTGCCGCCATTGCAGCCGCAAGTGCAATCACTCGTAGTGTCCTCATTCTTGTCTCCTCTACCTCTATTTATGGTCCAGGTCCGGCAGTGTGATGTCACACCGGTCGGACTCAGGGCAAATCCCGTGCCATCGAAAAACGCCGTAAAACCGCGGTTTCAGGCAACTTGCAGTGCGGTGTTGCGTGCCATACCGCAACACATCGTGTGTTCTGTTGCGAAATGGAACAACGCCATGCGCGCAGCCCCCGCAAAGCCCGTGGCCTACAGCGCGCGCGTGCGCCCGCCCGGCAACATGCGCTGCACGCATCGCTGTGCATCGAGCCATTGGTGCTTGATCACCCCGGCAACGTGGAGCGCGACCAAGCAGAGAAGCAGATCGGCCGTCGTGCTGTGCACCGTGTAGAACATGTGCTGCAGTGCGCTGTCGGCCCAACCCCAGCGCGGCAATGGCACACCCCAGAAGCGCGTTCCGTATTGATTGAACGAAGACCCGAGGTAGCCCGACAGCGGCATGACGACCATGCACATGTAGAGCAGGCGGTGGGTGATGCGCGCCAGCTCCGTCTCCCAGCAGTGCAGCCCCGGGATCGAAGGTGGCGCAGCACGGCGCAAGCGCACGGCCACGCGCCACGCAATCACCAGCGCCGCCGTCAGGCCGAGTGATTTATGCAGATTCACCCAGGCGGCCTTTCCGGGCGCGCCCTTGGCCAGACCCGTCATGTAGTAGCCCAGCGCGAACAGCCCGCATAGGAGCACGGCGCTGACCCAATGCAAAGCGATCGACAGACCCGCATAGGCCGGCGCCGGGGCGGTGGCGGGTCGATCAGCGGGGCGCATCAAGAGTGCCCACCGAGGTTGGATAAGTCACCACGCCCCAGGGCAGCTTGTAGCCCGGCAGCGCATCGACAACCTCGCGCTTCTGCGGGTCGATCACCTGCACAGTGTTCGAGCGGCCGCAGGCCAGCAACAGCTTCTGGTCGCCCGGCATGAAGCTGAAGTGCCAGCAACGCTTGCCCACCGGAATGGCAGCCACCGGCGCAAAGGTGCGGGCATCGAACACCTGCAGTTGATCTGCGCGGCTGGCAGCCACCCAGAGGTATCGGCCCTCGCGGTCAAACGCGATGCCGTACGGCCCTTGCCCCGTCGGCACAGTCCTTATCGGCTTGAAAGCGGCATCCAGCAGCAACAGGTTGTTCGAATTTTCCAGCGTCACCACATAGGTCTTTCCATCCGGCGCGATCTTGATGCCGCGCGGCCGATTGCCGAACGGCGCAACATCCACGCTACGGATCTGCTTGAGCGTGGACAACTCATAGACGCCGACCGTGTTGTCACCCTCGTTCGCCACCAGCAGCAACTTGCCCTCTGGTGAAAACTCGATGGCTTCGGTCTCGCGGGCGGCCTTGATGCGGCCCACCACGGCCCACTGGTTGAGGTCGATGATCGCGACTTCAGCGGGGGCTTCGTCTTTCTCACCTTTCTCTTCCTTCCCAGCCTGCACGTTCTTTCCCGGTGGCCCGCCTTCCGACGAAGGCTCGTAGGTGACGAACGCTCGGCGGCCGTCGGGCGAGAGGCGCATGAACTCGACATTCCTGCCGACCGCGATGCGTCTGATCTCCTTGCGCGTGGCCGTATCGACCACCGACACATCGGCGCTACCCTGATTGGCCGTCAGCAGCCAGCGGCCATCGGGCGTGACCGCGAGGCCGCGTGGGTCCTTGCCTACGGCAATCTCGTCAACCTGTTTGAGCGTGCGCGCATTCAGCACGGTCACGCCGCCGCCCTGATTCGTGACATAGGCGACGGGGTCGGGCACCTCGGCGACCGCCTGAAGCGTGGATACCAGGCCCACGCAAAGCAACGTGGCGATCCGGAAGTAATAGGTCAGTGCGTTCATGATGGTCTCGTCTGCAGGGCTAGTCCTTGTCGGCATCGGAGGCCTTGCCTCCAAACGAATACGTCAGCCCAATCCAGATCGCGCGCGGCGGCGCGGGCGTCATGAACTGTTGCGTCGCGAGCGTGTAGATGCTCCGCATGCCCGACAGGCCGTACGTGGAATAACGCTTGTTGAACAGGTTGCTGATGTAGGCGGAGATCTCGAGGTGCCTCGTCGGCTTGTAGTGCAGGTTCAGATTGACGAGACCGTAGCCGGCCACCTCGCCGTTCGGGTCGGCATTGCTTTCGTTGCCGTGCGCGATCTGCTTGCTGACCAGGATCACATTCCCGCCCATCGACAGGTTCGGGCTGAACGCGTACGACGCGCCGAGCTTGAGCGTCTTCGCGGGGATGCCGGGGATCTTGTTGCCGCTGACCACGTTCTGCCCGCTCGCCGTGGTGAATGCCGACTTGTAGATCGCGTCGACATAACCAAAGTTGGCTGACAACGACCACTTGTCGATCTTCGTGCTGGCACCCAGTTCAAAGCCGCGCCGCTCCGTCTTGCCGACGTTGGCGAAGTAGCCGTACGTGTTTGACGTGGCGATGAACTGGATGTCATTGCTCAGCCGCGAGTCGTAGACAGACGCGCTCCAGTAGGTGGACTTGCCCAGCTTTCCGCGGCCGCCGAACTCGATGGTTTTGGCAATCACGGCTTTCAGGTCCGGATCGCCGTTGAACCCCGTCGGAAGCGAGCATGGGCTGTTCGGATCTGCGCAGGACAACTCGATCGATGTTGGTGCGCGCATCGATTCGCTGTAGCTGCCGAAGATGCCCTGCCGCGATCCGAGGTCGTAGTTGAACCCGAGCGCCGGGTTGAACCGGTGATAGTGATGCGAGCCGGCGAGGCTGTTCGTTTCCGGCCCGGCCACCGCCCCTGCGGGGATACCGTTCGGAGCAGAGGCTGCGCCCGAACCCGAGTTCGAATATCGATAGGCGCTTTCGTAGCCGGGGTTGTAGTACGACACGCCCGAGACTTCGTCCGTCCAGGAGTAACCGCCGTCTCCGTTCAGGTACTTGTTATTGGCGCCGCCCTGGTTGAGCGTGGTGTAGTTGAAGCTGCCGGATGCCGTCACGCTCAGCTTTTCCGTCACGCTCAACGTATCGGTGAAGTACGCGCTGAAGTTGTTGACGTTGGACGACAGGCTGACCGCGCCGATGACGTTGCTGCCCGTGAAGAATGCCGGGTTCGATGCCGACGGAGCCAATCCATTGGCGGTGAATCCGTACGCCTGATTGGGAGTCACCACGGCCTGATAGTTGATCAACCGTGCCAGATACGTGGTCTGGTCATACGTGATGCGCGAATGGTCGAACGCACCACCCAAGGTGAACGTATTGTTGCGTCCCGCCAGCTGGCTGAAGTTCGACCACTGCAGGGAGGTGCCCAACGTGTCCTCATGCGTGGCGGAATCCACAACGCTCGTGTTGATCGCGTTGGTCCAGCGGCCGTAGCCGAGCGCCAACGCATTCGCACCGGTCACGGCATTCACCGCCGTACCGTTGGGCGCCTTGTTCGCGCACTTGTATGTGGTGATGCCACCTGCGGTGGTCGTTGCCAGCGATCCGTCGTCGTTGAAGCAGCCATCGTCGAGCTGCGCGTTGCTGTTGACGTTGTGAAGGTTCGCCTTGCGGTAGTAGACGCTGCCAGCCAGTTGGTTGGTGTCGTTCAACCAATGGCTGCCCTTCAGGTTCAGCAGCGCCATCCGGTTCGAGATGGTGTCGGGCCACGTATAGGCCGCGCTGCGGTTGGCCATCATGTCCATCGGCAAAGACTGCGTGCCGCTCAGCGAAGTATCTGCGAGTGCAGCCGACAGCTCCAACTGGGTAGCGCCGTCGTTGCCGTGCCACCGCGCCTTTCCGTACAGCTGCTTGACGTTGGAACCCGAGTGGTCGCGAAAGCCGTCCTGGCGGTCGATGTTGCCGGCGACGAAGTAATCGGTGCTGTGGGCCTTGTCGACGACCCCAGTCTCGAAGCTCAGCGCGCGGCGGCCAAACGATCCACCCAGCGCCTCGATCGACGTGCCGGCGTTGTCCTTGCCGTTCTTGGTGTTGACGACCAACGCGCCGCCCAGGGTATTGAGGCCGAACATCGGATTGGAGCCCGGCAGAATGTTGACGCTGGACATCGCGTTCATGGGAATGAGGTCCCAGTTGACGATGGAGCCAAAGGGCTCGTTCATCCGCACGCCATCAAAGTAGACCGACACGCCAATGGGCACACCCAGCAGAGAAGACACCTGAAACCCGCGGTAGTTGATGTCGTTCTGGTACGGATTGCCCGCCCCATTGCTGATGCTGACCTGACCGAGGTTGTCGTTCAGCAGGTCGGCCAGGTTCGAACTGCGTTGCTCGCGGGCATCGGTTGCGCTGACGCGCTGGGCATTGGCAGGAAACTGAGACAAGGGCACGCCAATGCTGTCGATCGGGGTCGAGCCGACGACCTGGGCGGTAGGCAACGCCACCGCAATGATCGGGTCCTCGGCAAACGCCGGCGAGCACAGGCCCGCGGCAGCGAGCGCCGCTACCCCGCCGGCCAGACGCGGCGCGGCGTTGCGCAGACGGCTGGCGTCCTTGCCCGAACGGCTGGTATTCGAATGCACGGAGTGTCTCCCTGGTGTTTCACGCTCGCCGGGCCCGAGTGCGTCAATGGCGCATCTTCAGAAACAGACGTGGTGATGGCGATTCCCCTCAGGGAATCAGCGGCAATGGGGTAGACACCTGCGCGCGTTGCGCCAGTGCATGTGTGGGCGCATGGCCATGTCTCCTCTTCTTTTTTCGCCTGCGGGGTCTTTGCCTCGCAGGTCAGCGGCTGGCGCACGGGTGTCGATGACCATGCGCCAGCCGTCCTGCTACACCATCAGAAGAAGCCGAGCGGCTTGGTGTCGTAGCTCACCAGCAGGTTCTTGGTCTGCTGATAGTGGTCGAGCATCATCTTGTGGGTCTCGCGGCCCACGCCCGACTTCTTGTAGCCACCAAACGCAGCGTGCGCCGGATACAGGTGGTAGCAGTTCGTCCACACGCGCCCCGCCTTGATGGCACGGCCCACGCGGTAGGCGCGGTTGATGTCGCGCGTCCACAGACCGGCGCCCAGGCCGAAATCGGTGTCGTTGGCGATCTGCAGGGCCTGCGCTTCGTCCTTGAAGGTCGTCACGGCAATCACCGGGCCGAAGATCTCTTCCTGGAACACGCGCATGCTGTTGTCGCCCTTGAGCAGCGTCGGCTTGATGTAGTAGCCCTTCGACAGATTGCCGGGCAGCACTTCCACGTCGCCGCCGACCAGGCATTCGGCGCCTTCTTCCTGCGCGATCTCCAGGTAGCTACGGATCTTGTAGAACTGCTGCTCCGACGCCTGCGCGCCAACCATCGTGTCGGTGTCGAGCGGGTCACCGCGCTTGATGGCGGCCACCTTGGTCATCACCGCATCCATGAAGCGGCTGTAGATGGATTCCTGCACCAGCGCGCGCGACGGGCACGTGCACACCTCGCCCTGGTTGAAGAAGCCCAGCACCAGGCCTTCGGCAGCCTTTTCGATGAAGCTCGGCTCGGCCTGCATGATGTCTTCGAAGTAGATGTTGGGCGACTTGCCGCCCAACTCCACCGTCGACGGGATGATGTTCTCAGCCGCGCACTTCATGATGTGCGAGCCCACCGGCGTCGAGCCCGTGAAGGCGATTTTCGCGATGCGCTTGCTGGTAGCCAGGGCCTCGCCGGCTTCCTTGCCGTAGCCATGCACGACGTTGAGCACGCCCGCCGGCAGCAGGTCGCCAATCAGTTCCATCAGCACGCAGATGCCCAGCGGCGTCTGCTCGGCCGGCTTGAGCACCACGCAGTTGCCGGCGGCCAGGGCGGGCGCCAACTTCCATGCAGCCATCAGCAGCGGAAAATTCCACGGGATGATCTGGCCGACCACACCCAGCGGCTCGTGGATGTGATACGCCACGGTGTGCTCGTTGATCTCGGCTGCGGAGCCTTCCTGCGCGCGGATGCAGCCGGCGAAATAGCGGAAGTGGTCCACGGCCAGCGGGATGTCGGCGTTCAGCGTTTCACGCACGGGCTTGCCGTTGTCCCACGTTTCGGTCACGGCCAGCAGTTCGAGGTTCTGTTCGATGCGGTCGGCGATCTTCAGCAGGATCAGCGAGCGGTCCTGCACCGAGGTGCGCCCCCAGGCGTCAGCGGCAGCATGCGCGGCGTCGAGCGCGCGGTCGATGTCTTCAGCGGTCGAGCGCGGGAACTCGCCGATCACCTCGCCCGTCACCGGGGTGGTGTTGGTGAAGTACTGGCCCTTGACCGGCGACACGAATTCGCCACCGATGAAGTTGCCATAGCGCGGCTTGAACGAAACGATGGCGCCGGGCGTGCCGGGATGAGCGTAACGCATGGGTTGTCTCCTGATGTTTGAGTGATGACCGCAGCGTCGTTGTCTGCGCTGTGTCCGCTCGTCATCTGCAAAACCCGGGCCATCCCCTGCGGTGGATGCTGCATCCACGCCCAATCGCCCGTTCACGCCGATCGGCTCGCCTGACTGTTCCAGAATGGAACAACGGGTGTTGCAAAGCTCAACGCCCCATCACCTGAACAGCCGCGGGACGCGCATGCGGACCCACGGCGGGCATGGCATGACTTTCGCAACACGGGCCGTTCATCTGAACCTTGCAAGGCACACGATGAGAACGGCCTCACTCCATGCTGCCGCTGCCGCGTTGGCCGTTGCGTGCCTGTCCTGGCCGGCCCGCGCCGATACGAACATTGACCCGGCAGGCTCGCCGCTCTGGCCGACGATTCAGCAGGAGGTTTTTGGCGCGGCGCCAACAACGTTCGACAACCGCATCAGGATCACTGGCCCCGCATTTGCGGAAGACCCGATGCAGGTGCCGATTGCGTTTGACGCGTCGGCGCTCGGCAAGGTGGAGCGCATCGTCGTCGTGGTCGACCGCAACCCCATCCGCAAGGTGCTGGAGTTCGCGCCGATGCGCGTGCGCCCGGCCCTGTCGTTCCGGTTCAAGCTGCAGGAGGCCTCTGCGGTGCGCGTGGCGGCGCGTACGCAGGACGGTGTGTGGCATGTCGGCACCTTGCAGGTGGACGCCACCGGCGGCGGCTGCACGCTGCCCGGAGCCACCCGCCAGAACTCCACGTGGAGCACCACGCTGAACCAGGTGGAGTCGCGCGTGTTTCCGGGCTTCAACGGCGCAGGCAGCCGCATCCGCCTGCGCGTGATGCATCCGATGGACACGGGCTTGGTGGCGGGCATCCCGTCCTTCCATATCGAGCAGCTCAACCTGCTCGATGCCCGGCGTCAGCCCATGCTTGAACTGGCGCTGTACGAACCCGTGGCCGAGAACCCGATCTTCTCGTTCGATCTGGATGGCCCCGTTGAACACGGCATCAGCGTGGCCGGCGTCGACAACAACGGCAACCGCATCCGCGCACAGGTGACACGATGAGCCGACGCCACCAACGGTTGGGGCTCCTGCTGCTGTGCCTGGCAATGTGGACTGCCGTCGCGCGGGCAGAGCGCCCCGATTACCACCTCGTACCGCAGGCGGTTGCCCCAGACGTCTGGGTGCTCGAAGGCGCCAACGCGGATTTCTCTGCGCGCAACGGCTGCAACATCATCAATACCGCCTTTATTGATACCGGCGACGGCGTACTTGTCATCAACACAGGGCCGTCACTGCTGTACGGCGAACAGCAGCGCCAGGCCATCCGCACGGTCACCTCGGCGCCGGTGCGCTGGGTGTTCAACCTCAACCTGCACCCCGACTACTTCTTCGGCAACCAGGCCTATGCGGATGTCGGCCCCCAGGCGCTGCCCGGCACCATTGCCGGTGCGCAACGCGAAGGCGCGGCCTATGCCGACAATCTCTACCGCATCTGCGGCGCGTGGATGCAGAACACCGTATCCACACCGCCCGGCGTGCCATTGACGCCCGGCACACGCACCATGGGGAGCCACCGCATCGACCTGATTCGGCTCGACGGGCATACCGATGACGATCTCGTCCTGGTGGACCGGACCAGCGGCGTCGTCTTCGCCGGCGGCCTTGCCTTTCGAGACCGGATTCCCACGACGCCGCACGCCAACATTGCGCATTGGCTGGCCAGCCTGGACGCGTTGCAGAAGATCGTTGCCGACAGCGGAGCGCGCGTGTTGATCCCCAGCCACGGGCCCGCGCTCGGCAAGGCCGATGCCATCGCGCAGACACGCCAGTACCTGCAGTGGCTCGAGGCACGCATGCGCCGCGCGGCCGCAGAAGGGCGAGACCTGGCAGAGGTGATTGCCATGCCGGTAGACGTGCCCTACGCGCAATGGGGCGGAATGCCCGCGGAGTACGTGCGCAACGTGACCCGCTTCTACCCACGCTACGAGAACGCCGCGCTGGCGCCCTGACATGGCGCCAGACCCCGCGCGGCGACGCTGGATGCGCATCATGCTCGCGACCCTGATCAATCCGGCGCCGACGGCGTCTGCGACACCCGCACGCGTTACGCTGTTGCGCCTGCAGGATGGCCTGTATGCTGCGCGCGCCGTTAACGCAGAAGCCTCGCGCGCGAATGCCGGAGAAGTCGTACCCACGCTGGTACACACGACCGGCAACGGCGTTCTCGTGGTGGACCCGGGCCCGCACGCGCGATGGGGACACCATCTGATCGCGGCCATCCGGCACATCACGGCCGAACCCATCCGCTGGGTGGTCAACACGCACGCGCACCCGGAGCACGTGCTCGCCAACGCGGCGTTCGCACAACTGCAGCCACGCCCTGCGTTCCTGGCATCGGCCGCCACCGCCGACCTGATGCGCCGGCGATGCGAAACCTGTTTGGCCCGGCTGACCGCCCTGCTGGGTGCGCGCGTCATGCACGCAACGCAGATCGTCTATCCCGAGCCCGCATTGCGCGATGGCGACTGGCTGCACACCGGCAAGACAGCGTGGCAAGTCCACGTCTGTACGGCTGCGCACAGCGCTTCCGACACGGTGCTGTACGCGCCGCAGCGCGGCGTGCTGTGCACCGGTGGCCTGGCATATCGGCAGCGCATTCCAGACCTGCAGGACGGCTCGCTGATCGGCTGGCGTCAAGCATTGCAGGCGCTCGTTCAATTGCCCGCCACCATCGTGGTCGGCACCGCCATCGGCACACCGGCGCAGATGCTGGAACCGACGCTCGCCTATCTCGACATGCTGGACAGCGCGATCACACGCGCGATTGAAGCCGGTGGCGATGCAGCTCGCGCGCTCGCGTACGTCCCGGGCGACGCCTATCGCGACTGGCGCAACTTCGACCCCCGCCATGCGCTGAACGTCGGACGTACATGGCGCGAGCTCGAAGATCGCTGGATGCAAAGCGCGCCCAAGGTCTGACACACCTGCTCCACTGCGCAACAGAGAGCGGACATGTGTTGCATCAACTGTCCCGCCACGCCACATCACACGCACAGCCGCGGGCATCCGCAAACGTTAGGCAACGGACTGCAACTCCGTGCAATGCGCAGCGAACGTCGTGGTACGCATATTGCAAAGTCCCGCCGACGTTGAGCGCGCGCCCCGCGTGTTTGGCGCCAACACCGCATGCGTCCGAGCCAATTCCATAGACGCATCACACAACGACAAAACGGAGACAACATGCAGAACACACGCCTTCGACCCTGCGTCCTGACCGCCCTTGCAGCCGCCCTCGGCTGCGCAGCGAGCGGCGCCATCGCACAATCGTCGGTCACGATCTACGGCACAGTCGATGCCGGACTCCAGTATCAAAACCGCAGCGCAGCCGGCGGCAGCATCACGGAAATGCATTCGGGCGGCATCAGCCCAAGCATCTGGGGCCTCAAGGGATCGGAAGACCTGGGCAGCGGCATGAAGGCCAACTTCAACCTCGAAGGGCATTTCAGCAGCGACACGGGCACGCTCACCACCGGCCCGGGCTTCAGCTCGGAGCTGTTCCGCCGGCAAGCGAACGTTGGACTCAGCGGCAACTGGGGCGCGATCACGCTGGGGCGCCAGTACAGCCCCGCGCTCATCGGCACGATCGGCACCGAAGCGCGCGGCTTCAAAGAGCAGTTCTCGAATCTGTACGGCTGGGCCTACAACCAACTGCCCGCACCGGGCAACGCGATGGGCGCTGGCACCAACCCCGGCAACGACGTCGGCGTGTTCATTGGCAATGCACTGCAGTACTCCAACAACTTCGGCCCGGTGTGGCTGGGCGTTGCCTATTCATTTGGCGAGACCGCCGGTAGCTTCAAGCGCGGCAATGAGCTGTCGCTGGGTGCCACGTATACGGGCCCGGTCACAGTCGGCCTCGGCTATCAGTCAACCGCGGACAGCGGCACAGGCGAGACCCTCAGCCGCTTGTGGAGCGCAGGTGTGGCCGTGCCGTTCAATGCCTTCACGGGCCGGGTGAACTACATCGGCGTGACCAACAATGCGCCCACCGGGCAACGCGTATCGGACGTCAAATCGATCGGCGTCGGGCTCGACTACAAGTGGAGCCCCGCCAATACCGCCACGCTGGCCGGCTACTACAGCAAGTACGAAAGCAGCGCCCACGACAGCTCGACCAAGTCGGTCGTGCTGAGCAACGATTACGCATTCTCCAAACGCACCACGCTGTATGCGCAGCTCGTGTACGTGAATGCGGGCGCGGTGGGCGCGGCCGACCCGCTGGAGAGCCTCAAGACGTCGATCGTTGCAGGCGGCACGGCGCCGGGCGCCAAGACGGTGCTGGCAGGTGTGGGGCTGAAGCATTCGTTCTGAGCTGGTCCTGAGCAGGAAAAACCCTTGGCCAAAACCAAGGGTTTTTTTTCGCCCTCAGATACAAAGCGTGAATCCTGACGCAGCGCATGGTCGGACCGGCCGAACCGCGCTACGCTCACGTATCGTCAACATCACGATTCCTGTCTGCCGGAGCCACCCGGCAGCGCTCATTGGAGGTGCCTTGATTCGCGTCCTGCCTGCCTTTGTACTGGGCATGCTCAGCTCAATCCTGCTGGCCCTGAACACGCTGTTCTGGAGCGTGCCACTGTTCACGCTCTCGGCGTTCAAGCTGCTGGTGCCGGCAGCGGCAGTGCGCCGCCGGATCGACCCCATGCTCAACTGGGTCGCCACGTGCTGGATCGGTTGCAACAATGCCTGGATCGGCGTACTGCAACGCGAGCCGTGGAGCGTGGAAGGCGCCGACAACCTGCGCTACGCGGGCTGGTACCTCGTCAACTGCAACCATCGGTCTTGGGTGGACATCTTTGTGCTGCAGCGGGTGTTGAACCGGCGAATCCCACTGCTGAAATTCTTCCTCAAGCAGCAGTTGATCTACGTGCCGGTCATCGGCCTGGCCTGGTGGGCGCTGGATTTCCCGTTCATGCGTCGGCACTCCAAAGCGGCGCTGCGCAAACACCCCGAGCTGCGCAATCAAGACCGCGAAACCACGCGTCGCGCTTGCGCCAAGTTCGCCCATGTGCCGACCAGCGTCATGAACTTTGCCGAAGGCACGCGGTACACGCCGGCAAAGCACCGGACGCAGTCGTCCCCCTATCGCCATCTGCTCAAGCCGAAGGCCGGCGCCCTGGCCTTGACGCTCAACGCCATGGGCGGAAGGTTCCAGTCGCTGCTCGATATCAGCATTGCCTATCCGGACGGCACACCGAGCTTCTGGCAGCTGGCCTGCGGCACGGCCGGCCGAGTGATGGTGCATATTCGCGAGCTGCCGATCCCGCCGGATTTCTGCACGCACGACTACAGCACCGACGCCGCCTTCCGTAGCGATTTCCACCGCTGGCTCGCCCAGCTCTGGGAAGAGAAGGACCAGCAGATCGAAAACATGTTGGCGCGGGCGGCCGGCCGCGCGGCGTGACCGCCGGTGGCGACGCCGTTTCGCCAGACGAAATCTAGACGCCAAACAAAAAGCCCCTTGGTCGTAAAACCAAGGGGCTTTTGCTACTGCTGGCGGAGAGGGTGGGATTCGAACCCACGGTACCGTCGCCGGTACGCCTGATTTCGAGTCAGGTACATTCGACCACTCTGCCACCTCTCCGGTAACTGGGTCGCTGAATCGCGAAACCGCGAGTATAACAAAGTTTTTCCGGCCCGATCAAGGGGGTCGGCATAACTCATCAAACTGCCGGTTTCAGCACTTCCTGGCCGCCCAGATACGGGCGCAGTACCGTCGGCACCGTGACCGAGCCATCCGCGTTCTGGTAGTTCTCCAGCACGGCGACCAGCGTACGGCCCACAGCCAGGCCCGAACCGTTGAGCGTGTGCACCAGTTCCGGCTTGCCCTGTGCGTTGCGGAAGCGCGCTTGCATGCGGCGCGCCTGGAAGTCGCCCATGTTCGAGCACGAGCTGATCTCGCGGTACGTGTTCTGCGCCGGAATCCACACCTCAATGTCGTACGTCTTGGTGCTGCCGAAGCCCATGTCGCCCGTGCACAGCACGACGGTGCGGAATGGCAGTTCGAGCTTGCGCAGGATGTTCTCGGCGCAGTTGGTCATGGCGTCCAGCGCGGCGGCCGAGGCTTCGGGCTGCACGATCTGCACCATCTCGACTTTGTCGAACTGGTGCTGGCGGATCATGCCGCGCGTGTCCTTGCCGTACGAACCGGCCTCCGAACGGAAGCACGGCGAATGCGCCGCAAACATCATCGGCAAGGCGTCCGCAGCAACGATCTCATCGCGCACGAGGTTTGTGAGCGGCACCTCTGCGGTCGGGATCAGGTAGAAGTTCTCGACACGCTCGCCGTCTTCCCCTTCGGCGCTGTGCCCCATCTTGCGCGGCACGCGGAACAGGTCTTCCTCGAACTTCGGCAACTGGCCGGTGCCACGCATCGACGCGGCGTTGACGATGTACGGCACGTACGCCTCGGTGTAGCCGTGCTCCAGCGTGTGCGTGTCGAGCATGAACTGCGCGAGCGCACGATGCAGACGCGCCACCTGCCCTTTCAGGACGGTGAATCGCGCACCCGACAGCTTGGCGCCCGCGTCAAAATCCAGCCCCAATGCGGCGCCCAGGTCCACGTGGTCCTTCACCGGAAAGTCGAATGCGCGCGGCGTGCCTTCGCGACGCACTTCCACGTTCTGCGTTTCATCGCGGCCGGCCGGCACGCTTTCGTGCGGCAGGTTCGGGATCGACAGCATCAGGTCCTGCATCTTGGCCTGTACCACGTCGAGTTGCGCGGCAGACGCCTTCAGCTCGTCGCCGATGCCCGACACCTCGGCCATCACGCCAGATGCATCCTCGCCCTTGCCCTTGAGCATGCCAATCTGCTTGGACAGGCTGTTGCGGCGGGCCTGCAGCTCTTCGGTGCGGGTCTGGATGGCCTTGCGTTCCGCTTCGAGCGCGGCAAAGCCGGCCACGTCGAGCACGTAGCCGCGATCTTTGAGGCGCGCGGCGACGGCGTCGATGTCTTTGCGCAGCAGTTGGATATCAAGCATGGTGGGGAAAAAGAAACCGAAGATGGCGAGCGATCTGAACGATCGAAAACGCCGATTTTATCGTACCGGCCCGTGGGGCCTATTTGTTGCGAGAGGATTTGTCCTGCTCGGCATGCCACTGCGCATCCAGCTCGCGCAGGTGCCGCAGCTTTTCGCCAATCTTGCCTTCCAGGCCACGCGGCGTCGGCACGTACCAGTTCTGCGGGGGCAAATCGTCGGGGAAGTAGGTTTCGCCGGCGGCGTAGGCCTCGGGCTCGTCATGCGCGTAGCGGTAGGCGTGGCCGTAGCCGAGTTCTTTCATCAGCTTGGTCGGCGCATTGCGCAGGTGCACGGGCACGTTGCGCGACTTGTCCTGGCTGACGAAGGCGCGCGCGGCGTTGTAGGCGTTGTAGCCGGCGTTCGACTTCGGTGCGATGGCCAGGTAGATGACGGCCTGGGCCAACGCCAGCTCGCCTTCCGGTGAGCCCAGACGCTCGTAAGTTTCCGCCGCGTCGAGCGTGATGCGCCCGGCACGCGGATCAGCCAGCCCAATGTCTTCCCACGCCATGCGCACGATGCGGCGTGCGAGATAGCGCGGGTCGGCGCCACCGTCGAGCATGCGGCAGAACCAGTAAAGCGCGCCGTCCGGATCGGACCCACGCACGGATTTATGCAGCGCACTGATCTGGTCGTAGAAGGCGTCACCGCCCTTGTCGAAGCGGCGCAGGTTTTCCGATAACGCCGATGCCAGCAGTGCCTCGTCGACCACCGGAACCGCATCGCCCTCAGCCTGCGAACGCGCGGCGCGCGTGACGATTTCAATGTTGTTGAGCAGCTTGCGGCCATCGCCATCGGCGGAGGCGACGATGGCGTCGACTGCGGCGGGCGCCCAATCCAATCCGCCCAGTTCCTGGCGCGCCCGTTCGGCCAACTGCTTGAGCTCATCGTCAGACAGGCTCTTGAGCACATACACCGCGGCACGCGAGAGCAATGCACCGTTCACCTCGAACGAGGGGTTCTCCGTCGTCGCGCCGATGAAGGTGAACAACCCGCTTTCGACGTGCGGTAGAAATGCATCTTGCTGGCTTTTGTTGAAGCGATGAACTTCGTCGACGAACACGAGCGTGCGGCGACCATTGGCGCGGAATTGCTCTGCGCGCTCGACGGCCTCGCGAATGTCCTTCACCCCGGAGAGCACGGCCGACAGCGCGATGAATTCCGCATCAAACGCGTCGGCCATCAATCGGGCCAGCGTGGTCTTTCCAACGCCGGGCGGGCCCCAGAGGATCATCGAATGCGGCTCGCCAGAAGCGAAGGCCACGCGCAGCGGCTTGCCCGGCCCCAGCAGATGCTGCTGGCCGATCACTTCGTCGACGGAATGCGGGCGGAGGCGCTCGGCCAGCGGCATGTGGGCGGGCGCGTCCGGAAAGAGAGATGCGGAAGCGTTCATGCGGGGATTGTCGCAGAATCCGCCGGCCGACCGGTTTCCACGGCGGATCAGGCTGCGCGTGCGTCCAATGCCGATTCCCCGGCGATCGGTCGGGCCCGGCCGATCCACACAACGCACACCAGAGACAGCGCCGCAAAGCCGGCATAGAAAACCGCCATGGGCCACCACAGTGGGAAGAAGCGATCTGCAAGCACCGTGGCAAGCAGCGGCGTCAGGCCGCCAGCAAATGCGCCGCAGACTTGATACGACAACGAGATCGCCGTATAGCGGATGCGCGCCGCAAACATGCCGCTGACAAAGCCCGCGATGATCGCGTAATAGCCGGACTCGGCCAGCGTGGCGATGGCCACCCCTGCAAACACGGTATGCGCCTCGCCCATGCGGACCAGTGGAAGCATGATGAACGGTACGACCACCGCGAAGGCAGCGAGAACGACCAGCATGCGGCGCGCCCCGAAACGGTCGGCCAGCGTGGCTGCGCCGAGCTGCACGAAGAACTGCAGCACGGCCACCCAGAACATGCAGTCGAGAATCATCGCGCGACTGAGCTGCAGATACTGCGTGGCATACGAAATCATGAAGATGTTGCTGAAGTAGACGCCAGCGATGCCGTACACGTTGGCACCAATGGCCAGCGCGATCAGCGGCCATGCCTTGAGCGCCTCCGCCAGCGGCTGCTTCGCCACGTCGCCGGAGGCCCGCATCGCCTCGAACTCCGGCGATTCATTGACCGACATGCGGATCACAAAGCCCACGGCCAGCAGCACGGCACTTGCCAGGAACGGCAGGCGCCAGCCCCACGCCAGGAAGGCTTCCGGCTCGAGCCGGCTGACGGCCGAGAACGCCAGCATCGACAGGATCAAGCCACCGGCGCTGCCAAGCTGGGCGAACGAAGCGAAGAACGTACGCCGGCCTTTCGGCGCATGCTCGCCGGCCAGCAGCACCGCGCCGCCCCACTCGCCGCCCACGGCAATGCCTTGCAACACACGCAACGCCACCAGCGCGACCGGCGCAATCCACCCGGCCTGCGCATAGGTGGGCAGACAACCGATCAGCACGGTGGCGACGGCCATGAGGGTGAGCGTGCCCATGAGCGCGCGCCTGCGGCCGAGCTTGTCGCCGATGCGGCCGAACAGCACGCCGCCGATGGGCCGGGCGAGGAAGCCGATGGCGAACGAGCCGAACGAGGCCAGCAGCCCCAGCAAGCGGTTCTCTCCCGGGAAGAACAGCGGCCCAAAGACAAGCGCCGCCGCCGTGGCGTAGCTGTAGAAGTCGTACCACTCGATCGTGGTGCCGATGAACGATGCCATCGCCGCACGGCGCGGCTGGGCCGTCGATTGCGTTGTCTGCATGGGTCTCCTCTCCGTTTTTGTGGGTATCGCGTCAGGCGCGGTATTCGACGCCCGGCAGCACGCACAGCAGCTCGAACGCGAGATTGGCGCCGAGCAGCGCCGTCGTCCCGAACGGGTCATACGGCGGGGACACCTCGACGAGATCTGCACCGACGATGTCGAGACCGCGTGCGCCGCGCACGATCTCCAGCGCTTGCGGCACGGTCAGGCCGCCAATCTCCGGCGTGCCGGTACCCGGCGCATAGGCGGGGTCGATACCGTCGATGTCGAAGCTGATGTAGACCGGGCCGCCCTGCACGCGAGCGCGCACCTCTTCCATGAGCGGCACGAGCGATCGGTGCCAGCATTCCTCGGCCGTTACCACGCGAAAGCCCTGTTCGCGGCACCAGTCGAAATCTTCGGCCTCGTAGCCGGTCCCGCGCAGCCCGATCTGCACCACGCGGTTGCAATCGAGGAGGCCTTCTTCCACCGCGCGGCGAAATGGCGTGCCGTGCGCGATCTTCTCGCCGAACATGGTGTCGTTCACGTCGGCATGCGCGTCCACGTGGATCAGGCCAATGCGGCCGTATTTGGCATGCATGGCGCGCAGGATGGGCAGCGTGATGGTGTGATCACCGCCCAGGCCGATCGGGCGGCAGCCGCCGGCGATGATCTCCCGGTAAGCCGCCTCGATGCGCGCGATCGAGTCATGCAGGTTGTAAGGGTTGGTCGGCACGTCGCCGATGTCGGCCACGCGCAGCGAGTCGAACGGCGCGGCGCGCGTGGCCATGTTGTACGGCCGCAGGAGGACGGATTCTGAGCGGATCTGCCGTGGCCCGAGCCGCGCACCGTTGCGGTTGGACGTGCCCAGGTCGAACGGCACGCCGACAAAGCAGGCGTCCAGCCCCGCCGCTGACGCTGCGGCAGGCAGCCGCATCATGGTGGCAATACCGCCAAAGCGCGGCATGGCATTGCCCGAGGCGGGCTGAAAGAGGTTGGCGCAGTCGTTCATGGCAGTCGAAGTATCACATCGTCTTCAGGCGATGTAATGAGTGGAGATAGCCTGCATTCTTGCCGATGAATTTCGTGCATAGAATGCGAAATCTCCGACTTAAACATCGATTTCAATCGATGTATTCACCGCCGTGCTGGGACAACCTTCCGATCTTGATCTGCGACTGATCCGCGTGTTTCTCGCCGTGGTTGACGCGGGCGGCATCACCCCTGCCCAGGCAACGCTGAACGTCGGGCAATCGACCATCAGCACCCAGCTGTCCACACTCGAGACGCGACTCGGCTATCGGCTATGCGAACGTGGCCGCAGCGGCTTCCGGCTCACCGCGCGCGGAGAACGGTTCGTTGATTCCGCACGCAAGCTGCTGGGCGCACTCGACGTCTTCAGTGCAGAGGCTCGCAAAGTGGGCCGCACGCTGGTCGGCACGCTGAACCTCGGCTTGATCGGCCATGCGCCCGTCAATGCGAATGCGCGGATCAGCCAGGCCATCGAGCGCTTTCGTCAACGCGATGAATCCGTGCATTTCACAGTCTCGGTGCGCCCGCCCGGGGAGCTGGAAGGACTGCTGCTCGACAACAAGATCCATATGGCCATCGGCTATTTCTGGCACCGCGTGCCGGCGCTGGACTACACGACGATCTTCCACGAGACGCAGCTTGCGTATGCGGGGCGTGGTCATCCGCTGTTCAGCAAGGCTGGGGACGTGACGCCCGCGCAGGCACTGGCGCACGCGTGGGCGTGGCGCAGCTATCCGCTGCCCGAAGCGGCGGGGTCGCCGGCCGAGCGGCCGGTGACTGCGGTGGCAGACAACATGGAAGCGGTGGCAATGCTGGTGCTTTCGGGCCGGCACCTAGGCTACCTGCCAGAGCACTTTGCGGCGCCCTATGTAGCCCAAGGCCTACTGACGCCGTTGGCACCTGCAGCCATGCGCTACGAGGTGCCGTTTGACATGGTGGTGCGCCGCGACGCCCGGCGCAATGATCTGCTGGCCGCCTTCATTGCCGACATGAAAGCGGCCCACGCCTGAAAAGGCGGTCAAGCCGTCAGTTCGATGCCCGCTGCACCAGCCCCATGAACGCCTTGGCCGGCAGCGGCCCATGACACGATTGCGCACCGTTGGGCGAGCGCAGCAGCAGCCAGACGCTCTCGCTAGCCGGCGGCTGAATCACGAACGGCTGACGCGCCGAAGCCTCGGGCAGGCGCGGATCAGCCGGCGCCTGGATCGGCACGACCTGCCCGGCGTGGCCCTTCACCAATGCGCTGCACTCGGCGCCGGGCAGCTCGGTCGCGTGCAGGAAATCCTTGTTGACCAAGGCCTCGGCCAGCACCGTGTCTGGCGCGGTGAGGAACGAATCGACGTCAAAACGGGACGCACCGGTGGAGGCGCATCCCGCAAAGACGGCCGCCGCTGACGCTGCAACGGCAACAGCGGCTGCACGGTGCAGCGACGTGGTGAACGGCAAAGGCATGGTCGGTCTCCTTGTCGAGGACAGCAACGGCGCCGGCCTGCACGCGTCATTGCTTGATGACGTCAGCCCCTTTGGGCGGCGTAAAGCGGAACACGTTGGCCGGCAGTTGCGGATTCTTCTGGATGTTCGAGAACGTCAGCAGGGTGGTGTTGCCAAAGGCGTCGCGCAGCTCCATCCCCTGCAGCTCGCCGCTGCGAAAGCCGATGGCGATGCGCTCGAACTGGGTGTCCTTTGCCTTGGGGGTGAGTTCGACCCAGTCGATACCGTCCTTGGTGCCACCCTCCTTGAGCGTGAAATTCTTGGCCAGGTCGTTGCTGCCGAACAGGATGGCGGCGGGGCTGGAACCCATCGACGCATCAAGCTTGCGCTCCGTGATCTGGTTGAGGTCCTTGTCGAAGATGTAGAGCATCTGGCCGTCGGCCGAGAGCTGCTGCTCGTACGGCTTCACATAGCGCCAGACAAAGCGGCCCGGGCGCGAGAAGACGAAATCGCCGTTGGACGTGCCGGCCACGCGCAGCGGGCTGCCGTTGGTGCCGCCCTTCACTTGCCGCTGCACGAACTCGCCGCGCGCAGTGCTGACGTTGCTCACGAAGGCGTTGAGCTGTTCGACCGCGCCCGCATAGGCGCCGGCGGACCATGCCGCCAGCGAAACCAGCCCGGCGGCCATCAGGTGACGTGCTTTCAACACAAACATAGGAATCCCGGTTTCAGTTGATCTTGTTGTTAGTGGCCGGCCGCGACGGAACATTCCGCCCGCGCGGTAACGCGATGTAACTGCAAATGCGGGCAGCGTCATTCCTCTTCGACGACGTTGCCGTTGCGGTTGGGCGCCAGGATTTCGCGGTTGCCGTTGCCTGACATGGCGGACACGAGCCCCGCCTTTTCCATGTCTTCGAGCAGGCGTGCGGCGCGGTTGTAACCGATGCGCAGGTGACGCTGCACCAGCGAGATCGACGCGCGGCGATTCTTGAGCACCACGTCGACGGCCTGGTCGTACAGCGGATCGGCCTCGCCACCGCCCGCACCGACAAGTCCCGCGCCGCCGCCAAAACCATCGCCGCCGCCCTCGCCATCGGCCACGCCGCCTTCGAGAATGCCCTCGATGTAGTTCGGCTCGCCTTGCGATTTGAGGTTATCGACGATGCGGTGGACTTCCTCGTCTGACACGAACGCGCCGTGCACACGCACCGGCAAGCCCGTGCCGGGCGCCAGATACAGCATGTCGCCCATGCCCAGCAGCGCTTCTGCGCCCTGCTGGTCCAGGATGGTGCGCGAGTCGATCTTGCTGCTGACCTGGAACGCAATCCGCGTCGGCACGTTGGCCTTGATCAGGCCCGTAATCACGTCCACCGACGGACGCTGCGTCGCCAGCACCAGATGGATACCGGCAGCACGCGCCTTCTGGGCAATCCGCGCGATCAGCTCTTCGACCTTCTTGCCGACCACCATCATCAGGTCGGCCAGTTCGTCGATCACGATGACGATCATCGGCAGCTTGTCGAGCGGCTCCGGCGCGTCCGGCGTCAGGCTGAACGGGTTAGGAATCTTCTCTTCACGCGCCGCAGCTTCTTCGATCTTCTTGTTGAAGCCCGCCAGGTTGCGCACGCCCATCTTGCTCATGAGCTTGTAGCGGCGCTCCATCTCGCCCACGGCCCAGTTGAGCGCGTGGCCAGCCTGGCGCATGTCGGTCACGACCGGGCACAGCAGGTGCGGAATGCCTTCGTAGATGCTCAGCTCCAGCATCTTCGGGTCGATCAGGATCAGGCGCACCGCGTCGGCCTTCGCCTTGTACAGCAGCGACAGGATCATCGCGTTGATGCCGACCGACTTACCGGAACCCGTGGTGCCGGCCACCATGCAGTGCGGCATCTTGGCCAAGTCGGCCACCACCGGCTTGCCGGCGATGTCCTTGCCCAGTGCCAGCGTGAGCTGCGATGCGCTCTCGTTGTAGACCTGCGAGCCGAGAATCTCCGACAGGCGCACCGCCTGACGCTTCGGGTTCGGCAGCTCCAGACCCATGTAGTTCTTGCCCGGAATTGTCTCCACCACGCGGATCGACACCAGCGACAGCGAACGCGCCAGGTCCTTGGCCAGGTTGACGATCTGGCTGCCCTTCACGCCCGTGGCAGGCTCGATTTCGTAGCGCGTGATGACCGGCCCCGGATAGGCCGCCACCACCTGCACTTCCACGCCAAAATCCTTGAGCTTCTTCTCGATGAGGCGCGAGGTGAATTCCAGCGTCTCGGCGCTCACGGTTTCCACAACCGGCGGAATCGGGTCGAGCAACGCGAGCGGCGGCAGGTCGGAATCGTGAATGTCGACAAACAGCGGCTGCTGCTTCTCGCGCTCTACGCGCTCGCTCTTGACCACGGCGGTCGGGCGCACGATCTGCACCGGCGGCGATTCTTCAATGCGCACGCGGCGGGTCTCGACCACCTCTTCGCGCTCGACCTTGGCTGCCTCACCAATGGCCCGGTCCTGTTTGCTTTCGCGGCGCGTCTTGAAGCCGACGAACAGCATCTCGACGCCCGCGCCAATCTGCTCGGCCAGGTTCAGCCACGAAAAATGGAAGAACAGCGACAGCCCGACCAGGAACGTGAACAGCAGCGCCAACGTGCCGCCGGTAAAGCCCAGCGAATGCTGCATCGCCCCGCCGATCACGTCGCCCAGCACACCTCCGGGCGCACGCGGCAGCTTCATGTGCAGCGAATACATGCGGATGGCTTCCAGACCCATGCTGGAAACCAGGATGAGCGCAAAGCCGATCCACGTGACACTGGCGTCAACACGCGGCATGGAGGTGCGTGGCAGGCGCTCGTCCGACATCAGCTCGCGCCAGCCGCGCCAGACCTTGCGCACAAGCAGCACCGCCCACCAGTAGGCGGACGCGCCAAAGACAAACAGCAGGAGATCGGCCAGCCACGCGCCCACGCGGCCGCCCAGGTTGCGGATCTCGTCGACCTGGCTGGCGTGGGTGAAACCAGGGTCGGCCCGGTTGTATGACAGAAGAATGATCAGGAAGGCGATGGTCACCGCCAGCAACAGGAACCAGCGGACCTCCCCCAGCAGCCGGCCAATGCGGGACGGCAGTGCGGAGGGATCGGTGCGGGTTGTCGGAGTGGTGGAAGCTCGAGCCATGCGGGAGACGCGGAGAGACGGATGTGCCGCTTGGGTAAGGCCACGCGGCTTGGGACAGCACAAATGCGATGGCAAGGATTGTAACGCGGCCCTATCACCGCCATTGGAATTTACAACCGGGCGGACGAGGGGGTGCCACTTTATAATGGCGCCCGTCACCCTCACCTAGCCTGCACGGCGGCGCTCCACCCCTCGTGCCGCGCACACACAGAACGCATCATGGCAAAACACGCAAAAGTGCTGATCCTTGGCTCCGGCCCCGCCGGCTACACGGCCGCGATTTACGCTGCCCGGGCCAACCTGAACCCCGTGCTGGTTACCGGTCTGGCGCAGGGCGGCCAGCTCATGACCACCACCGACGTGGAGAACTGGCCTGCTGACAAGGAGCACCTGCAGGGCCCCGAGTTGATGCAGCGCTTCCTGGAGCACGCCGAGCGGTTCAAGACCGAAGTGCTGTTCGACCACATCCACACCGCGCATCTGAACGAAAAGCCGATCCGCCTCGTGGGCGATTCGGGTGAATACACCTGCGACGCGCTGATCGTCTCCACCGGCGCTTCGGCCCAATACCTGGGCCTGCCGTCGGAAGAAACCTTTGCGGGCCGTGGCGTGTCTGCCTGCGCAACGTGCGACGGCTTCTTCTACAAGGGCCAGGAAGTGGCCGTGGTGGGCGGTGGCAACACCGCTGTGGAAGAAGCGCTGTACCTGGCCAACATCGCCAGCAAGGTCACGCTCATCCACCGCCGCGACAAGTTCCGCGCCGAGCCGATCCTGATCGACCGCCTGCATGAGCAGGAGAAGAAAGGCAAGATCGCGATCAAGACCAACATGGTGCTCGACGAGATCCTGGGCGATGACTCCGGCGTGACGGGCGCGCGCCTGAAAGGTACGAACGAGAACGAAGGCAAGATCGAAGAGCTCAAGGTGGCCGGCGTGTTCATCGCCATCGGCCACAAGCCGAACACCGACATCTTCCGCGGCCAGCTCGACATGAACGACACGGGCTACATCCGCACGAAGAGCGGCCTGGACGGCATGGCGACGGCCACCAATATCCCGGGCGTGTTTGCCGCCGGCGACGTGCAGGACCACATCTACCGCCAGGCCATCACCAGCGCCGGCACGGGTTGCATGGCCGCACTCGACGCCCAGCGCTACCTAGAAAGCCTGGAATAAGCTGCACCGCCCCGGTTTTCCCGGGCGCAAACAACGCGGCCGATGGGTAACCATCGGCCGTTTTGCCATATGCGGCGCCTTCGTATAATCGACAGACGCTCCATCCGATGTGCACGCCTGCCCTTCACCATGAAACGCGCTTCTTCCCCCGCCAACAAGCTCAGCCTGACCGACCTGGCCGGCCTGCGTGACCAGCTCAAGCACGAGACGGAGGCACGCGAAGCCGAACGCCAGCGCGCCGAAGCCGCCGCGCGCAAGGCCTCAGAAGAAGCCAACGTGTTTCGTGCCAGCATCGGCGAGGTCAGCGCGCTGCGCCAGAACAAGCGCGTCGAGCATCCGCGCAATCCGCCCGCCCCGGATCCCGTGCATTCGCGTGCCGAAGAGCAAACCGTGCTGCGCGATTCGCTGTCGGATGAATTTGACGTGGACAACCTGCTGGAAACCGACGACACGCTTTCCTACCGCCGCCCCGGCATCGGCGACGACGTGCTCAAGAAGCTGCGCCGCGGCGAGTGGGCCACGCAAGACCAGATCGACCTGCACGGCATGCGCCGCGAAGAAGCCCGGGAGGCACTGGCCGCCTTCCTGCGCCGCGCCGTACAGCGTGGCGTCCGCTGTGTGCGCGTGATCCACGGCAAAGGCCTCGGCTCGCCCGACAAAACGCCCGTTCTCAAGGGCAAAGTGCGCTCGTGGCTGGTGCAGAAGGAAGAAGTGATCGCTTTTGTCGAGCCGCGTAACACAGCCGGGGGCGCTGGCGCGGTGCTGGTGCTGCTGCGACAGCCGCACGGCTCCTGAACCCCAATCCTCCCATTCGCCCGCTCATCACAAGAACAACACGCATATGCACGTGACCCGCCTGCAGTTGGTGATGCACTGGGTGGAGATCCTCGCGGTCTTCTCGTTTGCCATCTCGGGGCTGGCCGAGGCCAAACGGCGCCGGCTCGACGCCGTAGGCGCGTTCATCGTGGCATTCCTGACCGCGTTTGGCGGCGGCACACTGCGCGATCTATTGCTGGATCGGCGGCCCTTCTACTGGATCGAGCACGAGCAATATCTGCTTGCGCTGTTCGTGATGAGCCTGTTCGCCAACTGGGTGATCCGGCTGGTCAGCCAACTGGTGTCTGATCGCGTGCTGATCGTGGCCGACGCCATCGGCATGGGGCTCTTTGGCGTGCTGGGTACGCAACTGGCACTCGATGCGGGTGTGCCGGTCTTCGTGTCGGTGATGATGGGTGTGATCACGGCGGCGTTTGGCGGCCTGCTGCGCGACGTGGTCTGCAATGAAGTGCCGATGCTGCTGCGGGACAATCACCCGTACGCAACGTGCGCGTTTCTCGGGTGCTTCCTTTACGTCGGGCTGACGCACACGGACTTGCTTCCGAGCGTGTCCGTGGTGATCGCAACGCTGGCGATCGTGATCGGGCGGCTGGCGACGCTGCGCTGGAACATCACCCTGCCGCGTTGATCAGCGCTGACCGGCGCGAGCGCGCCGGCCACAGGCAGCGGCTTCAGACCGCTGCTTCGTCCTTCTCGCCGGTGCGGATTCGGATCACCTGCTCCACCGGCATCACGAAAATCTTGCCGTCGCCGATCTTGCCGGTCTTGGCTGCCTTGACGATGGTGTCGATCACGTTTTCGACCTGACTCTCCGCTACCACCACCTCGATCTTGATCTTCGGCAGGAAGTCGACCACGTATTCCGCACCGCGATACAGCTCGGTGTGGCCCTTCTGACGGCCAAAACCCTTGACCTCGGTGACGGTCAGGCCGGTCACCCCCACGTCGGCGAGCGACTCGCGCACTTCGTCCAGTTTGAAGGGCTTGATGATGGCGGTGATTTGTTTCATGGTGTCTCGCTCACTAGTTGGTGAAGTATTCAAGCGTCCAATAATACTGGAGCCGGTTAATGCGCACATCCTGGGCGATGCCGGCCACGGTCTGCAGCAGCGTCGGATCGTCGGGAAAGTTCTTCAGCACATCGTGCTCGCTGCCGTCGCGCAAGGGGCGGCGCTGCCACGTGTTGCCATGTTCGTCGTTGTAGGCGATGGGCGTGCTTGAGCCGAACACATACTGGTTATCGAACCACAGGACACGCACGCCTGGCCCGAGCGCGCGGTGCAGACCTTCGACGTGCTGGCGCAAGCCCTGCAGCGGCACATGCGACCACCAGCACCCTGCCGTCATCACGTCGAATGTGCCCGGCGCAAACGGCAGCGCGTCATTGTCGGCACGCACAAACGACGCTCCGGGGATGCCCTTGCCGCGCGCGATGCGCAGCACGGTGTCGTTGAAATCCGCGCCGACGATGCTGCGCGCGTCCGTCATCGCTTCGGTCCAGAAACCGGTGCCGCATGCCAGATCCAGCACCCGCGCGCCGCGCGTCAGCTCGCGCACGCGCGCCTTCAACCACGCCAGATCGCCCTGCCGCTCGGGCTTCGTATAGATGCGCTCGTATTCGGGAGCGCGCTTGGCGTAGTAGTCGAGCATGGCGGCGGCCTATTCTTTGAAGCGCGACGTGATCGGATACCGCCAGTCGCGCCCGAACGCCCGCTGCGTCACGCGGATGCCCACTGGCGCCTGACGCCGCTTGTACTCGTTGATCTTGATGAGGCGCACGATCTTCTGCACGTCGGCCTCGGCAAACCCTGCAGCGATGATCTCGGCCACCGGCTGGTTCTGCTCCATGTAGCGCTGCACGATGGCGTCGAGCGCGTCGTATTCGGGCAGGCTGTCCTGGTCAGTCTGGTTCTCGCGCAGTTCGGCCGACGGCGCGCGGGTCAGGATGCGCTCCGGAATCACTTCCGACAACGCATTGCGGTAGCGGCACAGCCGGTAGACCAGCGTCTTGAAGATGTCCTTGATGACGGCGAAACCGCCGGCCATGTCACCGTACAAGGTGCAATAGCCGACTGCCATTTCGCTCTTGTTGCCGGTCGTCAGCACGATCCGGCCGCTCTTGTTGGACAGCGCCATCAGCAGCGTGCCGCGAATGCGCGCCTGGATGTTCTCTTCCGTCGCATCTTCGGGCAGCCCGCGGAACTCCTCCGCCAACGCGCCCTTGAATGCGTCGAACATCGGGCTGATGGCGATTTCGTCGTACTGCACGCCCAGGCGGGCCGCCATGTCGCGGGCATCCACCCACGAGATATCTGCCGTGTAACGCGAGGGCATCATCACCGCGCGCACGCGATCGGCGCCCAGCGCATCGACGGCAATCGCCAGCACCAACGCTGAATCGACGCCACCCGACAAGCCGATGATCGCGCCCGGGAAGCCATTCTTGCCGAGGTAATCGCGCACGCCCAGCTTGAGCGCCTCGTACACCCGGGCTTCAAGCGGAGCTTCCGGCACGATCGTGCCCGGCAGCGCGCGTGCGCCGTCGAACTGCGCGTAGCCGACGCCCTCCACAAACTGCCCCATCCGCACGACGACGTTGCCTTCGGCATCAAGCACGAACGAGCCGCCATCGAAGACGAGCTCATCCTGCCCGCCGACCAGGTTCGCATACACATGCGGCAAGCCCGATTCCTTCACCCGGTCACCAATGATCCGTTCGCGCAGGTCTTCCTTGTCGAGGTGGTACGGCGAGGCATTGGGGATCAGCACAACCTGCGCGCCGGCGGCCTTGGCGTAGGCCGTGGCCGTGGCATACCAGGCGTCTTCGCAGATGACGACGCCGAAGCGCGTGCCATCCACTTCAAACACAAAGGGCTCGGTGCCGGGCTGGAAGTAGCGCTTCTCGTCAAAAACCTCGTTGTTGGGCAGTTCCAGCTTGTTGTACCGGCCGACCACGCGGCCGTCCGCGACCACCGTGGCGCTGTTCGTCGGCTTTGGCAGCACGCCCGGCGCCGGGGCTTCCAGCGAGAGTTGCGGGTGCCCGATCAGCACGTGCAACCCCGGGAAGGCGGCCAGTTCGGCGATCAGCGCGTCGAGCGCGCGCGCGCTGGCATCGATAAAGGCCGGGCGCAGCAGCAGGTCTTCGGGCGGATAGCCCGTGAGCGACAGTTCGGGCGTGAGCAGAATGCGCGCACCAGCCTGGTGCGCTTCGCGCGCAGCGGCGACGATGCGGGCAGCATTGCCGGCGAAATCGCCGACGGTGCAGTTGATCTGGGCGAGAGCGACAGAGACGGTCATGGGGGCAATGTGGATTGCAAGCGCGGCATTGGAAGCTGGAATTAGAATCGGCGGCATGACCTCTCGCCCCCTTGCTCCCGAGCCCCAAGCGCGCGCTGGTTCGCGACACGAATTGGCCAATTATCGCACGCGACTTGTGACCGATCTGCGCGACATCGGCCGCAATGCATGGGACGCCCTGCTCGCCCTGCAGCCCGAGGCGACGCCCTTCCTGCGCTTCGATTTCCTGCATGCGCTGCATGAAAGCGGCAGCGCATCGCCTGACACCGGCTGGTCGCCGCAATACCTGACGCTGTGGGAAGACGGCGCCGACGGCGAAGTGCTCGCTGCGGCCGTACCGCTGTATGTGAAGGGCCACTCCTATGGCGAGTACGTCTTCGACTGGGCGTGGGCCAATGCCTACGCGCAGCATGGGCTGGAGTACTACCCGAAATGGCTGTCGGCCGTACCGTTTACACCGGTACAGGGTGCGCGGTTGCTGGCGCGCGATGCGGCTGCGCGTGCGGCGCTGCTCGACACGTTGCTGGCGGTTGCGCGGCAGAGCGAGTTGTCATCGCTGCATGTGCTCTTTCCCACCGCTGGCGAGGCCGAGCAGATGCGTGCGGCCGGCATGCTGCTGCGGCAAGGGGTGCAGTTCCATTGGTGCAATCCGGGCTTCGCCAGCTTCGACGACTTTCTGGCCGCGCTGGAGCAGAAGAAGCGCAAGAACATCCGCGCCGAGCGCCGCCGCGTGCACGACGCCGGTATCACTTTCCGCCACGTGCCTGGCGCAGCGGCGACAGACGCCGACTGGCGCTTCTTCCACCGCTGCTATCGCACCACCTACCGCGAGCATCACTCGTCGCCGTATCTGAACCTCGAGTTCTTCCGCCAGATCGGCCAGACGATGCCGGAAAACCTCCTGCTGGTGGTCGCCTCGCGCAACGGCAACGACATCGCCAGCGCGCTACTGGTGGTTGACACGCGACCGGAAGCGTCGGTCATGTACGGCCGCTACTGGGGCGCGATCGAGTACCACCCTTGCCTGCACTTTGAGACGGCGTATTACCAGCCGCTGACGTACTGCATCGCGCACGGCATCCGCACATTCGAAGGTGGCGCGCAAGGCGAGCACAAGATGGCGCGCGGCTTTGAGCCGGTGGCGACGCTGTCGGCACACTGGCTGGCGCACCCGGCATTTGCCGATGCAGTGAGTAGGTTCCTCGACCGCGAAACGGCCGGTATGGAGGCGTACCTCGACGAACTGACAGACCGCTCGCCCTTCAGGCAGCGACCAGAATCGGATTAGCAGGAGAAAACAGCGGAGGCGGGAGAGGCAGCGTCCGCACGAACGGCGGACGCGGAGATGAAACTTAGGGCGCGGCAGGCTTCTGGTGAGCGATCACGCAGTGCGCAGTGTTTGAATCCACCGCCACAGGGGCCGATGCGACGGCACGCTCGCCAGCGTGGGCAGCGTCCGGCGGCCCAACCAGCAGCGCCCACACAGTGAATGCGGCCATGGCCACAGCGGAAAGCACGGGAACGACAACGGTCTTGTTCAACATCGCAGTACCAGGGGTTGGAGTCAAACTTGACGGGGAGTCTAGAGGGGCCGTTTCCGGTGGGCAAATGAGCGTTTCTTAAATCTCTGTGTAGCAGAACTACCGGGCGGTAAGTATGCACAATTCGTGAAAAATACCATGGAACGCATACTGCAGCCCTGTCCCGGGTGCAAATGGCGGCCGGACGCGAGTCGACAAATCTCCGCGTGCTGCGCTGATGACCGCTTCGCAAAGAAAAAATCCCGGCGCTCCATCCGGAGGCCGGGATTTGTCAGACATGCCGTACGGCAAAATCCTGAAATCGCTTACTTCTTATAGTTGGCAACGCCGTCGGCGATTTCCTTGTGGGCTTCTTCAATGCCGCCCCAGCCTTCGACCTTGACCCACTTGCCGGCTTCCAGCGCCTTGTAGTGCTCAAAGAAGTGCTTGATCTGGTCCAGCAGGTTCTGGCCGATGTCCGACAGGTCGGTCATGTGAGCCGTGGCCGGGCTCAGCTTGTTGACAGGCACGGCAACCAGCTTGGCGTCCACGCCGGACTCGTCCGTCATCTTGAGCATGCCCAGGGCACGGCAGCGCACCACGCAACCGTGGATGAGCGGGAACGGCGTGACGACCAGCACGTCGACCGGGTCACCGTCGCCCGAGAGCGTCTGCGGGATGAAGCCGTAGTTGGCCGGGTAGCGCATGCCGGTGCCAACGAAGCGGTCCACGAACAGCAGACCGGTTTCCTTGTCGGCTTCGTACTTGACCGGGTCGCTTTGCGCCGGGATCTCGATGATGACGTTGAAGTCGTTGGGGATGTCCTTGCCCGGCGAGACGTTGTTGAAGCTCATGGAAATGCTCCGGAATGCGCGAAGTGCGTAAAAACGCGACGCAAATGGTTAGAAAGAAGCGTGAAAAACTGTCGGCGGGCATTATAGCTCCTGACACCCGGCCGCTTCCCCTGACAACGCCGCGCCCGTGCGAAAATCGCGCGTTGCCGATCTTTTGCAGGAACCCCCCATGCATGCCCAGCACTTCATCGCCAACCGTCTGATGTCGCCCGACTCGGGGATGCGCATCAAGGTGTTCGATCCGTCCGACGGCCAATCCTTTGCCGAGATTGCGCGCGGCAACGCCACCGACATCAGCGTGGCCGTGCATGCGGCACGGCGTGCGTTCGAGGGCGTCTGGGGCCAGTTGGCGCCTGCCGAGCGCGGCCGCTTGCTGATGCGCGTGGCCCTGCGCCTGGCCGATCACGAAGAAGAACTGGCCCGCCTGGAAGCCCGCGACACCGGCAAGCCCATGCGCCAGGCGCGCGCCGACGCCCGCGCCGTGGCCCGCTACTTCGAGTTCTACGCCGGTGCGGCCGACAAGCTGCACGGGCAAACCATCCCCTACCCGGCCGATACCACGGTGCTGACCGTGCGTGAGCCGCATGGCGTGACGGCGCACATCATCCCGTGGAACTACCCGATGCAGATCTTCGGGCGCAGCGTGGGCGCCGCATTGGCAGCGGGCAACGCGTGCGTGGTCAAGCCGGCGGAAGACGCATGCCTGTCGATCCTGCGCGTGGCCGAGCTAGCCGCCGAGGCAGGCCTGCCCGATGGCGCACTCAACATCGTGACCGGCTATGGCCACGAAGCGGGTGCTGCACTGGCGGCGCATCCCGGGATCAACCATGTGTCGTTCACAGGGTCACCGGAAACGGGCAAGGCGATTGTGCGTGCGGCCGCTGAAAACCACGTGCCCGTGACGCTGGAGCTGGGCGGCAAGTCTCCGCAGATCGTGTTTTCAGATGCCGATCTGGAAGCGGCCATTCCCGCCGTGGTGAACGGCATCATCCAGAACGCCGGGCAGACGTGCTCCGCCGGCAGCCGCGTGCTGATCGAGCGCAGCATCTACGAGGCGATGCTGGACCGGTTGGCCACGGTGTTCGAATCCATCAGGGTCGGCCCGTCGTCGCTGGACCTGGATTGCGGCCCGCTCATCAATCCCAAGCAGCAGCAGCGCGTGTGGGATTTCGTCTCGGATGCGCAGCACGCCAACATTCCGGTGATGGCGCAGGGCCAGGTGGTGCCCGAGGCGCCCGAGACCGGCTACTACCAGGCGCCGATGCTGCTGCGCGATGTGCCGCACACGCATCGCCTCGCGCAGCAGGAAGTGTTCGGCCCGCTGCTGGCTGCCATGCCGTTCGATAGCGAAGCCGAAGCGCTTGCCCTGGCCAACGGCACACCGTACGGCCTGGTGGCCGGCGTGTGGACGAACGACGGCGGCCGCCAGATGCGCCTCGCGCGCAAGCTCAGGGCCGGTCAGGTCTTCATCAACAATTACGGAGCGGGTGGCGGCGTTGAATTGCCCTTCGGCGGAACGGGCCAATCGGGTCACGGGCGCGAAAAGGGCTTTGAAGCGCTCTACGGCTTCACCACGCTCAAGACCATCGCCATCCGCCACGGTTAAGGCGCAACGCAGCATCCACCCACAACACGAGGAGACATCATGCGGCTTGCCGGCAAAATCGCCATCGTGACGGGCGCGGGTTCGGGTTTTGGAGAGGGCATTGCCAACACCTTTGCCCGCGAGGGCGCGCGCGTCGTCGTCAATGACTTGAATGCGGAGGCCGGTGAACGCGTGGCCAGCGCCATTCGCGTGGCCGGCGGCGATGCACATTTCGTGCAGGCCGACGTCTCGAATGGGGACTCCGTCGCCAAACTGCTCGGCGCCACGCTGGCGCGCTATGGCGATCTGCACATCGTCGTGAACAATGCCGGCACCACGCACAAGAACAAGCCGCTGCTGCAGATCACCGAAGACGAGTTCGACCGCGTGATGGCCGTCAACGTGAAGAGCATTTACTGGACGGCGCATCACATCGTCCCGCACTTCCGCGAGCGCGGCGGCGGCGTGTTCGTCAATGTGGCGTCCACGGCGGGCATCCGGCCCCGCCCCGGGCTCGTCTGGTACAACGCGAGCAAGGGCGCTGTCATCACGGCCAGCAAGGCGATGGCGGCGGAGCTTGGCCCCGACAAGATCCGCGTGAACTGCGTGAACCCGGTGATGGGCGCCACGGGCCTCATCGAGCAGTTCATGGGCGTACCCGACACGCCCGAGAACCGGGCGCGCTTCCTGGCGACGATCCCGATGGGGCGGCTTTCCACGCCGCAGGATGTAGCCAACGCATGCCTGTATCTGGCGTCGGACGAAGCCGAGTTCATTACCGGCACATGCCTGGAAGTGGACGGCGGGCGCTGCGTATAAACCCTGCCGGCGGGCGTCTTGGCGCGCCCGTCCGAGAAGCGCAGAATGCTGTGGCGGTTTTCCGGGCCGAGGTAGGTAACGAGGAGCACTCGGCCTGAACTCACAATAACGCTGGAGACCCGATGGCCATCACCACCCCACCCACCTCACCGGTCGGCGGCGCAGGCACGCTGACGAGCCAATCCACAAGTGCATTTGAAGAAGCCACCTACCGCAAGGTGACGTGGCGCCTGGTTCCGTTCCTGCTGCTGTGCTACGTGGTCGCGTACCTCGATCGCGTCAACGTGGGCTTTGCCAAGCTGCAGATGCTGAACGACCTCAAGTTCAGCGAGACCATCTACGGCCTGGGCGCGGGCATCTTCTTCATCGGCTACTTCCTCTTTGAAGTGCCGAGCAACGTGATCCTGCACCGCGTGGGCGCGCGTATCTGGATCGCGCGGATCATGATCTCGTGGGGCATCATCTCGGCGGCCATGATGTTCGTGACCACGCCGGCCATGTTCTACGTGATGCGCTTTCTGCTGGGTCTGGCAGAGGCGGGCTTCTTCCCAGGCATCATCCTGTACCTCACGTATTGGTATCCGGCGCAGCGGCGCGGGCGCACCACCACCTTCTTCATGACGGCGATTGCGTTGTCGGGCGTGATCGGGGGCCCCATCTCGGGCTGGGCGATGAAGGCGTTTGGCGGCGTTTACGGCCTGGCCGGCTGGCAGTGGATGTTCCTGATCGAGGGCATTCCGTCGATCATCGTCGGCATCTTCGTGCTGGCCTATCTTGACGATCGCATCAGCCACGCGAAGTGGCTGACCGACGAAGAGAAAGCGCTGCTCGCCCGCAACATCGCCGCGGAAGACGCCGAGAAAGAAGACCCGCCCATCCGCACCGTCATGGCCAGCCCGCGCGTGTGGCTGATGAGCCTGATCTACTTCAGCTTCGTGATGGGCTTGTACGGCGTGAGCTTCTGGCTGCCGACACTGATCAAGCAGACCGGCGTGGCAGATCCCTTCTCGGTGGGCTTGCTGACGGCGATTCCGTACGGCGCGGCAGTCGTCGCCATGGTCTTGGTGGCCCGCAGCGCCGACCGCCTGCGTGAGCGCCGGTGGCACATCGCGATTCCCGCAGTGGTGGGGGCAATCGGCCTCGTATTGTCGGCCGTGTGGCACACCGACACCACGCTCGCCATGGCCGCCCTCACGCTCGGCACCATGGGCATCCTGACCACGTTACCGCTGTTCTGGAGCCTGCCGACTGCGTTCCTGGCCGGCACGGGCGCTGCCGCTGGCATTGCGCTCATCAATTCGCTGGGCAACCTTGCGGGCTTCCTGAGCCCCTACGCCGTCGGCTGGCTGAAAGACGCCACGCAGAGCACAGATTCCGGCATGTACTTGCTGGCTGCATCGATGGTGCTGGGTGCGATCCTCACGCTTTCTGTACCGGCACGGATGGTGAACAAATAGGCGACGCCACCGGCAAGAAAAAAGGCCGGGGTGACCCCGGCCTTTTTCATTTGACTGCAAGCAATGCGCTTTGCCGGTAGTGGCGCTGCGCGTCTTCCATGCGCTCGGTCTGCTCGAACATCTGTGCAAGCGCCAGATGTGCATGGGCGCGGAGGTTGCCGGAGTGATCCGCATCGGCATACTTCAATGCCGACTCCAGGTTCGACTGCGACTTCCCCCAGAGCTGCTCCTTGAAGCACAGCATGCCGAGCGTGTAGAACAGATCGGCATCCACCGGATGCTGGGCGAGCCATTTCTCGGCTTGCTGGATCAGCGGCAGCGCCTTGCCCGGCACCGCGCAATCGGCATAGCGGCGGATCAGGCGGCTATCCCAATGCGTCTTCAGACCGTCTTCGACGATGCGCTTGGCGTCATCGGTGCGGCCAAGCTGCGCGAAATACAGCGCGGCCTGCGACGCAATGCGCGGCGAGCGGCGTTCTTCCGTGGTCAGCTCGCGCCAGAAGCTGTTCAGCGCATCGGCATCGTGGCGGCGCTCGGCCAGCAGCGTTTCACACGCCATCTGCTTGAGTCGGGCGGCCAGCACGGAATGGATGGCGTTGCGCTTTTCCAGGGCGCGCGTCAGGCGCAGCACCTCGCTCCAGTTCTTCAGATGCTGATGCGCACGCAGGGCAATGCGTTGCGCCTGAATCTGCCGCGAGCCCTGCGATTGCAGTTGCGCGATCTTCTCCAGCGCACCTTCCGCATCACGTGCGTCGACCAGCAATTCGGCCATCGACACAAGCTTCGCCTGCTCTCGATCGGGCGAGGAGACTTCGGCCATCCACGCATCGCGGCGTTCGGTCTCCTGCATGCGGTGTGCGGCACGGGCACCGATCAGCGCGGCCGTCTCGCGCTGAGGTTCCCAAGCCTGCGCTTCTCGCGCCTGGCGCTCCGCATGGCCAAAGCGCCCGGCAAACAGGCTTTCCATTGCCTCGCGCAGCGCGGCAGATGCCTTGAGGATGCGATTGCGCTCGCGATACGCCGCAGCACGCGCCGGCATACCGGCCACATGGTGGAAAAGGCGCATCACAAGATGCAGCACCACAAACGTCGCCAGCAGCGCCGCCAGCACGAAATTGAGCGACATCTCCACCCGGTACGGCGGGTAGAACAGCACGACGTTGCTCAGGTTCAGTTCCGTAAACAGTGCCAGCCCGACGGCGGCGGCAAACAGGAGCGCGACCCAGAATACCCAGCGCATGCTCACTCCTTGCCCGAACCGCGCACGGCGGCAAGGCTGTCAGCCAGCGTCGGCACCTGCAGCGTGCCAACCATCGCGCGCACCTGCGACAGTTGATTCTGCACCGTGGTCACGCGCGAAGACTGCGTATCGAAGTAGCGCGCCAGCAGCGTATCGGCGCGACCCAGATCGGCGCGGAACACGGCGTCATTGCGCGAGAGCAACGCCAGGCGCGCGTTCATCAAACGCAGCTTGAGGTTTTCACGCAGGAACCACGCTTGGTCGGAAGACAGCAGCAGTGCCTCGGTCTGATCGACGCGGCGCACCTGCACGATTTGGCCCAATTCGCCGCGCACGTCGCTCCACAGGCGCCCCCACCAGGCGCGCACGCCTGCCGACCATCCGGCGTCGTTGGACGGCATCGAGGCAACCGGCGCCGACGCAGCCGCGGCGTGCGCCTTCGCATTCTTCGTGGGTTTCACGGCAGCATGCGGCGCCTGCGCGGCCTGTTCCGCCTCCAGCGGCTGTGCCGACGAGATGAGCGGCAGCGTGTCTACAGCATTGATGGCGTCATCCAACCTCAGCGCAGCACCCGCCAGATCAAACGACGGCATCGCCTTGAGCTTGGCCATATCACGCGATACCGCCCGGCGCGCAGCGTTGAACTGCGGCTTGTCGAGCGTGGCCAGGCGCGCGTCGACCGTTTGCAGCGCAGCCAGTGCGCCGGCGACATTTCCCGTCAGTTGCAGTTGCTCGGCGGTGACCTCCAGCGAACGCTGGATCTCGGCGCGCTGCCAGTCATCGCGATTGCGCAGAAGGTCTTGGTTGGCCTGCTCCAGCGCGGCTTGACGATCGCGCGTTTCAGCGGTGCGGGCATCCAGCGCGCCGAATTTCTGCTGCAACTGGGAAACCGAATCCTGGTCCGCACGCGACAGCACGCGCATCTCCTGCGCCAGCGCTTCGTTCGTCTGGGCGTGCTGACGGATATCGCGTGCCAGGCGCTCATTGCGCACCTGCAGCGCGGCCACCGCCGCCACGACCGCGACGAGCGCCACCCAGATCACCCAACCGCCGCTGCGTGGCGCATGGTTGACCGTCATGGTGGGCGCAAACGCGGCCGGCGGAGCACTGGGCGCAGGGGCCGGGCTTGGCTTGGCTGCCGCAGATGCGGGCGCCGGTGTCGAAGCAGGGGCAGAAGCGGGAGCCGCCGAGGGAACGGGAGTCTGCGTCACAGTGGAAGAAGAAGTAGACGGGTTTGATTCAGCTGACGCCTTTGCCGGGGCTTGCTCGGCTGCCGGCACCGGCCCAGCCCACGCGAGCACGCTGGCGAGGAGCCGGTCGTCGCCGGCGCCGGTGAGCGTCACGTCGCGAAAGCCCAGCGATTTGGCCTGTTCGACGATGCGGGCGTGCGAAGCAAAACATGGCGCGCCATGCAGCGTATCCAGATCGGCGGGCGACAGATTGGCGCGGGCCAGTTCATCGAGATTGCGGACGGCCTCGGAGCTGGTGAGCGTCCAGGCATGGCGTGCCGAAAGCACGGCACGCAAGGCGAGCCACGCCGCAGCATCGGGCACCGGCACGCTGCGGCGATACGCCTCCACCGTGCGGACCGATGCGCCGGCTTCGCGCAGTTGATCGGCCAGCCATTCGCGGCCACCGTTGCCGCGCACGATCAGCACTTCACGGCCGCTCAACGAGGGCACGTCCAGCCGCGCGTAGAGCGCTTCGGAATCCTGGCGCGCGTCGTCGGCATGCATGTCGGGCTTGATCACGCGGTGCGCGGGCGGCGCAACGCCGTGCTGGGCAAGCGCCTGTGCGCTCGCTGGGCCCACCACCGCTACCGGCACCTCCTGCGGCCAGTGGAAACCTTCCGGCATGGCGGCAAATGCCTGCTGCACGGCGTTAGGACTGACGAACACCACCAGTGCGTAGCGCGAGGGATCGCCCAGCGCGGCACGCAAGTCGTCGAGATTGGGTGTCGGCGCAATGTCGAGCAGCGGAAACTGATGCGTGCGCAGGCCGTGGCGCTCAAGCGCCGCCACCAGCATGGGCGCCTGCGCGCGCGGACGCGTGACCACCACCACGGGCGGGGTTGCCGGTTGAACAGGCGGCGTGCTGGATGCGGGCGACGATGGTGACAAGCGCAGTGGCAAGTGGTCGTCCATGGCGAGCCGTGGGAGTTAGGTAGCAGGTGGGGCGTCAGTGCCCAGCATGGCAAGGATGTCGCGTGCACCGCCGGCCAGCATCTGCTGGGCCACGCGCACGCCCAGTGCGTCGGCGTCGGCCAGCGTGGACGGCGTGGTTTCGCCATCCGCGGCAAGTTTGCGGGTACCGTCCTGCGAAGCGACAAAGGCGCGCAGGCGCAGCGTGCCGGCATCCGACCACTGCGCAAACGAGGCGAGTGGCACCTGGCACGAACCGCCAAGAATGCGCGAGACAGCACGCTCAGCAGTCACGGCCAGCGCTGTGGGCTCATCGTGCAGCGGCGCGAGGCACGCTCGCACGTCTGCGCGATCGGCGCGAATCTCGATGCCGAGCGCACCCTGCCCTGCCGCCGGCAGCGATTCTTCCGGCGCAATAGTCGAGCGGATGCGTTCAGCCAGCCCCAGGCGCTTGAGCCCGGCAGCGGCCAGGATGATGGCAGCGTAGTCGCCACGGTCAAGCTTGCCGAGGCGCGTATCGAGGTTGCCCCGCAGCGGCTGGATGACCAGATGCGGGAAGCGCGCCCGCAGCGAAGCCTCGCGGCGCAAGCTGGACGTGCCCACGACGGCGCCTGCCGGCAGCGAGGCCAGATCGGCGTAGTCGTTCGAAACAAAGGCATCGCGCGGGTCTTCGCGTTCGAGAATGGCCGATAGCGCAAAGCCTTCGGGCAATTCCATCGGCACATCCTTGAGCGAATGCACGGCGAGATCGGCGCGTCCCTCGGCCAGCGCGACTTCCAGTTCCTTAACAAACAAACCTTTGCCCCCCACCTTGGCGAGGGAGCGGTCGAGAATCTGGTCGCCACGCGTGGTCATTCCAAGGATGGACACGTCGCACGCGGGATAGTATTTTTGCAATGCAGCACGCACGTGTTCGGCTTGCCAGAGGGCAAGCCGGCTTTCGCGCGAGGCAATGACCAGCTTGGTCGGCGCCTGGGCTGCAGGAGTCGTTGCAAGCTGGGATTGACGGGAAGTCGGGTGGGCGTTGGAAGACATGCGGCAATGGTAGCACGCAGCTTTTTCGCGACAGCCCGGCTATCACGTTGAAGTGATGCAGAAAAGAGGGCCGTTCAGGCACCTTCGAGCAGGCGATTCCGCCTGCTCGCCACCCAACCTAGGAGACACCATGACGCAGCCCGCCGCGCGCCGCGCTTCCTCGCGCGCGACCACCGCCCGTAAGGCTTCGGCCGCCCCCGCCAAGACCAGCAAGACCCCCAGGGCCATCAAGGCTGCCAAACCCGCCGCCAAACCCGTGGCAAAGGCCAATGGCGCGGACGAAGCCAACGGCGCATCACTCGGCCCCACCTCCCGACGCTCGTCGGGCAGCGCCGCGGCCAAGGATCAGCCGCTGAAGGAAGACATCCGCTTCCTCGGGCGCCTGCTGGGCGACGTGCTGCGTGACCAGGAAGGCGGCACCGTCTTCGAAACGGTCGAGACCATCCGGCAGACTGCCGTGCGCTTCCGCCGCGACGGCGACCGCCAGGCCGAGCAGGATCTCGACCGGCTGCTGAAAACGCTCTCGCGCGACCAAACCACGTCGGTGGTGCGCGCCTTCAGCTATTTCTCGCACCTGGCGAACATCGCTGAAGATCAGCACCACAATCGCCGCCGCCGCGTGCACGCGCTGGCCGGATCGCCGCCGCAGCCGGGCAGCCTGATGCGCGCGCTGCTGTCGGCCGCTGATGAGGGCATGTCGGGCGACGTGTTGCGCCGATTCTTCGAAACCGCGCTGATCGTGCCGGTGCTGACCGCCCACCCGACCGAGGTGCAGCGCAAGAGCACGCTCGATGCGCAACGCGAAATCGCCCGCCTTCTGGCCGAGCGCGACGCACCGCTCACCGCGCGCGAACGCGAACGCAACACCGCGCTGCTGCGCGCCCACGTCACCAAGCTGTGGCAAACGCGCATGCTGCGCACCACGCGCCTGATGGTGGCCGACGAGATTGAAAACGCGCTGTCGTACTACCAGACCACCTTCCTGCGCGAAATTCCCGCGCTGTACCGCGAGCTGGAAGAAGACATCGCGACCGTCTTCCCGCGTCGCGGCGCACGTGGCGAGCCGGCACCGCTGCCGCCCTTCTTCCAAATGGGCTCGTGGATCGGCGGCGACCGCGACGGCAATCCCTTCGTCACCGCAACGACCTTGCGCGACGCTGCACGGAAGCAGGCGAGCGTGATCCTCGCGTGGTACCTGGAAGAGATCCACGCGCTGGGTGCGGAACTGTCGATGTCGACGTCGCTGGTGGACGTGAGCGCCGAGCTGCAAGTGCTGGCCGAGCGCTCGCCCGACCATTCCGAACACCGCGTGGACGAGCCGTACCGCCGTGCGCTGATTGGCGTCTATGCGCGCCTGGCCGCCACCTGCCATGAGCTGACGGGCGAAGACGCAGGCCGCCACGCCGTCGGCCCCGCTCCGGCTTACAACAACGCAGAAGAACTGCGTGCCGACATCCAGATCGTGATCGACTCCTTGGCGGCGCACCACGGCGAAGTGCTGGCCGACGCGCGACTGGCGTCGCTTGCGCGCGCGATTGATGTGTTCGGCTTCCACCTGTCGTCGATCGACCTGCGTCAGGTATCGGACGTGCACGAAGCGACCGTCGCCGAGCTGTTGAAGGTTGCGGGCGTGGAAGGCGCCTATGCGGCGCTGTCCGAGGCCGACAAACGCACGCTGCTGCTGCGCGAGCTGCAACAGCCGCGCGTGCTGACGCTGCCGTTCCACGCGTACAGCGAGCAGACCACATCGGAAATCGACATCTTCCGTGCTGCCCGCGAAGTGCGCGCCCGCTACGGCAACCGCATCGTGCGCAACTACATCATTTCGCACACCGAGACGCTGTCCGATTTGCTGGAAGTGATGCTGCTGCAGAAGGAAGCCGGCATGTTCCGCGCCGGCACGAACGGCAGCGGCGGTGCAGGTTTGGACGTGATGGTGATCCCGCTGTTCGAAACCATCGAAGACTTGCGCAACGCCCCTGAAATCATGGGCGACCTGCTCGCTCTGCCCGGCTTCGATGCCGTGCTGGCGGCGCAGGGCAACGAGCAGGAAGTCATGCTCGGCTATTCGGATTCGAACAAGGACGGCGGCTTCCTCACCTCCAACTGGGAGCTGTACAAGGCCGAACTGGCGCTGGTGGAGCTGTTCGAGCGCAAGGGCGTGCGCCTGCGCCTGTTCCATGGGCGCGGCGGCACGGTGGGCCGCGGCGGCGGCCCGACGTACCAGGCCATCCTGTCGCAACCGCCGGGCACGGTGAACGGGCAGATCCGCCTGACCGAGCAGGGCGAAATCATCTCCAGCAAGTTCGCCAATCCGGAGATCGGCCGGCGCAACCTGGAAACCATCGTCGCGGCCACGCTGGAAGCGACGCTGCTGCCCACGCGCAACCGCCCCAAGGGCCTGGAAGAGTTCGAAGCCGCCATGCAGGCGCTGTCGGATAACGCCTTTGCCGCGTACCGCAACCTCGTCTACGAAACCCCGGGCTTCAAGGACTACTTCTTCGCCACCACGCCCATCACCGAGATTGCTGACCTGAACCTCGGTTCACGCCCGGCCTCGCGCAAGCTGATGGACAAGAAGCACCGCCGCATCGAAGATCTGCGTGCGATTCCGTGGGGCTTCTCATGGGGCCAATGCCGTCTGCTGCTGCCGGGCTGGTTCGGCTTTGGCAGCGCGGTGCAACGTTGGCTGGACGATGCCGGCAACGCCAAGGCGAAGGCGGCGCGCCTGGCCACGCTCAAGCGCATGCACAAGCAGTGGCCGTTCTTTGCGAACCTGCTCTCGAACATGGACATGGTGCTGTCCAAGGCCGATCTGAACGTGGCGTCGCGCTACGCGCAGTTGTGCGATGACCGCAAGCTGCGTAACGCGGTGTTCTCGCGCATCTCGGCGGAGTTCACGTTGACCGAGCAGACGCTGGCCGCCATCACGGGGCAGTCGGAGCGCCTGGCCGACAACCCGCTGCTGGCGCGCTCCATCAAGAACCGCTTCCCGTATCTCGACCCGCTGAATCACTTGCAGGTCGAGTTGCTCAAGCGCTTCCGCTCGGGCAAGGCCGGCAGCGACGATGCACGCGTGCGGCGTGGCATCCATCTGTCGATCAACGGGATTGCGGCGGGCCTTCGCAATAGCGGCTGATCAGGCAGCCAGCGCGGTGGCGGCCGGGCGTCGGCTGATCCACGCCATCGCCATCGCGCCGGCATATGACAGCGTCATCAGGCCAAACACCAGCGGCGAGGCATGCGCCAGACCGGGCACCACCGTCACGACCGCGCCCGCCGCTGCCACGCCCAGCAAGCTTCCGGTCTGCCGCGCGGCGTTCAGCAAGCCCGACGCCGTGCCGGCCAGCTCGCCCGGCGCCGCAGACAGGATGGTCGACGTCATGGGCGCAATCGCCAGCGCGGTGCCGCCCCCGTAAGCCATCATCGTTGCACTCACCACCCAGATGTGTACCTGTCCGGTCAGCGCAGCCGACGTGGCGAGCAAACCGGCCGCGCCGATCACGAGGCCACTCAGCATCATCGTGGGCGTGGAAAAACGCGCCATCAGCTTGCCCGCGAAGATGTTGCCCGCCGACAGGCTCACCGCCATCGGCAGCATGACCAGGCCGGTCTGGCGTGCGCTCAGGTGTTCGACGTTCTGTAAATGCAGGCTCAGCACGAACAACGCGCCGTAATAGCCGAAATTCAGCAGGAATCCCACGCCGTTGACTGCGCCCAGCGTGCGATGCCCCAGCCAGGCCAGCGGCACCAGCGGCGCGCGCGCCCGGCGTTCAGCCAGGACGAACAGCGTGCCGGCCGCCACCGTCAGCAGCGCGGCACCCCACACCCACGGCGATAGCGCGCCGCGCACTGGCCATTCAATCGCGGCAAAACACAGCGCCGCGAGCATCACGGCGCTCGTCACCTGCCCCGCCCAATCAAACGGCTTGGCGCGCGCAGGCTGCACGTGGCGCACGATAGCCCAGGTGCCCAGCATGCCCGCCACGCCCAGCGGCACGTTGATCAGGAAGGCACTGCGCCAGCCGTATGTATCGACCAGCACGCCACCCAGCGCCGGGCCCACGGCTGCGGCAGTCGCGACGATGGCGCCCCACAGGCCAATGGCCCAGGCGCGCTCGCGCGGGTCTTCAAACGTGCTGCGAATGAGCGACAGCGAACTCGGCAGGAACATCGCCGCCCCCACGCCCTGCAGGATGCGCGCAGCAATCAACGTGGTGACTGAAGGCGCCAGCCCACAACCTGCCGAGGCCACGATGAACACCGCCATCCCCGCCATGAACACGGTGCGCGCGCCAATCCGGTCGCTCAGCAAGCCACCCGTGAGGATGAACGCGGCAAAGGCCAGCGTGTAGGCATCAACAATCCAGGCAAGTTCTGCGACGCTGCTGTGCAGGCTGTCGCGCATGGCGATGAGCGCCACGTTGACCACGGTCGTATCCAGCACCGCCATGAACACGCCCGACGTGAGAATGCCCAGCGTGGCGTTGCGGCGCCATCGGCTGAGATCGGGTTGCAAGTTGCCCCGGGGAGCGGCAGCAATGGTATGGGCGTTGCGCGAAGACATGGCGGAACCGTTTGGCAATTTCATGCAGCCCAGTGTAGGCTGGAGAACGCATGCAAAAAAGCAGCGTTTTTGCATCGCAACGCTGCAAATTTGCATCGCTCATCTACGAATATTCGGAGCCCGACGTGAACTGGGACAACGGACGCTTCTTCCTGGCCGTGGCGCGCACCTGCACGCTGCGCGGCGCGGCCCAGCGCCTGGGCGTGGATCAGGCCACGGTGGGCCGCCGCATCGCGGCGCTAGAAGACGAGCTATCGGCCAAGCTCTTCCTGCGCACGTCGACCGCGCTGGTGCTCACACCCGCCGGAGAAGCGCTGATCGGCCCAGTCGAAGCAATGGAGCAGGCGGCACACACCATCGAGCGCCGCGTTGCCGGCATCGACGACCAACTCGCCGGCACGATCCGCGTGGCCACGACCGACACGATGGCGGCCACCTTCGTGCTGCCGGCCATCGCGCAGTTGCGGCAGCGGCATCCAGGCATCGACGTCGTCTGCATGGCTTCCAAGAGCATTGCCAACCTGACCAAGCGCGAAGCCGACGTGGCCGTGCGCACGCTGCGGCCGGATTCGCCCGACCTCATCGCGCGGCGCATCGGCCAAATGGAAACCGGTATCTATGCGAGCCGCAACTACGTCGCAGCGCGCGGTGAGCCGGAGGAAGGGACGGCCTTTGCGGGGCACGACCTGGTGCTGTATCCGCGCAATGAAGTGCCGTGGATGTGGGAAGACCTGTGCGGCGAGCCGATCACGCGCGGGCGCGTCGTCTTGCAGAGCAACTCGGCGCTGGCGCTGTTCGAGGCGGTCGCCGCAGGCATTGGGATCACCGAGCTGGTCTGCCGCCGCGCGGAGGCCTATCCGGCGCTGGTGCGCGTGCTGCCCAACCGCCGCAGCATGCAGGACGTCTGGCTCGTCACGCACGCCGATCTGCACAAGACCGCGCGCGTGCGGGCCTTGCTCGATTGCATCGTCGAAGCATTCGACGCGCACAAAAAAACCGCCACACCGTAACGAGCAGCCGGTGTGGCGGCCCAACAAACCTCTCAGCTGATGAACGCCACCGGCACCGGGTCTTCACCGAGCACGGAGAGCAGCACCGCCCAATGCATTGTCTCGTCGCCCAGAATGCTGGCGGCGGCCTTGGTCAGGTCGCGCGTGTAGAAATTCGGCATCACGCCCAGATACGCTGAAGCGGCGCCCTTCTCCAGCCCGGCGGCAAAACGCAGCACGTCGGCCTGCGTCTTGAGCTGGCTGACCGGGAAGTTGTACTCCGCCACCTTCTTTTCCATGACCGGCGTACCACCCAGCTTGGACACCGTTCCCGCCAGCACCGCCGCGTGTGCCTTGTGGTGGCCCTGGAACTTCACGGCCGTCGCGAGCACGGGTTTTTGCAGCAGGCCGCTTTCCGCGCCCACCTGATATGCGGCGATGGCTTGGTACTCCAGCCCGAGCGCCACGTTCAAAATGTTGACGTCGTCTTTCACGCTGCCTGATTGGGACTGGGCCCAGGCCGGCATCGACTGCCCCAGCGACACCGCCGCCAGCGAACCCAGCGCCATCAGCCCGGGCGCGCGCAACAGCACGCGGCGGCGCGCATCGATGCGCGGGATGTCATTCTCCAACTGATCCATCTCTTTGGTTGCGTCCATCGTCGGTCTCCTTGCAGATGCGGGGAAGATGCGCGACCCGTGCAGTGCGTAGTGCGGATCGCCGGCGTTTGTCCAGCGCCTGACCGCTTATACGAAGGGCGAGCCCAACTGGATGCAAACCGCAGCGCCGCCCACGTGAATCCCCCCACGACCGAGGTTTCTTCCTACACTTTGGGCAGAACCGTCCACAAAAGCCGTCTACGTGCTCACCTTCCAGCGCACCGCCGAAGACCACGCCGCGCAAGACGCCGATCCGCCGACGGCGGCCGCGGCAACTCGCCCCCCAAGCGCCGACGCGGAAGAGCTGGCGGCGCTGCTCCAGCGCATCGGCCTGGGCGACCGCGACGCCCTGCGCACGCTATATACGCGCTGCGCACCGAAACTGTTTGGGCTCGCGCTGCGTATCTTGGTCAGGAAAGACTGGGCCGAGGACGTCTTGCAAGAAAGCTTCGTCAACATCTGGCGCCACGCCGGCGATTACCGCCCGCACCTGGCCGCCCCCATGACGTGGATGACCACCATCGTGCGCAACCGCGCACTCGATTGCTTGCGCCGGCAGCACGCCGAGCGCGTGCAGGAATCCGTGCCGCTGGATGACACCTACGCCGATGTCCTGGCCGACCACGCCCCTGGCCCGGCGGACTTGGCGCTTGCCGGCCAGCAGGCCCGCGCGCTGGCCGAATGCCTCAAGCGCCTGGACCCGAAGCAGCGCGAGGTCGTTTCGCTCGCCTATCTGCGCGACCTGTCGCACAGCGAGCTGGCGCAAGCGCTGTCACTGCCGCTGGGCACCGTCAAATCCTGGATGCGGCGCGGTCTGGACCGCCTGCGCGAATGCCTCGGAGCACCCTGATGGACCCGCGCCGCCACCCCGATCTCGTCGACAAGCTGGCCGCCGAATATGCGGTCGGCACCTTGCGTGCCGGCGCACGCCGCCGGTTCGAGCAGATCATTCGCCACGACGACGCCGTGCGCGCCACGGTCGAACGCTGGCAGCGCTATCTGGCCGACCTGCCCGCGCTCCAGCCGGCCACGGCGCCGCTACCGGAAATCCTCTGCCGCGTTGAAGTGCAACTCGGCTGGCGCGAGCCTGCGCCGGCGCGGAAAGCCCTTTGGCAACGGCTTTGGCAAGGCACCGGCTTCTGGCGCGGCGTCACCGCAGTCGCGGCGCTGGTCGGGGCGGTGGCGATCGGGCTGAACCTGCGACTGGCGCAGCAATTGCGCGAGGCGCCCGTCGCCAACGCCGTGGCCGTGCTGCAGGACGCGCAGGCCCGGGCGGCCGTCCTCGTCACCTGGGATGCGCGCACCGGCACGCTGTCGCTCAAGCGGCTGGATGCCACGCCGCTCAACACTGAGCAGGCCTTGCAGCTCTGGGCGCTGCCGCCGGGCGGGCATCCTCAGTCACTTGGGGTGATCGGGCACCAGCGCGCGGTGCGGCTGACAGTCGCGCAGCCGTTGCGCCAGGTGCCCGCACTGGCCATCAGCGTGGAACCGCGTGGCGGCTCGCCCAACCCGAATGGGCCGACGGGGCCGGTGGTCTTCAAGGGTGCGCTGATCGACAGCACGCTGTAGGCACCGCTGCGTGGGGGCCGGAAGGCCCTGCGGGCGATATAATCGCGGTTTCCTGAATTTGCGGCTGGTGCCTCGCTGGCCGCGCTCCTCCAGCTGTCCGCCCATGACCTCCCAACTCGCCAAGAAGGCCGAAGCGTGGTCCGCCCGCTTTAACGAGCCGGTGTCCGATCTCGTCAAGCGCTATACCGCGTCGGTGTTCTTCGACAAGCGCCTCGCACTGTTCGACATCCAGGGCTCGCTCGCGCACGCCGCCATGCTCGCCAAGCAGGGCATCATCGCCGAAGCCGACCGCGCTGCCATCGAAAAAGGTATGGCGCAGATTCGCCAGGAGATCGAGGCCGGCACGTTCGAGTGGAAGCTGGACCTGGAAGACGTTCACCTGAACATCGAAGCGCGCCTGACCGCCATGGCGGGCGACGCCGGCAAGCGCCTGCACACCGGCCGCTCGCGCAACGATCAGGTCGCCACCGACATCCGCCTGTGGCTGCGCAGCGAGATCGACAACATCGTCGGTCTGCTCAAGGCCCTGCGCAGCGCGCTGCTGGACTTGGCCGAGCAGCACACCAACACCATCGTCCCGGGCTTCACGCATCTGCAGGTCGCGCAACCGGTGGTGTTCGGCCACCACCTGCTGGCCTACGTCGAGATGTTCACGCGCGACACCGAGCGCATGCTCGACGCCCGCAAACGCGTCAACCGCCTGCCGCTGGGCGCCGCGGCGCTTGCTGGCACGAGCTACCCGATCGACCGCGAATTCGTCGCGCAGCAACTGGGCTTTGACGGGGTGTGCCGCAACTCGCTGGATGCCGTGTCCGACCGCGACTTCGCCATCGAATTCTGCGCCGCCGCCGCGCTCGTCATGACGCACGTCTCGCGCTTCTCTGAAGAGCTGGTGCTGTGGATGAGCCCGCGCGTGGGCTTTATCGACATTGCGGACCGCTTCTGCACCGGCAGCTCGATCATGCCGCAGAAGAAAAACCCGGACGTACCGGAACTGGCACGCGGCAAGACCGGCCGCGTCAACGGCCACCTGATCGGCCTGCTCACGCTGATGAAGGGCCAACCGCTGGCGTACAACAAGGACAACCAGGAAGACAAGGAACCGCTGTTCGACACCGTCGATACCGTGGTCGACACGCTGCGCATCTTTGCCGACATGGTGCCGGGCATCACCGTCAAAGCCGACGCCATGCGTGCCGCTGCGCTGCAGGGCTACGCGACCGCCACCGATCTGGCCGACTACCTGGTCAAGCGCGGCCTGCCCTTCCGCGATGCACACGAAGCCGTGGCCCACGCCGTGCGCGCGTGCGACGACCTGCGCTGTGATCTGGCAGACCTGTCGGTTGCGCAACTGCGTGACATCTGCGGCCTGGGCGACAAGTCCGACCTCATTAGCGACGATGTGCACGCCGTGCTGACGCTGGAAGGCTCAGTCGCTTCGCGCAACCACATCGGCGGGACAGCGCCGGAGCAGGTGAAGCAAGCCATTGCGTTTGCTCGGGCCGCGCTGGCTGAATAATCGGCTGCACGCTTCAAACAAAAACGCCGCGCTACCCAGCGCGGCGTTTTTTTTGGTCGCTGCTTTTGCGGCGGTCAAATTTCTAAAGCATCACTCCACGACGCGCGGCATCGCTCTTTCCGGTACTACGGCCGTTGCCCCTCCTTGCCCCCCTTTGGCACCCCCAAAAACGCGACACAAATCTTGACGTGATTGCGCAGAAATAGTTGGGAGAATCACCTGCCCCACATTACTTCGAACGCTATCCGCGGCATGTCGAATAACAAAAATCCCAACGCCATCGCGGAGATAAGGAGATGTACCAATGCGTGCGTTGAAAAACTACACCCGCCACCTGCGCACCGCCATGCAGTGGCTCACGCCGTTTCTGGTGATGGGGTTAATCGTTAGCTGTCTCGACAACAAGGCGACCGTGGAGGTCACCGGTTACGACCATATGGAAAAGCGCGCGATCCTATGGTTCACGGTCAACGGTGCTAGTGGACCCAACCTGTTTCCGGAAAGCGGTGGTGGGAAATACAACTGCTGCATAGAAATTCCCAAACGCTGGCACCGCGGCATGAAGGCCACCGTTCGCTGGCAATACGGCACGGGCGACGACAGCCCCCGCGAAGCTGTGGTCGATATTCCGGAATACACCGCTGAAAATCGCGGCCCCGTTCAGGTCCACTTTTACGACAACCATCGCGTCAAGGTCGTTGTTTCCAAATGGGCACTAGGGAATGCCGACTATCCCTTGCCCAAAGAAGACTGGGCTCCATGGACCATCAACGAGCGATGGGAGCGCAATATCCGTGAAATTCGAGAAGAAGGAGGAGATGTATGACAGCGATCGACTTCGCACTAAACCCCGGCTTGAAACTTGGTCGAACCCGCAGCAAAGAGCGCCCGCTGAGTGACAAGGAGATGCACCAATGCGCGCGTTAAAAAACCACCCCCCCCAACTGCGCACCGCCATGCAGTGGCTCGCGCCGTTTCTGGTAATGGGACTCATCGTCAGCTGTCTCGACAACAAAGCCACCGTGGAAGTTTCAGGCTACAACCACATGAAAGACCAGTCCATTGCCGGTTTTTCCGTCAATGGCGCCGGCGGCCCCAATATTGGCCCGGAAAGTGGAGGAGGAAAATTCAATTGCTGCATAGAAATCCCCAAACGCTGGCATCGAGGCATGAAGGCGAAGGTCGAGTGGTTTTACGGGTACGGCATTGAGGGACCGGGTTCGCAACCTCCTCATCAAGAAGCCGTGGTCGATATTCCGGAATACACCTCTGAAAACCTCGGCCCCGTGCAGGTCCACTTTTACGACAACCATCGCGTCAAGGTCGTTGTATCGAAATTCGGCATTAGAAGCCCTTGCGGACCACTGCGGGAGGAAGAAAAAGCACCATGGAAAACCCGACAGGACTTGATCGATTATCACCGCACGGGCGAGGGAAAGAATGAACGCTGCGATGGCCCAGGGCTAAATCCATAACGGCTGCATCATTTCCCAAGAAAACTGATGACACGATAAATCGAATTAACACAAACCATGACTGATATCGACTTCGCATTGAACCCCGACCTGAATCTTTGCCAAACTCGCAGCAAGGAGCGCCCGCTGAGTGAGAAAGAAACCATGCAACGCATGTGTGCTTTAAATTCCCTGCTCCCCAAGAGTCACATACCGTCTTGCGATGGGAACCTCTTCGTCGGCATGTTCTTTGATGGCACCGGCAACAACGAAGATGAAGATTACAAGAAGCACCAGGCAGACCCGCGCCATCAAAAGCACAGCAATGTCGTGCGCCTCTACCACGCTTATCCAGACTTGAAGGAGAAGAAAGGAACGGATGCCTACTATGCCTATTACGTTCCCGGCGTCGGCACGCCGTTCGACAAGGTGGGCGACGACGGTAAGGTTATTCCCGGTGTCCCCAATCCGCTCGGATCCGCCGCCGGCTGGGGTGGCGCGCCGCGCATCTTTTGGGGGCTGATACAAGTATTCAACGCTATCCATCGTTACTTCCACGAAAGCGGCCTCATTTCCGAAAGCGAAGCTAAAGACCTGTGCAACCCACTGAGCTTCTCCCCCACGAACTTCGCCAAGCGGTTTTCCGTTTCGGCAAACCCCTTCCATGCGTTGCTCAACACGCAGCAGACGTTGAACTACAAAAGACGGCTTCGTGAACTGAAAGACGTTTACCAGGCGCGGCTCAAGACAAAAATCCGTGGCCGGAAGCCGGAGCTGCGGCTCATCAACCTGAGTGTGTTCGGCTTCTCGCGTGGCGCGGCAGAAGCACGTGCGTTCGTGAACTGGCTCTACGAGTTGTGCGAACAGAAAGACGGCGGCTGGCTCTTTGCTGGCATCCCGCTGCGGATACAGTTCCTGGGCATCTTCGACACAGTGGCGTCGGTGGGGCTGGCGGGCTTGTACCCGATTACAGAAGGCAGGCAAGACTGGGCCGACGACAACATGCAGATCCACCCGGCGGTAGAGCAATGTCTGCATCTGGTTGCGGGTCACGAAATCCGCGCGTGCTTCCCGCTCGACTCCGTGCGGGTCGATGGGAAGTATCCCCCCAACTGCAAGGAGTACGTTTTCCCCGGCTCGCACTCCGATGTGGGTGGGGGGTACATGCCGCTGGCGCTAGGCAAGGCCGATTGGAGCCGCGACGGGAAAAACACCGATCTCCAACTCGCTCGCGTGCCGGGTTTCGAGATGTACTGTGCAGCGCTTGCGGCCGGTGTGCCGTTCTACTCGCCAGAACAGCTCGCCGAAAGAAGGGAGCAACAGATTTTTGACGCGTTAGCACCTTCTAAAGCCACCCTTCACGCCCTCGCCGCCTATTACCAGCACGCCAACATCCAACCTGGCCCCGTTGAAGAAATGGCACGTCAGCATCTGAGCTGGTACTTCAGCCACCGCTGGCAACTACTGGAAGCGGGTTTTCATAAAACACCCCAATACCAACGCGCTCGGGTTGAACCCAACGCAGACCAAGGTAAGGATTTCCAGGGCGAATCCACGTGGATGCTGCACACGCAGCGCGCGCTCATTCAAATGGTTGCGGCATCCTGCCATCACCTCGAACAACGCATGCAGCTCAATCGAGAGGACGTCGAACAACATGGCGAGGCCTTAACGAGCCCGTTTGAATTTGGAGCCGCTGCAAAGAAGGCAGCCGCCAAATCGCTGGGCAGCCCCGCGGGCGCGATCTACCACGCGGTGGAACACCAGAGTGGCCCGATAAAGAACGATGCGCGGCAAGCCCAGGCTGATGCCATCGCCAAACAAGCGCCAGCCGTACTCGCACGGTGGCGGCAGTGGCTTGCCAATAACATGTACCCAGAAGTGCGGAACGCAAGCGCGCCCGAGCGAGACGTCATGCGGTTGTTGGAAGCCCTGCGGAGTCGCCCCGTTCCGGAAGCGATTGGCGGCTTCTTCGATGCCTACGTGCATGACTCAATGGCTGGCTTTATCGGCTTTGGCATGCCCGAGTTCCAACTGAATGGTTATGGGCTGGCGAAGTTCCGGCGCATCTACTTTGGCGATCACGGAGACAAGATCATTCGTGACAGGGTCAAGCACGAAAACGAACAGCGTATTGTTGAGGCGAGAGCCCAGCGCAACAAAGCGGCCTCAGAGCGGATGCCGCCGCGCATTCCGCCAATGTCGGAGTGGTTTCCAAGCCTTTGATCGCTTGAGCTAGCGGGGCCATGGGCAGCACGCCGCCAAACAAAAACGCCGCGCTGAGTTGATCAGCGCGGCGTTTTTGTTTTGTGCAGCTGAAACTCAGCGCACGCAGTCGACAAAGTACCCCATCTTGCCGTCGACCTCTTCCTCGACCAGACCATGAATGTCGGTCTCGAAGCCCGGGAACAGCTTGTTGAACTGGCGGGCGAATTGCAGGTATTGCACGATCGTCTTGTTGAAGCGCTCGCCAGGAATCAGCAGCGGAATGCCCGGCGGATACGGCGTCAGCAGGATGGCGGTGATGCGGCCTTCCAGGTCGTCGATTGCCACGCGTTCGGTTTCACGGTGAGCCATCTTGGCCCAGGCGTCCGACGGCTTCATCGCCGGTTCCATGTTCGACAGGTACATCTCCGTCGTCACGCGAGCCACGTCGTTGGCCTGGTAGACGCTGTGGATGCTGTCGCACAGCTCGCGCAGCCCGATGCGCTCGTACTGCGGATACTGGCGCACGAACTCCGGCAACACGCGCCACAGCGGCTGGTTGTTGTCGTAGTCGTCCTTGAACTGCTGCAGCTCGGTCACCATCGAGTTCCAGCGGCCCTTGGTAATGCCGATGGTGAACATGATGAAGAACGAGTACAAGCCGGTCTTCTCGACGATGATGCCGTGCTCAGCCAGGTAACGCGTCACGATGGCGGCCGGGATGCCCGAGTCGCTGAACTTGCCATCGACGTCCAGGCCCGGGGTGATGATGGTGGCCTTGATCGGGTCGAGCAGGTTGAAATCTTCGGCCAGGTTGCCGAAGCCGTGCCAGCGCTCGTTGGCCTTGAGCATCCAGGCTTCGCGGTCCTCGATGCCTTCGTCGGACAGGTCGTTCGGGCCCCAGACCTTGAACCACCAGTCGTCGCCACGCCCACTGCCACCGTTCGTGCCGACGTATTCCTGCTCCACCTTGCGCATGGCGCGGCGGAAGTCCAGCGCTTCGGCAATGCTCTCTTCCACCAGCGCAGTGCCGCCCGGCGCTTCCATCATTGCCGCGGCCACGTCGCACGAAGCGATGATCGAGTACTGGGGGCTCGTCGACGTGTGCATCAGATACGCCTCGTTGAAGCGGTACGTATCGAGCTTGCGCGTCTCGGAATCCTGCACGAGGATCTGCGACGCCTGCGACAGGCCCGCCAGCAGCTTGTGCGTGCTCTGCGTGGCAAACACCAGCGCGTCCTTGCTGCGCGGGCGGCCGTGACCAATGGCGTGCATGTCCTCGTAGAAGGGGTGGAACGACGCATGCGGCAGCCACGCTTCATCAAAGTGCAGCGTGTCGATCTCGGTCGACAGCATGTTCTTGATCATCTCGGCGTTGTACAGCACGCCGTCGTACGTGCCCTGCGTGATGGTCAGAATGCGCGGCTTCTTGTTTTTGGCCTGGCTGGCGAACGGGTGATCGGCGATCTTCTTGGCGATCGTTTCGGGCTCGAACTCGCTCTTCGGGATCGGGCCGATGATGCCAAAGTGGTTGCGCGTCGGCATCAGGAACACGGGGATCGCGCCCGTCATCATGATCGCGTGCAGGATCGACTTGTGACAGTTGCGGTCCACCACCACGATGTCGCCGGGCGCCACGTTGGCGTGCCACACCATCTTGTTCGACGTCGACGTGCCGTTGGTCACGAAGAACATGTGATCGGAGCCGAAGATGCGCGCAGCGTTGCGCTCGGACGCGGCCACCGGGCCCGTGTGGTCGAGCAACTGGCCGAGCTCTTCCACGGCGTTGCAGACGTCGGCGCGCAGCATGTTCTCGCCAAAGAACTGGTGGAACACCTGCCCCACCGGGCTCTTCAGGAACGCCACGCCGCCCGAGTGCCCCGGGCAGTGCCACGAATACGAGCTGTCCTGTGCGTAGTCGATCAGCGCCTTGAAGAACGGCGGCGGCAGTGAATCGAGGTAGTTGCGCGCTTCACGAATGATGTGTCGGGCCACGAACTCAGGCGTGTCCTCGAACATGTGAATGAAGCCGTGCAGCTCGCGCAGCACGTCGTTCGGCAGATGGCGCGAGGTACGCGTTTCGCCGTACAGGAAGATGGGAATGTCAGCGTTGCGACGACGCACTTCGGCCACGAAGGCGCGCAGGTTCTCAACCGCCTGCGGTTCGGGCTTGTCGTTGTCCGGGTTGATGAATTCATCGTCGTCGATCGAGACGATGAAGGTGGACGCGCGGCTCGACTGTTGGGCGAACGAGGTCAGGTCACCATAGCTGGTGAGGCCGGTCACCTCCATCCCCTCATGCTCGATGGCCTGGGCCAGCGCGCGAATGCCCGACCCGGAGATGTTCTCGGAGCGGAAGTCCTCGTCAATGATGATGACGGGAAAGCGGAATTTCATCGTGGTTCCTTATGGATGAAGCTAAAGGCACCGCTCCGGATACGCCTGAACGCGCGGAAACGGACTACAAAAACTAGGTCTTGGGCAACGTCACACCGTGCTGGCCCTGGTACTTGCCACCACGATCCTTGTACGAGGTTTCGCATTCCTCGTCGCTCTCGAAAAACAGCACCTGTGCGCAGCCTTCGCCGGCGTAGATCTTGGCGGGCAGCGGCGTGGTGTTGGAGAACTCCAGCGTCACGTAGCCCTCCCATTCGGGCTCGAACGGCGTGACGTTCACGATGATCCCGCAGCGCGCGTACGTGCTCTTGCCCAGACACACGGTCAGCACGGTGCGTGGGATGCGGAAATACTCCATCGTGCGGGCCAGCGCGAACGAGTTCGGCGGGATGATGCACACATCGCCCTTGAAGTCGACAAACGACTTTTCGTCGAAGTTCTTCGGATCGACGATGGTGCTGTTGATGTTGGTGAAGATCTTGAATTCGTCGGCGCAGCGGATGTCGTAGCCGTAGCTCGACGTGCCGTAGGAAACGATGCGGCGGCCGTCGGATTCACGCACCTGACCGGGCTCGAACGGCTCGATCATGCCGTGCTGCTCGGCCATGCGGCGGATCCACTTGTCGGATTTGATGCTCATGGAGCGTCCAGATACCTTGGATGAACAAATGGGGGCAGGCTTCGCGGTGCGAAAACTGTCCCCATTTGGTCACGCCAGCGGCCGGGCCCGCGGCTGGGGCCGGTTTGGAACGCGGATTGTACTCCCAAACCTGTGACGGAAAACCCCGTGGCAGCCGATGGCTTGCTCTGGCCTTATCGAACCAACCAGAGCAGATCAGCGGCTGGATTCCGCTGCCTGGGGCAACTCTCCGCGCGGCCCCACGGTGCCTGCCATCTCTGGTTCGGCCACGAACCGGTCTCGCCCCGTGTAGAGCAGAAAGTGCCGCCCAGTGCACCGCGCAAACAGCGTCAGATTGACGCGCTGCGCCATCTGGTGGCCCATCTGCGTAACGCCCGAGCGCGATAGCAGGAACGGAATGCCCATCTGCGCGCCCTTGATGACCATCTCGGAAGTCAGGCGGCCGGTGGTGTAGAAGATCTTGTCGCCGCCCTCCATTCCTTCAAGCCACATGAGGCCGGCGATCGCATCCACGGCATTGTGGCGGCCCACGTCTTCGATGAAGTGCAGCAGCCCGCCGTGCGCATCGAACAGCGCACAGCCATGCACCGAACCCGCTTGCTTGTAGATGGACTGCTGCAGGCGGATAGTGTCGACCACGCGATACAGGGTTGTTTGTGTCATGCGCGCGTCGGGTGGCAGATGGATGGCGTCGATCTCGTCCATCAGCGAGCCGAACACGGTGCCCTGCCCGCAGCCGGTGGTCACGGTGCGGCGGGCGGTCTTCTCATCCAGATCGGCAATACCGCCGCGCGTGGTGACGGCAGCGGATTCGGTTTCCCAGTCGACCTGGATGGAGGCGATGTCTTCGATGCTGCCGATCAGGCGCTGGTTACGCAGATAGCCGAGTACGAGCGCTTCCGGGGCACCGCCCAGCGTCATCAGCGTGACCAGTTCGCGCTTGTCGAGGTAGACGGTGAGCGGGCGCTCACCGGGGATGAAGACACTGCGTGCGCGGCCCAGCTCGTCGAGCACTTCAACCTCGTCAAGCAGTGGAACGGAAGCGTTGGTCAGTTCAGGGCGCAGCGGCATCAATGTCTTCGTTCAAATAAAAATGCGCACGGCAAGCGTGCGCATGGTGCGGCTGGTACCTGCCCGGGAGCAGGTACCGCGTGCGGGCGATCAGTTCGCCACGATCACGCCGCAGGCGATGCGCCCGCCGGAATTGCCGGTGGGCTGGGTCATGTAGTCGTCCTTGCCTGCGTGGACGACCAGCGCGCGGCCTACCAAGCTGGTGGGCCCAGGCGACAGCGTCACGCCGGAAAGAACGATCGAGCCGACGGCCTTGCCGTTGGCATCGGATTGCAGCATCGGAATGTCGCCGGCGTGGTGTGCGCCGTGGCGCGGATCACCGTGCTGCTGGCCGGTCGGGTTGAAGTGGCCGCCAGCGCTATTGCCATCCGCCGACGAGCAATCGCCCTTTTCATGCACGTGGAAACCGAACATGCCGTTAGCCGGCAAACCGGAAATATCCACGGCGATGGCAACCCGATTGTCGCCTTGCTGCGCGAGCTTCACGCTGCCTTGCACGGTACTGCCGCTCTTGGGTGCCAGCACGGCCGAGGCCGCCATGGCGCCGTCACCGGCATTCGCCGCCTTGGCCGTCGACGCTGAGTTCGATGCGCAGCCGGCCATCAGGCCGATCGCGGCGAGTGCAATCACGAGTTGCTTCATGTGTCACCTCCAGTCAGGGTTCACTCGGGGAGCGGACGATTGTACTGCCGGATGATGAACACGCAACATTGGCAACAACGGTTCACCCTTTGGCCGCCGCTGCAGGTGCAGGAGGCGCGGGCGCGACAAACGGCCCCGGGTCAACGCACGGCGCGCCCGGTTGCGTATGCGCAGCCTTGCCGCCGGCCTGGTAGGACGCCGCCACCTTGTCCTGGGCCTTGCATATCTGGAACGCGGCCACCTTGTCGCCCCAGGCTGCCTTGGCTTTCGCCAGATCCGCCTGTGCCTTCTGTTCTTCCGTCGGTGCCGGCAGCTTGGCGCCGGCCGGTCCGCTTGTCAGGCTCAGCATGGCGGCAGCAAGTGCCATACCTGCGGCGCGGCTCAGAGCGGATGCATGCATGGTGAGGTTCCTTGAATCGGTGGCGGTCGATGGCGTCATGACTTGGCGGGCTGCTCGCTCGGTGCCGGCGGCGCAGGCGGTTGGGTCCGCTGCGCGGGAATCTTGCCGGCCTTGACGTCGTCGTACCACAGCTCGTGGTGCTCTTTCGCCCACGCTTCGTCGACATAGCCGTCGCGCATGGCACGGTAAGCGCCTTCCATGCCGATCGTGCCCATGTAGATGTGGCCCAGCGACATGCAGATCATGCCCACTGCCGCAATGGCGTGAATGACCTCGGCCAATTGCATTGTGCTGCGGTAGTAATCCACGCCGGGGACGATGCGATCGAGCGTCCAGCCCGAGGCCGACAGGACCAGCCCGAACACGACGAGGCCGCCCCAAAACCAGAGTTTCTCGCCGGCATTGAAGCGGTGCGACGGCACTTCGGCGCCGTGCTCGCCGGCAAACATGCCGCCCAGGCTCAGCAGCCATTTCATGTCGCCACTGCGGGGCAGGTTGTCGCGCACCCACATTACGAAGGCCACGATGATGCTGACCGTGAACAGCGGCCCCACCAGGTTGTGGAGATTTTTCAATATGTACGTCAGCCAGCCGAACAACTGGTGCCCAAGGATCGGCAGCAGAAAATGCTTGCCCCACAGCATGACGATGCCCGAGACGCCCAGCGTGACGAAGGAAATCGCCATGGTCCAGTGCACGTAGCGTTCGGTCGGCGTGAAGCGCTCGATCTTGCGGCCGGTAGGCGCTTCCTTCAGGGGAATCGTGCCGCGCCACAGGAAGAACCCCAGGATGAGCAGCGGCACCAGCACCACGAGCCAACCGCCCCACACGGTGATCACGCCATTGCGGAACAGCCGCCATTTCTGCCCCGTGCGCTGGATCAGCACGCCGGCTTCCAGCCCGGGAATGCTGGCGTAATGCGCCTGGTCGGAGTTCACCTCGCGCCAGACAGGCGCGTTGTTGCCGGGGCGCGTGACGCGGCGTGCGGCCTGGTCCCGCGCCTCTTTAGCGAGATCACGCTTCTGGAGATCAAACACATTCTCCGAGACGATGTTGGAGAACGGTTGCGCCGGTTGAACGGCCGGATTGACGGGGGCATTGTTGGCCGCCGGCGCGCTGGCCGGCTGCTGCGCGCTCGCCAACGCCGCCGCTGCGCCGAGCAACACGGCCATCGCAAAGTGCTTCCAGGAAGTGCCCATGGACGAACCTCCGCTCGTACGTGTCATGGCGTCACGGCGTCTTGTTGTACTCGTTCTGATATTGGCCGCGCGCTCGGATCTGGTTCTCCCAGCTCGTGCGGTCACCGGGCGTCCAGTTCTTGGCCATGAACGGATCGCCTTCTGCGCCCTTGTAGGCTGGCGCGTCGTCCTTGCGGTGCGAGGCAAAGGCGGTTTGCGGGCGTTCGCCGCAGGCACCGAGCAACAGCGCGGCGCCAAGGGCGATCAGCAGGCTGGTCGAGCGGGCCCGGGCGGTCATGATTGCGCCCCCGGCGTTGAAGCAGGCGCGGCGGGGGCGGCGGGGGTAGCCGGCGCTGCCTGGCTGCCTTTGCCGTGCCCACCGCCGTAGGCCGTGCCCCACCCGAACAACTCGGCGCCCTTCCCGCGCTTCATGACCCGGTTACGCAGGATGTCGGAAATCACATCGCCATCGCCGCCGAGCAGCGCCTTCGTCGAGCACATTTCCGCGCACAGCGGAAGCTTTCCTTCAGCCAGGCGGTTGCGACCGTACTTCTCGAATTCTTCCTCGCTGCCGTTCTTCTCGGGGCCACCCGCGCAGAACGTGCACTTGTCCATCTTGCCGCGTACGCCGAACGTGCCCTGGCTCGGAAACTGCGGCGCGCCGAACGGGCACGCATAGGAGCAGTAGCCGCAGCCGATGCAGACGTCCTTGTCGTGCAGCACCACGCCGTCTTCGGTGCGGTAGAAGCAGTCGACCGGGCAGACCGCCATGCACGGCGCATCGGAACAATGCATGCACGCCACGGAGATGGATTTCTCCGCGCCGATCATGCCGTCGTTGATGGTGACCACGCGGCGCCGGTTCACGCCCCAGGGCACCTCGTGTTCGTTCTTGCAGGCCGTGGCGCAAGCGTTGCATTCGATGCAGCGCTCGCTATCACAGATGAATTTCATGCGTGCCATGTTGATCTCCCCGTCCTTATGCGAACCGCTCGATCTGGCAGACCGTCGTTTTCGTTTCCTGCATCATCGTCACCGAGTCGTAGCCGTAGGTGGTGGCCGTGTTGACGGCCTCGCCGCGGACGATCGGGTGGGCGCCTTCCGGGTAGTAATCCAGCAGGTCCTTGCCCTGCCACCAGCCCGAGAAGTGGAACGGGATGAAGGCGTGGTCGACGCCCACGCGCTCCGTCACCAGCGCACGCACCTTGATCTGGGCGCCGGTCGGCGTCTTGACCCAGACGAAATCGTTGTGGCGGATACCACGGTCGGCTGCAGCCTTCGGGTTGATCTCGACAAAGTTCTCCTGCTGCAGCTCGGCAAGCCACGGGTTGGAGCGCGTCTCCTCGCCGCCGCCCTCGTACTCCACCAGGCGGCCGGAGGTGAGGATGATCGGGAATTTCTCGTAGACCTTGTTCTCGATATTGCGCTGCTGCACTGTCTTGTACAGCGTGGGCAGGCGCCAGAAGGCCTTCTTGTCGTCATGCGTGGGGTACTTGGCAACCATGTCGGGCCGCGTTGAATACAGCGGCTCGCGGTGCTGCGGAATGCCGTCTGGGAAGTTCCACACGATCGCGCGGGCCTTGGCGTTGCCGAACGGGTGGCAGCCGTGCCTCATCGCCACGCGCTGGATACCGCCCGACAAATCGGTCTTCCAGTTCTTGCCTTCGGCGGCCTTCTTCTCGGCGTCGGTCAGGTCGTCCCACCAGCCCAGTTTCTTGAGGAACACGTGATCGAACTCGGGGTAGCCTGTCGTCAACTCCGAGCCCAGCGAGAACGAGCCATCTTCGGCCAGCAGGTTGACACCGTCGCGCTCCACGCCAAAGTTGGCGCGGAAGTTGCCCCCGCCCTCCATCACATGCTTGCTTGTGTCGTACAGGTTGGGCGAGCCAGGATGCTTGAGTTCCGGCGTGCCGTAGCACGGCCAAGGCAGGCCGAAGTAATCCCCGGTGAGGTCGTAGCCTGTTTCGGCGTCCTTGCCGCCCTTGCAGCGCAGCGTGCGCACATCAAACAGATGCATGTTGCGCATGTGAGCTTTCAGGCGTTCCGGCGATTGGCCGGTGTAGCCGATCGTCCAGTTTCCGCGGTTGATCTCGCGCAGGATCGATTCGATCTCCGGCTCGCGCCACGTCATGCCTGCGCGCTTGTATTCCGTGATCTTGTAGTTCTTCGACAGCTCCTTGCCGAAGCCAAGGCGATCAGCAAAGGCCTGCATGATCACGTGGTCGGGCTGCGATTCGAACAGCGGCTCGATGACCTTTTCGCGCCATTGCAGCGAGCGGTTCGACGCCGTGCACGAGCCTGACGTTTCGAACTGCGTGGCGGCCGGCAGCAGATAGACGGCACGGTTCGGATTGGGCGGCGTGCCGTCGGCGGCGGGCATGTTGGCCATGGCCGCCGTGGCTGACGGGTATGGGTCGATCACCACGAGCAGGTCGAGCTTGTCGAGCGCACGCTTGATGTCCATCCCGCGCGTTTGCGAGTTCGGTGCGTGGCCCCAGTAAAAGACCGCGCGAACGTTGTTGTCCTGGTCGATCAGCTCGTTCTTCTCGAGCACCGCGTCGGCCCAGCGCGAGACGGTGGTGCCAGACTTTTCCATCATCGCCTGCGAGGCGAAGCGGCCCTTGATCCAGTCGTAATCGAGGCCCCACACGGAGGCAAAATGCTTCCACGCGCCAGCAGCGAGGCCGTAATAGCCGGGCAGCGAGTCAGGATTGGGCCCGACGTCGGTCGCGCCCTGCACGTTGTCGTGGCCACGGAAGATATTGGCGCCCCCGCCCGACCTGCCGATATTGCCCAGCGCCAATTGCACGATGCACGATGCGCGCACGATGGCATTGCCGATGGTGTGCTGCGTCTGGCCCATGCACCACACCAGCGTGCTCGGGCGGTTCATCGCCATCATCTCGGCAACCTTGTGCACCTGGGCCTCAGGCACGCCGCACACTTCCTCGACCTTGTCCGGCGTCCACTTGGTGAGCACTTCCTCGCGCACCTTGTCCATGCCGTAGACACGATCGTGGATGTACTGCTTGTCTTCCCAACCGTTCTTGAAGATGTGATACAGCACGCCGAACAGGAAGGCGATGTCGGTACCCGAGCGGATGCGCACGTATTCATCGGACTTGGCGGCCGTACGCGTGTAGCGCGGGTCGACCACGATGACCTTGCAGCCCGTTTCCTTGGCGTGCAGCAGATGCAGCATCGACACGGGGTGCGCCTCGGCCGCGTTCGAGCCGATATACAGCGCGCACTTGGCGTTCTGCATGTCGTTGTACGAGTTCGTCATCGCGCCGTAGCCCCAGGTGTTGGCCACCCCGGCCACGGTGGTGCTGTGGCAGATACGCGCCTGGTGGTCGCAGTTGTTGGTGCCGAAGAACGACACCCACTTGCGCAGCAGGTACGACTGCTCGTTGCTGTGCTTGGACGAACCCACGAAGAAGAATGAATCCGGCCCCGTTTCCTGGCGGATCGTGTTCATCTTGGCGACGATCTCGTTGAGCGCCTGCTCCCAGCTGATGCGCTGGTAGCGGCCGTCCACGAGCTTCATTGGCGTCTTCAGGCGGTATTCACCGTGACCGTGCTCGCGCAGGGCAGCGCCTTTGGCGCAGTGCGCGCCCAGGTTGATCGGCGAGTCGAATACCGGTTCCTGGCGCACCCACACGCCGTTCTGCACGACGGCATCCACCGAACAGCCGACCGAGCAGTGCGAGCACACCGTGCGGCGCACGACGATATCGCCCTTGCCTTCGGCGGCCTGGGCCTCCCCCACCACCGATTTCTTCACCAGCGAAAGCTGCGTCGCGGCCAGCCCTGCGCCAACGCCGATACCGGAGCGCTTGAGGAAGGTGCGGCGGTCCATGGTCGGCAGCGCGCCGGCCAGGCTGCGAGCCAGACTGCCGGCAAGCGATGCGGCGCCCTGGCCGTTTGAACGTCGGGCCGGTGCGGCTTTGGTGTCCTGTACCGCCGGTTTGCGGGTCAGAAGCATGAGGTCACCTGAGGATGAGGGGTGCGTGCAATGACGATGGAGTAGCAGCGGCGCGCATGCGGCCGTGTCAGATCCACGTCGTCTTGTAGTACTTGCGAATGTGTTCGCTCAGCCGGTAGCCGGTGGCGCCGTCATCAGCGGCGTCAGCCGGTGGCGAGGCGGTGGCGGCGGGCGCTTGCACCAGATGGCTGGCCGTGGCGGCGGTGCCTGCTGCGGCAGCGGCCACCGCGGCGCCCATCAGGAAGCGGCGGCGCGTGGGGCCGGATTCAGCGGAATCCGCCTCGGGGCGGGCGTGAGGGACGGTGTTCGGACCTGGCATTTCGATGCTCCCCGGCTCATTCAAACCGATGACCGAATGTAATAGGAATTTTTGAACACATTTTAGGAGTAACGGCATGGGAAAACCATGCCTAAAACCCCTCACACAGGGATTTTCCTGACGATTTACCGATGAATTTTTTCAATGAGTACGTTTTGAACCGGTCCGCCGTGACGCGGACGGGGCGCGACTCTTGGCCGACCGCTCAATTTTTAGGCAGTCGACCACATTGCGGTCACGCCAATTCCAGCGCGAGCCGCTCGACGTCGAAAAACGCCTTCGCCAATCCCGCCACGTCGGCATAAAAAGCGGCGCGCGGATGCTGCAATACAGCATCACAAGCTGTATCGACCCATGGGGCCAGATGGCGCTGGAAAAAAGCGCGCTGCTCCTCAACGCGGGCAACAGCAACATCGTCCCCGGCGATGAGGTAACGCATAACCTCGCACAGCGTAGCGAGGTGATCTTCGGTTTCCGTGATGCCCTCGGCGCGCTCCAGGCCGTAGCGGCGCAGGTCGTCGCGCAACACCACGAGCGGCTTTTCGTTCATGAAACCGGCCTGGTAGTACGAGCCGTACAAGAACACTTCGGGCTTGCCGACGCCGATAAACAGTTCGGTGTATTCGTCGTCGGCCTGCTCGGCGGTGGTCTTGCCGGCGCGGGCAACAAGCTTTCGCCACGCCTGGGTGAGCGCGCTGCTGGCGGCAGCTTCCGCATCGGCCGGGGCGATAGCGTCGTCGCCTGACGGGTCCAGCGGCGCGGCGGCGATGCGCTGCAGCAAATCAGCGTCGGCCGCGCGGAAGAACAGCGTGGCCAGCAGGCCGTACAGGTCCGCACGGGCGAGATCCTCGGCGCTGTCGGCAGGCGTGGCGGCGGGCTGGAATTGCAGGGGCTGGGCGTCGGTCATGGGATCAGGGATCGGCTTCAATGCGCGGCTTCAATGCGCGGCTTCAATGGGCGGTTTTCAGTGCGGGGCGCCAGGGCGTTCGCCGTGCTGCATCATGTCGATCACGCGGCAATCGCTGCACATCTTGAGACGCTCGGCGGCGGCACCCGAGAACGCCGGATGCGCGCCCAGCTTGGCCAGCATCGTCGTGACCATCTGCGCGGTGCCAAACGGCTTGTTGCAGCGGATGCAGTGAAACGGCTGGGCCTCGTTGAGCGTGATCGATTGGCGAGCTTCGGCCGACAGGTTCAGACGCGGGACAAGGGCGATGGCGCTTTCAGGGCACGTGGTTTCGCACAGGCCGCACTGGACGCAGTTGCGCTCAATCATGGCCAGTACGGGGCGCTCGGCCTGATCCCGCAGCGCCTGCGATGGGCACGCGCCCACGCACGCCATGCACAGCGTGCAGCGTTCGCGGTTCACGGTGATGGCGCCGAACGGTGCGCCGGCCGGCAGTGGGAAGACGGCCTCGGTGGCCTTGGCGTGACGCGCGAGATGGTCGAGCGCGAAGTCCAGCGTCTCGCGCTTTGCCGCGGCCACTGCAAAGGTGGCGGCCGGCATGTCACGGCGGAAACCGCGCGGCGGGGCCGATACGTCAGCGCTGCCCAGGCGCGTGTCGAGCGCCACCGCATCCGCCACGTCGATCAGCACCACGCCCGCCTCATCCGCCGGTTCGCCAAGGCCCTGCAGCATGGCCTGCGCCACGGCAACCTGCTCGACCAGCATCGCGCGGTACTGCGGTGCATCGTCTTCCGTCAGCAGGATGGCGATGCGCGCGGCGCCGTAAGCCAATGCGGATAGCCATAAGTCCAACCCCGTCGATGCCGCATGGAATACCTCGACCGGCAGCACATTCACTGGCACGCCCTGGGCGTTGCCGATACGCGCGGCCCGGCCAAGTTGCTCGATCAGCGTGCGGCCGCGCCCACCGTTATGCAGCAGCACTACGGCATCACGCCCACCCGCCGATGCATACGTGCTCAGCAGCGTCTTGAGCTTGCGCCCCTGGTACGGCGCGCTGGGATAGGCATAGGTGATGGCGCCGGTCGGGCACGCAGTCGTACACGCGCCGCAGCCCACGCACAGATTGGGCGTGACGTGCACGCTGCCGCGGCCATCCTTCCACTGCGGCGCAATCGCCGACGCGGAACACACTTGCACGCAAGCGTCGCAGCCCACCTGGCCGTTACGCCCGTGCGCGCAGATGGATTCCTTGTATTGGAAGAACTTGGGCTTCTCGAACTCGCCCACCATCTGCAGCAGTGCCAGCGAAGCGGTCAATTGGCGGCCCGCGTCTGCGCCCGCATGGAAGTAGCCTTGCGGCGGCTGATGCCGCGCAAACGCCGGCGCATCGTTCAAATCGAAGATCAGGTCGAATTGGCCCGATAGCGCCCGGGGGGCCTCCACCCGGCTGAAATCGATGGCCATTGCATCGCCGCAAGCCTTGACGCACGCGCGATGGTCGCGGCATGCATCCAGGTCGATCTGGTAAAGCGCGTCGATGGCGCCTTCCGGGCAGACATCGATGCAGGCGTTGCAGTGCGTGCAGCGGTCAAGGTCGATCGGATTGCGGTTGCGCCACTGCACCTCGAACGCGCCAAGCCAGCCGGTCACCTCCTGCAGCTCGCCCGCGTGAACGGGCCAGCGACGCGCCATCGGCGGGGCGAGCGGGCCGCTTGCGCGATCGCGTCCGGTGGCGAGCACCGTCACGCTCAGTTGGTCGGCCAGGCGTTCCGCCCAGGGCATCGCACGCTCAGCCGGACCGACGATCAGCACGTTGCCGTCGGAGCGGTAGTCGACCACGGGCACGGGGTCAGGTGCCGGCAACCCAGCGACGGCCAGCAGCGCCGCTGTCTTGGCACCGAAACCACGCGCATCGCGCTTGGCCCCCGCCGACCACCCGCCCGTTTCGCGCACGTTGACGAAATGGATCGGCGCCGTCACGCCCTCGTGCTGCGCGGCCACCTCTGCAAACAACGCCTTTTCCTGCGTGCAGGCGACGATGACGTCTTCCGTACCCTCCAGCGCCTGCGTGAACGCGCCGATCTCGCGGCGGCACAGCAGGTGGTGCGTCTTGCCTGGCGCGTCGACGGCGGCGTCAGACGCGCGCAGGGCGTCGCCCACCGCATCGGCATCGATGGGCATGGTGTGATTGCAACTGCAGAGCAGCGTCGGCATGGATTTGTGCGTGAGCGCCCACGTGCATGGCGCAGGCTGTGGAGACATGGCCGCGCGGTCGTTGCCGCGCGGTACTTTTTTTATTCTACGGACGGCGGCTTAGCGCCGCCATGCGGGGTTGCCTGGGCCGGGTCCTCAACAAGGGGCGACTCGGCATCGGCGGGTTCAGGCGGCGTCTCGCCGGTCACAACGGGCGAAGCAGGCGAAGCGTCCGATACTGGTTCGATTCCTGCTGGCGCAGCTGCATCCTCTTCTTCCAGCGGCTCGAACAATCGCAATCCCGCCGTATGGCGCAGCTCGCGCAGCATCTCAGGCGGGATGGGGTCGGGCTGCGAATAATCGTCGATGTAGGTATCGAGGCCGTCCATCACATTGAAATGCGGATCGGCAAAGAGCTTCTTGAGCGCGGCACGCTTGACGGCCTCGTCCACGCCGTGCGCGACGAAAGGCGCGAAATCATCGGATGGCGTCAGCTTGGCGGCATCTTCCAGCGTGAGCGGGGGTGGCACCTCGGGCGCGGGTTCGACCGTCGACGCTTCGGGCACGACAACGGGCGCCGGCTCGGCGGGCGGGGCCGCTTCCGGTTCGGGTTCGCCCCGCCGCTCTGCTGCCTTGCGGCGTGACCAGCGCGAGAGGAAAGTTTCGTTGCTCACAGCGGCCTCGCTCAGAACTTCGCGCGATCTTCCGGCGGCAGGAACGACTCCGGCCGGCGCCGCTTCTTCGGCTCGGGCCGGTAGTTTTCAGCCACGTACGCCTGCAGCCATTCCAGCGCTGCGGCGTCCAACGGCACATTTTCGACCGTCTCGCCACCGTCGAGCCAGCGGCCAGCCTCGTTGTAGCTCAGCGAAACCGTATGCGGAATCGCCCGGCCCTCGTCGGCCGTACCCGACTCGCCTAGACGCCACAGCACAAACCAGCAGGGCGCGGCGGAAGTCACGTTCAGGTAGTAGCCTTCGGCCTCGTCGCGAAACAGCGTGACGGAGAAGCCAGGCGTAAGCCAGCGCTCGTCGCCCTTTTCATCGTCGGCACGATCCAGGCAGCGCGGTGCGGTGCCGTATTCGCCCAGATCGGGCACGACGGCCTCCAGCCGCCACTGGAACGGCTGCCAGCGGCTGGCCGTCGGGCGGCGGCACAGCACCACCGCCACCCGTACGCACGGGCGCTCCGTCTGACGATCGTTGGACAACGGCTCGCTGGCATCCATGGTTTTTCGCTCAGGTGTTCTGCACGACGATCGACGGGAACTTGCTCGTCATGTCCTTCGCCTTCTCGGCTACGGCAATGGCGACGCGGCGCGCGATCTGCTTGTAGACGCCGGCAATTGCGCCGTCGGGATCGGCCACCACGGTCGGGCGGCCCGAATCGGCCTGCTCGCGAATCGACAAGTTCAGCGGCAGGCTGCCCAGGAACGGGACGCCGTATTGTTCGCACATCTTCTCGCCGCCGCCGGCGCCGAAAATGTGCTCGGTATGGCCGCAGTTCGGGCAGCAATAGACCGCCATGTTCTCGACCACGCCGATGATGGGAATTCCCACCTTCTCGAACATCTTCAGACCCTTCTTGGCGTCGAGCAGCGCAATGTCCTGCGGCGTGGTGACGATCACCGCGCCCGTCACAGGCACCTTCTGCGACAGCGTGAGCTGGATATCGCCCGTGCCCGGGGGCATGTCGACGATGAGGTAATCCAGGTCGCGCCAGTTGGTCTGCTTGAGCAGTTGTTCCAGCGCCGAGGTCACCATCGGGCCGCGCCAGACCATCGGATTGTCCTGCTCGATCAGGAAGCCGATCGAGTTGGCCTGCAGGCCGTGCCCCTCCATCGGCTCCATCGTCTTGCCATCTGCCGACTCGGGCTGGCCCTGGATGCCCAGCATCATCGGCTGGCTCGGGCCGTAGATATCGGCGTCAAGAATGCCCACGTTGGCGCCTTCCGCAGCCAGCGCAAGCGCCAGGTTCACCGCAGTGGTCGACTTGCCCACGCCGCCCTTGCCGGATGCCACCGCGATGATGTTCTTCACATTCGGCATGAGGTGCACGCCGCGTTGCACCGCGTGCGCGACGATCTTCATCGACACCTGCACGCTCACATTCTCGACACCTTGCACCTTGCGCAGCGCCCCGATGACCAGCTTGCGGATCGGCTCGAATTGGCTCTTGGCGGGGTAGCCGAGTTCCACATCGAGCGACACCTCGCCGCCGTCGACCCGGATGTTGCGCGCCGATTTGGACGACACGAGGTCGCGCTCGGTATTGGGATCCACCACGCCGCGCAGGGCTTCGGTGATCTGTTCGATGGTTACGCTCAACATTTGCTCCACAAATCTAATGCGAATGGGGGACGGGCCAACGGTGACGCGGCATGAACTTTGCGGCGCCCTGGCCACTCTATCTACTGTTTTGCTATTGTATTTTGCCGGCGCGTCGTTCGTCCGATTCTCCCCAATATCCCTCTGATGCGCCGGATATCGGCAAACCCACAAGAACCGATCCCGTTACCCGTAGGAGAAACCATGAAAGCCAAGCTTATTTCCGTCTCGCTGATCGCCCTGCTGGCCGCCGGCTGCGCCACCGAGCAGCAGAACCAGACCGCCATGGGCACCGGCGTTGGCGCGGCCGTGGGCGCTGGCATCGGCGCACTGGTCGGCAACGGCAAGGGCGCCGCCATTGGCGGTGCGCTGGGCGCGGCAACCGGTGCAGCCGTCGGCTACAACTGGGGCGCCATCAAGTCCAAGCTGGCTGGCGATACGGCCGGCACCGGCACGCAAATTTCGGAGCAGCCCGACGGATCGCTCAAGCTGAACATTCCGAGCCAGGTTTCGTTCGATACCGACAGCGCGGTGATCAAGCCGTCGTTCCGCGGCCCGTTGGATAGCGTGGCGCAAACGCTCACGCAACATCCGGAACTGGCCGCCAATGTGGTCGGCCACACGGACAGCACCGGCAACCCCAATTACAACATGACGCTGTCGCAAAAGCGTGCCCAGAGCGTGGCGAACTACCTGACCGACCGAGGCGTGGCCCGCAACCGTCTCTCGGCTGAAGGCCGCGGCCAGAACCAGCCCGTTGCCGACAACGCCACCGAGGCCGGCCGCGCTCAAAATCGCCGCGTCGAAATTTATTTGAAACCAATTCAGGGCTAACCCTGTCATAGAAAGCAGGTGCCGCTTGCCACACGTTGCTGGCTCGCGATGCGTGGCTGACCTCCCGGGCGGTACCTGATTTCTCCTCCTTTTCCGTTGTGGAAAGCTGCGCCGGCTCTGACCGGCGCTTTTTTTTGGCTCACACCATGCGCGGCATCGTGACGCATGGGTCAACCCCACGATCACACCCGCGAGTCCGCAGATTGCTCCCTGACGGGCTTGCCGCCGCCGGGCGCGCTAAAATATGCGTTTCTCCGCGCGCCGCGCCCTGTTTGCGGCCCGCCCGCACCTTTCTGGCCTGCCCATGTCCGAACGTCGCATCCTCGTCACTTCCGCACTGCCCTACGCAAACGGACCGATTCACATCGGCCACCTGGTCGAGTACATCCAGACCGATATCTGGGTGCGCTTCCAGCGCATGCGCGGGCATGAGACCTATTACGTGGGCGCCGACGATACGCACGGCACGCCCGTCATGCTGCGCGCCGAGAAGGAAGGCCTGACCCCGCGGCAGCTCATCGAACGCGTCTGGACGGAACACAAGCGCGACTTCGACAACTTCCTCGTCTCGTTCGACAACTACTACAGCACCGACTCCGATGAAAACAAGGAGCTGTGCCAGAGCGTCTACCTCAAGCTCAAGGAAGCTGGCCTGATCGACGTGCGCGAGGTCGAGCAGTTCTACGACCCGGTCAAGGAGATGTTCCTGCCGGACCGTTTCATCAAGGGCGAATGCCCGAAGTGCGGCGCGAAAGACCAGTACGGCGATTCCTGCGAAGTCTGCGGCGCGACGTACCAGCCGACCGACCTGAAGAATCCGTATTCCGTGGTGTCGGGCGCAACGCCAGTGCGCAAGTCGTCGGAACACTACTTCTTCAAGCTGTCTGACCCGCGCTGCGAAAGTTTCCTGCGCGAATGGGTGGCCGACCTAGCGCAGCCCGAAGCCACCAACAAGATGCGCGAATGGCTTGGCGATGAAGGCGAGGCCAAACTGTCGGACTGGGACATCTCGCGTGACGCGCCGTACTTCGGCTTCGAGATTCCGGGCGCGCCGGGCAAGTACTTCTATGTGTGGCTGGATGCGCCGGTCGGCTACTACGCCAGCTTCAAGAACCTGTGCGCTAAGCGCGGCCTTGATTTCGACGCGTGGATCAGCGAACACTCGACCACCGAGCAGTACCACTTCATCGGCAAGGACATCCTGTATTTCCACACGCTGTTCTGGCCGGCGATGCTCAAGTTCTCGGGCCACCGCACGCCGACCAACGTGTTCGCCCACGGCTTCCTGACCGTGGACGGCGCCAAGATGAGCAAGTCGCGCGGCACGTTCATCACGGCACAGAGCTACATCGACACCGGCCTGAACCCGGAATGGCTGCGCTACTACTTCGCCGCCAAGCTGAACGCGACGATGGAAGACCTGGACCTGAACCTGGACGATTTCATCGCCCGCGTGAACAGCGATTTGGTGGGCAAGTTCGTCAACATCGCCAGCCGGTCGGCGGGCTTCCTGGTCAAGCGCTTCGAAGGCCGCGTAAGCGACGCCGCACTGGGCCACCCGCTGATGGTGCAGCTGCGCGAAGCCGCCCCGCAAATCGCCGATCTGTACGAAAAACGCGAGTACAGCAAAGCGCTGCGCGCCGTGATGGAGCTGGCCGACGCCGTCAACGCCTTCGTCGACACAGAAAAGCCGTGGGACCTGGCCAAAGACGAAGCCAACCGCGAAAAGCTGCATGCCGCGTGCTCGGTTGCGCTGGAAGCGTTCCGCCTGCTGGCCGTGTACCTCAAGCCGATTCTGCCGACCACCGTCGAGCGCATCGAAGCGTTCCTCAACGTTGAGCCGCTGACGTGGCGCTCGATCGATTCACAGTTGTCGTCGGCCAAGCCGATCCAGCCGTACTCGCACCTGATGACGCGCGTGGACAAGAAGCAGGTGGATGCGCTGGTGGAAGCCAATCGCCAGTCGCTGCAGGCCACCGCAGAAGCACCGGTTGCTGCCGCCAACGGTGTTGCCGCGATCGAGCCGATGGCCGACACCATCACCATCGACGACTTCGCCAAGATCGACCTGCGTGTGGCCAAGATCGTCGCCTGCCAGCGCGTGGAAGGATCAAACAAGCTGCTGCAGCTGACGCTGGATGTGGGCGAAGGACAAACGCGGAACGTGTTTTCGGGCATCCAGTCGGCATATGCGCCGGAAGATCTTGTGGGCAAGCTGACCGTGATGGTGGCCAACCTCGCACCGCGCAAGATGAAGTTTGGGATGTCGGAGGGGATGGTGTTGGCGGCTTCGGCTGCCGATGAGAAGGCTCAGCCGGGGCTTTATATTCTTGAGCCGCATGCTGGGGCAGTGCCGGGGATGCGGGTGCGGTAATGGTTGTTTTGGGGGCGGGCCTTGGTGGTCCACTCCCCTTTCGTTCCCTGCCGGGACCGACCCACTTTTCTTTGTCTTGCCAAAGAAAGTGAGTCAGCCCCGGCAGGGGATGAAGCAAGGGATGCACCACCAGAACCTCCTCGAGGCGACAGCCCAAACAGCAATCAGTTACGCCCCATTCAACCGATCATCACTACGCGAAGTCGTCGTAACACGCCCATCCGCCCCAAAGTGCACATTGAAGAAAGCCCGTTCAGTCGCGCTTTCCATCCACCGATACCCCCAAACCTCTTCCTGCTTCAGCTTAAACACCTCGACCTTCCCAGGTTTGCCGAGCATGCGGCGGATATCGTCCTTGCTCTGCCCCACACGTACGCGTCCAAAATTCTCGGCGGTCAACACCTGCTCGATCTTCTGCACGTGCCCGTCAGGCCCGATCGTCACCATCCACGTTGAGGTTCCTTCAGGCCCGCGCGGATACTCAAGCTGCCGCGTGCCGCCCTCGTTCTCCCAGATCATCTCGGGCTGGCCGGCGGTGGCCCTGACATCATCCTCGGTGGATTGCCCCGCCACGATGCCCTTGAACAGCAGGTTGTCCGGCTTGGCCGATTGCCATGCCCGCTTGGCGGCATCGCCCACACGATCCACGGCCTGGTCGACCTTCTGCTGATCACAGCCGAACAGCCCCAGCAATGAAGCCAGAACGCCCATGGTGACTCCCACTTGTGCGAGTTGACGAAGATGCGGCATGGAACTCCTCGTGTGAAACATGTGCCCGCCGCCATTCTGGCAGCCGGGCCAACTGATTACCAACGCTTGTTGAACAGGACCGACGCGCCGTTGATCGTGCCGCCGCGTGCCACCACCGACCACCGCCGCGAAAACTGCCATGTCAGTTTGACGATGGAATCGGCCGTGGACAGGCTCTGCTCGTAGCCAACGGTGATGCGCTCCGAGATTGCCTTGCCCAGGCTCACCACCTGCGGGTCGGTCAGGCCAGCGGTGGAAGGCCCAATCGAGAACTCGTCGAGCCCGAAGCGCCGCGCCACGTTCTTGCCGGCCACGTTGCCCAGCAGGCCGAGTGCCGCGCCGGACATCGCCTGCTGCTGGCCCAGGCCAGCGTTTGATGCGCTATAGCCGAACATCAACCAGGAGAGCTTGTCTTCATCGGGCACATTGGGCTCGGAGACAAGCTTGACGCGCGGCTGGCGCACCGTCCCGGTCACCTGCACGCCCGCTTCGACTTCCTGATTGCGCCGCATGGCGGTGATGTTGAACGACGGGTTGTTGATCGGCCCCACGAAGTTCAGCACGCCGCGTTCGATGGCCAGCTTGCGGCCGAACGCCTCGTACGTGCTGCCCTCGCGCACGTAGATCGTGCCGGTGCCGCGCAGGGGCACGAGCGGTTCGCTGTGCACGTGCATCTGGCCGCCGAGTGACAGGTCTGCACCGGCCCCTTTGAAGCGAAAGTTGTCGCCAAAATCGACATCAACATCCACGACCGGGCTGAAGCGGCCAGCCGGCTTTTCTTCCCGCTTGACGCCACGTTCGGCCTGGTTGCGTGCTGCATCGGCACGACGGACGATGACCACGTCGTCGCCGAGCGACGGCGCGCCGTCCTTTGGCAAATCGAACAGGCCGCGGTCGACCTTGAACTTGCCGGTGATGGCCACGCGGTCGTTGTCGTTGGCAATGCGGGCCTGCCCCGACAGCACCAGCGTGCGGTCCGGATCGGCAAAGAGTTGCAGCTTGTCGGCAACGATGGAGCCTGCCAGGTTCGGGTTCGCCTCGCCAAGCTGCACGCGGCCCTGCGCCCGCACCGTGCCGTCACCGCCGTGGAACACCACCTCTTGCAGGTCAACCACGTTCTGGTCGAGCGCCACGCGCACCACGCCCTTGGTCAGGCGGATGCCCTGGTCGTACAGCGCCACGTCAACGTCCTGGCCGGTCAGGAAGCCGCTCACCTTGGGCGCGCCCACCGTACCGGCGAACGTCAGGCTGGCCGCAAGCTGCCCGTCCGTTGCGACGTCCGGCCCAAGCAGGTCCCCGATGCTCTTGAGTTGCGGCAGGCTGATCGTCAAACCGCCGGAGAGCGGCGACGAGGGCGCCATGAGCGCCAAGGTGCCAGGCCCCGGATCACGCACAAGCCCGACACCCGCATCAAGGTAAACGTTGCCGACGCGCGTCGACTGCACGTTGCCGCGCAGCCCCAGGCGCATGCCTTCGCCGCGCGCTTCCACGGTCGCTTCGGTCAGGCCCAGCGGCGTGAAACCACGGCCGGCGTTGATCGACAGATCGCCGCTGCGCCGGGCGATGCGCGCCGTGCCGGTGGCCGTGTTTCCGAGGTCAAGATCCCATTGGCCATCGACGACAAGATCCGTGCGTACCGGCGGAGCCTGGCCCGTCCAGGTGCGCACCAGCTCCAGCACCCGCGCGATCTGTAAACCATCGAAGCGGCCGGCGCTGCGCACGTGGCCCTGGGTCGATTCGACACGCTCGATGTGGATGGGCGTCTGGTCCAGCGTCAGGTCTGCGCGGCCCATCATCAGGCGGCCCGGTGCCACCGACAGCTTCACAGGCGCCGTGAGTTGCAGGTTGGGCGCACCCTGGGCCGACAACGTGGAGATCGTGCCGTCCCACCCATCGCCGTCCTTGCCGGGTGTGAGCGCACCGTCGCCTGCCAGCGCGAACTTGAACGGCTGATTGCGTACGTTGCCGTCAGCGTCGGCGCGGAAGCGGTGGGCGCGCCGCGTGCCGTCCAGCGTGGCATGCACTTCTCGCAACGACAGGCTCGGACCCGTCACACGTTGCGCGGTCAATTCGAACTGCAATGGCCCGTCGATCCCGTCGCGGATCTGCGCGCGGCCGTTGGCGGTGTCGATCTTGTTTCCCTGATAAGCCAGTTGGCTCGCGCGGAAGGTCGCGTCTACCTGCGGGCGCTTGATCGTGCCGGAGACATCGCCGGACAAGGTCAGCGCCCCACTCACCCCAAGCTGCAAGCGTGCGAGCTGCGGCGCATCGACGTCGACATGCATGCGGTCGCCCGCCCCGCCAAAGCTGCCCCGCAGGCTCGCCTTGTTGCCGGCCACGTCGAGCTTGGCGTCACTGGGCAGCAGGCGTTCGCCGCGCACGTGGACGTTGCCGTCGCCGGTCATCGGCAAGCCGGCGTAATCGCTATCGCGCACCGCAAACTTGATGGCGGCGTCGATCGGCTCGCCGAGCGTGCCGCGCGCGTCGAACTCGGCATTGATGCGGCCTTTGGCCACCTTGGCCAGCCGCGACGGGTCGAACTCCGCCAGGTTGCCCTTGAAGGCGAATGACTGCGCATCGTCGTGCTTGAGTGTGCCCGCAAGCGTCAGGCGCGAGCGCCCCAACGACACCTGGGCGCGCTCCACCGCAATCTGCGCCGCATCGAGCACGGCGTTCGCTTGCGCGCGCATGTCGCCGCCCGCCAGATCAAGCGCCACACGCTGCGTGCCACCCGCAAAATCCACGGTGACGGGGCCAGCGAGTTTCGTCTTCTCCAGCGATGCGTGCAGCGCCTGCAGATCGAGCTGGCGCACATCCACGCGGAGTGCGCCATGCCCCTTCTGCACATCGGCGCCGCCCGTGAGCACTGCGCCGCCCAGCAGCCGCACGTCGAGGCCGGTGAGTTGCTGATCGTTTTCGTCCAGCCGCACCTGAGCACGCAGCGATTGCAGCGGCAGCTTCTGTTTGTCGAGCGTGCCGGGCTGTGCGTTGTCGATCTGGATGGGGCCCGCCACCGTCAACGTCTTGGCTTTCTCGTCAGGACGCAGGTCAGCGTGGATCGACAACGATGCTTCTGGCGCGCCCGGCGCAAACGCACGCGGATTCACATGCTCCGCCGATACGACAGCGCGCGACAAGGGCAACGCGCCGAACGGCGTGGCATCGATCAGCGCCTGCGCGGTCAGCTTGGCGCCGGTCCCGGTCGCCTCGATATGCAACGCCTCCAGCGAGCCCGACAGTTGCGCCGACACCGCCGCATCCTGCTTCTGCCCGTTCACCTCGAACTGCGTGGCCAGCGTTGCGGCGCCGGTGAGCGGATACGGGCGCGTACCGGTCATGCGCAGCGTGGCGGCCAGCTTGCCGGCAGGCGTCTCCATACCGTCGAGCAGCACGTTGTGATGCGTGCCGTCGGTGTGCAGGCTGCCGGCAATCGATTTCAGTTCGGTGGTCGACGTGCCCTGCCGGATGGCAAGCCGCTCGACGGCGAGGCGGTCCACATCCAGTGCCAGCGGCAGCACCAGCGAATTGGGCGGACCACTCGGCGGTGTGGGCGGCGTCGGATGCAGGATCACCTCGACATTGCCGGCACGGAGATACGCGAAGTGCGCATGCCACGGGCCACGCGTGATGGCCCAGCGGCCCTCCACATGGTCGATGCGCACTTCCGTGCTGCCGGCGCGCACGTGCAGATCGCGCAGCGACAGGCCCTCGCGCACCGTGCCGCCTTCCAGCTTGCCCGACACATAAGCGTTGCCAAAGCGCGTAGCGAGCGACCACAACTGCGCCGTGCCCGATTGCGAATGGATGGCCCAAACCAGCCAACCGGCGAGTGCCAGCACGATCGCCAGCAGAAGGGCGATGAACACGCCGAACCAGCGCAGCGTGCGGCGGCCCCAGCCGCGCTGTGGACGCTCGGGGCGCGGTGTTTCGGGTTGCTTCGGTTCGGGCGTTTGCGGATCGGTCATCGTCATGTTCAGAACGCGATGCCCAGCGACACGCTCGGCCGGAACTGCTTCTGCTGGATGCCATAGGCCATGTCGAGCTGGATCGGTCCGACCGGGCTCTTCCAACGTACGCCGACACCCACACCGTTGAACCAGCGACGCTCCGACCAGTTGTCGGTGGCGGTGCCGGTATCCCAGAACACGGCGGCGCCCCATTGCGGCAGGAACCAGCGTTGATACTCCACCCCGCCGGTGACGAGGAACTTGGCCGGCAACGTGCTGCCGTTGACGTCGTTACCGATGCTCTGGAAATCGTAACCGCGCACCGACTGCGTGCCGCCCGTGCGGAAGCGCAGCGTGGCCGGCACGCCATCGCCGGAACCGGAGGTGATGACCGCGCCCAGCTCGCCACGCGCGACGAAGATATCGCGCTGCCCCACAGGCACGAACTGGCGGATGCGGCTGTATGACCGCACGAACGATTGGTCCGTCAGCACGCCCTTGACTGCCGCGCCGATCTGCGTGGTGATGATGTTGCCGCGACGCGGGAACAGCGGGTCGTCCACGTCGCGGCGCGTCCAGGCGAACCCCGGGACAAGGGCTTTGCTCAACTGCCGCTCGGCACCATCGGGGCGCAGATCGTCGTAGTAGAAATCAACGGTGAACGACGTCTCATAGATGCCGCGTACGCGCGTCTGCTTGAAGCCGGAACGATAGCTGCGCGTGTCGGTGCCCGACGTGTCGGTGCGGTCCATGCTGGTGTAGAGACTGTTGACGTATTGTTTGTCGTCGGGCGGCACGGTCACGCCGGCAAACAGGTACTGACGGCGCTGTTCGATGCGGGCCTGCGTATCGAGCACCCATGCCTTGCTGAACAGATTCAGATATTGATAGCGCCCCTCCACCGAGGCGCCCGTGTCCGTGCCGTAACCCACACCACTGGTGATGCGGTTGGGCGGGTACTCCCGCACGCGCACGCGCACCGGCGCGTTGACCGGGTTCTTCGGGTCGTCGCCCAGGTCAACGATGGCATTGGAGAAATACGGCTGCCCCTGGATGGCGGCCTGCAACGATTGCAGTCGATCGGCGGAGTAGTCTTCACCCACGCGCAGCGGATTCACGTGGTTGATGATGCTGAGCGGGTAGCGCGACAAGCCCTGCACTTCCAGCGGCCCCAGCGTGTAGGCTGGACCGCTGTCATAGCCGACCGACAGGTCTGCCTTGCTTTCGTCCGGATCCACACGTGCCTGCGACGACGTCTGCTTGGCCGCGTAATAACGTTTGCTCTGGAGAGCGGCCAGACCGTCGTCCTTGGCCTTATCCCAGCCCGACTGGCGGAAGGCCATGCCGTGCTGCAGGCTCCACGATTTTTTCAACTCGTCGATGCGCTTGGCGTCTTGCGTGATGGCGCCGGTAAAGTCGAGCGCCACGGTGTCGATGGTGGTACGCGGGCCGGGCTCGACCTTCACATTGACTACACGGTGGTCCGGCGGGCCGTCCAGCTTCGCGGTCGCCTTGGGCACGAAATAGCCTTCGGTGGCCGTCAGCTTGGTGACCTGGTCGCCAATGGTCTCGACCATGTATTGGAGCTGATCGTCGGTGATGTCCTTGCGATCCTTGTAACGCGACAGGTCCAGATGGCGCTCAAGCAAATCGCGAATGGACTTCGGCGCATCGATCTTGACGTCGTATTCAGCGTGCGCCGGGGCCCAGGCAAGGGACAGCGCAAAGCCGGCCGCCAGCGCGGCGGCGGGCAAACCCAGAAAACGGAAGCGTGGTGGTCGTGACGGTCGCGATGGTCGATTGGAGCCGGTCATCGTGGCAAGCGTGGCGCCGCCCCACGGGTCGGCTGAATCGAAGGAAAGGCGTATTTGACCATACCGGGCCCGGCGGGTGCCGAGGCAAATGCAACGAATGCGGCCTTCCGGATCGGCCCGAGGGGTTTCGCACGTGCCGTGCCCAAGGCCGTCAGGACGGCCAATACGGTAAAATGCGCCGGTTTTCCGCCCGGGACCTTTCCGCGCGGGCAAGATCACCCAACATCACATACCGCCATGGCCCTGTACAAGTCCGAGATCACCCAGTTCCTGGAAGAACTCAAGACCCAGAAGCCCGACCTGGAAGCGCAGCAGCGCCAAGGCCGGTCCCTGCTGTGGGACAAGGACCCGATCGACCTGGAAGAGCGCGCCCGCGCCAAGTCCGCCCGCGTGCCGCAAAAGCCGTACGTCTACTCGCTGGACTGATCGGCCAACCGGCCCTCGGCCCGCCAGGCTCACCGCCGCATGACCACTTCCGCGCAGGACAAGCTGCCACTGCCCGTCGAGCTGCCCAGCGTGGCGCCCGATCAGGATTCCACGCCCGCGCAGGTCGACGGCCTCGCCTTTGCGCGGCTTTACGGCGAGCCGCTGTTCAAGCTCCCGCAAGATCTCTACATCCCGCCCGACGCGCTCGAGGTCTTTCTCGAAGCGTTTGAAGGGCCGCTGGACTTGCTGCTGTACCTGATCCGGCGCCAGAACTTCAATGTGTTGGACATTCCGCTGGCGCAGGTCACGCGGCAGTATCTGGCGTACATCGAGCAGATCCGCACGACCAACCTTGAGCTGGCTGCCGAATACCTGCTGATGGCGGCCATGCTCATCGAGATCAAGTCGCGCATGCTGCTGCCGGTCAAGAAGACCGACGAAGGCGTGGAGCCCGAAGATCCGCGCGCCGAACTGGTCCGCCGCCTGCTCGAGTACGAGCAGATGAAGCTCGCGGCGCAGAAGCTCGACACCGTGCCGCAACTGGGCCGCGATTTCCTGCGCGCACAGGTCTATATCGAGCAGAGCCTCGCGCCGCGCTACCCCGACGTCAATTCCGACGACCTGCGTGTCGCCTGGGCAGACGTCCTGCGCCGGGCCAAGCTCACGCAGCACCACAAGATCTCGCGCGAAGAGCTGTCCGTGCGCGAACACATGAGCCAGATCCTGCGCCGCCTGCAGCACGCGCGGTTCATGGAGTTCACCGAGCTGTTCGAAGAAGCGATCCAGTCCGGCAAGGGCGCACCCATCGTGGTCGTCAACTTTGTCGCCATGCTCGAGCTTTCGCGCGAATCGCTGCTCGAAATCACGCAGGCCGAACCGTACGCACCCATCTACGTGCGCCTTGCCTACTCTCCGACGTAATCGGTCGGATCACCACCAAAGCGAATGAAAGTCATCTCGTCGATCCAGGAGTTGCGCGATCAGCTGCGCGGCCAGAACCGCGTCGCCTTCGTGCCGACCATGGGCAACCTGCATGAGGGCCACCTGAGCCTGATGCGCCTGGCACGCCAGCATGGCGATCCGGTGGTAGCGTCCATTTTCGTGAACCGCCTGCAATTCGGCCCGAACGAAGATTTCGACAAGTACCCGCGCACGCTGCAGGACGACATAGAGAAACTGCAGAAGGAAGGCGTGTACGTGCTGTTTGCACCCACCGAGCGCGACATGTACCCCGAGCCGCAGGAGTACCGCGTCGAGCCGCCGCACGACCTGGGCGACACGCTGGAAGGCGAATTCCGCCCCGGCTTCTTCAAAGGCGTGTGCACGGTGGTGATGAAGCTGTTCTGCTGCGTGCAACCCCGCGTGGCCGTGTTCGGCAAGAAGGATTACCAGCAGTTGATGATCGTGCGCCGCATGGCGCATCAGTTTGCGTTGCCGGTCGATATCATCCCCGCCGAAACGGTGCGCGCGGATGACGGCTTGGCGCTGTCGTCGCGCAACGTCTACCTGACCAACGAAGAGCGCGCCGAAGCGCCCGAGCTGTACCGCACGCTGCACCAGGTCCGTCAGGACGTGCTGGAAACCGTGCTGCAAGGCCAGGCTTCGCACGAAGAGGTGACCACCAAGGCGATGGAGTATCTGCGTGGCCGCGGCTGGCAGCCCGACTACGTGGCCGTGCGCCGCCGTTCCGACCTGCAGAAACCGACGCCCGAGAACATCGCTGCAGGCGAACCGCTGGTCGTGCTGACCGCCGCGAAGCTCGGCAAGACACGCCTGATCGATAACCTCGAGATCTGAGCGATGTAGCCTCGCCCCACGAAAAAGCCCGGCAGTGCCGGGCTTTTTTTTCATGCCGCCGCCGACGTGTCGGTAGCGCTCGCCTGCGTAGGCGCTTCCCCCAACCAGTCGAGAATGCCGCTCCACTGCTCCACGTCCTTGGCCACGCGCGAGGGCGCCACGTCCCACAGCGTCAGGCCATGCGCGGCGAGCTGGACGTAGTTCTGGGTATCCCGCAGATAGCCGAGGATAGGTACGTCCAGCCCCTGCACGAAACGCTGGAGCTGTTCCGCCGCGCGCGTGCGCATATCCACGCGCATGCCGACCACACCCAACTTGACCTCGCCATGGCGCACGGGTTTTTCATCGGCCAGTTTGCGCAGGAAGGTCTGCGTAGCAAGGATGTCGAACATGGAAGGCTGCAACGGCACGATCACGTAACCGGACATCTTGACGAGATCCCCCAGCCGCCAGCCATGGAGGCCCGCCGGCGTATCGAGCACCACGTGCGTCGTACCCTTGGGCGGCTTGGCGATGTGGTCGGCGTTGATTTCCCACGTGCGGATGGGCTTGGCGGTTTCGGGGCGCAAGGCGAGCCATTCGCGTGAGGACTGCTGGCGATCGGTGTCGCCCAGCATCACGGCGTGATCCCGCGCCGCAAAGTAGCCGGCCAGATTGGTGGCCAGCGTGCTTTTGCCCACCCCGCCCTTCGGATTCGCTACAACGGCCACCGGCATGCCTGCCTCCTTGCGCTCGTCGAATCATGTGCCGAGTTAGTCACCCAGCGGATCTGTCCATCCGGTAATTATGGCTCACCCTGCACGTGGCAGCGTTCGGAACAGCGTGGCGAGATCCAGATGCGCTTCGCACGTGTCGGCAAGACGTTCGAGCGATGCCTCACGCAATGCGGCGTAGTCCTGCGCCTGCGCATCGCGCACACCGGCCCAGGCAAGCAACGCGCGGCACGCCTCGGGCGTGTCGAACAAGCCGTGCAGGTAAGTCGCCAGGATCTGCCCGTCTGCGGAGATCGCGCCATCTGCGCGGCCATCATCGAGGTGCACGGCGGGGCGCGTGAGCGCTGCCCCCTCGGTCACGCCCATGTGGATTTCGTAGCCGGCGATGGCCGCACCGCTTTCCGCCAAGGAGCCACGCACCTGACGCAACTGCTTGGCAGCCTCCAGCGTCGTCTCGAAATCGAGATAGCCGAAACCCTCGATGCTGCCAGTTGCGCCTTCCAGCCCGTGCGGATCATGCAAGCGCCGCCCCAGCATCTGCATGCCGCCGCAGATGCCGATCAGCTTGCCGCCGTAGCGCAGATGCCGCGCGATGGCCGCCTCCCAGCCATTGGCACGCAGCCAGGCGAGATCGGCCTGCACGCTCTTGCTGCCGGGCAGGATGATGAGGTCGGCGGGCGGAACCGGCTGGCCTGGCCCGACCAGGCGGACATCCACCTGCGGGTGCGCACGCAGCGCGTCGAAATCGGTGTGGTTGGACACACGCGGCAACACCGGAATAGCAACGCGTAGCGCATCGGCTGAGGCTGTGTGCTGCGCCGTCTGCACCGCGTCTTCTGCGTCGAGGTGAAGGCCGTGCAGATACGGCAGCACACCCAACACCGGCTTGCCCGTCTGCGCGGTCAGCCAGTCGAGCCCGGGCGTGAGCAGAGAAATATCGCCGCGAAACCGGTTGATGATGAACCCGCCCACGCGCGCACGTTCGCTGTCAGACAGGCAGGCGAGCGTGCCGACAAGGTGCGCGAACACGCCACCGCGATCGATGTCAGCGACGAGCACGACGGGGCAATCGACGGCTTCGGCAAACCCCATGTTGGCGATGTCCCTGTCGCGCAGGTTGACCTCCGCCGGGCTGCCCGCACCCTCTACGAGCACGAGGTCGTAACGCGCGCGCAGCCGCGTGTGCGATTCGAGCACGGCAGCCATGGCGGTGGGCTTGTAGTCGTGATACGCGCGGGCATCGAGGTCGCACCGCGGCTGACCGTGGATGATGATCTGCGCGCCGGTGTCGCTGTTGGGCTTGAGCAGCACGGGGTTCATGTCGACCGTGGGGGCAACGCCCGCCGCCTGCGCCTGCAACGCCTGGGCGCGGCCGATCTCGCCACCGTCTGCGGTGACGGCGCTGTTGAGTGCCATGTTCTGCGGCTTGAACGGCGCCACGCGCGCACCCGCACGATGCGCAACGCGGCACAAGCCGGCCACCAACGTGCTCTTGCCAGCATCGGACGTGGTGCCCTGGATCATCAGCGTGCCCCGAAGCGAGTCTGGCGGCACAGGAAATGGAGCTTTCGACATGCGCGGATTATCGCATCGGCGTTATCGTGCTTGGCCGCCGCGCCCTCGCTAAAATGCCGGAATGTCACGCCGCCTCACACTCGTTCTCGGGGGTGCCCGCTCGGGCAAAAGCCATCACGCCGAACAGCTCGCGCTGCAATGCGCGGGCCCCGTCACGTACGTCGCCACCGCCGGCGAGGGCGATGAAGAGATGCAATTGCGCGTGGCCCTCCACCGCGCGCGACGCCCGGCCAACTGGGGGCTGGTCGAAGAGCCCGTGCGCCTGGCCGAAGCGCTCTACACGCACGCGCAGCACGGTGGCTGCGTGCTGGTCGATTGCATGACGCTGTGGCTCAACAATCTGCTCTTCTCTGAGCATCACGAATACCCCGAAACAGGCCTCGTCACGCCGCCCGCGGCCTGGACGGCCGAGATCGATGCGCTCCTTACCGCCCTGCCGCTGCTGCCCGGTGAGGTCATCCTTGTCAGCAACGAAATCGGACTGGGCGTAGTGCCGATGGGCGCCGTCACGCGCTTCTACGTGGACGAGCTTGGCCGGCTGAACCAACGCCTCGCCGCGCTGGCCGACAACGTACATCTGCTGGTGGCCGGCATTCCGATGGTGGTGAAAGGGCCGGCACCCGGCGCTGCAACGTGAGCGTGTCGTCGGGCGGCGTATTCGATCTCGGATGGGCGCTCGTGACGCTGGCCGCGCTCGCGGGCGTGCTGCTCGACCGGCTGTTCGGCGAGGTGCCGCGCTGGCATCCGCTGGTCGGATTTGGGGGCATCGCCACCGCAATTGAACACGGTATGAACCGCGTACCTGCTGCGGTAGCGTGGTCGCGCGTCGTCGGTCTCGTTGCATGGGCAGTCGCCGTTTTGCCGTTTGTGCTGCTGGCGGGATGGCTCGTCGTCATTGCGCGTGATGTGTCACCGTGGCCGGTGGCAGCGCTTGATGCCATCGCGCTCTATTTCGCCATCGGCGCGCGTAGCCTGCATGACCACATCGCGCCGATCGCGCTTGCGCTGCGCGATGCGGATCTGCCGCGTGCACGCGCCCTCGCCTCGCGCATTGTCTCGCGTGACCTCACACAAGCCACCGATGAGCCCATCGCGCGCGCCGCCGTGGAATCCGCGTTGGAGAACGGCAGCGATGCCGTCTTCGCACCGCTGTTCTGGCTTGTGGTGGCAGGCGCCCCGGGCGTCGTGCTGTATCGGCTGGCCAATACGCTTGATGCAATGTGGGGCTACCGCAATGCGCGCTTTACCGGCTTTGGCTGGGCGGCGGCCCGCATCGACGATGTGCTCAACTGGATGCCCGCGCGACTCACTGCAATCAGCTACGCGCTACTCGGCCACACCGCCGATGCGCTGCGCTGCTGGCGCACGCAAGCCCCGCAATGGTCGAGCCCCAACGCTGGCCCGGTGATGGCTGCTGGTGCAGGCAGCCTGCGCGTTCAGCTCGGCGGCGCAGCGCGGTACGAAGGCGTGGACGAAGCGCGCCCTTCGCTTGGCACCGGAGAAATGGCGGCCGCAGCCGATATCGCGCGGGCATTGACACTCGTGTCGCGCACGTTGTTGTTGTGGCTCGGCGTACTAGGGCTGATCGCAGCGTTGGTGTGGCGCCTGTCGTGAACGCCATCGTCCACGGCGGCAATCTCGCGGCCGCACGCGCGCAGTACGGAGAGCCTGCCGGCGCCTGGCTTGACCTGTCCACAGGCATCAACCCGCATGGCTACCCCATCCCGCCGATCCCACCCGATGCCTGGTTGCGCCTGCCCGAAGACGATGGCCTCGAAGCCCAGGCCGCCGCGCACTGCGGCGTGATCGACGCGCGGGCGGTGCTGGCGGTTGCAGGTTCGCAAGCAGCAATCCGCACCCTTCCGACCCTGCTGCCACGTGGGCGTGCCGGCATCGCGCAGATCGGCTATAGCGAATACGCGCCCGCCTTTGCGCGCGCCGGCCATGACGTCGTGCCGCTGCCCGAAGCCGCCTTCCTCGGCGACCTGCCAAACGACGTGCAACACCTGGTCGTCGTCAACCCGAACAACCCGACGGCACGCGTGCTGCCCGCAGAGACCCTGCGCGATTGGCACACGCGCCTGCATGCGCGCGGCGGGTCGTTGATCGTGGACGAGGCATTCATCGAAGCGTTCGACGATGGCCCCACATTGGCGCCCCTGGCTGGCGTGCCGGGGCTCGTCGTGCTGCGCTCGATCGGCAAGTTCTACGGGCTGGCGGGCGCGCGCATCGGCTTCGCGCTGGCGGCGCCTGAGCTGGTGTCTGCGCTGCGCGAGGCGCTCGGGCACTGGACCGTCAACGGCCCCGCCCGTGCTGTGGTACGTGCGGCGCTGGCCGATACCGCTTGGCAAGTTTCAACGCGCACGCAACTGCAGCATGCGGGGGCGCGGCTCTCGGCGTTGCTGGATCGCCACGGCTTGCCAAATGCCGCCACCCCGCTGTTTGCCTGGGCACGCGCGCCGCATGCACCGGCCCTCCATGCAAGCCTGGCGCGCCTTGGCATCTGGACCCGCCTGTTCGATGTACCCGTCAGCGGCCTGCGCTTCGGCTTGCCGCCGGATGAGACTGGATGGCAACGCCTTGCCGATGCGCTAGCATCGCTGTCGCACCCTGCTTGACCTGCCCCCCCGATGCCCGCTTGCCTCTCTCGTCTCACCCGTCGCGTGCTTGCGTGCGGCCTCTCCGCCATTGCGCTCACGATCGCTGCCGCACCGGCACTTGCCGCCATTTCCGTCACAGACGATAGCGGTGCCACGGTTACGCTGCAGCGCCCCGCTCAACGCATCGTCAGCCTCGCCCCGCATGCGACCGAGCTGCTGTTCGCGGCCGGCGGCGGCGCACGCATCGTCGGCACCGTGGCTTACAGCGACTACCCGCCTCCTGCGCGCGACATTCCTCACGTGGGAGATAACCGCTCGCTCGATCTGGAGCGCATTGCCGCCCTCAAGCCCGATCTGGTGGTGGTCTGGCGCCACGGCAACGCGCAGAAGCAGATCGACCGGCTGCGTGCGCTGGGCATTCCGCTGTTCTTCTCCGAGCCGCATCGCATGAGCGATATTCCGCGCTCGATCGAGGCACTCGGTACGCTGCTCGACACCCGTGCCAGCGCGCACGACGCGGCCCAGCAATTCCGCCAACGCGCAGATGCATTGCGCCAGCGCTACGCGAGCCGGCCCCCGGTTTCGGTGTTCTACCAGGTATGGGAACAGCCGCTGATGACGCTCAACGGCCAGCACATCTTCTCTGACATGCTGACGTTGTGCGGCGGCCGCAATGTGTTTGCGGGCGAGCCCTTGCTGGTGCCGACCGTTTCGCCCGAAGCCGTCATCGCTGCGAACCCCGAAGTGCTGCTGACCGCGAGCATGGGCGCCACGCAAGGCAGCCGCCCGATCGACACACTCGACGCGTGGAAGCGTTGGCCGCAATTGCTGGCCGTGCAGCGCGGCAACCTCTTCACCATCAATGGCGACCTGATCAACCGATTCGGACCACGCCTGGTGGAAGCGGCAACGCTGTTGTGCGAAGACCTGGAGCAAGCCCGCACGCGGCGCCTCGGTTCACAAACCACCAACGGGTTGAGCCGCTGAGCCGCGCCGCCGGTCAGCGGTTCCAGAACAGCAGCACCGGTAATGCGTCAGGCTGCACGCGAAAGCCGCAGGCTGCGCCCCATTGCAACGGCCATTGCAGCGTCTCGGCCAACGGCCGCTGCAACCAATGCGACGCCAGTGCACGCATACAGCCGGCATGCGTCACCGCCCACACGCAAGCCGCGGGCGTCGCGCTTGTTGCCTCGGCCCAGGTCGTCATGCGCGCCAGCAAATCCGCCGCCGACTCTCCGCCATGCGGATTACCGTGCACAAGATCACGCGCCCACTGGTCGATTTCTGCGCGCGGGATGTCATCCCACTGGCAGCCTTCCCAGGCGCCGAAATCGAGTTCCATCAATTGCACATCGATCTCGATCGCGGGAAGCTGTGCCGCTTGCGCTAAGGCTTCGGCCGTCAGACGGCTGCGCTGCAATGGACTCGCCAACAGGCGATGTGGGGTGTGGGCGCTGAGCTTCTCGACGATGGCTGAAGGCGCAGGGTCCATCGGCAAAGCCAGATCCAGATCGGTGCGGCCATAGCAGAGACCGGCCGCCATGGCAGGCCGCGCGTGGCGGATCAGGATGACATCCATGCCAGCAACCCCCACAGGATCAGCAGCTCGAAAATCTGCTGCGCCATGCCCAGGCAATCGCCCGTGATGCCACCGATGCGGCGCACGAAGTAGCGGCCCAGCAGCCAGCGCGCAACGATCAACCCGCCAGCAATGAGCGCCGTGCACATCGGCCCAAACCACAGCAAAGGCGCGATGCCGAACACGCCGGCCCACAAGGCATCGCTCCATCGCATGCGTTGCGCAACGGGCTTGGCCTTGCCTTCGGCGCGCACGTAGTCGTGGGTGAGCAGGTAGCTGACGGCCGCCGCGCGGCTTGCAGCGTGCGCAGCCACCATTGCAACGAGGATACCCATGCCATGCGGCGCCATCGCGCTGAGCAATTGCCACTTCAGCAGCAGCGCCATGCACACGGCAATCGCCCCGAACGCGCCGATGCGCGAGTCGTGCATGATGCGCAGCCGGTCTTCAGGCGTGTAGCCGCCACCAAAGCCGTCTGCGCAATCGGCCAGACCGTCCTCATGAAACGCGCCGGTCAGCAGCAGCGTAGCCACCATCGACACGGCTACCTCCACACCGGGCGCGGGCACCGTGCGTGACACGAGCCAATACACCGCGGCTGCCACGGCGCCCACCAACCACCCGATCAGCGGAAAGTAGCGCGCCGCGCGATTCAGCCCCGCTTGCGAGAACCCAACCGACGCCGGCACGGGGATGCGGGTGAAATACCCGACCGCCGTCCACAGCGCCTGCCAGTGTTCACGCAAGGCGTTCATGGCGATGCGCGCCCGCTCACGCCTGCGCTGGCGAAGGTCGCCATCTCGCGCAGGAACGCCACGGCTGACACGACCACCGGATACGCCAGCACCGCACCGCTGCCCTCTCCCAACCGCAACGACAACGACAGCAGCGGCCGCGCATCGAGCACCTCCAGCAGCGCGCGATGCCCACGCTCGTCTGACACATGCCCGAATACGCAATAGCGCAGCACGTCGGGCGCCACCTGCGCCGCCACCAGGACCGCGGCCGTGGCAATGAACCCGTCGACGAGGATGACCATGCGCCGCTGCGCAGCCTCGAGTACCGCACCCACCATCGCCGCGACCTCGAAGCCGCCGAAGCACGCAAGCACGTCCAGCGGCTCACGTACGTCTGCATGCTTGGCCATTGCAGCCTCCAGGACGGCACGCTTGTGGGCAAGGCCGTCATCGTCGAGCCCCGTGCCGCGGCCAACGCATTGCGCGACCGGAAGATTGCACAACCGCGCCATCAGGCACGCGGCAGAGGCCGTGTTGGCGATGCCCATTTCGCCCAGCGCGATCACGTTGGTGCCGAGCGCCGCGTGGTGTGCCACGCGTTGCGCGCCGAGTGCCATGGCGCGGTCGCGTTCGTCGGCGGTCATGGCGGCTTGCGTAGCACCCTCGTCGGCGAAGTTGCGCGTGCCGGGGCCGACAGGTGCGTCGACCAGGCCGGGCGTATCCGCAGTCCACAACGGTGTGGCGACCCCGGCGTTCACCACCTCCAATGCAAACCCATGCTGGCGGCAGAACACATTGACAGCCGCACCACCCGCGATGAAGTTGAGCACCATCTGGGCGGTCACCGCTTGCGGGTAGGCGCTCACGCCCGCGTGGGCGATGCCGTGGTCGGCGGCAAACACCACCATTGCAGGGCGCGTGAGCTGCGGCGTATCGGTGTTCTGGATCAGGCCGATCTGCACGGCCAGCGATTCGAGCCGGCCCAGCGCGCCGAGCGGCTTGGTCTTGCTGTCCACGGCGACCTGCAGGCGCGCGCGCAGCGCATCATCAAATGGTGGAATGTGCATGGCTTGGTTCATCACAGTTCGACTCCCGGCTGGGCCTGGATGCCTTGGGAAAACGCATGCTTGACGAGCGTCATATCGGTCACGGTGTCGGCAGCCTCGATCAGCTCGGGCGGCGCACCGCGCCCGGTAATCACCACATGCTGCGCCGGCGGGCGCGCGCGCAAGTCAGCCAGCACGGTCTGCACGTCAAGGTAGTTGTACTTGAGCGCAATGTTCAGTTCATCCAGCAGCACGAGGCCGACGGTCGGATCGTTCAACAGCTCGCGCGCGCAGGCCCATGCGGCTTGCGCCTTTTCAATGTCGCGCGTGCGGTCCTGCGTTTCCCACGTGTAGCCCTCGCCCATCACGTGGAAGCTGCATTGCTCGGGAAACCGGCGCAGGAAACGCTCCTCGCCCGTCGGGATTGCGCCCTTGATGAACTGCACCACGCCGACCTGCATGCCGTGGCCCATGGCGCGGATCACCATGCCAAAGCCGGAGCTGGATTTGCCCTTGCCGTTGCCGGTGTTGACGAGCAGCACGCCGCGCACGTCGGTGGCGGCGGCGATCTTGGCATCCACTACGGCCTTCTTGCGCTGCATGCGCGAGCGGTGGCGCTCGTTCAGCGCGTCATTGTTGTCTTCAGTCGTCATCGGAATCATCGGGAATCAAGGCCGTACGGCGGCCGTCGGCCACCTCGGCAATCGGCGTGCGCAGCACGCGCGCGCAGTGCTCGGGGGTGAGCACATCGGCAGCGATGCCGGCGGTGGTATGCCCTTCGCCATCCATCAGCAGCGCGTGCGTGGCGAAGCGGCGTGCGAGGTTCAAGTCATGCACCGTCAGCACGACCAACCAGCCGTGTTTGCGGCAGCCTTCGCGCAACAGGCGCAGCACGGCAACCTGCTGATGCAAATCGAGGTGCGCAACGGGCTCATCGAGCAGCAGCACGCGCGCCTCTTGCGCCACCACGGCAGCCATCGCCACGCGCTGACGTTCACCGCCAGAAAGCGTGCGCACATCGCGTTGCGCAAGGGGCTGCAACTGCAGCGCAGACACCGCGGCATCTACAGCGCGTGCATCCGCATCGCCCTCCCACTCCCAGCGCGCGAGATGCGGGTGGCGGCCGGTCATCACGGCGTCGTACACCGTGATCGGAAAGGTGTCATGCAAGGTCTGCGGCAGAAACGCGCGGCGGCGGGCCATCGCCAGTGCAGGCCAGTCGGCAAGCGCCACACCGTCGAGCGTGACGCTGCCGCCGTCCGGCAAGCGCAAACCAGCCAGCACGGCAAGCCATGTCGACTTGCCCGCGCCGTTCGGTCCGACCACGCACCAGAGTTGGCCTGCCGTGGCCGTCATCGACAACCGCTCGATCAACACGCGTCCATCGATGGTCACCCGCAGATCGCGCAGCGCAAGTTCGGGCGCCGCATCCAACTGCGCGCATGCGTCCGTTGCGGGACGTGGGCGGCGCCACCAACTCATCGCGCGCTCCGCATCAGCAGGTAGAGAAACGTCGGCACCCCCAGCAGCGTGGTGATCACGCCCACGGGCAGTTGCGTTGGGGCGATCAGCGTTCGGGCGATCAGGTCGGCCAGCATCAGCAGCCCGCCGCCAGCCATCGCCGTGGCAGGCAGGTGGATGCGCACGTCGCGTGTCCATGCCAGGCGCACCATGTGCGGCACCAGCAGGCCGACAAAGGCGACCGAGCCCGCAATGGTTACCGCCACCGCCGTGCATAGCGAAGCCACCACATAGATCAACGCACGCACGCGCGCCACGGGCACACCCAGCGCACGGGCGCGAGTTTCGCCGGTCAGCAGCACGTTCAGGTCGCGCGCATGGGGCAGCATCACGGCCACGGCCACCACGAGCGCCATCAAGGCGCCCGCGTAACGATCGGCGCCCCCCAAGTCGCCGACCATCCAGAAAATCATGCCGCGCAGCTTGTTCTCGGGCGCCACTGTCAAGATAAGCGTGATCAGGCCAACCCAGCCGGAGGCCATGACTACGCCACCGAGCAACAAGCGCGCGTTGGCCTCGCCGGGCTCGCCACGCCACAGGTGCTGACGCGCCAACGCCGCCACCAGCGCCATCGACAGCAATGCTCCCGCGCCGGCACTCGTCTGCACCGCCCACCACGGCAGCGAAAACAACATCGCCGTGAGCGCCGCCACGGCCCCGCCGCCGGACACGCCCAGCACATACGGATCGGCCAGCGGATTGCGCAGCAGCATCTGCATGAGCGCCCCGGCAAAGGCCAACAGCCCGCCGGCAGCAAATGCAGCGCCGGCGCGCGGCAAGCGCAATTCGGTGACGATGCCTGCAGCCAGGCTGTCGCCACCGCTATTGCCAAAAAAGAGGGCCCGCCAGACCTCGGCGGGCGACAGCTTCACACTGCCGAGCATCAATGACGCCACCAGCACCACCACGCACGCAAGCGCCAGCAGCAACCACAGTCGCCAGGCAAAACCGCGTGCGGGCAGTGCAGGTGTTGTCATCGCTTCGGTTCGTGCTGTTGCCACGACAGCGTGAAGAACACCCCACGCGATGCCGTGTTGTACGGATAGATCAACTGGTAGTTCTTGTTCGTCACGTTTTCAACACGTGCCGACACCGCCCAGTCAGGCGTGATCTGGTAGCGGCCGACCAGGTTCAGCAGGCCATAGCCGCCGAGTGTCTTGGTCGAATCCTGACGATCGCCCGCCGCATTCCACTCCACACCCGCAGAGAACGGTCCGAACGTCTTGTACGCCGAAACGCTGCCAAAGTGCCGTGCACGGCGCGACAGCAGCCGGTTGGCCGACAAGTCCTGCGGGTTCTGCATGGTAAAGCTCGCACGCAGGTCCACGCCATAGATCGAACCCCGATACGACGTCTCGAGCCCGTTCACACGTGCGCGGTTGACGTTGGCTGCGGAGCAATTGAAGTCTGCATCGCATACGGCCGTGATCAGGTTGCTGTAGTCCGTCTCGAACGCCGTTATGCGCACCAAGCCGATCGCGCTGCTGTATTCCACGCCGCCTTCCACCGAGCGCGCCTTCTCGGGCTGCACGTTCGGGTTGCCGAAGAACGGGTAGTACAGTTCATTGAAGCTTGGCGCGCGGAAGGCGTTGCTCACGCTCGCCACCGCCTTCCATTGCGGGTTGAACGCGAAGCCGTAACCGGCGTAGTAGCTGTTGGCGCCGCCAAAGTCCGAGTAGCGGTCGCGACGCACGTTCAACTGCAACTGGTGCGGACCGAACTTGCCTTCGTAACCGATGTAGGCGGAATCGACGTTGCGCGTGGGCACGTCGTAGGCGTCGCTGTCGATGCTCGTCTGCAGATGCTCCAGCCCCACCTTGAGCAACTGATTCGGCATGAAGGCCCAGTCGTTCTGCCAGCTCGCCGTTTGGTTGCGCGTGTTGAAACGCGCCGGCACCTGCAACACGCCGTTCGTGTAGTTCAAGCTGCGGTCATCGCCTTGGGACAGCGTCACACGCGTCTTCCAGTCCTGCGTCACCTTGCCGTCTACGTAGGCCGACATCGAGCGCACCACGTTGTGCGCGACGTTGATGTCGGTAGGCTGGCCGAAGGCGCTGTCGTAGCTGACATCGCCCCAGGTCTGGAGGTAGGTCAGCCCGGCCTGCCAGTCTGCCGAGAACCGATGCGACAACTGTGCCGACACGCTCTTGTTCGTGTAGTAGTTGTCGTTCGGGTTGGCGTTCGGCGCCTGCAACGGGTTGATGGAGGAGAAGCCATTCGTCTTGAACTCCGACACCGACAGCGCGAACGACGTATCGCCCCGCTCGCCCAGCGAGCCGCCGATGCCCGCCTGCGCCCGCCTGGTATTGCGCGCGCCGTACTCGATTTCCGCATTGGCCAGCGGCGGATGTCCCTTGCCGCTGCGCGTAAAGATCTGCACCACGCCGCCAATCGCGTCCGAGCCGTACAGCGCGGAGACGTTTCCGCGCACGATCTCGATGTGATCGATCTGATCGGCCATCAGCTGGTCGATCTGGGCGCTGCCCGTGGTTCCGGAACTCACGCGCACACCGTCAATCAGAATCAGCGTCTGGTTGGAACTGGCGCCACGCATGAAGATGCTGGCGGTGGAGCCGGGGCCACCGCTCTGCGCGATCTCGATGCCGGCTTCGCGGCGCAGCAGCGTCACGGCATCCGGCGCCTGCGAGCGCTCAATGTCGGCGCGCGAGATCACCGTGGTATGGGGCAACGCATCCGATAGGGGCTGCTCGCTGCGCGAGGCGGTCACCACCGTCGGGTTCAGTTCACCCACTGGGGTGCTGGCTGCCTGTGTATTGCTTTGTGCCCAGGCCGGCGCAACTGCACCTGCCATAACCCCCGTTAGTGCGCCGGCAAGCGCGCGCATGGCCGTCCGGGGCATCCGGAGTGGCCGCTTTGTAGTCAAGCTCATGTTGAAAAGACAAGAAGCGTCAGCCCGACCCGTTCCCCCGCGGGTCGCTGGCAGCAGGATCTCGATGCGGTTCCCTCCAGGGTTGCACATCGGCTCTGAGATCCACCGTCCTGGCCGGTATCCGGGCTGGCGAAGCGGCCTGTCCGCCTTCCCATTCCCGAGGGAACAGTGGCGTATGGACAGACCGCGCGGCACCCATCTTCTTTGCGAGATGGCGGGCACACGCGACGTTCGCTTACCGTTGCGGGGGCAGCGCAGGTTGGCGCATCGCTTGGGGCGCGCGCTCCCTGCTTCCCGTTTAACTGCAGATGGTGCTGCGGGCACCAGGACGCGGCGAAGTTTAACGGAAAAGGCGCGTAAAACTTGCCACATTCGCGGTAAAAACACACCCTACGCCCGCTGTGCCGGCTGCGTCGCCTCATGCCGCCGCATATTGCGCATCCGTATGGAGGACAGGCGCGACGCGCATGATCGGCTAAAATCCCCCCACTCGATTCTGATTGACACCCAATGCTGAACGAACTCGAACAACTTGCCGGCAAGATCGCGCGCGTGCTGCGTCACGCCGATGCGCTAGCCGCCGAGAACCAGCGCCTGCGCGCCGAAGTCGAGCGGCTTCAGGCGGAAGCCGAGGCCGCCAAGACCGAGCGCGACGCGATGGTCGCCGATCGCAGCGTGCTCAATGCCAAGATCGAAGAAGCGCAACTGCGCATCCAATCGATTCTCGACAAGCTGCCCACGGCCACCGACGCGCGCCAGCTTGACCTCCTCGGCCAGGCCACCGGCGCCGAAGAAACAACGGCCGCCCCCGCCCCGCACTCGGAGACCTAAGCATGAGCAGCAAGCAAATTGAAGTGAACATCGCCGGGCAGCCCTACAAGTTTGCTGTCTCGGTCGATAACGAAGCGGCCCTGCGTGAAGCCGCAGCCATGGTCGACAACCAGATGACCCGCATCAAGAACGGCTCGAACACCAAGGGCATCGAGCGCGTTGCCGTGATGGCCGCCATCAGCATCGCCTCGGATTTGCTGTCGATGCAGCGCCAGGCCGCCTCCGATTCGGCCCTGCCGATCGACACAATTCGCGCCAAACTGGCCGACCTGAACGCCCGCACGGACGAGGCGCTGCGCCAGTACGGCGAAGTCATTTGACTCAATACAAAACGTGTTTGTAACCGGATCGCATCCGGGCTTGGGTTCGGATGCGAACGGGTGTATAGTGTCACCCAATGGCTTCCGGAATCTCCCGCAAACCCTTGCAGCATAAGGCTTTAGCGGCTACAGAGTAGAGAAAAACGGTTGCCTGCGATGAATCTTTCAGACGCATCGCCATGCGCTCAAAACACAGCGTGATGATGCGTCTGACAGTTTCCCTGCCTGGTTCGCCATGGCCATTAATTCCTTGAACCGATAAGCATTGCTTGGTGCGGGATATGCCGTGTGGGCGAGCGCGTCTTCCAGTGCATAGCGTGCGACGCAAGTCGTGGGCTCCCTGCGCCGGTGATGTACCCGAAATGCGGCTTCCGCTGCCACTCTGAACCTCACTTGGGTTCAGGATGCGGGTCTAGCGGCCAAGGTGGGGACCCAATAAAAGGCGGTAGTGCACGTGTGCGCTACCGCCTTTTTCTTTGTCTATCCTCGATACGCCCGCCATTGCCACAGCGCCAATGGCGAGGCCGCAGCCGTGTTGCTATGCTGCGCACACCGTCACCTCCCTGCACGTCGCCCGCGCACCCCACACGATGGCCACCCAATACTGGTTGATGAAGTCCGAGCCCGACGAGGCCAGCATCGACACGCTGCACGCCGAAGGCACCTTGCCCTGGACCGGCGTCAGGAACTATCAGGCACGCAACTTCATGCGCGACCGCATGCGCGTCGGCGATGGCGTGCTGTTCTACCACTCTTCCTGTCCGCAGCCTGGCATCGCGGGGCTGGCGGAAGTCTGCTCGACCAGCTATCCCGATCCCACGCAATTCGACGCCAAGAGCCATTACCACGACCCCGCCTCGAAGCCGGAAGCGCCGCGCTGGATGCTCGTCGACGTGAAGTTCGTGCGCAAATGCGCGTTGATCGATTTGCCCACGCTGCGTGCACAGGAACAGCTCGCCGACATGACGGTGCTGCAACGCGGCAACCGCCTTTCGATCACGCCCGTCACGCCCGCGCAATGGCGTTACATCACAACCAAATTGATGCGCGATCCTGAGTGAATGGTTGGCATCGGCAGGGAATTGTTACAAACGTGATGAACGATGCGCGCAACAGCCAGTCAGACGCATCACATTGCTTTTTTGGGAGAACACAATGAAATCTGTCCTGGCCGCAACCATTTTGGGGACTGCAATGATGACGACTGCTTTCGCACAAGCCGCTCCTGAAACGAATCATTCAGGCGTGCTGTCGCTGGACGCGCAGGCCGTGGCCGAAGTGCCGACTGACACTGTCACGCTCACGCTGAGCGCCGAGCAGGAAGGTGCCGACCCGGGCGCGATTTCCACGGCTCTGTCGCGCAAGGCCGATGAGGTGATCAACCAGGCAAAGCGCACGTCCGGCGTGCAGGCAGAAACAGGCGGTTTCAATATCTATCCAAACACCGATCGCAACGGCAAGATCAGCGTCTGGCGTGGCCGTGCGGAGGTGCGCATCACGTCGAAGGACTTTGCAGCGGCGTCCAAGCTGGCAGGCCAACTGGCCAACCAGATGCAGGTGCAAAACGTGAACTTCACGCTCTCGCGCGAGGCGCGCACGGCGGCGGAAGCCAAACTGGTGGACCAGGCCGTGAACTCGTTCCGCGACAAGGCCCTGACGACCACCAAGCTGTTCGGCTACACGAGCTACACGATTCGCGATGTGCACGTGAGCGAGGGCAGCAACAACCCGGGCCCGCGTCCGATGATGCGCATGGCAGCCGCTCCGGCATCGTTCGATTCGGCGCCGGTGCCTATCGAAGGCGGCAAGGCGCAGGTAACGGTGATCGTTTCCGGCGCCGTGCAGATGCTGAAATAAGCAGCGAGCCGCTCCATGAAAAAAGCCACCGACATTCGGTGGCTTTTTCTATGTGTGCGGTAGCAGCGTCAGGCGTGCGCCTGGTTTTTTGCGCCGTTGCCTGCACGACGGTAAGACCAAACCAGCATGGCGATGCCGATCAGGATCATCGGCAGCGACAGCCACTGCCCCATCGACAGGTTCGCCGCCAGCAGGCCGAGGAAGTTGTCCGGCTCACGCGCAAATTCGGCAGCGAACCGGAACACGCCATAGCCGAGCAGGAATGCGCCCGACACCGCGCCCGTCGGCCGCGGCTTGCGCGCATACAGCCACAGGAGGATGAAGAACAGCACGCCTTCGCCGAGGAACTGATAGATCTGCGAGGGGTGGCGCGGCAGCATGTGGTACTGGTCGAACAGGGCCTGCACGCCGCTGGTGACCGCCTCCTGCGCGTGCGAGAGTAGCCACTCCCGGTCTTCGCCTTGCGCCTGCGGGAACATCATCGCCCACGGCAGATTGGGCGACGACACACGGCCCCACAGCTCGCCGTTGATGAAGTTGCCGAGGCGCCCCGCTGCGAGGCCGCACGGCACCATCGGCGCGATGAAATCGGTCACCTGCATCCACGAGCGGCCGCGCATGCGCGCATACAGCATCATCGCGACGACCACGCCGAGGAAGCCGCCGTGGAAGGCCATGCCGCCTTCCCAGACCTTGAAGATGTCGAGCGGGTGGGCGAAATACCAATCCGGCTTGTAGAACAGGACGTAGCCGAGGCGCCCGCCGAGAATTACGCCGAGCACGCCGTAGAAGAGCATGTCGTCAAGGTCGCGGCCGCTCCAGCCTTCGGCTGCGATGTGCGGCTGGCGCGTGCGCAGGCGGCCGAACCACAGGAACATGATGAACGCCGCCAGATACATCAGGCCGTACCAGCGGATGGCGAGCGGCCCCAGATGCAGGGCGACGGGGTCGAATTGCGGATGGATGAGCATGAATCCTGTGGGTTTCAGGTTTGGTTGTCTTCTTGCAGCTTGGCAACGGCTTCGGCACTGGCCACGAACCACGGCAGCACCGGCGAAGCCGCATCTCGCCGCCACACCAACCCGGTCTCGATGAACGGGCTTGGTGCGGCGAGTTCGAGATAGACCACGCCGGTCCGCTGCAGGTTGCACAGCGATGCCGGGACCAGCGCAATCCCCATCTCAGCGGAGACCAGGCTGACGATGGTCTGCATCTGGATGGCTTCCTGGCCGATCCGCGTGGCAGCCCCGGGTTCTTCGGGCCGGCCGCCGTGCGCGGCATGATAGCCGGTAATGATGTCATACAGCGCAGGCGCTGATCGACGCGGGAAGATGATCAGCGGTTCGGTCGCGACATCCGCCAGCGCTATCGGCTGACCGGGCTCCACGCCCCATTGCGCCGCGCGCGACGCCGGCACCGCCAGCACGAGACGCTCGCGCACCAGCGGACGGTATTCCAGTTCGCCCGGCACGGAGCCGGCGTGATGCGCAATCACGACGCCGGCATCTACGTCGCCGGCCAGGAGCGCTTCGATCTGCACATCGCTGGTGGCCTCGCGCAGCAGAAGCTGCACGTCGGGACGCGCATCGCGGAAGTGCCGCAGCAAGGCGGGCAGGATGCCGTAATCGGCGGTGCTGACGAAGGACAGCGACAGCGAGCCGACCTCCCCGCGCGCCAGCCGCTGCGCGAGGCCGGGCAGCGCATTCGCCTCGGCCAGCACACGCCGCACCTCGACCAGCCAGCGCGCACCGACGGCCGTCAGCGCCACGGAGCGCTGCGTGCGATGGAACAGCGTGACGCCCAGTTCGTCTTCCAGCGCGCGAATCTGCTGCGACAGCGGTGGCTGCGTCATCGAAAGCCGCTCAGCTGCGCGCCCGAAATGCAGTTCTTCGGCAACGGTCACGAAGTAGCGAAGCTGGCGCAGATCCATAGCGTGGATTGATAGTTTTTTCGACTGAATCGATCGCAAATAATATATTTGACGCTCTATTCCTCCAAGCGCATGCTGGGCGCCAGGCTGTTGACTACAACGATAGTGCCGACCCCACGGAGACTCCCATGCCAGACAACAAGCGTTCGCAGCACATCACCCAGGGTGTGGCGCGCTCGCCCAACCGCTCGATGTACTACGCGCTGGGCTACACGAAAGACGACTTCAACAATCCAATGATCGGCGTGGCCAACGGCCATTCGACCATCACGCCGTGCAACTCGGGCCTGCAGAAGCTGGCCGATGCCGCCGTGGCAGCGGTAAAAGAAGCCCACGCGAATCCGCAGACTTTCGGCACGCCCACCATTTCCGACGGCATGTCGATGGGCACCGAGGGCATGAAGTTCTCGCTGATCTCGCGCGAAGTGATTGCCGACTGCATCGAGACCTGTGTCAACGGCCAATGGATGGACGGCGTCGTCGTCATCGGCGGCTGCGACAAGAACATGCCCGGCGGCATGATCGCCCTGGCGCGCACGAATGTGCCGGGCATCTACGTGTATGGCGGCACCATCAAGCCGGGTCACTGGAAAGGCAAGGACCTGACCATCGTTTCGTCGTTCGAGGCCGTGGGCGAATTCACGGCTGGCCGCATGAGCGCGGAAGACTTCGAGGGCATCGAGAAGAACGCCTGCCCGTCGAGCGGTTCTTGCGGCGGCATGTACACGGCCAATACGATGAGTTCTTCGTTTGAAGCGCTGGGCATGTCGCTGCTGTATTCGTCGACGATGGCCAATCCCGATCAGGAGAAAGTCGACAGCGCAGCCGAATCCGCGCGCGTGCTGGTCGAAGCCGTGCGCCGCGACCTGAAGCCGCGCGACATCATCACGCGCAAATCCATCGAAAACGCCGTGGCCGTCATCATGGCGACCGGCGGCTCCACCAACGCCGTGCTGCACTACCTGGCCATCGCCCACGCGGCAGAAGTGGAATGGACGATCGATGACTTCGAGCGGGTGCGCCAGCGCGTGCCCGTCATCTGCAACCTCAAGCCCTCGGGCCAGTACGTGGCCACCGACCTGCACGAGGCCGGCGGCATTCCGCAGGTGATGAAGCTGCTGCTCAACGCCGGCCTGCTGCATGGCGATTGCATCACCATCACCGGCAAGACGCTGGCTGAAGAACTCGCCCACGTGCCCGACCAGCCGCGCGCTGATCAAAACGTGATCCTGCCGATCGATAAGGCGCTCTACAAGGAAGGCCACCTTGCCATCCTGAAAGGCAACTTAGCCGAGGAAGGCGCCGTGGCGAAGATCACCGGCCTGAAAAACCCCGTCATCACCGGCCCGGCCCGCGTGTTCGACGACGAGCAAAGCGCGATGAGCGCAATCCTGGGCGACCAGATCAAGGCAGGCGACATTCTCGTGCTGCGCTATCTGGGGCCAAAGGGCGGCCCGGGCATGCCGGAGATGCTGGCCCCGACCTCAGCCATCATCGGCAAGGGCCTGGGCGAGTCGGTCGGCTTCATTACCGACGGGCGCTTCTCGGGCGGCACGTGGGGCATGGTGGTCGGCCACGTCGCTCCGGAAGCGTACGTGGGCGGCACGATCGGCTTGGTGCATGAAGGCGATTCGATCACCATCGACGCGCACCAGCGATTGCTGCAGTTGAATGTGCCTGACGATGAGCTTGCGCGCCGCCGTGCAGCATGGAAGCAACCCGCGCCGCGCTATACGCGTGGCGTGCTGGCGAAGTTTGCAAAACTGGCGGCAACGGCCAGCAAAGGCGCGGTAACGGACTAAGCTGGGGCCATATCAACAAAAAACCCGCCGGACGGCGGGTTTTTCTTTGTGCGATCAGCGCTGCGGCGGCTTCTGCTGCGCGGCCAACGCATCGTCCAGCGCGGCGCCTAGCCAATCCATCAGGCGGGCCTCGAGCGTGCGGGTCAGCTCCGCCGCCAGCTGTTCACTCAGCAGCGACAGGCGCGACTCCATGGCGGCACGGCACTGCGCTTCGATCAACGCCGGCCATTCGGATTGGAAACGCCACATCACGTCACCCATCACGCGCGCCGCGTCGGTGCCTGCGGGCGGCATGGCCGAAGTGGGCGCAAGGCCCTGCTCGCGCAGGGCGGGCGGGACGTCCACGTTGGGAGCTTCAGCAGACGTGGGCGGATTCGCGGCGGGCGCTGCCGCAGGTGCCGCGTCCTCCAGCTCGACAATCTCCGTCAGGACGGGGATGTTGTTGTCCGTATGGGACCCGGGATAACGTCCGTCGGTCATGCGCGCCCCACGTCGTGGTGTTGGATCGGATAACCGCGATCGCGGTAGAAACGGAAGCGATCGCGCGCAGCGGCGCGGTCGGCATCGTCATCGCCAACGATTTCGATCAACCGGCTGAAGCGCGCGAACAGTGCTGGCGGTTCAGGCGACAGGTTGACCAGGATGTCGTGATGCGGCGCGTCGTCCAGCGGCTCCGTTGCATCGGCCAGCAGGATGGGCGTCTGCGCAGCCAGCGGATGCCGCAGGCCGCAATGCGGCAGGAAATCGAGCTGGCTGAACGTCCACAACTGCGTGTCGAACGCTTCCAGCGCAGCCTGATCTCCGACCACGATCACTTTCTGGCCCGCGCCGTAGGCCTTGCGCACGAGCCGGCAGGCATACGCCAGCTTGCCGGGCACATTGCTGTGGAAATCGACGCGGGTCATACGGTACCTTGCCTCTGCGTGATCAACCGCGGTCCATCAGGAAGCGTGTCAGCAGCGGCACCGGGCGGCCCGTGGCGCCCTTGGCCGCGCCGCTCTTCCAGGCCGTGCCGGCGATATCCAGGTGGGCCCAGTCGTACTTTTCGGTAAAGCGCGCCAGGAAGCAGGCGGCCGTTACGCTACCGGCCGGGCGGCCGCCAATGTTGCCCATGTCGGCAAAATTGGACTTGAGCTGTTCCTGGTATTCCTCATCCAGCGGCATGCGCCACGCGGTATCGAGCGATTGCTTGCCGGCCGCCACCAGCGCGCCCGCCAGCGCATCGCTGCGGGCGTACATGCCGGTGTTGATGTGGCCGAGCGCGATGATGCAGGCGCCCGTGAGCGTTGCCACGTCGATCACCACCGCCGGCTTGAAGCGCTCCACATAGGTGAGCGCATCGCACAGGATCAGGCGACCTTCGGCATCGGTGTTCAGGATCTCGATGGTCTGGCCAGACATGCTGGTCACCACGTCGCCCGGCTTGGTGGCAACACCGCTGGGCATGTTCTCGCAGGTCGGCACCACGGCGATGACGTTCTGCTTGAGGCCCATTTCAGCCACAGCACGCAGCGTGCCCAGCACCGAAGCGGCGCCGCACATGTCGTACTTCATCTCGTCCATGCCTTCACCGGGCTTGAGCGAGATACCGCCCGTATCAAACGTGATGCCCTTGCCAACCAGCACCACCGGGGCCTGCTTGGCCGGGCCACCCTCGTAGCGCAGCACGATGAACGCGGGCGGCTCCACGCTGCCCTTTGTCACGGCCAGGAAGGCCCCCATCTTCAAAGCTTCGATCTGCTTGCGGCCGAGCACTTCCACCTTGAGCTTGAAATCCTTGGCAATCTGGCGCGCGGTGTTGGCCAGGTAAGTCGGCGTGCAGATGTTGGATGGCAGGTTGCCCAGATCACGCGTGAGGTCCATGCCGTTGGCGATGGCGGTACCGCGCGTGGCGGCTACGCTGGCGGCCTTGGCGTCCGCTGCCGGCACGGCCAGCACGAGCTTGCGCAGACTGGTGCCGTTCTTGTCGCGCTTGCTCTTGAGTTCCGGATGACGCTCAATGAAGCGGTAGCTGGCCTCGCGGATGAGCGTGACGGCGGTCAGGACGGCCCAGGCGGTGTCCTTGTCGCGCGCGGCGTGCTCGGTGAGCGTCCACGTCACGCTGGCGGCCTTGGTGCCGGCCAGGGCGCGCAGTGCGGTACGCACGGCTTCGGCGTAGGCGCGGTCGGTGAAGTCGGCTTCCTTGCCCAGGCCGACCAGCAGCACGCGGGCAGCGCCCACGCCGGCCACTTCGTGCAGCAGCAGCGACGTGCCACGCTTGCCTTCGAAGTCGCCCAGCTTGACGAGGCGGGCGACCAGGCCCTTGGTGGCCACGTCCAGCGCCTTTGCGGCGCCAGCCAGGGTCTGCGACTCGAACAGACCGATCACGAGGCAATCGCTCTTGGCGGCCAGGGCGCCTGCTTTGGCCCAGTCCAGGGCTTTTGTGCTAAATTCCATCGCGCTTCTCTCTATGAGGCGAGTCAACGAAAGCCCACATTATCCGCCATTTTGCGCGGGGGCTCCGATGGAACCTAGTGGGGCACGCATCGTCCCAACCTGGCCTAGACCTCGCCCTCCCTTCCCGCATCCGCATGATTTTTGAACAAGCCCTGCGACGCGAACTGTCCTTCACCGCCGGCGCCGTCTTCCTCGTGCTGCTGACGTTCATGCTGACCACCCTGGTGATCCGCATTCTCGGCATGGCTGCCAACGGCGAAGCGAACCCGAACGACGTCCTGCTCCTCATCGGCCTGGCAACGCTGGGCTACCTGGCGATCCTGCTGTGCGCCACGCTCTTCATCTCGGTATTGCTGGTGCTGACGCGCTGGTACAAGGATTCCGAGATGGTGGTGTGGTTCACCTCGGGCATCAGCCTGACGGATTTCATCCGCCCGGTGCTGCGCTTCTCGCTGCCGTTCATCGTGCTGGTGGCGCTGCTGGCCCTGTTCGGCTGGCCGTGGGCCAACCAACAGAGTGCATTGTTCAGAGACCGCTTCGAGCAACGCGATGTGCTGTCGATGATCTCTGCCGGCCGCTTCATCGAGCCCGCGCACGGCAACTACGTCCTCTTTATCGAGGGCGTCGATAACGGCATGAAGCACGCCCGCAACCTGTTCGTCGCCAATGCCGAGCAGGACAAGATCGGCGTGGCGATGGCCAAGACCGGCGAATTCAAGACCATGCCAAACGGCGACCGCTTTGTCGTGCTCGACAAGGGCCGCCGCTATGAAGGCACGCCCGGCAAGCTCGACTACCGCATCGTCGAATTCGACAAATACGGCGTGAAGGTCGCCAACAAGCCGCCGCAGGCAGACGCCAACCTGCCCACCAAGAGCCGCTCCACGAAGGATCTGCTCGCCAACCCGACGCCCGAGAACCTCGGTGAGCTGGTCTGGCGGATCGGCCTACCGCTGCTGGCGCTGAACTTCGTGCTGATCGCCATTCCGCTGGCCTACGTGAACCCGCGCCTGGGCCGCTACACACCGATGATCTTCGCGGTGCTGATCTACCTGACGTATTCGAACCTGCTGAACCTATCGCAGGCGTGGGTCTCGCAGGGCAAGATGAACGTGTTCATGGCATGGTGGCCGATCCACCTTGTCGCCTTCATCTGCGCGGTGCTGCTGTTCCGTTTCCGCCATTACAGCGCGGCGGGCCTGAAAGGGATTTCCGCCCTGCTCGGCTTCGCACCCAAGAAGGCGGGTGCGTGATGAAGATGCCGGTCTATGAGAAGTACTTCGCGCGTCAGATCTACGGCGTGTTCGTCTTCATCCTGTTTGCCGTGCTGGCGCTGTTCATCTTCTTCGACATGCTGGGCGAACTGGGCTCGGTGGTCGGACGCTACACCACGCTCATCGCGTTCTTCCACGTGATGCTGCAGGCGCCGACGCGCGTGTACGAAGTGATTCCGGTGGCGGCGCTCATCAGCGCCATCTATGTGTTCTCGCAGATGGCGAGCCAGTCGGAGTTCACGATCTTTCGCGTGGCCGGGCTCGATACGCGCCGTGCACTGCTGTCGCTGTTCAAGATTGCACTGCCGCTGGCACTGGTTACGTACATCTTTGGTGAATTCATCGGCCCGAAGGCCGAAGAGTACGCACAGAAGGTGCGACTGGAAGCACTGGGCGCGACGGTGTCGGCCGGCTTCCGCTCCGGCGTGTGGGTCAAGGATCGCGGCCCTGCCAAGCCGGACGGCACGGGTGGCGAAGTCACCCGCTTCGTCAACGTGGGCGCGCTGCAGGCGGACCAATCCATCAAGGGCCTGCGCATCTATGAATTCGATTCCGACTACCGCCTGAGTTCGATCCGCGTAGCCGAGCAAGCGCGCTACCAGGGCCACCAGAACTGGCAATTGAACGACGTGACGGAGACCCGTTTCATTGAGTTCCCGCGCAAGCCCGGCAGCGTAGCCCCGCAGGACACTGTGCAGGCCGTGCCCGGCGCACCCGATGCACTGGCGCCTGACTTCCGCGGCGAGCAGATCAAACTGCCGCAGCAGGAGATGCGCTCCGAGCTCACGCCGCAGATCCTGTCCGTGCTGATGGTCACACCCGACCGCATGGCTACGCTGGACCTCTTCCAGTACATCCGTCACCTGCGCGACAACAAGCAGGACACGCAGCGCTACGAGATCGCGCTGTGGAAGAAGGTGGTCTATCCGTTCACAGTGCTGGTGATGATGGCGCTGGCCCTGCCTTTTGCGTATCTGCATGCGCGGGCGGGGGCGGTTGGCCTGAAGGTGTTCGGGGGCATCATGCTGGGGTTGTCGTTCCAGCTGGTGAACAATCTCTTCTCGCACGTCGGCCTGTTGAACACGTGGCCGGCCATCTTCACGGCCATCGTGCCGGGCGCGCTGTATCTGGCACTGGCGCTGGTCAGCCTGCGCTGGGTGGAGCGCCACTGATGGCCGACCGCGCACTTGTCCTCTTCGCGCATGGCGCTCGCGATGCCCGCTGGCGTGAACCATTCGATCGCCTGCAAGCGCGTTTGGCTGCGCAGCAGCCTGACGTCGACACGCGCCTCGCCTTTCTTGAACTGATGGCGCCCGATCTACCGGGCACCATCGACGACCTGGCCGCAAACGGCACGCAGAGCATCACCATCGTGCCCGTGTTTTTCGGCCAGGGCGGACACCTGCGGCGCGATCTGCCGGCGCTGGTCGCGCAATGCGCGCAGGCCCATCCCACGCTCTCCATCCGCTGCGCCGATGCCGTTGGCGAAGACGACGCCGTGCTCGACGCCATCGCCGGTTACTGCGTGCGGCAACTCGGCTAAGCCAGACGTCCTACTGCGGTTCCGCGACGCGCGCAAAGCGCGCATGCACGTTGTTCTCGACGTGAAAGCCATGCGCGTCGAACTCCACCAGCTCCAGCGTCAACCCAAGATAGCGGCGCGCAAACACGTCGACCAAGTGTGCGCGCATGGCGGCGAACATCGCGGCGCAAATCGGCCCCGTCACGGCTTTTTGCCGGCCCGCCTTGATGCGGAAGGTCACGTGGATGAAGGCATCGTCTTCCGCGCCGTCGGCCATGCGGTACTGATCGAGCCGCAGCGCGCGCGTGCGAATGCCACCAACGGGAAACACATCCGCATGGCCGATCAGCACATCGTTGAGCACGCGCATCAGCTCAGGAATGCGCGCATCGGCTTCGACATTGGCGGTGTATTCGATGATGACGTGCGGCATTCGCGGGCGTCCAGAAATGGCATAGGTGATTAACGCGCCACTGCCGCGCCGGTGGACAGCGCCGATTCGAGCGCATCCACCACCCGCGCCATGCGGCCGAGCGACGGTGCGCGCTGCACGCAGACGTCCCACTCGGCGGGCGCCGAGGTGAGCTTGTGCACCGACAGCGAACCCTCAGCGATTTGCGGTCCGATCAGCCGCACGGGCGCAAACCCGAGCCCGAAGCCTTCGGCCACCAGCGCGTGCTGTAGTGGCACCGATTGCACTTCCGCCGCGACGTTGGGCGTCAACCGATCCGCGTCGAAGCGGCCGAGAAGCCAGGCGCGCATCTCGCATCCGGTGGGGTTCAGCACCCACGCTTCGTCAGTGACCTGCGCCATCGACAGCGTGGCCGGCAGCTTGCGCGCGGGCGCGGCAATCAGGCTGACGGGCTCGGTGCCGATCACGCGAATGTCCGCATCGGCATGGTTACCGCGGGCGTTGGACGGCGTCAGCCACAGCGCGGCGTCCAGTTCAGCGCGTTTCAAGCGTTCGCGCAGCACACCGCCCCACTCGCAGCTCAGGCGGAATGACACGCCCGGAAAGCGCTCCCGCAACCCCGACAGTACGCGCGCAAACCGCGCATCGCCCACCGCATGGCTCACGCCCACGCGCAGCGAGCCTTCCGGTTCGCCACTCGCGCGCACGCTGCTGCGCAGCGCCTCGAACTCCCCCACGATGGCGCGACAGCGTGCCAGCACTGCTTCGCCTTCAGCTGTCAGGCGGAACGGCTTGACGCGCCGGTCGAATAGCACCGTATCCAGCGCGCGCTCCAGCCGCTGGATCTGCTTGGTAACGGCCGGCTGCGTGAGCGGCAGGCGCTCGGCCACACGGGCAATCGAGCCGGTCTGCGCCAGCAGCACGAAGGTGCGCATTTCCTCAAGCATGGAAACATTCCTAGAAGTTATGTTTTGTTTGAGCAAATTGAATTGGATTCATCTTAGGCAAGGCGCCACAGTATCGCCAGACGCGCTGTTGCGTTGCTTTCCCCCACGGAGGACACGGACACCATGAAAGCCCTGGCACTGACCGACGGTTACGGCATCGACGCCCTGCGCCCCATCGAGCGCGACACGCCCACGCCCGCCCCCGACGAAATCATCGTGCGCACGCACGCCGCGTCGCTCAACTACCGCGATCTGGAAATTGTCTCCGGCACGTTCTTCACGCGCTTTCCGCTGCCGCTGATCCCGCTGTCGGATGGCGTTGGGGAAGTCGTGGCCATTGGCGAGAACGTGACGCGCGTAAGCATTGGCGATCGTGTCGCCGGCACCTTCTGGCAACGCTGGGACGGCGGAGACTTCCGCAACGCCGACACGCGCCGCATGCTGGGCGGCCCGATCGACGGGTGGCTGGCCGATACCATCCGCTTGGACGCGGGTGGCGCGGTGGTTGTGCCGTCGCACCTGTCGGCCATCGAGGCGGCCACCCTGCCCTGCGCGGGCCTCACCGCCTGGCATTGCCTGATCGAGGCTGGCGGCCTGCAGCCCGGCGAGACGGTGCTCGTGCAGGGCACCGGCGGCGTCTCAATGTTTGCGGTGCAGTTCGCATTGATGGCCGGGGCGCGGCCCATCGTGCTGTCGAGCAGCGACGCCAAGCTGGAGCGCGTCCGGGGGCTGGGTGTGCCGGAGTCGGACACGATCAACTACCGCGCGACGCCCGAATGGCACGAAGCGGTGCTCGCGCGCACGGACGGCCGCGGCGTCGATCACGTTATCGAAGTGGGTGGCGGGGGCACGCTGCAGCGCTCGCTGAAAGCGTTGCGGGTGGGCGGGCAGATCCACTTGGTCGGCTATCTGGCCGGGCGCGAGGGTGGCGTGAATCCGCTGGAGATTTTCGCGCGCAAGGCGGTGATCCGGCCGGCCTCGGTCGGATCGCGCGCGTCGTTCGAGGCGATGAACCGGGCGCTGGCGCTGCACGGCTTGCACCCGATCGTCGATCAGGTACGGCCGTGGCAGGAAGCGCGGGAGGCGTTCCGGGCGATGGAAGCCGGAACGGTGTTCGGGAAGGTGGCACTGGCGTTCTGAGCGTCGCTCAGGCGGCCAGGATGTGCGGCTCGCTGACGAGGACTTCCGGCGCGGATGCCGTGGCCCGCGCGGCAAACGCGTCGCCGATCATCAGCAAGCTCGGATGCTCAGGGTTGATCCACTGCGCAGCGGCGCCATCGGCCATTTGCCGCAGCGTGAAACAGGCTGAGCGCTGCTCGGGCGTGGTGGCAGCCTCGACCACCCAGGCAGGCGTCGACGGTGCGCGGCCACGGGCGATCAGGTCTGCAGCGATGGAAGCGGCTTGATCGCGGCCCATGTAGTAGACGAGCGAATCGGCCTGCGCCACGGGTTCCGGCACAATGCCTTCGGGTTGCGGCGTATCCGGATCGGCCGCCTTGGCTTGCGTAACGAACGCCACGCTGCGGGCGACGCCGCGCTTGGTTAGCGGCTGGCGGATGGCGGACGCAGCTGCCAGCGCTGCCGTAATGCCCGGAACGATTTCGTATTCGATGCCGGCCTGCTCGAGCGCCTGCAGTTCCTCGTCAGCACGGCCGAATAGCATCGGATCGCCGCCCTTCAGACGCACGACGCGCTGGTACTTGGTGGCCAGATCGACGAGTTGGCGATTGATGAAGCGCTGCGCGGTCGAACGCTTGCCGCAACGCTTGCCGACCGCAATCAGCACGGCCTGCGGGCAGTACTGGAAGACCTCGGGCGAGACCAGTGCGTCATGCAGCACGACCTCGGCTTCGCCCAACAATCGTGCACCGCGCACCGTGATGAGGTCCGCTGCGCCCGGGCCGGCACCAATCAAGCTCACGCGGCCGAGTGTTTTGGGGGTCTTCGCTTCCATTGCCTAGGTTCCTTTGCTTTTTCCTGCGGGGCGCAACTTACCGCGCCCCATCCACATCAGGAAAATGCACGGATCATGCCAGCTGCCACCGTATGGTGCGTGGCTTCGTCCACCAGGATGAACGCGCCGGTCGCCGGGTTGTCACCGTACGCGTCGCACACGATCGGCTTCTGCAGGCTGATATTGACCGTACCGATATCGTTGAGCGCGATCTGCTTGCGGCCGGTTTCGTGCGACAGCGTATGCACGTCGAGCACGCGCTCCACATCCGACACGCGTGCAAACACGGTGGCCGTGGTGTGCTTGAGCACGTATTTGCGGGCCGGGTTCAGTTCGTGTTCGTCGAACCAGCACAGGTCGGCATGCAGTTTCTTGGCTGCGTTGGCGGCAGTGGTCGGGGCAGCGACGATGGTGTCGCCGCGCGAGATGTCCACATCGTCCGCCAGGCGCACGGTGATGGTCTCGCCGGGGCCGGCGGATTCAGCTGCGCCATTGGGCGTCAGCACTTCAGCCACCGTGGTTTCGCGGTTGGCAGGCAGCACGCGCACGGCTTGGCCGACGCGCACGGTGCCGGCTTCCACACGACCCATGTAGCCGCGGAAGTCATCGGCTTGCGAGCCATCCTGGCGCGCCACCAGCTGCACAGGAAAGCGCAGCGCATCGTCGCCCGCCGGAGCGGTCTCTTCCACCTTCAGGTCTTCGAGCAAAGCCAGCAGCGGCTCGCCCTGATACCACGGCATGGCTTCCGATGCGTGCACGATGTTGTCGCCGCGCAGCGCCGACACCGGCACATAACGGACGTCGCGCAGACCCAGCTGCGTGGCCAATGCATCGTAGGCGGTACGGATTTCGTTGAAGCGCGTTTCGCTGTAGTCGACCAGATCCATCTTGTTGATGGCCACGATCACATGTTGCAGCTCCAGCAGCTTGACGATGGCCGAATGGCGCTTGGTCTGGGCCAGCAGCTCCGTCTTGCCATCGACGGTCGTCACACGCGTGGCATCGATCAGGATGATGGCAGCGTGCGCGGTCGAGGCGCCGGTCACCATGTTGCGGGTGTACTGCTCGTGGCCCGGCGTGTCGGCAATGATGAACTTGCGACGCGCAGTCGAGAAATAGCGGTACGCCACGTCGATCGTGATGCCCTGCTCGCGCTCGGCTTCCAGGCCGTCGGTCAGCAGCGAGAAGTCGATCTGCTCGCCGGCAGTGCGCTTGTTCTTGGCGTTGGCCAGCGCTTGCAGCTGGTCGGTCAGCACGGCCTTGCTGTCGTACAGAAGGCGGCCGATCAGCGTGCTCTTGCCGTCGTCAACGGAACCGGCGGTGATGAAGCGCAGCAGGCCTTGGTGCGATGCAGGATGCGTCGAATGCGTTGTCATGATCAGAAATACCCTTCCTTCTTGCGCTTTTCCATCGAGGCTTCGCTCGTCTGGTCGTCCATGCGCGTGGCGCCGCGTTCGGTGATTTCGGTGACGGCCGTCTCGGCGATGATCTCGGCCGGCGTGGCGGCGGTGCTCGCCACCGGGCACGTGCAGCTGATGTCGCCCACGGTGCGGAAGCGCACCGACAGGACTTCACTCACGTCGCCATCGGCCTTGGGCGTGATCGACGTCACCGGCACCAGCAGGCCGTTCTTGCGCACGACTTCACGTTGATGCGCGTAGTAGATCGGCGGCAGGGCCAGGTTCTCGCGAGCGATGTACTGCCAAACGTCGAGTTCCGTCCAGTTGGAGATCGGGAACACGCGCATCTGTTCGCCCTGCGCCATGCGGGCGTTGTACAGGCTCCAGAGTTCCGGGCGCTGGGCCTTCGGATCCCACTGGCCGAACTCGTCGCGGAACGAGAAGATGCGTTCCTTCGCGCGGGCCTTTTCTTCATCGCGGCGGGCACCGCCCATCAGGGCGTCGAAGCCGTGCGATTCGATGGTTTCCAGCAGCGTGACGGCCTGTGCCGCGTTGCGCGAATCGGTTTCCTTGCGCAGGCGCACGGTGCCGCGCTTGATGGAATCTTCCACATGCCCGACCACCAGGCGCGCGCCGAGCTTGGCAACCTGCTCGTCGCGGAAGGTGATCACTTCCGGGTAGTTGTGCCCCGTGTCGATGTGCACCAGCGGGAACGGCAGCTCGATCTTGCGATCGCCCAGGCGGAAGGCCTTGAGCGCCAGGTGCAGCATGACGATCGAATCCTTGCCGCCCGAGAACAGCAGCGCCGGGTTGCGGCACTCCGCCACCACCTCGCGGATGATGTAGATCGACTCGGCTTCGAGCCAGTCGAGGTGTTCGTTCTGCACAGGCGTCAGTGCCGTGCCGGGGATCTCGCTCATCACTCCCATGATTCTTCCTTCGCTTTCGCTCAATTCTTTTGCGACAGATTCGTCGCCGAATTTGTCACCGCATTTGCCGCATGCAGACCGCATTCCTTGCTGTCGCGCGATTCCCACCACCACCGGCCGGCACGCACGTCCTCGCCGGCACGCACCGCGCGCGTGCAAGGCTCGCAGCCGATACTCGGATAGCCCTTGTCATGCAGCGCGTTGGTCGGCACGTTGTGCTGCTCGAGGTACGCCCAGACTTCAGCTTCGGACCAGTCGAACAGCGGGTTGTACTTGGCGATGCCGCGCGCGGTGTCGTCTTCGGCAAACGGCAGGTCGGCACGGGTGACAGCCTGCTCTCGGCGCTGGCCCGTGAGCCATGCGTCGGCGTCTTTCAGTGCGCGGTTCAGCGGCACCACCTTGCGGATGTTGCAGCAGGCCTTGCGCAGCTCGATGCTGTCGTAAAAGGCGTTGAGGCCATGGTCGCGTACGTAGGCTTCCACCGCGCGAGCGTCCGGTGTGTATTGCTCGATCGCATAACCGTAGTGCGCGCGGATGCGGTCGAGCATCGCGAGCGTTTCGGCATGCAGGCGCCCGGTTTGCAGCGTGAAGATCGGCAGGTGCGCGCGTACGGCTTCGGGGCTGCGCAGGATGGCATCTGTCACGACCATGTCTTCGGCGGCCAGGCTGGTGGCGAACTTCGCCACGCCGTGCTTGGCGGCAATCTCGGCCAGGCGCTCAAACAGCGCAGCTTCCTTGGCGGCCAGGGCTTCCGCCGTGCCGGTGTAGACGGGGCGCGCCCACAGCACGGGGCGCCCGATTGCGGACACCGGCACTTCGGATACGGCGATCTCTTGGCCTTCTTGTGCGTCACTCAGGCTCACGCGGCCTCCTGGACAGCACGCTCGCGGCGGAACAGCGGGCGCGGCTCGTCGACGGCGCCTTGATAGCGCACGCTGATCTCGCCAAAGCCATTCAGCGCGTCGTCGATGTTCTTGTCTGCGCGCACGGCGTAGGCGTCAAAACCGCAACGGCGCATGAAGTCGAGCTGATCGCGCAGCACGTCGCCAATGGCGCGCAACTCACGCGTAAAGCCCAGGCGCTGGCGCAGCAGGAACGCGGTGCTGTAGCCGCGGCCGTCACGAAAGACCGGGAAATCCACCGCCACCAGCGACAGGTTCGGCAGGTCAGCCTCCAGCGCGAACGGCTCGTCGTCCGGAGCGAGCCACACGGCCAGCGTGCCAGCGCGGGCGCGGCCGAGCAGCGCGTCGCGGTTAGCTTGCCAATAGGCCAGCGGCACGATGGCGTGCGCAGTGCCCTCCACGTCGGCTTGCGTCAGTTCGCCGCCTTCCGGCGCACGCAGCACGGCCCATTCGTCAGCCACGACTTGCGGGGCACCGTTTTGCAGCTTGATGATCTTGCTCATGTTCATTTCCCTCGGCGTTCAGGCTTCTTCACGGGCGTAGACGCGTTCCTTGAACGGAGCCATGCCGATGCGGTGATAGGTGTCGATGAACAGCTCGTCTTCCGTGCGGTTGGCAACGAAGGTGTCGATGATGCGTTCGATCACGTCGGGCATTTCTTCAGCCTTGAACGACGGGCCGATGATCTTGCCGATCGCCGAATCGTTGCCCTGCGCGCCGCCCAGCGACACCTGGTACCACTCCTCTTCGTGCTTATCGACACCCAGGATGCCGATGTTGCCGACGTGGTGGTGCCCGCACGAGTTGATGCAACCCGAGATGTTGAGTGAGAGCTCGCCCAGATCGTGAACGAAGTCCAGATTGTCGAAACGGGCCTGAATTGCTTGTGCGATGGGGATCGACTTGGCGTTCGCCAGCGAACAGAAGTCGCCGCCCGGGCACGCAATGATGTCGGTCAGCAGGCCGATGTTTGCGGTGGCCATGCCGTGTTCCTTGGCCAGTTGCCACAGCTCGAACAGATCGTGCTTCTTCACATCCGGCAGGATCAGGTTCTGCTCGTGCGCGACACGCAGCTCGCCAAAACCAAAGCGCTCGGACCAATCCGCCACCAGCGACATCTGCTCGGCCGTCGCATCACCCGGCGGCAGCGCCGCGCCCGGCTTGAGCGACAGCGTAACGGCAGCGTAGCCCGGCACGCGGTGCGGATGCACATTGCGGCTCACCCAGCGGGCGAACGCCTTGTTCTCCAGCAGCGCCTTTTCGTAGGTGGCGTCGGTGTCGGCCAGCTTTTCATACGCGGGCGGCGCGAAGAATTGCGCCACGCGGTCGAACTCGGCCTGCGGGATGGTCGACGGGCCATCCTTGATGTGCTGCCACTCTTCTTCCACCTGGCGGGCGAATTCTTCCGCGCCGATGGCCTTCACGAGAATCTTGATGCGCGCCTTGTACTTGTTGTCGCGGCGGCCGTAGCGGTTGTACACACGCACGGCAGCCTCGATGTACGACAGCATGTGCTGCCACGGCAGGTCTTCCTTGATGATCGCGCCCAGGATCGGGGTGCGCCCCATGCCGCCGCCGGCCAGGATGCGCAGCAGGGTCTGGCCGTTCTTCTCATAGGCGTAGACACCAATGTCGTGCAGTTGCGTCACGGCACGGTCTTCGCGCGAGGCCGACACGGCGATTTTGAACTTGCGCGGCAGGAACGCGAATTCAGGAATGAACGTCGACCATTGGCGCAGGATTTCTGCAAGCGGACGCGCGTCGATCACCTCGTCCGGTGCCACGCCGGCAAACTGATCCGTCGTGATGTTACGGATGCAGTTGCCCGAAGTCTGGATGGCATGCATCTCCACCGAGGCCAGCTTGGCCAGGATGTCGGGCACCTGCTCCAGCTCGATCCAGTTGTACTGGATGTTCTGGCGCGTGCTGAAGTGGCCGTACCCGCGATCATGCTCGGCGGCGATGTGGCTGAGCATGCGCAGTTGCTTGGCGCGCAGATGGCCATACGGAATCGCCACGCGCAGCATGTAGGCGTGGCGCTGGTAGTACAGGCCATTCTGCAGGCGCAGCGGCAGGAACTCTTCTTCCGTCAGTTCGCCCGAGATACGGCGGCGCACCTGGTCGCGAAACTGCTCTACGCGGTCTGCGACGAGGCGGTGGTCGTAAGCGTCGTATTGATACATGACTGTTCGGTCCAATCCGGCTGGGCCGGCGTGCGATTCAATTTGGGGAAAGCGTTTCGTTATGGTGCTGCTGCCGGCTCAGCGACAGCAGCCACAATCAAGCAGGGCCGGCATGCGATCACGCATCACGACACCAGCTTGATGGCCGTGATCGTCAGCGTGGCGGCAAGCGCGCCGCGCACCAGACGTTCCGGCAGATTCTTGGACAGGCGCGCGCCCAGCCAGATACCCGGGATGGAGCCCACCAGCAGCGACACCAGCAGGTTCCAGTCGATCGTGCCCAGATACATGTGGCCCAGGCCCGCCACGGCGGTCAGCGGCACGGCATAGGCGATATCGGTGCCGGCCACTTCGGCGCTCTTCAATTCGGGATACAGGATCAGGATGAGCGTCGCGCCCACGGCGCCTGCACCAATGGACGACACCGTCACCAGCACGCCCAGCACCACGCCGACGATGACCGTGGCCACGGCCAGTGCCGTGCCCTGCAGACGATAACGCGGGTTGGCCGCCAGCCAGCCCAATACGCGCTGACGGAACAACAGCGAAATCACCGTCAGGATGACCGACGCGCCGATCGTCACGCGAATCACGTGCATCCACTCCGCATCCAGGTTGCCGGCGGTCTTCAGCACGATCACCGTCACCAGCGCGGCGGGCAGGCTGCCCAGGCAGAGGCGCTTGACGATGTCCCAGCGAATATGACCGTGGCTACGATGTGCGATCGTGCCAACGCCCTTGGTCAACGAGGCAAATGCCAGGTCCGTGCCGACGGCGGTCGCTGGCGAAAAGCCGAACATCAGCGTCAGCAGCGGAGTCATCAGCGATCCACCGCCAACGCCCGTCAGGCCGACCAACAGGCCGACCAGCAAACCGGAAACCGTATAGGCGAGCGTCATGGCGCGGGGGACAGTGAGGGCGTGTTATCACGAAGTTCGAGCATCGTAATGAACGCGCCTCATATCCCAAACCAATAAAAAATTGTTTGTTTATATGGTGTCGGTTATAAGTAGCGTTCAGTTCGCACCCGTTCTTCTTAATCGACCGCGCAGCCATGAACCTTCACCAATTCCGCTTCGTGCGCGAAGCCGTGCGGCAGAAATTCAACCTGACAGAGGCCGCTAAAGCGCTCTATACGTCACAACCCGGCGTCTCCAAGGCGATCATCGAGCTGGAAGAGGAGCTGGGCGTCGATATCTTCACCCGGCACGGCAAGCGCATCCGGGGTCTCACGGAACCGGGCCGCCGCATCCTGGCCTCGGTAGAGCGCGTGCTGGAAGAGGTCGAAACCCTCAAGCGCGTCGGCAAGGACTACGCCGCGCAGGACCAGGGCAACTTCACCATCGCCACCACGCACACGCAGGCGCGCTACGCGCTGCCCAAGGCGATTGCCGAGTTCACGCGCAAATACCCCAAGGTTCGCCTGTCCATTCAGCAGGGCACGCCCGCGCAGATTGCCGAGATGGTCCTGCACGACCAGGCCGACCTTGCCATCGCCACCGAAGGGATGTCGCACGTGAAGGATCTGATCTCGATCCCGGGTTACCAGTGGCAGCATGTGGTGGTCACGCCGCCTGATCACCCGCTTCTATCTCGCCAGCACCTGACGCTGGAAGACCTGAAGGGTTACCCGCTCATCACATACGACCAGCACTTTGCCGGCCGCCCCAAGATCGACCACGCCTTCGAGCTGCGCCAGATCAAGCCCGACATCGTGCTGGAGGCCATCGACGCGGATGTCATCAAGACCTACGTGGAAGTGGGCCTGGGTGTGGGCATCGTGGCGGGCGTCGCGTTTGACGCAGAGCGCGACCGCAACCTGCGCGCGATTCCGGCCGGCCACCTCTTCGGCACCAACGTCACGCACCTCGGCGTCAAACAAGGCGCGTATTTGCGCGGCTTCGTCTACACCTTCATCGAACTGTTTGCGCCGACGCTCACGCGCAAGCTGGTAGAACAACTCATGTCCGGCGATCACGAAGCGTACGAGCTCTGATTCGCCCGCAATTGCAATTGCCCAACTTCCCCGGAGATTTCATGACGACCCGACGTCGCCTGCTATGCGGCATGGCGCTCTTTGCCAGCGCCGCCGCCATCGCCCTGCCCGCCCAAGCGGACATCCGCGTGGGTGTGGTGCTGTCGACCACCGGCCCCGCTGCGGCCATTGGCATTCCCAGCAAGAACACCGTGCAGATGTGGCCCGCGACCATCGGCGGTCAGCGCGCGCAGGTCATCATCCTGGACGACGCATCCGACCCGTCGATGGCGGTGCGCGACGTGCGCAAGCTGATCGCCGAAGACAAGGTGGATGTGATCGTCGGCCCGACGATCGTGCCGACAGCGCTTGCCTCGCTCAACGCGGTGGCTGAAGGTCAAACGCCCATGATCACGCTGGCCGCCTCCGCTTCCATCGTCGAGCCGCAGGACGCCAAACGCCGCTGGGCCTTCAAGATGCCGCAGAACGATTCGCAGATGGCCACGCTCGTCACCCAGCACATGGCGGACAACGGCGTGCACACCGTCGGCTTTATCGGCTTTACCGATGCGTATGGCGAAAGCTGGTGGCGTGAATTCTCGAAGCTGGCCGAAGTGCGCAAGCTGCACGTGGTCGCCAACGAGCGCTTTGCGCGCACAGATACCAGTGTGACCGGCCAGATTCTCAAACTGATGGCCGCCAGGCCCGACGCCATCCTGATTGCCGGGGCCGGCACACCGGCCGCGTTGCCCCAACGCACGCTGGTCGAGCGCGGCTACAAGGGCCGCATCTACCAGACGCACGGCATCGCCAGCACGGAATTCCTCAAGGTGGGCGGCAAGGACGTGGAAGGCACCCTCTTCCCGACCGGCCCCGTGGTGGTGGCGCGCGAGCTGCCGGCCAGCCATCCGGTACGCAAAGTCGCCGTGGAATTTGCCGATCGCTATGAAGCCAAGTACGGCCCCAACACCGTCACGCAATTTGCGGGCGACGCCTGGGGCGCGTGGCAGTTGCTCGACAACGCCACGGCCCGCGCGCTCAAGACCGGCGCCAAGCCTGGCACACCCGCTTTCCGCGCTGCCCTGCGCGACGCGTTGGAAACCACGCGCGATCTGACTGTGCCCAACGGCGTGCTGAACCTGAATGCCCAGGATCACCAGGGCTTCGACCAACGCTCGCGCGTGATGGGCATTATCAAGAACGGCCGCTTTGCTTACGCTGGCCCGCGCTAATCCAACACGCACAGATCTGCCATGACACGTATCGCCTTCATCGGCCTCGGCAACATGGGCACGCCGATGGTCCAGCACCTGATTGCCGCCGGGCACACCGTGCGCGCCTATGTGCGCCGTCCGGAGGCCGCCGACAATGCGCGCGCCATCGGCGCCGAGCCCTGCAGCACCCCTGCGGAAGCCGCACGCGACGCCGAAGTCATCTTCACCAACGTCACCTCCACGGCCGATGTGGAAGGCGTGCTGCTGGGCCCGGATGGCGTCGCCCATGGCGCACCGCGCGGCGCTGTGTGCATCGACCACAGCACGATCTCCGCCGTAGCCACGCGCCGCATTGCGGCCGAGCTGGAAGCAGCAGGCATCGAATTTCTCGATGCGCCGGTTTCGGGCGGCACCATGGGCGCGCAAAAGGCCACGCTGTCGATCATGGTGGGCGGCAAGCCTGAGGTGCTGGAACGCGTTCGGCCGCTGCTCGAACTGCTGGGCACGACGATCACACACGTCGGCGATCACGGTGCCGGCCAGGTCGCCAAGGCGTGCAACCAAATCGTGCAGGTCATCAATATCCAGGGCATTGCCGAAGCCATGCTGTTTGCACGAGCCCAGGGCACCGACCCGTCGCGTGTTTTGGCAGCCATCGGCCCGGGCTTTGCGGGCAGCCGCATGCTCGACATGATGGGCCCCAAGATGGCGGAGCGTACCTTTGCCGCCGGCATCGAAGCCCGCCTGCATGACAAGGATTTCGGCCTCGTGCGCGAGATCGCCCAGGAACTCGGCCTGCAGATGCCGGCGATGGAGCTGGTGGCTTCGCAGCTCAATACGCTCGTCGCCAATGGCTGGGGGTATGACGATACGGCGTCGCTGCTGCGCGTGCTGGAGCAGCAGAACAATCAACAGGCGGATTGAGCATCTTCCAGCCCGCCTTGTTTGGCTGGCCAGACTTCTGGCATAATTGCCGGCTCATCAGCACCCGCCCGAGTGGTGAAATTGGTAGACGCAGGGGACTCAAAATCCCCCGCCGCAAGGCGTGCCGGTTCGATTCCGGCCTCGGGCACCAGAATTCAAGCCGCTTCTGTTCACGCAGAAGCGGCTTTTTCATTGGCGCTCACTAACCCGACGACAGCCGGCAACGCGCCCCGCCAGGCGTGGGATAATGCGGGTTTTGCCCCGGGCGCGGCTCAAGAGGTTGATCGCACGGGCGCGCGAGGGCCTTTATCCGCGTGGCCCGCCCCACCATCGACTTTCTTCAGCACCCAAAATGCCCGCATACCGTTCCAAAACCTCCACCGCTGGCCGCAACATGGCGGGGGCGCGCTCGCTCTGGCGCGCCACCGGCATGAAAGATGAAGACTTCCAGAAGCCGATCATCGCGGTGGTCAACTCGTTCACCCAGTTCGTTCCCGGCCACGTGCACCTGAAAGACCTCGGTCAGCTCGTCGCGCGCGAGATCGAAGCCGCGGGCGGTGTTGCCAAGGAATTCAACACGATTGCCGTGGATGACGGCATCGCCATGGGCCACGACGGCATGCTGTATTCGCTGCCCAGCCGCGACATCATTGCCGACTCGGTCGAATACATGGTCAACGCGCACTGCGCCGACGCCATGGTGTGCATCTCCAACTGCGACAAGATCACCCCGGGCATGCTGATGGCCGCCATGCGCCTGAACATTCCGGTGATCTTCGTCTCGGGCGGCCCGATGGAAGCGGGCAAGACGCGCCTGGCCAACCCGGTCACCAAGGCCATCGAGATCAAGAAGCTCGACCTGATCGACGCGATGGTGATCGCGGCCGACAGCAAGTATTCCGACGAGGAAGTGGCCGAAGTCGAGCGCTCGGCATGCCCGACCTGCGGTTCGTGCTCGGGCATGTTCACGGCCAACTCGATGAACTGCCTGACCGAAGCCCTGGGCCTGTCGCTGCCGGGCAACGGCACCGTGGTCGCCACGCACGCAGACCGCGAGCAGCTCTTCAAGCGCGCCGGCCACCGCATCGTTGAACTGGCCCGCCAGTACTACGAGCAGGACGACGAACGTGTGCTGCCGCGTTCGGTCGGCTTCAAGGCATTTGAGAACGCGATGACGCTCGACATCGCGATGGGCGGTTCGACCAACACGATCCTGCACCTGCTGGCCATCGCACAGGAAGCCGAGATCGACTTCACGATGGCGGACATCGACCGCCTTTCGCGCGTCGTGCCGCAGCTGTGCAAGGTTGCGCCGAACACGAACAAGTACCACATCGAAGACGTGCACCGCGCCGGCGGCATCATGGCCATCCTGGGTGAGCTGGACCGCGCTGGCAAGCTGCACACCGACGCTCCCACCGTGCACGCACCCACGATGAAGGACGCGCTGGACCAGTGGGACATCGTCCGCACGTCGGACGAAGCCGTGCAGACGTTCTACCGTGCCGGCCCCGCCGGTATCCCGACGCAGGTCGCGTTCAGTCAGAACACGCGCTGGCCGAGCCTGGACCTTGACCGCGCCGAGGGCTGCATTCGCTCGAACGAGCATGCCTTCTCGAAGGAAGGCGGCCTGGCCGTGCTGAGGGGCAACATCGCGCTGGACGGTTGCGTGGTGAAGACCGCTGGCGTAGATGAGAGCATTCTCGTGTTCGAAGGCACGGCACACGTGACGGAATCGCAGGACGAAGCGGTCGCGAACATCCTCGCCGACAAGGTCAAGGCCGGCGACGTGGTGGTCGTGCGTTACGAAGGCCCGAAGGGTGGCCCCGGCATGCAGGAAATGCTGTACCCGACCAGCTACATCAAGTCCAAGGGCCTGGGCAAAGCCTGCGCGCTGCTGACGGACGGCCGCTTCTCGGGCGGCACGTCGGGCCTGTCGATCGGTCACTGCTCGCCGGAAGCGGCTGCAGGCGGCGCGATCGGCCTGGTGCGCAACGGCGACAAGATCCGCATCGATATCCCCAACCGGACGATCAACGTGCTGGTGTCGGACGAAGAACTCGCGCGTCGCCGCGAAGAGCAGAACGCCAAGGGCTGGAAGCCTGCGCAGCCGCGTCCGCGCAAGGTGTCGGCCGCGCTCAAGGCGTACGCCAAGCTGGTCATGTCGGCAGACAAGGGCGCGGTGCGCGACCTGTCGCAACTGGACGACTGATGCGTCACGGGCCAAGCGCTCGTCAACGTGAAAAAGCCGCTCTTCGGAGCGGCTTTTTCTATTGTGCCGACGGCGCGGCGTTCAATCCCACGCCGGCGCAAGCCCCTCGGGTGACACCTCGCGGCCGTTGCGCTCAAGCGCGGCAATCTGCGCCATGTCGTCTGCCGTCAGTTGCAACGCTTGCGAGCGCAGGTTGCTCGCAAGATTCTCGCGCTTGGTCGATGACGGGATCACCGAATAGCCGAGCTGCATCGCCCAGGCCAGCGCGACCTGCGCCGGCGTTGCCTCGTGCCGCCGCGCAACCGCGCCGATCACCGGATCGCCCAGCACCTTGCCGTACGCAAGCGTCATGTACGACGTGACGTGAATGCCCTCGCGCTGCAGGAATTCAACGAGCTTGCGGTTCTGCAGATACGGGCTCAGCTCGATCTGGTTGGTGGCGATGGCGTCTTTGCCGACCGCCGCCATCGCCTGTTGCGTCAGCGTGATGTTGAAGTTCGAGACGCCGATCTCGCGCGTCAAACCCCGGGCCTTGGCATCGGCCAGCGCGGTCATGAATTCTTCGAGCGCCACGCCGTTGTTGGGCGCAGGCCAGTGGATGAGCGTGAGGTCGACGTAGTCGGTTCGCAGCTTGGCGAGGCTGTCTTCGAGGCTTGCCGCAAGCTTGCCCTTGGCGTAGTTGTCGACCCAGATCTTGGTGGTGAGGAAGAGGTCTTCGCGGCGCACGCCTGAGCCGACAATGGCCTCGCCCACGTCGGCTTCATTGCCGTAGATCTGGGCCGTGTCGATTGCGCGGTAGCCGAGTTCCAGGCCATTGCGAACCGAGTCGATGACAACCTGACCCTTCAGGCGAAACGTGCCAAGGCCAAAAGCGGGAATCTTGTTCATCTTGTGCTCCAAGGGGAAATCGAATCAGGGGTTCATGGCAAGGCGCGTCCTGCGCTGCACGACATGCAGCCCCACCAGCGCAAGGCCTGCCGCAGCAATCGCCGCGCCGACAATCGGCACCGCCGCATAGCCCAGGCCTGCAGAGATGGCCGCACCGCCCGCTGCCGCCCCCAGGGCGTTGCCGAGGTTGAAGGCACCCACATTGACCGACGAAGCAAGCCCCGGCGCTTCAGCCGCGGCGCGCATCACGCGCATCTGCAACGGCGGCACAACCGCGAAGGTGGCGATGCCCCACACCAGCAGCGCGGCGGCTGCACCGACGTGCGTCTTGGCCAGCACGGGAAACGCGAGCATCGTCACGATCAACAACAACAGAAAGCCGATCAGGCTGCCGTCGAGCGAGCGATCGGCCAGGCGGCCACCGGCAATGTTGCCGATTGAAAAACCGATGCCGATCAGCACCAGCATGGCCGTCACGAACGCCGGCGAGGCACCGGTCAACTGAGCGAGTGTCGGGGCGACGTACGTGTACAGCGTGAACATCGCGCCCGCACCGAGCACCGTGGTGGCAAGCGCGCCCAGCACGACGGGACGTGTCAGCACGGCCAGTTCGGCGCGCAGGTTGGGCATCTTGCCGGCATCGCCTTTCGGCAACGCGGTGAACAGGCCCGCGATGGCGATCAGGCCCAGGCTTGCCGTGGCGGCAAACGACATGCGCCAGCCGATCATCTGACCAAGCCACGTCGCGGCGGGCACGCCACCGACGTTGGCGATCGTCAGGCCCATGAACATCGTCGCCACGGCGCTGGCCTGCTTCTCACGCGGCACGAGGCTGGCGGCAACCACGGAACCCAGCCCGAAGAACGCGCCGTGGTTGAGGCTGGTGACGAGCCGAGCGAGCAGCAGCGTCGTGTAATCGGGCGCGACGGCCGACAGCAGGTTGCCGATGGTGAAGATGCTCATCAGCGCGATCAGCGCCTTGCGTCGCGGCCAGCGTGCGAGCAACAGCGTCATGATCGGCGCACCGACCATCACGCCGATCGCATACGCGCTGATCAACATGCCGGCCTGGGGGATCGATACATGCACGCCGTCGGCAATCACGGGCAGCAACCCCATCGGCGAGAACTCGGTGGTGCCGATGCCAAAGGCGCCAGCGGCAAGCGCGAGCAGCGGCAGCGTCGCGCTGCTGCGCGTGGGCTCGGCGGAAGTGGGGGTGGGGTTCATGCGGTGTACTCCAAAGCAGAGGAATGGAAAGCGGGCAGAACCTCTGCCGCGATTTCCGCAAACGTTTCAGCAAGCGGGCGACGATTTCGGCGGAAGTGCAGCCCGATATGCTGCACACCGGCTTCGCGCAACGCCGCCAATTCTTCGGACAGTGCAATGCGCCCAGCACGTGCGCCAAAGCGATGACGTTGCAGCGGTTCGTGCGGGTCTTCGGCCAGATCGAGGTGGATGAAGCTCACGTAGGGCTTGTCGCCCGCAACGGCACGCCATGCGGCAGCGCGTTGCGCGTGATCGGCCGGCGCGCCCGGGTAGGCAAGGCAACCGTCCATGTGGGTGCCGATCCACGCTGGCGTCTGTTGCGCCAGGCCGGCCACCAGCAGCGGAAGCGGCGTGCGCATGGCCGGCAGAATCTCCACTCCGGCGGGCAAGCTGCCGCGCGCACCGTCACGCAATAGCGCGACCTGGTCGCGGAAGCTTGCACCGCGCGATTCGAAGTCGCGGCCGAACAGCGGATATTCGACGGGCCGGTCTCCGCTTGCCACGCCAAGCAGCAGACGACCGCCACTCAATTCCTGGATGGTCGTGGCCGATTTGAGCGTCAGCAGCGGCTCTCGCAGCGGCAGCACAACGGCCGCCGTGCCGAGCAGAATGTTGCGCGTGATGCCAGCCAGGTAGCCGAGGTACGAAAACGCTTCGAACACCTGCGCGGCATCGCCGAATGCGGGGTCATACACCGGCACATCGCGCACCCACAGGGCACGAAAGCCGAGCGAATCCGCGAGTTTGGCGAGGGTTGCGTGGTGTTCGATATCGGGCACACCGTGGCGGCGCCCGTCACGCAGGCGCTTGGCGTCGCCGGTGGCGGACCAATCGTTGTCCAGCGGCAGTTCAATGCCAATGCTGAAGCCGCCGTGGGTCAGTTTGTCGAGTGCGGGGGGCATGGTTGTGATCGGGTCAAAAGGCGCGCTGCGGGCGATGCATTCGCTATCAGCGCAAAGGGCATGGACCGCAGTGTGCGGGCTCCACCTTTGCAGAAAAACCCGCCCGTCAACGAAACAGTCTTGATTGGCAATCAACAATCCACGCAATTCAGAACGCACTCCGGGTTGGCAATACAGCAACACGGCGGGCTTTCCCAAATATGTCACACCGTGATATATTCCGGCCCGAACCGTTTGATTCCGCCATGTCTACCCCCGCCCGACCTTTATCCAAGCAGGAGTTCGAGAGCCTCTCCGATTTCCGCTATCACCTGCGCCGCTTCCTGCGCGCGTCTGAAGATCTGATCCACGCCAAGGGCATCACGCCGCTGCAGTACCAGTTGCTGCTGCACGTGAAAGGCTATGCCGGGCGCGAATGGGCCACCGTCGGCGAGCTGGCCGAGCGCCTGCAGGCCGCGCCGCATGGCACGGCGGCACTCATCACGCGCTGCGAAGAAGCGGGCCTGGTCGAACGCCGTCAGAGCGATACCGACGCGCGCCAGGTGGAAGTGCACCTTTCCCGCAAGGGTGATCACCTCGTCGCGCTGCTGGCCGGGCTGCATCAGAGCGAGCTGTCGGCCTTCAGCCGCGCTTTCAAGATCCCCCACCTCGATCACCCCGCCGAACCCTCCGCCGAGCAGTAACCTCATGCAAACCCTTGAACACCACCAGCACCGGCGCGACTTTGCGACCGATACCACGCTGTTCCGCACCACTGCGCTGGCGGTCGTCATCGCTGCGTTTGCCACGCTGGCAGCCGTGGTACTGCTCAACCTGATCCGCTTCTTCACCAACCTGTTCTTTTTCCAGACGCTGTCGCTGGCCGACCGCTCGCCGGCCACCAACACGCTCGGCGCATGGGTGATTGCGGTACCGCTCATCGGCGGGCTGATCGTCGGGTTGATGGCGCGCTTTGGCTCGGAAAAGATTCGCGGCCACGGCATTCCCGAGGCCATCGAGGCCATCCTGTTCGGCAAGAGCAAGATGTCGCCCAAGGTGGCGGTGCTCAAGCCCCTGTCGTCGGGCATCGTGATCGGCAGCGGCGGCCCGTTTGGCGCGGAAGGCCCGATCATCATGACGGGCGGCGCGATCGGCTCGCTGTTCGCGCAGTTCTTCAAGCTGACGGCCGCCGAGCGCAAGACGCTGCTGGTGGCCGGCGCCACGGCGGGCATGACGGCCGTGTTCGGCACGCCCGTGGCCGCGCTGCTGCTGGCGGTGGAACTGCTGCTGTTCGAATGGCGCCCGCGCAGCATGCTGCCCGTGGCGGTGGCATGTGCCGTGGCGGGCTTCCTCCGTGTGCTGGTGCTGGAACCCGGCCCTCTCTTCCCGCTGGAAACCGCACCGGCAACGCTGCCTGCGCTGGGCTCGTGCGTGGTCGCGGGGTTGCTGTGCGGCGCGCTGGCACGCTCGCTGTCGATGGCGCTGTACAAGACCGAAGACCTGTTCGGCCACCTGCCCATCCACTGGATGTGGTGGCCGGCCATCGGTGGCCTGGTGGTTGGCATTGGCGGTTATTTCGAGCCGCGTGCGCTGGGGGTCGGCTACGACGTCATCGGCGATCTGCTGCACAACCATCTCGCCATCAGCGTGGCGCTGGCGCTGCTGGTGGTCAAGGCCATCATCTGGGTGATCGCGCTGGGCTCCGGTACGTCGGGCGGCGTGCTCGCCCCGCTGCTGATGATGGGCGCCGGCTTGGGGGTGCTGATCGGGCCCGTGCTGCCGGGTGGTGACCCAGGCCTGTGGCCGCTAGTATGCATGGCCGCCATGCTGGCCGGCGTGCTGGGCGCCCCGCTCACCGCCATCGTCTTCGCCTTCGGGCTGACACACGATGTGAACGCCCTGCTGCCGATTCTGCTGGCCGTGGCCGTGTCCTACGGCTTTGTCGTGCTGACCATGCCCCGCTCGATCATGACCGAGAAGATCGCGCGCCGCGGCTTCCACATCTATCGCGAATACGCTGTCGACCCGCTTGAGCGCCACGCCGTGGATGAAGTCATGACGCGTTCGGTGCAGACCATCGACGCACACGCCACACTGGCCGATACACTCGCCAACCGCTTTGGGCCCAAGCAGGCGCACCGCGCGTTTCCGGTCGTGCAAGGTGGGGCGAATGGCAGGCTGATCGGCATGCTCGACCGCGATGCGCTGCTGGCGGGCCAGAAGCGCGGCGCCGTCACCGTTGCCGAATTGTTTGGTGCGAATGCTCCCGTGATGGCACTGCCCGGCGAGACCTGCCGCATCGTCGCCACGCGCCTGGCAGTGCATGGGTTGGAGCGGCTGCCGGTGGTGGCCGATTCGCAATCGCGCGCGCTGGTGGGCATTGTTTCGCGCAGCGATCTGGTCAAACCCTCCCTGGCGTTCTTTGATGAGGAGCAGCGCCGCGAGCGCTTCCGCCGTGTGCCGCTGTCGGGCACGCGCACGCAGCTCGAACTTCGCCGCCGCCGCGCTGGCCGCGTCGCGCGCTAGTCGCCAGTTTCAGCCGGCCACGTGCCGGTTGCGCCCGCTTTCCTTGGCGCGATACAGCGCCAGGTCGGCGCGCTTGAGCATCTCCGACGCCGTATCGCCCGGGCGGCAGACCGTCATGCCCATGCTGACGGTCATCGAGAGTCCGGTCGGGAAACTCTCGTCCGTCTCGGCCACTGCCGTACGCAGGCGCTCCGCCACCTCGGTGGCCGTTTCGAGCTTGGTGCGGCCCATCACCATGGCGAATTCCTCGCCGCCCAAACGCCCGACCAGATCACTGCTACGCAGCACGCCCGTGGCAAGCGACGCAAAGCGCTGCAGCGCCATGTCGCCCACAGCGTGGCCCCATGTGTCGTTGATGCGCTTGAAGTGATCCAGATCGGCCAGCACAAGCACGAGCGGTTCGCCGCGATTGTGGGCACGTGCGAGCACCGTATCGAACAGCGCCAGGAAGCGACGCCGCGTCAGCACACCCGTGAGATGGTCGAAATGCGCCTCGTTGGCGAGCGCGCTGTTGGTGCGCTGCAGCCGCTGGTTCAGATGGCGCGTCAAGCGGTGATGCTGCCGCTCGCGCACCAGAGACCACGCCACCAGCACGAACGTCACCAGCACGCTTACAAACAGCACGAAGCCGATCGCGCGGTTGCGCGCATGATTGGCGATCTGCTGGCCCCACGCAGGCAGCGGCTCGGCCACGACGACGGTGAGGTCCGCACTGGCATTGCGAGACACGGTGAGCGATGGCATCGCACTGCCCTCGCGCCAAGCCAGCGTATCCCGCACCTCGGCCGGCACCCAGCTGGGCACGTCGTGATGCGCCTTTGCCGTGGGCTGATAGGGCCACGGTTCGAAGTCGACGCGCTGGTAGGCGTTGTACCGGTCGCTGGCGACCATGCGCTGCAGGCGCGCATCCGGCAGGATCTTGCCCACCAGCGACGCGTCAGTCGACAAAATGATCAGCCCGTTCGGATCGGTCACCAGCGACGTCGGGTGCGACACCCAGTGCTGCAGCCTCGCGAGGCTCACCTTGGTGCCCATCGCCGCGACCAGGTATCCACCAGCGTCATACACCGGCGCAGCGAAGAACAAGCCCGGCACGCCCGTCACCCGGCCAATCGTGAACTGTTCGCCGAGGCCGCCCAGCATCGCCTCCTTCATGTACGGCTGCATGCTCGACTGCACGCCAACGAACGAATCGGCATGACCGGCGTTATTGGCCAGCACCACGTAATTGTGTTGGTTGACGACCCAGACGTAGTCGAGCCCGAGATTGCCGGCGGTCGTGTTCAGGAATGCGTCGATATCGGCCACTTCCGGGTGCGACATCGCCTCTTGGGCACGCGAGCCCTGGTCCATCAGGTTCCAGCGCCGGGTGTCGACGCGCGCTACGGCACGCGGGATGGCATCGATCTGCGCGAGCGTCTGCGGCAGCGCGCGCAGCAAGGCCACGTCGGCCGTGATCTGGCTTGACATACCTTCCGCTACCTGCGCAGCCAGCTGACGGCGCGCATCGACCATCTGCTGCATGTCGCGCGCGCTCATCGAATCCGCCACGAAGCTGGCGGCAAACCAGGAGGCACCTACGCCCACCACCACGGCTGACAGCCAAAGCGTCAACCGCACAACGCGCAGCCGGGTGCCGTGCGACGGCGTTGCAGGGGCAGGCGCAGGCGCCTTCATGTCAGGCCTCGCTGCTCAGGAAATCCGCCACCGTCGGGTAGCGCAGCGCCACACGCAACTCCCGACCGAGCCGCGTGTTGCGCAGCCGGCGCGATTCGCTCATGAACGACAGCAGCGCGGGCTCGATCTGCTGTACGGCCTCGGCTCGCGAAATGCGCGGCGGCCGCTGCAAGCCGCGCGCGTCGGCCACGGCGTCAAAGTAATCGCCCATGCGCAACTCCGATGCGTCAGTGGCATGCACAACGCGCTGCGGTTTCCCGCGGAACAGCGCGGCAACGACGGCGCGCGCCAGGTCGTCGGCGTGGATGTGGTTGGTGTAGACGTCGTCCTCGGCGCGCAAGGCGGGCGTGCCGCGTTCGAGCCGGGCGACGGGCAGCCGGTCCGCCGCGTAGATGCCGGGAATGCGCAAAATCGACGTGCGCCAACCGCCGCCCGCACCGAACCAGCGCACACGGCGCTCTGCGGCGACACGGCGCTGGGCACGCGCCGTGGTTGGCTTCACCGGGCGGGATTCGTCGACCCAGGCGCCGCCCGCATCGCCGTAGACGCCACTGGTGCTGGCATACACGAACGCACGCGCTTGGAGGGGAGTTTTCAAGCGGCCAGTGAGGCCACGCGGCCTGCGTGCCCGCTCGGGTAAAATGCGAGGTTTTGTAGCTGGGGAAACCGGGGCTGGCTGCGCCAGCACGTGCAGTAGCGCGGCAGTACGCGGATCATCGTTGCCCGCAGCGGGCGGCGGTGCCAGATGCAGCACGCGGGCGCTTAACCCTCGCAGGCGGCGCAACGACGCGGGATCGTCCAGATTGGCGACAATCGGCACGGCACCGGCTTCGCGCAACGGAGCGCAACCTTCAAGGCGTGAGGTGACGGCAAAGACGCGAAAACGCGTGCGGAGCGTCGCCAGGCAGCGTTGCCCAACATCGCCGCAGCCGACGATCAGCACGCGGGGACGGCGCAAGCGCAGCGGAGATTTGGATGGCCGAGCGGCTGACTGATTCACCATCGGACGTGCTGCCGGATTGACCATCATTGCATGCCCAGATGGGCGACCAGACACACTTTTCAACATATTTGGATTGTAGTATGGCTTACCAGATCAACGTGCTGCCCAGCGGCCGTCAATTCCAGGCCGAAGACGGCGAGACCATCCTTGCAGCCGCGCTGCGCCAGGGCATCGGCCTGCCGTACGGCTGCAAGAACGGCGCGTGCGGCTCGTGCAAGGGCCTCGTGCGCGAGGGCTCGATCGTCCAGGGCAACCACTCGCCCAACGCGCTGAGCGCCCAGGAGGCCACCGAAGGCCGCGCGCTGTTCTGCTGCGCCACGCCTGCCACGGACGTCACCATCGAAGTGCGCGAAGTGCACGGCGCGGGCGATGTCCCCATCAAGAAGATCCCATGCCGCGTCGCGTCGCTGGAAAAGGCCGCGCCGGACGTCACCATCGTCAAGCTGCAACTGCCTGCCACCGAGCGTATGCAATTTCTGGCCGGACAGTACGTGGAATTCCTCCTGCGCGACGGCAAGCGCCGCAGCTACTCGATCGCCAACCCGCCGCACGACGACGGTCCGATCGAGCTGCACATCCGCCACATGCCGGGCGGCGCCTTTACCGACTACGTGTTCGGCGCCAAGGAAGGCGCCCCGGCCATGAAGGAGCGTGACATCCTGCGCTTCGAGGGGCCGCTCGGCAGCTTCTTCCTGCGTGAAGAATCCGACAAGCCGATCATCCTGCTGGCCTCGGGCACCGGCTTTGCGCCCATCAAGGCGATCATCGAGCACGCCCAGTTCATCGGCAGCACGCGCCCGATGACGCTGTACTGGGGCGGCCGTCGCCCGCAAGACCTGTACATGCACGCCAAGGCCGAAGAATGGGCGCGCACGCTGCCGAACTTCACTTACCTGCCGGTCGTCTCCAACGCCTTGCCGGAAGACGCGTGGACGGGCCGCACCGGCTTCGTTCACCAAGCGGTGATGGCCGATCACCCCGATCTGTCGGGCCACGAGGTCTACGCCTGCGGCGCGCCGGTGGTGATCAACTCGGCTCGCGCAGACTTCGCCGCCCAGTGCGGAATGCACCCGGACGCGTTTTTCGCCGATTCCTTCACCTCGGAGGCAGATCTCCACCCGGCCGGCTGACGTTGCACAAATCCCAAGAAGGTCAAAATTTCGTTTTGACTTGACTTGGCATCCGTCTTATTCTTGCGCCTTATGAACCAAGCCCTGCACCTCCGACGCCGCCGTACGTTGCTCCCTCCGGGAAGCCGCGCGGCTGTCTGCTGATTGCATATCGGGTTCACAGGATTCGACGATCACAAGGCCACGGGGCAACCCCCGTGGCCTTTGTCTTTTTCCAACTCGCGTTTTTTCGGTTTTTCATCTTCCTGCCGCCTTTTTCTGGAGCTTTGCCATGGCGTTTGCTGACTACCCCGTCCAGTCCCTGATGTACATCACCAACCGGCCCGAGATCGTCTTCACCGAAGGCAAGGGCTCTTGGCTGACGGACCACAACGGCAAGCGATACCTGGACTTCGTGCAAGGCTGGGCCGTCAACTGCCTCGGCCACTCCAACGACGGCATGATCGAAGCGCTGAACGCGCAGGCCAGGAAGCTGATCAACCCGAGCCCGGCGTTCTACAACGAGCCGATGGCCAAGCTGGCCGGCCTGCTGACCGCGCACAGCTGTTTCGACAAGGTGTTCTTCGCCAACAGCGGCGCCGAAGCCAACGAAGGCGCCATCAAGCTCGCCCGCAAGTGGGGCAAGAAGCATAAGAACGGCGCCTTCCAGATCATCACGTTCGATCACAGCTTCCACGGCCGCACGCTCGCCACCATGAGCGCATCCGGCAAGGCCGGCTGGGACACCATCTTCGCGCCGCAGGTGCCGGGCTTCCCGAAGGCCATCCTGAACGACATTGCCTCGGTGGAAGCGCTTATCACCGACGAGACTGTCGGCGTGATGCTGGAGCCGGTGCAAGGCGAAGGCGGCGTGCTGCCCGCCACGCCGGAATTCATGCAGCAACTGCGCGCGCTGACCAAGAAGCACAAGATCCTGTTGATCGTTGATGAAGTGCAGGCCGGTTGCGGCCGCTGCGGCACGCTCTTCGCCTATCAGCTCTCGAACATCGAGCCGGACATCATGACGCTCGGCAAGGGCATCGGCGGCGGCGTGCCGCTCTCGGCCCTGCTGTGCACGGATGAAGTTGCCAGCTTCGAGGCCGGCGACCAGGGCGGCACGTACAACGGCAACCCGCTGATGACGGCCGTGGGCTGCTCGGTGATCGAGCAACTTCTGGCCCCGGGCTTCCTGGCTGGCGTGCAAGAACGCGGCGCCTATCTGCGCACCCAACTGCTCAAGCTGAGCGAAGAGTTTGGCCTGGCTGGCGAACGCGGTAACGGCCTGCTGCGCGCCCTGCTGCTCGGCAAGGATATCGGCGGCCAACTGGTGGAAGCCGCTCGCGAGATGAACCCGACCGGCCTGTTGCTGAACGCCCCGCGCCCCAACATCCTGCGCTTCATGCCTGCGCTGAACGTGACGACCGAAGAGATCGACACGATGATCGGCATGCTGCGCACGCTGCTGAAAGCACACGCCTAAAGCGCATCGCATGACCCCGAGGGCGGCGCGCAATGCGTCGCCCTTCATCGCCCCATCGCTGCTCCCACTCTGAGGTTTGCCATGGCCGTGACGCGAGACGTTCCGGCCACGGGGATCGTGTTGTCTGATGATTCCGCGTGGCTTCCGCTGGACGACATCTACGACTTCCTCTCGCAGGAAACGTACTGGGCCCGCGGCCTACCGCGCGACGTATTCGAACGATCGATCGCGAACTCGCTGTGCCTAGGCGCGTATCGACAAGCCGACGATGGCTCGCATGGTGACCTTGTGGGTTTTGCGCGCGTCATCACCGATCGTGCGACATTCGCTTACCTGTGCGATGTGTTCGTGCTACCGGATTGGCGTGGGAAAGGCATCTCGCACGCGTTGATGGATTTCCTGCGCGAGCACACTGACCTGCAGACCCTGCGCCGCACAGTGCTGGTGACAACGGGCGCCGACTGGCTTTATCGCAAGCATGGCTTTACCGATGTGCCGGAGGGCGTCGGGTTCATGCAATTGCATCGGCCAAACATCTATACGGCGGGATCTGCCTGACACGTTGGCCATGCGCAAAGAAAAAGCCCCGCGATTGCGGGGCTTTCTCATGGTACTGATGGTGCTTATTCGCCCAGGTAGGCGGCACGCACCTTCGGATCGTCCAGCATCTGCTTGGCATCGCCGCTCATGGTGATGAGACCGGAGTCCATCACGTAGCCGCGGTGCGCAGCCTGCAGCGCCAGGCGTGCGTTCTGCTCAACGAGCAGCACGGTCACGCCCTGCGCCGAGATGTCGCGCACGACCTCGAAGATCTTCTCCACCATGATCGGGGAGAGACCCATCGACGGCTCGTCCAGCAGCAGCAGCTTCGGTTGGCTCATCAGCGCACGCGCCATGGCCAGCATCTGCTGCTCGCCGCCCGACATCGTGCCGGCCAGCTGGTTTGCACGTTCCTTCAGGCGCGGGAAGATGCCGAACATGCGGTCGATGTCGGCCTTGATGTTGGCCTCGTCGTTGCGCGTGAAGGCACCCATCTGCAGGTTCTCGACGATGGTCATGCGCGCGAACACGCCGCGGCCTTCCGGCACCATCGCCAGGCCCTGCTTGAGCAGGTTGTAGCTCGGCACGCCCTTGATGGACTTGCCCAGATACTGCACGTCACCGCCGGCCCAGCCCTGCAGGCCGGTGATGGCCTTCATGGTGGTCGTCTTGCCGGCGCCGTTGGCACCGATCAGCGTGACCAGCTCACCTTCGCGAATCTCCAGATCCACGCCCTTGACCGCCTGGATGCCGCCGTAAGCGACCTTCAGGCCGTCGATCTTCAACATTACTGGTTTCATTGTTCCGTTCCTCTGCGTCAGTGCGCTGACGCGCCGAGGTAGGCCTCGATCACGGCGGGGTTGCTCTGCACTTCCTGCGGCAGGCCTTGTGCGATCACCTTGCCGTAATCCAGCACGGTCAGGCGGTTGCACAGGCCCATCACCAGCTTCACATCGTGCTCGATCAGCAGGATGGTCTTGCCGTCGGAACGGATCTTGTCGAGCAGGCCACGGAGCTCCACTTTTTCCGTGGCGTTCATGCCGGCAGCCGGCTCGTCCAGGGCCAGCAGCTTGGGCTGCGTGGCCAGGGCGCGTGCGATCTCCAGACGACGCTGGTGACCGTACGACAGGTTGCGCGCCGTGTAGTTGGCATACTTGCCGATGCCGACGTAGTCCAGCAGGTCGTGCGCCCAGTCTTCGATGGACTGCTCTTCTTCGCGTGCCGCCTTGGTGCGGAACACCGCGCCGATCAAGCCGGCCTTGGTCCGCACGTGGCGGCCGACCATGACGTTTTCCGCCGCAGTCATATCGCCGAACAGGCGGATGTTCTGGAACGTGCGCGCAATGCCAGCCTTGGCCACTTCGTGCACGGCAGTCGGCTGGTAAGGCGTGCCGCCCAGCACGAACTCGCCTGCGTCAGGCGTGTACAGTCCCGTGATGACGTTGAAGAACGTGGTCTTGCCGGCGCCGTTCGGGCCGATCAGGCCGTAGATTTCGCCTTCGCGAATTTCCAGGCTCACGTCGGACAGCGCTTGCAGGCCGCCGAAACGCTTCTGGACTCCTCGGATCGAGAGGAGGACGTTGTTATTGCTCATGTGCGTGCCTCCATCAGATACGGGACAGTCCACCAGCCCGCTGCTTTTGCGGACGGTCTTCCTTGCGCGGCGAGGGCCACAGGCCCGCAGGGCGATACAGCATCACCACCACCATCGCCAGGCCGAACAGCAGCTGACGCAGCACTTCCGCTTCCACGATCACATGGCCGAACAGCTTGTTCTGGAGCGGCTCAGCCAGGGCGCGCAGCAGTTCCTGGAAGCCCACCAGCAGAATGCCGCCCAGGATCACGCCCGGGATATGGCCCATGCCGCCCAGCACCACGATCGCCAGGATGTAGATCGACTCCCACAGCACGAACGATTCCGGCGACACGAAGCCCTGGAACGACGCGAACATCGCACCCGACACACCACCGAACGACGCACCCATCGCAAAGGCCAGCAGCTTGATGTTGCGGGTGTTGATGCCCATCGCCTTGGCGGCGATTTCATCTTCACGCAGCGCCACCCATGCACGACCGATACGCGAGTTCTGCAACCGCAGGCACACGATGATGATGATCGCGGCCAGGATCACGAACAGGTAGTAGTACATGTAGACCGAGTCGAAGCGGATGCCGAAGAAATCATGGCGCTTCGAGAAGTCGAACCCGAAGATCTTGACCGGCTCGATCAGGTTGATGCCCTTCGGACCGTTGGTGATGTTCACCGGGCGGTCGAGGTTGTTCATGAAGATCCGGATGATTTCACCAAAGCCCAGCGTCACGATGGCGAGGTAGTCACCGCGCAGCTTCAGCACCGGTGTGCCCAGCAGGATACCGAACAGCGCCGCCAACCCGGCACCCAGCGGGATCACCCACCAGACAATCAGGTGGAGCCCGTTGGGGAACATGTTGTGGATCCACTCGAACTGATTGGACAGGTGCGGCGAACCCAGCAATGCCATCATGTAGGCGCCCACCGCATAGAACGCGATGTAGCCCAGGTCAAGCAGGCCGGCAAAGCCCACCACGATGTTCAGGCCCAGGGCCAGCATGATGTACAGCAGCGCGAAGTCCAGCACGCGCACCCAGTAGTTGCCACCTGCGGCACCCACGATGAACGGCGCGAAGATCGCAAGGATCAGGAAGCCGTACAGCGCGGCGCGCGTCTTCATCGGCGCTTTGAAATTTTCTGTCATGGCGCTCCCCTTCTTATGCGCGGTCCGCAACGCGTTCGCCCATGATGCCGGACGGGCGGAAGAGCAGCACGCCAATCAGCACGATGAATGCGAACACATCCTGGTAGTTCGAACCGAACACTCCGCCAGTCAGATCACCGATATAACCGGCACCCAGTGCTTCGATCAGGCCCAGCAGCATGCCGCCAACCATGGCGCCCGCCAGGTTGCCGATGCCGCCCAGCACCGCGGCGGTAAACGCCTTCAGGCCGGGGATGAAGCCCATGTAGAAGTGGGCGTTGCCGTAGTTGGTCGCCATCATCACGCCAGCGACCGCAGCCATCGCAGCGCCGATCATGAACGTGGCGGAGATCACGAAGTTCGGGTTGACGCCCATCAGGCCTGCCACACGCTGGTTCTCGGCGGTAGCGCGCATGGCGCGGCCGAGCTTGGTGCGGTTAACCAGCAGGATCAGCCCAATCATCACCAGGATCGAGACCACGATGATGACGATCTCCTTGCCGGTGATGGTCGCCCCGGTCGAGCCGATATCGATCGGGCTCGAAGGCAAGAGCTCAGGGAAGCTCAACGGGTTGCGCGACCAGATCATCATCGCGAGCGTCTGCAGCACGATCGACACGCCGATGGCGGTGATCAGCGGCGCCAGGCGCGGCGCATTGCGCAGCGGCCGGTAAGCGACACGTTCGATGGTGTAGGCCACGATGGCGCAGACCGGCATTGCAAATAGCAGTGCAAACACCAGCGTGAGCCAGTTAGGCAGATTGGGGAAGTACTTTTGGAGGAAGTTGATGGCGGTCAGGGCAGACATTGCACCGACCATCAGAACATCGCCGTGGGCGAAGTTGATGATGCCGAGAATACCGTAGACCATGGTGTAGCCAAGTGCGATCAGCGCGTAAATGCTGCCGAGCACCAGACCGTTCACGATCTGCTGGATAAAGATATCCATGAGAACAGCTCCTGCTATGCCTTGCTTTGTTGTAGGCGACGGGATGACGCGCCCGCAAGGTATGCGATCAATCGGATGGGTAAGGTGAGGTTGCTGGTAAGCGGCCTGCCGACACGCCCATGGTGAGGGCCTTGTTTCATTGGCGAGGCTATGAAAAACGGCACCGCAGGGGTAGTCGCGGTGCCGTTTTTAGGGCGGATAACCCTTCGATTACATCTTCACAACGTCAAGAACAGTCTTCTTCTTGTCCTTGTAGTTGTACAGGGTGATGGAACCTTGCTTCAGGTCACCCTTGTCATCGAACGAGATGTTGCCGATCACGCCGTTGTAGTTGGTTGCCGGCATGGCAGCTAGGATCTTGGCCGGATCGGTCGAGTTGGCACGCTTCATCGCGTCGATGATCACGTTGACAGCGTCATACGTGAACGGAGCGTAGATCTGCACCGGCGTGTGGAAACGGTCTTGGTACTTCTTGTCGAAGTCCGCGCCCTTCTCCATCTTCGACAGCGCCAAGCCTGCTTCCGAGCAGACGATGTTGTCGATTGCGTCGCCAGCCAGTTCGGCCACCTTGTCGGTACACACGCCGTCGCCGCCAACGATCTTGGCCGTGATGCCCAGTTCCTTGGCTTGCTTGGCGAACGGGCCGCCGGTGGCGTCCATGCCGCCGTACATGATCACGTCCGGCTTCTTGCCCTTGATCTTGGTCAGAATGGCCTTGAAGTCGGTCGCCTTGTCGTTGGTCGCCTCACGCGCCACGACGTTCACGCCGTCGGCCTTCGCGGTCTTCTCGAACTCGTCGGCCAGGCCCTTACCGTAGGCGGTGGCATCGTCAACAATTGCCACGGTCTTGGCGCCCAGGGTCTTGGCGGCGTAGTTCGCCAGTGCCGGACCTTGTTGCGCGTCGGTTGCAACCACGCGGTAGGTCGTCTTGAAGCCTTGCTTGGTGTAGTCGGGGTTCGTCGACGACGGCGAGATCTGCACGATGCCTGCATCGCTGTAGATCTTCGAGGCCGGGATCGACACGCCCGAGTTCAGGTGGCCAACGACGGCAACAACGTGCTCGTCAACCAGCTTCTGCGCCACGGCGGTACCGGTCTTCGGGTCGCCTGCATCGTCTTCACCGACCAGTTCCAGCTTGATCTTCTTGCCGTCGATGGTCAGGCCTTCCTTGTTGGCTTCTTCAACGGCCAGGCGTGCACCGTTTTCGTTGTCTTTGCCAAGGTGAGCAATACCGCCCGTGAGCGGAGCCGCGTGACCGATCTTGACGACGGTCTCGCCGCCGCCGGCAGCAGCAGCCGGAGCCGATGTTGCTGCAGGTGCAGCAGCTTGGTCTGCGGGCTTTTCCTCGTTCTTACCGCAAGCTGCTACGAGTGCCACGGCAGCCGCAAGCGGCAGAACTTTGGCAAACTTAATTTGCATGAGTGATCTCCTAGATCTCGCAAGAGCAAGAAGAGCGTCCTGCCTCCCGGCCGCTCCCCCCGCGCCGATTGTTTCAATTTGAAACGCGCGAATTGTATCCCCTTTTATTGCGGATGCAATACGCGTCGCAACAACGATTTTTGCAGTAACTACGCCGCTTTACGGGCTTTCCCCAATGCCCAAACAGGCGTCATTTCGCGCAGGCATTCGCGAACGGCGGATAGCCTTATCAAGAAGCGTGCCAGACTAGGGGAAACCCCCTATTCATGCGGCTTGGCGGACGATTGCCACGGTAAATCAAGGCTTCGGCGGCATTGAAGAGGTTTTGCAACGCACAAAACAAAACGGCCACTCCGAGAAGAAGTGGCCGCTGATTCCTCAAAAGCGCTTTATGCACCGCATTAGGGCGCACAGTTTTTGTGCGCTTTTAAGTGGGTATTTACATAAAGGTATTCAATTGATTTGAAGACCCCTCGGAAGGGGGAAAGACATGTTTTCCTGGATACCGTCGAGCGGACGAACGGTGCGTGCGCCCAACGCCTTGAGGCGGTCGACGATCGACTGCGCCAGCTCTTCGGGCGCCGAAGCACCCGCTGTCAGGCCCACGCGGCGTTTGCCGGCCACCCATTCGGGCCTCACCTGTTCCGGCGTATCCACCATATAGGCAGGCACGCCCAGCTTCTCGGCCAGCTCACGCAGGCGGTTCGAGTTCGAGCTGTTCGGGCTGCCGACCACGATCACCACTTCCACTTGCGGCGCCATGAACTTCACGGCGTCCTGGCGATTCTGCGTCGCGTAGCAGATGTCCTGCTTCTTGGGCTCGTGCACGGCTGGAAAGCGTGCCTTGATGGCGGCCACGATCTCCTGGGTCTCGTCCACCGACAACGTGGTCTGCGTCACGTACGCCAGACGCGTCGGGTCTTTCACTTCGAGGTGCGCAACATCATCGACGGATTCGACCAGCAGCATGCCGTCGTTGGCTTGGCCCATGGTGCCTTCCACCTCGGGATGGCCCTTGTGCCCAATCATGATGATCTCGAAGCCCTGCGCGCGCATCTTCGAGACTTCCACGTGCACCTTGGTCACCAGCGGGCAGGTTGCATCGAACACACGCAGGCCGCGCGCCTCCGCCGCCTCGCGCACCGCCCGCGACACACCATGCGCGCTGAAGATGACCGTGCCGCCAACGGGCACATCGTCGAGTTCCTGCACGAACACCGCGCCCTTGTTGCGCAGATCTCCAACGACATAGGCGTTGTGCACGATCTCGTGGCGCACGTAAATGGGCGCCCCAAACAGCTCCAGCGCGCGCTCGACGATCTCGATGGCGCGATCGACGCCGGCGCAGAAACCGCGCGGCTGCGCCAACAAGACCTCGGCGTCGGCCTGCGTGACAGGATCAATGGGATCGCGCGGGGCGTTCACGGCGTTGCTCATATATCAAAGAATGCCGATCAGCTGGACTTCAAACACGATCGTCTGGCCAGCGAGCGGGTGGTTGAAGTCGAACAGCGCGGAGGTTTCGCCGACTTCCTTAAGCACGCCGGCATATTTGCCGCCGCTCGGCGCATTGAACTCAACCAGGTCGCCCGGCTGGTAATCCTCTTCGAACGAAGAATTCTCGCGCAGCGTGGCCAGCGACACGCGCTGCAACAGTTCCGGATTACGCGGACCGAACGCCTGCTCGGGCGCCAGGCGGAACGTCGTGCGCTCGCCCTCGCGCATACCGAGCAGCGCCTGCTCCAGCGTTGGCGCCAACTGGCCTTGGCCCAGCAGCAGCGTGGCCGGCTTGTCATCGAAGGTCGTGACGATGTCCGTGTCGTTTTCCAGCGCGATGCGGTAATGCAGCGTCAGAAAGGAATCCGGGCCTACCACCTTGCCCGCCGTGCCGCTTGGCGTCGCCGCGGACGCCTCGTTCACCAAATTTTGCACGCTTAACCTGCTTGACCAAAAAGTAACCCGTTATTGTACGTCAGCCCTCCCTGCGGCCGCAGGCGCAAAGCCTACTGCACTCTCGCTGGCAGGGCCTTTCCTGTGCTCATCCGAACCCTATGGCAATCGTCGACTGGCCCGCCCACGAGCGGCCGCGTGAAAAACTGCTCGCCCACGGCGCCGCCGCGCTCTCCGATGCGGAACTGCTGGCCATCTTCCTGCGCGTGGGTATGCCAGGCAAAAGCGCGGTCGACCTCGCCCGAGAACTGCTCACGCACTTTGGGTCGCTCGCCCGGCTGTGCCACGCCTCTCAACAAGAGTTCTCCTCGATCAACGGCATGGGCCCTGCCAAATACGCGCAGCTGCACGCGCTGCTGGAAGTCGCGCGGCGCGCACTAAAAGAGGACTTCACCCACGGCCAGACCTTTGACTCTTCACAAAGCGTGAAGGATTTTTTGCGCCTGACATTGGGGCACCGCCCGCACGAGGTGTTCGCCTGCTTCTTTCTAGATGTGCGACACCGGCTCATTGCCTGGGAAGAACTCTTCCGCGGCACACTGACGGAAGCCCGCGTCTACCCGCGCGAGATCGCCAAGCGCGCACTGCATCACAATGCGGCCGCAGTGATCCTGGCGCACAACCACCCTACCGGCAACACGGAGCCCAGCGAAGCCGACATCATCCTGACCCGCGAGTTGTGCCGCGCACTGGCCATGCTCGACGTGATCGTCCTGGATCACATGATCGTCGGCCGCGGCCACGTCTATGGCTTCCTCGAACACGGCAAAATGTAGTGCCGATGCGGCATCGCACGGTCCCCAACGGCAATCCATCGATCTCGTTGATTTGTCAGCGGTTTTGTGTGTATAATCCGCGTTTCGCTGAAGTCCCACCTCTACAGTGGCGCTGCGCTTGGTTTTGGTCCCAGCGCCCGGTCGCAAACTGTAGCCAACGAATTTAGTTAGGAGTGCTCCATGGCACGCGTCTGTCAAGTGACCGGGAAAGCGCCGATGGTCGGCAATAACGTTTCCCACGCAAACAACAAGACCAAGCGCCGTTTTCTGCCGAACCTGCAGAATCGCCGCTTCTGGGTCGAATCCGAAAACCGCTGGGTCAGCCTGCGCGTCTCGAACGCTGGTCTGCGCCTGATCGATAAAAAAGGCATCGACGAAGTGCTCGTGGACCTGCGCGCACGCGGCGAAGTCTAATTAGGAGTTAAACATGGCCAGCAAAGGCGGACGCGACAAGATCAAGCTGGAATCGACCGCAGGTACGGGTCATTTCTACACGACCACCAAGAACAAGCGCACCAAGCCGGAAAAGATGGAGATCATGAAGTTCGATCCCGTCGCCCGCAAGCACGTCGCTTACAAGGAAACCAAGATCAAGTAATCCTCGCGGATTGCGCATCTTGTTTCCGTCGGCATGACCGACAGCAAAAACCCGCTTTCAGGCGGGTTTTTTGTTGCCTGCTGTTTGGCGCATGCTGGGGTGTACACTGCTCTTCTTTCCGATTGACACGCGACTGTGTTACCCACCAGCCGCGCCTGCACCGCGTCCCGCGTCTTCCATGAATTTCGATGTTGCCGTTGTTGGCAGCGGCTTGGCGGGTCTGACCGTCGCCCTGCACCTAGCCGATCACCGTCGTGTGGTTGTCATCAGCAAACGCAGCCTGCCGGAAGGCGCCAGCGATTGGGCGCAGGGCGGCATTGCCGCAGTGCTCGATTCAGGCGACAGCCATGACGAGCACGTCGACGACACGCTCATCGCCGGGGCAGGACTGTGCGATGAAGCCGCCACTCGCTACATCGTCGAAAACGGGCGCTCGGCCATTGAATGGCTGATCGGCCATGGCGTGCCTTTTACGCGCGACGAGCAGGCTGAACTCGGCTTCCACCTGACGCGCGAAGGCGGCCATCGCCATCGACGCATCATCCACGCCGCCGATGCCACCGGCCATGCCGTGGTCACGACGCTGGTTGAGAAGGTACGCAACCACCCGAACATCACGCTGCTGGAAGACCATTTTGCGATCGACCTGATTACCGATGCAAAGCTGGGCCGGCCGGGCATGCGCTGCCATGGCCTGTACGCACTCGACATTGCATCGGGCCACGTCAAGACGATTACCGCGAGCCAAACCGTGATGGCCACGGGCGGCGCAGGCAAGGTCTATCTCTATACGACGAATCCGGACACGGCCAGCGGCGACGGTATTGCCATGGCTTGGCGCGCGGGCTGCCGCGTAGCGAACATGGAGTTCATCCAGTTCCACCCCACGTGTCTGTACCACCCGTTCGCGAAATCATTCCTGATTACCGAAGCCGTGCGCGGTGAAGGCGGCAAGCTGATCCTGCCCGACGGCACGCGCTTCATGCCGGCGCATGATGAGCGCGCTGAGTTGGCTCCGCGCGATATCGTCGCCCGCGCCATCGACTTCGAGATGAAGAAGCGTGGCCTGGACTGCGTCTATCTGGACATCAGCCACCAGAGCCCGGCGTTCCTCAAGGAACATTTCCCGACAATCATGGCGCGTTGCCTGGAGCTGGGCATCGACATCACGCGCCAGCCGATTCCGGTGGTGCCGGCGGCGCACTACACGTGCGGCGGCGTGGTGACGGATCACCTCGGGCGCACGGATATCGCCGGCCTGTACGCCGTGGGCGAAACGGCCTACACCGGCCTGCACGGCGCCAACCGGCTGGCGAGCAATTCGCTGCTGGAATGCATGGTGATCGGGCGCGGCGCGGCGGAAGACATCCTTGCGCAACCGCCCTCAAACTCGACGCCGGTGCAGATTCCCGCGTGGGATGAGAGCCGCGTGACCGACGCCGATGAAGAAGTGGTCGTCTCGCACAACTGGGACGAACTGCGCCGCATGATGTGGAACTACGTCGGCATCGTGCGCACGAACAAGCGGCTCGAGCGGGCCCAGCACCGCATTGCGCTGTTGCGTGAGGAGATTACGGAGTACTACGCTAACTTCCGCGTGAGCCACGATCTGCTGGAGCTGCGCAACCTCGTCGAGGCCGCGTCGCTGATCGTCGACAGTGCGCTGTCAAGGCATGAGAGCCGTGGGCTGCATTTCTCGCGCGACTATCCCGAGACGCTGCCCAAGGCGCTGCCGACGGTCATGCAGCCGACCCATCGGCAAATCGCCCGGAAACGCTAAGGCTTATTCGACGATCCGCAAAGAGAAGTCGGTCGCGCGTACGTCTTTCGTCAGCGCGCCGACGGAGATACGATCCACGCCCGTTTCGGCAAACGCGCGGATCGACTCAATGTTCACGCCCCCCGACACCTCCAGCAGCGCCCTGCCCGCCGTCATGCGCACAGCCTCGCGCATGGCTGGCGGCTCGAAGTTGTCGAGCAGCACGGAGGTAGCACCCGCCGCCAGCGCTTCTTCAAGCTGCGCCAGCGTTTCCACCTCGATCTGGATCGTCACGCCCGCGTTCAGCGCCTGCGCCGCACGCAGGGCCGCTGTCACACCACCTGCCGCAGCGATGTGGTTTTCCTTGATCAGGATGCCGTCGTACAACGCCAGGCGTTGATTCTCGCCACCACCGATACGCACGGCGTACTTCTGCGCCAGACGCAAGCCCGGCAGCGTCTTGCGCGTGTCGAGCACGCGGGCGCGCGTGCCGTCGATGGCTGCGGCGTAATGCGAGGTCGCCGTCGCCACACCGGAAAGCAATTGCAGGAAGTTCAACGATGGCCGTTCGGCTGTCAGCAGCGACCGTGCTGGGCCTTCGATCTCGCACACCACCGAATCGGGCGCCATGCGGTCGCCTTCGTGCTGGCGCCACGTAACGCGCAGCGTTGGATCAACGGCGTGCATACATGCATCGAACCAAGGCGTGCCGCACAGCACCGCGGTTTCGCGCACGATCACCCGCGCACGCGCATGGCGATCAGCAGGGATCAGCAAGCCGGTGCGGTCACCCGTGCCCACGTCCTCGGCAATCGCAGCAGACACGTTGGCGGACAATGCCTCGCGCAGTGCCGGCCCAAAGCTATCGAAAATTGCCTGAGCCGCCGTGGCAAAGCTCGTCGTGTTCATCTGGGTTGCCGTCATGCCGGGCCGATTCCTTGAAAGAGTTGCGCGTTGGCGGCCAGCTCACCCTGCGGGCGAACCATGGCTTTCTCCCGCGCGGCAAAATCCAGCATGCGATCGATGCAGACCACAGCTTGCTTACCGATGGCCGGATCAACGTGGATCTCGTTGCGACCGGTTTCCAGCACCTCGGCCAGATTGGTCAGTGCATTCATCGCCATCCAGGGGCAATGTGCGCAGCTCTTGCAGGTCGCGGCGTTGCCAGCCGTCGGTGCCTCGATGAAGCGCTTGCCTGGGGCCGCCATGCGCATCTTGTGCAGGATGCCGTTGTCGGTCGCGACGATGAATTCCTGTGCTGACAACGACTGCGCTGCTGAAATGAGCTGCGAAGTCGACCCGACCACATCGGCCTGCGCTACCACCGATTCGGGCGATTCGGGGTGGACGAGAATCTTCGCGTTCGGGTGCTCGGCGCGCAGCAGGTCCAGCTCTACGCCCTTGAATTCGTCGTGCACCAGACAGGAGCCCTGCCACATCAGCATGTCGGCGCCGGTCTGTTTCTGAATGTAGCTGCCGAGATGACGATCGGGGGCCCACAGGATCTTCTTTCCCTGCGCGTGCAGGTGCTGCACGATCTTCAGCCCAATCGATGACGTCACCATCCAGTCGGCACGCGCCTTCACGGCGGCGCTGGTATTGGCATAGACCACCACGGTGCGATCCGGATGCGCGTCGCAGAAGGCGGCGAACTCATCCGGCGGGCAACCCAGATCCAGCGAGCAAGTCGCATCCAGATCCGGCATCAGCACAGTTTTTTCGGGGCTCAGAATCTTGGCGGTCTCGCCCATGAAGCGCACGCCCGCCACGATCAGTGTCTTGGCCGAATGGTCGCGACCAAAGCGAGCCATCTCCAGCGAATCGGACACGCAGCCACCGGTCTCCTCGGCCAGGTCCTGCAGGTCAGCGTCGACGTAATAGTGCGCGACCAGCACGGCCTCGCGCTCCTTGAGCAGGCGCTTGATGCGAGCCTTCAGTTCATCGCGTTCCTCGCGCGACAGCACCGGCGGCACCTTGGCCCAGGCGTGGGCCACGCAGCTTGCGCCGGATTGCGCCTCGGAAAGCATATCCGGGCACTCGAATTCAACCGTCTTGATTTGGGTTTCCATGGTGGTCTCCGCGTCCATTCGCGCTGTTAGGGCGCCGAGAAGCTGGCGCGGCAATGAAACGGACGGCGTGTGAGGAGGACTGGCACCGCGATACATTGTCGCGGCCTCTTAAAAATGTGAGTTGGGGGCAGTTTACCCAAAAGAAAAGCCCCGCTGCGGAGCGGGGCTTCACCTATGAAACAAGAAACTCAGGCGTAGCGGCGCAGGCGAACAGCAAATTCCTGCAGCGCGTGGATGCCGCTTTCCTCGGCACGCTTGCACCACTCTTGCAATTGATGCAGCAGTTGCTCGCGCGTGGCGTTCGAGCGACCCCACAGTGCGCCAAGTTCGCGGCGCATCTCAACGAAGGTGTGCAACGCCGAATGGTCCGACACGATCTGCGAGAGTTGCTCACGCTGCGGCGCGCCCAGCTTGGTTTCGTCGCGGTGGAACCACTTGCGAGCGGGCTTCAGCGCACGGTATTCAACAGCGCGCGAGTCCTTCAGCTTGGCCAGCTCTTGGCGGTAAGCCGTCTTGACCGTCTTCGCGTAACGAGCCATCACGTCGTAGCGGTTGGCGATGATGGCTTCCAGCGTGTTCTGGTCGACCGGCTTCACGTCGCCAAAACGAGCCTTAGGCGCCACTTTCTTGACCTTTGCCAAACCCACGATTTCCAGCGCGCGGATGTAGCCCCAGCCGATATCGAACTCGTACCACTTGACCGAAAACTTGGCCGACGTGGCGTACGTGTGGTGATTGTTGTGCAGTTCTTCGCCGCCGATGATGATGCCCCATGGCGACACGTTGGTCGAAGCGTCTTCGCAGTCGAAGTTGCGGTAACCCCAGAAGTGGCCCAGACCATTGATGATGCCGGCAGCGTGGATCGGGATCCACAGCATCTGCACCGCCCACACCGTCAGGCCCAGCGCGCCGAACATCAGCACGTCCAGGATCAGCATCAAACCGACGCCCTGCCACGTGAACTTGGAATACACGTTTTTCTCGACCCAATCATCCGGCGTACCGTGGCCGAACTTCTGGATCGTTTCCTTATTCTTGGCCTCGGCGCGATAGAGCTCAGCACCTTCCATCAACACCTTGCGGATGCCACGGGTCTGCGGGCTGTGCGGATCCTCTTCGGTTTCGCACTTGGCGTGGTGCTTGCGGTGAATGGCGGTCCATTCCTTGGTGACCATGCCGGTGGTCAGCCACAGCCAGAAGCGGAAGAAGTGTCCGGCAATGGGATGCACGTCCAGCGCACGGTGCGCCTGGCAACGGTGCAGAAAAATCGTGACGCTGGCGATGGTGATGTGCGTCATCACCAGCGTGAAAATCAGGATCTGCCACCAGGCCCAATTCAGGGTGCCGTTGGCAAGGAAAGTCAGAAAGGAGTCGATCAAAGTGTTCTCCGTGGTCAACTCGGGTGATCAAAGCAGCCTTTGGTCCGTCAAATCAATCCGGACGGTGCTGCCTGTTAAGGCCATCCGCTGTCGCAGCATTACGACAATGGGGTCGTGTTGGCGGGGATTCGGGTGTCGGCACCCGGTTTGCGCGTCACATCGGCGAGCTAGCGGCTGCTACCCATATGACCTCCGCCCCAGCGCAATACAAGGTGTTTGCGGTGCTTTGTCGCAAGTGCTATGCCCTTTGCGACGGCCCGTCTGATCCTTTGTGGGAGCACTCAGCATTTTAACCGAATACCCCCTCTATTCCATGGGGGAAAACCGCTGATTTGACCTCAGACAAGTGGGCACCGTTCCGCCTATAGATGTGTTAGGTCGGCACGGATGCGCTGGATGAGGCTGTAGCGTCACCCGAAGTGCTCGAAGCGCCCTGCTGCAGCGCCAACGGCCCGAGCACACGCACTTCCCGTTGCGGATATGGAATGTCGATGCCGGCCTCTTTGAAGCGGCGATAGATCGCGCGGTTCAGGTCAGACTGCACGCCCAGCTTGCCGTTGTGCGGATCGCCGATCCACACGCCGAGTTCGTACTCGATGCCGCTGTCGGCAAACAGGGCCATGAAGGCGGCGGGTGCGGGCTCGGGAAGAATGCGCGGAATGCCCTCGGCGCATTGCAGCAGCAACGCCAGCACCGCTTCCGGATCGGCGGCATACGATGCCTGCACGCGCACCGCCACGCGCACGGTGCCGCGTTCGTTGTGGTTCTGCACGGCCTGCGCGACCATCAGTTCGTTCGGCACGAGCGTATCGCCATCGCCGTTGCGCACCACGGTGTAGCGCGTGCGGATCTGCGTGACGATGCCGGTGTATGTGCTGACCGTAATCTGATCGCCAAGCTTGAGCGAGCGCTCAAGCAGGATGATGAAGCCCGAGACGTAATTGCTGGCGATCTTCTGCAAGCCAAAGCCCAGCCCCACGCCGAGCGCCCCGCCAAACACCGACAACACCGTCAAATCGATGCCTACCAGCGACAGGCTCAGCAGCAGCGACACCAGCAGCAGCGCTGCCTTGGTCACCCGCGACAGCACCACCTTCAGGTTGGCATCGATGGCCGAAGCACGCGTAATACGGCTGTCCAGCCACGAGCCGAACCACATCGCCACGAGCACGGTGACGAGAATCCACACCACGCCCATCAGCATGGCGGCGAGGCTCACCTTCTGCTTGCCGCCGAGCGCAAAGCGAATGCCGTCGAGGTAATCCACCACATCGCCCAGCACACCCAGCACGTAGAGCACCATGCCGATCCACATCAGCGTGGTCAGCACACGCTCGGCGACGACAAGCATGCCGTGCAGCTCGCCATTAGCCGACAGCACGCGGCGCAGCACGTAGAAGCCGAGATAGAGAATCGCCAGGCCAAACAGCGGCACCGCAGCCAGGCGGAATACGCTGATCGGCATGGTGCCGATCAAGGCATAGCGCGCACCAAGCACCAGCAGCCAGCCAATCAACGGGAACATCGCCCGCTCCAGGCTCGACCAGGCAAAACGCAGCGCGAACGTGTCGTTCGCATGGGCCGTATGCAAGCGCCGCGAAATCGGCCGCGCGATCAACCACGCGGCAACGAGCACCAGCACCAGCACGCCCAGTTGCCAGATAAAGCGAGGCCCACCCAGATCGGAGACGATGTCGTCGATCATGTGGCCCAGCGCGATATGGTTGAGGTTCAGCGGCAATCCGTTCATTGGCGTGACCGGTTATTACAAACCCTTATTGGGTCCGATAGGGCAACGCATCGCCCACATGCTTCTGCCAATTGGCGGCATAGCGCTGGGCGAGATCGGCGTCGCCGCGCACGATCAGTACGTTCTCGGCATTGCCGCGCTGCGCGGTCTGCGTAAAGTTGAAGCTGCCGGTAACCAGCACCGGATGCGCGCCGCGCGGGTCGATCACGATGACCTTGTTGTGCGCGTTCTTGTAGCGCACCTCAAGCCACACAGGGATGCCCGCATTGGCGACCTCGGGCACGCGGCTGCCGCCGGAGCGCGTCATCTGCTCGCGATCGGCCAGCACACGCACGTCCACCCCGCGCTGATGCGCTGCCACCAGCGCACGCGTAATCGCCCTGTTCGACAGCAGGTACGCCTGCACCAGCACCTGCTCGCGCGCCTGATCGATGGCGTCGGCCAACAACCCTTCGATGTCATCGTCGGGCGTGAACGCTGCCTGCACCGTACCCTTGGCCGGCAGCACCGGCGGCGTGCTGCGGGCCTGAGCCACGCCACCTGCGGCAAACACCAGCCATGCGGCCAGCAGCCAACCCAAGCGGCGCAACATCATGCGCGGCGCTCCAGCACGGCCGCGAAGAAGCCGTCAGTCTGGTGCGTGTGCGGATACAGCTCCAGGTAGGGCCCCATTTCCAGGGCGATCTTCTGCGCGGCCAGCACCTCACCCGCGGGCACGAGCACGAAGTCTTCATGGGCGGCCAGAAACTGCTCGACCACCTGCTGATTCTCGCGCGCCAGCACGCTGCAGGTCGCGTAGACGAGGCGGCCACCCGGCTTCAGCAGCCGCGCCGCCGATGTCAGGATCGACAGCTGCTTGGCCGACATTTCTTCCACGGCCTGCGCAGATTGGCGCCACTTCAGGTCCGGATTGCGGCGCAGCGTGCCCAAGCCGCTGCACGGGGCGTCGACCAGCACGCGATCGATCTTGCCCGCCAGGCGCTTGACCTTGGCATCGTGCTCGCTGTCGATGCGGCCGGGGTGCACGTTTGACAGGCCGCTGCGCGCCAGGCGCGGGCCCAGGTTCGACAAGCGCTTTTCCGATACGTCGAAGGCATACAGGCGCCCGGTCGAGCGCATCGCCGCGCCGATCGCCAAGGTCTTGCCACCGGCGCCGGCACAGAAATCAACCACCATCTCGCCGCGCTTGGGTGCCAGCAATTGGCAGAGCAGTTGGCTGCCCTCGTCCTGTACCTCGACCGTGCCGTTGGTGAAGATATCGAGCTTGTTCAACGCCGGCTTGCCCGCCAGGCGAATGCCCACCGGCGACAGCGGTGTCGCAGCACCCTCGATACCGGCTTCGGCCAGTGTTGCGAGCACGGCTTCGCGCTCGCCCTTGAGCGTATTCACACGCAAGTCCAGAGGCGCAGGCGTGAGCCACGCTTGCGCCAGTGCCTCGGTGAAGTCCGCACCGTGCTGTGCGACCAGCGCGTCGAACAGCCAGTCGGGCAGATTGGCGCGCACGCGGGCCGCCAGCGCGGCGCGGTCACGGTTTTCCCATCGATCCAGCCATTCTGCTTCGGCCGGGTTCAGGAATGGCGCAATGGCCTCGCGTCCGGCGGTCTGCAGCAAGCCGAGCAGCACCAGTCGACGGCGCGCCGGGCCGGTGCCGCTCTCGGCAAACTGGCCGAATTCCACCTTGCGGCGCAGCACGGCAAAGGCCGCTTCAGCGATGATGCCGCGCTCGCGGTGGCCAAGTTCGTGATGCTCACGGAAGTATTGGCTGACCACCATGTCGGCGGGCGCCGCAAAGTGCAGCAGGCGCGCAAGCACCTTGTCCAGGTGCTCCAGGTGGCTGCCATGCACGCCCGTGCGCGGGCGCGGAGCACTGCGCGGCGCGGGCTTGCCCTGCGGTGCCCGATACCAGCCACCGCCACCGGAACCCGCGCGCTTGTTGCCCGCCCCGCCACTTCCATTGCCGCCCGAACGCTGACGATTCTGGCTCATGCTGCCTCCCGGGCGTTGACGCCAATAACAAGCTGCGACTCGTCCGGCGAGACGCGCACAACACCGTCTTCGATCGACAACCGCCCTTCCACGAACCAGCGCACGGCACGCGGGTAAATCGTGTGTTCCTGTGCCAGAAGCCGCCCGGCCAGCGAGTCCGGCGTGTCGTCCTGACGTACGTCGATAATGGCCTGCAGCACGATCGGGCCGTGGTCCAGGTCAGCGGTGACGAAATGCACCGTCGCGCCATGCACCTTCACGCCCATGGCCAGCGCGGCCTCGTGCGTGTGCAAACCGGGAAAGCACGGCAGCAGCGACGGATGAATGTTCAGCATGCGCCCGGCATAGCGTTTGACAAAGCCCGGCGTAAGGATGCGCATGAAGCCGGCCAGCACCACCAGATCCGGCGAAAAGCCGTCGATCACCTGCGCCAGGGCGGCGTCAAAGCTGTCGCGATCGGGAAACGCCTTGTGGTCGACCACCGCGGTGGCGATGCCGTGTGACGCGGCAAATTTAAGTCCTGCCGCATCGGGCCGATTAGAAATGACGGCGGCAATGCGTCCCGACCAACCTTCGGCCTGACAGGCGCGGACAATGGCTTCCATATTGGAACCGCGTCCGGAAATGAGAATGACGATGTTTTTCATCGCGGCATTTTATCAAGTGCGCCGGAGTTCCCCGAGAAAATCGGGTGTGACGCCTGCACAGCCATGCCGCGGGCGCTTTTGCAGTCACCGTGGCATTTTGCCGACGCATGCCGGCGAAAACGCTGTCATGGCGGCAAAAGGAAGGGGCAACCGTTGGCGCGCTTTGGCGCGCTCTGATAATCTCAGCGCCATAATTGTCCGCGCTCCCGAGGGGTCGGGTGGGCTGCCAGCGATGATCCGACGCGTATCAAACGCCTGTTCATCCTGCGCTGCAACATCGTGCGGGCAATACCGTGACGGTCGATCGGCACAGGGTAAGACACCCGGCTCGTCGACCATCGCCCGCGCCGGGTCGACACGCGTACAACAACAAGAGGGCATTGCCCTCACCGGGGAATAAGAATGACGAGCTCGCTGCGTAGCCTGCTGGTGGTCGACGACCACCCTCTCGCCTTATCTGGCACGACCACGTTTCTTGCACACGCCTTGCCTGAAGTTCAGGTGCACGCGGCTATTGGCCGGCGCCAGGCGCTTGCGCTGGTGGAAGAAGGCGTCCGGCCGGACGTCGTGCTGCTGGACGTGTGGCTGTCCGATTGCACCGGCTTCGACGCCATGCGCGAGCTGCGCGGCAAACTGCCGGAAGCGCGCTTTGCCTTCATGTCTGCCGAGAACACACCGGAAATCGTTGCCAAGGCTCAAGCGCTGGGCGCCATCGGCTTTATCGGCAAGCACGCCGATGCCCATGCTTTCTCCAAGGCAGTGGCCGGAATTTTCGGCGGCGATGCCTCCTTCCCGTCGGAAGACGACATGGGAGGCATCAACGGCAAGGGCGGTGCCTCGCACGGCATCCCCATCACGCCGGCAGAACTGGGACTGACGCCGCGCCAGGGCTCGGTGCTGGCGCTGCTGCTCGAGGGCCTGCCCAACAAGTCGATCGCGCGCCAGTTGGGCCTGACGGAAAACACCGTCAAAGAGCACGTCTCGGCGATTCTGCAGCGGCTGGGCGTGCGCACGCGCATCCAGATCATCTCGCGCATGGAACGCTTTCGCCTGACGGGCGCTGCCTGAGCCAGACGCCCCATCCGAGCATTCCGACGGCGCCCTTCACGGCGCCGTTTCACATGACCGTCAATAAGCGACCTGCGGCTCGGCTGAGCGGCCGCGCAGCCAGCGCTTGAGCAGCACGCGCAGCATGTTCGGGTCCATCGGCTTGGCCAGCAGCAGATAGCCGGCTTCTTCGGCGCGCGCCAGGGCGGCGGAGTTGCGATCGCCAGTCAGCAGCACGGCGTGGGCATCGGGGTGGCTGACTTGCCAGCGCTCGAGCAGTTGCAGGCCATCCTCCTCGCCGGGCAGGCGCAGGTCGCAGAAGATGATCTGCGGGCGGATGCCGCGCGCCAGCAGTTGCTCGGCGGAGCGGCCATCGGCGGCGCTGTGGACTTCCACGCCCCACGCTTCGAGCAGCGCGTGCCACGCCTTGCGAATCTGCGGATCGTCGTCTACCACCAGCACCACGCCCGAGAACCGCGGCTGATCGAGCACGGCGCGCTTCTGCTCGGCGCGTGGCTGCGTGGCCAGCGGCGCCTTGATTTCGGCGGGCACCGGCCGGAGCGCCATCCAGAACATCGAACCGCGCCCCGGCACCGAGCGCACGCCAAACGTGCCGCGCAGCAGCCGCACACATTCCTTGTAGATCGACAGGCCCAAACCCAGGCCCTGACTCGGATCGCGCTCGGGGTTTTCAACCTGGTAATACGTCGAGAAGATGTCTTTCTGGTGCTCAGGCGCGATGCCGATGCCGGTATCCCACACCTCGATCCGCAGATGTTTCTGCCGCACGCGCAGCGCCACCATCACGCCGCCGCGCTCGGTGTAGCGCAGCGCGTTCTGCAGCAGGTTGAACAGCGCCCGGCGCAGCAGCACCGGCTCGGCCATACCGAACACCGGCAACGGCGGAATACGCGCCGCGAGCGTCAGGCCCTTGGCGCGCGCATCCGGCATGAACTGCTGGACCACTTCGGTGATGACCTCGCCAAGGTCCACCGGCTCCAGCGTGGGCGACGTCTTGCGGCTCTCCAGCTTGGACAGGTCCAGCAGCGAGCGGAACAGCAAGTCGATGGTCGCCGCGCCCGAGGCCAGCTGCTCCACCAGCGGCGCCAAGGATTCCGACTGGTTGCGCGCCCGCAGCGCCTCCACCAGGAGCACGATCGCATGCACCGGCTGACGCAAGTCGTGGCTGGCGGCCGCCAGGAAGCGCGATTTTTCTTCCGATGCCGACAACGCGCGCTGCTTTTCGTCCTGATAGCGGCGCGCAAGCTGGCGGCTCTCGTTCTCAAGCTGGATTTCGCGCACCAGCGTGTTGTGGATGTTGACGGCATGCCGCGTCAGCAGGGCCGCAAAGAACAGCAGCACGCCGCGCAAATACAGCCCGTGCCCCGGAAATGCCTGGTCGGCCAGCACAAAGTGCGGCGCTAGGATGCCAGTCCCGAGGATCAGCAGGCTGGACGGCACCGGCGCCTGCGACAACACCGCTGCCGCCGCCACACCGATGATCACGATCATCAGCAGACTGCTGAACTCCAGCGACGGCGACATCAGATACAGCCCGGCCGAACAGCCCCACGCCACCCCACCGACCGCCGACATCACGTGCATGCCCGTCCACCACTTGCGGGTGTGCGGGGCCAGCGTCATGCGGGTCAGGTCGTAGCGATAGCCAAAATAGAAGCGCAGACCTGACGCCGTCAGGCACAGCATGATCAGACACCAGCCCAGCAACACCGGGCGGTTGGAGGCGTCCCAGAACGCGGCGACCGTCAAGGCGGGCAGCACGACCGAGGCGGCAATCCCCATGGGCGCCCCGCGATGCACGGCGGCGAGCAGCTTGGCTCGGGCGTCCAGTTCAAGCGGCGCGCGGCTGGCAAGCCCGAACTTGGCGAAGAATAGGCGCAGCGAGGCGTTCAAGGAAATATCGGGAAGAAACGGGATACCGGATTGTGCCGCAAGCATGCGCCGCGCGGGCGCAACGTTCGGACGATTGTGCAACACCCCGACACCCCGCCGCATGCGCGCCGGGGATGGGGCAATCCCTTATATAATGTGCGTTTTGCTGGATTTTGGCGGTTGTCACGCCAATCCGGCACGAAAACGCACTTCTCCTTTCCTCGACCACCGACGCTTCTCGTGAAAGTCTTTCGCGGCTTGCCCAACGCCGAAAGTCGCGCTCCCTGCGCGTTGACCATCGGCAACTTCGACGGCGTACATCGCGGGCACCAGTCTTTGCTGGCCCGCGCACGCGCGGCGGCCGACGCACGCGGATTGCCGCTCACGGTGATGACGTTCGAGCCGCATCCGCGCGAATTCTTCATGCCGGACCGCGCGCCCACCCGCATTGCACTGCTGCGCGACAAGCTGGAAAGCCTGCGCCGCCAGGGCGTCGACCGCGTGGTCGTGGAGCATTTCAACACGCATTTCGCCGGGCAGACGCCGGACGAGTTCGTGCGCAATGTTCTGGTCGATGGCCTGCACACGCGCTGGCTGCTGGTGGGCGATGATTTCCGCTTCGGCGCCAAGCGCGCTGGCGATTTCGCTTATCTGCAGGCCGCCGGTGCCCAGTTCGGCTTCGAAGTCGAGCAGATGGGTTCGGTGTCGGAGTCCGGCGTGCGCATCTCCAGCTCGGCCGTGCGCGAGGCGCTGGCCGCCGGCGACCTGGAACACGCTCGCCGCCTGTTGGGGCACGGTTATGCCATCAGCGGACACGTGGTGCACGGGCAAAAGCTCGGCCGCTCGCTGGGCTTCCCGACGCTGAATTTGCGCATTTCGCATCGCAAGCCGGCAGTGGCCGGCATCTTTGTCGTGCAGGTGCACGGGCTGGCCGAAAAACCGCTGCCTGCCGTCGCCAGCATCGGTGTACGCCCAACGGTGGATGACTCCGGCCGCGTGCTGCTGGAAGTGCACATCTTCGATTACCACGCGAGCGTCTACGGCAAGCTGGTGCGTGTGGAATTCATGAAGAAGCTGCGCGACGAGGCTCGCTACGATTCGCTCGATGCCCTCAAGGACGCCATCGCGCAGGACTGCGTTCATGCACGGCAGTTCTTCGGCCTGCCCATTCCGCCAGCCGGCGAGTCGCCAACGCTTCGGCGCGACTTCGCCACCTCCGCCACCGATCGAATTCAGTAGGCGGCCGACCCGTTCGCCGCCCAGAAGCCACACGCTGCGCACGCGCGCCCTGCACTGTCAGCCGCGCCTGCACCGATCCGATTTGCCCGAATCTGCCCCACATCACACCATGTCCGATTCCAAGAAGCCCACGCCGGAGAAGAGCAAGTACCCGGTCAACCTGCTGGACACCCCGTTCCCCATGCGCGGCGATCTGCCCAAGCGCGAACCGCAGTGGGTCAAGCAATGGCAGGACAAGCAGCTCTACAAGAAGATCCGCGCCGCACGCAAGGGCGCGAAGAAGTTCATCCTCCACGACGGCCCGCCGTATGCCAACGGCGATCTGCACATCGGCCACGCGGTCAACAAGATCCTCAAGGACATGGTGATCAAGGCGCGCGGCCTGACTGGCCTGGACGCCGTCTACGTGCCGGGCTGGGATTGCCACGGCATGCCGATCGAGATCCAGATCGAGAAGCAGTTCGGCAAGGGCCTGCCCGTCAAGGAAGTACAAGAGAAGGCGCGTGCGTACGCCACGGGCCAGATCGCACGCCAGAAGGCGGATTTCGAGCGCCTGGGGGTGCTGGGCGACTGGGCCGATCCGTACCTCACCATGAACTTCCGCAACGAAGCGGATGAAGTGCGTGCGCTCGGCAAGATCCTGGAGAAGGGCTACGTCTTCCGCGGCCTGAAGCCGGTCAACTGGTGTTTCGATTGCGGCTCGGCATTGGCTGAAGCCGAAGTGGAATACGCGGACCGCACCGACCTGTCGATCGACGTCGGCTTCCCGTTTGCCGATATCGACGCACTGGCGAGCGCCTTCCACGTGGGCGCCGACGTGCTCAAGGCCAAGCCAGGCTGGATTGTGATCTGGACCACAACGCCGTGGACGATCCCCTCCAACCAGGCGCTGAACCTGCACCCGGAAATCGAATACGCGCTGGTCGACACGCCGCGCGGCCTGCTGATCGTCGCCAAGGAGCGCGTCGAGGCCTGTCTGCAAAGCTGGAAGCTCGAAGGCACGGTGCTGGCCACGTGCGAAGGCGCCGCGCTCTCGGGCGTGCGCTTCCACCATCCGCTCGCCAAGATGGACGCGGGCTACGATCGCACCTCGCCCGTCTACCTGGGCGACTACGTGACCATCGACACCGGCACCGGCATCGTCCACTCCGCGCCGGCGTATGGCGTGGAAGACTTCCAGTCCTGCAAATCGCACGGCATGCCAGACTCGGAAATCATCAACCCGGTGATGGGCAACGGCGTATACGCATCGACGCTGCCGCTGTTCGGAGGCCAGATGATCTGGGACGCCAACCCGAAGATCGTCGAGGTGCTGCGTGACTCGGGCAACCTGTTCGACGCCCACAAGCACCCGCACAGCTACATGCACTGCTGGCGCCACAAGACGCCGATCATCTATCGCGCCACCTCGCAGTGGTTTGCGGGGATGGACGTGCAGCCCAACGACGGCAACGCCACGCTGCGCGAAACGGCACTCGCCGGCATCGACGCCACCGCGTTCTACCCGTCGTGGGGCAAGCAGCGCCTGCACAACATGATCGCCAACCGCCCGGACTGGACGCTCTCGCGCCAGCGCCAATGGGGCGTGCCGATGGCCTTCTTCGTGCACAAGGAAACCGGCGCGCTGCACCCGCGCACGCCAGAGCTGCTGGAGCAGGTCGCCCAGCGCATCGAAAAGAGCGGCATCGAAGCCTGGCAGACGCTGGACCCGCGCGAACTGCTCGGCGATGAGGCCGACATGTATGAGAAGAACCGCGACACGCTCGACGTGTGGTTCGACTCGGGCACGACGCACTGGCACGTCATCCGCGGCTCGCACGCGGCGGATCTGTACGACGCTTCGGCCGACCTGCCGGACGGCCGCCTGGCTGATCTGTATCTGGAAGGCTCTGACCAACACCGCGGCTGGTTCCACTCGTCGCTGCTGACGGCTTCGATGCTGTACGGCAAGCCGCCGTACAAGGGCCTGCTGACGCACGGCTTCACGGTGGACGGCGAAGGCCGCAAGATGTCCAAGTCGATCGGCAACACGATCGCGCCGCAGGAAATCGCCAACAAGATGGGCGCCGAGATCATCCGCCTGTGGGTGGCCTCGACCGATTACTCGGGCGAACTGGCCATCTCGGATGAGATCCTGAAGCGCGTGGTGGAAGGCTATCGCCGCATCCGCAACACGCTGCGCTTCCTGCTCGCCAACCTGACGGATTACGACCACGCCAAGCACACGCTGCCGACCGAACAATGGCTGGAGATCGACCGCTACGCCGTGGCGATGACGGATGCGTTGCAGAAGGAAGTCCTGTCGCACTACGATGTGTACGAATTCCACCCGGTGGTCGCCAAGCTGCAGACGTTCTGCTCGGAAGACCTGGGCGGCTTCTACCTCGACGTGCTGAAGGACCGCCTGTACACGACGGCGCCCGATTCCGTGGCGCGCCGCTCGGCGCAGAACGCGCTGTATCACATCACCCAGGCCATGCTGCACTGGATGGCGCCGTTCCTGTCGTTCACGGCAGAAGAAGCGTGGCAAGTGTTTGCGCACGGCACGGAGCACACCGACACCATCTTCACCAGCACGTACTACAACGCTCCGGTACCGCAAGGCGCCAGCGCGCTGCTGGAGAAGTGGGCCGCCATCCGCAACGTGCGCGGCGAAGTGACCAAGCAACTGGAGGCGCTGCGCATCGACGGCAAGATCGGCTCGTCGCTGCAGGCGGAGGTGACGGTGTCGGCGGGTGAATCGGTGCATGACGCACTGGCCAGCCTCGGCGACGACCTGCGCTTCGTGCTGATCACGTCCGCAGCCAAGCTGGAGCGCGCGCCGGAAGGCGGCGATCTGCTCATCACCGTGGTGCCGTCGACGCACGCCAAGTGCGAGCGCTGCTGGCACTACCGCGCCGATGTCGGCCACGACCACGCCCACCCGACCCTCTGCAAGCGCTGCACCGACAACCTGTTCGGCGCCGGTGAACAACGGAGCGCTGCCTGATGGCCACTCGCAACAACGGCAAGAGCAAGTCGATCGGATTGAAGAAGAACGGCGGCGGTCATGGCGTGGGCCCCTGGCTGGGCCTGGCCGTCATCTGGATCCTGCTGGACCAGTTGACCAAGATCGCCGTCCTCAAGACTTTCACTTACGGCGAGTCGCGCCCGATCACCGGGTTCTTCAACCTGGTGCTCGCCTATAACAAGGGGGCGGCGTTTTCGTTCCTGGCGGCGGCGGGGGGCTGGCAGCGGTGGTTCTTCACGGGCCTGGGCGTAGCAGCTGCGCTGTTCATCGTGTGGCTGCTCAAGCGCCATAGCGGGCAGAAGTTGTTCTGCTTTGCGCTGGCGCTGATTCTGGGCGGCGCGCTTGGCAACGTGATCGACCGCGTCATCTACGGTCACGTGGTGGACTTCCTCGACTTCTACCTGCACAACTACCACTGGCCGGCCTTCAACGTGGCGGACTGCGGCATCACCATCGGCGCGGTGCTGCTGATCGTCGACGAACTGCGGCGCGTGCGTCGCTGACGCTGCGGTGCCGGAACTCCAGCAGTGGAATGGTGAAGCGGTGCTGTGCCTCGACGAGGCCGGCCCGCGCATCGCCACAGAGCAGGACGCGCTGGATCATCTGATCGGTGAAGCGCTGGGGCATGGCGCATCGATGGTTGCCGTGCCGGTCAGCCGCCTCGATCCAGCATTCTTCGCGCTGCGCACCGGCCTGGCCGGCAGCATCGCGCAGAAGATCACGAACTACCGATTGAAACTCGCCGTGATCGGAGACATCTCGGTGCATCTCCACGCCAGCAGCGCGCTACGCGACTGGGTGCGGGAATCCAACAAGCACGACACGATCCGCTTCGTGCCGTCGCTGGACGACCTGGCCGCCGATGCGCGGCCCATGCCTGCTGAATGAGGCTCAGGCCCAGTAGCGCACGGCGTACCACGCCCGTTTGACGTACTCGGCAAGAATCGACCCCGCTTCGTAGATCGGAACCGACTTGGCCAGCGTGTCGCCCGGAAATACGCCGTGCGCGCCCCACGCGACTTCCGGCCACACCTTGCGGAACACCGCCAGCGCCCGGCCGGTGTGATACCAGCTCGTGACCAGCATTGCGCTGTTGACGTGCTGGGCCGCCAGTGTCTCGCGCGTCATCCGCGCATTCTCCATCGTGCTGCCGGATACACATTCGTGGCCGATACGCTCTGCCGGCACACCGGCCATCACAAGGCGGCGCTCGATCAGGAGGCAATCGCCCTGCCCACTGACGAACACGCGAGGCGCTACGCCTGCGTGGTACAGCTCGGCGGCGCCGATCACGCGCTGGCCCGACTCACCGCCCAGCACAACAATCACGTCTGCGTGCGCGAGCTTCGGCTCGTCGCGCAGCCATGCCTTGGCCCCGCACACGAGCACAGCACCGACCACCGCCGCCGCGATGGCGCAACCGCCCATCCAGGCGAGGATATTGCGGGCTGCCGAACGATCGAAAACCATATCGAGATTGCGCGTTTGAGGAAAAACCCGGGCGCCGGACGCGCCGCGGGGCAAGCCGGTATCATCGCCACTGTTCAGCAGGAAGCCCGGGCACCGGGTTGTATCCTGCCGCGCATATCGCGTCAATCGGATTTCCAAGCGGGTTGTTATGGAACTGCAAGGCAAACATTTCGTGCTCGGCCTGACGGGCGGCATCGCGTGCTACAAGTCCGCCGAGCTGGTGCGGCTGTTGACCAAGGCCGGGGCGACCGTGCAGGTGGTGATGACCGAGGCCGCCGCGCACTTCATCACCCCGGTGACGATGCAGGCGCTTTCCGGTCGTCCGGTCTTCACGTCGCAGTGGGACGGCCGCATCGGCAACAACATGCCGCACATCGACCTCTCGCGCGAGGCGGATGCCATCATCATCGCGCCAGCGTCCACCGACTTTCTTGCCAAGCTGGCACACGGAATGGCGGACGACCTGCTCTCCACGCTGTGCATCGCACGCGATTGCCCGCTGCTCGTGGCGCCCGCCATGAACCGCCAGATGTGGGCCGCGCCCGCCACGCAACGCAATGCCGCCCAGTTGCGCGCGGATGACGTCACGCTGCTTGGCCCCGATGCCGGCGACCAGGCCTGCGGCGAAGTCGGCGACGGCCGCATGCTAGAGCCGGCGGACATCGTCGAGCAGCTCATCGGCTTCTTCCAGCCCAAGCTGCTGCGCGGCCACCGTGTGCTGCTGACAGCGGGGCCAACCTTCGAGCCAATCGACCCGGTGCGCGGCATCACGAACCGGTCCAGCGGCAAGATGGGGTTCGCTTTGGCACGGGCGGCAGCTCAGGCCGGTGCCGAAGTCACGCTCGTCGCCGGGCCGTGCCATCAGGACACACCCGCAGGCGTGCTACGCATCGATGTGCAAACCGCCCAGCAGATGCACGACGCCGTCATGCACGAGCTGGATGCTGCCAAGAGCGACATCTTCATCGCCGTTGCGGCGGTGGCCGACTGGCGCGTGGCACAAGCCGCGGAGCAAAAGCTCAAGAAGCAGAACGACACCGACGTACCGGCACTGACGTTCACGCAGAACCCGGACATCCTCGCCGGTGTGGCGCGCCGGGCGAATGCGCCTTTCTGCGTCGGCTTTGCAGCCGAAACCGAACGGCTGGAAGAGTTCGGCGAGGCCAAGCGCCAGAAGAAGGGCATTCCGCTGCTGGTCGGCAATCTTGGTCAGCAGACCTTCGGCCGCGACGACAACGAAGTCGCACTCTTCGATGCCAAGGGCATCACGCGGCTGCCGCGCGCCGACAAGCTGACGCTCGCACGCCAGATCGTCGCCGCCATCGCCGACCGCGTGCACGGAGCACGATCATGAGTGCCGCACCGATCCGCCTGTCCGTCCTGGACCAAAGCCCGGTCATCTACGGCCACAGCGCACGCGATGCCATCGCCGCCACGGTCGACCTGGCGCAACTCGCCGATTCGCTCGGCTACACGCGCTACTGGTGCGCCGAGCACCACGGCCTGCGCGGCGTGAGCAACCCCGCGCCGGAAGTGATGATTGCCCGTGTGGCGAGCGCCACGAAGCACCTGCGCGTGGGCTCCGGCGGCGTGATGCTGCCCTACTACAGCCCCTTCAAGCTGGCCGAGCAGTTCCGCCTGCTGGAAGCGCTGTTCCCCAACCGCATCGACCTGGGTGTCGGCCGCGCACCCGGCGGCGACATGCGCACCGCACAGGCCGTTGCCATGGGCGACTACAACCGCGGCGACATCTTCCCGCAGCAGGTGCAGGAACTGATCTGGCACCTGACAGGCACGCTGCCGCCGGACCACCCGGCAGCCGGCGTTCTGCTCCAACCCGAGATCGATACCAAACCCGAGCTGTGGATGCTCGGCTCCAGCGATTTTGGTGGGGCACTGGCCGCGCGCCTGGGCATCCGTTTCGCGTTCGCGCACTTCATCAACCCCCACGTCGGGCACATCGTCGCGCAGCAGTACCGCACGGACTTCGAGCCCGGCTACGATGCGCGCCCATATAGCGCCGCCGCCGTCTTCGTGATCGCGGCAGACACCGAAGCCGAGGCGCGCCGCTATGAAACCGCTGTGGACTTGCGCCGCGTGCAGATGGCGCTTGGCGTGAATGGCCCGATCCCCACCGTCGAACAAGGCGAAGCGCACGTCTACACCGAGCGCGACCAGGCCATCGCCATGCGCGAACGGCCGCGCAGCATCATCGGCACACCGGAATCCGTGGCCGAGCAGATGCATGCGCTCAAGGAGCGCTTCGTCGCCGATGAATTGATCGTGCTGACCGTCGCGCCCAGCTACAAGGCGCGCCTGCGCTCGTACGAGTTGCTGGCCGAGGCGTTTGCGCTACCATCTCCGGCTTCTGCAACCTCTTCGGCCTGCCCCGCATGAAACTCGACGTCAAGATCCTGGACGCCCGCCTGCATGAACAGCTCCCGCAGTACGCCACCACCGGCAGCGCCGGGCTGGACCTGCGCGCCTGCATCGACGCCCCGCTCACCATCGAGCCCGGCACCACGCATCTGGTCCCGACCGGCATGGCCATCCACCTGGCCGACCCGGGCTATGCCGCACTGATCCTGCCGCGCTCGGGCATGGGCCACAAGCACGGCATCGTGCTTGGCAACCTGGTCGGCCTGATCGACTCGGACTACCAGGGTCAGCTCATGGTCAGTACGTGGAACCGTTGCAGCACGGCGTTCGTGCTCAACCCGATGGAGCGCCTTGCGCAACTCGTGATCGTGCCGGTGGTGCAGGCCGAGCTGAACATCGTCGATGACTTTGCCGAGAGCGAGCGCGGCGCCGGTGGATTCGGCAGCACAGGGCGCCACTGACAACATCGCCCGCGCATAAGAAAAAAGGCCCGGAATTTCCGGGCCTTTTCTTTGGTGCGACAAACGCGTCAAGCTTCCGCTTCTTCCTGGGCAGGTGCCGGCGGCGCTTCGTTCTCGGAGAACTCCAGCTTCACCGCATCGGCGTCGTCCAAGTCCACGATCACCTTGCCACCATTCACCAGCTTGCCGAACAGCAGCTCGTCGGCCAGCGCCTTGCGGATCAGGTCCTGAATCAGGCGCTGCATCGGGCGTGCACCCATCAGCGGGTCGAAGCCCTTCTTGGCCAGGAAGCGACGCAGCTTCTCGGTAAAGATGGCATCCACCTTCTTCTCGTGCAGTTGCTCTTCCAGCTGCATGAGGAACTTGTCAACCACGCGCATGATGATTTCCTCATCGAGCGAGCGGAAGCTGATGGTTGCATCCAGACGGTTGCGGAACTCCGGCGTGAACATGCGCTTGATGTCGGCCATCTCGTCGCCCTGTTCGCGCGCCGTGGTGAAACCGATCGTTGCCTTGTTCATCGTCTCGGCGCCCGCATTGGTCGTCATGATGATGATCACGTTGCGGAAATCCGCCTTGCGGCCGTTGTTGTCCGTCAGCGCGCCGTGGTCCATCACCTGCAGCAGGATATTGAAGATGTCCGGGTGCGCCTTTTCAATCTCGTCCAGCAGCAGCACGCAGTGCGGCTTCTTGGTCACGGCTTCCGTCAGCAAGCCGCCCTGGTCGAAGCCCACGTAGCCCGGGGGCGCGCCGATCAGCCGGCTCACCGCATGGCGCTCCATGTACTCCGACATGTCGAAGCGGATCAGCTCGATGCCGAGGATGAACGCGAGCTGCTTGGCGACTTCCGTCTTGCCCACGCCCGTCGGGCCGCTGAACAGGAACGAGCCGATCGGCTTGTCCGTCTTGCCCAGCCCTGCACGCGACATCTTGATGGCCGAAGCGAGCGCATCGATGGCCGGATCTTGCCCGAACACGACCGACTTCAGGTCGCGCTCCAGCGTCTGCAGCTTGCTGCGATCATCCTGCGACACGCTTTGCGGCGGGACGCGGGCGATGCGCGAAACGATGTCTTCGATCTCGCCCTTGCCGATCGTCTTCTTCTGCTTCGACTTCGGCAGAATGCGTTGCGCCGCACCCGCTTCATCGATCACGTCGATCGCCTTGTCCGGCAAATGACGGTCGGTGATGAAGCGTGCCGACAATTCAGCCGCAGCCGTGAGCGCCGACGACGCGTACTTCACGCCGTGGTGCTCTTCGAAGCGGGACTTCAGCCCACGCAAAATCTGCACGGTCTGATCGACCGTCGGTTCGACCACGTCGATCTTCTGGAAGCGGCGGGACAGCGCTGCGTCCTTCTCGAAGATGCCTCGGTATTCCGTGAACGTCGTCGCGCCGATGCACTTGAGCGCGCCCGACGACAGCGCCGGCTTGAGCAGGTTGCTGGCGTCCAGCGTGCCACCCGAAGCGGCGCCGGCGCCGATCAGCGTGTGGATTTCGTCGATGAACAGGATCGCGTTCGGATTGTCCTTGAGCGACTTCAGCACGCCCTTCAGGCGTTGTTCAAAGTCGCCGCGATACTTGGTGCCGGCCAGCAGCGCGCCCATGTCGAGCGAGTAGACGACGGACTTCGCGAGGATGTCCGGCACTTCGCCCTTGGTGATGCGCCATGCCAGGCCTTCAGCGATGGCCGTCTTGCCGACACCGGCCTCACCGACCAGCAGCGGATTGTTCTTGCGGCGGCGGCACAGCACCTGCACCACGCGCTCCACTTCCTGCTCGCGGCCGATCAGCGGATCGATCTTGCCGGCCTTGGCCAGCGCGTTCAGGTTCTGGGTGAACTGCTCCAGCGGGCTTTCCTTGCCGTCGCCGCCTTCGCCTTCGGGGTTGCCTTCGCCCTGCTTGGCGGGCTCAGCCTGGTCCTTGCGGATGCCGTGGCTGATGAAGTTGACGACGTCCAGCCGGGTCACGCCCTGTTGCTGGAGGTAGTACACCGCGTGCGAATCCTTCTCGCCGAAGATAGCGACCAGCACGTTCGCGCCCGTGACTTCCTTCTTGCCGTTGGATGTGGACTGCACGTGCATGATGGCGCGCTGGATCACGCGCTGGAAACCCAGCGTGGGCTGCGTGTCCACCTCGTCCGTGCCGGGCACCACAGGCGTGTTGTCGGCGATGAAGTTCTTCAGATGCGTGCGAAGGTCTTCGATGTTGGCAGCGCAGGCGCGCAGCACCTCGGCGGCCGTCGGATTGTCCAGCAGCGCAAGCAGCAGGTGCTCCACCGTAATGAATTCGTGGCGAGCCTGCCGGGCTTCGACAAACGCCATGTGCAGGCTGACTTCCAGTTCTTGCGCGATCATGCTTCCTCCATCACGCACTGCAGCGGATGCCCCGCCTGCCGTGCATGGGTTGACACTAATTCCACTTTCGTCGCGGCGATATCCCGTGTGTAGATACCGCACACGCCCTTACCTTCCCGATGCACAGTCAGCATGATCTGTGTGGCGGTCTCCCGGTCTTTGCTGAAATACTGCTGAAGAATCATCACGACGAATTCCATCGGGGTGTAGTCGTCGTTGAGCAGCAGCACCTTGTACATCGCGGGCGGTTTGAGCGCTTGCTCTTTCCGCTCGAGGACGGTGCCTGCATCGTGTTGTGGAGTGGTCGCTTGCCGGATTGCCATGGTCTTATTCTAACCACTCCTTTCGAGTTCGCAATTTGGGGAAATAACGCCGACTTCAAGGTCTACAAACGGTTTGGCCCGTGCAGCGTGCGTTCGTCAGCCCTCGGGCGCGAACGGTTTTACCGCCTCCGCGCTGGCTGAGACGGGCGCAAGCTCCGCGCCTGAGATGCCAATCGTTTTCCGTACTTGGAGGCGATCGGCTGGATTTCGAGCAAAACCTCTTCAGAAACTGACCGTTTTTCGCCACAAACCCACCCTGTGTGGCCTTGACAGTCTCTTACAATCCTCGAACAATCGAATTCAGCATGTGCGCCCTACTGCCCCGCAAACCGTTGGCAGCGAGCCGCATGAATGGTGAGCCCGGGAGGCCTCACACCAGTCGACAACAGATCGACAACCGCTTCAGGCTGTGGTGTTTGCCACAAGAAGACCGTTCGCTTGCGGCGCGGTTCCACCCGCGCCATTCGTCGTGCCGTGCAGGCCGGCGGCCGGGCGATGACTGCGCGGTACCGCTCTGCACTGCCCCGACAGGCACACCCTCCCGGCTCGGACTTGTGTTTTAACGGAGGGGTTTTCATGGCACTCGGTACGGTCAAATGGTTTAACGACGCCAAGGGTTTCGGTTTCATCTCGCCTGACGAAGGCGGCGAAGAGCTGTTCGCGCATTTCTCGGCCATCCAGATGGCTGGCTTCAAGACGCTCAAGGAAAATCAGCGCGTCTCGTTTGAAGTGACGCAAGGCCCGAAGGGCAAGCAGGCTACCAACATCCAGGCTGCCTGATTGGCGTTGCGCGGCACCCCGCCGGATGGCGACGGTGTCCAAATGCAAAAAACCCGGCGACATGCCGGGTTTTTTGTTGTCGCGGCGCCAGACAATGACGGACATACCTCGTCGCGCGCAACACGTCATTTCAGCGGGTTGTGCACTACGGTATGGATGATCCCCGTGCCGTTTTAAGGAGTCTGCGCATGAAACCCCATCTGACCCGCACCGCCGCCACGGCAACGCTGTTGATTGTCGTGCTACTTCCTGCTGCCGCCCACGCCCAAATCGGAGACCTCATCAAAGGGGCCACGCAGGGCAACAGCCAGGGCGCCACAAGTGGCCTTGGCAGCATCGGCGGCCTGAGCGGTGTGCCGTCGCTCGGGTCATTGACGTCGGGTAGCACCGGCAATGTGGCTGGCGTGCTGGAATTCTGCATAAAGAACAACTACCTTGGCGGCGCCACCGACGCGGCCTCGGTCAAAGACAAGCTGCTCGGCAAGCTGGGCGGTGCGCCGGCGTCCAGCCCGGGTTACACCGACGGCACAAAGGGCATCCTGACGAATTCGGATGGCAACAAGTTCGACCTGAGCAGCATCAAGTCGCAAATCACCCGGCAGGCGTGCGACAAGATCCTGTCGCAGGGCAAATCGCTGCTTTGAGCCGCGGCGCAGGCGAGCGCGCACTACACTGCAATATCGATTGACCGTTCGCCTGTCTTCCACGCCCCGAGGAAGCCTCATGCTGGAAACTGCCGCGCTGGCCGCCGGGCTGTCCTGGACCAGCGGATTCCGCCTCTATCTGGCCGTATTTGCTGCCGGCGTGCTCGGTCGCATGGGTTGGCTGCATTTGCCGCCCGGGCTGCAGATGCTGGAATCGTGGTGGGTGATCGGCCTGGCCGGCGTGCTGGCCGTGGCGGAATTCCTCGCTGACAAGATTCCGGGCTTCGATTCCGTGTGGGATGGCATCCAGACCTTCATCCGCGTACCTGCGGGCGCGATTCTGGCTGCGGCCGCATTCGGGCAGCTCGATCCGCAATGGATGGTGGCTGCAGGGTTGATTGGCGGAACGCTGGCCGGCACGGCACATGCCACCAAGGCTGGCACGCGCGCGCTGATCAACACGTCGCCGGAACCGTTCTCGAACTGGGTGGCGTCGTTCAGTGAAGACGTGGCCGCCAGCGGCGGTTTGCTGATGGCGTTTTTCCTGCCGATTGCGTTTCTGGTGGTGCTGGCGCTGCTGCTGTTGGTATCGGTGTGGCTGCTGCCCAAGCTGTGGCGCGGCGTGCGGCGCCTGCGCGATGCGCTGCGCGGGCGATCACCTGAGCCGCCACCGGCTGGTACCACCCGGCTGCCGCGCTAAGGCGCTACCCAAAGGCGCGCAGCAGCCCGAACAGCGTCAGGGCCAGCGCGCACGCCCATCCCGAAAGCAGCATGCGCGACACCTTGTCGCGCGGAACAAACCCCACACCCCGCACGAGCCCCGCACTCATCGCCCAGAACAGCAATACGGCGAGACCGTGGTCAGCATGCCCGTCGCGATTGGCGAGGATGTACGGATACACCGTCCCCACCGCCATCACGAGCAACCCGGCTGCCAGGCTGGCGGCGTGGATGCGCGGCTTGTCGGTGGCGTTCACGTTCGCTGCGCTCATTCGCGGTCCGGGTTCGCACTGCTTGCATTGGCGGCGCGGTCGTCGCTGACCTCACCCCACATTGCATTGAGCACCGCCAGCAGCACAGCAAAGCCGACACCCAGGACCCAACTGAAGTACCACATGGATTTGCTCTCCTGTGCCGTCGTTAGTAGGCCGAGTGCTCGTTGGCGCGGATGTGCTCGACCGTCACCTTGCCGCGCATCACGCGGTAGCACCAGCTTGTGTAGGCAATGATGATGGGCGTGAAGATGATCGCCGCCCAGAACATCAGGCCAAGCGTGAAATGGCTGGAAACGCTGTCCCACACCGTGAGGCTGGCGCCGGGCATGCTGGACGAAGGCAGCACGAACGGAAACATCGAAGCCCCGGCCGTCGTGATGATGCCCGCCAGCCCCAGCGACGACAGCACGAACGCGGTAAGCGTGCGCCCCGCCCGCGACAGCAGCACGGCCAGCAGCGGGCCGATCACGCCAATAGCCGGCAACGCCCACAGCAACGGCTGCTTCTGATAGTTGCCCCACCATGCATCGGCCGCGCGTGCCACGGTCTTCGCCATCGGGTTGGCAAGCCCGGCTGGGTCGATGGCCGAGGTGATGATGTAGCCTTCGATGCTGCCTGCGTGCAACCACACGCCGGCCGCAATAAACGCCACCACGGCGATGATGGCTGCACCTGTGGCGGCGTTGGTGGCACGCTGCTGGATGGCGCCTTCCGTCCGGTGGGCGAGGTAGATGCCGCCATGCATGGTGATCATCGCGCTCGACACCACGCCCGTCAGGATGGCAAACGGATTGAGCAGTTGCCAGAACGTGCCGGTGTACGTCACCACCATGAAGTTGTCGAAATGGAACGGCACGCCCTGCAGCAGGTTGCCGAACGCCACGCCAAAGATCAGCGGCGGCACCGCGCCCCCGATGAAGAGGCCCACGTCCCACACCTTGCGCCACGTAGCGTTGTGGATCTTGCTCCGGTAATCAAACCCGACCGGCCGGAAGAAGAGCGCCCACAGCACCGCCAGCATCGCCCAGTAGAACCCGCTGAACGCGGTGGCATATACCAGCGGCCACGCGGCAAAGATGGCGCCGCCGCCCGTGATGAACCAGACCTGATTGCCGTCCCAGTGCGGGCCGATGGTGTTGATCATCACACGGCGCTCGTCGTCGGTCTTGCCGACAAAGGGCAGCAGCGTGCCGACGCCCATGTCGTGTCCGTCCATGATGGCAAAGCCGATCAGCAATACGCCAATGAGCAGCCACCAGATGACCTTGAGGGTTGGGTAGTCGAACATGGCGTTCTCCTCAAGCGTGGGCGGCTTCGAAATCGTAGCGACCAGTGCCGAGGCTGCCCGGCCCCTGACGCGCGAACCGGATCATCAGGTACATCTCGACGATCAGCAGCAGCGTGTAGAAACCGATGAAGCCCGCTAGCGACCCATACAGACTGGCCTCGCTCAACGTCGACACACTCAGATGCGTGGGCAGCACGCCGTAGATGGTCCACGGCTGGCGGCCGTATTCCGCCACCACCCAGCCCAGCTCGATGGCGATCCATGGCGCGGGCAGCATCCACAGCGCCCAGCGCAGCAGCCATGCCGGCGCCTTGCGCTGCGGCCGCAATGTGCTCCAGAACGACAGGCCAAACAGCGCCAACATCAGGAAGCCCAACCCGACCATCACGCGGAAGCCCCAGAACATCGGCCACACGCGCGGCACGGTATCGTCGACCGCCTTGTCGATCATCTCGGGCGTGGCCTGCCGCACGTCGGCCACGTATTTCTTGAGCAGCAGGCCAAAGCCCAGGTCTTGCTGATGGATCTGCAGGGTCTGGAGCGCCGCTGCATCGCCGGGGTGCTGGCGCACCGTCTCCAGTGCGGCCACCGCCTCGATACCGCTCATGATTCGTCCGCGGTTGCGCGCCTTGATCTCATGGATGCCCGGAATCTGCTTGGACACCGAGCGCGTGCCGATCAGCCCCATCACCCATGGAATCTCGACCGCCCAGTCGTTCTTCTGCTCGCGCTGGTTGATCGACGCAACCACAGTGAAGCTGGCCGGCGCCGGCTCAGTCTCCCACATGGCCTCGATGGCGGCCATCTTGGTTTGCTGCGCCTCGCCGACGGTGTAGCCGGACTCATCGCCCAGCACGATCACCGAGCAGACGCTGGCCAGGCCAAACGCAGCCGCCACGCGAAAGCTGCGCCGCGCGAATTCCACATCGCGGCCGCGCAGCAGGTACCAGCTCGAAATCGACAGCACGAACATCGCGCCCGTCACGTAGCCCGCCGACACCGTATGCACGAACTTGGCCTGCGCGATGGGGTTGAAGACCACGGCCCAGAAGTCGTGCATCTCCATGCGCATGGTCTGCCAGTTGAATTCGGCGCCCACCGGGTTCTGCATCCAGCCGTTGGCGATCAGAATCCACAGCGCGGAAAGATTGGTGCCGATCGCCATCAGCGTCGTCACCAGCAAGTGCTGCGTCTTGGAAAGGCGATCCCACCCGAAGAAGAACAGGCCGATAAAGGTGGATTCCAGAAAGAACGCCATCAGCCCTTCAATGGCCAGCGGCGCGCCAAAGACATCGCCCACGTAGTGCGAGTAATACGCCCAGTTGGTGCCGAACTGGAATTCGAGCGTGATGCCCGTCGTCACGCCCAGCGCAAAGTTGATGCCGAACAGCTTGCCCCAGAAACGCGTCATGTCTTTCCAGATGACCTTGTTGGTCATGACATAGACGCTTTCCATGATGACCAGCAGCCAGACCATGCCCAGCGTGAGCGGCACGAACAGGAAGTGGTACATCGCGGTGGCCGCGAACTGCAGCCGGGACAGATCGACGAGATGCTCGGAAATCACGGTTGCCCTCCCTGCGCTGCTGACGGTGTCACGATCAGGCGATCAGCGGCCCGCTCGGCATCGACCGGCACCCGGTGGTCTCGCACAAACACCCACCACAGCGCGCTCAGCGCCACCAGCTTGATGGCGACGACGATGAGCAAATGGCGGACGAGTCGGCGGTCGTTGGGGTTCACAGGCGGACGAGACTTGGCGCGCGTCGGTGCCGCCGGCGGGGTTCCGCCCGTGGCACAGAAAGTCACATGTGATCCAGTCTAGTCATGGATAGAGGGAGTGACAAACCGTTGCTGTTATTTCTTGATGGCCATCAAGCGCAGCCCGCAAGCCAAAACCGTAAAGATTCGTGGACTGGGCTCCGGTGAACCACCGCAGAGCCGCATCACCACGGGGTTGGCGCCAGTCGTCAGCAAATTCTGATTTATAGTTTCGCCCCTGCTCAGACGAAGCGGCCATCAGTACACTCTGCGACATCGCTTTCGGTGCCATAGGGAAAGCGATCGAGGTGTGGAAACCTCGTAGCTAGCGGGCAAGTGCTGAGCATAAGCACTTGTCCTCAAAAGCTATGGCCTGGCTTCGTCACCTTCATTGGGCGAGCTAGGCATGAGCGGCTTCGGCCGCGCCGATTGCTAGCTATCGGTTTTCCACCTTGCCTGTGCTCGCCCACCCCTCCCCAGGGTTGGGCGCGGTTCCGTTCATCACATGAAGAGGAATGCCGTGACCCGCTCGATCTCCCAATCCGTCGATTCCCCGGCTGGCGACTCGCTCACCGAATATCAGAAAGGTGTTGGCGCTGCGCGTGAGTTTTTGCGTGCCGTGTCCGCACGCGCTGCAGCCCCCAAGCATTCCGCAACGAGCACGACGGACTCGCCAGAGCATCCCGAGCAACCCCGCTGATCCATGGGCGAGGCCCAGCGCGTGGGCCGCGGCGCCCTTGTTGCAGCATCGGCGTTGGGGCTTGTTGGGGCTCGCCCGCCCTTTTGAGAGTACGAACCGGTCAGAACTGCGAGCATCTGCAGATGGTCGGCTGCGCTTGAAACAAAAAACCCCGGCGAGCCGAAGCTGCCGGGGTTTCTTCATATCCATCGCGGCCGGAGCCGCGAGCGACATGCTTACATGTTGTCGATCATCACTTGACCGAAGCCCGAGCACGACACTTGGGTCGCGCCTTCCAGCAGGCGGGCGAAGTCATAGGTGACCTTCTTCGACAGGATCGACTTCTCGATCGACGAGATGATCAGGTCAGCGGCTTCCGTCCAGCCCATGTGACGCAGCATCATTTCGGCCGACAGGATTTCCGAACCCGGGTTCACGTAGTCCTTGCCTGCGTACTTCGGAGCCGTGCCGTGGGTGGCTTCGAACATCGCCACCGAATCCGACAGGTTGGCACCCGGGGCGATACCGATACCGCCAACTTGCGCAGCCAGGGCGTCCGAGATGTAGTCGCCGTTCAGGTTCAGCGTGGCCACAACCGAGTACTCGGCCGGACGCAGCAGGATCTGCTGCAGGAAGGCATCGGCAATCGCGTCCTTGACGATGATTTCCTTGCCCGTCTTCGGGTTCTTGAACTTGCACCACGGGCCGCCGTCGATCAGCTCGGCGCCGAATTCCTTCTGTGCCAGCGCGTAGGCCCAGTCACGGAAACCACCTTCCGTGAACTTCATGATGTTGCCCTTGTGCACGATCGTGACCGACGGCTTGTCGTTGTCGATCGCGTACTGGATGGCCTTGCGCACCAGACGCTCCGTGCCTTCGCGCGAGACCGGCTTCACACCGATACCCGAGGTTTCCGGGAAGCGGATCTTCTTGACGCCAAATTCGTCCTGCAGAATCTTGATCAGCTTCTTGGCCTTGTCGCTTTGGGCTTCGAATTCGATACCGGCGTAGATGTCTTCCGAGTTCTCGCGGAAGATGACCATGTCGGTCTTCTCCGGCTCTTTGACCGGCGAGGGCACGCCCTTGAAATAGCGCACCGGGCGCAGGCAGACGTACAGGTCCAGCTCTTGGCGCAGCGCCACGTTCAGCGAACGGATGCCGCCGCCCACCGGCGTCGTCAGCGGGCCCTTGATGGACACCACGTAGTCCTTCAGGACTTGCAGGGTTTCTTCCGGCAGCCACACGTCCGGGCCGTACACCTTGGTCGACTTCTCGCCGGCGTAGATTTCCATCCACGAAATCTTGCGCTCACCCTTGTAAGCCTTCTCAACCGCTGCGTCCACCACCTTGATCATCACAGGGGTGATGTCGAAGCCGGTGCCGTCACCTTCGATGTAAGGAATGATCGGGTTGTTCGGAACGTTCAGGGAGAAGTCTTGGTTGACAGTGATCTTCTCGCCGGCCGGGACCTTGATGTGTTGATACATGGACGACTCCAGTGCAGACCGCAGGTAGCGGGTGGACGGTGGGGGTTGACAGCACAGCGCGCCGCTCACGGGTTGGCCGGCGTGGCGCGCTGCAATGAACTGGCGATTCTAACGGCCTACGATGACGCTCTCACGATGCACCGCACAAAATCTCGCATCTGGCGCAAGCCGCAACTCTTATATAAGACACAAGAGTGAATTCCGCATTATGCCGGAAAATTTCACCATCCGCCATATTTCGGCCCCTGATCCCAGGCGCTGTCAACGGCCGATCAGGTCGGCGTCGAAGGCGCGGGCGACCGGGCCGCGGACATCGCTCAAGGCAGGAACCGCATCCCGCCGGGCGCTCCAGGCATCCACCAGCCGGACCAACGCGGCACGCAGTTCGCGGGCGCTGTCAGCATCAAGCAAGCGGACCAGGCCGGCAGCGTCCACGCCCGGATGCCGGCGGACCAACCACGCAAGCGCCTGGATGTGTTCGATAAAGCGATCGTCAGCCCGGTGCAGATGGCTGAAACAAGACAGCCCCACGCGGCGATCCAGCGGTGCGCCGGAAATCGTCTGTGACACGAGCATGAAATCATCAAGTGCGGAAGCCCCGTGCGAACGGGGCCAGAAACCGGGCAAGGCCCCCAGCACAATCAACGCGCCGCAACCCAGGACGAAATCGCGGCGCCGGAGTCGGGCCGGCGGAATGGGAGAGGCGGGCTTGGTGGGGCGGGAAGACGACGGCGGGAGAGACACGGCAAGCCTTGAGCACAATCGGCTCGCATTCTCTGGGGGCAGGCGCCGCCATCCAATCAGATCGGTCCGAAATGCAGGCTCGCAGGCATCTTTCTTGCGCAGCGCAACATGCGCCACATGGCGGATCAGGCGGCGCGGAGGCTTTCGCCGGAGCCCAGAAAAAATTCGACGGAACGTGTCAACGCGCCTGTAACGGCCTGCGTTATTGCAGATGACTCATTTAGCGGGTCGTTGGTTAACTCACTGATCTATAAAAGGATTCACCATGAAGAAGCTGATCGCTGCCCTGATCGCCGGCCTGTTCGCCACCGGTGTGTTCGCTCAAGCCTCCGCTCCGGCTGCTGACGCAGCTGCTGCTCCGGCTGCTGCCGAAAAGGCTGCTCCGAAGGCCAAGAAGGCCAAGAAGCACCACCACAAGAAGGCTGCCAAGAAGGCTGCTGACGCTTCGGCTCCGGCTGCTGACGCCGCCAAGCAATAAGCTTGTGTTTCTGCCGGGCCCACGCGGCTCGGCCGATACAGAAAAAGCAGGTGCTTATGCATCTGCTTTTTTTTTTCGCCCTCGCCTGCCCAACGGAAATCCCGGGCACGCATGCAGGGCTGTCAAAATAGCGCCATCAAGCTTGAGTACCTTGCCCGTTCCTCACAACAAGAAACAGGGATGGCGCAATGGAATTCCGATCGATGTTCGCTCCGGTGCGACGAAAACGCACCGTGTTCACGATGCTCTCTCTTGCCGCGCTGGCCGCTGCCGCCGTGATTGCGGGCTGCGGCGGCTCGTCGTCCGATTCGACGCCGGTGTCGACGGCCACGCCCTCGGATGCGGCCACGGCTGACGCCAACATCCAGGCCGCGTGGGTGGAGATCGGCGACAGCAACCAGGCTGTCGTGCGCGCCGTCACCAGCTATACGAACAGCGCCTCGCCCGTCGACAGCTCGGTCTGCCCGCTGCTGACGGTGGACGGCACCTCCACGCGCATGACGCTGCGTGTGGCCGCCGGCACCCCCGCACAGCGCACCACGGCCAGTGCCGCCAGCGATTCGAAAGCCTCGTCCTTCCCTGTGAATGCCTGCGAAGCCACCGTGGCCTCCACGGCCAAGGCCGCGTCGATCGGCTCGCGTCTGCTGCCGCTGCCCAAGGCCAACCCGCAGCGCGTGGTGATCCTGGCGGACACCGGCTGCCGCATGAAGAAGTCGAGCAACACGTTCCAGTCGTGTAACGACCCGCTGTCGTGGCCGTTTGCCAGCGCTGCCGCCACGGCCGCCAAGATGAACCCCGACCTCGTGCTGCATGTTGGCGACTATCACTACCGCGAAAACGCCTGCCCGCCCGACGTGGCCGGCTGCCAGGGCAGCCCCTGGGGCTACGGCTGGGATGCGTGGCAGGCCGACCTGTTCCAGCCCGCCGCCCCGCTGATGGCCGCGGCCCCGTGGGTGCTGGTGCGCGGCAATCACGAGGAATGCGCCCGCGCCGGCCAGGGCTGGTATCGCTTCCTGGATCCGCGCCCGTATTCGGCCGACCGCTCGTGCGACAACCCGGCCAACGACACGGCTGCCAACGCGTCGGACCCGTACGCCGTCGCCCTCGGCAGCGATACGCAGGTCATCGTGTTCGATTCGGCCAAGGCTGGCACGACGGCATTGGCGACGACCGACCCGTGGTTCCAGACCTACCAGAAGCAGTTCAGCACGGTGGGCACGCTGGCCGCCAAGCCGGGCGTGATGTCGATCTTTACCAATCACCACCCAATCCTGGGCTTCGTGCCCATCGCAGGCAGCACGCCGCTGGGCGGCAATGCCGCGCTGCTGTCGGTCATGAACAGCCTGAACGCCACGGCGTATTACCCGCCGGGCGTCCAGGTCGCGCTCCACGGTCACGTGCATGACTTCCAGGCCATCAACTTCACCAGCAACCACCCGGCGACCATCGTTGCAGGCAACGCCGGCGATTCGCTGGACGTGGCCCTGCCCGATCCGTTCCCGGCCGTCAGCCCGGCTTCGGGCGTGACGGTTGGCAGCATCTCGCACAACAACTCGTTCGGCTTCATGGTGATGGACCGCCAGCCCGCACCCGCCAAGGGCTGGCTGTTCAAGGCCTACACCGTAGCCGGCAAGCTGCTGACGACCTGCACGCAGAACGGCACGAGCCTGGTGTGCGACAAGACGGGTTTCGTCGCACCTTGAAGCGCCTGAGCACCGCGCTGTGGGTTGCCGCCGCACTCTTCTCGGGTGCGGCGGCGGCTGAATCGATCGGCATGACGCCCAGGCTGGACGCCGTGCCCCCGCCTGCGGAGTCGACCGCGTTCAAGCCGGACCCGAACCTCGTCGCGCTCGGTAAGCGGGTGTTTTTCGACCCGCGCCTGTCTGAGCCGCAAGGCACGTCGTGCGCGGCATGCCATGACCCGGGCCGCGCCTTCGCGCCCACGCTGAAGGGCGAGGCGCTGCGCATCGGTGTGCCGGCCGGCAGCCGCCCCGGGCACGTGGCGGCACGCAACGCGCCGTCGCTGCTGTATCTGCGCTACATCCCGCATCGCTACTTCTTCCAGGACGACGACGCGAGCTTTCCGTCGCCGTTCGGCGGCTTCTTTGCCGATGGCCGGGCAGATTCCATCCCCGAGCAGATCCGCGGCCCGTTGTTCAGTCCGGATGAAATGGGCAACCATTCAGCGCGCGACCTGCAGCGCAAGGTGGCCGGCACCGATCTGAGTCAGGCGTTGGCGAAGCAATTCGGCGCCGATGCGGTGCATGAGCCCGAACGCCTCGTCGGCGCGTTGGGCAAGGCGCTGGAGGCGTATTTCCAGAGCGACGAATTGGCGCCGTTCACCTCCCGCTTCGACGATTTCCTGCGCAAGCGCACGCCGCTTTCCGCCGCCGAGATGCGCGGCCTCGCCCTGTTCCGCAATCCGGACAAAGGCAACTGCGCGTCGTGCCATCTGATGGTGGAATCGTCGTCACGGCCGGAGCGATCGCTGTTTACGGATTTCGGCTACGACGCCATCGCCGTCCCGCGCAACCCGCTGCTGCCTGCCAACAAGGACCCGCGCCACTTTGACGTGGGGCTCTGCCAGACCGCCCGCACGCTCAAGTGGCCCGAGCCCGACCAATGGTGCGGCTACTTCCGCACGGCGGGCCTGCGCAACGTGGCGGTGCGCCAGACGTTCATGCACAACGGTGTTTTCCGTACGCTGCGCGACACCGTGGCGTTTTATGCCACGCGCTCGACCGACCCCGCGCAGTGGTACCCCGGCGGCAAGCGTTTCAACGACGTGCCCGCCAGATACCAGGGCAACATCAACGTGAATGCCGTGCCGATGAACCGCCGCGCCGGCACCACGCCTGCGCTGACGGAAGATGAGATCGACGACATCGTGTCGTTCCTGCGCACGCTCACCGATGCGCGTTATGTGGCGCTGATGCCCGATCCTGCGGCCGACAAGGCGCGCTCTGTGCATACGCCCAAGACAGGAGCCAAAACGGTTGCCGTAGAGCACCAAGCCGCCCCCGGCCCCAATACGCGGTAACAACTTCGTCGCACGGCCGGCGGCTGTCTGATTGACGGCGGCTGGCCGAGTGCCGATCATGGAGCGTTTCTTTTCCGACCCGTTCGCGCCATGACCACCCTGTCCCGCTACTTTGCCGCTCTGTCGCTGGCCGTTGCCGCCACCGGTGCGCTCGCCCAGACGCCCACCGCCCCCAATACCGGCCTGCCCGTGGTCGACCTGACCATCGGCATGTACAAGGTCAAAGCCGAAGTAGCGGCCACCCCGCAAACGCGCGAGACCGGCCTGATGTTCCGCAAGACCATGCCCGACACCGCCGGCATGCTGTTCGTGTTTGATGAATCCGCGGGCCACTGCTTCTGGATGAAGAACACCGACCTGCCGCTGTCCATCGCCTTCATCACCGACGACGGCACCATCTCCGACATTGCCGAGATGAAGCCGCAGACCGAAGACAACCACTGCCCAACCCGGGCAGGCAGCTACGCGCTGGAAATGAACAAGGGCTGGTTTGCACGCAAGGGCATCAAGCCCGGCATGAAGGTGGGCGGGCTGCCCCGCTAAAACAGGCACGCAGACAACAGCAGAGAGGAGACCGCCGCATGCACGCTTTCGACAACAACCGTCGCCGCTGGATGCGGCAGGCCGGCGCGCTGGCCGTGGGTGCGGGCGCGGCGTGCGCAAGTTTGCCGTTGAGCGCTTTGGCTGCCGATGCGCCCAAGAAGGGCACGCGGTTGATCCTGCTGGGCACGGCGGGCGGGCCGACGCCCAAGAAGAATCGCTCGGCCCCGGCGCAGGTGATCGTCATCAACGGCGTGTCGTACGTGGTCGATTGCGGGAACGGTGTCGCACGCCAATACGTGACGGCGGGCCTCAAGCTCAAGGACATCCGCCACGTCTTCATCACGCATCAGCACTCCGACCACAACGCCGACTACGGCACGCTGATGCTGCTGGCGTGGGCCACCGACCTGACCGGCCCCGTCGATGCGTGGGGCCCGCCCCCGCTGGCCGCGATGACGACCAAGTTCCTTGAGCTGTACGACTACGACATCCGCACCCGCATTGCCGACGAAGGTCGCCCGCCGCTGGCGCCGATGCTTCATCCGCACGAGCTGACCGAAGGCGGACTGGTCATGCAGGATGCCAACGTGAAGGTGACTAGCGCGCTGGTCAAGCACCCGCCGGTGTCGCCGGCATTTGCGTTTCGTTTCGATTCGGCAGACCGCTCCATCGTCATCTCCGGCGATACGGCGCCGAGCGAAAACCTCGTGCGCCTGGCGTACGGCGCCGACGTGCTCGTCCATGAGGTGATGCATCTGCCGTCGCTGGATAAGCTGCTGTCTACCGAGCCCAACGCCAAGACGCTGCGCGAGCATTTGCTGGCGAGCCACACCTCCACCGAAGAGGTCGGCCGCATTGCCACCGAGGCCAAGGTGAAGACGCTGGTGCTGTCGCACTTCGTGCCCGGCGGCTATCCGTTCCTGGAAGATTCAGTCTGGCTCGATGCCGTGCGCCCTCACTTCAAGGGCGAGATCATCGTCGGGCACGATCTGCAGGAAATTTAAGGCCGGCCGCTGGTCGCTTCGCTGCAATCGCGGTAGAGCTGATTGCGGCTGCCGGGCAGGGTCTCGTCGGCGAGGAAGCCGGTGGGGCCCTTCGTCCACCACACATACTGGCCCGACGCATAGCGCGCCCCCGAAGCGGCCATCACGTTGGCAAACACGAGCGTCTTGCCATTGAGTGTCATGGCCGCCAGCGGGGTATCGCCAACCGTCATGTATTTCACGAGGAGCGTCTTGCCGCCCTCGCACGTGTAGCGCACGTCGTGCGGGTCCTTGATCGGCAGCGCGGAATACGCACGCGCCTGGTCGATCGCCTTGTTGAGGCCGGCCTTGGCAAAGTCGAGCGCCGTGTTCAGATCGTCGGACGACATGCCGGGCACCGGCGACTGCTGCGCGGTGGCGACGCCGCTGAAGACGCCGGCGCCCAGCGCCAGCCCAAACATCACTGCAGTTGCAAAACGACGCATGGATCCGTCTCCTGGAAATGGTCAGTGCAAGCCGGTTAGTCTGCCGCGTCGCTGTCAGGTTCGGTGGGCTTGAGCACAAATGCGGTCGGTTCGACGCGCTGCGGGAGTTCATCGGACAGCGCGCGCGCGGCCTCGGCAAAGCACTGCACCAGGCTATCCGCCAACGATGACGGCGCGTGATGCTCGGCACGCATGGCACGCACGTCAAACGTCTGCGCCGGCTCCAGCGCGAACAGCGCGATGCGCTCCATGCTGCCGGTGGCGGCAGTGAACTGATCAAGCATCGTCACGCCGAGCGACTCCTCCACCAGCGAACGCGCCAACGAATACGTCTGCACTTCCAGCGTCGACTGCGGCGCCAGCCCGCCGCGCGCCAGCGTCTGCCCGACCAGCGATCCGAGCGAAATCTGGTCTTCCAGTCCGATGAACGGCTTCTCGGCAACGAGCTTGTGCAGCGCGCGCCCATCCGTCTTGCCGCCTACCCAGGCGCGCGGCGCGGCCAGCAGGATGCGGCCCTGCGCGACGGGCGTGGTGCTGATGGCCGGATGCACGGGCGGCGCAAAGGCGAAGCCGACGTCGATGTCCTGCGAGAGCAAGCCCTGCACGATCTCGGCCGTGTGATGCGTGAACACGCGCACCAGCGTATCGGGATGGCGCTGAGAGAAACGCCGCACGGCAGGCGCCAGGATGCTCGGGGCCAAGCTGGGCGTTGCCGCCACGCGCAAGCGCCCCGCCCCCTTGTGGCGCAGATTGGCCGACACGCGCCGCACGCGCTCGACCTCCTGGTACAGCCGCTCGACTTCGCCGAACAATTCGAACGCCTCGGCGGTGGGCTGCAGGCGCCCTTTGGTGCGGTCGAACAGGCGGAAACCGAGTTGCAGTTCGGTGTGCTGCAGCACGCGCGTCACCACGGGTTGCGACACGTTCAGCATGCGCGCCGCCTCGCTGACGGTCCCGACCAGCATCACGGCGCGGAAGACTTCAATCTGGCGCAGACGCATGGCCGCCGGTCCTCACAATCCGAATAGGGAAGCGCCGATTGTGACATCCAGCGCCGGTCTTCGGCTAGGCAGGGGCCGGTGTGGCGGAAACGCCCTCTGCTTCCAGCGCATCCAGAAACACGCGCACCTTGCGCGGCACCAGCTTGCGCGCAGGCATCAGCGCATAGACGCGCAGCGCGGTCAGTTCGAAATCGGGCAGCACGCGCACGAGCCGACCGGCCGCGACTTCCGTATCACCCACGGAGCGCGCCATGCGCGCCACACCCAGGCCACGCACGGCGGCCCGGGCGCGCATTTCGGCATTCAAGGTCTGCAGGCGCGGCTGGATCGGGACTTCGATTGGCTCCATTGCGGGCTGGCCGACGGGGCGGAAGGCCCAGCTTGCGTCGTCGGGGCCGGACAGGCAGGGCCAGCCGGCCAGATCGGCGGGTGTCTTGAGCGGCGGGCGTTCCGCCAACATGGCCGGCGACGCATACAAACCGCGCGGGATCAGCACCACACGACGCGCCACGAGCGACGAATCCGGCAGCATCTGGTCGACCATCACGAAGACGATGTCGTAGCCGCTAGCCAGCAGGTCGGGCTGCTCCCACGAGATGTGCACCTGGATTTGCAGATGCGGATACTTCTCGAGCGTGCGGCACACCGGTTCAGTCAGGTGCTGCGCGCCGACTTCGTACGGCGCGGCGATGCGCAGCGTGCCGGCCACGGTTTCGCTGGCTGCTGTGGTGTCGGCGTGCACTTCGCGCAGGCGTTCGAACAACGGCGCGATGTCGTCGTAGAACTGCGAGCCCGCTTCGGTCAGCCGCAACTGGCGCGTCGTGCGCGTCATGAGCCGCACGCCCAGCGCTGCTTCCAGCCTTGATACGGCGGCGCTGGCGGTCGATTTGGGAATGCCCAGCGCCTCGGCGGCGGCGGTGAAGCTGCCGGCCTCCACCACGCGGCAGAAGGTTTCCCAGTCGTTCCACTCCATTGTTCGCATGACTGGACAGTGTTCCTAGAGTTGGCCGTTTATCCGGCTGGCGGGCAAGTTTATGCTCGGGCACATGTCGCTGCAAATCCTCAAACCCGCGTCACTGCGGGCGTTCCCCCACTTCTCTTCTGCACGCGTCCACGCTTTTGGGCTGGCGTTGGGCCTCTCCACAGGCCTCGATTTTGTCTCGTCGCAAATGTTCGCCGTGGCGGGCCAGCACATCCAGGGCGGTGTGCATGCGAGCCCCGAGGCCTATCTGTACGCCGTCACAGCGTATGCCGTGGCGGCCGTGGTCGCCAACCTCGCCATTGGCCGCATTGCGGCGCACGTTGGCTACCGGATGTACTCGCTGGTGGGCATCGTGCTGTTTGCCATCGGCTGCATGGTGTGTGCGCAATCCAACAATATCGGCGAACTCGTCATCGGGCGGACCATCCAGGGCCTGGGCGCGGGCGGCTTGTTTTCGGCGTCGCGCATCCTGGTGCAACTCACAGCCGAGCCCGACGAGCGCATTCCACCGATGCTGATGTTCAGCGTCGGCCTGTTCGGACTGACCACGCTTGCGCCGTGGATCTGCGCCGAGGTGCTGGAGTACAGCGAATGGCGCGTGATTTTCTGGATCGAACTGGCGCTGGCCGGTGTGGCCTGGATGGCGATGTTCTTCCTGCCGCCCGAGCACCATCAACCGCGCACACGCGCCGCACGCCGCCCCGATGAAGCGCCACCCGAAGACAGCCAGTGGGATTGGGTTGGCGTGGGCGCCATGGCCATCGGCGCGCTGTCGTTCCTGATGGGCCTGTCGGAGCTGCGCTACAGCCGCCTGACGGCCTCGCCGTTGATTCCGCTGTTGTTGCTGGGCGGTACGGCTTCGCTGCTGCTGGCCATCCATCGCCTGCGCACGCACCCCGATCCGTGGCTCGATCTCTCGCGCCTGAATGGTCGCCGTTACCTGTGGGGCATCGGCTTCTACGGCGTCTATTACCTGATGAGCGGGTACTGGTCGTACCTGTTTCCGGCGGTGTCGCAAGGCGGCCTGGGCTTCACGTTCCGCACCACCACGCTGTTCTTGATGATCAGCGGGGCAGTGTCGACGGTGGTGGCCGTCGTTATGACGATTTGGTTGCCGTTCTTCTTCCGCAAGCGCCGCTTCATCGCCATCGGCTTTGCCGTGTATGCGGCAGCGGCGCTGCTGCTGGCGACAAGCCTGATGCCAGGCGCACCCGACTATGCGTTCTTCCCCGTGTCGATTCTGGAAGGCATCACGCCGGGTGCAGTGATGATTCAGGTGGCGATGATGACCTACCTCGATCTGGACCGCGAAGACTTCGCGCACGGCTACCAGATGAAGAACATCGCGCGCCAGTTTGCGACGGCGGTTGGCACAGGCTTGGCGGCTGTGTCGCTGCAGACGCAGCAGGCGGAATCGCGCTCGCTGATCGTCGCGCATGTCACGCGCTTCACGGCAGACCTGCAGGCCGCCAACCCGCTCACGCCGGAGCGCCTGGTGAGCCTGTCCGCCGAAATTGATCGGCAAGCCACGCTGCTGGCCGGCACGCAGCTGTTCAGTTGGTTTGCCGTGGCATGCGGTGTGTTTGCCGTGCTGGTGCTGGTGCAGCGGTCGTTGCGTTGAGCGCGCGCACTACGACTTCTGCACCGCGTACTTGCCCGGCCCCACAGCAGCCAGCAGAAACAGCCCGCCCATGATGCTCAGGTTCTTGTAGAACTGGATCTTGTTGGCGGCCTCCATGGCGCCTTGCATATCCCAGTAGGAATGGGCGATGAACGACGTGCCGAGCACGAACAGCGCCATCAGAATGGCCAGCGGCCGCGTCCACAGCCCGATGAGCAAGGCGATGCCGACGCCGAACTCCATGACGACAGCCACCGCAGCGGCCACCATCGGCATGGGGGCGCCCGTGCTGGCCATGTAGCCGACCGTGCCCTGGAAACCGGTCAGCTTGCCCCATCCGGACATGACGAACAGCACCATCATCAGAATGCGAGCGAGCAGGATCAACTCGTCGCGCCAGCGTTGAATGATTGCGTCCATCGCGGTCTCCGGAGCCTGTCTGGGTGCATCCAGTCTAGGCGCTGGGATTGCCAAGTGTGGTTTCGAGCGCATCGAGTACCGCCTGAATCACACCGTGTCGCACGTGTTCTTTCCGCTCGATCATCCCGACAGCGCGCACCGGCGTCTGCGGCGGCATGGGCAGCACGCGCAGGGCGGGGTCGCTCTCCCAGCTTGCGCGGCGCAGGCGCGGCACCAGCGTCACACCCACCTGCTGGCGCACCAGCTCGACAATCGCCTCGATTGAATTGACCTCGATGAATTCGTTGACCGCCATGTGCGTCTTACGCAGGGCCCGGTCGATGAGCGCCCCCGTGCGCACCGCGCGGTCGAAGCGCAGGAATGGATGGGTGCGCAGGACTTCTTCGGCGCGGCCGCGCGTATGACGGCCCGCCACCACCACCAGCGGTTCGGTATAGAGCGGATGCCACGCGAGGTTGGCCGGCAGGCGCTCCAGGTGTTCGACCACCAGCGCGCCATCCAGCTCGCCCGCTTCCACCTGCTCGGCCAGCTCGCCCGATTTCCCGGTGATCAGCTTGACGTCCAGCCCCTTGTGCACCTGCTTGAGCCCCGCCACCGCATGTGCCAGCGACCCCATCACCGACACCACTGCGCCAATCGCCACGGCGCCGGACAGCTCCGTCTGCGGTTCGTCTCCGACACGCATGGCGTCGTACAGCGCCAGCAGGTGTTCGGCTTGCGGCAACAGCGCGCGGCCATGCGCATTCAGTGTGACGGTGCGCCCCGACCGGTCGAACAGATCGCGGCGCAGTTCGGCTTCGAGCGCACGCATCTGCAGGCTAACTGCGGCCTGCGTCAGCGCAACGCGCTCGGCGGCGGCGGCAAACGAGCCATGGCGTGCCACGGCAACAAAGGTGCGGAGGAAGCGGACGGTACTCACGGCAAGGCGCGGCGGATTCTCAAGTTTTTCTTAAGCTGAATCCAATGAATTTTAACTTTATTAAATCCAGAGCACCGCAAATAATCATTCGTCAAACATTCCCGCTTATTCTCACTTGAGTCCCATGCCCCACCAGTTCGATTGGCAAAACCCGTATCCCACCGTCCGCATTCCGCTGTTTGCGCGCAACGTTGTGTCCACGTCTCACCCGCTGGCCGCGCAGGCCGGACTGCGCATGCTGCTCGCGGGCGGCAGCGCCGTGGATGCGGCCATCGCGGCGGCGGCCATGCTCACCGTCGTCGAGCCCGTCTCGTGTGGCCTCGGCAGCGATGCATTCGCCATCTTGTGGGACGGCAAGGAACTGCACGGGTTGAACGCCTCCGGCACCGCGCCGCAGGCCTGGAACCTCGACTACTTCCGCAACAAGTACGGCGAGGACGCCAACGGCAACCCGAAGCGCCCCACACGTGGCTGGGATGCAGTGACGGTGCCCGGCGCTATCTCCGCGTGGGCTGCGTTGCACGAGCGCTTCGGCAAGCTGCCGTTTGCCGATGTGCTGGAACCCGCTGCCGAGATTGCCGAGCGTGGCCACACCATCGCGCCCATCGTCGCGCACAAGTGGGCAGCGGCCATCCCCGAACTGCACAACCAGCCCGGCTACGCGCAGGCCTTCATGCCGCACGGCCGCGCGCCTGAAGTGGGCGAGAAGTTCAAGCTGCCCGACGCAGCCGCCACGCTGCGCCGCCTGGGCCAGACCAGCGGCCGCGATTTCTACGAAGGCGAACTTGCGGAACGCATTGCCGCGTACTCGCGAGAATGCGGCGGCGGCATGACCGCACAAGACCTGCGCGACTATCGCCCCGAATGGGTCAAGCCGATCACCAAGCGCTACCGCGACTACGACCTGCACGAGATCCCGCCGAACGGCCAAGGTATCGCTGCGCTCATCGCCCTGGGCATTCTCGACCGCTTCGACCTCGGCGCCCTGCCCGTCGACTCGGCCGACTCGCAGCATCTGCAGATCGAAGCGATGAAGCTGGCGTTTGCCGATCTCTACAAATACGTGGCCGACCCGCGCTCGATGGAGGTCACGCCCGAGCAGATGCTCGACGACGCTTACCTCGATGCACGCGCCAAGCTCATCGACATGGGCCGCGCGCAGATGCCGACCTTCGGCATGCCGCGCGCCGGGGGCACGGTGTACCTGACGGCCGCCGACGAGAACGGCATGATGGTCTCGTTCATCCAATCCAACTACATGGGTTTCGGCTCCGGCGTGGTGGTGCCCGGCACCGGCATCAGCCTGCAGAACCGCGGCTTCGGTTTTTCGATGGACGCGCGTTCGGCCAATGTGGTGGAAGGCGGCAAGCGGCCGTTCCACACCATCATTCCGGCGTTCCTGACCAAGGACGGCCAGCCGCAGATGAGCTTTGGCGTGATGGGCGGCGACATGCAACCGCAAGGCCATCTGCAGACGCTCGTGCGCATGCTCGATTACAAGCAACAGCCGCAGGCCGCGTGCGACGCACCGCGCTGGAAGGTCAACCGCGATTTCACGCTCGACGTAGAAGGCACGATGAACGCCAAGACCGTCGCTGCGCTGGAAGCGCGCGGGCACAAGCTCGAATCGGTGGCGGATCCGTACATGGATTTCGGCTCCGGCCAGTTCATCTGGCGCCTGTCGGACGACGCCGACCACGGCTACGTGGCTGCCAGCGACAGCCGCCGCGACGGCCACGCGGTGGGCTTCTAAGAAAGCCCCGCCGCACCAGCGCGCTGACCCGTCGGACCGGGCGGGCAACGCGCTGCAGTTCCCATAAAAACGATCCCGGCCGGCACCAAAGGAACCCTGATCATGACCGCCCCCTCTGCGGCAGGCACTGCTGCGCCTGCTCGGCCCGCAACAACGAGTGCAGCGCATGCACGCCGCATCGTCATTTCGTCGTCGATCGGCAATGCGCTGGAGTGGTACGACTTTCTCGTCTACGGCTTCTTCGCATCCATCATCGGCAAGCTCTTCTTTCCGGCCGATGACGAATGGGTGTCGCTGCTGTTTGCGGTGGGCAGCTTTGGCGTGTCGTTCATCACGCGGCCGGTGGGCGCGATCGTGCTGGGCATGTATGCCGACAGGAAGGGGCGCAAGGCGGCACTGACGCTGTCGATCCTGCTGATGATCGTCGGCACATTGGTGATTGCCGTGATGCCGAGCTACCAGCAGATCGGCATCGTGGCGCCCATCACCATCCTGCTTGCACGCCTGGTACAAGGCTTTGCGGTGGGTGGTGAATTCGGCAGCGCGACGGCCTTCATGGTGGAGCACAGCACGCGCGGGCGCGGCTACTACGCAAGCTGGCAATTCGCCAGCCAGGGCATTGCGACCATTCTGGCGGCGGGGCTTGGAGCGCTGCTCACCGCGTCGCTCACGCCGGCGGATCTGGAAGGCTGGGGCTGGCGGCTGCCGTTCATCTTTGGTCTGCTGGTCGGCCCGGTGGGTTTCTACATCCGCCGCCATCTGGATGAGACGCCCGAGTTCGTTGCCGAACAGAAGAAGACAACGGTCGACCCGCAAGCTTCATTCAAAGCGCAATGGACGAATCTGCTGCTGGCGGTGGGCGTGGTGGCGCAGTCGACCGTGTCGGTGTACGTGCTGCAGCTCTACATGCCCACGTATGCCGTCAAGCAACTGCATCTCCCGGCGGCGCAGTCGTTTGCGGTGGTGGTGCTCAACGGCGGGCTGCAGTTTCTGCTCTCACCGGTGATGGGCGCGCTGTCGGATCGCATCGGCCGCATCCGCATCATGCTCACCACGTCGGTGCTGATGATCCTGCTGATCTACCCGATGTTTGCGCTGTTGCGCGCGTATCCGACCATCGGTGCGCTGCTGGCACTGCAAGCCGTGTCGGGCATCTTCAAGGCCGCGTATTCGGGCCCGATGCCGGCGCTGATGTCGGAGATCTTTCCCACGCGCGTGCGCTCGACCGGCCTGTCGCTCGGCTACAGCCTGGGCGTGACACTGTTCGGTGGGTTCGCGCCGTTCATCGTCACGTGGCTGATCCACGCGACGGGCGATACGCTGGCACCGAGCTACTACGTGCTGACCGCCGCCGTGGTGAGCGGCATCTCGCTGACGATCATCGCGCTGCGTCGTCGCAGGCAAGCGCACGCGGGCTGAGGGCGCATTCGGCCGGGTGCAGGAAGCCGATCAGGCGCCCTTGTACCAGGCCGCGTTGAATGGCGCGCCATGGCGTATGTAACGCGTGCCGCGATGATGACGGCGCACGTTGGCAGGTGCCGGCGCGTCGTTGTCTTCCAGCGTCTCGCGTTCGGCCACGGTGCGGGCGCGCGGCTGCTGCACTTGCGAGTACACACGTTGTTCCATCCGGTCACGTGCTGCCGCAACGCGGTCGGCCGATACGGGTTGCGTGGCAGCTTCCGCAGGCGCAGGAGCAACGGCCGACGCCGGCGTGGCTGCGTTGGCAGGCCCGGCGGCCATGGCAACACTCATCGCATCACCGGCCTGGGCGGCCGTCGGCGTGTGGCCGGCAAGGCTCTTCACCCAGGGCGCGTGATACATCCCAACGTAGATGGCCCCCGTCACGGCAATCAACGCAGCTGCAACACTGCTGAATGCACCGCCAACCACGGCACCCGACACGCGCTCCCACCAGGGCCTGCGCGCTGCGGCGGCCTGCTCCACGTCCGACACCTCGGTCGGATCAACATGGGTGGCAGCCAAATGCGACGACTCTGCGGCGTCTGGTGGTTGAGCGGTGATCGAAGCAGGCAAGCGCATGGTGAGAACTCGAGATCATGGATCGGCAGCGTGACCTTCTGCCGAACGTTATTCGGGAACCGCCCCATGTCACCTGTGTGACAGCCGGACGGAGGATGAGCAGCCTTGGTTAGCAAGTTTCCTGCCGGGCTTTGTGCGGCGCCGCAAATCGCCGCCAGCCCTTGTCAATGCTTGCACCGGCTCTGCGTGCAGACGATTCGGCAGCGCCGCGGCATGCCCGTACGTACCCACAGCAGGTAGACTTTGCAAAGTTTACCGGGTGTGACGCCCGGGCTGACCCTGCCCTACTAGCCTCTCAGGCCTCTCAAGGAGAACATCGTGCGTTGGGATGACATGCGCGAAAGCAATAACGTCGAGGATGAGCGCGCCTCCTCTGGCGGCGGCTTCGGTGGCGGCGGCATGCGGCTGGGCATCGGCGGCATTGCGATCGTGGCCGTCGTGGGCTTGCTGATGGGCAAGAACCCGCTGGAAATCCTCAGCATGGTGATGCAGGTGTCGCAGAACGCGCCGACGCAATCCGCACCGCACAGCCCCGCCCGGCCCACCGGAGAAACCGACAACGACCGCAGCAAGCAATTGGTTTCGCACGTGCTGGGCGACACCGAAGACACCTGGACGCAACTGTTCAAGCAAGCCGGGCGCGCATACCAACCGCCCAAGCTCGTGCTGTTCCGCCAGGGCATCCGCTCAGGCTGCGGCGACGCCACTTCGGCCGTTGGCCCGTTCTATTGCCCGGCCGACACCAAGGTCTACCTTGACCTCGGCTTCTTCGATGAACTGCGCCGCAAGTTTGGCGCCCCGGGCGACTTTGCCGCCGCGTACGTCGTCGCACACGAGGTGGGCCATCACGTCCAGAACCTGCTGGGCGTGTCGGAGAAGGTCAGCCGCGCGCAGGCCGGTAAATCGCAGGCGGGGGCGAATGCGCTGTCGGTCAAGCTGGAGCTGCAGGCCGATTGTCTGGCCGGCGTGTGGGGCCACTTTGCGCAGCAACGCGGCTTGCTTGAGCGTGGTGACCTGGAGCAGGCTCTGACCGCCGCGCACGCCATCGGCGACGACACCCTGCAGCGCAACGCCGGCCGCAGCGTCACGCCCGATGCCTTCACGCACGGCACGTCAGAGCAGCGCATGCACTGGTTCCGCCAGGGCTTCGACGGCGGCGATCTTCGCCAGTGCGATACCTTCCGCTCCGGAGCGAATGCCTGATCGCCTGATTGCCGCTCAGCGCCCGCCCGCGCAGTCCAGCAGCGCGCCCGTCACGTAAGACGCCGCATCGGAGAGCAGCCACACGATGGTCTCGGCCACTTCGTGCGGCGTGCCGGGCCGGCCGATCGGCGTGGCGCTGCCAAGGCGCTGCGCGCGATCGGGCTGGCCGCCTGAAGCGTGAATATCGGTCTCGATCAAACCGGGGCGCACGGCATTGACCCGCACGCCATCGCGCCCGAGTTCACGCGCCAACCCGAGCGTCATGGTGTCGACGGCGCCCTTGGAGGCAGCGTAGTCGACATATTCGTGCGGCGACCCCAGCCGCGACGCCGCCGACGACACGTTCACCACCGAACCGCCCACGCCACCACGCGAGGTCGACAACCGCCGCGCCGCCTCGCGCGCTACCAGAAAGGCGCCCAGCACGTTGGTCTCGAACATCGTACGCAGCCGGTGCGTGGTCATGTCGGCCACGTCCTGAGCCTCGGCCACGATGCCGGCGTTGTTGACGACGCCATGCAGCGCGCCAAAGCGTCCGGCCGCCGCTTCGAACAGGGCGATCACATCTTCGTCGTTCGACACATCGCCCTGCACCGCCAGCGCGTGGCCACCCGCCTGTTCGATCAGCCCCACCGCCTCTTCCGCCGCCTGCCGGTTGCCGCGATATTGCAGCGCGACAGACCAGCCGCGTTGCGCGCACAGAACCGCCGTGGCGCGGCCGATACCCCGGCCCCCGCCGGTAATGACGATGGTCTTGGACATGCCGATCTCCCGATGTGTTGTTGTGTCCGCAATTGTGCCGAGATACCGCGTTTTTGGCAGCGAGGGATGTGTCCGAATCCGGCGAATCCATGCGACCCGACAGGGCTAGACTAGCTGCCGAGTCACCCGATCACCACCATGCACCTCGACCACAACGCCTGCTACCACGCCGTGCAATCGCGCGACCGTCGCTTTGACGGCTGGTTCTTCGTCGGTGTGACATCCACCGGCGTATATTGCCGCCCCGTTTGCGCGGTCCGCACGCCGCTGGAAAAGAACTGCCGCTTCTTCAACACGGCCGCCGCCGCCGAGCGCGCGGGCTTTCGGCCGTGCCTGCGCTGCCGGCCGGAACTGGCACCCGGCCACAGCCTGGCCGAGATGTCTTCGAGCCTCGCGCGCGCCGCCGCCCGCATGATCGACGAAGGCTTTCTGCAAGAGCACGACCTGGCCGCACTGGCCGCAGCCGTGGGCGTGACTGACCGCCACTTGCGCCGCATCTTCCGCGCCGAGTTCGACGTCTCGCCCATCGAGTACGCGCAAACGCAGCGCCTGCTGCTCGCCAAGCAACTGCTGACCGACACCGCCATGCCCGTCGGCGATGTCGCCTTTGCGGCCGGCTTCGGGAGCGTGCGGCGTCTGAACAGCGGCTTTACCGAGCACTACGGCTTTGCACCCACGCGCCTGCGCTCGCGCACGACGGCTGCGCACACCGAAGACGGCCCCACACTCATGCTGGGCTACCGGCCACCGTTTGCGTGGCAAGCGTTGCTCGCGTTTTTGCGCGCTCGTGCGGTCGATGGCGTCGAGGTGGTCGACGCCGACAGCTACGCACGCACGATCACCGTCGACTACGGCGGCGCGCGTCACATCGGCTGGCTGCACGCGCGCGATGTGCCGCAACGCCATGCGGTGGCGCTCGCCCTGTCGCCCAGCCTGCTGCACGCCATGCCGCCCGTGCTGGCGCGCGCGCGGCGGCTGTTCGACCTCGATTGCCGGCCCGATCTGGTGGACGGGCACCTCGGCACGCTCGCTGCCGAAACCCCCGGCCTGCGCGTGCCGGGCGCTGTCGACGGCTTCGAGATTGCCGTGCGCGCCATCGCCGGGCAAGTCATTTCGCTGGCGCAGGCGCGGCGCATTCTCGGGCGCATGACTGCCGCCTATGGCGTGCCGTTGCCGCAATCGCGCGAAGGGCTGTCGATGGCATTCCCGAGCGCCGCTGCACTGGCAAGAATCGATGCGCAAGCGCTGTCCGCGCAGAGCGGCCTGCAAGTCAGCCGCGCCGCGGCCGTCGTCGAGCTCGCCCGCGCCATCGACGGCGGCAGCCTGCGGCTGGAACCGCTGGTGCCGCTCGCCCCCACGCTGGCTGCCTTGCAAGCGCTGCCCGGCGTCGGCGAATGGACAGCACAATACGTCGCCATGCGCGCGCTGGGCTGGCCGAACGCATTTCCGCTGGGCGATTACGTCCTGCGCAAACGGCTCGCCAACAGCGACGGCACGCTGCCCACGCGCCGTGCCATGGTCGAGCGCGCCGAACCGTGGGCGCCCTGGCGCGCGTATGCCGCCATGCATCTCTGGCACCGCGAGGATGCGCTCACCCAACCTGCGCCGCATTGATTGACGAACCGACCGCCATGTACCGTCACACCTTTGCCTGCCCGCTCGGCGATCTACTCTTGACCGCCACCGACATGCACCTGACCGGCGCGTTCTTTCCCGGCCAGAAGACGATTCCCGCAAACGCCACGCGCATGTCGCCGGGCGCGGACATCCCGGTCATCCGCGAGGCGCAGGCGCAGTTCACGGCGTACTTTGCCGGCAAGCTGCACGACTTCAATCTGCCGATGGCGCCCGAGGGCACGCCGTTTCAGCAAGACGTCTGGCGCGTGCTTTGCAACATCGCATTCGGCAGTCGCACCACGTACGGGCAGATCACCGCGCGCCTAGGGCTCATGCGCGAACATGCACGCGCGGTGGGCACCGCAGTGGGCCGCAACCCAATCTCGATCGCCATTCCGTGCCACCGCGTGGTCGGCGCGGATGGCGCGCTCACAGGCTATGCCGGCGGCTTGCCACGCAAGGCCGCGCTGCTTAGGCTCGAAGGACATCCCGCGCGGGTCGGCGAACGCCTGCCCATGGCTGACGACGACCGCCAAGGCACGCTGGCACTGCAGCCTGCATAAAACCCGAATCGCGCGGACAATGCGCGCACACCGCCCCACAACGATAACGAGCCCCTTTTTATGCGCCGCTCCGATGTGCTTGAACTTCTCACCTTGGCTGCCCTATGGGGCGGCTCCTTCCTGTTCATGCGCGTAGCAGCGCCGTCGTTCGGGCCCGTTGCGCTCATTGCGCTGCGTGTGGCGATCGCCTCATGCTTCCTCGTCCCGATACTGACCTTGCGCGGTGGCATGGGCGCCCTGCGCACGCACTGGCCGCATCTGCTGGCCGTGGGCGTGCTGAACTCGGCCATCCCGTTCTGCCTGTTCGCCTATGCCGAACTCACGCTTACGGCGGGCTTCACCTCGGTGCTCAATGCGGCGGCCCCGTTGTTTGCGGCCATCGTCGCGTTCACATGGCTGGGCGAGCGGATGTCGTCGCTGCGCGTGCTTGGATTGGCGATTGGCTTCATCGGCGTGATCGTGCTGGTGGGCGGGTCGTCTGTCATCGATGCAAAACAAGGCGGCGTGGCGGTAGCCGCGGCACTGTCGGCTACCGTGCTGTACGGCGTGGCCAGCAGCTACACCAAGCGCTTCCTGACCGGCGTGCCGCCGCTGGCCGTGGCGACCGGCAGCCAATTGGCCGCCGCCATCGTGCTCGCTCCGCTGGCCTACTGGCTTTGGCCCGCGCAAACGCCCACCGGCAGCGTGTGGCTGCACGTCATCGCACTGGGCATCGCATGCACGGGCGTCGCCTACATCCTCTTCTTCCGCCTTGTCGCGCACGTGGGGCCGACGCGCGCGGTGTCGGTCACCTTCCTGATCCCGGTGTTTGGCGTGCTGTGGGGCATCCTGTTCCTGGGCGAGCAGCTGACGCTCAACATGGTGATCGGCTGCGCGGTGATCCTGCTCGGCACGTCGCTGTCGACCGGCGTGTTCGCACCAGGCAAAAAGGCCCCCGCAAATACGGCAACCGGCGCAAAAGATAAGGATTCGCTTTTGCGTTCCGGCCGCTGAATGGCCATGCTGGTCGTGCCCCGCTTGGCCGAGGCACCGCAGTGCGCCGGTCAAAACCCGCTTGAAGCCGACGCTTAAATCCGCAGTTGAATCCGTAAGCAATGCTGTTATGTCATCTCCGCCCCACATTGCGAAGGATTTTTCCGCCGATTCGCGCAACGCGAGAAAACGTTGGCGCCGCCTCGATAAATAGCCGATTTGTAATGAATACCCTATCGCTTTGACGCCTATGAAATTTATTCAATGGCGCCAGCATTGGCTCTGTAGCTAGATTTAAAAAATCTGCAAAACTGAAGTAGACGGCCGAAACATCGACCAACGCGCACTCGATCTTAACGATCCGATAATCCGATTTGAGAAACTTGCATCATCGAAATCGGATTTCCGTGCGCGTTGCGCAGATTTTCTTTGTTATGCTCGCCATCGGTCGATGAGGGGCGTGCAAGGGAACGGCATATTTGCTGCAAAGCAGCCGAATTCCCAATTGCCGGCGGGTTCTCCGCTGCACAGCCGACTAAGCACGCTCCATCAAATACGTTGGATACGCGCATGCTGGACGTCTACCTGAATAAGCATCTGATCGGTCAGCTATCGTGCGGCCGCAGCGGTTGGGCGTTCGAATACGATTCCCGCTGGCAGGCTTCGTCGCAGGGCTTTGATCTGAGCCCGCACCTGCCGCGCACCGCTGGCAATATCGCCGACACGGCAAAAGCCCAGCCGGTACGCCACTTCTTTGAATACCTGCTGCCCGAACCGGCACGCAACACGCCGAAGGCTGCTGCCGCGGCGCTGGAGCATCTCGCGCAGGCGGCGCCGCATCTGGATGGCCCGCTGGCCCTGGTGCCGGCCGGCCTCAAACCATGCAGCGGGCGCGCCGACGGGCTGTCCGAGCGCGATCTCGTGCTGCAGTTCCAGCAAACTGTCGGACGCCCGCCCCGCAGCACGCCGCTGCGCGTGGCTGAACCTCGCGCACGCTATGGCACCGATGCTGCCGCAACGTCCGAAGAAATCAGCCTGCCCTTCCTGGCCTCGAATGGCTTGCCCGTGTCGATGTGGCTCGGGCGGTTTTCCGCGCCCGCCAATGCCGCACAATCGAGCCACTTCGTTCGGCTGGATCTGGGCGAAGGCGCGCACTTGCCGTACGCCACCATCAACCACTGCTGGGCCACGCTGTTGGGCCGCAGCATCGGGCTGGACACACCGTTCATCGGGCTGCGCCAGTTTCCCGAAACGGCCGCCGTGGTGCAGCGCCTTGATCGCACCCTGCGCTGCAAGAGCGACGATACCGCGCTGGTGCAGGCCCGCTATGTCGTCTCGGCGGTGCAACTGCTGGGGCTTTCACCCAAGCACCGCTTCCTGCCGATTACAGTCGAGCAGGTCGCGCAATGTGCGAGCTTGTGTGCAGACCCCGCTTCCGCCACGGCCGCGCTCTTCCGCTGGATGGTGTTCTGCCTGCTGATCGGCGGGCGCAACGCCTCGGCCGGCACACTGCACTTCCACATTGGTGCGGACGGCATCCGCCTTGCGGCGCACGACCACCTCTTCTGCGCAGCGGTCTACGCCAACGAATGGAATGCCGATGAACTGTCGCCAGATGCGCAAGCGCGTTATGAGGCCATCGACCAGGACGCTCTGCTCGCCCTGGCCGATCACCTCGGCTACGACGCCAGCCAGGCGCGCCGCGAGTTGCTAAGGCTGATCAGCATGCTCGCGCCGCAGTCCTCATTCGTGGCGACGCATCTGTCCCAGGCGCTCGGGCATTCGCCCACGCGCGCCGCGGAGATCGATTTCCTCGCGCGCATCCACCGCCACGTATCCGAAACGGCACGGCGGCTGGGCGGCAAGACCGCCGAAGTCTGAACTAAAGCGCGAGGCTTGAGCCGCCAGCAAACTTAGAGCGCGGCCAAGCTGACCGTGCCATAGCGCGCATAGCCGTGCGCGGCTAGCGTATCCATGGCCTCCGCTTCTGCGCGGGCAAATGTCAGCGCGAGCGTATCGGGGCTTCCTGCCCCGCTGGCGAAGGCCTGATAGGCCGCGAACGCCTCGCGCGGTGACACACCACTGCGCTCAAGCACGCGCTGCGCGGCCTCGAGCGCCGCACGAATCGCCGTCTCCCCGGGCGGGGCATCGCGAAACGCCAGCTGTAGACAAGACGTCGTCGGATTCATCCGCGTTTCGATGTTCGATTCACTGGAACAGCACACCTGACCCAGTCTAGGAAAGCGCCTACCGAGTGCCAAGCGTTGCGCTCGCCCTTGGGCGTGTTTCTGCCCAACGCGCATGAGGGACTCGGGGATGCCCCCGGGTGCACATGCCATGAATCACGTTGCATAATCGAATCGATTGACGAAGCAACGACTTTGTTGGCGCCACCATAACGACAGGAGACATCCATGATCACGCCCCCCATCCGGCTGAAACGTACCGCGCTCGCCTGGCTTCTGGCCAGTGCAGCCTTGCCGACGTTCGCGCAGATTCCGTCCAGTCCTGGCGGCACGCCATCCGCAACTGCGCAACCTGCGGCGGCCACGGCCGGCGGGATCGACGTGGCGCAGATCAAGCCGGCGGTGGACGCGGCGGTCAATGCGGAATACGGTCAGCTCGACCTGCTCTACAAAGACATCCACGCGCATCCAGAGCTGGCGTTCCAGGAAACGCGCACGGCGGCCAAGCTGGCCGAGCAGATGCGCAAGATCGGCTTTGATGTGACGGAGCACGTTGGCAAGACCGGCGTGGTGGCTGTCTATCGCAATGGCGCCGGCCCGACGATCCTGGTGCGCACTGAACTCGATGCGCTGCCGATGGAAGAGAAGACCGGCCTGCCCTATGCAAGCCACGTCCACACGAAATGGCGCGGCGAGGACGTAGGCGTGGCGCACAGCTGCGGGCATGACGTACACATGGCGTCGTGGGTGGGCACCGCCAAGACGCTGGTGTCGCTCAAGGACCGCTGGCACGGGACGCTGGTGTTCGTCGCTCAGCCTGCTGAGGAAACCGTGACGGGCGCGCAGAGCATGATCGACGACGGCTTCTTCAAGCGCTTTCCCAAACCCGACTATGCGTTTGCGCTGCATACCGGCCCGGGGCCGTATGGTTCGATCGTTTTCAACAGCGGTCCGATCACGTCCAACTCCGACGGGCTGGAAATTACGTTCAAGGGCCGCGGCGGCCACGGCTCTGCGCCCGACAAAACCATCGACCCGGTGATGATGGCGGCGCGCTTCGTGGTCGATCTGCAAAGCGTGATCAGCCGCGAGAAGGATCCGCAGGAATTTGGCGTGGTGAGCATCGGCGCCATCCAGGGCGGCAGCGCCGAGAACATCATCCCCGACAGCGTGCTGCTGCGCGGCACGATCCGCTCGTACAAGCCGGCCGTGCGCCAGAAGATGCTCGACGGCATCCGCCGCACGGCCAAGGCTGTCACCGAAATGTCGGGCGCGCCGGACGCCGATATCAACATCATCGAGGGAGGCAAGGCGGTCAACAATGATCCGACCGTGGTGGCGCGCACCGAGGCGATGTTCAAGACCGCCTTCGGCAACGACCGCGTGCTGCGCGTGCCACCCATCACGGCCAGCGAAGATTTCTCGGCGTTTGTTGACGCGGGCATCCCGTCAATGTTCTTCTTCATCGGTGTGAACGATCCGCAGACGTTCTTCGCCTCGCTCAAGCCGGGTGCCAAGCCGCTGCCGACCAATCATTCGCCGCTGTTCGCGCCCGTGCCGGAGCCGTCCATCAAGACGGGCGTAACGGCAATGTCGCTGGCAGTGCTCAATGCGCTGCAATGGAACAAGGCGTCGGGCCAGTAGGCCGGCGTTGATGTGGGCGCGGAGCCCGATGACCGGGCGGCCGCGCCTTTTGATTTCTCAGGAGGGCATTCCATGTTCAACCGTTTCATCCGCACCAGCGCCCTGCTGCTGTGCGCCTGCGCCGCGGCACCCGCCCTGGCGCAAACCACGCCCGCCAACCCGGCCACCAACCGCCTCGACGAAATCATCGCGCGCGGCACGCTGCGCGTCGGCACCACCGGCGACTACAAGCCGTTCACCTACAAGAACCCCGCCGATGGCCACTTTATCGGCCTGGACGTCGAGATGGGCGAGCGCCTGGCCAAGGCACTCGGCGTGAAGCTCGAAATCGTGCCGACCACGTGGTCGACGCTGATGCAGGACTTTGCTGCAGACCGCTATGACATCGCCATGAGCGGTGTGTCGGTCACGCTGGAGCGGCAAAAGAAGGCGTTCTATTCGATCCCGTATCAGCGCGATGGCAAGACGCCGATCACGCGTTGCGAGAACCAGGCGAAATACCAGACCCTGGCGCAGATCGACCAGCCGAACGTGCGCGCGGTGGTCAACCCGGGGGGCACCAACGAGAAATTCGCGCGCGAGCACTTGAAGCAGGCGCAGATCCGCGTGTATCCGGACAACGTGACGATCTTCAACGAGATCGTCGCCGGCCGTGCAGACCTGATGATGACCGACGCGGTGGAAACGAAGCTGCAGCAGAAGCTACACCCGGAACTGTGTGCCGTGCACCCGGAAGCGCCGTTCGATTTCTCCGAGAAGGCATACCTGCTGCCGCGCGACGTGGTGTTCAAGAACTTCGTCGACCAGTGGCTGCGGCAAACCACCGAGAGCGGTGAATTCGCCAAGCGCTTTGATGCGTGGCTGGCGTATCCGTGGAACACACCGGCCAAGTAAACGGCCTGAGCAGTGCTATGCCCGTGCGGCGCGCTTGGCAGCGCCGCCCATCAGCAGCACGAGGCACACTCCGTTAAGCAGCGCGCCAAGCATCCAAACCGTGCCGGACCACACCGGCGCGGTCATCGCATACACCGCAGTGGCGGCCAGCGGCCCGATCATGGCGGCCACGCTGGCAAGGCTTGCCAGCGCGCCCTGCAACTCGCCCTGCTCATGCTCGCCCACCTGGCGCGAGAGCATGGCCTGCAGCGCCGGCATGCCAATCTCGGCCATGCACAGCACCACCATGGTCGGGTAGACCATCCAGCCGGCGCTGATCCAGGCCATGGCCGCAAAGCCAGCCACATCCATCATCACGCTCAACACCACGGCGCGGCGCTGGCCCAGCGCACGTGAGATCGGCCCGGTCAGGAAGGCCTGCGCCAGCGCATGCATCAGCCCATAAGCCGCCAGTGACAGGCCGGCGGCACGCGTGTCCCAACCGAAGTGCGCCTCGCCGTGAATGACCCACAGCGTTTGCGGAATCTGCCCGACGATTTCGATGATCGCCAGCACAGCCAGCAACGGCAACAGCGTCGGCACACGTGCCACGCGGCGCAGCGACTGCACCGGCAGCAGCGCGCGCCAAGCAAAGGGCGCACGTTCAGCGCGGCGCGACTCCGGCAACGCGAAGCAAGCCACCAGAAAGTTGACGCCGTTGAGCGCCGCCGCCAGCAGGAACGGCGCCCGCAGCCACCAGTCGCCCAGCAGCCCGCCCAACGCCGGCCCGGCGATGAATCCCAAGCCGAAGCCCGCGTTCATCAGCCCGTAACGGCGCGCACGATCGGCCGGCGCGGTGATGTCGGCGATGTACGCCGTCGCCACGGCATAGTTAGCCCCGGTAATGCCCGCCACCACGCGGCCGACGTACAGCACCCACGCGTGCGGCGACAGTGCCATGACGAGGTAATCGACCGCCGCGCCCGCCAACGACAGCAGCAGCACCGGCCGGCGCCCGTAGCGATCGGCCAGCGCGCCCAGGATCGGCGCAAAGACAAATTGCATCGCCGCATACGCCGCGATGAGCAGGCCGAATTCGAATGCGATGTCGCCCGTGTGGTCCAGCTCGCGCAGCAGGCTTGGCAGGATGGGCAGGATCAGCCCGATGCCCATGGCATCGAGCGTCAGCGCAACGAGGATGACGGCAAAGGCAGGCATGCGAACGCGCCGCGGGCCCGTCGGGCGGCGGCGCTTCGAAAAACAGAAAGCCGAGATGATGCCGTGGAAGTGCGCGCTTGCAGCGTCGTGCGGCGCTCAGGCGAAAGCCGCCGGCAAGCTTAGTGGAGGTTGGCCGGATCGCCGTGTTGCAGGGCCAGTGCGTCGCGCAGCAGCGCGTCGGTCATGTCGCGGCCCAGGAGCGCCGGGTCAAAGCGCGCGGAGAAACGCGTCGAGCACGACTCCACCTGCAACACCACCTGGCCCGGCGGCAGCAGTTCGATGTCGACGTGGATGACCTCGTCGTCTTCGGTAAAGGAATGCAGCAACGTCAGTGCGCGGTAGCCGTCGGCGCGCTCCACGGCGGTTTCGGTCCAGGACGGCGCCAGCAGCGCGCAGTTCACCAGCGTTTCGGGCTCGTCAGGGCGATACAGGTGCAGGCCCATCATGGTCGAAGCAGCATCGGCCACGCCGGACCATTCGGCTGCAGGAATCAGATCACCGAGCAGCCGAATGTCGTCGACCGCGGCGTCGGTCTGCACAAAAGCGGCACCCAGGAAAAAGGCGGTCTCGTCGCGGAAACCACCCGCCACGGTATTGCGCCACAGGCGATGGCTGCTCTTGCTGCCGAGCGCCACTTGCGACAGCACCTTGGCTGCGCGTGCGCCGTCTGCGCCCGACCACTGGTCCACCGCACCATGCGAGAACAGGCGATCGGCCATCACCAAACCCACGCCTTCGGGCAATACGCGCTCTTTCAGCCAGTTGGCCAAGACGTGCACACCGCTGAACGGCATGTCCGGACGGCCGATCGCATGCGCTCGCACGCGGCCGTTTTCCGGCACGTGGAACGGCATGGCAAACAGCCTCGCCTGATAAGCGACGCCGTCAATCTCGAAACGGGCGATGGAAGCGGTGGTGATGGACATGATGACCTTCCTGCTGCAAGGGGCGGAAAACGCCGCCCGTACCTGCATCAACGACCATCCACGCCGAATGTTTAGCCGCCACATGGGGGGTTGGGGGGAGGGGAATCCCCACGTCTGTAATGCAACGCAACAATCGGGGGACTGCGAGGCAGGAATTTTTTGCCGCTCCAGCCGTCACACCTTCGCATTAAGGGTTATCCCGCATCTCATATTTTCATTTCAATTCAATGACTTATATGCAGATTGCGGTGCTTGAGGGGTCACAATTGTTCTTATTTTTTGAACAAAGAGTTTAATAGAACTGCTTTTTTACCCTCTGAGCAACGACTAAGCTTATGCCATCGCGTTACCGCACCGCAGCGAAACCTGCCCTGCGGCAATGCTCACCCCCCTGTTGTGGAGTCCATCATGAAGACCAAGAACCTGATTCTCGCCTCGCTGATCGCTGTTGCCGCTGTTCCCGCCTTCGCTGCTGGCGTGCAAAGCCAAGACCCGTACACCAACGGCCAAGCCGTGACCAAGGCTGACCCCTACACCGACGGCGCCCGCAAGGCCGACGTCTACACCGACGGCGCCGTGCGCAAGGCAGACCCGTACACCGATGGCGCGCTGCGCAAGGCCGATCCGTACACCGATGGCGCCCTGGTCGGCAAGGCTGACCCGTTCAGCGACGGCCAATAAGTCGTCCGTCCGCTGTTCGCATCACCCGTATCACTCTCCCTCCCCGATGCCGGGTGCCCCAGTTGGCACCGGCACCGGCTTACCGAGGCGGCCGTTTGGCCGCTTTTTTTTTGCCTACACCCGCAGAGTTCACTTTGCGAGCCCGGATTTTTCCTCCCTCAAGCCCCTGGGCGCGCGTCCGATAGAAGAGAATGCATTCATTGGCGGGGCGCCTTCCCTTGAACCCGTTGCGCAAACGTGCCTCGCCACGGACTGATCCCTGAACATCACCATGCGCAAGCGCATCGCCATCGAACACCTGCGGGTGGGCATGTACCTCGACGAATTTGTCGGCTCGTGGCTCGACCACCCGTTCTGGCGGGCACGTTTTCGCGTGGAAGACGCCGCCCAATTGCAGCGCCTGCGTGCCAGCGGCGTGCGTGAGGTGTGGATCGACACCACACGCGGCACCGACGTGGCCGCCGCCAATGCGGCACCTCCCGCCCCTGAAGCCCCGGCGCCGCCCGCCTGCGCCGCCGACGCCAACATCGCACCGCGCCCCATCACGTATGCGGAAGAAATGCGCCGCGCCGCCCGTCTCATCAGCAAGGCAGAGGTGGCCGTGCAGGCCATGTTTGCCGATGCGCGCATGGGCCGCACGATCGAAGCGCGCGACGCATTGCCCTTGGTGGAAGCCATTTCAGGCTCCGTAGACCGCCACCCGAGCGCACTGACAAGCCTCGTGCGCCTGAAAGCAAAAGACCGCTACACGTTCCTGCATTCCGTGGCGGTATGCGCGCTGATGGTGTCGCTGGGCCGCCAGTTGGGGCTCTCCGATGACGAAGTGCGCGACGCCGGCCTTGCCGGGCTGCTGCATGACATCGGCAAGATCGCGATCCCGCCTGAGGTGTTGAACAAGCCCGGCGCCCTGACCGACGCTGAATTCCGCCACGTGATCGTCCACCCGCAGGCAGGGCACGACATCCTCGCGGGCGACAGCAGCATGCGCGACATCGCGCTCGACGTCTGCCTGCACCACCACGAACGCATGGATGGCACCGGCTATCCGCACAAGCTGGCGGGCGAAGGCATCTCGCTGTTTGCGCGCATGGGCGCCATCTGCGACGTGTACGACGCCGTCACGTCCGACCGCCCATACAAAAAGGCGTGGGAAGCTGCCTACGCGGTGCAGCGCATGGTCGAATGGCGCGGCAACCATTTCGACCCGATGGTGTTCAATGCCTTTATCAAAAGCGTGGGCATCTATCCGGTGGGATCGCTGGTCCGCCTGCGTTCAGGCCGGCTGGCGGTGGTCATGCAGCATGCGCCGGGCGCCTTGCTCACGCCCACGGTCAAGGTATTCTTCTCGATATCGTCGGGCACGCGGATTGCGCCCGAGCTCATCGATCTGGCGCACACCGGCGACCAGATCGTCTCGCGAGAAGAACCCCGCGACTGGGGCCTGACCGACCTCAACGAACTTTGGATACACGGCGACTGATCCGTAGTGCCTTTCCGTGGCGCCTGCTGGCATGGCTCGCGCTGGGCTGGCTGGCGTGCAGCGCATCGGCCTTGGCCGAACCACCACTGCGGATCGGCTCCAAGCGCTTCACCGAGTCGTACGTGCTGGGCGAAATCCTCACGCAAACCGCTAACCCGCGTGGCCCTGCCGAGCATGTGCCGGGCCTTGGCAACACCGCCATCGTCTTCGCCGCGCTCAGGAACGGCAGCATCGACGTCTACCCGGACTACCTCGGCACCATCGCCGCAGAAATCCTGCACTTGCCTGCGGAGCAGGCTGCCAACCCCGATCAGGCAGCGCTGCTGGCCGACGTGAACCGTGGCCTGGCGCCGATGGGCCTGGCGGCCGGCGTGCCCCTCGGCTTTGAAGACACCTACGCGCTTGCCATGCGCGACGCCGATGCCGAACGCGAACACATCCGCACGCTCGCCGATCTGGCCACGCACCCGGCGCTACGGCTTGGCCTGTCGCACGAATTTCTCGGCCGCGCCGATGGCTGGCCGGCCATTGCGCAGCACTACAAGCTGCCCCAAAGACCGACGGGCCTAGACCACGGCGTGGCCTACGACGCGCTGCGCGCCAGCCAGGTCGACGCGATCGACATCTACTCCACCGACGCCAAGATCCGCCGCGAACATCTGCGTGTGCTCGACGACCCTGCGCACGTCTTCCCGCGCTACGACGCCGTGCTGCTGTACCGCGCTGACGTTGCGCAACGGCATCCGGCGCAATGGCAGGCGATCAGCGCCCTCGCCGGGCGCATCAAGCGCGACGACATGGTGGCGATGAACGCCGCGGTCGAACTCGAAGGCCAGTCGTTCTCGCAAGCCGCGCGCCAGTTTCTCGCTGGGCGTGGCAGCACGCCTGCCGCGACGCCGGCTCATGCATTCCTCACCCGGCTGATGGACGGCCTGGGGCGGCTCACGCAACGACATCTGATGCTGGTGGGTATTTCGACTGGCGTTGCCGTGCTGCTCGGCGTGCCGCTGGGTCTCATGGCGGCGCGTCGCCGGATCAAGCAGCCGATCCTTGCCGTCGTAGGTGTGCTGCAGACGATTCCGTCGCTGGCGTTGCTGGCGATGCTCATCCCCATCGTCGGGTCGATTGGCGTCGTGCCGGCGCTGATTGCGCTGGCGGTCTATGCGCTGTTGCCCATCGTGCGCAACACGATCGTCGGATTGGAGCAGGTGCCCGATGGCCTGCGCGATGCGGCATTGGCGCTAGGCTTCACGCCGTCACAACGCACGCGCGTGGTGGACTTGCCGCTGGCGCTGCCGGTCATTCTGGCTGGCGTCAAAACCGCCGCGGTCATCAGCGTAGGTACGGCGACCATTGCCGCGTTCATCGGCGCCGGCGGCTATGGCGAGCGCATCGCCACAGGGCTCGCACTCAATGACAGTGCAACGTTGCTTGCAGGCGCCATCCCCGCCGCGGTACTGGCGCTGCTCGTGCAGGGCGCGTTCGAGGTGGTCGAATGGTGGCTGCGCCGACACGGCAGCGACACCCCGCTCCGCTGACGAGCACGCGCGCGGGCGTTCCATTACCATCGCGGTCATTCCAGCCGCCTTGCACGCCCCGCTCATGACCACGCTCCCGTTTTCTACCGCCCTGCTCGTCGCCGCAGCCGGCGTTTATGCCGGCGCCCAGAATGCCCTTGCGGGCGGCGGATCGTTCATCACGTTTCCGGCCTTGCTGCTGGCGGGTCTCAACCCGCTGGGTGCCAACATGACGTCGACAATCGCGCTGTTCCCCAGCCAGATCACCTCGTCGATTGCCGGGCGCAAACTGGCCGGCGGCGTCGATGCCGGCGCACATCACCTCTCGCTCAAGCAGCTCATTGTCATCAGCCTGGTGGGCGGCGTGCTGGGCGCGCTGTTGCTGCTGGCGACGCCGCCGTCGTTCTTCGCCAAGCTGGTGCCGTATCTCGTGCTGTTTGCGACGAGCGTGTTTGCGTGGGGCAGCTTCCGCCGCAAACCGCTGCATGCGGCATCGGGCATGTCGACCACCGCGCTGGCGACCGCACAGTTTGCAATTGCCATTTACGGCGGCTACTTCGGTGGCGGCATCGGCTTCCTGATGCTCGCGGCGCTGACTGTGGCCGGCCAGCAGGTGCGCATGGCGGGTGCGACCAAGAACGTGCTCGCCATGACGATGAATGCATCCGCCGTGGCGGTGTTTGCGTTCTCGCCGCAGGTGAACTGGGCGGCCGTGGTGGCGTTGGGCATTGGCGGCATCGCGGGCGGGTTCGCCGGCGCGTGGCTGCTGCACCGGCTGCCGGAAAAAGTGCTGCGCGGCTTCGTCGTCATCGTGGGGATCGTCCTGACGGTCTGGCTGTTCATGCGGGCCTGAGCGCCACACCTGACGTTGGCTTGACAGCGTTTGTCCGACAGACGGTTCAGTCAACACCTACTGTCTGCCGGGTGACCGCTTTCCTATTGTGACGTTCGGGATGCACGTCGTGGCACGCGGCATGCGTGCCGTGAAGTCGACCCCGTGTCACAACAAGGAGAACGAGCATGCAAGCACGCAAGATGTCGAGTCTGGCCGCAGCCATCGCAATGGCCGCCTGCGCGTGGATCGTCGCGGCGCCCGCGCAGGCCCAGCAGAAGGATCACAGTGCAGTGACGGGCGTCGACAGCCCGATGGAGGGCCCGCGCACCCAGGTCCAGCGCAACGCCGACGCCGCTGCCAACCCCGGCTATCACAACAACGCCACCGGCGCGCAACCCGAAGCCACGCCCGGCACGCTCAAGCAGAAAGTCCATCGTGCGCATGTGAAGACCGACAAGTGGGTCGACAAGCACGTCACGCACCGCCATGGCAAGGGCAAGGCGATGGCCGAATCGTCGTCGGACCGCGCGTTCTGGTCGCACCGTGCCAACCAGTGCGATTCGCTGGTGGGTGAAGCCCAGCGCGTCTGCCGCGAACGTCGCTCCGAAGCGGTGAACGGCCAATAACGCTGCACACGGCCCATAGAAAAAGCCACCGACATCCGGTGGCTTTTTTTTGTTGCGACAGACAGAGCGTCAGACGATACCGGTGGCGTAGAACACGGCAATCACGAAGAACACCGCCAGCGTCTTGATGATCGTCACGCAGAACACATCGCGATACGCCTCGCGGTGCGTGAGGCCCGTCACGGCCAGCAGCGTGATCACGGCGCCGTTGTGCGGCAGCGTATCCATACCGCCCGAGGCCATCGCCGCCACACGGTGCAGCACGTCCATCGGAATGCCCGTCGCCTGCGCAGCCTGCACGAACTGATCGGCCATTGCCGCCAGCGCGATGCTCATACCGCCCGATGCAGAACCGGTGATGCCTGCAAGCGTGCTCACCGTCACCGCTTCATTGACGAGCGGATTTGGAATCGCACGCAGGCCATCGGCGAGCACCAGGAAACCCGGCAGCGCGGCAATCACACCACCGAAACCGTATTCCGAAGCGGTGTTCATCGCGGCCAGCAGCGCGCCTGACACGGCCGCCTTGCTGCCTTCGGCAAAGCGGCCCTTCACAGCGCGGAAGCCGAACACCAGCACCACGATGATGCCGATCAACAGCGCCGCTTCCACGGCCCAGATCGCGGTCAGCTTGTCGGCTTCAACGGTGAGCGGCTTGGGCAGGCCGGGCAACGCAACGGTGACGACCTTGCCGTACCACGTGGGAATCCAGCGCGTGAACAGCAGGTTCATCACGCCCACCAGCACCAGCGGCGACAACGCGACGAGCGGATGCGCGAGCGTGCCGGTCTCGGCGGTCTCGGGCTCGTTCACCAGCTTGGTGAGGCCGTGGTCATAGCCGTGGCCATTGCGCAGCGCTGCGCGGCGGCGCCATTCCAGATACGACATGCCGACCACGATGATGAACAGCGCGCCGATGGTGCCGAGCCACGGTGCCGCCCACGACGTGGTGTGGAAGAACGTGGTTGGAATGATGTTCTGGATCTGCGGCGTGCCCGGCAGCGAATCCATCGTGAACGAGAATGCGCCCAGTGCGATCGTGCCTGGAATCAGGCGCTTGGGGATATCACCCTGGCGGAACATCTCGGCTGCAAACGGGTACACCGCAAACACCACCACGAAGAGCGACACGCCGCCGTAGGTCAGCAGCGCGCACACCAGCACGATGGAAAGCATCGCCCGCTTGGCGCCTACCACCCGGATGACCGACGCGACAATCGAGCGCGAAAAGCCCGACAGCTCAATCACCTTGCCGAACACGGCACCGAGCAGGAATACCGGGAAATACAGTTTGACGAAGCCGACCATCTTCTCCATGAAGATGCCGGAGAACACTGGCGCCACAGCCGATGGATCGGTCAGCAGCACCGCGCCGAGGGCAGCGAGCGGTGCAAACAGGATGACGCTGTAGCCGCGATATGCGGCGAACATCAGAAATGCCAGCGCAGCCAGCACGATGATGACGGACATCGACAATCTCCTCGCATGCTTTTCTTTTAAGAGCGAAGGATTGTATGTCGCGATGCAGCAGATTCCGTTACGCAATCACGCGTATTGAACTGAGGGCGGAACTGGCGTTCAGGCGCGCGGGACGTGCGTCTTCGTCACGTTGCCGATGACGATTCAATGACGGTGCCCCCACCCTCCTCCATGACCCCAGCCGCCGCGACCGCCCCACCCGCGGCCACCCCAACCGCGATGGCACCCCCAGCAGCCGCCCCCGCCAATCCACACGCTGCCGAACACCGGCGCCGCGTAAACCGGCGCTGGGTAATACGCCGGCCCATAGTAGTAGTAAGGATCGTACGGATACGCAGCCGCTGGCGCAGGCGCCACGGCCATCGGGGCGATCGGGTTGCCGTAGGCATCGTAATACGGTGCGACCACGCAGCCGCCCAGCAAGACGACCGCGCACGCGGCCAGCGCGCCCGGCAGGATGGCGGCACGGCGGCCAGGTTGCGATGCGCGGTCCATGATGTGCTCCGTTGGATGCATGTGCATATGCGTTCGACAGTGTTTGGCTGACTCAATTCCAAGGTCTTCGTATACCGCGCCGCAGCGAATCCTTGCCGGATCACTTACCATGACCGCTTCGCCGCCCGCGCTGGGGAGAGATCGAGGCAGGCGATGCCCATAAAACACTGGAGGACACATCCATGCAAGCCACGGCAGCGCCCACCCACGGCGATCGGGCAGCGGCACCGGCCATCTCTGCGGCCACCCGACGCAAGGCCATCATCGCCGCCACGATCGGCAATGGCCTCGAATGGTTCGACTTTACGGTTTACAGTTTCTTCGCCGTCATCATCGCCAAGCTGTTCTTCCCCACCGGCAACGACTTCACCTCCTTCATGCTGACCGTCGCCACGTTTGGCGTGGGCTTCTTCATGCGCCCGGTCGGCGCCGTCGTGCTCGGCATCTACGCTGACCGCGTGGGCCGCAAGGCCGCACTCACGCTCACCATCATGCTGATGGCGATCGGCACGGCCATCATCGGCCTCGCCCCCACATACGCGCAAATCGGCATCGGCGCACCTATCCTCATCGTGATCGCGCGGCTCATCCAGGGCTTCTCGGCCGGCGGTGAAGTCGGTGGCGCCACGGCGTTCCTGATCGAGTATTCACCGGACAACAGGCGCGGCTACTTCGCGAGCTGGCAGCAGGCGAGCCAGGGCATCTCGTTCATCCTGGGCGCCGCCATGGGTGCGATCGTCACGAATGGTCTGTCGCCCGAACAGATCGATGCATGGGGCTGGCGCATTCCGTTCCTGTTCGGTCTGCTGATCGGGCCGGTCGGCATGTACATCCGCTCGCACCTGCACGAGCCGCCCGCGTTCGCAGCGCAGAAGGAAAAGGCCGCGAAGGAGTCGCGTCTGGCACCGCTGTCGCAAGTGCTGCGCGATCATCCGCGCGAAGTGCTCGGCGGCCTGGGTGTGACGATTCTCTGGACGGTCTGCACCTACACGCTGGTGTTCTACATGCCGACGTATGCGAAGCAACAGCTCGGTCTGCCGCTGGGCGCGACGTTCCAGTCGACGGCGCTGTGCGGCGCGATCATCTTCGTGCTGTGCCCGCTCATGGGCACGCTGTCCGACCGCATCGGGCGCAAGCGCATGCTGGGCACGGTGGCACTCGTCATTGCAGCTGCGGCGTATCCGCTCTTCCACTGGCTCAACGTCAACCCGACGGTGCAGACCCTGCTGCAGGTGCAGGTGATCCTGGGTGTGTTGCTGGCGGCATTCACGGGCCCGGCTCCGGCCGTGCTGGCCGAGCAATTCCCGACGGCGGTGCGGTCTACCGGCTTGTCGATTTCGTACAACCTGGCGGTCACGATCTTCGGTGGTTTTGCCCCGCTGATCGTCACGTGGTTGATTGCCAGTTCCGGCAGCAAGCTGGCACCGTCGTACTACGTGATGGCCGCGGCGATCATCAGCGTGCTTGCGCTGTCGCTGATGCACGACCGCACGGGCAAGGCGATCGAAAAGTAATCGCTTGAAGTAGACCCCGCGCGAAACACGAGCGAAAACGGCCGGTGGATCACCCCACCGGCCGTTCGTCTTTTGCGCCCAGCAACGCTGCGTTTTCCAGCACACGCACGCCCGGCGCATCCACGCGCGCCGCCATGACGAGCGCTGCCGCCACCGATTCCGCCGACACCGGTCGCCATGTCTTCGGAATCATCCGTCCGATTGCATGCGACACGCCTTGCGCAACGCGTTCACCGAGCCGAAATTCTGCGCGCGCGCCGAGCAGCAATGACGGCCGAACCACCATCACGGACGGAAAGCCGATCGACAGGATTTCGGCCTCCACCTCGCCTTTGCAGCGGTTGTAGAAAACACGGGAGTGCGCATCTGCGCCCAACGCGCTCACCAGCAAAAAATGATGCGCACCCGCAGCAAACGCGCGCCGCGCCAATTCGACCGGATACTCGACATCAACGCGCCGGAATGCAGCCTGCGAGCCAGCCTTCCGGATCGTCGTGCCAAGCGCGCAGATCACGATATCGGCGGCAAACGCAGACTGCGTTTCGGGCGCATTCAGGCGTTCAAAATCGACCACGCATTCGCGCAATCGACCGGGTGCTGCCTGCCCCGCTGTCAAGGCCGCGCGCCGCCGTACAAACGCCGTGACGCTGCCCGCCCAGGGCTGCGCAACCAGACGACGCACCACCGCGCGGCCCACCAGCCCGTTGGCGCCGGCCACCAGAACGGCCGGTCCGCTGGGTTGCTCCGGCGATTCGCCGCCGGCCGCGAAGCCTTGTCCGACAGGCATTTGCGAACTCGACATGATGTTCTCCATGAAGTTTGCACGGGCCCAGAAACACAGTGTACGGCGTCTGCCGAACCGGTTTTCGGCAGCGCCGCCTGCGCGCTTTCGGTGCGTTTTCGGCAAGAAGGACGCTTGCGGAAATGCAAACAAACCCCGTCGATATCAGGTGTTTCCCGGATACCCGCCCGCAAACCCAGGCGGGACAAGTGTCGGCTGCAAGCAACGGCCCGCAAACCCTTGCAGTTAGGGGATGTGCAACCCTTCGCAACGGTGATATAAAACGGGTCGCAGTACAACGCTGTCCAACAAACCTGAAGTGGGGAACTGACATGACGACCAAATCCGAACTCGTAGCCGCCATTGCGAAAGACGCTGAACTGAGCAACGCCGCCGCCGAGCGCGCGCTGAACTCCGCGCTGGAAAACATCAAGAAGACCGTCGCCAAGGGCGGCACCATCACGCTGGTTGGCTTCGGTTCGTTCTCGTCGGGCAAGCGTGCAGCACGCACGGGCCGCAACCCGCGCACCGGCGAAGCCATCAAGATCCCGGCAACCAAGACCGTGAAGTTCACGGCTGGCAAGGGCTTCAAGGACGCCGTGAACAAGAAGAAGTAAGAGTCTTCTGCCGAGCCCGGCATGCGTGCCGGGCCGGGAGACTTGCAAGGGACCCTACGGGGTCCCTTTTCTTTTGGTGCGTTTGATCTGGCGCAACGTCATGCGACCGGCCACGCACCCACCAGATAACCGACCGAACCGACACGCGCGACAACCGTGTCCGGATCGCCCTCGGCATCGAGCCATGCAGCCGCGCCCTGTGGTACATCGCCCGCGCCGATCGACAGCACGCCGTGCACGCAATACACCAGCCATTGCATGCCCGGATGCAAGCGCGGCAGCGAGCGGCGCTCGCCGGCAGCCAGGGTAATCGCCTCGGCGTGATGCGCCCAGGCGTCGCGCCGCGTCATCACGTTGAAATCCGACAGCGGCGCATCGAGCGTGGCATGCACGTCCGCTTCCCCGGGAAAGCGCACCGGCGCTTCACCAGGGGCCAGCATTACGGCTTCGAAGTCGGCACGATGCATCGTCAGCCGGCCGCCCGCAATCACCGCAAGCGACCGGTCAATACCGGCAAAGCGCGAGAACGGCCCGGCCGCATCCACCTGCGCGGTGCTCACGCGCCAGTCGAAATTGTCGAGCGTGGCGCCAGCCGGCGCGATGGCGATTTCAGTCGTGACGCCGCCGCCGTTCTTCCACGGCATGCGGCGCATTGCATCTGCAGGAATCAGCTTCATGAGCGGCGCAACAGGTGATAGGCCAGACGCGCCGCCACGCGCACGGTGCGAAGGTCCTGGTCGTACTCGGGGTTGGTCTCGGCGATGTCCGCCACGCGCACCTTGCCGGTGGCGCAGACATGCTGCACGAGGGCTTCGAGCACCGGCAGCGTGATTCCGTAGGCCGCAGGTGCGGACACGCCCGGCGCAACGGCGGCCGCCAGCACATCCATGTCGATGGTCAGGTAGACGTGATCGGCATCGGCCAGCCATGCATCGAGGTCGGCCATGCGGGCATCGAGGTGCCGCTCCTGCACGTCGGTGTCTTCTACGTAGTGCGCGTGCAGTGCATCGGCGCGCTCGAACAGCGCGGGCGTGTTCGACAAGCGGCTCACACCGAGGCAGCAATACGTGAGGTCGACGCTGTGTGCGGCGCAGTCTTCTGCGATCTGGTCGAACGGCGTGCCGGAGTTGCCCGGGCGGCTTGTGCGCAGGTCGAAATGCGCATCGAAATTGACGACCGCGAGACGCCCCCTCCAGCCTTGTTTCTGCCAATGCTGACGCAGGCCCTGGTAGGTGCCGAACGCCACCTCGTGTCCCCCACCGAGCACGACCGGCCGCGCACCGGCATCGAGCAGCTTGCACACGGTGCCGCCAAGCGCGGCTTGCGCGCGTTCCAGATCGCCCTCTTCACACGTGACATCTCCCGCGTCGGCGAACACCGACAGCCCATGCGCGGGAACATTGGCCAATGCACGGCGGATTTCGCGCGGGCCCTGCGCAGCACCGGCGCGGCCGTGGTTGCGCACCACGCCCGCGTCGCACGCAAACCCGACCAGCGCGGGCACGCCGCACGACGTTGTCGCATCAGCCGCTTGCACGATCTGGAACAGGCGCGTGACGTCACCGCGTTCGCCGGTGTCGTCACGCCCCTGCCAGATGGAAGCATCGAACGTAGCAGCTTCGGTCATCGTCATGCGCGTGTCAGCACCGCTTGCAGGAACGAACGCGTGCGCGCTTCCTTGGGCTCGCCAAAGATGACCGACGGCGGCCCAGCTTCGACGATGCCGCCGCCGTCCATCACCACCACCACGTCGGCCACTTCGCGTGCGAAGCCCATCTCGTGCGTGACCACGAGCATCGTCATGCCTTCCTTGGCGAGCACCTTCATTACCTGCAGCACTTCACCAACGAGTTCGGGGTCAAGCGCAGACGTCGGCTCGTCAAACAGCATCACCTTGGGCCGCATCGCCAACGCCCGTGCAATGGCCACGCGCTGCTTCTGTCCACCCGAAAGGCTGGCAGGCATCGCGTCGGCCTTGTGCGCCAAGCCCACTTTCTGCAGCAGTTCGCGCGCTTCGGCCTCCGCTTCGTGCTTCGACTTGCCGCTCAGCATGCGCGGGCCGACCGTGACGTTGTGCAGCACCGAAAGATGCGGGAACAGATTGAACGACTGGAACACCATGCCGACCTGCTGCCGCAATTGATTCAGCTCGCCATCGGGCAGCAACTTGCCGTTGTCGATCAGCCGCTTGCCGCAGATGTCGATGGTGCCGCCTTCGGCTGTCTCCAACCCGTTGCAGCAGCGCAGGAACGTGCTCTTGCCCGAGCCGCTGGGGCCGATGACGACCACCACCTGCGACGCATCGACTTCAAAGTCGATGCCCTTGAGCACGGTGTGATCGCCATACGATTTGGTGAGGCCACGGATCTGGATCATGGGCACATCCAGCGCGGATTTGAGAGTTTGCGGGTGAGCCGCATTTGTCATGCTCATTGCACCATGCCTCCCGCACGGATGTTGCGTTCAAGCCGATGCAGCAGATAGCTGGCGGCGCTCGTCAGCACCAGGTACACCAGCGCAATCGCCAGATACACCTCCAGCGAGCGATACGACACGCTGATGATCTTCTGCCCTTCGTGCATCAGGTCGTGGATCGTGAGCAGCGACACCAGCGCCGAGTTCTTGATCAGCGCGATGAACTCGTTGCCCAGCGGCGGGATCATCCGCACCACGGCCTGCGGCAGGATGATCGCGCGCATCGACTGCGCCGACGACATGCCGATCGAGCGTGCCGCCTCCATCTGCCCACGATCCACCGACTGGATCGCACCGCGCACGATTTCGGACACATAGGCGCCCGAATACACGCCCAGCCCCAGCACGCCGCACACGAACGCCGGCAGCAGGATGTCGAACTGCGGCAGCCCGAAAAACAGCAGGAAGAGCTGCACCAGCAGCGGCGTGCCACGGATGAACGTCACGTACACCGTGCAGATGCCGTAGATGAATCGGCGGCGCGGGTTCAGCCGCCCGATGCCGATCAGCAAGCCAAGCACGCAGCCGAGCACCAGCGCGGCGGCCGTCACCTCAACGGTCACGAGCGCACCGCGCAGAATGTCGTGCCAGCCGGCCCAGACAGGAGAAAAATCCAGTTCCATCAGTGTGTCCGTCGGTCGTTACTTGGCGGCGGCGCCAAACCACTTCTTGACGATCTGGTCGTACGTGCCGTCGGCCTTGATCTTCTCCAGCGCGGCGTTCAGTGCCTTGGTCAGCTCCGGCTGGTCGCGGCGCACGGCGATGCCGTATTCCTCCGTGGTCAGCGCGGGCTCAACCAGGCGCAGGCCCGGACGCGCCTTCACGTAGTACGCGGCTGCGGGGCGGCCCGTGACAGCGGCATCGGCGCGGCCGATCTCGACGAGGTTGAACATCTGCTCGTTCTTCTCGACTTCCACGCGTTCGACCTTCGGGTAGTTCTCACGCAGGTAGTTGACCGACTTGGTGCCCACCTGCACGCTGACCTTCTTGCCGTTCAGATCCGCCGGCGTCTTGATGGCCGTGTTGCCTTGCTTGACCATCGCAACCAGGCCGCCGTGGTAGTACGGCACCGTGAAATCCACCACCTTCTTGCGCTCTTCCGTGATGTAGATGCCCGAGATGGCCACGTCGAAGCGGCGCGAGATCAGGCCCGGGACGAGGCCCTTGAAGTCGATGTCGGTCCACTCGACCTGACGGCCCATGGTGCGAGCCAGCGCTTCGATCAGGTCCACATCAAAGCCGGTGCGCTTGCCGTTTTCGACAAACTCCATCGGCGCGAAGGTGGCGTCGGTGGCCACGCGCAGTGGCTCGCCAGCAGCGTGCGCAGCGGTTACGAAAGACGCCGCAGCGGACAACGCCACGGCACAAGCCAGCATCGAATGCATGAAGTGACGACGATTCCCCATGAGTGGTCTCCTTGTGTGATGCATGTGGGGTGAGAAAAAAGAGTCGGAAAAATCAAAAATTCAAATGTCCTGCAGCCGCGCAGAAATGGACGCAGCCGCCGCAACGGTCATATCGATCAGGCGCTGCTCCTTGCCGCGCACGCGCGTTGCCGGCGCCATCAACGTGATGGAGCCGAGCGCGTGGCCGGGCAGCCGGAACACCGGCACGCTCACGCCCCAGACGCCGGGATCGACCTCGCCTTCGGACAGCGCATAGCCCGCGGCGCGAATGTCAGCGAGTTCGGTTTGCAGTTGCGCCTGGGTGTCGGTATCGACGGCCAGTAAGTCGGTGAGGATGGCGCGCGCGGCAGCAGGCGGCATGAACGCGAGCAATGACTTGGCAGAGGCGCCGGCCAGGAGGGGCACGCCGCGCCCCTTCTCGAATGAGCAGCGCAGCGATTGCTGGCTCTCGACCATCTCCAGGCAGACGGCCTGGTCCTTCACGGCCACGACCAGCCCCACCGATTCGCCCGACTCGGCCACGAGTTTGGCCATGCCAATGCGCGCTTCCTGCACAAGATGCGAAGCGTGGTCGAAACCGAGTGCGAGTTGCAGGCTGATCGGGCCCGGAGCATAGGTGCCGGCCGATTCCAGCACAAAGCCCCATCGCTTGAGCATCGCCACCTGGCGGTACAGCGTGCTCTGCGGCAGGCCGGTCAGTTCGACCAGCTCGCGCGCTGCAACCGGGCGGCCGTGGCGCGCGATGGTCGCGAGCACCATCAGCACGCGATCCGAACCGCTCGTGGCGGCAGCGGATTGTGCTGGCGAAGGGGCCAAGCCCGGCTCGGTCATCGCGAAACTCCGTCGAGTGATGTTGCGACGGAGAATGCGACGATTTTCTCAATAGATCAACGCAACATTCCCATCCATCGGGAATTAATCACGAATTCGGTATTAACACCTAGGACGCGTCGGTCACATTCCAGGCTTCCTCGTCCAGGCGCGCCTCCAGAAACGCGACGACGGCGTGGGCGGATGCCTCGCTGCGGCAGGTCGCGAGCGCGGCGTACAGCGGTGCGGCCAGGCCGTTGAGAAAGTCGGTCGGCGCTTCCGGACCTTCGGCGAGATAGCGCTGCAAGGCCGAGAATGCCCCCGCCTGGCTCAGGCGCCAGTCGGCAATCGAGGCCTGCCGCACATGGCGCGGTGCAAATGGCTTGGCAGGCGCAGGCTGGAGCGGCGGCTTGAGCATGGACACCGTCTTGATTGGCGCGCGGCTTGCGACATAACCCTCGGCGATCAGGCGCGCGAGGTCTTCGGCACGATCGTCAATGTCGGGGCCGGCACTGCTCAACTGCGCCAGGATGTCCGCCGCGCAGCGTTCGCCATTGACGAGCAGCAGGATCGCCCGCTGCCGATGCGTGAGGTGCCCACTTCGCGCCTGCAGCTCCTGCATGCCGCGCTCCGTGCGCGACAGGATGTGGCTCAGATCCACCGTCCCCTCCCTTGTTTTTTATGCGTCTGTTCGATGAAGGGCCAGTCTAGAAAAACCCGGCGCGGCGCGGACCATTTGAATGCCGTATGGCGCGCGATACCGACTATCACGTGCGCGGCATTGCGTTCGCGCAGGCGACCGGCATGGCGATCGATCATCAAATCTGGATTGAAACCAGATCGACTCACAGGGCCTTTATCGTCTGCGATTGGAAATCTACAGTGCAGCGCTTCACAACCAACGGAGTCCACCATGCTTATCCGCCCCACCTTGCTCGCCGCCGCCGTGCTGACGCTGCCCGCCCTCGCAATGGCACCCGCAGCCATTGCGTCAACCTCCGATGCTGATCTCATCCGCGCGAACCACGTCGCTGCGCCTGACACGCCGCAGGCTGCAGCCGCCGTGCTGGCCGCACGTCGCTACGCCACCTTCTGGCATACCGGCGATGCCCGCTATGTAACGGAAGCGCTGTCGCCCGCATTTGTCGACCGCACATTGCCCGCCGGGCGCGTGCAGGGCACGCAAGGCCCGCTCGATGCGTCCAAGGCGTTCCGCACCGCCGTGCCCGACATGCGCGTGGAAATCGAAGACATGGTCGTTGCCGGCGACCGCGTTTCGGTTCACCTGCGCTTTCGCGGACACTTCACCGGAGAGTTCGGCCGCGCGCACGGGCAGAACCAGCCGATCGACTTCCAGGCCTTCGACCTGTATCGCATTGCCGACGGCAAGATCGCAGAAAACTGGCACCTGGAAGACAACCAGACGCTGCTGCGGCAGATGGGCCTTCAACCGTAATCCTCACGGCTTCATTAACGCCCATTAACAGCCCTGCTCCCCGCTCCCGCTATGCTTCGGCCCAGCTTGCAGACCGCTGATGCGGCTGCGCAAGCATGAGAAGAATCGAGCCAATCAACACACAAGAACATCTTCGGGAGAAGCACATGGGAATGGGGTTTCAGGGCGCGTTGCGCACCTGGGCGGGCGCACTCGCCTGCACGGCGGTGCTAGGTGCGATGGGTGTGATGGGCGCTACGTCAGCCCACGCGCAACAGGCCAGCGATCCGCAGCAGGAAATGAAGCAAGCCTGGGCTGCAGCCAAGGCTGCCGCGAAGGTGGGCCCCACCTCGATCGAACTGCGTGACCAGGCCACGCTCAAGATCGGCAAGGATGAGGTCTTCATTCCGCAGCCGGCCGCCGGGCAGCTCATGCACGCCATGGGCAACAGCAACAACCCCGACATGCTGGGCCTCGTCATGCCCACCAGCGACGAAGACGAATGGATGGTCGTCGCCAAGTACGAGGCCTCGGGCTACATCAAGGACGATGACGCCCGGGACTGGAACGTCGACGATCTGTACAAATCGCTCAAGGAAGGCACCGCCGCCGCCAACGAAGAGCGCGAGAAGCGCGGCATCCCCGCACTGGAAATCCAGGGCTGGGTCGAGCGTCCGCACTATGACGCCGCCACGCACCGCCTGATCTGGTCGATGGCTGCACGCTCCAAGGGCCAGCCGGCAGATGACCCCGGCGCGGTCAACTACAACACCTACGCACTGGGCCGCGACGGCTACATCAGCCTGAACCTGATCACCGGCCGCGACCATGTCGACGCCGACAAGCCCGCCGTGCAGAAGCTGCTCGCCGATCTCGATTTCAAAGATGGCAAGCGGTACACCGACTTCAACGCGAAGACCGACAAGGTGGCCGAGTACGGGCTGGCAGCGCTGGTGGGTGGCATCGCCGCCAAGAAGCTGGGCCTGTTTGCCGTGATGGCTGCGTTCCTGGCCAAGTTTGCGAAGGTGGCGATCCTGGCGGTGGCAGGCTTTGGCGCGGCCATCGCGAAGTTCTTCAAGCGCAAGCCGAGCGCATAAGCCGTGGCCAAGCTGCTGATCCTGCTGTTTTCAGGGCTGAAGTTCGGCAAGCTGCTGACCACCGGCGGCACGATGCTGCTGTCGGTGGCCGCCTATGCCTTCGTGTTCGGCTGGCGTTATGCGGTGGGTTTCGTGGTGCTGCTGTTCATCCACGAGATGGGCCACTTCATGGCGGCACGCCAACGCGGGCTGGCCGTGGGGGCGCCCACCTTCATCCCGTTCGTGGGCGCATGGATCGACCTGAAAGAGCAGCCGATGGATGTCGAAACCGAAGCCCATATCGGCTTGGCTGGCCCCGTCGCCGGCACGGTCGGCGCGATGCTTTGCTACGGGCTTGCGCGCTACACCGACAGCCAGTTGCTGCTGGCGCTGGCCTACGCCGGCTGCTTCCTCAACCTGTTCAACCTGATCCCGCTCTCGCCGTTTGACGGTGGACGCATCACGGCGGTGCTGTCGCCGCGCATCTGGTTTCTGGGGGTGCCGGTGCTGGTGGCGCTGTTCGTGTGGCGGCCGAGTCCGATCCTGATCCTGATTGCCGTGCTGGCCGTGCCGCAGTTGATGAAGGCGTGGCGTTACGACCCGCATGCGCCCGAAAACCGCGCGTACTACAGCATCTCGAACGAATCGCGCCTCACCTACACGGTGTATTACATCGGCCTGGTCGTCTTTCTGGCGATGATGAGCCACGAGTTGCACGACATGCTCGGCAGCGTGCGCGCATAAAAAAACCTCCGCTTGTGCGGAGGTTCTTTCTTGGATCGCCGGAGCGATTCGCCTTAGGCGAAGTTCTTCGCAACGAAGTCCCAGTTGACCAGGTTCCAGAACGCCTCGACGTACTTCGGACGGGCGTTGCGGTAGTCGATGTAGTAGGCGTGTTCCCACACGTCGCAGGTCAGCAGCGGCTTGGCGTCGGTCGTCAGCGGCGTGGCGGCGTTCGAGGTCGACACCAGATCCAGCGAGCCGTCGGCCTTCTTCACCAGCCAGGCCCAGCCCGAACCGAAGGTGCCGATGGCCGTCTTCGTGAACTCTTCCTTGAACTTGTCGAAGCTGCCCCACTTGGCGTTGATGGCGTCAGCCAGCGCGCCGGTCGGAGCGCCGCCGCCTTGCGGCTTCAGGCCGTTCCAGTAGAACGTGTGGTTCCACACCTGTGCGGCGTTGTTGAACACACCGCCCGAGGACTTCTTGACGATGTCTTCCAGGCTCAGGTTCTCGAACTCGGTGCCCTTGATCAGGTTGTTCAGGTTCGTGACGTAGGTCTGGTGGTGCTTGCCGTAGTGGAACTCCAGCGTTTCCTTGGAGATGTGCGGCGCCAGAGCGTCTTGGGCGTACGGCAGCGGGGGGAGCGTGTGTTCCATTGTTCTTGCCTTCTGTGGGTTGTACAGGTTGGGAGCGACGATTGTAGGAGACTTGCAAAACCGGCGCAAACCGCATGCCAAATAGTGGGAATACCCGCTAAACGCGTGCGGAATCGCGATCGTTGCCGCGATAAGGTCATGCGCTGGTCACAGTTCGAGCTTCGGTTGCACGCGGGCGATTTCGATGTCGGCCGTACCGTGCGCCAGCCGCGCCTCGATACGTGCCCGGGCATGCAGGGCGTTCGGATCGCGGATGGCATGGCCTTTGGCATCGAGCAGCACCGCATAACCGCGCTCCAGCGTGCGCTGCGGCGCCAGCAGTTCCAGCCCGCTGTGCTGACGTGCCAGGCGCTCCTGCGCGCGAGCCAGCCTGTCTCGCATGACGCGTGCCAGCGTCGCTTCGGCTTGCTGCAGGCGCGTGCGCTCTCGCGTGGCGTCGGGGCGGGCTGCGGCCAGGCGCATCGTCAGCAGACGCTGCTGGTGTTCCGCGCGCTGCACGCGGCCTGTCAGGGCGAAGCGCAGGCGGCCTTCGAGATGAGCGAGCTGCGTGCGGCGTTCGCGCATCTGCGCCTGCGGGCTGCGTAGGCGGCGCGCGAGCCAATCGACGGTCTGCGCGCGGCGATCGAGTTGCCGGCGGAACTGTGCGGACAGCGCATCCCAGTCGCGCCCCACATCGCGCAGCATGCGAGCGCGATCGGGGCTGACGAGTTCGGCGGCCGCAGTCGGCGTGGGCGCGCGCACGTCGGCCACAAAATCGACGATGGTCACATCCGTCTCATGCCCGACACCGGCCACGATGGGAATTTCCGATGCGGCCACGGCGCGTGCCACCGGCTCTTCGTTGAAGGCCCAAAGATCTTCAATGCTGCCGCCGCCCCGGCACAAGATGACAACGTCGACCTCTGCCCGGGCATTGACCCGTTCCAGCATGGCCGCGATGCGCTCTGACGCTCCCGCGCCCTGCACTGGCACGGGATACACCACCACCGGCACGTGCGGCGCGCGCCGGCGCAGCGTGGTCAGCACGTCGCGCAAGGCCGCCGCCTGCAGCGACGTCACCACGCCAATCGCGCGCGGATGCCGCGGCAGGGGCCGCTTGCGGTCGGCGTCGAACAAGCCTTGCGCCTCCAGCGCGGCCTTCAGCCGCAGGAAAGCCTCATACAGATTGCCCAAGCCGGCCCGGCGGATGGCTTCGACGCTCAATTGCAGCTCGCCGCGCGCTTCGTACAGCGTGACCAGCGCGCGCACCTCGACGGCCTCGCCTTCGCGCGGGGTGAAATCGGCGTACTGGTTGCGGCCCTTGAACATCACGCAGCGGATCTGCGCGCCTGCGTCCTTGAGCGAAAAATACCAATGGCCGCTGGCCGCGCGCGTGAAGTTCGAAATCTCACCGCGCACCCATCCCAGCGGAAAGTTGCGTTCAAGCAGCCCCGCAATACGGCGGTTGACGTCGCTGACGGTCAGCACATCCTGCGAGCCCCGAGTCGGTGCAGACGCAGCGGCTGGTGCGGCCGCCATCTCAGGTGTGGATGCGGGCGTGGGTGCGGTGGCATCCATCCAGAATGGGCGGCGGGAAGACGGCGGAGGGGTCATAAGTGGTGCAGGGAGCGCAAAACGATGAGGCTTCGGGGAGACTTCTACCTTGAATAGGGGAGGCAACCGACGCTGGGTGGGCTACCTGTCCACAGCATAACTTCCTTGTCAAGCTTGACAGCGGGCGGGTGACTCGCTCTCTGCATTTTGACGCAACCTGTTGATTCTTATGAAAAATCCACCCATGTCAAAATTTCAGCAGCGCAAGTAATTTCGTTCTGCGTCAAGCATTTAGCGGCGGCGCCCCAAGGATGTTCACAAAGTTATCCACAGCGGCGCTGGAAAACCACGATGTGACGCCTGGGCAGTGGATAAATCGGCCGTCGATTCTCACACGTTCGCGGCGGGTATCCCCATTTTTTCGCGCGAATGCCCGCTGCACAATTTTTAGGCGCCCCACCGAACGCCCTTTTGAATCAGTCACTTAAGGTGCTTGTCCGGGCAATGTCCACAACCCGTCCACAGGACTGTCCCGCGCCGGTGTGGATTTCCTTGCGCTTTTTCGAGGCACACCCTCGTTCTTCTCCAAATCCGCACCAAAACCCTGGCTGCCTCATTTTTAAGCACACCATTGGACTTCCTTTGAGATCAAGCACTTAGCATGCTTGTTGAGGCAATGTCCACAACCCATCCACACAACTGTCCCGCAGCGGTGTGGATTACTCGCCGTTTTACCGGGTCCGTGGGCGTTTGTTCACGGATTGGCCACCGAATTGCCGCTTGCACATTTTTTAAGCACGACACCGAACTCCCTTTCGCATCAAGCACTTAGTTTGCTTGTTCGGGCAATGTCCACAACCCGTCCACAAGACTGTCCCGCGCGGCTGTGGATTGTGCGGTCAGCATCTTTCGTGACAGCGCGTTGACCATCGTCTGCGCCTGTCGCGATGCTGCGCCATCGTGTTGCCGTGGCAGGTCCGACGCGCTAGAGTGCTGCCTGTTTTTGCCGCAACGGACAGCGTTCGGGGACGCGGACGGCATAAGCAGCAAACCAGAACAGAATCACACTCCTTCTACAACGACAAAACGGGTTGTCCAGTGTTTTCCATCATTCAAGCCGCCGGCTGGCCAATCTGGCCGCTGTTGATCGCCTCGGTGCTCGCGCTCGCGCTCATCATCGAACGCTTCGTCGCCCTGCAACGCAAGAAGATCATTCCGCCCAAGGTATATGACGAGGCGCTGGCCGTCGCGCATCAGCGCCGTGCCACGCCAGAAGTGGTGAACACGCTGGAACAGGGCTCGCCGCTGGGCCGGCTGCTGGCCGCTGCGCTGCGCCACGTGGTGCTGCATCCGAACACCACGCGCGATGCCGCCAAGGAAGTGGTGGAAGAAGCCGGCCAGAATGTTGCCCACCGCCTGGAGCGCTATCTGAACGCGCTCGGCACCATCGCCTCGGTGGCGCCGCTGATGGGCCTGTTCGGCACGGTCGTCGGCATGATCGAGATCTTCGGGAGCCAGACCGCCGCGGGCACGAACCCGCAGGCGCTGGCGCACGGCATCTCGGTCGCGCTGTACAACACCGCGCTGGGCCTGGTGGTGGCCATCCCGACACTGATCTTCTGGCGCTACTTCCGTGGCGTGGTGGATAACTACGTGGTCGAGCTGGAGCATCTGTCCACCACGTACCTCGACGCGATCCTGCCGCCGCGGCGCGGCTGATCCGGGCAACGCCCTACTGGAAACAGCCATGCGCTTCCGCCCGCGCCGTGCCCGCGAAGAGCCGGAGATCAACCTGATCCCGCTGATCGACGTGCTGCTCGTGATCCTCATTTTCCTGATGATCACGACCACGTATTCCCGCTACACCGAACTCAAGGTCAACCTGCCTACCGCCGAGGCTGAAAAAGCCACCGAGCGCCCGGGCCAGATCGTTGTGTCCGTCACTGCCAACGGCGTCTACTCTGTCGACAAGCAAGTGCTCGACACGCGCGACGTCACCAGCCTGGCCGACGCCCTGCGCAATGCCGCGGGCAAGACCGGGGGCCCGGAGCCCATCGTCATCGTCAACGCCGATGCGCAAGCCGCGCACCAGGCGGTGGTGAATGTCATGGAAGCCGCGCGGGTGGCCGGGCTGTCGCACCTGACCTTCGCCACGCAAACCGGCAACGCCCGCTGAGAGACCGTCTCTAAACCACAATCACACCGCATGCCCGTCGCCCAGCACCGCCTCGCCAGCTTCGTCACCCGCCAATGGCAGCAACGCGGCTGGTTTGCGTGGGTGATGTGGCCGCTGTCTTGGCTGTTTGGTGCGGTGAGCGCGCTGCGCCGGCTGCTGTTTCGCACCGGCGTGCTGCGCTCGGTGCGGCTGCCGATGCCGGTGGTGGTGATCGGCAACGTGACGGTGGGCGGGGCCGGCAAGACGCCCGCCGTGATTGCGTTGGCGTCGGCACTGGCTGAAGCCGGCCTGCGGCCGGGCATCGTCTCGCGCGGCTACGGTGCGCAACTGAAGCATCCGCGCCCTGTGCGCGAACACTCCCGCGCAGAAGACGTCGGCGATGAACCGCTCTTGATCGCGCGTGCCACCGATCTGCCAGTGTGGGTCTTTCCCGATCGCGTGCTGTGCGCGCAGACGCTGCTGGCCTCGCACCCGGGCTGCAACGTGATCGTCTGCGACGACGGCCTGCAGCACTATCGCTTGCGCCGCGATATCGAAATCATCGTGTTCGACACGCGCATGGGCGGCAACGGCTTCCTGCTGCCCGCCGGCCCGTTGCGCGAACCGATGACGCGCCGCCGTGACGCCACGCTCATCAACGATCCGAACTACCGCGCCACGCCCGACCGCCCGGACGTCTTCGGCATGCACCTCGAGCTGCAGGACGCCTACAACCTGGCCGACCCGGCGCTGCGCCGCCCGCTGGCCCAGTTCGCACGCGTCGAAGGCGGGCAATTGCTGGCCGCGGCCGGCATCGGCAACCCCGAGCGGTTCTTCGCCTCGCTACGCGCCGCCGGCCTCAAGCCAAGTACGCTCCCGCTGCCCGATCACTACGATTTCGCCGACAGCCCCTTCACCGACAGCCACGCCGAGGTCATCCTGATCACCGAAAAGGATGCCGTAAAATGCGGCCATCTCGACGACCCGCGCATCTGGGTGGTGCCGACCACACCGGTGGTCGACCCGGCGCTGGTCGAACAGGTCTGCCAGCGCGTACGCGCCCTGGCCGATCGCGCAACGCTCAAGGCAAGCGCACAATAACGCCACCCCATCCGCTGTACCGGCGCGCCGCCCTACCGTTTGGGCGGCCGCCACGGAGCCTCTACCGCCATGGACAATCGCCTGCTGGAAATCCTCGTCTGCCCGTTGTGTAAGGGCACGCTGCAACACGACCGCGCCAACAACGAACTGATCTGCCACGTCGACAAGCTGGCCTACCCGATCCGCGACGGCATCCCCGTCATGCTGGCCGATGAAGCGCGCCAGACTGTGGAAGGCACGCCGGTCGATCCGGCCTGATACGAAGGTCGCCGACATGTCGCACGCGCCGTTCATCGCTGTCATTCCCGCGCGGCTGGCGTCCACGCGGCTGCCCAACAAACCGCTGGCCGACATCGACGGCAAGCCGATGGTGGTGCGCGTGGCTGAACGCGCGCATCAGTCGTCTGCCGCGCGCGTGGTGGTCGCCACCGATGCAGCGTCGGTCGCCGATGCCTGCATGCAGCATCACGTGGAAGCCGTGCTCACGCGCGCCGACCACGCCTCTGGCACCGACCGTCTGGCCGAAGTGGCCACCGTGCTGGGCCTGCCCGATGACGCCATCGTCGTCAACGTGCAAGGCGACGAGCCGCTGATCGCACCGACGCTGATCGACAACGTGGCTGCGCACCTGCGTGATCATCCCGACTGCGCCATTGCCACCGCTGCCCACCCGATCCACGACCCCGCCGACGTGTTCAATCCGAATGTCGTCAAGGTCGTGCTCGACGCTGCTGAACGCGCACTGTTGTTCTCGCGCGCGCCGCTGCCCTGGGCGCGCGACACCTGGACGCCCGCGGTCATGGCGCGGTCCGTTGCTGAGCGCCCGCTGCCAGCCATGCCCGTGCTGCGCCATATCGGCATCTACGCGTACCGCGCCGGATTCCTGCGCCGCTTCCCGCAATTGGCCGCTGCCCCCATCGAACAAACCGAGCAGTTGGAGCAGCTACGCGCCATGTGGCACGGTGAGCGCATTGCCGTGCTGACCACGAATGACGCCCCCGCGGCCGGTGTCGACACCCCCGAAGACCTCGCCCGAGTGCGCACTGCCTGGGCCGAACTGCTGACCCAGGACGGCCCCTGAAGCCGCGATTTCTCTGAACTTTGCGCGTGGGGCTGCCAAAACCCCGGCCCCGCCATGGCATAATCGCGAGGACGACAAGCCGCATGACGGCGCCCACGCAGGCGCCACAGCGGCGACAGGGAGACAAATCGAGCCATGGGTGCCGCCGTCCGGCGGACGCCTGATTCCCCAGAGTCCGGTAAGGCTGGCGTCAACTTCGCCCGCTAGGCTGCCTGTTTGCGTCGCCATGGCTTGATCACCAGGCGTATTGGGAATCCGCCCTCTCGGACCGATTCCCAACGCGCTTCAAACAGCCTGACAGCGCGACAAGATTCGAAAACTTGAGGAACTCGTCACCATGCGGTTGATTCTGTTGGGCGCGCCCGGCGCCGGCAAAGGTACGCAAGCCAAATTCATCTGCGAAAAGTTCGGCATTCCGCAGATTTCCACCGGCGACATGCTGCGCGCGGCCGTCAAGGCAGGTACCCCGCTGGGTATCGAAGCGAAGAAGGTGATGGATGCCGGCGGCCTGGTGTCGGATGACATCATCATCGGCCTCGTAAAAGACCGCCTGCAGCAACCTGACTGCAAGAACGGCTACCTGTTCGACGGCTTCCCGCGCACCATTCCGCAAGCGGAAGCCATGAAAGATGCCGCCGTGTCAATCGACTACGTGCTGGAAATCGACGTGCCGTTCGACGCCATCATCGAGCGCATGAGCGGTCGCCGCGTGCACGTGGCATCGGGCCGCACGTACCATATCAAGTACAACCCGCCCAAGACCGAAGGCGTGGACGACGAAACCGGCGAAGCGCTGATCCAGCGCGACGACGACAAGGAAGAGACCGTGCGCAAGCGCCTGGACGTGTACGAGAACCAGACGCGTCCGCTGGTGGACTACTACTCGCAGTGGGCCGCCAACGGCAATGGCGCCGCCAAGGTTGCGCCGCCGAAATATCGCAAGATCAGCGGCGTGGGCAACGTCGACGAGATTACCGCCCGCGTATTCGGCGCCCTGCAAGACTGAGCGCCTTCCCGCCCCGACCCGCTGACGAAAAGCGGCGCCTCCTGACGAGGCGCCGTTTTTTTTTTGCGCGATCACCAGTGGCTTCGCGATACCATATGACGCTGAACTTGACGCGAACGTAAACGTCAAGTAACTCGCAAACCACAACCAAGGAGACACGGCATGGAGATTCGCGATCAGGTATTCATCGTCACCGGCGGCGCGTCGGGACTGGGCGCAGGTACGGCGCGCACGTTGGCGGACGCCGGCGGCAAGGTGGTGATTGCAGACCTGAACGAGGCCGCTGGCACCGCGCTGGCGCAGGAGCTGGGCGGCCGTTTCGTGCGCTGCGACGTCACGTCCGAAGCGGACGGACAAGCCGTTGTGGAGGCCGCCACATCGCTGGGCACGCTGCGCGGGCTGGTGAACTGCGCGGGCATTGCCACGGCGTCGCGTACGGTGGGCAAGACGGGGCCGCACCCCTTGGACCAGTTTGCACGCGTGATCAACATCAACCTGGTCGGCACGTTCAACATGATCCGACTGGCCGCGACGGCCATGGCTGGCAATACGCCCAACGCGGGCGGCGAGCGCGGGGTGATCATCAACACGGCGTCCGTGGCGGCGTTTGACGGGCAGATCGGCCAGGCGGCCTACGCAGCATCCAAGGGCGGCGTGGTGGCGATGACGCTGGCGATTGCACGCGACCTGTCGCGCGACGGCATCCGCGTGATGACGATTGCGCCGGGCATCTTCGAAACGCCGATGCTGCTGGGCATGCCGCAGGAAGTGCAGGACGCGCTGGGCAAGATGGTGCCGTTCCCGCCGCGCCTAGGTAAGCCGGCGGAGTATGCGCAGCTCGCTCGCGCGATCGTCGAGAACCCGATGCTCAATGGCGAAACCATCCGCCTGGATGGCGCCATCCGCATGCAGCCGAAATAAGCGCGGCGGTCAAGTCACGAGGTGGCTGGCAGCGCCATCCGGCGAATCATCTGCCACGCCGCCTCGGCCGCCGGCGAGAGCGAGCGATCCTGCCGACGCGCCAGCACAATGGCGCGCGTTTCCTTTGGCGACAGCGGCACCGCCACCAAGGGCGACGAAGACGGCAGCGGCAACGACAGCGACGGCACCACGCCCGCGCCGATACCCGCTTCCACCATGCCAAACACAGCGCTGCTGTGGCCCATCTCCTGCGCAACGTCAGGTTGAACGCCGTGGCGCAGAAAGATGCGGTCGATGAGCGGGCGGCTGCCCGAAGCGTGGTCGAGCAGGACGACCGCCGTGCGATGCAGATCTTTCCAGCGCACGCTGCTGCGTTGCGCGAATGGGTGATCCTTGCGACAGACGAGGCAGAACGGATCGATCAGCAGCGGCTCGGTCCATAGGCCTTCGGTATCGAGCGGTTCTACCACCACACCGAAATCTGCTCCACCTGTGCGGATCAATTGCAGCGTGTCGACCTGCACGGAGTCCCGCACGATCATGCGGATATCCGGATAGCGCACCGCGCACTCGGCCACGTAGACCGGCATCAATCGGGTCGACACCGTGGGGCTGGATGCCACCACCACGCGCCCGCGCCGCTGCTCGCCCACCTGGCGCGCCTGTTGCAACGTGTCGTCCAGGTCGGCGACGAGGCGGTCAAGCGCCGTCGCCAGCGAGCGCCCCACTTCCGTCAGCACGACTTCGCGGGTGGTGCGATCGAGCAGCTTCAGGCCTAGTTCGCCTTCCAGCTCGGAGATCGAGCGACTCACGGCCGGCTGTGTCAGGCCGATGGTGTCGCCCGCGCGACTGAAGCTGTGCGCACGTGCCACCGCAAGAAAGACGCGCAATTGGCGCAGGGTCACATTCATGCTGACTGCGTATGAATTGATTCGATCAATGCATTTGTATTCTAGATAGGGATGTTGTGCAATAGCGCCTATCCCGCCATCCAACCCGCGCCGTCACGTAACGGTGACTGCGCATGCACATGAAGATTCCGCTTTTGTCTCCGTTGTTGTTCCATATCGATGGGTTCATTCGCGCCATGCTGGTGATGGTCGCCCTCGCCCTCTTCTTCCCGGCGCTTGGCGCGAGCGACGGTCCGTTGCGGCTCGACATTGTCACCATCGTCGGCGTATCGCTGGTGTTCTTCCTGCACGGCGCAGCGCTCTCGCGCGAGAAGATCGTCGAAGGCGCGCGCAACTGGCGCCTGCATCTGTTCGTGCAAAGCTGCACATTCATCCTGTTTCCGCTGATCGGCGCGGTCATTCTGTTTGTCTGCAAGCCGTTCATTCCGGCTGAGCTGCTGCTGGGCGTGTTCTATCTGTGCGCGCTGCCGTCCACGGTGTCGTCGTCGGTGGCGATGACGGCCATGGCCAAGGGCAACGTGCCGGCCGCCATCTTCAACGCGACCATCTCGGGCCTGATCGGCATGATCGCCACGCCGCTGCTGATGAGCTTCGTGATCCAGGCCTCGGGCGCGGACCTGTCGGTCGGCAAGGCGCTGCTTGGCGTGGCCGAGCAACTGCTGCTGCCGTTCGTGCTGGGCCAGTTGCTGCGCCCGGTGCTCGGCGGCTTCATCAACAAACACAAGCCGATCATCAACAAGGTCGACCGCGCGGTCATCCTGCTGATCGTGTTCAACTCGTTTGCCGATTCGACGCACGCAGGCGTGTGGTCGAAGTATCCGTGGGAGACCATCGTGGCGGTGGCCGTCATGAGTGGTGCACTGTTGTTCGTCGTGCTGGGTGCGACGACGTGGCTGTCGCGGCGCGCGGGCTTCAACCTGGCCGACGAGATCACCGCCGTGTTCTGCGGCTCGAAGAAGAGCCTGGCGAACGGGGTGCCGATGGCGAAGATTCTGTTTGCCGGCAACCCCGCACTGGGCCTCATCGTGCTGCCGCTGATGATCTATCACCAGTTGCAGTTGATCGTGTGCTCGACGCTGGCGCGCAGGTATGCAGATCGCGTTGCTCGCGCGGAGACCGGCGCCAGCGCCCCGGCCAGCCGCCCGGCTTGATCAGCGCAAGCCCATCAGACCCGCAAGTTCCGCTTCAGGCCAGTGGTAGGTGCGAACCCAAGCGTGCCCGCCATCGGCCGTCTCCAGCCAATCCCGGCTGACCGACACACCGCCCAGGGCTTCGTAGAAGCCGATCGCGGCGGTGTTCGCCTCGTACACCAGCAGATGCAGTTGTGTGATGCCCTGGGCCGCGGCCCAGCGCGCCGCTTCGCCCATCAGGCGCTTGCCGACGCCATGGCCACGTGAAGCCGGCAACAAATGCAGGTTGTCGACGAGCGCGCCCCACGGCGTGCCGTCTTCACGCAGAGCACAGAGAAAACCGATGGTCTCGCCGTCCAGATCGGCACACCACACGCATTGCCCGGCCACGGGCGTAGTCATGCGTTCACGCCACTTGGCCTGCATCTCAGCGTTGGCCACGCCGTCAAGATACGCGTCGGACAGGATGCCGAGCCCGCGATACGCGCTTTGCCAACTGCGCGTATGGATGTCGGCGATGGTGCTGGCGTCAGACGCCCCGCCGTCGCGCAATACAACCGTTGTCATTCGTCAGACGCCCGGGTTGCGCGACAGGGGCGGGTTCTTGGCGAAGTACGCCCGAATGCCGCGCAGGATGGCGTCGGCAAGCTGGTTCTGGTGGCCCAGGTCGTTGAGCTTCGCTTCTTCTTCCGGATTGGAGATGAAGGCGGTCTCGACCAGGATGGATGGAATGTCCGGCGCCTTGAGCACCGCAAACCCCGCCTGCTCGACCTGCCCCTTGTGCAGCCGGTTGATGCCGCCGATCTGGTCCAGCACCGCCTTGCCGACCTTCATGCTGTCGGTGATTTGCGCGGTGGTCGACAAGTCCAGCAGCACGCGCGTGACCTGCGCGTCTTTCGAGCCGAGATTCGCCCCGCCGATCATGTCAGCCGCGTTTTCCTTGTTGGCGAGCCACTTGGCCTGCGCGCTCGAAGCGCCGCGATCGGACAGCACGAACACCGATGCCCCGCGCGCCTCCGGTGAGAGAAACGCATCGGCATGAATGGAGACGAACAGATCCGCCTGCACGCGGCGCGCCTTCTGCACGCGCACGCCCAGCGGGACGAAGTAGTCGGAATCGCGCGTCATCATGGCGCGCATGTTGGGCTGGGCGTCGATCTTGGCCTTGAGCATGCGGGCAATCGACAGCACCACATCTTTCTCGTGCGTGCCGGCACCGCCCGTGGCGCCCGGGTCTTCGCCGCCATGGCCGGGGTCGATAGCGACCGTGAGCAGCCGGCGCATGCGCGGGCCGTTCGACGGCGCGCGCGGCACGGGTTGCTCGGGAATGATCTCCAGTGGCGGCGTGTTCGGCGCGTTGGCAAGCGTCGACGGAGGATTCGTAGACGTTGCGGGTGGCGCCTTGCGCGGCGGCGTGCGGCTGGCAAGCGCCGGGGGGTGCGGCTCTTCGATCGGCGGCTTGGTTGGGCTGCCACCGCTGCTGCGGCGTGCCAGCGCGGCGATCGGGTCATCGTCATCCGACGGCTCCGGCATCGGCGTGCCGCCTGACGCAGCAAAACGCTCCTGCTTGCCCTCGGTGGCCTGCACGAGCTGCATCAGCGGGTCGGGCGGGCTGGTCGGGTACAGATCGAACACGAGCCGGTTGCGATAGCCCGCAATCGGCAGCAGCGTGAACACCTGCGGGTTGACGCTTTCCTTCAGGTCAAACACCAGGCGCACGACGCTCGGCCGGTTCTGGCCTACGCGCACCTGGCGGATGTACGGATCGTTCGGCGCGATCTTGGCAACCAGCTCGCGCAACGTCGGGTTCAGGTCCAGCCCGTCGATGTCGACCATCAGGCGATCTGGGTCCTTGATGAGCTGATGCGTGGCCTTGAGCGCGACGTCGGACTCGATGGTCACGCGCGTGTAATCCTGGGCGGGCCACACGCGCACGGCGACGATGTTGGCGCCGCGCGCAATCTGCGGACCCACCAGGCTCAGGATGACCGTGCCTGCGCCGGCCTTCGCCATGCGCGTGAGCCATTGGCGGCGGGCCTGGCTCGGCAGGTTGGGATCATCCGGTTGATCGGTCGGCAGATGCTTGATCAGCATGGGAACAGGTGTTGCAACGACTGTAGAAGTTGGAGGCCGGTCTGCGTGCGTGCGCTCAGACGTGCAAGGCGCGGTGCATGCTCAACGCCGTCATCGTAGGTTTCGTGCACAACGTCGACCGATAAAGCGATGTGCAGATCGGGCGTGCCGAGCAGCGCCTGGGCTTTCTCGGGCCATTCGACCAGGCACAGCGCAGGTTCGGCAAAGCAATCGCGGAACCCGGCATCAGTCCATTCTTCGGGATCGGCAAAGCGGTACAGGTCGAAGTGATAGACCTTTTGCGTGCCCGTAGTTCCGGCAACGTCGTACGGCTCGACCAGCGTATAGGTGGGGCTGCGCACGCGCCCGGTGTGTCCGAGGCCGCGCAGGATGGCGCGCGAGAGCGTCGTCTTGCCCGCGCCCAGATCGCCCGAGAGTTGCACCTGCACGGGCCGCGGACCGAGTGCCAGCACGGCCTGCGCGAGCGCCGCGCCAAAAGCCAACGTGGCCGCTTCATCGGCAAGCGAAAGCGTGCGCTCGGCGAGCGGAGGGGTCAGACCAGAAGGCGCGTCAGCAGGGAGCACGGTGGGCATTGCGTACAATTTGGGCATGTCCGCCACCCCCACGTCATCACCCGAAACGAACCTGGATGCACGCTTGCCAGCCGATGAGGCCGGCATGCACGCGCTTGTGGCGCAGATCCGCTCCTGGGGTGCCGAACTCGGTTTCGATGCGGTCCGCATCGCCGATGTCGACCTGTCGCACGCTGAAGAAGGGCTCCAGACGTGGCTTGCGCAGGGGTTTCACGGTGACATGGATTATATGGCGAACCATGGCATGCTCCGCGCACGCCCGGCCGAACTTGTTGCCGGAACGGTACGCGCCATCGTCGCGCGGATGCCGTATCTGCCACATCTGGCCGATCCGCGAACGGCCGGCAGCGACTGGCGCACCATCGAGTGGGACCGCCTGCGCCGCCCCGAAGACGCCACCATCTCGCTCTACGCACGTGGCCGCGACTATCACAAGGTGCTGCGCCAACGCCTGCAGAAGCTCGCAGAAAAGATTGCCGACGCCGTGGGGCCGTACGGTTTCCGCGTGTTCACCGATTCGGCGCCACTGCTCGAAGTCGCATTGGCAACGAACGGCGGCCTGGGCTGGCGCGGCAAACACACGCTGCTGCTGGACCGCGATGCGGGCTCGATGTTCTTCCTCGGGGAAATCCTCGTCGACCTGCCGTTTCCCGTTGATCCGCCCGTGGAGCCCCACTGCGGCAACTGCACGCGCTGCATCGACGTGTGCCCTACGCAGGCCATCGTCGCGCCATACACGGTGGACGCGCGCCGTTGCATCTCGTACCTGACCATCGAGCACAAGGGCAGCATCCCGGTCGAGCTGCGCCCGGCGATGGGCAACCGGGTGTACGGCTGCGACGACTGCCAGCTCATCTGCCCGTGGAACAAATTTGCCGTGCCGGCCAACCTGCCTGATTTCGACGTACGCAACGGATTGGACGCGGCCACGCTGGCTGAACTCTTCCACTGGACCGACGCCGAGTTCAACCAGCGTCTGGAAGGCAGCCCGATCCGCCGCATCGGCCACGAGCGCTGGCTGCGCAACATAGCCGTGGCGATCGGTAACGCGCTGCGCGCTCCCCTGCCGGATACCACGCGCGCGCAACTGGTTGCCGCCTTGCAAGCACGCGCTGATGACGCATCGGAACTCGTGCGTGAACACGTGGCCTGGGCGCGGGCACAGACGACGTGAGCGCTCGCTCGGGTTAGGCACGCCAACACAGCAGGACTGTGATGTGCCTTTAATCTGCCTTTCCAAGTTGTCACGCGGATTGGTTTAAAAATCCAACAAAACGCGCGTAGCACAAAACTGCGAATACCTGCTCAACGCTCGCGCCAGCGGGGCCTTATACCGCCTAGTACGCAAACGCTTGCGCATCAGGGCAGACACCAATTGTTTGCAAATAAAATATCGGGAAAATGGCGGCTTAATCTCAAACCGCCCATTTCGATGTTTTCCGCTCTTGTTCATCTCCGTTGCGCATTGCAGGCTGCTGTGCGTGCCCGCTCATCCAGGATGGCACGCGCGTGGCGCGGCGGCGTCATGGGCGCGATGCTCTGCGCCGCGTGCGCGAGCCCGGCATGGGCAACGGTGAACGTCGAAGGTGTGCCGTTCGACGACGCCGCGCGTGTGGCCGGCCGCGAACTGCTGCTCAATGGCACGGGCCTGCGTTCAGTGTTTGTCATCAAGGGCTATGTCGCAGGCTTGTACCTGCCCGAGCGCGCGAAGAACTCGGCGGTCATCCTCGGCATGAAGGGGCCGAAGCGCCTGCAGATCCACCCGCTGCGTGATGTGGGTGCCGATACGTTCATCCGCGCGCTGAACGACGGCATCCACCGCAACCAAACAGAAATTCAAATGCTGAGGCTGGCCGACCGTCTGACGCAGTTGGAAGACGCAATGCGCCAGATCGGCTCCACCAAGCGCGGCGACACCATCAACTTCGACTACGCGCCCGATGCCGGCACCACCATCAGCATCAACGGCGTGACACGCACCAAAGCCATCCCCGGCGAAGATTTCTACCAGGCCGTGCTCAGCATCTTCATCGGCAACAGCCCGGTCGACCGCGATCTGAAAAGCGGGCTGCTCGGGACCTGACAATCTGACGATTGGCTTTTCAGGGTTTCCCCGGTTGCGGCGTCGTTGGCGTTTGCAGTTGTGCTATTCAGCAGTTTCCCCGCAAGAACGCAGAACGCACACCAAGCCACAAGGAGGATGACGATGACCAAGGGATCTCTGATCGCCAGCCTGATCGCAGCCGCTGGAACGCTGTTGTGCGGGCCGGCGCTGGCCGATAACTACCCAGCCAAGCCGCTCAAGCTGATCATTCCGTTTCCGCCGGGCGGCACCACGGACATCGTGGGGCGAGGTGTGGCCGATCAGCTTGCCAAAGTGCTGGGCCAGGCCGTGGTGGTGGAAAACAAGGGCGGCGGCGGCGGTTCGATCGGCGCCGATGCCATCGCCAAGGCCGTGCCGGATGGCTACACGATCGGCATCGCCACGGTCTCCACGCATGCCGTCAACCCGGCGTGCAACCCGAAGCTTTCGTACGACCCGCTCAAGGATTTCAAGCCGATCACCAACCTGGCTACCGTGGCCAACGTGATTGCGGTCAACCCGACCTTTCCGGCCAAGAACTACAAGGAATTTGTCGCGGCGCTGACGGCGAACCCCGGCAAATATTCGTTCGCGACATCAGGCACTTGCGGCATCGGCCACATGCTGGGTGAAGAGTTCAAGGTGCTGACCAAGACACAGATGGTCCATGTGCCGTATCGCGGTGCAGGGCCGGCATTGAACGACGTGCTGGCCAACCAGGTGCCGATCATGGTCGACAACCTGCCCTCGTCCATGCAGTTCATCAAGGGCGGCAAGCTGCGACCGATCGTGGTGGCTTGGAACAAGCGCATCGACAGCCTGCCGGACGTGCCTACGTTTGCTGAAGTCGGCCTGAAGGATGCGAACGACCCGGCGTGGTACGGACTCGTGGCGCCAGCCGGCACGCCGGACGACATCATCCGCAAGCTCAACGAAGCTTCGGTCAAGGCGCTGAAAGACCCGGGCCTGGTCGATCGATTCCGCGGTGCCGGTGCCGAGCCTGTCGGCAATACGCCGCAGCAATACACGGCCGAGATCAAACGCGAATTCGACAAGATGCGCACGCTGGTCAAGCAGCAGAACATCAAGCTGGATCAGTAACTCTGCGCGTCTGGGGGCCTGTGCTAGATTCGCAGGATTGTTTTTCAGCGCCGGCCCCTGCCATGCCATCCCCTTTTGACGCCGTTCTCGAAGCGCCCTTCGGCAAGCTGGGCGTGCGCATGGGCAGCGGCGCCCTGCGTGAACTCGTTTACCTGCCCGACAGCACGCCCGTCGTCGATTCATCAGACGCGTTGATCGCCAAGCTGGCCCGTCAGCTCGACGCGTACTACAGCGACCCACGCGCGACGTTCGACATCCCGCTCGCACGCAGCGGCACGGATTTCCAGCACCGCGTATGGCAGGCCATCAGCGCCATTCCGTGCGGCAGCGTCATCACCTACGGCACCATCGCGCAACAGATCGGCAGCGTGCCGCGCGCGGTCGGGCAGGCGTGCGGCGACAACTGGTTCCCGATCCTCATCCCCTGCCACCGCGTGGTGAGCGCATCCGGCATCGGCGGGTTTTCGCACCACACGGATGGCTACCTGCTGAACGTCAAGCACTGGCTGCTACGCCACGAACGCGTGATGCTGATATGAGAAAGGCTGCACAGAAAGACGCCGAAGCGCCGGCCCTGCCGCCGCAAAGCGCAGATGCCATCCAGCGTTTTTGCGACGCGCTGTGGCTGGAGGATGGCCTCGCCCGCAATACGCTCGATGCGTACCGGCGCGACCTCACGCTCTATGCGCACTGGCTTGCCGAGCGCAGCAAATCCATCGCGGAAACCGAAGACGGCGACCTGGCCGACTACTTTGCCGCGCGCCATGCCGAGAGCCGCGCATCGTCGGCCAACCGGCGCCGCACCGTGTTCAAGCGCTTCTTCCAGTGGGCACTGCGCGAGCATGTGGTGAGCACCGATCCGTCGCGCTTGTTGCCCACCGCCAAGCAGCCGCCGCGTTTTCCGAAGACGCTTTCCGAAACGCAAGTCGAGGCGCTGATCAACGCACCGGATGTCGACACGCCGCTCGGCCTGCGCGATCGCGCGATGATCGAACTGATGTATGCCAGCGGGCTGCGCGTGTCGGAAATCGTCGCGCTGAAAACAGTGGAAGTCGGCCTGAACGAGGGCGTGGTGCGCGTGGTTGGCGGCAAGGGCGGCAAGGATCGTCTGGTGCCGTTTGGCGCCGAAGCGGGCGACTGGCTGCGGCGTTATCTGCGCGATGGCCGCACCGCGCTGCTCGGCGAGCGCACGGCTGACGCGCTGTTCGTGACCGCACGCGGCGAAGGCATGACACGCCAGGCGTTCTGGTATCTCATCAAACGCTACGCGCTGCTCGCCGACATTCACGCACCGCTGTCGCCACACACGTTGCGGCACGCGTTCGCCACGCACCTGCTCAACCACGGCGCAGACTTGCGCGTGGTGCAGATGCTGCTCGGCCACGCGGATATTTCCACCACGCAGATCTACACCCACGTCGCGCGCGAGCGGCTGCGCACCCTGCACGCCCAGCACCATCCGCGCGGATAGCGACCGTTCTTCCCTGCCCCGTATGAGCAAGTCCAAGCACGTTTCCGAGACGCCCGCTACGCAGTTCCTCAAGGCACATGGCGTCGCTTTCACCGAACACACCTACGACTATGTCGACAAGGGCGGCACCACCGAGTCTTCGCGCCAGCTTGGCGTGGATGAGCACGCCGTCGTCAAGACGCTGGTCATGGAAGACGAGCATGCCAAGCCGCTGATTGTGCTGATGCACGGCGATTGCTCGGTCTCGACTAAGAAGCTCGCGCGACAGACCGGCCGCAAGAGCGTGCAACCGTGCAAGCCCGAGGTGGCACAGCGGCATAGCGGCTACCTCGTTGGCGGCACGTCGCCGTTTGGTGTGCGCAAGGCGATGCCGGTGTATGTGGAGGCGAGCGTGCTGGAGCTGGAGCGCATCTACATCAACGGTGGGCGGCGCGGCTTTCTCGTGAGCCTCGTGCCCGGCGTGCTGACCACCGTGCTGAACGCGCAGCCCGTCAATTGTGCAAACCCCGATTGAAACGAACACGGTGGCTGGGGCACGCTTGCGGCCACGCTACAATCGCGCAGCCTGATTTCTCACATTTCATATGTCACCAGTCGTCGCAACCGTCCTTTTTGCCGTGGCCGCCTACCTGATCGGCTCGATTTCGTTTGCCGTGGTGGTCAGCCGCGCGATGGGTCTGGCGGACCCTCGCACCTACGGCTCGGGCAACCCCGGCGCCACCAACGTGCTGCGCTCGGGCAACAAGAAGGCGGCCATCCTCACGCTGCTCGGTGATGCGGCAAAGGGCTGGCTGGCGGTGTGGCTGGCGCTATTCCTGGCGCCACGCTTTGGCGTCGATGAGACCGGCATCGCGCTGGTGGTGATCGCCGTGTTCCTGGGCCACCTGTATCCGGTGTTCCACCGCTTTGCGGGCGGCAAGGGCGTGGCCACGGCGGCGGGCATCCTGCTGGCGCTGAACGTGTGGCTGGGGCTGGCCACGCTGGCGACGTGGCTCATCATCGCCGTGTTCTTCCGTTATTCGTCGTTGGCGGCGCTGGTGTCGGCGGTGTTTGCGCCGTTCTTCTACGTGCTGATGAACGGCTTCGACTGGATTGCCGGGGCGGTTGCGCTGATGGCGGTGCTGCTGATCGCGCGCCACCGCGCCAATATCGCCAAGCTGCTGGCCGGCAAGGAAAGCCGCATCGGCGAGAAGAAAAAAGCCGCCTAATTGCGCAGCTCGGCGCGCACCGAATGCGCGCGTCGATGTTCTCCCGGCGGCCGGCCCGTGTGCCGCCGGATCAACCGCCGGAAGGCGGACATGTCCTGATAGCCGCACTGCTCGGCAATCGTCGTCAGGCTCAGCGTGCTGACTTCCAGCAAGTGGCACGCGCGCTCCACGCGCAGCCGGTGCAGCAATTGCAGCGGCGACATCCCCACCGTTTTCGTGAAATGCCGAAGCAGCGTCCGCTCGCTGGTCGAGGCGATGGTGGCGAGTTTCCCCAGATCAAACGGTTCGTGCAGATGCTGCTGCAGGTAACGGCGCGCGCGCAGCACGACGCTGTCTCGGATGGCCGGTTTGCTGCGCAGCCAGATGCCGATCGCCTCGCCGCGTGAGGGGTGATCGAGCGCCGTATTGCCCAGCGTGCGCGCGAGCCGCGCATCAGCCAGCCGCGCGACCACGCGGTGCATGAGCGCCACGCCATGCTCCATCGCCCGGGCGGTGATGACGTTGCCGCTGCTGACGATGGCCTGCGCCGGCGCGGCTTTCAGATGCGGAAAGTAGCCCTGCACCCAACCTGCGATGAGCCATGTCACCGTCAGCCGTTGGCCTGCGGTCAGCACGTCAGCCAGCATCGCCACACCTGTGAAGGGCGAGGCCACCAGCCGCCCCGCATCCAGATAACGGCGGATGGTGGCGCGCTCCACTTCGAGCAGGGCCAGACGCTGCTCCAGCGTGCCGATGTGGTCGAAATGCAGCGGGGGGACGATCAACGCATCACCGAGATGCGTGTCGTCTTCCGGTAGTGCGTCACAAGGGCACGCGAGCGTTTCTGCCGCGGCCTGCCAACGTGCCGGGTCCCGCGCGATGAGCCGCCAGCCGAACACCGGCGCCTTGGCGGCATTGGCCCGCTTGCCGCCTTGCATGGAAGCCAGCGCATTGGCCACGCCAAGCGTATCGGCGGCGGTCGCCAGCATGGAAAAAGCAACGTCCGGAAAAATCAGCAGGTCGATTCTTGGCATGCACGAGTATAGGCGGCAGGACCGTCTGCATGGCGATATTGACCCTAATTCTGGCGGGAATACCTCTTCCGAATCGGAATCGCCCGATTGACGATGCGACGGTGGCTGCGCACAGACGCAACCGCCCATAACAACACCGACATCAGGAGACAACGCACGATGCAGCGATTCATGCAGGGATTCGCACCGCGCGCCACGCTTGCCACGGCCGCGCTTGCGGCGCTGGCCGGCTGCGCCAGCACAGACAGCGGCTGGACCACGCCTTCGGACACCGGCCTTTCGGCCGAAATCAGCCGCACCCGCTTCGGCATTCCGCACGTCCGCGCCAACGACTACGCCAGCCTCGGCTTCGGCATGGCCTACGCCTATGCGCAGGACAACGTGTGCCTGCTCGCCGATCAGGTCGTCACCGTCAACGGCGAGCGCTCGAAGACGTTCGGGCCGGACGGCACGGTCGTGGTGTCGTTCAAGCCGGTGCCCAACACGCAAGCCGACGCCTTCTTCAAGAGTGCGTTTGACGAAGCCGGCCTGCGCGCGGGCTACGCACGGATGTCGCCTGAAGCGCGCGAGCTGCTGCGCGGCTACATCGCGGGCTACAACCGTTATCTGAAAGACACGCCAGCCGCCAACCGCCCGGCCGCCTGCCGCAATGCCGACTGGGTGCGCCCCCTCACGATGGCCGACATGATGCTGATGGGCGAAGAAAAAGCCATCCAGGCCAGCGCGGGCGCCATGCTGGCGAGCATCGTCGCGGCGCAGCCGCCGGGCGGCGCGCCTGCGTCGGCCGTCATTGCACCGCATGCCGTCGACACCGCGGCACTTGACCGCGACCTGCAACTGCGCGACATGCCGATCGGCTCCAACGGCTGGGCCTTCGGCAAGGCCGCCACGGACAACGGCCGCGGTGTGCTGCTCGGCAACCCGCACTTTCCCTGGACGAGCACCAACCGCTTCTACCAGATCCACCTGACCGTGCCCGGCAAGCTGGATGTGATGGGCGCGTCGATTGCCGCGTTCCCCGTCGTCAGCATCGGCTTCAACAAAGACGTGGCATGGACGCACACCGTTTCCACCGGTCGCCGCTTCACGCTGTTCGAGCTGAAGCTCGCCGAGGGCGATCCGACCACCTACCTGATCGACGGCAAGCCGCACAAGATGACCACGCGCACGGTGGCCTTTGACGTGAAGCTGCCGGACGGCCGCATCGAACATCGCACCCACACTTTCTACAACACGGTGTACGGCCCCGTGCTGTCGATGCCTGCGGGCGGCATGCCATGGACCACGCAGAAGGCCTACACGCTGCGTGACGCTAATCGCAACAACACGCGCTCCATCGATACGTGGCTGCATATCGCGCAGGCCAAGGACGTGGCGGGCATCCGGCAGGCCATCAGCAATCTCGGCATTCCGTGGGTGAACACGATTGCCACCGACCGCAACGGCCGTGCGCTGTTTGCCGACGTGTCGACCACGCCGGATGTGTCGGCCGAAGCGCTCAAGCGTTGCGCGCCGTCTCCGCTGGCCGACAAGCTCTTCAAGGGCGTGGGATTGGTGCTGCTCGACGGCTCACGCAGCGCGTGCAACTGGCAGGTCGATCCGACATCGCCCGTGCCGGGCCTGGTGGCGCCCGCGCGCATGCCGGTGCTCGAGCGCGATGATTACATCGCCAACAGCAACGACAGCTCGTGGTTGAGCAACCCAGCGCAGAAACTGACGGGCTTCTCGCCGGTGATGGGTTCGACCGACGTGCCGCAACGCCTGCGCACCCGCATCGGCCTCATCGAGATCGAGCGTCGCCTGAACGGGACCGACGGCCTGCCCGGCAACCAGGTCAACCTGCCAAACTTGCAGGCGATGATCTTCCGCGACGCCAACCTCGCCGGCCACCTCGTGCGCAACGATCTGCTGGCCGCCTGCAAAGCCACGGCAAACCTCGACACAGATGTGCGCGACGGCTGCGCTGCCCTTGCGGAATGGAACCTCACGGACAACGTCGACGCCCGCGCTGCGCACCTGTTCCGCGAGTTCTGGATGCGCGCCAAGGACATCCCGCATGTCTATGCGGTCGACTTCAACCCCGCTGATCCGATCCACACACCGCGCAACCTGCGCATGAGCGATGCAACCGTGCGCACGGCCGTGTTCAAAGCGCTGAAGGATGCCGTGAGCGCCGTCCGTACCGCCGGTTTTGCGCTGGATGCACCCCTGGGCACTGTCCAGGCAGCACATGCGCCAGGCGGCGACATCGCCCTGCACGGCGGTGAGGAGTACGAAGGTGTGCTCAACAAGCTGCAAAGCACGCCGATCGGGCCGAAGGGCTTGCAGGTGTATTACGGCACAAGCTACATCCAGACCGTCACGTTCGACGATCAGGGCCCGGTGGCCGATGCGCTTCTGACCTATGGTGAATCCAGCGATCCGGCTTCGCCGCATGCGTTCGACCAGATGCGCGAATTCTCTGCCAAGCGCTGGAACCGGCTGCCGTTCTCGGAAGCCGCCATTGCCGCCGATCCGGCATTGAAGGTGACCAAGCTGTCGCAGTGAAGTTTTGCCACCGCTAATGCAAACGCCCCGCTCGTGCGGGGCGTTTTGCTTGGGAGCGCGACGGGCTCAGTCGCGGAAGTTGTTGAAATCCAGCGGCGTGTCGCTCACGTCCTTGCGCAGCATGGCAATCACGCTTTGCAGGTCATCCCGCTTGGCGCCGGTCACACGCACCGCGTCGCCCTGAATGCTCGCCTGCACCTTGATCTTGCTGTCCTTGATGGTCTTGACGATCTTCTTGGCGAGGTCACCCGAGACGCCCTTCTTGATCTTGACGACCTGCTTCATCTTGTCGCCGCCAATCTTCTGTTTGTCTTGATAGTCGAGAAAGCGCACGTCGACGTTGCGCTTGGCGAGCTTGTTCATCAGCACATCGTTCACCTGGCCGATCTTGAAATCGTCATCGGCAAACAAGGTCAGTTCCTGCTCCTTGTGCTCGACCCGGGAGTCCGAGCCCTTGAAGTCGAATCGCGTCGAAATCTCTTTGTTGGCCTGTTCCACGGCGTTCTTCACTTCCACCATGTTGGCTTCGCATACCACGTCAAACGACGGCATCGTGTTCTCCTTGCAGACTTGAATTCGGGTTGCTGCGGCGCCTCGCTGCGGGTGCCGCGTGCGCCCTGGCTTCTATAATCTTGGCTTTCCCAGCAGATTTGGCGCCATGGCGTTGCTCGACACGCATTATCCCCTAGGCCAGCACAACACGTTCCGTTTTGAGGCCACCGCCCGCTACGCCGCGCACGTGCGCACGCCGGAAGACATTCCCGCCGCGCTGGCCGACCCGCGCGTGCAGGGCCTGCCTGTGCTGGTGCTGGGTGGCGGCAGCAATGTCGTTCTCACGCGCGATTTCGAAGGTCTCGTGCTGTTGATGGAGATTCCCGGCATCGCCGCCGGCCAAAGCACGGTCGACGGCCATGAAGTCCACACCGTCACCGCAGGCGGCGGCGAATCGTGGCACGGCCTGGTTGCCCACACCGTCTCTCATGGCTTGCCTGGGCTGGAAAACCTCGCGCTGATTCCCGGTACGGTGGGTGCGGCGCCCATCCAGAACATCGGCGCATACGGCGTCGAGATCAAGGACCGCTTCCAATCCCTGCGCGCCTACGACCGCCACGCCGGCGAGTTCGTCACCCTGACCGCCGCCGATTGCGCCTTCGGCTACCGCGACAGCCTCTTCAAGCGCACCGGCGCCGATCGCTACATCATCACCGAGGTCACGTTCGCCCTGCCACTCGACTGGCAGCCCGATACGCACTACGCCGAACTTGCACGCGAGTTGGCCGTGCAGAACATCGCCAGCCCGACGGCGCAGGACATCTTCGATGCCGTGGTCGCCATCCGCCGCCGCAAGCTGCCCGATCCGGCCGAGATCGGCAACGCGGGCAGCTTTTTCAAGAACCCCATCGTCGATGCCGCCACGCGCGATGCGCTGGCCACGCGCTTCCCGAACTTGGTCGGGTATGCGCAGCCGGACGGCACCTACAAGCTCGCCGCCGGCTGGCTGATCGATCAGTGCGGCTTCAAGGGCCGGCAGAGCGGCGCGGTGGGCGTGTATGAAAAGCAGGCGCTGGTGCTGGTGCACCGTGGCGGCGGTAGTGCGGTCCAGTTGATGACGTTGGCGCGTGAGATCCAGGACGCAGTGCATGCGCGCTTTGGCGTACGCATCGAACCCGAACCCGTGGTCGTGTAAACAGCCCGGCGGAGGGGCTTCTTGAGCACCCTGCGCCACATCCAACGCGTCTGGATCCAGGCAGCCCTCGCCCGACGTACCCGCGGCCGACCCAATGGCCTAAAATGGCTGGTTTGACCCTACGACCACCCTTTTCGCGTTCCATTTCATGACCACCGAAACCTTTGACGGCGTCCGCCTGACCACCAAGGCCAATGTGTACTTTGACGGAAAGTGCGTCAGCCACAGCTTTACCCTGCCCGACGGCACCAAGAAGTCCGTGGGCGTGGTGCTGCCGGCCACGCTGACCTTCGGCACGGCCGCCGCCGAGATCATGGAATGCGTGGGCGGTTCGTGCGAATACAAGCTCGACGGCACCGATGAGTGGAAGACGTCCGCCGCCGGCGAAAGCTTTCAGGTTCCGGCCAACTCGAAGTTCGACATTCGCGTGACCGAGAGCTACCACTACATCTGCCATTACGCCTAAGCGCACCTGAGCGCCAGCAGCGATCATCAGAAGAGAAAGAGTATGGAAACCATCCTGCAACACGTTCCCGTCGGCCAGAAGGTCGGCATTGCCTTCTCGGGCGGTCTCGACACCAGCGCGGCGCTGCGCTGGATGAAGAACAAGGGCGCGCTGCCCTACGCCTATACCGCCAACCTGGGCCAGCCCGACGAGGAAGACTACGATGCCATCCCGCGCAAGGCCATGGAGTACGGTGCAGAGAAGGCCCGCCTGATCGAGTGCCGCCCGCAACTGGCCAATGAAGGGATTGCCGCCATCCAGGCCGGCGCCTTCCACATCAGCACCGGCGGCATCACGTACTTCAACACCACGCCGCTGGGCCGCGCCGTGACCGGCACCATGCTGGTCGCCGCGATGAAGGAAGACGACGTCAACATCTGGGGCGACGGCTCGACCTTCAAGGGCAACGACATCGAGCGCTTCTACCGCTACGGCCTGCTGACCAACCCGGCCCTGAGGATTTACAAGCCGTGGCTGGACCAGGCCTTCATCGATGAGCTGGGCGGCCGCGCCGAAATGTCGGCCTTCATGACGAAGGAAGGTTTCGGCTACAAGATGAGCGCCGAAAAGGCGTACTCGACGGACAGCAACATGCTGGGCGCCACGCACGAGGCCAAGGATCTGGAGCACCTGAACAGCGGCATCCGCATCGTCAACCCGATCATGGGCGTGGCATTCTGGAAGCCCGAAGTCGAGGTCAAGGCGGAAGAAGTGTCGGTCACCTTCGACGAAGGCCGCCCGGTCGCCGTCAACGGCCGCGAGATTGCCGACCCGGTGGAGATGTTCCTGGAGCTGAATCGCATCGGCGGCCGCCACGGCTTGGGCATGAGCGACCAGATCGAAAACCGCATCATCGAAGCCAAGAGCCGCGGCATCTACGAAGCCCCGGGCATGGCGCTGCTGCACATCGCCTACGAGCGCCTGGTGACCGGCATCCACAACGAAGACACCATCGAGCAATACCGCATCAACGGCCTGCGCCTGGGCCGTCTGCTGTACCAGGGCCGCTGGTTCGATCCGCAAGCGATCATGCTGCGCGAAACCGCCCAGCGCTGGGTGGCTCGCGCCGTGACCGGCACCGTCACGCTGGAGCTGCGCCGCGGCAACGACTACTCGATCCTGAACACCGAATCTCCGAACCTGACCTACGCACCTGAGCGCCTGTCGATGGAGAAGGTCGAAGACGCACCGTTCAGCCCCGCCGACCGCATCGGCCAACTGACCATGCGCAACCTGGACCTGATGGACACGCGCGACAAGCTGTCGATCTACTCGAAGGCTGGCCTGCTGTCGCTGGGTACCGCCAATGCACTGCCTCAGCTCGACGGCGGCAAGAAGTAACTACCTGCCGCGTCAAAGCAAAAAGGCCGCTCCGACGTCAATCGGAGCGGCCTTTTTCTATGGCGTCAGACTCGGGCTCAGTAGCGCCCGCAGAGCAGGTATTCCATCAGCGCCTTCTGCACGTGCAGGCGGTTTTCCGCCTCGTCCCACACCACGCTCTGCCTGCCATCGATGACGGCCGCCTCGACTTCCTCGCCGCGGTGCGCGGGCAGGCAGTGCATGAACAGCGCATCGGGTTGCGCGCGCTGCATCATCGCCTCGGTGACCATCCAGTCGCCAAAGGCTTTCTTGCGCGCTTCGTTCTCGGCTTCGTAGCCCATGCTGGTCCACACGTCGGTGGTCACTAGGTGGGCGCCTTCACAGGCCTCCAGCGGGCTTTCGAACACGTGCACGAACGGACGGCTGGAATCGGCCACCATGGCCGGATCGAGCTGATAGCCCTTTGGTGCAGAAAAATGGAAGCGGAAGCCGAGAATCTCAGCCGCCTGGATCCACGTGTAGGCCATATTGTTGGCATCGCCCACCCACGTGACGGTCTTGCCCTTGATGGGGCCCCGCTGCTCGATGAAGGTGAAAATGTCGGCCAGCACCTGGCACGGGTGATATTCGTTGGTCAGCCCGTTGATGACCGGCACGCGAGAATGCGCGGCAAACCGTTCGATGATCTCCTGCCCGAAGGTGCGGATCATGATGATGTCGGTCATGCGGGAGATGACCTGCGCCGCGTCTTCGATTGGCTCACCGCGCCCCAGTTGGGAATCGCGCGTGTTCAGGAAGACCGCGTGCCCGCCGAGCTGGTGAATGCCGGCTTCGAACGACAGGCGCGTACGCGTGGAATTCTTCTCGAAGATCATGGCCAGCGTGCGGTCGTGCAGCGGGTGCCACGTCTCGTAGTTCTTGAACTTGGCCTTGAGGATCGCGGAACGGTCCAGCAGGTATTCGTACTCTTCCAGCGAAAAGTCCTTGAACTGCAGGTAGTGCTTGATCGAGCTTGGTGGGTTCATAAAACAACGAAGGCGGCCTGCAGATGACGCTCCGGGAACATCCCGTGACACGTCGCCCTAGCCGCCTTGCCTGTTGAAGATTCAGTCCATCATACGGGATCGCCACCCATTTGGCGAGTTTCGCGCCTGCGCGGGCGGCTACCATAAAGGCCCGGGTGAAAGGCCGATGAAAGTCTTATATAAGATATAATACTGGCTGCCTCGGATGCCCCAACCGTCCGCAAACCGGCACAACGAGCCGGCCCGTCCGGTTCATGAATCGGCAACCAGGCAGGCGCATCATCCGCACCACAAGTGCACCCCGCTCGAACGTTGCGGCACCCGCACGGTCGAAGTCGTTTGCAAATTTCCACAGCCCCACGCAGTCCATGGCAGCCAACCCTCGCCAATTCTTTATCCAGGGCGTCACCCGCGACGGAAAGACCTTCCGCCCGAGCGACTGGGCCGATCGGCTGTGCGGTGTGATGGCGCAGTTCCGCCCTGCCGGTGATAGCGGAGACCCCCGCTTCACCTACTCCCCCTATGTGCGCCCGGTCATGTCGGGTGGCATCCGCAGCGTGTTCGTCGACGAGCGCCTGCGCGACATCGAACCCAAGGCACTGGATTTCGTGCTGAACTTCGCGCACGACAACAATCTGCAGCTCGTGGAAGCCTGCATCCTGCCGGAAGGCGGCACACCCGCGAAAGCCTGATCCCGTAAAGAACGGCACCCCACTCAGCGCCTCGCACATTGGGCGCACAGAATGCAAAAAGCCCGTCCGAAGACGGGCTTTTTTATCGTCGGGGCGCGACGTTGCGTGTCGCGCCATGCCGGCTAGGCCGGCATCACCCGAACTTAGGCAGCCATTGCCTTGATGGCAGCGGACAGACGCGACTTGGCGCGCGCAGCCTTGTTCTTGTGGACGATCTTCTTGTCAGCGATGCTATCGATCGTGCTTTGGGCCGTCTTGAATGCAGCAGCGGCAGCAGTCTTGTCGCCAGCGGCCACAGCCTTGCGGACGCCCTTGATTGCGGTACGCAGACGCGAGCGCAGAGCCGAGTTGTGAGCGTTCTGAACGACGGCTTGGCGTGCGCGCTTGCGTGCTTGTGCGGTGTTTGCCATGGAAAAATCCCTGAAGAAACGGTAGCAAGCGCCCCGGGAGACACGGAAGGCCGAAGCGCGCAAATTGGTGAAAGACGGCAATTATACGCAGACTTCCGCGCCCAACGCAAACCCTGTTGTGAAATCGCCCGGATAACGGCAGTTTGCGGCTTTTGCGGCACTTTTGGGCGCATGACAAGCCGGTCCCTATAATACGGCCGCAATTGTGCCCTCCGGTCACGTCAGTCACGCCGGGCGCGAACCCCGCATGGCGCCGTCGGTCAGACCGCCATCGCCGTGTTTGCCTCCCAGACGGCGCCCAACCAAGCATTCATCTTGAATCTCCTCAAAACACTCGCCACGATCAGCGGCCTGACGATGCTCTCGCGCATCACGGGGCTCATTCGCGAGACGCTGATCGCCCGTGCCTTTGGTGCTTCGGTGTACACCGATGCCTTCAACGTCGCCTTCCGCATCCCGAACCTGCTACGCCGGCTTTCGGCCGAGGGCGCGTTCTCGCAAGCGTTCGTGCCGATCCTGGGCGAATTCAAGAATCGCCAAGGGGAAACCGAAACACGCGCATTGGTCGACTCGGTGGCCACGGTGATGACGTGGTTCCTGGTGGTCATCTCGGCGCTGGGCGTGATCGGCGCGCCGTTGATCGTCACCGCTGTGGCAACGGGCTTCAAGGCGCACGAGAACCAAGCCTATATCTCGGCGATCTTCATGACGCGCGTGATGTTTCCGTACATCGGGCTCGTGTCGTTGGTGGCGCTGGCATCAGGCATTCTCAATACGTGGCGACAGTTTGCGGTGCCCGCTTTCACTCCGGTGCTCCTGAACCTGTCGTTCATCGTGGCAGCGGTGTTTGTGGCGCCGTACCTCGAAACCCCTATCTACGCACAGGCCTATGCGGTGATGGTGGGCGGCATCCTGCAACTGGCCATTCAGGTCCCGTCATTGCGACGCGTGGGCATGCTGCCACGCGTGTCATTCAATGTGCGACAAGCGTGGCACCACCCGGGCGTGCGGCGCGTGCTTAAGCAGATGCTGCCGGCCACGCTGTCGGTGTCGGTCGCGCAGATCAGCCTGATCATCAACACCAACATTGCATCGCGCCTACCGACGGGCAGCGTGTCGTGGCTGAACTACGCCGACCGGCTGATGGAATTCCCGACCGCACTGCTGGGTGTGGCACTCGGGACGATCCTGCTGCCAAGCCTGTCCAAAGCAAGTGCGGACAACAACCGTGAAGAGTACTCGTCGCTGCTCGACTGGGGCCTGCGGCTGACCGTGCTGCTGGCGGTGCCCTCGGCAGTGGGGCTGTTCGTGTTTGGCGCGCCGCTCACGGCCACGCTGTTCCACTACGGCAAGTTCACCGGCATGGACGTCGAGATGACGCGCCAGGCGCTGACGTCGTACGGCGTGGGGCTGATCGGGCTGATCGTCATCAAGATCCTGGCGCCGGGCTTCTACGCGCGGCAGGACATCCGCACACCGATGAAGATTGCGCTGGTGGTGCTGGTGGCGACGCAGTTGTCCAACTATGTGTTCGTGCCGATTTTCGGACACGCGGGGCTGGCGCTGTCGATCAGCTTTGGCGCGACCATCAATGCGGCGCTGCTGTTCTTCGGCCTGCGCCGTCGCGGCTATTACCACCCGCTGCCGGGCTGGGGTCTATTCATCGCGCAGGTGATGTCGGCCGTACTGCTGCTGGCGGGCGTGCTGCTGTGGCTTGCACACAATTTTGATTGGGTGGGATTGGGTGCCAAGCCGCTCGTACGCATCGCGCTGCTGGGGGCAAGTTTGGTCCTGTGCGCGGTGGTCTATTTCGGTACACTGTGGCTCACCGGATTGAAGTTTTCCACGCTCCGAAAAAAGGCCATCTGATGACCACTAAAGTCCTCGATTATTTTTCGGCCCTGGTCGCGGACGACGACAGCATCCCACTCACAGAAACCGCCCTGTCAATTGCGCAGGACGCGTATCCGGATCTGGACCTGCAGGCAGAGCTGGCCGCCATCGACGTACTCGTCGCGCGGATCAAAAACCGCATCGCCGACGGCACGCCGGCCATCCAGCGCCTACGCCTGCTCAACCAGTTTTTCTATCGCGAGCTGGGCTTCGGGCCCAATGCAAACGATTACTACGATCCCGAGAACTCCTATCTGAATACCGTGCTGCAAAGCCGGCGCGGCATTCCGATCTCGTTGGCGGTGCTGCTGATGGAGATCGGCCAGCAGATTGGCCTGCCCCTCAAGGGCGTGTCTTTTCCGAACCACTTCCTGGTGCGCATGAGCATTCCGGCAGGCGAGGTCGTGCTAGATCCGCTGACGGGCCAGACGTTGTCGAAAGAAGAGTTGCAGGACATGCTCGACCCGTACCTGGAGAAGGAAGGCATCGAAGACCCGAACACGGTGCCGCTCGGGGTGTTCCTGCAAGTGGCCACGCACCGCGAGATCATCGCGCGCATGCTGCGCAATCTGAAGGCGATCTATCTGCAGGAATCGCGCTGGCAGCGCCTGCTGGCGGTGCAGCAGCGCTTGGTGATTCTGCTGCCCGATTCGATCGAGGAAGTGCGCGACCGAGGGTTGGCCTACGCCAATCTTGAGTGCTTCCGGCCCGCGCTGGAAGACCTGGAAGCCTACGTGGACGCGCGGCCAGATGCAGCCGACACGGCCAAGCTCAAGGAGCGCATGCCAACGCTACGCGCCATGAGCAAGCACTTGAATTGACGTCTACTTCGGGGCCACAGCGCCCCGACGGCGCCTGAGAAGCTTCCATAGCCCGCCCAGTGCCAGCGGCACAATCGCAGCACCCAGGCCGATAAGCACGATCGTGTTCAGGTGCTCGCGGATGATGGGCACGTTGCCGAACAGGTCGCCGGTCAGCACCAATAAGCCGACCCACAGCACGGCGCCGATCATGTTGAACAGCTGGAATTTGGCGAACGTCATCTTCGACACGCCGGCCACGAACGGCGCGAACGTACGCACCACCGGAATGAAACGTGCCATTACCAGCATTTTGCCGCCATGGCGCTCGTAGAAGGCGTGTGTCCTAAGCAGCGCTTGGTGATCCAGGAAGCGGATGTGGCCGTCGAATACCTTGGGCCCGATCCACGAACCGACGAAGTAGTTGACGGTGTTGCCCGTTACCGCGGCAGTGACCAGCAGTACGATGAGCAGCCAAGCGTCCATCTGGCCCGTGGCGCACATTGCGCCGGCAATGAAGAGCAGCGTGTCGCCCGGCAGGAATGGCAGCACCACCAAGCCGGTCTCGGCAAAGACGATGGCGAACAGCAGCACGTAGACCCACGCGCCGTACTGCTGAATGAGCAGTCCCAACGATTTGTCGACATGCAGAACGATGTCGAGCAGTTGCATCACGATATCCAAACCAACCCCCGATTGAGCAGCGGGGAATGATACCGGATGTCAATTAATTTTCCCCTTGCGCTTGCCGGGCTTGCGTTGGTGCGCCGCACAGGGCGTGACATTTATAATGCCGCGATGACTTCCGCCTCGACTTCCCGCCGCCCCATCCGCCCGCTTCCCGACCAGCTGATCAGCCAGATCGCGGCCGGCGAGGTGGTCGAACGGCCAGCGTCCGTGGTCAAGGAGTTGCTGGAAAACGCGCTGGATGCCGGCGCCACGCAGCTGCAGATCAAGCTGGAGGAAGGCGGCGTGCGGCGCATTGCCATAACCGACAACGGCGGCGGCATTCCGGCGGGCGAACTGCCCGTCGCGCTGATGCGGCATGCGACCAGCAAGATCGGCTCGCTGGAAGAGCTGGAATCGGTATCAACGCTGGGGTTCCGGGGGGAGGCACTGGCCTCGATTGCCTCGGTGGCGGAGTTGACGCTCACGTCGCGCACAGCAAACGACGCTCACGCCACGCAAATCATTGCGCAAACCGGGCGGGCGCAACCGGCCTCGGGCGGTGTCGGCACCACCGTCGATGTGCAGCATCTGTACTTCAATACGCCGGCACGCCGCAAATTCCTGAAGACGGAGCAGACCGAGCTGGGCCACTGCATGGAGGTGATCCGCCGCACCGCGCTCGCGCGGCCGGATGTGGCCATCTCCGTGCATCACAACGGCAAGCCGCTGGAGCATTGGAACGCCACGCAGGCCGACGCGCGCACCGCCGCCGTGCTCGGCACCGAATTCGCCCGTGCGCGATTGCCCTTCGACGAGGAAGCCGGCGAGCTGCGCCTCTTCGGCTTTGCAGGCCTGCCGACCGCGTCGCGCGGCCGGGCCGATCATCAGTTCTTCTACGTCAACGGACGCTTCGTGCGCGACCGCCTGCTCACGCACGCCGTGCGCAGCGCTTACGAAGATGTGCTCCACGGCGACCGCTTCCCCGCCTACGTGCTGTGCCTGGAGTTGCCGCCCGAAGCGGTGGACGTGAACGTGCATCCGTCCAAGATCGAGGTGCGCTTTCGCGACAGCCGCGCGGTGCACCAGTTTGTCTATCACGCGGTGCAACGCGCCTTGTCCCGCCACGCCGGCGAACAAGGCGACAGCCTGCGCACCGACATCGCCGAGGCGCCCGAGGTTGCGGGGGTCATGACGGCACTTTCGCCGGCTGACAACACCACGCGCTGGATCAACCAGATGGCCGCGCGGCAGACGTCGCTCGGCATTGCGCAGCCGCGTGCGGAATATCTGTCGATGATGCGCGGCGACAGCACGCCGATGCCATCGAGCCGCCCTGCCTGGATGACCGATGTGCCAAGCGCCGCGACGTTGTTCGACGGCGGCACCGCGACTGCGCAAGCACCTGCTGCCGTTGCGGAGCCGGGCGCTGCGCAGGACGCCGATGACGAGGATGCGCACCCGCTCGGCTTCGCAGTCGCCCAGTTGCACGGCATCTACGTGCTGGCGCAGAACACGCGCGGCATGGTGCTCGTCGACATGCATGCCGCGCACGAACGCATCCTCTACGAACAGCTCAAGGCCGCGCTGGAAACCAAGCGCGTCGAAGTGCAGCCGCTTCTGATTCCGGTCACGTTTGCCGCAAGCCCGGTGGAGATCGGCACCACAGAGGAATTTCGCGACACGCTCACGCTGCTCGGCTTCGATATCTCTGCCGTGTCGCCCACCACGCTGGCTGTGCGATCGGTGCCGACGCTGCTGCAGAAGGCCGACGCGCAAGCGCTCGCCCGCGACGTGCTGCGCGATCTGCACGCCTACGGCGGCTCGCGCGTGCTGGCTGAACGCCAGAATGAGCTGCTCGCCACGCTGGCGTGCCACTCCGCCGTGCGCGCCAACCGCCGCCTGAACCTGGACGAGATGAACGCGCTGCTGCGCCAGATGGAAGCCACCGAACGCGCCGACCAGTGCAACCACGGTCGCCCGACATGGATCCAGCTCACCGTGGCTGACCTGGATCGACTCTTCCTGCGCGGCCAGTAAATTCCGATGACTGCGTCTGCTGCAAGCGCCCCGCGCGCCATTTGCCTGCTCGGGCCGACAGCGTCCGGCAAAACCGCCGCCGCATTGAAGCTGGCAGAACGCTGGCCGGTCGAGATCATCAGTATGGATTCCGCGCTGGTGTATCGCGGCATGGACATCGGCACCGCCAAGCCCAGCGCCGAAGAACAAGCCATCGCGCCGCATCACCTGATCGACATCATCGATCCGCTCGATGCGTATTCCGCCGCGCAGTTTGCCAACGATGCGAATGCGCTGATCGATGCCATCCGCGCGCGCGGCAAGCTGCCGCTGATCGTCGGCGGCACGATGCTGTATTACAAGGCGCTCACGCAAGGTCTCTCCGATTTGCCCGGCGCCGACCCGGCCATCCGCGCGGAGATCGATGCCGAAGCCGCCCGCGATGGCTGGCCAGCGCTGCACGCCAAACTGGCGCAGGTCGATCCGGTGACGGCCGCGCGATTGCACGCGACCGATGCGCAGCGCATCCAGCGCGCGCTGGAGCTGTATCGACTGACGGGCCAGCCGATGTCCGCTCTGCTCGCACGCGAGGTCGGCGCGAATGCGTTCCAGCAGCATGACGCAGCCGCGCCGTATCTGACGATCGCGCTGGAGCCCTCCGACCGCCTCGTGCTGCATGCGCGCATCGCGCAGCGCTTTGATGCGATGCTCGCCGGCGGCCTGCTCGACGAGGTGGAGCGCTTGCGCCGCCGCGGCGATCTTTCGCCCACGCTACCGTCCATCCGCTGCGTCGGGTATCGCCAAGCGTGGGCGTACCTCGACGGCGAAATCGACATGGCCGGCCTGCGCGAACAAGGCATCGCCGCAACGCGCCAGCTCTGCAAGCGCCAGATCACGTGGCTGCGCAGCACGCCCGAGCGGCACGTGGTCGACTGCCTCGCACCCGATTACGTCGACCAGGTCGCGCGCCTGGTCCAAACCTCACTGGAATCGCAATCACAATGACCGCCACCACAGCGACCCGTTTCACGCTGCGCCCTGCTACGGCGGACGACTGCGCCTCGCTCGTTCGCCTGATCTCCGCGCTGGCCGAGTACGAAAAGCTCACGCACCTCGTGCAGACCACGCCAGAAGCGCTGGCGACGATGTTGTTCGGGCCGCGCCCGTATTGCGAGGCGGTACTGGCGCAGGTCGATGGCCGGGCCGTGGGCTTTGCGCTGTTCTTCCACAACTTCTCGACCTTCCTGTGCAAGCCGGGCCTGTATCTGGAAGACCTGTTCGTAGAGCCAGAGTACCGCGGCCTGGGCATCGGCAAGGCACTGCTGATCCACCTGGCGCGCCTGGCGCAAGAGCGGGACTGCGGGCGTTTCGAATGGAGCGTGCTCGACTGGAATGCGCCGTCCATCGCCTTCTACGAAGCCATGGGCGCGGATGTACTGCCCGAGTGGCGCATCTGCCGCGCCACCGGCGATGCGTTGACGAAGTTGGCCGCCACCACCATGCCCGCCAGCCTGGCCGCGCAAGGCTGAATTTGACCGCAAGCTCCGGAGTGCCACGCACACTCCCGTGAGCGTAGGCTTGGCGTATCGAATCTCCGAAAGGAGCGCATATGCCGCCTTCCACCGCCGCCGCGCATGTCAGCGCGGGGCACCGCCCCACTCTTGATGGCATCGACTGGCATGCCGTTGAGGACGCTCTCAACGAGGTCGGCAGCGCCGTGTTGCCCGGCCTGCTCACGCATGACGCGTGCGACGCGCTGACCGCGCTGTACTCGCAGGATCGCCTGTACCGTTCGCGCGTGGTGATGGAGCGCCACGGCTTTGGGCGCGGTGAGTACCAGTATTTTGCCTATCCGCTGCCCGACCTGATTGCGCAGTTGCGCACATCGCTCTACCCGCCGCTGGCGAACATCGCCAACCGCTGGAACCAAGCCATGGACATCGACGTACGCTATCCAGCCAAGCACGCCGATTTCATACGGCGCTGCCACGAGGCCGGCCAGTTGCGCCCCACGCCGCTGATCCTGCGATACGGCCCCGGCGACTACAACTGCCTGCATCAGGACCTCTACGGCGAGCACGTCTTTCCGCTGCAGGTGGCCATCCTGCTGTCTGAACCCGGCGTCGATTTCACCGGCGGCGAATTCGTCACGACGGAGCAGCGCCCACGGATGCAGTCTCGGCCCGAGGTCGTGCCACTGCGTAAAGGCGATGGCGTGATCTTTGCAGTGCACCATCGCCCCGTACAAGGTACGCGCGGCACGTACCGCGTGAACATGCGCCACGGTGTGAGCCGCCTGCGCTCTGGCCAGCGGCATACTGTGGGGATCATCTTCCACGACGCGCTATAGCCAGCTCACCATGACGACCGGGGACCTGTTTGCCGACCATGCACCCGCCGAAGACGCGCGCATCGCGCTCGGCGAGGCGGCCTTTGTTTTCCGTGGCTTAGCGCTGGCAGAAGCACCGGCCCTGCTGGCGGCGGTGGACGCCATCGAGCAGCGGGCAGCGTTTCGTCACATGGTCACGCCGGGCGGCTTCGAGATGTCGGTCGCGCTCACCAACAGCGGCACGCTGGGCTGGACCTCAGACCGCCGCGGCTACCGCTATGCCACGCACGACCCGCTTACGGGAGCCGCGTGGCCGCCACTGCCCGATGTGTTCCTACGCTTGGCGCGTAACGCCGCCGCTGAAGCCGGCTTCCCCGGCTTCACGCCAGACGCCTGCCTCATCAACCGCTATGTGCCTGGTGCCCGCATGTCGCTCCATCAAGACAAGGACGAACAGGATTACGGCGCGCCCATCGTCTCCGTGTCGCTTGGCATGCCGGCCGTCTTCCTGTTTGGCGGACATCGCCGCGCAGACAAGGCGCAGCGCATTCCCCTTTTTCACGGCGATGTCGTCGTCTGGGGTGGCCCGGACCGCCTGCGCTATCACGGCGTAGCGCCGCTCAAAGACCACCCGCACGCACTGCTGGGCAGCCAGCGCATCAACCTCACGTTCCGCAAGGCCGGCTGACCGGCAAACCAGCGCATGACCATTGCCGCAGACCTGTCCGAAAGCGCCTACCGGCAAGCCGAAACATTTCTGTCGACGCTGGACGAAGACTGGGCTCGCCATATCGCTGCGATCGGACCGTGCCGCCACGCCGCCAAGCCTGCGCGCGAACCTTATGAAGCGCTGATGCGCGCGATCGCCTACCAGCAGCTGCACGCCAAGGCCGGTGACGCCATCCTCGGACGTTTCCTCGCGCTGTATCCGGCCGCCGCTTTTCCCGCACCGCAGCAGGTGCTCGCGACGGACGAGGCAGCGCTGCGCACCTGCGGTTTCTCCGGGACCAAACTGGCGACCATTCGCGGCATTGCACAAGCCGCGCTCGATGGCGTCGTCCCCACGCGCGAACAGGCGTTGTCCATGCCAGACGAAGCGCTCATCGACCGGCTGGTAACACTGCGCGGAGTTGGCCGCTGGACGGTCGAAATGCTGCTGATCTACACGCTGGAGCGCTCGGACATCCTGCCCGCAGATGATTTCGGCGTACGCGACGGTTATCGCCGCCTGAAGCGGCTCGACACCACGCCCACACGCAAGCAGATGGAAACACTCGGGCTTGCGTGGAGCCCGTATCGCACCGTCGCGGCCTGGTATCTATGGCGGGTGCCCGTCAATGTTTCAGGCGCGTGAATTCGGCAAGTCTTGCGCCAGATCACGCCCCAACGACATATCGCTTGCGCGACATATGTCACGCCGGGATCATGCGAAAACCTTGAATTCCCGTGCGACGTTCGCTTTACTGGAAAACGTTCGCGCGCCATTTGCGCCGCCTTTATTGGTCGAGTCATCGTGGAACAGCCCCAAAACGTCGACGCGCAACGTAAATCCGAAGAGCTGCGGAGCTTCCTGTTTCTGACGGTCGTCATGGTGCCGGTTCTTTCCGTCATTATCGTGGCCGGATATGGCTTTATCGTGTGGGCAACCCAATTGCTGAGCGGTCCGCCAACGCATTGATATACGCCCGGGGGGTTCCGAGGGCGAGTCGGGTTGTATGTTCGCGCAGCACTGATTAGAAAAAGGCGTGCATCGCCAAAACAGCGTCATGCGAAACACAAGAAAAATAGATATCCCCGTTCGGCCGGCGCCGCTTGATGACGACGAGTGGCATATCGCGGGCGTCCTGGTCCAGACGCGGCCAACCCATATTGCATCCGTCAGCAAGTCCATCGAAGCCATCGCCGGCAGCGAAATCCATGCGGCCAGCGACAACGGCAAGCTCGTAGTCACGCTTGAGGCGCCCAGCTCGCGGGCCATCGCAGCCCACCTGACATTCATTCAACAGATCGACGGTGTGCTGAACACCGCCCTGATCTATCAGCACAACGAAATGGCCGACGCCATGAATGAGGAAATGGACGATGAAAGTCTCTCGCCGCGCGTTCATTAAGCAAACCGCTGCCGCCGCCACCGCTTCGGTAGCTGGCGTCACGCTTCCTGCTGGCGCCGCCAACCTCGTCACCGACAAAGAGCTGACGCAGCTCAAGTGGTCGAAGGCACCTTGCCGATTCTGCGGCACGGGCTGCGGTGTTGAAGTCGCCGTCAAGGACAACCGCGTGGTGGCCACGCAGGGCGACCCGAAGGCCGAGGTCAATCGGGGCCTGAACTGCGTCAAGGGGTACTTCCTCTCGAAGATCATGTACGGCAAGGACCGGCTGACCCAGCCGCTGCTGCGCATGAAGAATGGCAAGTACGACAAGAACGGCGATTTCACGCCCGTGAGCTGGGACCGTGCGTTCGACGAGATGGCGGTGCAGTTCAAGCGCGTCATCAAGGAAAAGGGCCCGACCGCTGTCGGCATGTTCGGCTCGGGCCAGTGGACGATCTTTGAGGGCTACGCTGCCGTCAAGCTGATGAAGGCGGGCTTCCGCTCGAACAACCTCGACCCCAACGCACGCCATTGCATGGCCTCGGCCGTGGCCGGCTTCATGCGCACCTTCGGCATGGACGAGCCGATGGGCTGCTACGACGACTTCGAAGTCGCCGACGCGTTCGTGCTCTGGGGCTCGAACATGGCCGAGATGCACCCGATCCTGTGGTCGCGTGTGACAGACCGACGCCTGTCGGCGCCCAAGACGAAGGTCGCGGTGCTCTCGACGTTCACGCATCGCTCGTTCGATCTGGCCGATATTCCGATCGTCTTCACGCCGCAGGCCGACCTCGCGATGCTCAACTACATCGCGAACTACATCATCACCAACAAGAAGGTCAACACGGACTTCGTCAACAAGCACACCGTCTTCAAGCAAGGGGCAACCGACATCGGCTACGGCCTGCGGCCCGACAACCCGCTGCAGAAGGCCGCCAAGAACGCCGACAAGGTGGGCGACTCCAAGCCGATTTCGTTCGACGAGTTCGCCAAGTTTGTCTCGACGTACGACCTGGACTACACCACCAAGCTGGCGAACCCGGACAAGAGCAAGGAGAAGGAATTCAAGCAGCAGCTCCAGAAGCTTGCCGAGCTGTATGCCGATCCGAAGATCAAGGTCGTGTCGTTCTGGACCATGGGTTTCAACCAGCACACCCGCGGCACCTGGGCGAACAACATGATCTACAACCTGCACCTGCTGACAGGGAAGATCGCCACGCCGGGCAACAGCCCGTTCTCGCTGACGGGCCAGCCTTCGGCCTGCGGCACCGCACGCGAGGTGGGCACATTCTCGCACCGCTTGCCGGCCGACATGGTGGTGACCAACCCGAAGCACCGCGAAGAGGCCGAACACATCTGGAAGTTGCCGGCTGGCACGATCCCGGAAAAGCCGGGCTATCACGCCGTGCTGCAGAACCGCATGCTGAAGGACGGCAAGCTCAATGCTTACTGGGTGCAGGTCAACAACAACATCCAGGCCGGCGCCAACCTTGAACAGGAAGGCTATCCGGGCTACCGCAATCCGGCGAACTTCATCGTTGTCTCGGACGTGTATCCAACCGTCACCGCGCTGGCCGCCGACCTGATCCTCCCGAGCGCGATGTGGGTGGAGAAGGAAGGCGCCTACGGCAACGCCGAGCGCCGCACGCAGTTCTGGCATCAGCTCGTGGATGCGCCGGGTGAGGCGCGTTCCGACCTGTGGCAGTTGGTCGAGTTTTCCAAGCGTTTCAAGGTGGAAGAAGTCTGGCCGGAAGACCTCATCGCCAAGAAGCCGGAGCTGCGCGGCAAGACGCTCTACGACGTGCTCTACCGCAACGGCAACGTCGACAAGTTCCCCCTCAAGGACGTCGACCCGGAATACAACAATGCCGAAGCCAAGGCGTTCGGCTTCTACCTCCAGAAGGGCCTGTTCGAAGAGTACGCAAGCTTCGGGCGCGGCCACGGCCACGACCTGGCACCGTTCGACGACTATCACAAGGCGCGCGGATTGCGCTGGCCGGTGGTCAACGGCAAGGAAACGCGCTGGCGCTACAAAGAAGGCAGCGATCCCTACGTCAAGGCTGGCACCGGCTATCAGTTCTATGGCAACCCGGACGGCAAGGCGGTGATCTTCGCCCTGCCCTATGAGGCTCCGCCGGAAGTGCCGGACAAGGAATACCCGTTCTGGTTGTCGACTGGCCGCGTGCTGGAGCACTGGCACTCGGGTTCGATGACGCGCCGGGTGCCCGAGCTGTATCGCGCCTTCCCGAATGCAGTCTGCTTCATGCATCCGGAAGATGCGAAGGCGCTGGGGCTACGACGCGGTGTCGAAGTCGAGGTGATCTCGCGGCGCGGCAAGATGCGCACCCGCATTGAAACGCGCGGCCGCAATCAACCGCCGAAGGGTCTGGTATTCGTGCCCTGGTTCGATGCGAGCCAGCTCATCAACAAGGTCACACTGGATGCAACCTGCCCGATCTCGCTGCAGACGGATTTCAAGAAATGCGCCGTCAAGATCGTGAAGGTCTGACGAGCCCAGGCAGACGACACACGCGCAACCGGAAAACGTCATGAAGCTCAGCCGACTCCTGGGACTGCCAGCCGCCATCTGTGCGCTGTTGCTGGCAACCCTTGCCAACTTGCCCGCGCAGGCCCAAGGCGTTGTCGACGCCATGCGCGGCCCCACGCCGATCGCCGCCGAATCGACACCGCCGATCCTGTATCCGACCGAAAACAAGGACGTGCGCCGCGAGCGCAACTACACCGGGCAGCCGCCAACGATTCCGCACAAGATCGACGGCACGTACATGTATCAGATCAACAAGGACCACAACGGTTGTCTGTCTTGCCATGCGCGTACGAAGGCCGAAGAGATGCGTGCGATCGCAATCAGCCCCACGCACTACGTTGACCGCGATGGCCATCAACTGGCCGACGTTTCGCCGCGCCGCTTCTTCTGCACGCAATGCCACGTGCCGCAGGCCGACGCCAAGCCGCTTATCACCAATACGTTTGTCGATGTCGATGAACTGCTCAAACGCAAGCCTGATGGCAAGAGCGTTGGCAAGAACTGAGGCGGTGCAGCCATGTTCGACCTGATCAAGCGCTACTGGCGCACCATCAACCGGCCCAGCGCGTATTTCAGCCTGGGCTTTCTGACGTTGGGCGGCTTTGTTGCCGGCGTGGTGTTCTGGGGCGCATTCAACACCGCGATGGAGGTGACCAACACCGAGGCGTTCTGCACGGGTTGCCACGAAATGCACGACAACGTGTACCAGGAGCTGCAGAGCACGATCCATTACACCAACCGCAGCGGTGTACGCGCAATCTGCTCCAACTGTCACGTTCCGCACGCCTGGACGAACAAGATTGCACGGAAGATGCAGGCATCCAAGGAAGTGTGGGGCAAGATCTTCGGCACCATCGACACGCGCGAGAAATTCGAAGCGCATCGGCTCGAGCTGGCCCAGCATGAATGGGATCGGCTCAAGGCTAACGATTCATTGGAATGCCGCAACTGCCACAACTACGAATCGATGGACTTCACGCGACAAAGCCCGCGCGCGTCGGCCATGCACTCCCAATATCTGGGCAGCAAAGAGAAAACCTGTATCGACTGCCACAAGGGTATTGCGCACCATCTGCCCGATATGTCGAAGATGAAGACCGAGTAAAGCACGTGAACGTGCTGCCGGCGCTAGACCCCGTTTGACTCAGCCCCCCCACTGCCGTGCTTGTTGCCAGCCAATTGACGTTCTCGCGCGCCGGCCGTCGGATCTTCCGCGAGCTGGACCTCTCGGTGTCGGCGGGCGAGCTGGTGCAGGTAACCGGGGCGAACGGCAGCGGCAAGACGACGTTGCTGCGCGTGCTCTGTGGCCTGCTGGCACCGGCAAGCGGCTCGCTCACGTGGCATGGTGCGCCCGTGCGCAGCGGCGATCCCACCTTCCTCAATGCGCTTTGCTACGTTGGCCACACCAACGGCATCGATCCAGATCTCTCTGTGACGGAGAGCCTGCGTCTGGCCATGCAACTGGCCGGATTGCGCGATTCGGCAGCGGAGCCGTTTGGCATCGGGCTCGCACTGGACGCGCTCGAACTCGGCAAGCTTGCCGACACGCCTGTGCGCAAGCTCTCGCAAGGCCAGCGTCGGCGGGTGGCACTGGCGCGCTTGCTGCTCGCGCGGCGCGAGCTGTGGCTGCTCGACGAGCCGATCGCTTCGCTCGACGACCATGCGGTGAGCCTCTTCACTGCGCAGCTCGATACGCACTTGCGCGCCGGCGGCATGGCGATCATGGCCACGCATCAGCTGCTGTCGCGTCCGCAAGGGGAAAATCGCGTGCTCAGGCTCGGAGGCGCCGCATGAAGCCGATGCTGATGGCCATCCTGCGACACGACCTTGCGCTCTCATGGCGGCGGCGCGGCAACCTCGTCGGCGGCGTGGTGTTCTACGTCATTGCGGCAAGCCTGTTTCCCCTGGCCATCGGTCCCGACCCGCAGCAATTGCGCATGCTTGCACCGGGCATCCTGTGGGTGGCGGCGCTGCTGGCATCGATGCTCTCGCTCTCTCGGTTATTTGCGCAGGAACACGCCGATGGCAGCCTCGATCAATTGCTGTTGTCGCCGCACCCGCTTGCGCTGATTGTGCTGACGAAGATTGCCGCACACTGGCTCGCGAGCGGCTTGCCGTTGCTGCTGCTGACGCCCATCCTGGCACAGCAGTACAGCCTGCCGCCGCATGCAACGCTGTTGCTGACGGCCACACTGCTGATCGGTACGCCGGCCATTGCGCTGATCGGCGCCGTCGGTGCAGCACTCACGCTGGGCGTGCGCAACGGCGCAGCGCTGTTGTGCATCCTCGTACTGCCGCTCTGTGTGCCCGTGCTTGTGTTTGGCGCAGGCGCCGGATCCGCTGCAGACGCGGGGCTCGATGTCATGCCGCATCTGTCACTGCTGGGCGCTTGCCTGGCGCTGTCGCTGTTTGTCTGTCCGCTGGCTGCCGCCGCCGGACTGCGCATTGCCGTGGAATGACCCGATGACGAACCGCTCCGGACTCCACACCACGCCCATCGCCGTGCGCCAATCTGCGTCGCGGCGCTGGAACTGGCTGGCATATGCCTCGCCCGTGCGGTTTGATCCGCTCGCGCGCAAGCTTGCACCGTGGTTTGGTGCAGCGGCACTCGTGTTCCTCATTGCCGGCCTCTACGTCGGCTTTGCTGTGGCGCCTACCGATGCGCAGCAGGGCGAGGTCTATCGCATCATCTTCCTGCACGTGCCGGCCGCGTGGATGTCGATGTTCATCTACCTGGTGATGGCCGGTTATTGCGCGCTGGGGCTGGTGCTGCGCACCCGGCTTTCGCCGATGATGGCCTCGGCTCTGGCACCCACTGGCGCGCTGTTCACTGCCATTGCGTTGTGGACTGGCGCGCTGTGGGGCAAGCCGACGTGGGGCACGTGGTGGGTGTGGGATGCGCGATTGACCTCGGAGTTGCTGCTGCTGTTTCTGTACCTCGGCTTCATCGCGCTGGAGAGCGCCATTGAAGACCCCCGCCGCGCCGAACGCGCCTGCGCCGTGCTGGCCGTGGTGGGCGTGGTCAACATCCCCGTGATCTATTTCTCGGTGCAGTGGTGGAACACGCTGCACCAGGGCGCGTCCATCAGCCTGACGGCAGCCCCGTCGATGGCGATGACGATGCTGCTCGGCATGCTGCTGATGACGCTCGCGTGCTGGATGTACAGCATCTGCGTGGCGCTGATTCGTGTGCGTTGCATCATGCGCGAGCGCACTGACGATGACCACAACCTGAGCACGCCGGCATGAGCCAGTTCTCCGTCAATCACGTCGACTATATTGCGGGCGCGTTTGCCGTGGCCGCCATCTGCATCGCGGCCGAGATGCTGCTGCTCGCCCGCCGCTGGCGCGCAGCCAACCGCGCCGCCCACTCCCATCCACACGGCGGCGACCAATGACACGCAGACAACGCCGTCTCGGCATCCTGCTCGCCGCACTGGTGTGCGCGGGTGCGGCTACCGCACTCACGCTGAATGCGTTCCGCTCCAATCTGGTGTTTTTCTTCAGCCCCAGCCAGATCGCTGCCAAGGAAGCGCCTGTGGCCCAGGTCTTCCGTCTGGGCGGGCTCGTTGAACGCGGCTCCATCCAACGCGAACGTGACGGCATGACCATCCGCTTTATCGTCACCGACACCGCGCGCGGTGTGCCGGTCGTCTACCACGGTTTGCTGCCGGACCTGTTCCGCGAGGGAAAGGGCGTCGTCGCGCGCGGGCGGCTGGGCGAAGACGGCATCTTCGTCGCCAACGAGGTGCTCGCCAAGCACGACGAAAACTACATGCCGCCCGAAGCCGCGGATGCCTTGCGCCGCGCTGCGCAAGTCAACGAACAAATGGCGAAGGAATCTGCCCGGAGCGCGTCACGATGATTGCCGAGCTGGGCCACTTCGCGTTGATCCTGGCGTTGCTGACTGCGGCCATGCAATCGGTGCTGCCGCTGGTGGGCGCGGCGCGCGACAACGAGCGCTGGATGGCCGTGGCGCGTCCCGCTGCGCGCATGCAGTGCGCGCTGGTGCTGCTGGCGTATGGCGCGCTGACATGGGCCTTCGTCAGCAACGACTTCAGCGTGCTCTATGTCGCTGCCAACTCGAACAGCGCGCTGCCGCTGCCCTATCGCGTGGCCGCCGTGTGGGGCGGGCACGAGGGATCGATGTTGCTGTGGACGACGATGCTGGCGCTGTGGTCGCTGGCCGTGTCGTTGTTCAGCCGACAGCTGCCGTTGCCCGTGGTGGCGCGCGTACTGGGCGTGATGGGGGCCATCAGCACAGGGCTGCTGCTTTTCCTGCTGTTGGTGTCCAACCCGTTCTTGCGCCTGCTACCGCCGGCCATGGAAGGGCGCGATCTCAATCCGCTGTTGCAAGACCCAGGCATGGTGTCGCATCCCCCCATGCTCTACATGGGTTACGTGGGTTTTGCGGTGGCGTTTTCGTTTGCAATGGCCGCGCTCCTGTCGGGTCGGCTCGATGCCACCTGGGCGCGCTGGTCTCGGCCGTGGACAACCGCGGCGTGGGCGTGCCTGACGACCGGCATCATGCTTGGCAGCGCATGGGCGTACTACGAACTCGGCTGGGGCGGCTGGTGGTTCTGGGACCCGGTCGAAAACGCGTCGTTCATGCCGTGGCTGGCCGGCACGGCGCTGATCCACTCGTTGGCGGTGACGGAAAAGCGTGGCGTATTCCGCGCATGGACGGCGCTGCTGGCCATCTTCACGTTCTCGCTCAGTCTGCTCGGCACGTTCCTCGTGCGCTCAGGCGTGCTGACGTCGGTGCACGCGTTTGCGGTCGACCCGAAGCGCGGTCTCTTCATCCTGGCCTTGCTGGGCATCGTGACGGGCGGCGCACTGGGTCTGTTTGCGTGGCGGGCAAAGCGCTTGTCCGGCAACGCGTCGGAAGGCGCCACGTTTTCGCTGTTCGCGCGTGAGTCGTTCCTGCTGGCCAACAACGTGCTCCTGGCCGTGGCGGCTGCCACGGTGTTGCTCGGCACGCTGTATCCGCTGGTGCTGGATGTGCTGCGGCTGGGCAAGATTTCGGTCGGGCCGGCGTATTTCGAGCAGGTCTTTGTGCCGCTGATGTCGCCTGCGGTGCTGCTGATGGGCGCGGCGCCGCTGGCGCGCTGGCGTCATGGTGCGCTGCCGTCGATGGCCGTGCGGCTGCGCTGGGCGGCGGCGGCGAGCGTTGTCATTGGACTCGGACTTGCGGTGTTTTATCGGACGTCCGCACTGGCGGGCCTGGGGCTGACGCTGGCCGCGTGGTGTCTTGCGAGCGCGCTGGCCAGTCTGGCCGAAAAGCTCCGGCAGCCCGGCAATCGACTGACGACCCTGCGGCAGTTGCCGCCGAGCTACTTCGGCATGCTCGTGGCGCACGCAGGGGTCGGCGTGTTCATCGCGGGCGTCACGCTGGTGCTCAGCCAGGAGACCCTACGCGAGTTGCCGGTGCGCGTGGGCGGCGCGGTGGAGGTGGGCGGCTACACGTTCCACCTCACCAGCGTTGCGCCGGGCCAAGGCCCCAATTACGACGTCTTGCGTGGCCACGTCGACGTCAGCCGCGACGGCAAACCCGTGGCCACCCTGCTACCCGAGCGGCGCTTGTACCGCAGTCAGGAAACCCCCACGACCGAAGTCGCCATCGACACCGGCCTCACACGCGACCTCTATGTCGCGCTGGGCGAATCGCTCGGACAAGACAACTGGGCCATGCGCATCTACATCAAGCCCTTCGTCAGTTGGATCTGGGGCGGCTGTGCGCTGATGGTGCTGGGCGGCCTGCTGGCCGTGTGCGACCGCCGCTACCGGCTCCGTCGCCGGTCCACGTCGCCGCGCATCGCGCCCGACACCGCACTGGCCAATCCGTCATTGGCGATGCCTGCAACCGAGGAGTCGCGGTGAAGCTGCGCTACGTGCTGCCGCTGGCAGCGTTCTTTGTTCTGGTGATCGCGCTGGCTGCGGGGCTGTCGCGTGATCCGCGTGAACTGCCCTCGCCGCTGGTCGGCAAGCCCGCACCGGCATTCCGGCTGACGGCGCTGGAGCCGACCGCCAATCCGATCACGCCGAAAGACCTCCAAGGCAAGGTGTGGATGCTCAACGTCTGGGCGTCGTGGTGCACCGCCTGCCGCGCAGAGCACGCCGTGCTGAACGCGTTTGCCAAGCAATCACCCGTGCCGATCTACGGGCTGAACTACAAGGACGACGCGGAGGCCGCACGGGCGTGGCTCAAACAAATGGGCGATCCATATGTCGCGTCGCTCGTCGACGCTGACGGCAAAGTCGGCATCGACTACGGCGTCTACGGCGTGCCGGAAACCTTCGTCATCGATCGCGCCGGCGTGATCCGCTATCGACAGGTGGGCCCCGTAACGACCGAGTCGATGGAACGCAAGATCGTGCCGCTTCTGCAGCAACTGGAGCAGGAAGGTGGCCATGCATAAGCGCCTGGCTGCCCTCGTTCTGGCTGGCGTCGCGGCGTTCACGTTGCAGATGCCCGCCCGTGCCGCTGCGGCAGACGTCGATCTCGACACCCGCGTCCACGCGCTGTCGGAGCAACTGCGCTGCCTTGTTTGCCAGAACCAGACCCTCGCCGATTCCAACGCCGACCTGGCCGTCGACCTGCGCCGCCAGATTCGAGAACAACTTCGTGCCGGCGCCACCGAGGCCGCGGTAAAGGACTACCTCGTGCAGCGCTATGGCGATTTCGTCCTGTACCGGCCACCCGTCAAACCGCTGACCTATCTGCTGTGGTTCGGCCCGGCGCTGTTGCTGATGGCGGTGGTATTCAGCATCGTGTCATCCCGCAAACAGCAGAAGGCGCCCCCTGCCGAGATCGACGCCGACGCACAAGCGCGCCTCGCCGCCCTGCTTGCCGCGTCGCCACCGGAAGACCCCCGCCCATGACCGTGATGACCTTGTTCTGGCTGCTGGCGGCCGCCCTCACGGCCGTCACCATGGCGGTTCTCCTGACGCCGTTATTGCGACGCGCGCCCAACGGTGCGGGCGATACGCTCATCCAAAGCCCCACGGCGCGCACCCAGATGGTCCGCTGGTACCAAGACCAACTGCGCGAGCTGGATGCCGACCTGCGCAACGGCGCTATCGATGCCGCCAGCCACGCGCGCGCACGCGCAGAGCTTGGCCGGCGGTTGCTGGACGATACGGCCGACACCCCCAGCACTTCGCAGGCGCGCCCCGACCGCCGCCCCGTTCTGCTCGCCGCACTGCTGCTGGCTGCGTTGCCCACCTCCGCCGTGCTGCTCTACCAGCATCTGGGCAAACCCGCGTCGCTGTGGATGCCGGGCGACATGATGACCGCCGCCCGCAGCGATCACACCGGCGGAGACGCGCAGATCGAATCGATGGTCAACAGCCTGGCGCAACGGCTGCGCGATACGCCTGACGACGCGCCCGGCTGGGCGCTGCTCGCGCGGTCCTACAGCACGATGGAACGGCCTGCGGACGCCGTCGCCGCCTACGCAAAGGCGGTGGCCCTTGCCCCCGATGTCGCGAGCCTGCGCGCCGATTACGCCGACGCACTCGCCACCGCCCAGGGCGGCGCCCTTGCTGGTGCGCCCACAGAGCAGGTGCGCCTGGCCCTGAAGACCGACCCCGACGAGCCCAAAGCGCTTGCCCTGGCCGCTTCCGCCGCCGTCGAACGTGGTGACGTGGACGATGCAATTGCCCAATGGGAGCACCTGCATCGGCTGCTGCCGCCCGAATCTGCCGGCGCCAAGCGGATCGCCGCCAACTTGGCCGCCGCGCGCGCCGATCAACAAAAAGCACCCGGCGGCAAGTGACGCGCGCCGCGCTTCGAATTTGACCGCAAGACCCGGAGTGCCCGGCCAGAGGCCCGTACCTACAGTACAGTCATCGCAGTCCACTGGATGACGCCATGCAAACCTCCGCCCGCACCGTGCCGGACACCACCCTTGTTGAACACGACCCGCGCTGGGCTCGCGTGCTGGCGCGCGACGCCTCTGCCGACGGGCAATTCGTCTATGCGGTGAAGACCACCGGCGTGTATTGCCAGCCGAGCAGCCCGTCGCGCCTGCCGCGCCCCGAGAACGTCGAGTTCTTCGACTCACCCGCCGACGCAGAAGCCGCCGGTTACCGTCCGAGCCGTCGCGCAGGCCCCGATCAGACCACCGTACGCACCCAGCAAACCGCGCTCGTCGCGCAGGCCTGCCGCCGCATCGAGGCAGCCGACACACCGCCCACGCTCGATGCGCTCGCGCAAGACGCCGGCCTGAGCCCCTATCACTTCCATCGCCTGTTCAAGAGCGTCACGGGCCTCACGCCCAAGGGCTATGCCGATGCGCATCGCGCCCGCAAGCTGCGCGCGCAACTGGGACGCGGCAGCACCGTCACCGAGGCCATTTACGACGCCGGGTTCAACGCCAGCAGCCGCTTCTACGAGGCGTCGGACAATGTGCTTGGCATGACAGCCAGCCGCTACCGCGCAGGCGGCGCACAGACCACGATCCGCTTCGCGGTGGGGGAATGCTCGCTTGGTTCGATCCTGGTGGCGCAGAGCGATCGCGGCATCTGCGCGATCCTGATGGGCGACGACCCCGACGCCCTCGTGCGCGATCTGCAGGACACGTTCCCGAAGGCAGAACTCATCGGCGGCGATGCCGGTTTTGAAGATCTGGTGGCGAAGGTCGTGGGTTTTGTCGAGGCACCGTCCATCGGCCTGGACTTACCGCTGGACGTACGCGGCACCGCGTTTCAGGAGCGCGTGTGGCAGGCGCTGCGCGAAGTGCCGCCCGGCAGCACCACCAGCTACACCGAGATTGCCGCGCGCATTGGCGCACCCAAGGCGGTGCGCGCAGTGGCGCAGGCCTGTGCGGCCAATCACATCGCGGTGGCCATCCCATGCCACCGCGTGATCCGCCGGGACGGCAACACGTCGGGCTATCGCTGGGGGGTGGAGCGCAAGCTGGCGCTGCTGGAGCGCGAGTCGCAATCCGCCGCATGAAACCGCGTGAGAACGTGGACGCTCATCGGCGCGCGCGGCCAGGCTTATGAGAGCGCCGTGCCCGGCACGCTGGGCGGGCATCGGCGTGCTCGCATCTATGGTCGGCTCGACTGTGCGGCTGCACGCCGGGCCATCGCGCGCGGCGGTTATGTGCGGCACCGCGTGTTCTTCCTGAATGAAGCCGACGCGCGTGCTGCCGGCTACCGGCCGTGCGCGGTGTGCATGCCGCAGGCGTATGCGGCATGGAAGCGATCGGTCAGTTCCGGGTAAAGTCGTGGGCTGAACATCGCCGACACGCTCCGCACATCATGACCAAACCCCTGCTGCTTGCCGCGCTCACAGCCCTCGCGCTGGCGGGCTGCGGCCGCTCCGACGACGCGCACAAGCCTGCCGCACCCGCTCCAGCTTCCACACCTGCGGCCTCTGCCCCTAGTGCAGCCAACTCGGCCAACGCGCCGGCCGCCAGCGCGCCCGCCGTCAGCGAAGCCGAACAGGCCAAGGCCGTCGATCTGGCCCGCGCCGCCATCGAAAAGTACAAGCTGACCACCCTGCCGCAGGAGTGCCTGTCGTTCGTGGTGGACCGGGCCGACGACACGCACAACAGCGTTGAAGTGCTGGAAAACCACACCCCGGCCTGCGGCGGCGACCCGAACACGGCACCGCGCGTCGTCACGCTGCTCATCGACAAGGACACCGGTGCGCTGCAGAAGGACGACCCAGCCAGCGGTGAATACGTCCCGCTGAAATAAGCGCCCGCAAGACGACGCGCATAAAAAAACCGCCGAACATATCGGCGGTTTTTTGTTGGTGCGAACTTCGCGTCAGACCACGAGCGTCTGGGCTTCGCCGGCCTGGCGGGTGCGGATTTCGCCGATCTGGTAGACCGTCTCGCCCGCGTCCTTCAGGTGTGCGATGGCCGCCGGCGCGTCGGCTGCCGACACGATCACCACCATGCCGATGCCACAGTTGAACACGCGGTGCATTTCGTCGTCGGCCACGTTGCCGGCCTTCTGCAGCCACTGGAACAGCGGCGGCAGCGTCCAGGCGTCCTTGTGCAGCACGGCGGTCAGGTTGTCTTGCAGCACGCGCGGCACGTTTTCGGTCAAACCGCCACCGGTGATGTGCGCCATGCCCTTGACGGTCAGCTTCTCCATCAACGCCAGCAGCGGCTTCACATAGATGCGCGTCGGCGCCATGATGGCGTCCTGCAGGCGCTGGCCGTGGAAATCGGCGTTCAGGTCCGGGCGCGACACCTCGATGATCTTGCGCACCAGCGAGTAACCGTTCGAATGCGCACCCGACGAAGCCAGGCCCAGCACCACGTCGCCCTCGGCAATGGTCGTGCCGTCGATGATCTTGCGCTTTTCGACCGCGCCGACGGCAAAGCCGGCCAAGTCGTATTCGCCGTCCGGGTACATGCTCGGCATTTCAGCGGTTTCGCCGCCGATCAGCGCGCAGCCGGCCAGCTCGCAACCCTGGGCGATGCCCTTGACCACGGTGGCAGCGGTGTCGACGTCGAGCTTGCCGCAGGCGAAGTAATCCAGGAAGAACAGCGGCTCGGCGCCCTGCACCAGGATGTCGTTCACGCTCATGGCGACCAGATCCTGGCCAACCGTGTCGTGACGGTTCAGCGCAAAGGCCAGCTTGAGCTTGGTGCCCACGCCGTCCGTGCCGGACACCAGCACGGGCTCCTGATACTTCTTGGACAGCTCGAACAGCGCGCCGAAGCCGCCGATGCCGCCCAGCACGCCTTCGCGCATGGTGCGCTTGGCAAACGGCTTGATGCGGTCGACAAGGGCGTCACCCGCCTCGATGTCGACGCCCGCGTCGCGGTAAGACAGGCCGGTCGATGCGGATGGGGTTTCGGAAGCGCTCATACAGTCGTCTGAATTGAAAAAACCGGGAAAGAAAGCGAGACGGCGGCGGGAAGTCACAAAAATCGGACCCGCCGGTCCAGTAAAATCGCGATTTTACCGGATGCGGCCGTCCCGATGGCCGCTTTTCCGACTCCTCCACCCCGCCATCGGAACCGTCGCCCCCATGAACGCCCCCGTGCTGTCGCAGGAAACCAAGCGCACGCTCGCCTGGATCGCCGTGGCGCTTGTCTTCCTGGCCGTGCTCAAGGCGCTGGCGCCGACGCTCACGCCCTTCGTCTTCGCGTTCATCCTGTCGTACATCCTGCACCCGGGCGTGGAATGGCTGCAGCGCCATCGCGTACCACGCGTGCTGGGCGTGTTTCTGATGATCGTGGTGCTGTCGGTGGTGGGCGTGGCGCTGATGCTGCTGATCCTGGCGGTGCTGCAGCGGGAGATCCCGGCCATCCGCGATCAATTGCCCGGGATGCTTGCCAAGCTCAACGCATTTCTGTCGCCCAAGCTGGACGAATTGGGCCTGCATGTCAGCTTCGATTTTCCGGGTCTGCGCGCCCTGCTTACGGAACAGCTCGCCGCAAGCCCGGACGACGTGGTGGCCCGGGTGCTGACCTATCTGCGCGTGTCGGGTTCGGCGGCCCTCCAGGTGCTGGGCATCTTCTTCCTGGTGCCGATCGTGATGTTCTACCTGTTGATGGACTGGAACATGCTCATGCGCCGCGTCGAAAGCGCCGTCCCGCGCCGCTGGCTGCCAAAAACGCGCGAATTGGCCGCCGAAACAGATGGCCTGCTTTCCCAATACCTGCGCGGGCAGATCATCGTGATGCTGGTGCTGGCGGTGTACTACTCGGCGGGGCTGGCGCTGGCCGGCTTTGACGTGGCGCTGCCGGTGGGCATCTTTACAGGGCTGGCCGTGTTCATTCCGTATATCGGCTTTGGCGTGGGGCTCACGCTGGCCATCCTTGCCGCGCTGTTGCAGTTCGGCAACCTCTACGGCTTGCTGGCGGTGGCCGTGGTGTATGGCATCGGCCAGTTCCTGGAAAGCTTCTACCTGACGCCCCGCCTGGTGGGCGAACGCATTGGCCTGCACCCGCTGGCGGTCATCCTCGCCTTGCTGGCTTTTGGCCAATTGTTCGGTTTTTTCGGTATCCTCCTCGCCCTACCGATGAGTGCTGTGCTGCTGGTCGGTTTGCGGCAGATCCGGCAGCTTTACCTGGGCAGCCGGCTCTACCAGGACTGAAAGCCACTGAAGGCGACTGAAGGCAACTGAAAAGTACGGCGACTCCACTCCACGTTTCATGGCCACACCCGAACAGCTCCCGCTCGAACTCGGTGCGACACCCGCCCCGACCTTCGACAACTTCGTCGCCACCGGCAACGAAGAGGCGGTGCTGCGCCTGCGCGCCCTGATTCCGCAAGTGGTGGACGGCACCGCCACCGACCGCCTGGTCTACCTCTGGGGCGAAGAAGGCAGCGGCCGCAGCCACCTGCTGCAGGCCATCTGCGCCCAGACCGAGGCTGGCGGCTACGAAGTCCGCACGCTGGAACCCGACGCCCCGCCCGAAGCCTTCGAATTCGACCCGACCATCACCGTCTGGACCATCGACGACGCAGAGCGGCTGGACGAATGGGCGCAGATCGCCGTGTTCAACCTCGTCAATGAAGTGCGCGCGCATCCGCATGCCGCCATCGCCATCTCCGGGGCCGCCGCGCCGATGGCGATGCCGCTGCGTGAAGACCTGCGCACCCGGCTGGGCTGGGGCCTGGTCTACTGGCTGCGCCCGCTGTCCGACGCCGACAAGGTGGAAGCGCTGCGTCAGGCCGCCCGCGAACGTGGCATGCAGCTCTCGGCCGACGTGCCGCAGTGGCTCGTGACGCACTCCTACCGCGACATGCCGAGCCTCATGGCCCTGCTGGACGCCCTCGACACCTATTCGCTCGCCCGCAAGCGCGCCGTCACCCTCCCGCTCGTGCGCGACATGCTCGCGCTGATGAAGTGAATCCCGGGGCTCGCGCGGCCGGTGATGTAACGTTCGGGTAAAATCGCGCCCCATGAATCTGGCCCTCTTCGACCTCGATCACACCCTCATCCCCACCGACAGCGACCACGAGTGGGGACGCTTCCTCATCCGCCGCGGCGTGGTGGATGAAGCTGAGTACCAGCGCAAGAACGATCAGTTCTATGCCGACTACAAAGCCGGCACGCTGGATATCCATGCGTTTCTGCGCTTTGCCCTGGCACCGCTCGCCGCCCACCCGCGGGACACGCTCGCCCAGTGGCACGCCGAGTTCATGCATGACGTGATCCGTCCAAAGATCACACCGCAGGCGCAAGCGCTGGTCTACAAGCACCTGGACGCTGGTGACCTGTGCTGCGTGGTGACCGCCACCAACAGCTTCGTCACCCGCCCGATTGCCGAGGCCTTCGGCATCGACCACCTCATCGCCACCGAACCGGCCACCGCCGACGGCAGCCCAGACAGCGCCTTCACCGGCGACGTGGCCGGCACACCGAGCTTTCGCGAGGGCAAGGTCGCGCGCGTGCACGAATGGCTGGCCAACATGGGCCGCGGCTGGAGCGATTTCGAGCGCAGCACGTTCTACAGCGATTCGGCCAACGACGTGCCGCTGCTGGAGGAAGTGACCGACCCCGTCGCGACCAATCCGGACGACACGCTGCGCAATCTGGCAGCCGCGCGCAACTGGCGCATCATGGATCTCTTCTAAGCAAGGCGCGGCGTGATCAAGAAACTCATCAATCGCCTGCTGGGCAAGACCTCCGCAGCGTCCCACGCTCCGGCTGAACCGGGAGTGCCCGCCACCAGGAAAGTCCGTACACCCAAGGCACCCAAAACGGCCAAGGCGCGCACCAAGTCCGGCGGCGGCGTGCCGCGCCAGGCGCGTGTGTGGAGCGTGGACGAGCACGGTATCGATCCGAAGCTGCTCTCGCGCAACGCAGTCAAGGTCACGTCCACGCTGCAGGAAGCCGGCTATAGCGCCTTCATCGTGGGCGGCGCCGTGCGCGACTTGCTGCTGGGCATCAAGCCGAAGGATTTTGATGTGGCGACCAACGCCACGCCCGAGCAGGTACAGGCGCTGTTCCGCCGCTCGCGCATCATCGGACGTCGTTTCCAGATCGTGCACGTCACGTTCTACGGCGGACGCGATCAGGAAATCATCGAAGTCTCGACCTTCCGCGCGCTCGTCGACGCGGTCGATGCCGAGCAGGTCCCCGCCGGCAAGCGCGTCAAGCGCACCGAGCTGGACCACCACACGCATGCCGTCGACGCCAGCGGCCGCGTCCTGCGCGACAACGTCTGGGGCACGCAGGCCGAAGACGCCACCCGCCGCGACTTCACCGTCAACGCGATGTACTACGACCCCGCCGACGAAACCGTGCATGACTACCATCACGGCATGGAAGACATGCGCGCCCGCACGCTGCGCATGATCGGCGATCCGCATACCCGCTACCGCGAAGACCCGGTGCGCATGCTGCGCGTGGTGCGCTTCGCGGCCAAGACCGGCTTCGACATCGACGCCGACACGCGCGCGCCGATCGCGGAGCTGGGCCCGTTGATCCACAACGTGCCGGCCGCACGCCTGTTCGACGAGATGTTGAAGCTGCTGATGTCGGGCCACGCCTGGGCATCGCTGCAGGAACTGCGCAAGGCGGGCCTGCACCGCGGCCTGCTGCCGCTGCTGGACGTCGCGCTGGAGCAACCGATGGGCCAGCGCTTCGTGCAACTCGCGCTCGACAATACCGACGATCGCGTCAAGGCCGGCAAACCGGTCTCGCCCGGCTTCCTGTTTGCCTCGCTGCTGTGGCATCACGTGGTCGAACACTGGAACCGCCGCCGCGCTGCCGGCGAGCCGCTGATCCCCGCGCTGCACACCGCCATGGACGAAGTGCTCGACCGTCAGACCGAGCAACTCGCCATCCAGCGCCGCTTCACCTCCGATATGAAGGAAATCTGGAGCATGCAGCCGCGCTTTGAGAAGCGGTCGGGCCGCATGCCGTATCGGCTGCTGGAGTCGCCGCGCTTCCGCGCCGGCTACGACTTCCTCGCGCTGCGGTGCGCCTCGGGCGAATTGCCACAGGAACTCGCCGACTGGTGGACCGACTTCCAGAACGGTGACGGCGAAGCCCGCGAAGCCCTCATGGCCCAAGCCAAACACGCCCCGAGCCCCTCGGCAAATGCCGGTTCGGCCAGCCCGGGCAAGCGGCGTCGCCGCCGACGTGGTCCGGCAAAATCGGATACAGTCGTTGACGTCAATCCGGGAAGTTCGGAGGAAACGTGAAGACAGTGGCGTACATCGGCATCGGCGCCAACCTGGGCGACGCACGCCAGGCAGTGAAAGACGCCGTGGTCTGCCTCGCACAGCAGGTCGGCATCACCGTCACCGGCAAATCGAGCCTGTATCGCAGCGCGCCCGTGGAGTCCAGCGGCGATGACTACATCAACGCCGTGGTGCGCATCGATACGCATTTCACCGCCGACCAGCTGCTCCGCATCTGTCACCACATTGAAGACCAGTTCGGCCGCGAGCGCCCGTTTCACAACGCGCCGCGCACGCTGGACCTGGACTTGCTGCTCTACGGCGACCACGTCCTCACTTCACCTGAGCTGACGGTGCCGCACCCGCGCGTGGCCCAACGCGCCTTTACCCTGCTGCCCTTGCACGAACTGGCGCCCGACCTCGTGATTCCGGGCATTGGCGCCGTGGCTGCACTACTGCCCGGCGTGGCCGAACAGCGCATCGAAAAGACCACGATGTGCCAATGCATGCGCGCCAAGCAGCCGGCCGCCTGATCTCATCACCCGCACCACCCACAACCACCCGCCGATGGCACTGGATCACCTGCGCCGTATCGTTGTCGAAGGGCCCATTGGCGTGGGCAAGACCGCGCTGGCCCAGCGCCTGGCCGACCATCTGCGTGCGTCGACGTTGTTCGAAACGCCCGCCGAAAACGCCTTCATCGCCCGCTTCTACGAAGACCCCGCGCGCTATGCGCTGCCGGTGCAGCTGCGCTTCCTGCTGCAACGTGCCGAGCGCCTCAAGGCATGGCATAAGGCGACGCTTGCCGGTGAGCGCATCGTCGCCGACAGTTTCCTGCCGCGCGACCGCCTGTTCGCCCAACTCACGCTGCCGGCCGATGAACTGGCGCTGTACGACGCGATGGCCAATGCGCTGGCCCTGCCGCAACAGCGCATCGACCTCGTGATCTGCCTGCAGGCACGCGCGGAAGACCTGCTGCCACGCGTCGCCCGTCGCGCCGTTCCTTACGAAACGGGCATCGATGCCGAGTACCTCGGACGCATCTGCGCCGCATACGGTGAGCTGTTTCTGTATTACGATGCCGCACCGACGATGATCGTCGACACCGCTGCCTTCGACCCCGCAGGCAACGACGACGATTTCCGCACCTTGCTCGCCCGCATCGACGCGATGCGCGGGCCCAAGGAATTCATCAAGCTGGCAACGCGCTAGTCGACGCACCGCATGGTCTGCGTGGGCGCTCGCGATGCCCCAATGAGTCTCAGCCCATGAGCTATCTCCAGGAATCGAACCGCAAGGCCGTCACGGTGACTTCGTTGCAGGCCATGCGTGCTGCCGGCGAGCGTATCGCCATGTTGACGGCCTACGACTCCAGCTTCGCCGCCCTGATGGATCGCAACGGCACCGACGTGCTGCTCGTCGGCGATTCTCTCGGCAACGTGATGCAGGGCCAGAAGACCACGCTGCCGGTCACGCTCGATCACATCGTCTATCACACCGAATGCGTGTCGCGCGGGACGACCAAGGCGCTGCTCGTGTCGGACCTGCCGTTCGGCACGTATGGCACTCCCGAACAGGCTTTCCACAGCGCCGTGCGCGTGATGCAGGCCGGCGCGCAGATGGTCAAGCTCGAAGGCGGCGTGTGGCTCGCGCCTACGATCAAGTTCCTCGTTGAACGCAGCATTCCGGTGTGCGCGCACATCGGCCTGACGCCGCAATCGGTGCATGCGTTTGGCGGCTTCAAGGTGCAGGGTCGCGGCGATGAAGCGGCTGCGCAACTGAAGGCCGATGCGTTGGCCGTGCAGGACGCCGGCGCACAGCTCGTCGTCATGGAAGCCATCCCGGCCGAGCTGGCCGGCGAAGTCACGCGCCTGCTGGCCATTCCCACCATCGGCATCGGCGCCGGGCTGGAGTGCTCCGGCCAAGTGCTGGTGATGCACGACATGCTGGGCGTGTTCCCCGGCCATCGCCCCAAGTTCGTACGTAACTTCATGGACGGACAAACCACCATCGACGGCGCCGTTGCCGCCTACGTGGCAGCCGTCAAGGACGGCACGTTCCCCGGCCCGGAACACACCTTCGCCTGAGCGGCACCCGCATGGAAATCTGGTCGGCCACCGTCGACGCCTTCACCCTGCTTGCCAGCGGCGATGCGGCGTTGTGGCTGATCGTCTGGGTGTCGTTGAAGGTGGCGATTGCGGGCCTCCTGCTGGCGGCGCCGCCGGGTCTGCTCATCGCCTACCTCATCGCCATGCACCGTTTTATGGGGCGCCGTGCGCTGGTGGTGCTGGCGCAGGCGTCGCTGTCGTTTCCGACCGTGCTGATCGGGCTGTTGCTGTATCTGCTGCTTTCGCGGCAGGGGCCGCTGGGCGGCTTCGGGCTGCTGTTCACGCAGGGTGGGATGATCCTCGGGCAAGCGGTTCTTGGCCTGCCGGTGATCGTGGCGTTTGCGCTGGCGACGCTTGAGCGCGCGGATCCGCGTCTCGCGGAAACCGCACGTGTGCTGGGCGCCGGGCGCGTCCGTTTGCTATTGACGGTGTTTCGTGAATTGCGCTTCGGCCTGATGGCTGCGGTGGTGGCCGGCTTCGGGCGCGTCATCGCCGAAGTGGGCTCGGCGCTGATGGTCGGCGGCAACATCGAAGGCGTCACACGCACCATGACGACGGCGATTGCACTGGAAACCAGCAAGGGCGAATTCGCAGAGGGCATCGCGCTAGGCATCGTGCTGATCGTGCTGGCTTTGCTCGTCAACCTGGTGCTGGCGTGGCTGCAAGGGGCTGGCAACTATCGCAGGGAGCCGGCATGAGCGCGCCGTCGCAGCCCACGATGGTGTTTGAAGGCTTGCGCTGCCAGCACGGCGCGCGCGTTTTGTTCGAGATTCCGCGCCTGGCGCTGTCGGCCGGACACGCGATTGTCATCACGGGCGCAAACGGTGTCGGCAAGACAACGCTGCTGCGCATGCTGGCCGGGCTTGCACCCGCCAATGGAGCGACCGTCGATATGGGCCAGGGGCGGCAGGCGCTGTCGCCTTACCCGGCCGAACTGCGCAAGCGGCTGACCTACGTGCACCAGCATCCCTATCTGTTCCGCACCTCGGTACGCGCGAATCTTGCCTATGGGCTCACCACGGGCCCACATCGCGTGGCGCGTGCCGAGCTGGCTGAGCGTGTCGAGGATGCGCTCCGCTGGGCGGGTCTGCAGCACGTGGTGGATGTGCCGCCAGAACGACTGTCCGGCGGCGAAACCCAACGCCTCGCCTTGGCGCGTGCTCGCGCGCTGCAAACGGATGTGCTGCTGCTCGACGAGCCGACTTCGAACCTGGACGGCGCTGCGCGCGAGCAAGTCATTGCCCTTGTAGGGGAACTGGCAGCAGAAGGCCGCACGCTGCTGATGGTCTGCCACGACCGCGAACTGATCAACCTGCCCGGCGTGGCCCGCTGGAAACTAGAGCACGTCGAGGGCCAGGGGCGGCTCGAAATGCGCGGGCACCACGCCGCGTAGGGCATTACATACGGCGACGGCCTCGGCGCGGGCAACATCGGCGCGCGTGAGCAAACGCTCTTGCAACGGCCCATCCAGCCACGGTGAAGCGTCTTTCAACAGCACGGCACGCATCACTCCCGGCAAGACGCCCGCAGACAACGGTGGCGTCCACCACGCACCATCGAGCTTGACCAGCAACGTGCTGCGCCCGCCTTCGGCCAACGTGCCATCGGCGTTGAAGAACACGGTATCGAATGCACCTTCGCGTTCGGCCGCCTGCCACGCAGCGTCGTAGCCTGTGCGCAACGTGGTCTTGTGCGTCGGCAGACTGTGGGTGACCTCGCGCGGTTGCGCGGCAACGAGCAGGCGTACCGGCGCATCCCAGCTCGCATGCAGCGGCGACAAGGGCGCGGCCGATACGTTGGCCGCACCGTTCGGCGTCAGCAACAGGCGCATGCGATAAGCGCCCTCACCTTCCAGCGATGCGCACATGCGCGCCACGTCATCCGCCAGCGCAGTTCGATCGAAGGGGAAGCCGAAGGCGGCCGCAGAACGCGCCAGCCGCGCCAGATGCCAATCCAGGAGCGCCACACCATCGCGCGTCGCGCGCATCGTCTCGAACAACGACAGCCCTGGATCGAGCGCCGTCACGAAACGCGCCTTCAGTTGGCACTCCGCGTATTCCTCATCGGCGATGCTGTCGTGCACGATGCCGGAGCCGATGCCAAGTTCGCCGCTGCGCAGGCCATCAGCGCCAGGCGGACCGAGCACCAACGTGCGGATCGCCACAGAGAAGCAAGCGTCGCCCATCGCCCGATCATCGACAGGCGCATCGATCCAGCCGATGGCGCCGGTGTACAGGCCACGCGGCTCTGGCTCCAGCGCCTTGATGATGTCCATCGTCCGCCGCTTGGGCGCCCCCGTAATGGAGCCGCACGGGAACAGCGCACGCAGGCAATCGGCGAGGCCGGTGGCGGGCGGAATCTCGGCCTCCACGGTCGACGTCATCTGGAGCACGCTGCCGAACGGCGTCACCTCAAACAGCGTCGGCACGCGCACAGAACCCGCACGCGCGAGGCGGCCCAGATCGTTACGCAACAGGTCGACGATCATCAGGTTCTCGGCGCGGTTCTTCTCGTCGGCGGCCAGTGCAGTGGCACGGGCTTCGTCGATTTCGACATTGCCAGTGGCAGGCGCGGTGCCCTTCATCGGCCGCGCAACAAGCTGGCCCGCGTGATGAGAGAAGAACAGCTCCGGCGAACACGACAGAATCGCACCGCCCTCCGGTAGCGCGATGAATGCGCCGTAAGGCACGGGCTGCCGCGCGCGCAGGCGCCGATACAACGCCGCCGGCGCACCAAACGCAGTCATGCGCAGGCGGTATGTGTAATTGACTTCGTAGGTGTCGCCCGCCGCAATCCAGTCGTGGATGCGCGCGATGGCGTCGGTGTAGGTGGCGTGGTCGGCGCTGGCGGCACAGTCGAACAGGCCCGCTGCGCCCGTTGCGTCGGGCCACGCGTCGAACAACGTATCGACTTCTGCCGGCGACAGCACGTCCATTGCGCGAAACAGCAGCACGCGCAGGCGGCCATCGTGACCAGGCAATGAGGAAGAGATTTCGGTGGAAGCCGGCAGGCCGACCAGCGGCCCACCAAACTCATACGGCGCAACGATCAGGGCATGCAAACCCTGGCGCCAGGCGGCACGAAGATCATCGTCCAGCCCATCCAGCACGCCGGCCGGCCGGAAGAACTCGCCGGCATAACCGGTGTACCAGCGCGAGCACGGCGCGCCGCCCGAGGTGGCATCGTCCAGCAGCGCGAACGGCGCGCCGGCTTCTGGCAACTGCATGACGACGTCCTCGGTTATCAATAATCTGACGCTTTCGGAAGCTCTGAAAAGCGTAGCGAGCGCCCCGAGGTTGGTTCGAGAAGCGCAGCCGTACATGGGTACGGTGAGCATCGCAGGACCAAGATCGGGGCGCGCAGTAGCTTTGCAGAGTTTACGAGGAGAAAAAGTTCTTCACCTTGTCTAGCCACGACTGCTCTTGCGGGCTGTGCCGCGAGCCGCCTTCGTGCACGGACTTGTCGAACTGCTTGAGCAGATCCTTCTGGTGCTCCGTCAGCTTGACCGGCGTCTCGATGTTGATGTGCACGTAAAGATCGCCTGCATAGCCCGAGCGCACGCCCTTGATGCCCTTGCCGCGCAGGCGGAACGTCTTTCCAGCCTGCGTGCCTTCGGGCACCGTGAACGAAGCGCGACCACCCAGCGTCGGCACTTCGATGTCGCCGCCAATGGCTGCCGTCGCAAACGAAATCGGCATCTGGCAGTGCAGATCATCGCCGTCGCGCTCGAACACCGGGTGCTGCTTGATGTGGATTTCCACATACAGATCGCCCGGGGGGCCGCCGTTGATGCCCGGCTCGCCGTTGCCCGACGAACGGATGCGCATGCCTTCGTCGATGCCGGCCGGAATCTTCACTTCCAGCGTCTTCTGGCTCTTCAGCTTGCCCTGGCCGTGGCACTTGGTACACGGCTTGGGGATGTACTTGCCGCTGCCGTGGCACTTCGGACACGTCTGCTGCATCGTGAAGAAACCCTGCGACACACGCACCTGACCGGCACCGTGACAGGTCGGGCACGTCTCCACGCTTGAGCCGGGCTCGGCGCCCTTGCCGTGGCAGTGGTCGCACTCGTCCCAGTGCGGCACGCGGATCTGCGTGTCGTAGCCGTGCGCGGCCTGCTCCAGCGTGATCTCCATGCTGTAGCGCAGGTCTGCGCCGCGATACATCTGTGGGCCGCCACCGCGGCGCCCGCCCTGGCCCTGGGCCTGACCGAAGATGTCGCCAAAGATGTCGCCAAAGGCCTCGGCAAAGCCGCCGCCAAAACCTGCTCCGCCCGCGCCAAAGCCGCCCGCCATATTCGGGTCGACACCCGCGTGGCCGTATTGGTCGTAGGCAGCCTTCTTCTCAGCGTCGGAGAGCATCTCGTAGGCCTCTTTGGCCTCCTTGAACTTGTCTTCCGCTTCCTTGCTGTCCGGATTGCGGTCCGGGTGGTACTTCATCGCGAGCTTGCGATACGCCTTCTTGATCTCGTCGTCGCTCGCGTTCTTACCCACCCCGAGCACTTCGTAGTAATCACGTTTTGCCATGGTGGCTTCAGTCGTCGCCTGTTTTTACTGCGTGTCGAATAGCAAAAAAGCCGAGCGTGACATCAGGTGCGTCCCGCACAACCCGATGGTCACTGCCCGGCGTACCCTCACGTCCGCCTGGCGGACGATCTGGCTTACTTCTTGTCGTTCACTTCCTTGAACTCGGCGTCGACGACGTTATCGTCGTGCGGTGCGCCTTGTCCGGCTTGCGCGCCTGCCTGGGCACCGGCAGCGGCTTGTTCCGCACCGCCGGCCTCGCCCTTGGCTTGCATGTCGGCATAGACCTTCTCGCCGAGCTTCTGCGAGGCGGTTGCCAGCGCTTCGGTCTTGGCGTCGATCGCGGCCTTGTCCGTGCCCTTCAGGGTCTCTTCAAGTTCCTTGATCGCGGCTTCGATCTTGTCCTTCTCGCCAGCTTCCAGCTTGTCGCCGTACTCGCCCAGTGCCTTCTTGGTCGAGTGCACCAGCGCCTCACCCTGGTTACGGGAGTCGACCAGTTCGCGCAGCTTCTTGTCTTCCTCGGCGTTGGCCTCGGCGTCCTTCACCATGCGCTCGATCTCGGCTTCCGACAGGCCGGAGCTTGCCTTGATCGTGATCTTGTTTTCCTTGCCGGTCGCCTTGTCCTTGGCGCCCACGTGCAGGATGCCGTTGGCGTCGATGTCGAACGACACTTCAATCTGCGGCGTGCCGCGCGGTGCCGGCGGAATGCCCTCGAGGTTGAATTCGCCCAGCATCTTGTTGCCGGAGGCCATCTCGCGCTCGCCCTGGTAGACCTTGATCGTCACGGCCGGCTGGTTGTCGTCAGCGGTCGAGAAGGTCTGCGAGAACTTGGTCGGGATGGTCGTGTTCTTGCCGATCATCTTGGTCATCACGCCACCCAGCGTTTCGATGCCCAGCGACAGCGGCGTCACATCCAGCAGCAGCACGTCGGTACGGTCACCACCCAGCACCTGACCCTGGATGGCAGCGCCCACGGCAACGGCCTCGTCCGGGTTCACGTCCTTGCGGGCTTCCTTGCCGAAGAACTCCTTCACCTTCTCCTGCACCTTCGGCATACGCGTCATGCCGCCAACCAGGATCACGTCGTGGATGTCCGACACCTTCACGCCGGCATCCTTGATGGCGGTGCGGCACGGATCGATCGTACGGGCGATCAGGTCTTCGACCAGCGCTTCGAGCTTGGCGCGCGTGATCTTCAGGTTCAAGTGCTTCGGGCCCGAGGCATCGGCCGTGATGTACGGCAGGTTGATTTCGGTCTGTTGCGTGCTCGACAGCTCGATCTTGGCCTTTTCAGCGGCTTCCTTCAGGCGTTGCAGCGCGAGCACGTCCTTCGACAGATCAACGCCCTGCTCCTTCTTGAACTCGCCGATGATGTAATCGATGATGCGCTGGTCGAAGTCTTCGCCGCCCAGGAACGTATCGCCGTTGGTCGACAGCACTTCGAACTGCTTCTCGCCGTCCACGTCGGCAATCTCGATGATCGAGATGTCGAACGTACCGCCGCCCAGGTCATACACGGCGATCTTGCGATCGCCCTTCTCGTTCTTGTCCAGGCCGAATGCCAGCGCAGCCGCGGTCGGCTCATTGATGATGCGCTTGACGTCCAGACCGGCGATGCGGCCGGCATCCTTGGTGGCTTGGCGCTGCGAATCGTTGAAGTAGGCCGGCACCGTGATCACGGCTTCGGTCACTTCCTCGCCCAGGTAGTCCTCGGCGGTCTTCTTCATCTTGCGCAGGGTTTCGGCCGAGATTTGCGGCGGTGCCAGCTTCTGGCCGCGCACTTCCACCCAGGCGTCGCCGTTGTCGGCCTTGGTGATGGTGTACGGCATCAGGCCGATGTCCTTCTGGACTTCCTTCTCTTCAAACTTGCGGCCGATCAGGCGCTTGACGGCGTACAGCGTGTTCTTCGGGTTGGTCACCGCCTGGCGCTTGGCCGGGGCACCGACCAGGATCTCGCCGTCTTCCATGTAGGCGATGATCGACGGGGTGGTGCGAGCGCCTTCTGCGTTCTCGATCACCTTGGGGGTGTTGCCCTCCATGATGGCGACGCAGCTGTTGGTGGTACCAAGGTCGATACCGATGATTTTGCCCATGTTCTTGCTCCTCGAATCTGGTGTCAGGACTGCACTGAATACAAACTTGGATCGGATGTGGGAGTGCCGTCCGGCTTTTCAAGGCCGAATTTTGAAAAGTTGAGCATTTTGGCCGGTTTTTCTTGGGAAAGCACCCGAAAACGTGCGCTCCCTGGCAAAAACGCGCGTTTTGAACGCCCAGAGCCGCAAACCGGGCAAAAAAGGTGTGGGTGTTACCCTTGGGCGCATTGCCACTCGCCGGACGCCAACCCGGCTTTTGCGCCCATGCCTTTGCATCCTCTCCGATCCATTCTTGGCGCTGCCCTGCTTGCCGCATGCGCCGTGCCCTCTGCCGATGCCGCCGTTGCCCTGCTCCAGCCCTCCCGCCGCGTCAACGCCAACCAGCCCTTCACCCTGACCCTCGTCATTTCGGGCGATGCCGCCCAGCGCAGCTATGCCGTGCCGGCCAAGTTACGCGTAACGGCCAGCGCTGACCTGCAGGGGCCCGTGGAAGTGATTCTCGATCGACACAATGCTGGCGCCGAAACCCTGCACCTGCGTCCGGGCCAAGTCCGCACCGTCGCCTACACCGGCACGCTGCCCGAGGTGCTGCGCGGCACGGTTCGGATCGATGTGCCGGATCTCGATGCGGCACCCGTTCTGGTGACGCTCGTGCGCGGCACAGACGCCCCGCAGATTGCCGCCGATGGCGCCCCCACTGGCGCAGCCCGCAACGCCGCCGCCGAAGCGACCCGCCCCGGGGGTGCGCTGGGCACCAACCCGAGCGCCCCCGCTGCCAGTGCAGCTGCTACTGCGACTCCGCCCACTCCCGTCGCAGTTGCTGGCAGTGGCGAGGCATCCCGCCCGCCCGAAGACACCGCACGCCTGACTTTCCACGAACCCATGTTCGCCGCAGTGGGCGCGCATGGGGGCCTGAACGCCAAGTTCCAGTTGAGCTTCAAGTTTCGGATTTTTCAGCCAGAGAACCCGGCATCGGCAGCGCTGCTGGATAACGTGTACTTCGGTTATACGCAGTTCTCGCTGTGGGATGTGGGCAAGGAATCGGCGCCGTTCCGCGATACGAACTACCGGCCCAGCGTGTTCTATTACCGGCCCGATACGGGCATCCATGGCGGCGCCCTCACGCGGCTATCGTTCGCGGGCGGCATCGAGCACGAGTCGAACGGCCGCGACGGCGACGCCTCGCGCGCCATCAACACCGTGTTTGTACGCCCGACGTTTCACTTTGGTGACCTGAACGATTACCACTGGAAGTTCGAGCCGAAGCTGTACGCGTACCTCACGCGCACCGGCAACACCGATATCGCGCACTACCGGGGTTTTGGGGATTTCCGCGTGTCCTATGGCGCCCCCAACGGCTGGGAATTGGCCGCCACGCTGCGCAAAGGCACCCGCAAGGCCTACGGCAGCGTCGACGCGCAATTGACGTATCCGATGAGCCGGATCTTTACCGGCACGGCTGGCTACCTGTTCATCCAGTATTTCACCGGCTACGGCGAGAGCCTGCTCGACTACAACCACAAGCTGGGCTCGCAGTTGCGCGTCGGGTACAGCCTCTCGCGATAGGACGCCGCCGGCTTAGAGCGTGTGCTGGCCGCTGGCCTCGGGCTGGAACGCAACGCGATCGATGCGCAAGGAGCGCTGTGCGCCATTGGGCGCCGAGTATTTGACCGACTTGCCCGCACGCGCACCCAGCAGCGCCGCGCCCATCGGCGAGAGCACTGACAGTTTGGCCGACGTCACGTTGGCGTCTTCCGGGTAGACGAGCGTCCACTCTTGTTCGGCGCCGGCGTCATCCACCACGCACACGACCGAGTTCATGGTCACCACATCGGCGGGAATCTTGTTGCCGGGCACCACGTTGGCACGAGCAATGAGGTCGTCGACCAGATCGGCCAGCGGTGAGTTGTTGCCCGCGCGAGTGGCGGCATTCTCCAGACGGGTGAGGTCCAGCTCAGTCAGGTAGATGGTGGCTGCTTTGGACATGACGATCTCCTACAGGTCAATGTTCAACACGAGGCAAAACCGCTGCCGATGGCCTTACGGGCCAATGCAACGCAGCGGCAAGAACACCAGCGGGCGCATAGGCCGGCCGGCGGTGATACGAAGCCGAAACTTCTGGGGGAGTAGGGAGAGCCCGGCGGCAACGTGCCGCAAGGGCACTAGAACAACCGCCGGGCGGCGGCAATGGCCGCGTTCATCGCCTGGGCGGCGCGCGGCGAAGTGCGCGCCACGCGCTTGGGGCGCACAGCACGGAAAGACGAAGAGATAAGAAAGGCCGCAGCCACCGGCATCGACGTCATGATGGTCGCTGCCTCAGATGAGCGGCTTGCCGGCCAGCTTGTTGCGCGCATTGGCAACGGCGGCGGCAAATTGCGCGTGGCCATGCCAGCCGGTCGCCCGGCCGAGCTTCTTGCCACGATGGAAAAACATGAACACCGGAATACCGTGCAGGCCAAAGCGCTGGCCCAGCTGAGGGTGCGCATAGACGTTCGCGTGCAGCCAGTTCAGCCCAAGCTCACGCACGGCGGCCGGTTGCGCGAGCATGGCCTTCTTGGCCATCTCGCAGTTGAAGCAATCGACGCCCCAGAAGAACACGCACACGAGCGCATCGCCCGCCGCCGCAATGGCTGCGTCGAAGGTCTCTGTGTTCACCTCGCGCATGCCAAACGCCGCGAATGCGGTCTTGTCGACCGGGATCGCGCCGTTGGCGTATTGCGAAGTGGTTGCGTTCTGGATCACGGGGCGTGGGCTTACTTGGGCGCCGCCACCGTCACGAGGGCCGGGCGCAGCACGCGGTCGGCCAGCGTGTAGCCACGCTGCAGAACAGCGACCACCGTATTGGCTTCCTGATCGGCCGGCACCATCGAGATGGCTTGATGGCGATGCGGATCAAACTTTTCGCCCACCGGGTTCAGCTCGGTGACGCGGCCCTTTTCGAATGCGGCGTACAGCTGCTTGAGGGTCAGCTCAACACCCTCGCGCAGCTTGGTGGCGTCGCCCGAGGTGTCCGCCAAGGCGGCCTGCAGGCTGTCCATCACGGGCAGCAGGTATTCGGCGAAGCCTTCGATGGCGAACTTGTGAGCCTTAGCCACGTCTTCCTGACCACGGCGGCGGATGTTCTCGCCTTCGGCCGTTGCGCGCGCCCAGTTTTCATAATTCTGGCGCGCCTTTTCTTCAGCAGCTTCCAGTTGGCGGCGCAGTTCTGCGACGTCCATGTCGGCCACGGCTTCTGCCACGGCGGCTTCGTCACCAGCGACGGCCTGGGCGTCGGCGCTCGCGCGCTGAGCCTGGCTCGAATAAGCGTGGGCCGCCTGGCCCGTCGCCGACTGGTTCGGCTGGGTGGCTTGGGTGTCCGCTGGCATGTCCGAGTTCGAGGAGGTGTCCGAAGTGTGTTTCATAGCGCTGGATAAAGAGGATCGACGCACGGGATGTACCCGAAGACGATCCGCTGGATTTTTACAAACGATTTGTCCCCGTTATGGGGCAATTGGCGCGCTTTTCAAGGGCGCCGGATGCGCAGCAACTGTGCGCCGTGCATCACGAAATATGGGGTTACAACTTTCATCAGACTGCAACGGCATGGCAATTGCGACGCCTTTATTGGCCGCCTATGATGCAAGAAAAAACTGGGGGGCGCGAGCTTCTTTGAGGGTTCGTACCATGCATAACAAGCTGCCCGTTCTGACCGTGCTCCTGCTGTTGACCCTGACCGCAGCCACAACGTTCATTTGCCTGTCTGGGGCCGTCACACCGCGTTATACGGAGTACGGTAGCGGCAAGGCATTCTTCAAGCACTACATCATCAAGCCGGCACAGATGCAGCAGATGCCGCGCGGTTTGAGCGTATTAAGTTAGCACACACTCGCACGGTGTACCTCACTCTCCGCCGAGTTTGTCGATACGCCGTCGATCTCGCTTGGTCGGTCGGCCAGCAATTTGTGTGGCGGGTTCCCGATACAGCCGGCGTTTGTCGGCATTCTCTTCGCGTTTTAAGCGACTGGTGTCCGTCTCGGCGTAGAGCGTTTGCGCAACGGAGGCTGGACCGCGCACTTCCGCCAGCGCCAATACCTCGACTTCCCACTGCTGTTCATGGGCGTGGACCCGCACGTGGTCACCGATCTTGACATCCTTGGCGGGACGAACCGGCTGATCGTTGATCTGCACGCGACCGCGCTCCACCGCATCGGTCGCCTGCGACCGTGTCTTAAAGAAACGCGCCGCCCATAGCCATTTGTCGATGCGCACGCGATCGGCCGCGTCGGTGCTCACTTTCATGCGGCGGCCCCCTTGCTCTGCGCGCGGGTGCGGCTGGCATCCAGCACATGCGGGTGCGTAAGCGTGAGCGGCCAGCCCTGCAGATGTGCAAGCGCAATGTCGGCAATGCCGGCAATCCACGCTTCGCTGTCGTTCAGGCACGGGATGTAATGGAAATCCTTGCCGCCGGCGACACGGAACGTGGACTGCCCTTCCATGGCGATCTCTTCCAGCGTCTCCAGGCAATCGGCCGGGAAGCCAGGGCAGAACACGTCGACGCGGTTGGTGCCAACGCGGCCGAGCTCTTCCAGCGTGGGCGCGGTGTAAGGCTGCAGCCATTCGGCGCGGCCAAAGCGCGACTGGAAGGTGACAAGGTACTGGCCCGGCTGCAGGCCGAGCGCTTCGCCCAACAAGCGGCCGGTCTTGAGACATTCGCAGTGGTAAGGGTCACCCAACTCCAGCGTTCGTCGCGGCACGCCATGGAACGACAGCACCAGTTTGTCGCCATGCGCAAAGTCAGGCGCGCCATGCTGCGCCCAATACGCGCCCACCTGCTGGTGCAGCGCATTGATGTAAGCGGGGTCATCGTGGAAATGCTTGACCAGTCGCAACTCGGGCTGATTGCGCATTTCACCCAGCACGCGGAAGACCTCATCGAAGGCCGTCGCAGTGGTGGTGCCGGAATACTGCGGATACATCGGCAACACGAGGATGCGCTCGACACCCTGCTTGCGCAGCGCCTGCATGACCGATGGGATCGACGGATTGCCATAGCGCATCGCGCAGGCGACCACCACATCGTGACCCTGCGCGTTGAGCAACTGCTGCAGCGCATGCGCCTGCCGCTCGCTGTAGACAAGCAGCGGCGAGCCCGTCATGTTGGCCTCGCGCAGCCAGATGCTTTCGTACTTGTGCGCTGACGCCCGCGAACGCAGCGGCACGATCAGCCCATTGAGGATGAACCACCACACGGCGCGCGGAATCTCCACCACGCGGGGGTCGGACAGGAACTGACGCAGGTAGCGGCCCACCTCGCGCGGCGACGTGCCGTCGGGTGTGCCGAGGTTGACGAGCAGGATCGCGGTGCGATCGGGCTGACCGTGCTGGAACAGGGGTTCGGGCAAGAAAGGCATGGGCGCGGGTTCGCGATAGACCCGGCCGATTATACGAGCCGAGTCATCGAGTGTGCCTTACGCCACCACCACGCCGTCCTTGACCACACCGGCACACGGGTTGAGCCCCATCGCATAGGCTAGATCGGCAGGCCGATCGATGCGCCAGAGCGCGAAATCTGCCGCGCAGCCCGGGGCAAGGACCCCACACGTGCCTGACAGACCCAGCGCAGCGGCGGCGTGACGCGTGGCGCCGGTCAGCGCTTCCAGCGGCGTCAGGCGGAACAGCGTGCACGCCATGTTCATCGCCAGCAGCAGCGACGACAACGGCGACGTGCCAGGGTTGCAGTCGGTCGACACGGCCATCGGCACACCGGCGGCGCGCAGGGCGGCCATCGGCGGCAGGCGCGTTTCGCGCAGGCAGTAGAACGCGCCAGGCAGCAGTACAGCCACAGTGCCGGCCTGCGCCATGGCTGCGATGCCGGCATCGGTCAGGCATTCGAGGTGATCCGCTGAAAGGCCGCCGTAGCGAGCCACCAGCGCTGCGCCACCCTGGTCGGAGAGTTGCTCGGCGTGCAGCTTGACCGGCAAGCCGTGGCGTTGCGCCGCGTCGAACATGCGCGCCGTCTGTGCGGGCGTGAAGCCGATGGTTTCGCAGAAGGCGTCAACAGCATCGACCAGACCTTCCGCTGCGAGGGCGGGCAGCACATCGATGCAGAGGTGATCGATGTAGTCATCCGCACGGCCGGCGAATTCGGGCGGCACGGCATGCGCGCCGAGGAAGGTTGTCCGCACGCGCACCGGCAACGCCTGGCCGAAGCGCCGTGCGACCCGCAGCATGCGGCGCTCCGTTTCCAGGTTCAGGCCGTAGCCGGACTTGATTTCGACGGTGGTGACACCTTCGGCGCGCAACGCATTCAGGCGCGGCAGGCTGGCTTCGGCCAACGCGTCTTCGCTGGCCGCACGCGTGGCACGGACGGTGGACAGGATGCCCCCGCCCGACCGCGCGATCTCTTCGTACGGCACGCCGTTCAGGCGCGCTTCAAATTCATTGCTGCGGTTGCCGGCGTAGACGAGGTGCGTGTGACAATCGATCAGGCCGGGCGTGAGCCACGCGCCGGCGCCATCGTGTTCGCGTGTGGCGCGGGCGTTGACGGGCACATCAGCGCGGTAGCCGAGCCACGCAATGCGGCCATCCTTGACCGCGATGGCACCGTCACGGATTTCGCCGTAGCCGTCAGCATCGGCGGTGAGCGTGGCGAGGTGGACGTTGGTCCAGAGCGCGTCCCAGTGCAGGTTGGCCGGATCAGTCATGTGCGGCTCCCTGCAGGCCGATGCCGTCTGCCACGCGCGCCACCAGACGGGCAGCGACACGTGCGGTGTGATTGTCAATATCGAGCGACGGGTTCAGTTCCGCCACATCCGCCAGCCGCAGCTTGCCCGAGCTGACCACGCGATCGACGATGGGCTCGATCACGTCCATCCCGACGCCGCGTGCCGACGGTGCGCTCACGCCGGGGGCCACGGCGGCCGGCAGCACGTCGAGGCACATCGTCAGATAGACGTGGTCGACCTGGCTCAGGAACACCTCGACCACCTTCAGCACGTGGGCGAGCTGCATGACGTCCATCTCGTCGTCGTGCATCCAGCGCACGCCGAGCTGGCGCGCACGCGCGAACAGCGCTTCGGTGTTGGCGTAGGTGCTCACGCCCAGGCAGGCGTAGTGGAACGGCCAGCCGCGCCGGGCACAGTCTTCGGCGATCTGGCGGAACGGCGTGCCCGAGCTGCCGCGCTCACCCGCACGCAAATCGAAATGCGCATCGAGGTTGAGAATGCCGATACGCGGGGGCTGGTGGGATTTCGCCGCCAGATGCCGCGCCAAGCCGCCAAACGAGGCCCACGCGATCTCATGCCCGCCGCCGAGCGCGATCGGAAACGCGCCGCGATCGAGCAGATCGTGGAGCACACCGGCCAATTCGCTCTGCGCGTCTTCCAGCGCATCGCCTTGGCAAGTCACGTCGCCCGCATCGACGACCACACGGCCGGCACGCGCGGGCAAGTTCGCCAGCATCTTGCGGATGGCGGCGGGGCCCGCCTGTGCGCCGGTTCGCCCGTGGTTGCGTGCGACACCGGCATCGCAGGCGAAACCCGCCAGGGCGACGGTGTTGGCCAGCGGCGTCGATGCATCGATGCGGCGCACCGTCTGGTGCCAACGCAAGCCCAGCGGGCCTTCCTCCGCATCGACGCGGCCTTGCCAGACGTTCGGTTCAGCTTGGGCGAGCATGGTCAGACGAGTGCGAGTTCGCCGACGTGCGCGCGGCACGAATCGCCCAGATCGCCGTCGAGCACGAGGCGGCGGGCCCCTTCGATGTCGGGGGCGAACAGGCGATCTTCACCGTAGTAGGCCACGCGCGCGCGGATGCAGCCGTGCGCTTTCTGGAGCGTGTCGGACGTCGCCAGCGGCTTGTGGAAGTCGATGCCCTGCGCTGCCGCCAGCGCTTCGATGCCGACGATGGTGGCGGTGTTCTCGGCCATGTCCTGCAAACGGCGGCCGGCGAAGGTCGCCATGCTGACGTGGTCTTCCTGGTTGGCGGAAGTCGGCAGGCTGTCCACGCTGGCCGGGTGGGCAAACGTCTTGTTTTCCGAGGCCAACGCGGCGGCCGTGACGTGCGCAATCATGAAGCCCGAGTTCAGGCCCGGCTGCTCGACCAGGAACGGCGGCAGGCCCGACAGCGTGGAGTCGATCAGCAGCGCGATGCGGCGCTCGGACAACGCACCGATCTCGGCAATCGCCAGCGCAAGCATGTCGGCGGCAAACGCCACCGGCTCGGCGTGGAAGTTGCCGCCGGAGATCACTTCACCAGCGTCGGCGTAGACCAGGGGGTTGTCGGTCACTGCGTTGGCTTCGGTGAGCAGCGTGGCGCCGGCCTGACGGATCAGGTCGAAACACGCGCCCATGACTTGCGGCTGGCAGCGCAGGCTGTACGGGTCTTGCACGCGCTTGTCGCCCACGAGGTGCGACTGGCGGATGGCGCTGCCGGCCAGCAGGTTGCGATACACGGCCGCGGTGGCGATCTGCCCCGCCTGACCACGCACGGTGTGCACGCGCGGGTCGAACGGCGCATCGCTGCCCTTGGCGGCATCCACCGACAATGCCCCCGACACGGTGGCGGCTTGAAGCAGACGCTCGGCCAGGAACAGGCCGTTGAGCGCCAGCGCGGTCGACACCTGCGTGCCGTTGATGAGCGCCAGGCCTTCCTTGGCGGCCAGTGCGATCGGCTCGATGCCGGCGGCGGCCAACGCGGCACGCGCCGGCGTGCGCACGCCGTTCACACGTACGTCGCCCTCACCCAGCAGGGCAAGCGTCATGTGCGCCAGCGGTGCCAGATCGCCCGACGCGCCCACCGACCCCTTGGACGGAATGCACGGTACGATGCCGGCGTTCAGCAGTGCCAGCAGCGTGTCGATCACGACACGGCGCACGCCCGAATAGCCGCGCGCCAGGCTGGCAGCCTTCATCAGCAGCACCAGTCGCGCCACGTTGTCGCTCAGGTCTTCACCCGTGCCGACGGCGTGCGAGAGGATCAGGTTGCGTTGCAGGCGCTCCAGCTCGTGCGTGGCGATCTGCGTTTTGGCCAGCAGGCCGAATCCGGTGTTGATGCCATAGGCCGGTGCGCCCTTGGCGACGATGGCCTGTACCGTGGCGGCCGACGCTTCAATGGCGGCCGCGCAGTCGCCAGACAGCGCGATGGGCGTCGGGGCCAGCCACACGCGGCGCAGGTCGGCAAAGGACATCTCGCCGGGTTGCAATGTCAGGATGGGGGGCGTGGTCATGGTGTTCATAGCAATACGAGCAGGATGTCTCTAACTTAGCCGATCATCGGCAGGTTCAAACCGTTGCGCTTGGCGCAGGCAATGGCGGTTTCGTAGCCGGCATCGGCATGGCGCATGACGCCGGAGCCGGAATCGTTGACGAGCACACGACCCAGGCGCTTGGCCGCAGCATCGGTGCCGTCGGCGACGATCACCACGCCCGAGTGCTGCGAATAGCCCATGCCGACACCGCCGCCGTGGTGCAGCGACACCCACGTCGCACCGCCGGCCGTGTTGAGCAGCGCGTTGAGCAGCGGCCAGTCCGACACGGCGTCGGTGCCATCGCGCATGGCTTCGGTTTCGCGGTTGGGGCTGGCGACCGAGCCCGTGTCCAGGTGATCGCGGCCGATCACGATGGGCGCCTTCAACTCGCCGTTCTTGACCATCTCATTGAAGGCCAGGCCGGCCAGGTGACGCTCGCCCAGGCCCAGCCAGCAGATGCGTGCGGGCAGCCCCTGGAACGCGATGCGGTCCCGCGCCATGTCGAGCCAGCGATGCACGTGCGTGTTGTGCGGGAAGAGTTCCTTGATCTTGGCGTCGGTCTTGTAGATGTCTTCCGGATCGCCCGACAGCGCCACCCAGCGGAACGGGCCCTTGCCCTCGCAGAACAGCGGACGGATGTAGGCCGGCACGAAGCCCGGGAAGTCGAAGGCGTTTTTCACACCCTGGTCGAACGCGACCTGGCGGATGTTGTTGCCGTAGTCGACGGTCGGAATGCCCATGGCCTGGAAATCGAGCATGGCCTGCACGTGCACGGCGCAGGACTTGGCGGCCTCGTCGGTCAGGCGGGCGTGCTGCGACGGATCGCGTTGCGCAGCACGCCATTGCTCGACCGTCCAGCCAACCGGCAGATAGCCGTTGACCAGATCATGCGCCGAGGTCTGGTCGGTCACCAGATCCGGCTTCAGGCCACCGGCGCGGGCACGCTTGACCAGCTCCGGCAGGATTTCCGCCGCATTGCCGAGCAGGCCGATGGACACGGCCTCGCCGCGCTCGCAATGGTGGCGAATCAGGTTGAACGCGTCGTCGATGTCCTTGGCCTGCTTGTCGAGGTAACGCGTACGCAGGCGGAAATCGATGCTCGATTGCTGGCATTCGATGTTCAGCGACACGGCGCCGGCCAGCGTGGCGGCCAGCGGCTGGGCGCCGCCCATGCCACCCAGACCTGCGGTCAGGATCCACTTGCCGGCCAGCTTGCCGTCGTAATGCTGGCGGCCGGCTTCGGCAAACGTCTCGTAGGTGCCCTGGACGATGCCCTGGCTGCCGATGTAGATCCAGCTGCCGGCCGTCATCTGGCCGTACATGAACAGGCCCTTGCGATCCAGCTCGTTGAAGTGTTCCCAGTTCGCCCACTTGGGCACGAGGTTGGAGTTGGCGATCAAGACGCGCGGCGCATCCGGATGGGTCTTGAACACGCCCACCGGCTTGCCCGATTGCACGAGCAGCGATTCGTCGTCGTTCAGCTCGCGCAGCGTTTCCAGGATCTTGTCGAAGCAGGCCCAGTCGCGCGCGGCGCGGCCGATGCCGCCATACACGACGAGGTGCTTGGGGTTCTCGGCCACGTCCGGGTCGAGGTTGTTCTGCAGCATCCGGTAGGCCGCTTCGGTCAGCCAGCTCTTGCAATGCAGCTCGGTGCCGCGAGGGGCGCGGATTTCGCGCGAGGCGTCGTAGCGCGGGTCGTTGGTCAGGTGGGCAGCGTTGGTCGGGGCGTTCATATGAGGTCTCCTGCGAACTCCTTTGTCATGGAGCGCATCTTATGTTGTATATACAACTTAGGCAAGAAAACTTTACAAGCTAAGAGCAAACCCTGATGATGACCGCCATCCGCACATCACATCGGCCGCCCAAACCGCACCGCAAGCCACGTCCATGTCACACGACCCGTCCGCCAGCACGCCCGCCTTCCAGCGCATCAAGGAAGACATCCTCATGCGCATCCGCAGCGGCGAGTGGCAAGAAGGCGAAATGATCCCGGGGGAGACCACGCTCGCGCAGACGTTTGGCGTGTCGCGCATGACGGTCAATCGCGCGCTGCGCGAGCTGACCGCCGAGCAGATCCTCACGCGCGTGCAGGGGTTGGGGACGTTCGTCGCGCAGCAGAAGTACCAGGCGACGCTGGTGGCGATCCGCAACATCGCCGAGGAAATTGCCGCACGCGGTCACCGGCACCGTGCCGAGCTGCACAAGCTGGAGCGCGCCCGCGCCAACGAAGCGATGGCCGCGTCCTTCGGCGTACCGGTGGGGCGCGCCCTGTTCCATTCGCTGATCGTGCACTTCGAGAATGACCTGCCGATCCAGGTGGAAGACCGCTGGGTGAATGCCGCGCTGGCCCCTGACTATATGCAACAGGATTTCACGCAGACCACGCCAAACGCCTACCTCATGCGTGCCGCCCCGTTGCAGGGCGTGGATTACGGCATCGAGGCGCGCCTGCCGCCGCGCGAGATCGCCGAAATGCTGCACATGGATGTGCGCGAACCGTGTCTGATGCTACGGCGCAAGACGCTATCCCAGGGCCAGGTCGCCTCCGTGGCAACCATGTGGCACCCGGGCGGGCGGTATCAGTTCACGGGCAGTTTCTAAGCGCGTCGTTGCGCTACATCATGACCTTGCCCCGGGGCGCGGACGAGAATGCTCGAAAAGATGCGCGGCGGCTGATGCCAGTCCGCCCAGTTCGCTACCTCACTCCACACCCGGCCCAGGAGAGCACTGTCATGAGCGGCATGCCCGAATTCAAAAGCGTGGTCAAAGATGTGTCTGCGCACATGCGCAGCTTGCGCGAATCGCAGCCGGAGTTGATGACGGCATTCAGCCAACTGGCGGCAGCCGGCACAAAAGACGGCGCACTGAGCAAGAAGACGCGGGAACTGGTGGCGCTGGGAATAGCCATTTCCAGCCGCTGCGACGACTGCATCGGCTTCCATGTCCAGGCGCTGGTCAAACTCGGCACAACCCGTGCCGAACTGGAAGAGGTGTTGGGAACAGCCGTCTACATGGGAGGCGGCCCTTCGATGATGTACGCCACGCATGCGCTGGCGGCGTTCGAGCAGTTTTCAGCCTGAGACATTGGCGGGCAACGCCGCCCGCCACAGGCGGCGTTGTTTCAATACTGGCTGAGGGTGCTGGATAGCAGCTTGGCTGTGATATCCACGATCGGGATCACGCGCTCATACGCCATGCGCATCGGCCCGATCACGCCCAGCGTGCCGACAATCTTGCCGTCCACCTCGTACGGCGCGGTGATGACGGCCATGTCTTCGTGCGGCACAAGGCTGCTTTCGCCGCCGATGAAGATCTGCACGCCCTCGGCACGGCTCGATACGTCCAGCAGTTGCAGCAGGCCGGTCTTCTGTTCGAACACGGCAAAGAGCCGGCGCAGCTTGTCCATGGATGAAGACAAATCTTCCACATCCAGCAGCTTGCGTTCGCCCGAAATGACGACCGGTTCCTCTTCCGACGCGGCACTGCTGCCCGCTTCCACGGCAGCCTGCATCAGCGCGGTCATGTCGGCCTGCAGTGCAGACAGCTCGCCGCGCAGGCTTTCGCGCACCGCATCGAAGGTCTGGCCGCCGTAGTGTGCATTGATGTAGTTGGCCGCTTCCACCAGTTGCGACGGGCTGTACGGCGTATCGGTATGGATGATGCGGTTCTGCACGTCGCCTTCGGGCGTAACGACGATCAGCAGGATGCGCGATTCCGACAGCCTCAGGAATTCGATCTGCCGGAACGCATGCGTGCGGCGCGGCGTCATCACGATGCCGGCAAACTGCGAGAGGTTGGACAAGGTCTGCGCCGCCGCCGCAATCACCCGCTGCGACGATTCCGACCCATGCGACGCCAGCTGCGTGCGCACCTGCTCGGCAATCGCACCCACCATCTGCTGCGCCATGCGGTCTTGCGTGCTCAGCACATCCAGCGGGCTGGCCGTCAGCATCGTATCGACGAAGAGGCGATAGCCGCGTGGCGTCGGCACGCGCCCGGCGGAGGTGTGGGGGCTCGCGATGAAGCCCATCTCCTCGAGGTCGGACATCACATTGCGGATGGTGGCCGGCGACAGATCGAGCCCCGAATACTTCGACAAGGTGCGCGAGCCCACGGGCTGGCCCTCGGCGATATACCGTTCGATCAAGGTCTTGAGGAGGATAGTGGCGCGCTTGTCCATGATTCTTCAATTTTACGCAAAATCGGCGCCCGTCTACGGGTGATGTCGGCGTTTCTCCACGAAACACGCGCTGACGTGGCGACGGTCATATCGATATGGTGTAATGCGCGCATGTCGATTCCCTCGTCCGCCGTGGCCCCGCAAGCTCCCGCCGCCTCGTCCGTTTCGCCTTTCAAGACCGTTGCGCTGGTCGGCCGGTATTCGGCTGCCAACATTGCCGGCCCTCTCATGGAACTGGCGTCGTGCATTGCCGCGCGCGGGCATGACATTGTCTTCGAGCGCGAAACGGCGCTCAACATCGGCGTTCAGGACTACCCTGCCCTGCCGCCCGAAGAGATGGCGCGCCACGCCGACGTGGCCGTCGTCCTCGGCGGTGACGGCACGCTGCTCGGCATTGGACGCCACCTGGCCGGTGCCAGCGTCCCCGTGATCGGCGTCAACCACGGGCGGCTCGGCTTCATGACCGACATTCCGTTCGACGACGTACACACCGTGCTGCCCGACATGTTGTCGGGCCGCTACGAGGCCGAAACCCGCACGCTGCTGCAGGCACAGGTCGTGCGCGACGACGAGGTCATCTTCTCCGCCCTCGCCTTCAACGACGTGGTAGTCAACCGCTCGGGCACCTCGGGCATGGTGGAGCTTGCCGTGTCGGTCGACGGCTTCTTCATGTACAACCAGCGTTCGGACGGCTTGATCGTCTCCACGCCCACGGGCTCGACGGCGTATGCGCTGTCTGCCGGCGGGCCGATCCTGCATCCCGCGCTCTCGGGTCTGGTGCTGGTGCCCATCGCACCGCACTCGCTGTCGAACCGGCCGATTGTCATTCCGCACGACGCCGAGGTGGTCATCCAGGTCACCAGCGGGCGCGATGCCAGCGTCAACTTCGACATGCAGTCGCTCACGTCACTGCTGCCCGGTGACCGCATCGTGGTGCGCCGCTCGGAGCGCACGGTGCGGCTGCTGCACCCGGTCGGCTACAACTACTACGCCACGCTGCGCAAGAAGCTGCACTGGCACGAGTATCCGACCGAAGACAACCGGCTCTAAGAACCTGCCCATGATCCTACTGCGCGGCCCGATCTTGAACTTGCAATGCTCGCCGTACGCATGTACGGCTGCGCTTCTCGCTTCAACCTCGAGCCGCTCGCTACGAATCATGGGCAGGTACTAAAACTCCTCGCTCACCGCTTCCATGCTGCGCAGCCTCACCATCCGCGATTTCGTCATCGTTCACGCGCTGGATCTCGATCTGGCCGACGGTTTTACCGTGTTTACGGGCGAGACCGGCGCGGGCAAATCCATCCTGATCGATGCACTTGCACTCACGCTGGGTGAGCGCGCCGATGCGGCTGTCGTGCGCGAAGGCGCGCCGCGTGCCGACATCACCGCCGAGTTCGACGTGCATCCGCATGTGGCCGCATGGCTGGAGGCACATGAACTGCACGACGACGAGGGCGTGATCCTGCTGCGTCGCACAGTCGATGCTGCCGGCCGCAGCAAAGCCTTCATCAACGGCGCGGCCGTCACGCTGGCGCAGCTGCGCGAGGTGGGCGAACAACTGGTCGACATCCACGGTCAGCACGCGCATCAACTGCTGCTGAAGGCGGATGCGCAGCGCAGCCTCCTCGACGCCCATGCGGGCCTGGAAGGCGCCGTGCGCGTGGTCGGAGAACGTTACCGGGAGTGGCATGCCGTGGTGCGGGCACGCGAAGCCGCCGAGCAGCAGTCGCGCGAAGTCCAGCTCGAGCGCGAGCGCATCGAATGGCAGGTCAACGAATTGCAGAAGCTTGGCCCGCAACCTGGCGAGTGGGAAGAGGTCCAGGCCGAGCACCACCGCCTGTCGCACGCAGCCAGCCTGATCGAAGGCACGCGCGCGGCGCTGGATGGGTTGTCCGAGTCCGAAGGTGCGGTGCTCACGCAACTGGGAGCGACGCTCCATACGCTGCGTGAACTGGCCGAGATCGACCCCGCGCTTACCGACGTGCTGGCTGCACTTGAGCCGGCCGAGGTGCAGATCCAGGAGGCCGTGCACACGCTCGCCCGCTATGCCGATCGCGCCGAGCTGGACCCGGACCGCCTGGCCGAAGTTGACGCACGCATGCAGGCACTGCACACCATGGCACGCAAATACCGCGTCGCCCCCGAAACGCTGCCCGCTGAACTGGCTGAACGGCAGGCGCAACTGGCCGCGCTGCAAGCGGCATCCGACCTGGATGCGCTGCAGGCCCAGGAAGCGCAAACCCAAGCCGCCTATATGACGGTCGCGCAATCGCTGTCGCGCGACCGCGCCAAGGCCGCGCGCGAGTTGGCCGACGCGGTGACCGGGGCCATGCAAGGCCTGTCGATGGCCGGCGGCCGCTTCGACATCGCGCTGCACGCGCTGGAACATGGCGGCGCAGCGGGGCTGGAGCAAGTCGAATTCCTCGTCGCGGGGCATGCGGGCGTGTCACCACGGCCGTTGGCGAAGGTCGCCTCGGGCGGCGAGCTGGCGCGTATCAGCCTGGCCATCTCGGTGATTGCCAGCGAGGCAAGCCCGACGCCCACGCTGATCTTCGACGAAGTAGATTCCGGCATCGGCGGTGCGGTGGCAGAAGTCGTGGGACGACGCCTGCGCGAACTCGGCATGCGCCGCCAGGTGCTGTGCGTCACGCACCTGCCGCAAGTAGCCGCGCTCGCCAATCACCATATTCAAGTCGCCAAGCAGACGGTCGCCGGCAGCACGCGGTCCGACCTCGTGGTGCTGGACGCCACAGGCCGCGTGGACGAGATCGCCCGCATGCTGGGCGGCGCGTCGCTCACCGACACCACGCGGCGCCACGCAGACGAGATGCTCGCCGCGGGCCGTGCGCAATCGGCACCTGAATCCGCGACGCGGAAATCCCGCCGCGTGGCACAGTGATCGCCTATACCGGAACCATTGCTGCCAGGGTTGGCACGAACATTCCGGATGCACGCGCTACAAACACCCTCTACCGAATCCAAGGAGAACTTCATGGCCCGCATGGCCCGCACGATCCAACCGGCTGCCCGCCCTCGATCCCTGCTGTCGACCGCCAAGCCTGCGCTGGCCGCGGCTCTCGGCCTGTGCCTGCTGGCCGCGTGCAAGTCCGTGCCGGCCATTGATCCGGGCAAACCGCCTGCCATGGACCCCGCCTCGGCCAACACCCAGCCTCCTGCTTCCGTGTCGGCTGCACATAGTCTGGGCGACATCATCATCGGCCTGAGCACGCCGACCACCTCGTCCGCCACCGTGCAAGGCGTGCTGGATGCTGCCGGCGCACGCGCAACGCCGCGCCTGGCCTTTGCGGTGGTGCGTCCGATGTCGGGTGGATTCTGGGTGGTGCGCGCCAGCTCGGGCGATGCATCGGCCACGCTGGATGGCGCAGTGACAGCGTTGCGCGGCACGCCCGGCATCGCTTCGGCCGACCCGGATCGCATCATGAAGATTCAACGCTGAACTACCGCGACACCACTCCACACTGTGAATGATCGGGCGCCGCCTGGCGTCCGGTTCCCGGCTCCCCATTCCCTCGCCAGGCCCGCAATCTGCTTCAGCAGCAACGCACCAGCCGGCCTTTTTCCCCTCGCAAACGTGATCGGCCGTCGCCGCAACACCAAGCGGACAAGTCGCGTGCTACCTTTGGTTTTGTGTAACGGTATGTCAACGATCACATCCTGACGACGTTTCTCATTACAACGAGACCCCCACGGAGCACCCGCTGATGACCCCCTCCCTCTTCCGGTTGAAGTCTTGGCTCCGCGCGGGCGCCGGCCTGGCCTGTCTTGCCTGGGTGATGGGCAGCCAGGTCGCCACAGCTGCCGCGCCGCTGCCGCAATACACCGGTGACCTGATCATCAAATGGCGCGACGACACGAGTGGCACGCGCAAGACGCTCTCCGCCAGCGAGGCGAACAACCGCTTGCTGTCGGTAGCGCAAGCAGCGGGCAGCACGCTGCAGGTCAAGCGCACGCTGGGCACCAATGCGCAGCTCATGCACACCGGCCTGACCGATGCGGCCAGCATCCAGGCCACCGTCGACAAGATCGCGCAGGACGCCCGCGTGGCCTATGTCGTGCCTGATCGCATCCTGCGGCCCAACACCATTCCGAACGATCCGCTGTTCGCCACGCAGAACAACCTGGCCGCACCGGCGCTGGTACCGGGCGGCATCAACGCAGCCGCGGCGTGGAGCATCACGCAGGGCTCCACGGGCATCGTGGTGGCGGTGGTCGATACCGGCTATACCGATCACCCTGATCTGTCGCCCAAGATCCTGCCGGGCTACAACTTTATTTCGGACCCTGCGCGCGCGGGGAATTCCTTCGGCCGGGGGACGGACGCGCATGACCTGGGCGACATCGTTACTGCAGCCGACGTTCCCAATATCTCCGGCTGCACCACCAATGACATTAGCAATCCTGCGGCAAGCAGTTGGCACGGCACCGAGGTCAGCAGCGTACTCGCCGCCCAGACAAACAACACCCTCGATATCGCAGGGGTAGGCTGGAATACGCCGATCGTGCCGGTACGCGTGTCGGGCAAATGCGGCGCGCTGCTGTCCGACACGGTGGACGGCATGCTGTGGGCGGGCGGCATCAACGTGTCCGGCGTGCCGACCAACGCCAACCCGGCGCGTGTGGTGAACGTGAGCCTGGGCAGCACCACGCAGTGCTCTGCGGCAGAACAGGACGCGGTGAACCAGTTGGCCGCACGCGGCGCCATCGTGGTGGCGGCCGCCGGCAATGAAGCCGCGCAGACCGTTGATGCGCCGGCCAATTGCGCAGGCGCCATCGCCGTCACCGCGCACGTCGACAGCGGCGAGAACGCCAGCTACGCGAACGTCGGGCCGCAGGTGGCGCTGTCGGCGCCGGGCGGTGGCTGCGGCAACTCGAAGGTCGTCACCACGACAAATCCGGCAACTTGTGCGGAGCCCGTCTCCGTCATCCAGGCCGACTCGAACGACGGTACGCAGAGCGTCGGCAATCCCACGGTCAAGTCGGTGGCAGGTACGAGCTTCTCGACACCGGAAACAGCCGGCACCATCGCGTTGATGCTGAGTGTGCAACCACAGTTGTCGAACGCGCAGGTATTGGCGGGTCTGAAGCAGACCGCACGCCCGCACCCGAGCGGCACGTTTTGCGCCGTGAACACCGGCATCTGCGGCGCGGGCCTGCTGGATACCGCAGGTGCTGTCAGTTATGCCCAGAACACGGCGCCAGCCGGCGCGGGTAGTGGGACGACGGGGTCGGGCGGATCGACCGGGAGTTCCAGCAGCGGTGGTGGAGGCGGTGGGACCATCCCGCTGGCCGGTGCAGCGCTGCTGTTGGTGGCCGGCATGTACGGCGGTCGCCGTCGCCCGAAGGCGCATTAAGCGCACGCGCCTCCCACAAGGCGCCTCGCTTTTCGCGTGCAACGCTGCGCGGTACGCGGCTCTTGGCTGGTTACGCCGATTGACCGTACCGCACACGCGATTTGAGCCAGATATAAAAATTACTAAACAACGCAGTTAGCCTGTTTAAGCGAGGAAACGCGCAATTCTTGTGATAATTGCGCCTCCGTTTCCCAAAATAACAGGTTAATTACATGAAATTGATTGCCCAGGGGGGCATTGTCCGCGCACTCGTCGCGCTTGGACTGGTCTCGTATCACGCTGTCCCGGCGCTAGCCGTCGGAAAGGTCGCCACACCAACAGCCCAATTGCAATGGGTAACTCAACTCATTGTGAAGGAAAAAAGCGGCGGGCTGAAGCCGCAATCCAATGGGACTGATAGCACGGCTGCGCGCCCGGACGTTGCAACGGTGCAACGCTGGTCGGCCGCCGCACAACTTCAAGTGACGTATAAGAGGCCCATGTCAGGGGGTGCTCATGTGGTCACGCTACCCAACGTCATGTCATTTGCAGACGCTCAAACGGTGGCACACCGGATGGAGGCGAGCGGCCAATTCGAGTATGTCTCCCCCGACCGGATCATGCGCCCTACGGCCGTGGCCAGCGACCCTCAATTCGCCAATCAGTGGAACCTATGGCCGAGCACGACGGTCGCCAACGGACCCGCGACAACCGCAGCCGGCGGAGCGAACATCACAACTGCATGGGATAAGACCAAGGGTGTGAATTCGGTCTACGTGGCCGTCATCGATACCGGCCTGCTGGCCAACCATGAAGATCTCGCGGGCGCGAACATCCGCTCGGGATACGACTTCATCAGCAACAACGTCTACAACGGCACGCCTGATCCTTCCAGCCACAACACAGTGCCACTGGGCTTCGTCGAGAACGATCCGTCCGACACGCCAGCTGGCCGCGACAGCAACCCGTCGGATCCGGGCGACTGGGTCAGCAATACGGATACCACCAACTTTCCGACCTACTGCGGCTCGACCCTGCGCAACAGCAGCTGGCATGGCACCTTCGTGACGGGCCAGATCGTTGCTCAACACAATTCGCTTGGGGTCGCCGGCATTGCGCCCAACGTGACCATCCAGATGGCTCGCGCCCTCGGCAAGTGCGGCGGCGTAGCATCTGACATCATTGATGCCATGGCCTGGGTAACCGGCGACAGCAGCGTACTTGGCGCTAACGGCACACCACTACCGGTCAACTCGCCCATGGCAAAAGTGGTGAACATGAGCCTTGGTGGAGCGGGCAACTGCCTCTCCGCCGAACAGGCTGCCATCACGGCGGCACGCGCACGAGGGGCCACGATCGTTGTCGCGACTGGCAACGATGGCGCAGGCATCATTGGGTCGCCGGCCAACTGCAATGGCGTCATCGCGGTGACGGCACATACGATCGATGGTGATAGTGCGAACTATGCCAACGTCGGTACGGGCACCACCATCAGCGCGCCGGGCGGTGGCTCGGGCACGATAGTGCTTGGTAGCGGGACCCCGATCACCTCGTTGTCAAATACCGGCACGCAGGGGCCGGCCGCAGACACGTATGGGACGGAAATCGGCACTTCGATGGCGACTCCGCACGTCGCAGGTGTCGCGGCGCTGATGCTGTCGGTCAACAGCTCGCTGACACCAGATCAGATTGCCACCGTCCTCCAGCAGTCGGCTCGGCCATTCCCGGCGGGCACATACTGCGCAACGCATACGGGCGTCTGCGGCGCCGGCATGCTGGATGCGGGTGCCGCCGTTGCGCTGGCGAAGGGCAATCCGACTGTGCACGCATCGACGTCGGCAAGCACAGTGGTCGCAAACAACGCGGTCACGCTCACAGCAACCGGCAATGCCGGCCTCGTCAATACCATCGCGAGCGTGCAATGGGCGCAGACTTCCGGGCCGTCCGTCAGCCTCACCACTGCCGGCCCCGATAGCAACGGCAATTACACCGCCACATTCACGCCATCGGCCGAGGGCACCTACGCCTTCAAGGTCATGCTGACGAGCAACACCGGCGCGACCGCCACCGATACCGCCAACGTGACAGTCACTGCAGCCGCAGCGAGCACCGGCACCACCACCCCGCCTGCGACGACCACGTCCAGCGGTGGCGGCGGTGGCGGCGCTATCGGCCTGGGCGGCGCAGCATTGCTGCTGGCCGCCGGCTTGGCCGGCCGTCGGCGTCGTGTGAAGTAAGCCTATTGGTACTTTCGGCCCGCGCCTTCATTGGGCGCGGGCATTTTTCGCACTCCCGCTTTGTCCCATCGGACTTTCCGCTGCTCACCTAGGCAGGCGATTGTCGCGAAGGCGCCACTCCCCCAACACCCAAATCAGCAACCCGCTCGCCGCGCCAAACGCATGAGCGATGCGCACCACGCCAAACCCCCAGTGCGGATCAAAGGCGATGGGCGACAGCCAGGATTGCTCCAGCCACACCTTCACCAGCACGCCTGCGCACAGCGCCACGCCAATCCAGCGTGAGAAACGATCCTCTGCCGCGTCCGTGGATGGCCTCAGCAGCCGTAGCCCGCCCCATGCCGCCAGGCCATGCAGCGCGCCGGAGAGCCCTCCGTACCACTGCACCGTCGGCTGATTGAGCAGTGCAACCTGCACGAGCAGCCCGCACGCCACCAGCACTCCAACGATGACTTGCGGCCGCAACACACGCGCCAGCAGCAGGATGAGCCCGGCCGCCGCCATCGCATCCGCCAACCAATGCCACTGGTCCAGATGCACCCACATGGCGGTCACGATGCGCCACCACTGCCCTGTTCGCACGGCGTCGCGTTGATACAGCCCGACCGCATACAACCACGGCACGAACGAGAACGCCGCCGACAGCGCAGCCACACCGGCGCACGCGGCCCACGTGTGCAGCGTTTGCCGATGCACCCTCATTGCGCAGGCCCGAATACTTGCTTCCATAACGCACGTACGTGCGCGGCCTCGCGCGCGCAGGTGTCGATCGGTACGCGGGCAGTGGGTTGCCCGTCGAGCCGTAATTTGTGCTGGCGCGCGCGAAAGTCCCGATAGGCATCGGCCACTTGCGCGGCCGCTGTCGCATCGATCAACCCGAGTTCGCCAGCCATGCGCAGTAGCGCGATGTTGCCCTTGTTGAGGGTCAGCTCGGCATGCGCTGCGCTATGCAAAAGCACCAGGAACTGCACGGTGAATTCGATATCGACCATGCCCCCGCGATCATGCTTGAGATCAAACAGCCCCGTCGGGTTCGCATGGCCTTCGGCCACGCGTTCGCGCATCGCTACGATTTCGTCGCGCAGCGGGCCGGGTTCGCGCGCCTGGCGCAATACGGCGGTGCGCAGCGCCTCGAAGCGCTCGCCGATTTCCGCATCGCCCGCACAGAAGCGTGCACGCGTGAGCGCCTGGTGCTCCCACACCCACGCTGCGTTGTCGCCCTCGCGCATCTGATAGCGGCGGAACGCTTCGAAGTGCGTGACCATCAGGCCCGCCGCACCGTTCGGGCGCAATCGCGTATCGACGTCGAACAGCGTGCCGGCGGCGGTATGGCTGGTCAGCCAGGTAATGAGCTTGCGTGCGAATGACGCGTACACGTCCGGCGCGCGCTCGTCATCGTCGTCATACAGGAAGATGATGTCGAGGTCCGAGGCATAGCCCAGTTCCTTGCCGCCGAGCCGGCCGTAGGCGACCACGGCAAAGCGCGGCACCTCGCGGTGGCGTGTCGAGACCTGCTGCCAGACGGTTTCAAGCGTGAGGTCCAGCACGGCATCGGCCAGATCGGAAAGCCGGTCGCTGATGTGCTCGACACTCAGCATGCCCTGCAAATCCTGCAACAGCACGCGGAAGGTTTCCGCATGGTGCTCCTGACGCAGGATATCCATCTGCATCTCGACATGGTCGGACGCTGCCTGCAGGCGCTCGCGCACGCGCGCCCGGAAGGCGGGCCAATCGGGCTCGGCCGACAACGCCTCTACGTCGAGCAGCTCATCGAGCAGTTGCGGATGACGCGTGAGGTAGTCCGCCGCCCAGCGCGACGCATGCAGCGTGTGGGCCACGCGCTCCATGGCCTGCGGATATTCGCTCAGCAGCGAGAGGTACGAGGATCGCCGGCTGATCGCGTCAAAGAAATCGAGAAAGCGTGCGATGGTGACATCGGCATCTGTCTGCCGCGATGCCTGGTCAAGGGCTCGGTTGATCAGCAAATCGAAACGCTGGCGGCTGACTTCAGACAACGCGCGATAACGCGGCGAATTGCGCGTCGCGCGCAGTCGCTCCAGCACGCTGTCGGGGTTCGCATAGCCGAGTTCGGCGAGCTGTGCACGGGCAGTTTCCGTGTGCTCGTCATCGAGCAGATCTGCATGCCAGACGGCGGCGCACGGCGGCTGGCTGTCCTGCTTGTCGGAGAAGGTTTGATCGAAATGCTGTGCGACTTCGTCCTGGTACGCCTCGAGCCTGGTGACCAGCGCCACATAATTGTCAAAGCCCATCATGCGTGCCACGCGCAGCTGATCTTCCGGCGAGCCCGGCAGGTTGTGCGTCTGTGCGTCTTCGATGTACTGCAGACGGTGTTCAAGCTGGCGCAGGAAGCGATAGGCCTCGGTCAGGCGCGCCACGGCTTCGGCATCGATCAGGCCGCGCTCCGACGCAGCCCGAAGTACCTCCAGCGTGGGCCGCACGCGCAGCCCGAAATCCTGCCCGCCGCGAATGAGCTGAAACACCTGCGCGACGAATTCGATCTCGCGAATGCCGCCGCGCCCGAGCTTGATGTTGGGCGAGCGCGCCTGCAGGTGGCCCGCATGATCGCGCTGCTGGTTGGCGCCATTGCTGCGCTTGGCGGCCTCGTTGCGGATCTGCGCATGCAGCGCGCGAATGGCGGAGATCACGCCGTAATCGAGATAGCGCCGGAAGACGAACGGGCCCGTCACGCGCTCCAACTGTTGAATGACCCGGGCCGCATGCGGACTGGTCGGGTCGGTGATCACGCGGCCCTTGATCCAGGCGTAGCGCTCCCACTCGCGGCCCTGCACGACGAAGTATTCCTCCAGCATGCCCAGGCTGCACGCGAGCGGCCCTGCATCGCCGTTCGGGCGCAGGCGCATGTCGACGCGGAAGACGTAGCCGTCCTCCGTCACATCGGCCAGCGCATTGATCAGCCGCCGGCCAAGCTTCGTGAAATATTCATGATTGGAGAGCGGGCGCGGGCCGCCCTGCGTGTCGCCGTCATCGTCGTAGAGAAAGATCAGGTCGATGTCGGACGAGACGTTCAGCTCGCGCCCGCCCAGCTTGCCCATGCCGACCACCACCAGTTCCTGCACCTCGCCGGAGGATTGCCCGATCGGCTGGCCGTGCAGCGCGCGCAGTTCCTGGCCGATCAAGGAAATGGCCGTGCGCACGGCAAACTCGGCCAGGTCGGTCATCGTTCCGGTGACCTCATCGAGCGTCGCGGCGCCGGACAAATCGCGCTCAACCAGTGTGCCGAAAACTTCATTGCGCAGCAGGCGCAAGGCGCGCTTGAGCGCAGTCTCGACCTCCACGGCATTGGTGTCGAACAGCTCGGTAAAGCGCGCCGACAGCCAAGCCACGTCAATCGGCTGCCCTGCGCCGGCCTGCACGCGCTCGGCCCAGCCTTCGCGCGCTTGCGCCTGGCGCTGGAGATAGCGCGAATACGCAAGTGCAAAGGGCAGCGCGGCAGCGGGAGCCTCCGGCGCGCGGGCCGGAGCTTGCAGAAATGGCTGGGCGGACAAGGCGGAATCAGTCATGCGGACGCATCGAGCATTGGCGGAAGCATCCATTCTCGCTGAAATGCGCGCCGATACACGCAGGGCAATCCGTGATCACCAACGTTCACGGGCACTGGGCGTGCTTGCCGCTGGGCAGGCGCCACACCGAACCCCAAATGTGGCGCCACCTCCTGAATATCGGATAATCCGCATCATGCCCCGCCCGTCCCAGCCCCCAGAATCGCCGAAGTCCGATGGTGGACACGCCAGCACCCTGTCCACACGCGGGGTGAGCCGACCCACGGCTTGGGCATGGCTGGTACGACGCGTCAGCCGGATCGGCACGGGCATCGGGGCTGTCTTACGCGCCCCGATCTGGCGCAAGCTGTGGCGCGTGCTCTGGAAGACGGCGGTGGCGCTGGCCGTTTTGGCCGTCGTGGGCATGCTGGCGGTGCGCTTCATCCTGTGGCCGCGCGCAAGCCTGGCGCGCGAATGGATGGAACGCGAGGCGTCCAGCGCACTGCACGCCACGGTCGGCATCGGGTCGCTCGAGACCTACTGGGAGGGCTGGCACCCGGCCTTCCGCGCCCAGCGCATTGACGCGCACGACACTGCCGGCCGCCGCACCTTGGCGGTCCAGGACGTGCAGGCACGGCTGTCCTGGCGCTCGTTGCTGCGCATGCAGATCACCTTTGCCTCCCTGCACGCCCGCAACGCCGACGTGCTCGTACGGCGCAATGCTGAGGGTGCCTTGCTCGTCGCGGGCATGCCGCTCGGCCCGGACACCGGCGGCGACAGCGATTTCCTCGACCAGCTCCTCTCCCAAGGAGACATCGATTTCCAGCAAGGCGCCGTCCGCTGGCTCGACGAGCAGCAGAAGCTGCCCGAAGTGGCACTGGGCAATGTGCGCGTGCAGCTACGCAGCGGCCCGACGCGCCACCGGCTGGAGGCCAGCGGCACCTCGCCCACGCTGTTCAACGGCCCCATCAAACTGCACGCCGATTTCCGTCACGACCTGCTGGCCCGCCCCGGCGATTGGCGCCACTGGCACGGCCAGGCTTCCTGGCAGGTCGATACGCTGCAGTTGGCTTCCGTGCAGCACTATGTTCCCGTGCTGGCCGCCGCAAAAAGCGGCACGCTCACGTCCGACGGCTCGGTGGAGTTTGCCGACGGCGTATTCACGCGCAGCCAGGCACGGCTGACAGGGCAGCAGCTCGATCTGCAGGTCCGCAAGGATCTGGACCCGCTGCAGTTGCGCAGCCTCCAGGCGCTGGCCACGCATCAGCGCAATGCGCGCGGTGAGCACACCTTGCGCCTCGACACGCTGCTCTGGCAGCCGCTGAACCCGCCCGCACAACCGCCGTCGGTGCCCGAACTGGCAGGCCCCGGCATCCAGGCGCCGGCCAACCCTGCCGGCACGCCGCGCGGCTTGCGCAATGTCACCGTGGGGTGGGCGCTCGACTCGCGCGATGCCCTGCGCAGCCTGCAAGTCAAAGCCACGACACTGGATTTGGCCGACCTGCGCAACATCGCCACCGCCCTACCGCTGCCCGCCGGCGTGCTCGAACCGCTGCGTACCAAACAACCGTCCGGCCGCATCGACGATCTGGACATCAACTGGCAACGCGATGTCTCCCGCTGGCGACCAAATTCGCCGGCGCCCGTGCACTTCACCGGCCGCGCCACGATGCGCCAAGTGTCGTTCGGCCCCGGCGCGCTGCCTGCGGTGCCGCCCGGCCAGCATCCCGAGCCAGCCGTGCCTGGTGTGGAGAACCTCTCCGGCAACGCCGTCTTCTCCAACGACAAGGGCACGCTGCGCATCGAGTCCAACGACACCGCGCTGCTGCTGCCCGGCACGTTTGCCGACGCCCGCGTGCCGCTGGACCGGCTGCAAGGCACGTTCAACTGGACGTATCGCAAGCAGGAACTGGTCGTCACGAGCGACAACCTCGCGTTCTCCAACGACGACCTGTCGGCGCGCATCACGGGCAGCTATCGTCACGCGCCAGACACCAGCCATCTCGGCACCATCGACCTGAAGGGCACGCTCGACCGCGCCAGCGTTCCACGTGTGCCGCGCTACCTGCCGCTGTCGATTGGCCAGCATCTGCGCGACTACCTGGGCGGTGCGTTGCAGGCCGGCACGGCCAATAACGTCGATTTCGCACTGGCGGGCGATCTGCACGACTTCCCGTTCCGTCCGCCGCACAAGGGCGTGTTCCGCGTAGAAGTGCCGATCCAGGACGTGACGTACCAGTCCGCGCCGCCCGAAGCCGCGCACAACCCGCCGGGCCGCGTGCCCACGCACCCGGGCGACTGGCCAGCGTTCACCAACATCAACGGCACGGTGATCTTCGATCGGGCATCCCTGGCGTTCAAGGTGGCGCGCGCCAAGGTGATGGGCGTGAATCTGCAGGACGTGAACGGCAGCTTGCCCGACATGGGCGACCACAGCCCGCTGCTCACCATTGACGGCCGCGGCGATGGCGCCACGCAGAACTTCCTGCAATACGTCGAGGCAAGCCCCATCGGCCAGTGGATCGGGCATTTCACGAAGGACGCACGTGCCCAGGGCAACGCCACGCTGGCGCTCAAGCTGGAGCTGCCGCTGCACGAGATGCATTCGACGCGCGCCCAGGGCAACGTCACGTTCGTGCGCAATGACGTCACGCTCGTGCCGCAAGCGCCGCCGCTCACCGATGTGAACGGCGCGCTCACCTTTACGCAGAAGGGCATCGGTTTCGATAACCTGCGCGCGCGCTTTGCCGGCGGCGAAATCCGCCCCACGGGCGGTACCGCACCCGACGGCACGATCCGCATCCAGGTGGCGGGCACCGCGTCGGCGCAAGGGCTGCGTGAGACGACGCCAGAGAACAGCCCGGTGGCCGCCGTCGCCCGCTCGCTGGAGGGCAGCGCGCCGTACAGTGCGACCATCAGCGTCAAGCAGCATCGCCCGCTCATCCAGGTGCAATCAGATCTCACACCGATGACGGTGCGTCTGCCGGCACCGCTGAACAAGGCTGCCGGGCAGCCGCTGCCGGTGCGTTTCGAGATGCAGCCGCTGGCGTCCAACAACGCCATCGACGAAATCGTTTTGCAGGTCGGCAATATCGTCAGCGCGCGCTACGAACAACGCAACACGGGCAACGGCGTGGAGGTGCTGCGAGGCGGCATCGCCGTGCGGCAACCGGTACCGCAGCCGCAGGAAGGCGTGCAGGCCAACCTGGCGCTGGATCAGTTGGACATCGACGCCTGGCGCCAGGTATTTGCCGCGCCCGCCGCAGACAAGAGCGCCAGCCAGATTGCCGCCGAACACGTGGCCAACGCCGCCGCCAACGCCCCCGACAGCCATAGCGCATATCTGCCCAGCCACCTGAGCGCCCGCGCGCAAACGCTGCGCATTCTGGGCCGCGACTTCAACGCCGTGCGTATTGACGCCACGCGCGACGGCCCCAACTGGCAATCGACCATTGATTCGCGCGAAATTGCGGGCAGCGCGCGCTGGCACGCCGAGAGCGCCGCCGTGCCCTTCGGCGAGCTGACGATGCGCCTGTCGCGCATGAGCATCCCGGATGCGAAGGAAGAGACTGCGCTCACCGAATCGCTGGCCAGCAGCTCGCAGGAAATACCATCGGTCGACCTCGTTGCCGACAAATTCGACCTGCGCGGCAAGGCGCTCGGCAAGCTGGAGATCAAGGCGCGCAACCAGATCACCGACGGCGCACCCGTCTGGACGCTCGAGACGTTGAAGATCGAGCAGCCCGCTGCCACGCTGACGGCACACGGTACGTGGCGCATCCCGCGACGCCTGCGCGGCGGCGGCGATGACCCCGAGCGCCGGACGCTCCTTGACTTCAACCTTGACCTGCGCGATACCGGCGACCTGCTGCAGAAGATGGGCTTCGCCAAGGTGATCGACGGCGCCAAGGGCAAGCTCGAAGGCCGCGTGGTCTGGCGTGGCTCGCCCATGTCGATCGACTACCCCACGCTCAATGGCCGCATGGCGCTGAACCTGGAGCGCGGCCAGTTCCTGCCGGTCGATCCGGGCCTGGCCAAGCTGGCCGGCGTGCTGAGCCTGCAGGGGCTGCTGCATTTCGCCACCGACCTGCGCAGCGCCACCGGGCGCGGCACGCCGTTCGAAAGCGTGGCAGCCACCGGCACCATCGCCAGCGGCGTTGCCCACACCGAAGATTTCGCCGTCAAGGGCCCGCAGTTCCAGGTAGCCATGCAAGGCTCGGCCAACATCCTCGATGAAACGCAGGACCTGCGCGTAAAGGTCACGCCCAAGGTGGATGCCACGTCGGCCTCGCTGGCAGCGGCATTCATCAATCCGGCCATCGGGCTGGGGACGCTCGCCGCGCAGCTGGTTCTGGGCGATCAGCTATCGAAGGCATTCGTCACGCAATACCACGTAACCGGTAGCTGGGCCGATCCGAAGATCGAGAAAGTCGCATCCAACAGCAATTCGGGCAGCCAATCGCAAACCTCGGCAAAATAGACGCCATGACTTCGACCACCGTTGCTCCGGCCCCCGTCGCATCCGGCATGGATGCGCCTTTCGATGCACCGTTTCGCGTCGCCGCCATCCAGACCGTGACGGCCATCGACGTGGACGCCAATCTGGCGCGCGCAGACGCGCTGCTTGCCGAGGCGGCCGCCCAGGGCGCGCAGCTCGCGCTGCTGCCCGAATACTTCTGCATGATGGGCCGCAAGGACAGCGACAAGGTCGCCATCCGCGAGAGCGACGAAGACGGCCCGATCCAGGCCTTCCTCGCCGATGCCGCGCGCCGCCACAAGCTGTGGCTCGTCGGCGGCACGTTGCCGATGTGGTGCGAAGACGAACAGCGCGTGCGCAATACGTCGCTCGCGTTCAACCCGGCCGGATTGCGTGTCGCGCGCTACGACAAGATCCACCTGTTCAACTTCGTGCGCGGCGAAGAGCGCTACGACGAGGCCCGCACCATCGAGCCCGGCGCCACGCCGGTCGCCTTCGATGCGCCGTGCGGCCGCGTGGGCATGTCGGTGTGCTACGACCTGCGCTTTCCCGAGCTGTACCGGGCGTTGGCGTCGCAAGGCAACCTGAACTTGATTCTGATGCCGGCGGCCTTCACCTACGTGACGGGCGCCGCGCACTGGGAAATCCTGCTGCGTGCCCGCGCCATCGAGAACCAGTGTTATGTGCTCGCCGCCGCGCAGGGCGGGCGCCATGAAAACGGCCGCCGCACGTGGGGCCATTCCATGCTGGTCGACCCGTGGGGCGAGATCATCGCCTCCGTGCCCGAGGGCGAAGGCGTGGCCATCGGCGACATGGAGCCCGCCCGTATCGCACAGGTGCGCCGGGATTTGCCGGCGCTCAAGCACCGCGTGATGTAAGCCAATCGAATTTTTTTGCGAGAACCGATCATGAACGCAGGCGACATCGCCATCCAGAATCTGTCCATCGCGCGCCGCGTGCTGCTCGATCCGTACGGCCTTGACGAAGCGCACCTGCAGCGCGCGCTGGCCGACATCTTCACGCACCGCGTGAACTATGCCGACCTCTACTTCCAGTACACCCGCAACGAGGCGTGGAGCCTGGAAGAAGGCATCGTCAAATCCGGCAGCTTCAGCATCGACCAGGGTGTGGGCGTGCGCGCCGTGTCGGGCGACCGCACCGCGTTTGCCTATTCCGACGACATCAGCCTGCCCGCGCTGATGCAGGCCGCCGGCGCCACGCGCACGATCGGCAAGGCAGGCGCCGGCCGCGTGAAGGTTGCCAGCAGCCTGGCCACCACTCCGGGCAGCCACTCGCTCTATGCGCCGAACGACCCGCTCGATTCGATGACCGCCTCCGAAAAGGTTGCCCTGCTCGAGCGGATCGAAAAGCTCGCCCGCGCCAAAGACCCGCGCGTGGTGCAGGTGATGGCCGGCTTGGCCGGTGAATACGACGTGATGCTCGTTGCGCGCAGCGACGGCGTGATCGCTGCGGACGTGCGCCCGCTGGTGCGGATCTCCGTCACCGTCATTGCCGAGCAGAACGGGCGCCGAGAAATGGGCAGCTCGGGCGGCGGCGGCCGCTATGCCTATGGCTATTTCACCGACGAACTGCTGCGCGAATACGTCGACGAGGCGGTCTCCTCAGCGCTCGTCAACCTGGAAGCCAAGCCAGCACCGGCCGGCACGATGACGGTGGTGCTCGGCCCGGGCTGGCCCGGCGTGCTGCTGCACGAGGCCATCGGCCACGGCCTGGAAGGCGACTTCAACCGCAAGGGTTCGTCGGCGTTCTCCGGTCGCATGGGCGAGCGTGTGGCCGCCAAGGGCGTCACCGTGGTGGATGACGGCACGCTGGCAAACCGCCGGGGCTCGCTGAACCTCGACGACGAGGGCAACCCCACGCAGTGCAACACGCTCATCGAAGACGGCATCCTCACGGGCTACATGCAGGACACGCTCAACGCGCGCCTGATGAAGATGCCCGTGACCGGCAACGCCCGCCGCGAGAGCTACGCCGCCCTGCCGATGCCGCGCATGACCAACACCTACATGCTCGGCGGCGACAAGGACCCGCAAGAGATCATCGCCAGCGTCAAGAAGGGGCTGTATGCGGTCAACTTCGGCGGCGGCCAGGTCGACATCACCAACGGCAAGTTCGTGTTCTCGGCCAGCGAGGCCTACCTGATCGAAGACGGCAAGATCACCGCCCCGGTCAAGGGCGCGACGCTGGTCGGCAGCGGCCCGGAATCGCTCAAGCACGTGACCATGATCGGCAACGACATGCGCCTTGATTCAGGCATTGGCGTGTGCGGCAAGGAAGGCCAGAGCGTGCCGGTGGGTGTGGGCCAACCGACGCTGCGCATGGAGAACATGACGGTGGGCGGCACGGCCTGATTGCCCTGAAACGTCGTTTTGACGCCGCAGGCCCGGAAAATCCGCGCTTGCGGCCCTCAAAAAAAGGGTTTATAAAGACGGTTCGATTGGTGCGGCGCAGTAGTTTCAAGTCACCTGTGCGCCACAATTTTCCTGCATCGACTAGCTTTCCTCTCATGTCCTTCGCCAAGTTTTTTTACTTTTACTTTTGGCATCTCGCACCGCTGGCGGAAGGAGAGGGGCGCTTGCAGCAAAAATAAAAGCACCCAGCAGATACCGAAAACCGCCAGCGACCCTGGCGGTTTTTTTTCGCCCAGTCACCTGCCCCACCCCGGCACCGACGCGAAACATGATCCGAACACAGTAGACGTTTCCAATAGAACTCAAGACACATCCCCGGAGCTTTCCATGCCGAAGAACACCGATGATTTGCGCATTCGCGAACTGAAAGAGCTGACGCCGCCGTCGCATCTGATCCGCGAATTCCCGTGCAGCGACACCGTGTCCGACCTGATCTACCAGAGCCGGAACGCGATGCACCGCATCCTTCATGGCATGGACGACCGCCTGATCGTCATCATCGGCCCCTGCTCCATCCACGACACCAAGGCAGCGATGGATTACGCCCGCCGCCTGGTCGAGCAACGCGAGCGCTTCAAGAACGAGCTGGAAATCGTGATGCGCGTGTACTTCGAAAAGCCGCGCACGACGGTCGGCTGGAAAGGTCTGATCAACGACCCGTACATGGACGGCAGCTTCAAGATCAACGACGGCCTGCGCACCGCGCGCGAGCTGCTGATGAACATCAACGAGCTGGGCCTGCCCGCCGGCACCGAATACCTCGACGTGATCAGCCCGCAGTACATCGCTGATCTCGTGAGCTGGGGCGCGATCGGCGCACGTACTACCGAAAGCCAAGTGCACCGCGAACTGGCTTCCGGCCTGTCGTGCCCGGTGGGTTTCAAGAACGGCACCGACGGCAACGTGAAGATCGCTGTGGACGCCATCAAGGCCGCATCGCAGCCGCACCACTTCCTGTCGGTCACCAAGGGCGGCCACTCGGCCATCGTGTCGACGGCCGGCAACGAGGATTGCCACATCATCCTGCGCGGCGGCAAGGCGCCCAACTATGACGCGGCCAGCGTGCAGGAAGCCTGCGACGCCATCTCCAAGTCGGGCCTGGCCGCGCGCCTGATGATCGACGCCTCGCACGCCAACAGCAGCAAGAAACACGAGAACCAGATTCCGGTGTGCGAAGACATCGGCCGCCAGATGGCTGCCGGCGATAACCGCATCGTCGGGGTGATGGTGGAATCGCACATCAACGCCGGGCGCCAGGACCACGTGCAAGGCACGCCCGTATCCGACCTGGCCTACGGCCAGAGCGTGACCGACGCCTGCATCGGCTGGGACGATTCGGTGAAGGTGCTGGAAACGCTGGCCGACGCCGTGCGCAAGCGCCGTCTCGTGCCGGGCAGCGGCAACTAAGACGCCATCAGCGTGATTTGGGAAGGACGCCTGCGGGCGTCCTTTTTCTTTGCGCGCGCATCAACGCGCAGATCTATAACAAATGTGAGCAGAACGTATCAAAGTCACACAAGTGCGTTGTCTTTGACATATCGTAGGAGGATTCCCCTGCCCATCCCCCGGAGGCATCCATGGCAGACACCCTGGCGGACACCGCCGTCAACACCGCAAACAAGTACCAGGCGATCGTGGCGCAGTACGCCACCGACGTCGGCATGAAGATCCTCGCTGCCATCGTTTTCTGGGTGGTCGGCCGCTGGCTGATCAATCTGGCGGTGCGCATGGTCGAAGGCTCGTTGAGCCGACAGAAGGTCGATCCGACCGTGCTGCGCTATGTGGGCTCCATCATCACCGTCACGCTGAACGTGCTGCTGGTGATCGGCATCCTCGGCTATTTCGGCATCCAGACGACGACGTTCGCCGCGCTGATTGCCGCAGCCGGTGTGGCCATCGGCATGGCGTGGTCTGGCCTGCTGTCGAACTTTGCGGCGGGCGCGTTCCTGATCGTGCTGCGGCCGTTCAAGGTGGGCGACTTCGTGACGGCCGGCGGCGTGACGGGCACGATCAAGGAGATCGGCCTGTTTGCCACGACCATCAACACGCCGGACAACGTGGTCACGATGGTCGGCAACGGCAAGATCTTTGCCGACACGATCCAGAACTACACCTCCAACCCCTACCGCCGCGTCGAGTTGAAGGCGCAACTGGCCGGGAGCGCCGACCACCGCGCCGCCATCGCGCTGCTCAAGGAGAAGATTGCCGCCATTCCGAACGTGCTGACCGATCCGGCGGTCGATGTGGAGATCCTGGAATTCAACTTGGTCGGGCCGGTGCTGGCCGTGCGCCCGTACACGCACAACGACAACTACTGGCAGGTCTATTTCGACACCAACCGGACGATCAAGGAAGCGCTGGCCGAAGGCGGCTTCCCGGCGCCGACGCCGTCGCAAGCGCTGACCATCACCACGCCGGGGCAATTGGCGGGCTTGGCTGCCGTGGCACAAAGTACGTCCACGCCGACCAGCGTGAACTGATCCACGCGCGGCAAAGCAAACGGCCCGGTACACAACCGGGCCGTTTTGTTTTGATGCGCCGACTGCGATCAGGTCGGCTTGTGCTCGTCGCGTTTCCAGAGCACGTCGGAGCCGCCATCTGCGCGGTTCAACACGCGTGCCAGCACAAACAGCAGGTCCGACAAACGATTGACGTATTGGCGCGGCGCCTCGCCAATGGTCTCCGCCCGGCCCAGGGCGACGATACTGCGCTCGGCACGGCGCGCAACGGTGCGGCAGACATGCGCCTGTGCCGCAGCGCGGCTGCCGCCTGGCAGGATGAATTCGGCCAGCCGCGGCAGATCGGCGTTGTAATCGGCCAGCCATTGGTCGAGCCGCAACACGTGCGCGGTGGTCACCATCGTGTAGCCGGGAATGCAGAGTTCGCCACCCAGATCGAACAGGTCGTGCTGGATGGCCGTGAGCGCCGCGCGCACGCCGTCGGGCAACGTTTCCGTCAGCAGCACGCCGATATGCGAGTTCAACTCGTCGACGTCGCCGATGGCGGCGATGCGCAGGCTGTCCTTGGCCGTGCGGCTGCCGTCGCCCAGGCCGGTGGTGCCGTCGTCGCCGGTGCGGGTGGCGATTTTGGATAGGCGATTGCCCACGGTGCGTCTCCCTGTATTGCGTCAATGTTGGTGGCGCCATTATCGCAAGAGCGGCATGACCCCGGCGTTAGAATGACAGCCCGAGCCGGCTTCAGACCGCTGCCCCACGCGAGACGCCATGAACCATCCAGCCCCGCCCTCCCAGATCATCCGCAAGCCGATTCCGCCTGCGATGCTCGACGCGCTGCGCGCCCGCTTTGGCGATCGCATCTCCACCGCTGAAGCCGTGCGCGCACATCACGGCCGCGATGAATCCGCCTACGACCCGATGCTGCCCGACGCCGTCGTCTTCGCGCAGACCACCGAGGAAGTCGCTGCCGTCGCCAGGCTGTGCTTCGAGCACGAGATTCCGCTGATCCCGTATGGCGCCGGCTCGTCGCTCGAAGGCCATCTGCTGGCCGTGGCCGGCGGCGTGAGCCTCGACCTGTCGCAGATGAACCATGTGCTGTCGGTGCATCCGGAAGACCTGACGGTGACGGTCGAGCCGGGCGTCACGCGCAAGCAGCTCAATACCGAGATCCGCGATACCGGTCTGTTCTTCCCGATCGACCCGGGCGCGGATGCGTCCATCGGCGGCATGTGTGCGACGCGCGCGTCCGGCACCAACGCCGTGCGTTACGGCACGATGCGCGAGAACGTGCTGAACCTGACGGTGGTCACCGCTGACGGCCGCGTCATCAAGACTGCCAATCGCGCGCGCAAATCGTCGGCGGGCTACGACCTGACGCGCCTCTTCATCGGCAGCGAGGGGACGCTGGGCATCATCACCGAGATCACGCTGAAGCTGTATCCGCAGCCCGAAGCCGTGTCCGCGGCCGTGTGCGCCTTCCCGAGCATGGGCGATGCGGTGTCCGCCGTGATCGACACCATCCAGATGGGCGTGCCGATTGCGCGCGTCGAGTTTGTCGACGCACTCGCCATCCGTGCGATCAACCAGTACGACAAGCTCACGCTGCCCGAGATGCCGACGCTGTTCTTCGAGTTTCATGGCTCGGAGCACGGCGTGCAGGAGCAAGCCGAGACCGTCCAGCAGATCGCCGCCGAACACAAAGGCCAGGGCTTCGAGTGGGCAACGCGCCCCGAAGACCGCAGCCGCCTGTGGAACGCCCGCCACAACGCCTACTTTGCATTCCTGCAGCTCAAGCCGGGCTGCCGCGCCGTCACCACTGACGTGTGCGTGCCGATCTCGCGCCTGGCCGACTGCGTGGTGGAGACCGAGAAGGACCTGCTCGCCAGCGCGCTGCAACTGCCCGCCCCCATCGTCGGCCACGTGGGCGACGGCAACTTCCACGTCGCGCTGCTGATCGACCCGAACAAGCCGGAAGAACTGGAAGAAGCCGAGCGCATCAACCAGCGCATCGTCGCGCGTGCGATTGCCATGGACGGCACCTGCACGGGCGAGCATGGCGTGGGCCTGCACAAGATGGACTTCCTCATCGCCGAGCACGGCAACGACGCGATCGACCTGATGCGCAGCGTCAAGCAGGCGCTGGACCCGAAGCACATCCTGAACCCCGGCAAGATCTTCCACCTGTAACCGACACACCCACCAGCGACCACCCGCATGTCCTCCGTCTTCAAGCGCGTTCCTCCGCTGCATCTGCTGATTGCCTTTGAGGCGGGCGCGCGCCATGCGAGCTTCGCGCGCGCGGCCGAGGAGCTGTCCGTCACGCCCAGCGCGGTATCGCACCGCATCAAGAACCTCGAAGAACTGTGGGGCGAAGACCTCTTCGTGCGCACCGGCACAGCGCTGCGGCTCACCGCCGCCGGCACGCGCTACCTGCGCAGCGTCCAGGTAGCGCTCGACACGCTGCACGAACTCGCGCGGCCCGAATTCAGCAAGCAGCGTGCGCGGCTACGCGTGGCAATCCCGCCCACGTTCGGGCGCCAGCACCTCGTGCCGCGCCTGCCCGAGTTCAACGGGCTGTACCCGCACATTGATCTGGAACTGCATCTCTCCATCCCGTTCCTCGACGTGAAAGCCGAGGACACCGATGTCGAGATCCGCTACGGCACCGGCCGCTATCCGGACCTGAAGACCACGCTGCTGCTCAACGAGCCGGTCTTCCCGGCGTGCGGGCGCGGCTACTTCGAGCAGATCAGCGGCAACACCATCACCGAAGCGTCGCAGTTGCTGAACCTCACGCTGCTGCGCAGCCCCCTGGAGCCATGGCGCCCGTGGTTTGAGGCAGCGGGGCTGGACGCGCCGGAGCCCGCCACCGGCTCGCTGTTCAACGACATCGGCCTGATGCTCGAGGCGGTGGCTTCCAACCAGGGCGTTGCGCTGGTGCGGCAGGCGATGGCGCGCAACTGGCTGGGCTCGGGGCAGATCGTCCGGCTGCTGGACATCGAATCGGCCTCGCCGCATGCTTATTACATCGTCCAGCGCGAACAAGCGCCGATGAAGCCCGAGGCACGGCAATTTGTGGATTGGTTGCTTGGGCTGGATTGGTAGGCGGCTCAACTGTGGGCAGCCGAGCCTCGTCACCGGAGCTCAAACCACCGCATTCGAAACTTTTAGTATCGACGTTGAGGCCCTGAAGCCTCAACGTTGATGAAAAAAGCAGCAACGTCGGAGCAAAAAGGGTCATGGGTCGAGCCTCCAAGCCTCGAAGTCGACGTTCTGAACCTCATCGTTGCTGCTTTTTTCATCAACGCTGACCCTATTTGCCTCATGCGTGAGGTACCGGAACTCCGGATTCGAAACTTTTAGTGTGAAGCGCGGTGATCGGAGCTCCATCGTCGACCGTCGAAGGCTCGATCGTGAAGGTCGGACCTCCACGAACGAGCGATGAAACCTTGCCGCACCGCGATGAACCACATTGGCCGCCTCGGCGAGCCAAATTCATCGCAGCAAAAGTCCTTAACACGCCGCATGGCGCGGCGGCCGGGCTATAGTGCCCTCCACCCCGGCCACCGCTGCCGGGCACAACGATGAGAGACACCCCATGAACGCGTCGCTGCCCGCCACCGCCCGCGATCAATCCGCCCTGCAGGCCGAGTTGACCGCCGCGCTGTCCCAGATCGTGTCCGACGACGCGCTGCTCTGGGAGCGCGAAGACACCACCCCGTATGAATGCGATGGCCTCGCCGCTTACCGGCAGGTGCCGCTGGCCGTGGTGCTGCCGGATACCGAGGCGCAGGTCGTCGAGATCCTGCGCGTGTGCCACCGCATGGGCGTGCCCGTGGTGCCGCGCGGCGCGGGGACGAGCCTGTCGGGCGGCGCGATGCCGACGCCGGGCGGGCTGGTGCTGTCGCTGGCCAAGTTCAAGCGCATCATCAAAGTCGACCCCTACACGCGCACGGCGGTGGTCCAGCCGGGCGTGCGCAATCTCGCCATATCCGAAGCCGCCAACCCGCACGGGCTGTACTACGCGCCCGATCCGTCCTCGCAGATCGCCTGCACCATCGGCGGCAACGTCAATGAAAATTCGGGCGGCGTGCATTGCCTGAAGTACGGCCTGACCGTGCACAACGTGCTGCGCGTGCGCGCCGTGATGATGGACGGCGAGGTGGTCGAATTCGGCAGCGAAGCACCCGACGCACCCGGCCTCGACCTGCTGGCGACGGTGATCGGCTCCGAAGGCATGCTGGCCGTGGTGACGGAAGTGACCGTGCGCCTGATCCCCAAGCCGCAGCTCGCGCAGGTGATCATGGCGAGCTTCGACAACGTGGAAACCGGCGGCAACGCCGTGGCCGACGTGATTGCCGCGGGCATCATCCCGGCCGGGCTGGAGATGATGGACAAGCCCGCCACCGCAGCCGTTGAGGAATTCGTCTGCGCCGGCTACGACCTGGACGCGGCGGCCATCCTGCTGTGCGAGTCCGACGGCACGCCCGAAGAAGTGGCCGAAGAAATCGCGCGCATGAGCGAAGTGCTGCGTGCCTCCGGTGCCACGCGCATCCAGGTGTCGCAAAGCGAAGCCGAGCGCCTGAAGTTCTGGAGCGGCCGCAAGAATGCATTCCCGGCAGCGGGCCGCATCTCGCCGGACTACTACTGCATGGACGGCACCATCCCGCGCAAGCACATCGGCACGCTGCTGCGGCGCATCCAGCAGATGGAGCAGAAGTACGCCCTGCGCTGCATCAACGTGTTCCATGCGGGCGACGGCAATATGCACCCGCTCATCCTCTTCAACGGCGAAGACCAGGACGAATGGCACCGCGCCGAACTGTTCGGCTCCGACATCCTCGAGACCTGCGTAGAACTGGGCGGAACCGTGACGGGTGAACACGGCGTGGGCGTGGAAAAGCTCAGCTCGATGTGCGTGCAGTTCTCGGCCGAAGAGCGCGACGCCTTCTTGCGCGTAAAGGCGGCTTTTGACCCGGCGCGCCTGCTGAACCCCGACAAGGCCATCCCCACGCTCGCGCGCTGCGCCGAATACGGCAAGCTGCACGTGCGCAACGGCCTGCTGCCGCATCCGGACCTGCCCCGCTTCTGAGCTCGCGACGGCCATGAGGAATCCGCCCCGCAACAGCCGCAACCGATGGCACGCCCATAACGCGCGCCTTGGCGAGTATCTCGGCAAACCCGAGAGCGGCTGGCGCGCGCGCTGGTACACCGTCATCTTCGAAGCCGATACGCGCGCCGGCAGGCTGTTCGACCTGACCCTGCTGGGGGCCATCCTCGCCAGCGTGCTGGTGGTGATGCTCGACAGCCTGCCGAGCGTCAGCGGCCGCGCGGGCACGCTGTTCACGGTGCTCGAGTGGCTTTTCACGCTGCTGTTCACGGCGGAATACGCTATGCGCATCCTCGTGGTGCGCAGGCCCTGGCGCTACGTGCTCAGCTTCTACGGCGTCATCGATTTCATCTCGATCCTGCCGACGTGGCTGGCGATCTTTGTGCCCGAGTTGGCCTACCTGCTCGACGTGCGGCTGCTGCGCCTGCTGCGGATCTTCCGGATCCTGAAGATCACGGTCTACTTTGAAGAGGCGCAGATCCTGCTGCGTGCGCTGCTGAACGCCCGGCACAAGATCTTCGTGTTCCTGGGCACCGTCTTCATCATCACCATCATCCTGGGCACGGTGATGTATGTGGTGGAGGGGCCGCAGCATGGCTTCACCAGCATTCCGGTGAGCATGTACTGGGCGGTCGTCACGCTCACCACCACGGGCTTCGGCGACCTTGTGCCGAAGACCCCGCTGGGGCAGTTCATCACGTCGATGACCATCCTGCTCGGCTACAGCATCATCGCGTTCCCCACCGGCATCATCGGCGCCGAACTGGTGAACACCATGCGCGAAGAGTCCGGCTCCGCCTCCGCCGCCCCACCGCAGACCCGCGCGTGCAGCGGCTGCACGCTGGAACGTCACGATACAGACGCCGCATTCTGCAAACGCTGCGGCACACGGCTCCCACTGCTTCCAACGGAGACAGCTGGCAGCCAGTGAGCTGCCCGCCAGAAAGTTCGACATGCCAATCACCCCAGATACTGCCCTTTCGCCTGCGCTTTCGCGCTTTCGTGACGCCATCGCCCAGGCCGCCAACAGCCGCACGCCACTCACCCTGCGTGGTGGCGGCACCAAGGATTTCTACGGCCGCGCACCAGCACCTCACGGCACCGTGCTGGACACACGCGAATGGTCCGGCATCGTCGACTACGACTGCGCCGAGCTCGTCATCACCGCGCGCAGCGGTACGCCGCTTGTCGAGATCGAAGCCGCGCTGGCCGAGCACCGGCAGATGCTGGCGTTCGAGCCGCCGCACTTTGCAGCGGACGGAAAACAGGCAACTGTGGGCGGCGCGTTTGCATCGGGCCTGTCGGGGCCGCGTCGGCAGTCGGTAGGGGCTCTGCGCGATTTCGTGCTCGGCGCCGTCGTCATGGATGGCCGCGGCGACATGCTGAACTTCGGCGGCCAGGTGATGAAGAACGTGGCCGGCTACGACGTCTCGCGCCTGATGGCCGGTGCGCTCGGCACGCTGGGGCTGATCGTCCAGGTGTCGCTCAAGGTGCTGCCGATGCCGTTCTGCGATGCAACGCTGCGCTTTGCCATGGCGCAAGGCGAGGCCATCGACACCCTCAATCGCTGGGGTGGTCAGCCGCTGCCGATCGCAGCGTCTGCGTGGATCGACGGTGCGCTGTGGGTACGCTTGAGCGGTGCCGACGCGGCCGTGCGCGCAGCCATCACCAAGCTTGGCGGCGAGCGCGTTGATGACACAGAAGGGGCCGCGTTCTGGCGCGACCTGCGCGAGCAATCGCATGCATTCTTCGCCCGCGCCGTGCAAGGCAGCCTGCCGCTGTGGCGCATCGCCCTGCCCCCGGCCACACCGCCTCTGGCACTCGGCCATGCGTCCGCGGACGAGCAACTCGTCGAATGGGGTGGCGGCCAGCGCTGGTGGATCGACACCGCCAACACCTCCGCCGACGTCATCCGCGATGCAGCACGCAAGGCCGGCGGCCACGCCACGCTGTTCCGCAACGGCGACCGCGCCAGCGACATCTTCACGCCCGTCGCCGCGCCGTTGATGGCCGTGCACAAACGCCTGAAAGACAGCTTCGATCCGCACGGCATCTTCAACCCGGGCCGTCTGTATTCAGCGTTCTGACTGCCGACTTCTAACGCAAGCCCATCATGCAAATCACGCTCGCGGCGTTCCTGCGCAACACCCCCCAGGGCGAAGAAGCCCAAAGCATCGTGCAGAAGTGCGTGCACTGCGGTTTCTGCACGGCCACCTGCCCGACCTACCAACTGCTCGGCGACGAGCTGGACGGCCCGCGCGGGCGCATCTACCTGATGAAGCAGGTGCTGGAAGGCCAACCTGCCGGCGAGGCCACGCGCCTGCACCTGGACCGCTGCCTGACCTGCCGCAACTGCGAATCGACTTGCCCGTCCGGCGTGACCTACGGGCGCCTGGTGGAGATCGGCCGCAAGATCGTCGACGACCAGCTCGATGCGAAAGGAGAATCACGCCCGCTCGGCGAACGCGCCGTGCGCTGGGCACTGCGCGAAGGGTTGACGCGGCCGGCGCTGTTCGGCTCCGCACTCAAGCTCGGGCAGGCCGTGCGGCCGATGTTGCCGCAGGTGCTGCGCAACAAGGTGCCAGCCAAGCAACCCCACGCCGGCGTGCGGCCAAGCACCGCACACGCACGCAAGATGCTGCTGCTCGAAGGCTGCGTGCAACCCGCCATGTCGCCCAACATCAATGCCGCCACGGCACGCGTCTTCGACAAGCTGGGCGTGCAGCTCATCAGCGCAGACCGCGTGGGCTGCTGCGGGGCCATCCGCTATCACATGAACGACCACGCAGGCGGCCTTGGCAACATGCGCGCCAACATCGACGCGTGGTGGCCACATATCGAAGCGGGCGCCGAGGCCATCGTCATGACGGCCTCCGGCTGCGGTGCGATGGTCAAGGAATACGGCCACCTGCTGCGCGATGACCCCGCCTATGCCGAGCGCGCGGCGCGCGTGTCCGCCAAGACGCGCGACCTGTGCGAGGTGCTACCCGCGTTTTCGCAACAGCTTCTGCAGAAGGCCAAGCCTGAAGCACAGCGGCCGCGCGTGGCGTGGCACCCGCCCTGCACGCTGCAACACGGTCAGCAGATCCGCGGCGCGGTGGAAACGCTGCTCGGCTCGCTGGGCGTGGACGTCAAGCTCTGCGCCGACAGCCACCTGTGCTGCGGCTCGGCGGGCACGTATTCGGTGCTGCAACCTGAACTCGCCTACCGCCTGCGCGATGACAAGCTCGCCAAGCTGCAAGCGACGCAGCCCGAGCGCATCGTCAGCGCCAACATCGGCTGCGTGACGCATCTGCAGAGCGGCACCGACACGCCGGTCGAACACTGGATCGAACTGGTCGACCGCATGCTGGCCTGAAACGAACGCAGCCGGGTTCTATACTTGGCGCTTCGTTTCGCCCGGAGGCCCCATGCTGCAAACCTTCGCGATCCTGTTGACGTTCCAGTCGGTAGGAGAGCTGCTCACGTATTCGCTGCACCTGCCGGTGCCCGGCCCGGTGATCGGCATGGTGCTGCTGGTCATCTACCTGCTGGTCGACAAGGGCCGCGTGCTCGAAGTCATGCAGGGCACCGTCAGCGACCTGCTGCGGCACCTGACCATCCTGTTCGTGCCGGCCGGCGTGGGCGTCATGACGCAACTGAACCGCATCGGGCAGGAATGGCTGCCCATCGTGGTGGCGACCGTCGTGTCGACGTGGCTGTCGATTGCCGCCGGTGCACTCGTCACCCGCGCCCTGATGCGCCGCTTGGGTGACAGCGGCGAAGGCAACGAGGAGCTGGCCCCATGAACGCAATGGCTCCCAACCTGCATCAACTCTGGGTCTACCTGGCCGCCAGCCCGCTGCTGGGCCTGACCGCCACGCTCATCGCCTACCTGATCGGCGTGCGTCTGCATGAGCGCAGCCGCTTCAACCCGATGGTCAATCCGCTGCTGATTGCGGTGGTCATCCTGGGCACACTCCTGACGCTCACGGGCACGCCGTACAAGACGTACTTCGACGGCGCGCAGTTCGTGCACTTCCTGCTCGGGCCAGCCACGGTGGCGCTGGCCGTACCGCTGTTCCAGCAATGGGCGAAACTGCGCCGCCACGCGCTGCCGCTGATGGGCGGGCTGCTCGCAGGGTCGGTGGTGGCGGTGGTGTCGGCAGTGGGCATTGCGTGGCTGTTGGGCGCATCGCCCGAAACGCTGCGCTCGATGGCGCCGAAATCGGTGACGATCCCGATCGCCATGGGCATTTCGGAGAAGATCGGCGGCGCGCCGACCATCACGGCGGTGCTGGTGCTCATTACCGGCATTGTCGGCGCCACCACCACGACGCGGCTGCTGAACCTGCTGCGCGTGCGCGAGTACAGCGTGCGTGGCTTTGCCACCGGCATTGCGGCGCATGGCATCGGTACGGCGCGCGCGTTTCAGGTCAATCCGGAAGCGGGCGCGTTCTCGGCGTTGGGCATGGGCCTGAACGGCGTGCTGACAGCCGTGCTGGTGCCGCTGCTGGCGGGTTGGATTCCGCACTGAGCCGCCTCCCCCTCCCCCTGGCTTTCACTGCCTGGGCAATCTGCAACACGCTGCCCAATCCTCCTGAATGCTCCTGACAGAACGCTGTCAGGAGCCCCCCGCCACAATCGCTCCACCTTAACGAGACAGGTTCCCCGCTCCCTTCAAGCGGCCTGCCTCACCAACCGGAGCGACAACATGGCAAGCGTGATCAACTGGTTTGAAATCCCCGCCAACGATTTCCCGCGCGCGGTGAAGTTTTACGAGAACGTCTTCGACACGCAGCTCAAGCAGGAAGACATGGGCGACATGACCATGGGCGTGTTTCCGGCGGGTGAGACGACCATCCACGGTGCGCTGGTCAAGGGCGAAGGTTTTGCGCCGTCCGACAAGGGCAGCGTGGTCTACCTGAACGCACCCAACCTGGACGCCGTGCTCGAACGCGTAAACGGCAGCGGCGGCCAATGCGTGTTCGGCCCGATGACGCTGCCCGACCACATGGGCCGCATTGCCCACATCGTCGACACCGAAGGCAACCGCGTCGGCCTGCACGAGCCGGACGCCAAGACGCAGGCGTATCTGCTACAGCAGTAACGCCCCCCGAGGCCGGTGCGCGGGCGCCGGCCTTCACTACGAGACAGAGAAGAACACCATGCCGAGCCAATCCCCGTATCTCATGCGTGCCGCGGATATCACCGCGCGCACGCAGTCGTTTTCTCACCCCTGGAACAGCCTGTCGGAAATCCACGGCACCATGATGGGCCGACTGCTCGGGCTCAAGCGCACCGGCGTGAACTTCGCGCGCGTGCCACCGGGCAAGGAATCATTCGTCTATCACTCGCACCAGCGCGAAGAGGAATGGATCTACATTCTCTCCGGCGAAGCGCAGGCCGAGATTGACGACAACATCTTCACCGTGCGCCCCGGGGACTTCATGGCCTTCCCCACGGGCGTGGCGCACCACCTGCGCAACTGCGGCAAGGAAGATCTCGTCTATCTGTGCGGCGGCGAACATCTGAATATCGAGATTGCCGATTTCCCGCGACTGGGCAAGCGCATGCTGCGCCGTGGCGAGCAGGTCGACGTGGTCGACATCCACCCGCAACGTGAACTGACGCCCTTCGGCGCGTAGGGATAGGGCCTGTCATCCTATGCGCATTGCACCCGGGCCGAAGCCCACTACAATGCCGCGCATGACCCGCCGCGCCGACCGCCTGTTCCAGATTGCCCAGATCCTGCGAGGCCGCCGTTTAACCACGGCGGCCATGCTGGCCGAGCGCCTCGGCGTGTCGGAGCGCACGGTGTACCGCGACATCCGTGACCTGTCGGTCTCGGGCGTGCCGATCGAAGGGGAAGCCGGTATCGGCTACCGCATGCGCGCGGGCTTCGACCTCGCCCCGCTCATGTTCACCGCCGATGAAGTCGAAGCGCTGGTGGCCGGTGCGCGCATGATCAAGGCATGGAGCGGCGGCACCATGGCCGACTCGGTCGAAGCGGCACTGGAAAAACTGATGGGCGCCCTGCCTGCCGAGCGCCGCTCCGAAGCCGAGACCACACGCATCTTCGCGCCCGGCTACGGCATGGGCGACGAGGTCAAGCAGGTCTTTGACACGCTGCATGCGGCGCTTGGCCGCCATGCGGTTGCGCGGCTCGCCTACCGCGACGCGCAAGGCCAGTTAACTGAACGCTGCATCCAGCCGCTCGGCCTGTTCTTCTGGGGACAAGTCTGGCTGGTGGCCGCCTGGTGCGAGCACCGTCAGGACTACCGCACCTTCCGCCTCGACCGCTGCGTCAAGGTCGACATCCTGGAGCGCCACTTTGCCGAATCCGCCGAGCGCTCGCTGGCGGATTTCATGCGCAAGGTGCGGGGCTCGTCAGACTAGCGAAGGCAACCTCAGGCGGGATCCGGCTCCGCCAGCAGCCGCTCGATATCGTCGGCAATCTCTTCCGGCTTGGTCATGGGCGCATAGCGCTTGTAGACCGTGCCGTCGCGGCGCAGCAGGAACTTGGTGAAGTTCCATTTGATGGCGCCGATGCCAAGCACACCGGGCTTTTCCGAGGTCAGCCACTTGTAGAGCGGATGCGCGCCCGAGCCATTCACGTCGATCTTGCCGAACATCGGAAACGATACGCCGTAGTTCTTCTCGCAGAAGGCACCGATTTCGTCTTCGCCGCCCGGCTCCTGCTTGCCGAACTGGTTGCACGGAAAGCCGAGCACCTCAAGGCCTTTCTCATGCAGCCGCTTGTACACCGCCTCCAGCCCCGCGTATTGCGGCGTGAATCCGCACTTGCTTGCCGTGTTCACGATCAGCAGGACCTTGCCTTTGTACTGCGACAGCGGCACGCGCTGGCCGGTCAACGAATCGGCCTCGAATGCGTAGACGTCACTCATGGCTACTCTCCGGATGGTTGCGGGAACGGGGTGCTCCGGCATCTGTCCGGAATTGTAACGGCCCGCGCTGGGCGGGCCGTTGAGGCAGAAGTTAGGGCTTCTTGTCGGTTTCAGAGAACCAGAACGTGCGCTTGCGTTTGCCGAGGCCGGTGGGGGTGACCTTGATCGGTGCCAACGACGATCCGCCACCACCAGGGCCAGTTTGATTGCCGCAACCGAAGCACACTGGCACCGGCGTTGTGCCGCCATTGCCGTTGTTCACGAGCACCACTCCATACACGGAGGACGGCGGAAAGCCCCCGCCATCCAGCATGACGGATCGGTCGGTGTTCTGGCCTGCACCGGTGAGGAAGCTGAGAGAATAGGTACGCGCCACCCCCAGGTTCGGATAGCACATGCCTGCCTTCGGTACTGCCGGCGTGTTGGTGCCGAACGTCGTGTAGCCCGCCACGGTCAGCGGCGCATTCACAACTTTTTCCCCCGGATTCGGCAACGTGATAAAGAAGCCGGACCCCGTGCCGTTGTACGCCACAGAGGTCGCATCGACGAGGTTGGCCTCGGTCAGCGGCGTCCAGCCCGCAGGCACGGGACCCAGGTTCGGGTCCTTCAGCATGTAGAACCGGTTGACCACGTTGTACGCGGTACCGGGCGTGTTCGACGCCGAGTACAGCGGATGCTCGCGATCGCCAGTGCCCGCCATGACAGCATTGAAGCCGGCCGTGGGCACCACATCGGGCGCATAGAAGAACTTGCGCGCATTGTTGGTGTTGGCCGCGCCACCGAGCGCCGCGAACTGCGTCAACGCCCAATACGCGGGGGTGTTACCGGCGGCGCTCTGGAAGTCCACGCGCCAGATGTTGCCGCCCACATCGCCGACGTAGGCCATCTGAATGTAGCCGCTGCCCGTGCGGTCCACCGCGGTAACGTCAGAGGCAATCGAACGCGTGAGGCTCGTGTTCTTTACACACACGCCGGCGACGCCACTGCAGTTGGCCAAGGCGCTCCACACCGGCACGCCGCTATACGCATCAAGCACGACAATGCCGCGCCCCATGGTGTCGGTGCCAGGTGCCGGATCGCTGTCTTCGGAGGCCGCATCGTAGCCCGCGCCCATGATCAGCACGGGGTTGGTATAGCCTGCCACTCGCATCAGGCGAGGTTTCGACCAGGTCTGGCCCAGCTCCGGAATGTCTGTGTTGCTCCGCGACCAGAGATAGCGCGGATTGACCGGATCAGTCACGTCCAGCGCGTAGATCAGGCTGCCACCACGACGCGCTGTCAGATAGATGATGGTGCGCGGGCTGCCGGCGACACGCTGGTCCTGCATGACGGTTGTGCTGCCATCGAAGAAGTCGTCGCGCGGTGTCGGTTTGGGCGTGATGCCGCCCGGCGTCGTGGAAAGAGCGACTTCCGGGGTGTTGGCATAGAGCCGGCTCAACTTGCCGATGAACTCGGGTGGGATGAACCCCCACAGCTCGCCGCCAGGACGCACGGTGTTTGTCGACGAGGTCTTGATGCCGGTTGCCTGGTTACCGTTGACGGCATGGAACACGCCGTCATTGGTGCCGTAATAGACGACGACATTCGGCGTGGTCGATGTCCCGTAGTTGATCACCACCGGTCGCGAGTGCAGCACGTCGCCGTGGATCGACGGGCGAATCGTCACCGGAGATCCCGGACCGGTCTCGGCTTCCTGCCCCACCGTTGGCGCCTTCGTGGTGCCGTCCATGGCATAGACGTCGCGGCCGCGGACCCAATTGATGAAGTAGTTCTGCTCGGCGGAGGTGATCGCCGGGGCGCCGTTGACGCTGTTGTACGAGTTGATCGCGTCCAACCCCTTGCCTGTGCCCCCCGTCAACCAAGTGTTGTTGGTGTCGAACGTCGGCATGGCACCGCTGGTCGGGCACGTGCCAATGCCGTTGCACGTATAGAGCACGCGCGTGCTCTGATCCGTCAGGAACTGTGCACGGAGCATTTCGCCGGTACCACCCTTCTCGACGACCTCTCCGTCAGGGGAGTCACTTGCGCCTCCGACGCCGGAAGGGCTGTTGACCCAGAATCCATTCGTGGGCCAGTTTTTCAGGTTCGATCCGTAGCCGCTGGTGCCAAAGACGAGCGGAGGATCGGCCGTCCAGAAGCTGATGGCGTTGGGCGAAATGAAGCCGGTGCCCGCGCTGCTCAGCGCTGGATTGCCGACTGAATCAAGCAGTTGCAGCGCGCCGTTGGTGTCATAGCCGACCTGGTATTGCTTCAGGTTACCCATCCAGCGCGGCGCAGCGGTCGCATCCGGCCGGAACATGCCCACATAGACCTGGTTCAGGAACTGCCCTTGCGCATTGACAGCGGCCGGCAAGCTCACCGAGGCAAACACGCTGTTTACGGCCTGAATTTCGTTGAAGATCTGCAGCAGAATGTTCTTCAACTGGTCCGGCTTTCCAAGCTGGGCGACATACGCTTTGCCCCCGCCGTTCGTGGCCATGCTCTGGTCGAACGCGACGTAGTCGGGGTTGTTTCCGTCCGTGACGGAAATCGTATAGGTGATGATGTTCTGCGGCGGGTGATCCTTCGGGATCGTCTTGGTCTGCAGGTCGTACCGGTACATGAACTGCGCCCACTCGTCGCCCCAGTTGGCCTGGTACTTGTTATAGGGCAACGGTATGACGATCTGCGGCGGTGTCGTATTAGCCGACAGGCCCAGGGCGGTTGCCAGATCGCTCTGGATGTTCTTGCCGGTGTCCTGCGGTTTGCCGTTGTTGACGGCATTGCCGATGTAGATGACGTACGTCCGCTGGCACGGGTTATTAATCGGACGAACCGACGAATAGTCCGTCCCCGAAGGGCCCGTCCCGCTGTTGAAGTAGGCCCATGCCTCCTCCATGCCGCCGCCCACCTGCGAATTGTTCGAGTTGTTTGCCTGGCGGTCGATCGTCAACACGTAGTTGAGAAAGCTGTTGATCCCATTGAGGTCCATCAATGGCAACTGCGCAGGCGGTGTCGACGGAAACTGGAACTTCGCACCGACGTTGTTGCCGGTGCCGAACATCATCAGACCAAGATTCAGGTTACCGAGCAGCGACGGTGAATTCTTGAACGCGTTCACCGCGTCATAGAGCGCGCACTGCTCGGCGCCCACATCGGTGTTCGCATTGTTGCTCGACACGACACCGCTGGTGTCGCAGGTGAACGTCGCGGATGCATTCCACGTGGACGCGTTGTCCATGACGATCAGTACATTCGGCTTGCCCGCCTGCGGTTGCAGCCCCGTGTACAGATCAATATCCTCGGCCCCTGCAGGTTGGGCACACGCCAGTGCGAGCGCGGCGGTTGCCGTGGCGGCAAACGCAAATCGTTGGGCAAATGAGCGCATATGGGTTCTTCCTGTCTTTGCGCGTTGACTTACGGACACGCCGCGCCGGTCAGCACGCGAACCGCAACACCCTGATGCAGCGTGGTGTTCACGGCCGTGCCGTTGGTATCGTTGACGGTGGCGGCAACATCCCACTGCGTCGCACTGCAATTCGACATGCCACCCGGTGTACCGGCGGCGGTCAGGATGCCGGTGCCGGAGTTGTTGTTCACGCCGCTGAAGCAAGACGAGTCGGCAGCAAAGTTCGGGCTGGTCGTGTCTGTCGTCAGCTGCGTATTGGCGATGGGCTTGGTGGCCACGCAAGCGGGTGCGGCCACCTGCGCGGTGTAGTCCGCCTTGCCATCGCCGTTCACATCCACCGGCACGTTGGTGGCGACCGGGTTGGAGGTGAAATCCACGCTGATGACCTGCTCAATACCCTGCTGCGCAGCGTTGCGCGCTTCCAGGCCGTATTGCTGGTTGGCGGCGATCTTGGTGTTGATCACACCCGAATTCATGATCATCACGACGATACCCATGAAGATCGCCAGGAAGATCAGCGTGACAACAAGCGTCACGCCCGACTGACGTGCCGATTGGCGAACCGAAAAGCGCCGCATGGCTACTCCCGTGGGCCGGCTACATTGGCGACGCGTGCGAGTTCCGCATAGACGTGTCGCTTATAGCCATCGTTGAAAGGGGCGGTGAGCGTGCCGCGGCCCATGTCGTAAGACCGCGTGTCGGTCCAGCCCGGCGACACGCCTAGCGTGCGCGCGAGCACGTTGATGCGTACGGCGGTCACGTTGCTCCAGTTCGTCGCAGCGGATGCGGTCCAGTTGTAGCCACTCACGGTGGTGCAGGCGGCGCTGTTGTCGATGCTCGGATTGGCGACATAGCAATCGGGCGAACCGTTGCCGTCCATGTCTACGCCGTAGGCGAAATGCACGTCGTCGATGCCCTGGGCGATTGAGTTGGGCGGCTGCAGCGCCCCATTGGAGAACTCGACCATCTTGAGCGTGGGAATGCTGTCGCCGCCGGGGCCGCAGCGGTCGCACGTAGCAAGGTAGAACGCTCGCACACTGACTTGGCGCAGCGGGGCAGCATTTGCGCAGGTTTTGTCTTTCAACACGAAGTCCGCGCTGTTGCTGCTGAAGACAAAGGGAGCGGTGTCCGTACTGCAGAACGAGTCCTGCAGATAGGCCTGCCCTGCCGCTACGGCACTCGCAGAGGTGACGGTGCTCGACACGCGCCGCACCACCAGGATTTCCGAGTTGGGCGACAGGTTGAGCAGGCATGGCGCCGCGTTCGCACCGGGTACGTAGCCGTAGATGGCCACCGGTACCGTCGCTGGGCTGTTGGTAAAGCCCAGTGCATTGGTGGCGCTTGCGCACACATCGGGCGTCGCAAGCGCTGAGGTTCCCAGCAGATTCAGATCGCCAAGGAAACCTCCGAGCCCGACTTCCTGGCTGATGATGTCGAGCGCATAGCGGCCGTTCTCGATCTGCGTGGCGCTGTTGCCCAATTGCACGCGCGATTGCGAGGTCGACGCATACAGGCTTGCCAACGCGGTCAGCAACAGCAGCCCAAGCGTCATGCCGACCATCAGTTCGATCAGCGACATCCCGCGCTGCAGACGCCGCGAAGTCCGATTGGACGTCATGACAGCACCCCCATGCGCACCTGCACGCTAATGGCGCGCCGATAGGCGTCGTTACCGTAATTGTTGCTGCCGCTGCCACATGGCAACGCCGGCGCCACGGTCTGCACCAAGCCTTGCCATGCGACGGTTACGCGATAGATCTGGTTGACCGTGTCGATGGCTTCGATGCAGCCGCGCGCGCCGATCATGGCGCCCAGGGCAACGGTGCCGCTCGCGGCAGTCTCCGTATTGCCGAGCAGCGCATTGTTCCAAGCCGCGAGATCGGTTGTGACGGTGGCTTGCTGGGCGGCCGTGCCGGTCGTGCAGCTGGGCGCCGAGACACCGCCCGTGCCAACCGTGGTGATTACACCGGGCGCGGCGTAGCACGAGGCCACCTGGCGGTTGGCATTGAGCCGCGCAGCCATGTCCTGCAACAGCGTCAGGGCCTGCACGCGCTGGTAAGACTCCATCTCGGACTGGTTCGAGCGGACCATCATTCCGGCCGCGCCCAACAGCGCCACCAGCAGGATCACGACCGAAATCAGGATCTCGATCAGGGTCGACCCGCGCTGCCCGCGCTTGCCGAACCGGCGATGTGACAAATGTGCGATGGCGCTCATGAGCACGTTCCTGAAACCACGGCGACGCGGCCGGTGCCGCCCACCTGTACGCAGCTTGACGAGACCGATTGCGACGCGCTCGTCGGCGTGACCTGGAACGTAACGCCGCCCGCAGTGGGCCGGCCATCGTTGCCGAACGACAGCGTGTTGCCGTTGCTCGCTGCAATGGTGACGCCGTTGTAAGGGCCGAACGTGCGGATCACCGTGGCAGGCGTGCCCGCCATCAGCGTCCAGCCGGCCGCCCAAGTGCTGCTGGTCGATACGGTGACGATGGTGTTCTGCTTGACTGCCTCCGCCCGCGCCAACGACACGGCGGACGACAGGTCAAACGACGCATTGCGCGTGGCCTGCGTCGCAATCATTCCGGAGAACGACGGCACGGCAATCGTCACGAGAATGGCGAGCACGGCCAGCGTGACCATCAGCTCCGTCAGCGTGAAACCTTGAATGGGCTTGCGCAGGATCTTCATGGCTCGCCTCACTTCCAGCAGTTGGATGCGCCAGTGGATGCCGCCTTGGCACCCGTGTTCGTCAGGGTGAGCGTGCCGCACGCGGTGTCGTTCACCTGCTGCGAACCCTGCGGAGCCGCTGCCAGCTGGTAAGACGGCGGCACGCTGCTGGCGCTCAGCGTGAACGTGTAGTTGGACGAAACGTTGGCCGGCACGTTGCTGGCGTATTGCAACGTGGCCAGATTCGGCGCGTAGGCACGGTTGTCGAGCAGGAAACGCTCCTGCGCGGCCGCCACTTCCTGCATGAAGGATTCCGCCGCTGCCCGATTGGAGCGGACGATGTACTGGACGTAGCTGGGATACGCAATGATCGCCAGGATGCCGACAATGGCCACTGTGATCATCAGCTCAATCAGCGTAAAGCCCCGCGCCGCCCGCGCGCGCTGACACCTCGGCTTGCTTGCCACGTTTTTACCCACCCGGATTTGCTGTTGCTTTTATGTTTTGATGCGTGCCTGCCGATGACTTGGCAGCCCCGCTCACCGCTTAAACGGCAATTCTCAGCAAATATTAAGGAAAGATCATGACGACCGGGTGGCCTTCCGAGCGGCGCAAACGTTATGCGCCGCAAATTACCTCAAATGGTGTAGCGCTTTCGACACATCACACGACGTTGAGATGTTCAGTGCCGGCAGACAGGTCTGTTTGCCCGCCACGCTTGCTGTGCAGCTTGATCTGCAGGCGCAGATCGTTGAGCGAGTCCGCATTGCGCAGCGCGTCCTCGTACGTGATCTTGTTTTCCTCGTACAGCTCGAAGAGCGCCTGGTCGAACGAGATCATTCCCTGCTCGCGGGATTTCTTCATGACCTCCTTCAGCTCGTGCACCTCGCCCTTGAAGATGAGGTCTTGCACCAGCGGGGTGGCCAGCATGATTTCCACGGCCGGGACGCGCCCCTTCCTGCCCTGACGCGGCAGCAGGCGTTGCGCGATCATCGCGCGCAGGTTCAGCGACAAGTCGATCAGCAGCTGCTGGCGCTTCTCTTCCGGGAAAAAGTTGATGATCCGGTCGATGGCCTGGTTCGAGCTGTTGGCATGCAGCGTAGCAAGGCACAGGTGGCCGGTTTCCGCGTACTGGATGGCGTATTCCATCGTGTCCCGGTCGCGGATTTCGCCGATCAGGATCACGTCCGGTGCCTGGCGCAGCGTGTTTTTCAGCGCCACGTGCCAGGACTCGGTATCCACGCCCACCTCACGCTGCGTCACCACGCAATTCTGGTGCGTGTGCACGTATTCCACCGGATCTTCAATGGTGATGATGTGGCCGTATGAATTCGCATTGCGATAGCCCACCATTGCCGCCAGCGAGGTCGACTTGCCCGAGCCCGTGGCCCCCACCACGATCACCAGCCCGCGCTTGCTCATCACGATCTCATTGAGGATCGGCGGCAGGTCCAGCTCGCCCAGCGTCGGAATCTTCGTATTGATGGTCCGCAGCACCATGCCGGCGCGGCCCTGCTGCATGAACGCCGACACGCGGAAACGCCCCGCACCCGGCGCCGTGATGGCGAAGTTGCATTCCGAGCTGTCTTCGTACTCGCGCAGCTGCTTCTCGTTCATGATCGACTTGACCAGACCGATGGCCTGCTGGGCATTCAGCGGCTGCTGCGAGATCGGCGTGACCTTGCCGTCCACCTTGATCGCGGGCGGAAATTCTGCGGTGATGAACAAGTCCGAGCCACGGCTGTTCACCATCAACTGCAAGAGTTCGTGGATATATTTGGTGGCGGCTTCGCGGTCCAGCATGGCGTGCCCCTCCTGAAGAGAATTGGAAAGCGCGCCGACGTGTCAGTCAACGCATCAGTTCGCGTATCAGCTCGCGAACGCGTCCGGGTTCTTGGCGATGGCGCGCGCGTCTGCGTAGTTGATCGCCGAGCGCTTGATCAGCTCCGACAGGCACTGGTCGAGCGTCTGCATGCCCATGCCACTGCTGGTCTGCATCATCGAGTACATCTGCGAGATCTTGTTCTCGCGGATCAAGTGACGGATGGCCGGCGTGGCAATCATGATCTCGTGCGCCGCAATCCGGCCCGAACCATCGCGCGTCTTGAGCAGCGTCTGCGAGATCACCGCCTCCAGCGATTCGGAAAGCATGGTCCGGACCATCTCTTTTTCGTCCGACGGAAACACGTCGACAACCCGGTCGATGGTCTTGGCGGCCGAGCTGGTGTGCAGCGTGCCGAACACCAAGTGGCCCGTTTCTGCGGCGGTCAGCGCCAGGCGAATGGTTTCAAGGTCACGCAATTCGCCGACGAGCACCACATCCGGATCTTCACGCAGTGCCGACTTCAGCGCATTGGCGAACGAGTGGGTATGGGGCCCGAGTTCACGCTGGTTGATCAGGCTCTTCTTCGATTCGTGCACGAATTCGATCGGGTCCTCCACCGTGAGGATGTGGCCCATGTCGTTTTCGTTGCGGTGGTTGACCATCGCGGCAAGCGTGGTCGACTTGCCCGAGCCGGTCGGGCCCGTGACGAGCACCAGACCGCGCGGCTTCATCGCCAGATCGGCAAATACGGCGGGCGCCTTCAGGTCATCCAGCGAGAGCACCTTCGACGGAATCGTCCGGAACACGGCCGAAGCACCGCGGTTCTGGTTGAAGGCGTTGACCCGGAAACGCGAGAGGCCGGGGATCTCAAACGAGAAGTCGACTTCCAGGTTTTCTTCGTAGACCTTGCGCTGCCCGTCGCTCATGATGTCGTACACCATGGAGTGCACGTCCTGGTGCGTGAGCGGTGGCACGTTGATCCGGCGCATGTCGCCGTGGATCCGGATCATCGGCGGCAGTCCGGCCGACAGGTGCAAGTCCGACGCCTTGTTCTTGGCGGAAAACGCCAGAAGCTGCGCGATGTCCATCTTATAATGACCCCCGACTTTTTTATGTCGCCCGGGCGTCGCAAAGGCGCCTCCAGACGCGCTCCGAGCCGTTGATTTGACGTGCCGGAACCTTGTTTATTTGTAACAAACGTCGCCGGATTATGTCTGTAATCGCCGCCAACTTGCAAGCCGTGCGTCAACGGATCACAACGGCCTGCACACTGGCTTCGCGCGATGCTGCGGGTGTCACATTGCTGGCCGTTTCCAAGACGTTCGACGCCGATGCCGTACGCGCCGCCCATGCCGCAGGGCAACGCCTCTTCGGCGAAAACTACGTGCAGGAAGGCATCGCCAAGATCGACGCGCTGGCCGACCTGCGCACGGGCGCCGACCCAATCCGCTGGCATTTCATCGGCCCCCTGCAGAGCAACAAGACGCGCGCCGTGGCCGAGCAGTTCGACTGGGTACATAGCGTCGATCGCCTCAAGATTGCCGAGCGGCTGTCGGCCCAGCGCCCCGATACCTTGCCGCCGCTACAGGTCTGCCTGGAGATCAACATCAGCCGCCAGGCCAGCAAGCATGGCCTCCTGCCCGATTTCGATGAAGTGCTTGCCGTGGCACAAGCCGTGTCGGCCCTACCCCGCTTGCAGTTGCGCGGCCTGATGGCCGTGCCCGAGCCCAGCGATGACCCTGTGGCCCAGCGCAAGCCTTTTGCGGATCTGCGTGCCCTGGCAGGCCGCCTGCGCGAGGCTGGCATCCCGCTCGATACCTTGTCGATGGGCATGTCTGCCGACCTGGAAGACGCGATTGCCGAAGGCGCCACGATTGTGCGCGTCGGCAGCGCCATCTTCGGGGCGCGGCAGTATGCCAACGCCTGAATTCCTGTTTTCTTTCACACCACCACTCTCATGCTCGACACTCTGAAACTCGGCTTCATCGGCGGCGGCAACATGGCGGCGGCCCTCATCGGCGGCCTGATCGCCAAGGGCGCGCACGGCGGCAACATCGTGGTGGTAGACCCGACCGAACCCGCCCGCAGCCGCGCCGAGCAGACCTGGGGCGCCCGCACCGCCGCCGCCCCAGGCGCAGAACTGGCCGACCGCGACGTGATCGTCCTAGCAGTCAAGCCGCAGCAGATGCGTGAAGTCTGTGCGCAACTCGCACCGCATCTGGGCGACAGCCTGGTGCTGTCGGTGGCGGCAGGCATCCGGATCCAGGATCTGTCGCGCTGGCTGATTGGCCATGCACGTGTCGTGCGGGCGATGCCGAATACGCCCGCGCTCTTCGGTCTGGGTATGACGGGCCTAGCCGCCAACGCTGGCTTGTCCGACGCCGACCGCGCAACGGCGAGCGCCATCGCCAATGCCGTCGGCAAGAGCGTGTGGGTGCCCGCGGAGGCGCAGATTGATGCGGTAACCGCCATCTCGGGCAGCGGCCCGGCGTACGTGTTCTATTTCATCGAGGCGATGCAGCAGGCGGCGCAGGAGCTGGGGCTGTCGGCTGAAGATGGGCGCACGTTGGCAGTCGAGACGTTTATTGGCGCAGCCACGCTGGCAGGCCAATCGTCTGAGCCGGTTGAGGTGCTGCGTGAGCGCGTGACATCCAAGGGTGGGACGACCTATGCAGCGCTCACTTCAATGGAAGGGGCGGGTATCAAGGCTGCCTTTGTACGCGCAATGCATGCTGCTGCCGCGCGTGGCAAGGAGATGGGGGAGGAGTTTGGGCGGGATTGAGACGGTCGGTCCATCCCCGGCAGGGGATGAAGTCAGGGATGGACCAAAAAAATTAGCGCAGCAGATACGCCCCCACCACCCCGGCAAACAAACAAGCCCCTAACCAATTGTTATGCCGGAAAACAAAAAAACACTTCATCCGATCTCGCGTCTGCAACATCGGGTAATACCAAAGCGACAACGCAACGGCAGCGGCAAACCCGATCCAATACGCCATGCCTAGCCCCATCACATAGCCAGCCCAGGCCATGATCCCGAAGAAGCCGACGTAGCAGAGCATGATCGCCACCACGTCGTAGCGTCCGAACGTGATGGCCGACGTTTTGATGCCGATGACCAGATCGTCATCGCGATCGACCATCGCGTATGCGGTGTCGTAGGCAATCGCCCAGAACACATTGCCGGCAAGCATTAGCCACGCCAGCACCGGCACCTGATCCTGCACCGCTGCATACGCCATCGGAATCCCAAAGCCGAACGCAATGCCCAGGTACGCCTGCGGGATTGCGAAGAACCGCTTGAAGAACGGATACGTGCCGGCAATCACGATGGCCGCCACCGACATCCACTTCGTCAGTGCGTTGAGCGGCAGGATCAGCGCGAAGGCGATGAGCGACAGCACCGCGGCCACCGCTAGCGCTTCCCACGGGGCGATCAGGCCCGCAGTGATCGGCCGCTCCTTGGTGCGTTTGACGTGCTTGTCAAAGTCGCGATCGGCCCAGTCGTTGACCGCGCAGCCGGCTGAGCGCATGAGGAAGGTGCCGACCGTGAAGATCACCACCAGCGACAGCGGCGGATGACCATCAGCCGCCATCCATAACGCCCACAGCGTCGGCCACAGCAGCAGCAGCGTGCCGATCGGTTTGTCCATGCGCATCAGGCGCGCATAGAGCACGAGGCGGCTGGGTTGGGCAGCGGACGATTGCATGGAACTCACCAAAGAAAAATGGCGCCTGCACGAGGCAAGGCGCCATTTTAGTCCCGCCGATAGCAGCTTAGGCGGCGGCCAGATCGAACCGGTCGAGATTCATCACCTTGACCCACGCGGCCACGAACTCGCTGATGAAGCGCTCCTTACCGTCGGCACTGCCGAACACCTCGGCCAGCGCACGCAGGATCGAGTTCGAGCCGAACACCAGATCGACGCGCGTGCCGGTCCACTTGCGCTCGCCCGTCTTGCGGTCATAGCCCTCGTAGATGTCGCCGGCGGGCTTCCACTCGGTGCTCATGTCGAGCAGGTTGACGAAGAAATCGTTCGTCAGCGCGCCGGGCGTGTTGGTAAAGACACCGTGCTGGCTGCCATCCGCATTGATGTTGATGGCGCGCAGGCCACCGATCAGCACGGTCAGTTCAGGGGCGGTGAGCGTCAGCAACTGCGCCTTGTCGAGCAGCAACACTTCGGCCGGCATCGCGTAGTCGGCTTTCTGGTAGTTGCGGAAGCCGTCGGCCACCGGTTCGAGCGGCGCGAACGAGGCGGCGTCGGTTTGCTCGGCGGTTGCATCAACGCGGCCCGGCGTGAACGGCACGGTGATCGTCGTGCCAGCCGCCTTGGCAGCCATTTCGATACCGACGCTGCCCGCGAGCACGATCACATCAGCCAGCGAAGCCTTGCCGGAGGCGCGCTGAATCTCCTCCAACTTGGCCAGCGTGCCGGCCACCGGCTGGTTGACCGCCCAATCCTTCTGCGGCGCCAGGCGAATGCGCGCACCGTTGGCACCGCCGCGCTTGTCCGAACCGCGGAAAGTCGAAGCCGACGCCCAGGCCACGGCAACCAGCACGGATGCCGACAGGCCCGAAGCAGCAATCTTCGCCTTGAGGTCAGCGATATCGGCCTCGGTCGGCTTGTGCGTGGCGGCCGGCAGCGGGTCTTGCCAGATCAGGTCTTCACGCGGCACTTCGGGGCCAAGGTAACGCGACTTCGGGCCGAGATCACGGTGCGTGAGCTTGAACCAGGCGCGCGCAAAGGCTTCGGCAAACGCCTGCGGGTTGTCCAGGAAGCGGCGCGAAATCTTTTCGTACGCCGGATCGAAACGCAGCGACAGGTCGGTCGTCAGCATGGTCGGCTTGCGCTTGGGCGAATCGGGCGTCGGGCCCGGAATGATCGCCTCGGCGTCTTTGGCCACCCATTGCAGCGCGCCGGCGGGGCTCTTTTCCTGTACCCATTCGTACTTGAACAGGTTCTCGAAGAAGAAGTTGCTCCATTGCGCGGGCGTCTGCGTCCAGGTGACTTCGAGCCCGCTGGTGATAGCATCCGCGCCGTTGCCGGTACCAAAGGTGCTGGCCCAGCCCAGGCCCTGCGCTTCCAGCGGCGCGGCCTCTACATCGGCGCCAACGTGGCTTGCCGCACCTGCGCCGTGGGTCTTGCCGAAGGTGTGACCGCCGGCAATCAGTGCGACGGTTTCTTCGTCGTCCATCGCCATGCGGGCGAACGTCTCGCGAATATCACGAGCGGCGGCCAGCGGATCGCCGTTGCCGTCCGGGCCTTCCGGGTTCACGTAAATCAGGCCCATTTGCACGGCGGCCAAGGGGGTCGCAAGATTGCGGTCGCCCGAGTAGCGGCTGTGGGGGTTGTTGGTGGGTGCGAGCCACGCGGTCTCGCTGCCCCAGTAGACGTCGTCGTCCGGTTCCCACGTGTCTTCACGGCCACCGGCAAAGCCGAAGGTGCGGAACCCCATGGTCTCAAGTGCCACGTTGCCCGTCAGGATCAGCAAGTCGGCCCACGAGATGGCCTGGCCGTATTTCTGCTTGATCGGCCACAGCAAGCGGCGCGACTTGTCGATGTTGACGTTGTCGGGCCACGAATTGAGCGGCGCGAAACGTTGCTGGCCGCGCCCGGCCCCGCCACGGCCATCGCCCGTGCGGTACGTGCCGGCGGCATGCCACGCCATGCGGATGAACTGCGGACCATAGTGGCCGAAGTCTGCCGGCCACCAGTCCTGTGAATCGGTCATCAGTTTGCGCAGATCTGCCTTGAGCGCTTCGTAGTCGACCGACTTGAAGGCTTTGCGGTAGTCGAACTTCGCGCCGAGCGGGTTCGACTTTTCCGAGTGCTGATTCAGCAGATCAACACGCAGTTGGTTCGGCCACCAGTCCTTGTTGGCCGTACCGCCACCGAAGGCGTGCGAAGCAGCGGGAGCATGGCCGGGAAACGGGCATTTGGCTTCAGTCGTCATGATTCTCTCGTTTAGGTCATGGGGTTGATGCCGCCCAACCCGCAACACAACGGGCTCGCGGGAGGGGCGCAATTCGCTGCTGTCGAAACGCCTGTCGCAAACGTGGCGAACGGCCGTCAAGCCAGCCTTAAGCCAGGAGCGAGCGCAGCATCCACGCGGTCTTTTCGTGAATGTCCATGCGTTGCGTCAGCAGGTCGGCGGTCGGTTCGTCGGCGGCCTTGTCGACATCGGGGAACAGGCTGCGGGCGGTTCGGGTCACGGCTTCGTGGCCGGCCACCAGTTCGCGCACCATGTCCATCGCCTCGGGAATGCCCTTCGACTCCGGAATCGACGACAACTTGGCGAACTCCGAATACGAGCCCGGCGCGGGATAGCCCAGCGCGCGGATGCGCTCAGCCACCGGGTCGACGGCATTCCACAGTTCGTTGTACTGCGTCTCGAACATCAGATGCAGCGTGTTGAACATCGGGCCGGTGACGTTCCAGTGGAAGTAATGCGTCTTCAGATACAGCGAGTAGGTATCGGCCAGCAGGCGCGACAGGCCGTCTGCGATCTTCTTGCGATCCTTGTCGGCAATGCCGATGTTGATCTGGGCTGCGGCAGTCGCGCCGTTGTTCTTCTTTGCCATCTGGATTCCCCTATGAAGTGGTGTGCAAAAACGCGATGCCCTTGCCTTGATTCAGCGTGGGGCCACGCGTGCTTCGAGCCTTCTTTCGGTTGCCGCTCGCGCAGCAAGTTCCGATCGTCGCATCGTCCTATGACGAAACGCACAGCGGATGGCAACCGAGCATCAGGCCGGTCATCAGACCATGAGCTGCACCATACCGTGCAGGAGCACGATCATAGCGCCGGCAGCCACGATGGTTAGACCAATCTGCTTGCGCACCCACTTGCGTTGAAGGCGGGCGGATTCTGCAGCGCGCGTACCGAGGCCCGCCGCCGCACTGCCGGGCATACCGGACAGCGTCGGCACCTCTGCCTGCGACGCGCGCACGGCGCCCGCAAACCCGTGCCATTCCGAAGCGAACATCCGCACCATTGCCATGCTTTTTCTCCTTGCAACCACACGCGTTCCTGAAGCCCGTACGACAAGCCCGGGCGGCTTCGTGCACTACTTCAGGTCAGTGCGATTCACCATAGGCAGCGAGCCATTCCAGCACGGTCGCGACGGTGTTCGAGGCAAGCGACAGGGACATGACAGGCTCCACGTTCGTTGATTGGGCAGTGAGCGAGGCGCTCACGATGGGAGACAGTCTACTTACGCACTATCGCTATGTATATTTGATTGTTTTTATCTATCAATTAGACGTGCGCTATGGCCGCCATGGATGACGGCCAACAGATATCTCAGAGGATCAGTGAATCAGCGGGGTGGCCGGCAACAGCTTGATGCCGGGAAGGTCGCATTGCGCGACCGCCTTGGCCACCGCTTCGATCGCGGCAATGCGGGTGAAACTCTTGCGCCAGGCGAGAACGACGCGGCGGTCGGGCACAGGCTCCTGGAAAGGCACATAGCTCAGCAGATCGGTGGCGGCGGGCTGCATGCTGGGCACCGATGTACGCGGCAGCACCGTAATGCCCACGCCGCTGGCAACCATATGGCGGATCGTTTCCAGCGACGAACCTTCGAACGTCTTCTGTATTCCGTCCGCGTTCTGCGAGAAGCGCGACAGCTCCGGGCACACGCCCAGCACGTGGTCTCGGAAACAATGCCCGTTGCCGAGCAACAGCATGGTCTGCTGCTTGAGCGCTTCCGGGTCAACCGACGACGCCTTGGCCAGTTCATGACCGCGCGGCACCGCCACGACAAAGGGCTCGTCGTACAGTGGCACCGTCATCAGGCCCGCTTCGGGAAACGGCTCGGCCATGATGGCGCAGTCGATCTCGCCCTGCTTGAGCAGCTCCACCAACCGCACGGTGAAGTTCTCCTGCAGCATCAGCGGCATCTGCGGGACGGTGTCGATCATCTGCTTGACGAGCGCGGGCAGCAGGTACGGCCCGATCGTGTAGATCACCCCCAGGCGCAGCGGCCCGGCCAGCGGGTCCATCCCCTGCTTGGCGATCTCCCGGATCGCCATCGTCTGCTCAAGCACACGCTGCGCCTGCGTGACGATCTGCTCGCCGACGGGCGTGACGCTCACTTCCGATGCGCCGCGCTCGAAAATCTGCACGGCCAGTTCGTCTTCCAGCTTCTTGATGGCGACCGACAGCGTCGGCTGCGAGACGAAGCAGGCCTCGGCGGCACGCCCAAAGTGGCGTTCCCGCGCGACGGCGACGATGTATTTGAGTTCAGTGAGCGTCATGACGATCAATCGGCTTGGGGATATCGATAGATTTTACCAAGGGACGTGCAATATTGCTTGGCGTTCGAACGACGACCCGGCATTGACAACGCTGCCATCCACCCCATCTTCCGGGGATACGCCCCACCGAGACAAAAAGGAGCCGCCCCAGCATGAGTGACGAACCTAACGGCAGCCGATCCCTGCCCCGCGGCAGACGCCGCTTCCTGATGACGACGGTCGGGCTCATGGCAGCGCTGCATCTCTACATCGGGTGGCGGCTGCTCCCGGATCTGGGCTGGAATGGCGCAGGCTGGGCTGCAGGCGCCGTCTTCCTGCTCGTATCGACGGTGATGATTCCGACTGGGATGGCAGCGCGCTTCGTGATCCGCCCCATCTCGCTGGCGGATCGCGTGACCTGGTTTGGCGCGTTGTTGATGGGTCTGTTCTCGTCGCTGCTGGTGCTGACGCTGCTGCGCGACGTGGCGCTCGTCGTGCTGCCGCAGGCCTATCGGCACGACTCGGCCCTGCTCGTCGTCGGCCTCACCGTGTTGGTGACCGTGATCGGCTATGTCAACGCGCGCCGCATCCCCCGCGTCGCTCGGGTGACGGTGCCCATTGCGGACCTGCCCGCCGCGTTGCACGGCTTCACCATCGCGCAGATCACCGATCTGCATGTCGGCCCCACCATCAAGCACGCGTATGTGGCCGGCGTGGTCGAGCGGCTCAATGCGCTGCAACCGGATGTCGTCGCCGTGACGGGCGATCTGGTGGACGGCGAGGTTGACGTGCTGCGCCCGCATATCGCGCCGCTGGCCGGCATGTCGGCTCGGCACGGCGTTTATGCAGTGACGGGCAATCACGAGTACTACTCAGGGGTCGGCCCCTGGGTGTCGGAGTTCGAGCGGCTCGGCATGCGCGTGCTGATGAACGAGCATGCGGTGCTTGAACACAACGGCGCGCCGCTGGTGATCGCGGGCGTAACCGATTTCAGTGCTGGCAAGTTCGACGCTACACACGCGAGCGATCCAACCCGGGCGCTGGCAGGGTCGCCGCCCGGCGTGACGCCCACCATCCTGCTCGCGCATCAACCGCGCACCGCTCCCGCCGCTGCGGAAGCCGGCTTCGACCTGCAGCTTTCCGGGCACACCCATGGCGGCCAGTTCTGGCCTTGGAGCCTGTTTGTTCCGCTGCAGCAGCCTTTTACAGCTGGCTTGCACAAGCTGGGGCGCCTGTGGATCTACACCAGCCGTGGCACGGGATATTGGGGGCCGCCCAAGCGGTTCGGCGCGCCGTCGGAGATCACGCTGATACGGCTCGAGCCGGCCGTGGGCTAAGCCGCAAGCGCGGGCACCCAACGAAGAAAACGTTCAGTTGACGGAGATCACCGCCCTGCTCGATCAGGCCGATCGTGCGATGCACACGGCCAAGCGCGTGCGCAAGCAGGCTCAGTTGGCACACTAAACAAAGCGTGCGGCACCAGCCTTAGACACGCAGGTAGTGCTCGCGCTCGCCCAGCCAGCGCTTGAGGTGGGTGTCGACGGCTTCGGGAAAGCGGGCCAGCATGTCGTCCGCCGCGCCCTGGGCAAACTCGACGAGCCACGCATCGTGGTTCAGATCGGCAAAGCGCAACATCGCTTCGCCCGATTGCCGCGCCCCGAGGAATTCGCCGGGCCCGCGAATCTCCAGATCGCGCCGGGCGATCTCGAAACCATCGGTGGTCTCGCGCATGGTCTGCAGACGCTGCTTGGCCGTCGGCGACAAAGGCGCCTGATACAGCAGCACGCAAACCGATTCCGCCGTGCCGCGCCCCACCCGCCCGCGTAGCTGGTGCAACTGCGCAAGGCCAAAGCGCTCGGCGTGCTCGATCACCATCAACGAGGCATTGGGCACGTCCACACCGACTTCAATGACGGTGGTGGCCACCAGCACGTGCAGCTCGCCGCCGGCAAAGGCGCTCATCACGGCGGCCTTCTCGGCCGAAGGCAGGCGTCCGTGCACGAGGCCTACCTTCAGGCCTTGCAGGCTTTCCGAAAGCGTCTCGAAGGTTTCGACGGCGGTCTGCAGTTGCAGCGCCTCGCTCTCTTCGATCAGCGGGCAAACCCAGTAGACCTGTCGCCCCTCGCGGGCGGCGGCGTAGATGCGTTCAATCACTTCGTCGCGGCGCGCATCGTTGACCAGGCGCGTGACGATGGGCGTGCGGCCGGGCGGCAATTCGTCAATGGCAGAGACGTCGAGATCGGCGTAATACGTCATCGCGAGCGTGCGCGGGATGGGCGTGGCGGACATCATCAGCTGGTGCGGCACCTGGGCGCGGGCGGCGGGCGCATCGCCATTGCCAGCCTTGCCCCGCAACGCCAGACGTTGCGCCACGCCAAAGCGATGCTGTTCATCCACCACGGCCAGGCCGAGCCGCGCGAACGCAACCGCATCCTGGATCAGCGCGTGCGTGCCAATCACGAGTTGTGCCGTGCCGGCCGCCACGCGCGCGGCCGCCTCGTCCTTCTGCTTGCGCTTGAGGCTGCCGGCCAGCCAGACGATGTCCACGCCCAGCGGTTCCAGCCAGGCAGAAAGCTTGCGGTAATGCTGCTCGGCCAGCAGCTCGGTCGGCGCCATCAGGGCGGCCTGCCAGCCGGCATCGATGGCCTGGCAGGCTGCCAGCGCAGCAATGACGGTCTTGCCGCTGCCCACGTCGCCCTGCAACAACCGTTGCATCGGGTACGGGTGCGCGAGGTCGGCGCGAATCTCTTCCCACACGCGGGCCTGCGCGCCGGTCAGCTTGAACGGCAGGGCATTCATGAAGCGCGCGAGCAGCCCCTCCTTGCCGCTGTCGCGCAGGACGGGCGCGTTGCGCATCCGGCGCGCGGCCTGCGCGCGCTTGAGCGACAACTGCTGCGACAGCAGTTCATCAAACTTGATGCGCAGCCACGCCGGGTGCGTGCGCTCGACGAGGCTATGCTCATCGACATCGGGCGTCGGCTGATGCAGCAGGCGCACGGCATCGGCCGGCGTCATCAGCTTGAGCGGTGCGAGCGGGCCAGTGATGAGGCTATTCGGCAGCGTTTCCGGCAGCGGCGTACGCGTGAGCGCGTTCAGGATCGCCTTGCGCAGATAGGCCTGGGCCACGCCAGCCGTGCTCGGATACACCGGAGTCAGGCGATCAGGCAGCGGTTCATCTTCCGCCACGGCACGCACGGTCGGGTGCACCATCTCTGCGCCGAAGAAGCCGCCGCGTACCTCGCCGCGCACGCGCAGGCGCACACCCTCGGCCATCTGCTTGACCTGGCTGCCGTAGAAATTGAGAAAGCGCAGAACCAGCTCGCCCGAATCATCAGCGATATGCACGACGAGTTGTCGGCGCGGCCGGAACGCCACCTCATTGCGCGTGACGGTGCCCTCTACCTGCGCAGCCCAGCCGGTGTTGGCACGGGCCGTGGCTTCTGCAATGGTCAGCAGCGTGGTTTCATCCTCGTAGCGCATCGGCAGATGCAGGACGAGATCGACATCGCGGTGGAGGCCGAGCTTGGCCAGTTTGTCCGCCGGGCGGACGGTCTTGGCCGCTGCCTTGGCTGGCTTGTCTGCCGGAGCTGCGCGTTTTGGCTTCAGCGCCGGCGCGGTATCAGCGTCGGGCATAGGAGCGGCATCAGTGGCGGAACGGGCGCGAGACGGCACAGGGCGTTTACAATGGCGAACTTTGCGGTTTCGCCCGATTGTACCGGCGCCCGCCACCATCACTTGGCGCAATCCACGTCTGCGCCACTTTTCATGCTGACGCTGTCCGATTTCGATTTCGATCTGCCACCCGAGCTGATCGCACAAACCGCCCTGCCCGACCGCACCGCGAGCCGCCTGCTGGCCGTGTGCCGTGCGGAAGATGCCGTGCATTTTGAAGACCGCCAGTTTGCCGATCTGGTCGATTACCTGCGCCCCGGCGACCTGCTGGTCTTCAACGACACGCGTGTCATCAAGGCACGCTTTCTCGGCCACAAAGCCAGCGGCGGAAAGGTGGAGGTGCTCGTCGAGCGCCTGCTGGACGAACACACGGTGCTGGCGCAGATCCGCTCCAGCAAGTCGCCGGTCGAGGGCACCACGCTGCGCCTGGCCGACGCCTTTGACGTGACGGTCGGCCCACGCGCCGAACCGTTCTTCACGTTGCGTTTTCCGCAGCCAGCGCTGGAGCTGATCGAGCAATACGGCCGCCTGCCGCTGCCGCCCTACATCGAGCACGATCCGGACAGCTTTGACGAGACGCGCTACCAGACCGTGTATGCGCGCAATCCGGGCGCCGTCGCGGCACCCACGGCGGGCCTGCATTTCGACGATGCGCTGTTCGCCAAGCTGGACGCCATGGGCATCCAGCGCGGTTTTCTCACGCTGCACGTCGGTGCCGGCACGTTCCAGCCGGTGCGCGTGGAAAACATCGCCGAGCACCGGATGCACAGCGAGTGGTACCAAATTACGCCGGAACTGGCCGAAGCCATCCGCGCCACGCGAGCTGCCGGCGGCCGCATCATTGCGGTCGGCACCACATCGATGCGCGCGCTTGAATCGGCCGCGCAGCCGGACGGCACGCTCAATGCCTGCAGCGGCGAGACCGACATTTTCATCACCCCCGGCTACCGCTTCCGCGCCGTCGACCTGCTGGTGACGAACTTCCACCTGCCTAAATCGACGTTACTGATGCTGGTATCGGCGTTTGCCGGCATGAACGCCATCCGAGACGCCTACCAGCACGCCATCGCCCAGCGCTACCGCTTCTTCAGCTACGGCGACGCCATGCTGCTGACGCGCGCTCCCTCCGAACCCGGCGAACCCCAATCGCTCTGATCATGCTCAAGTACGAACTGCTCACCACCGATGGCCTCGCCCGACGCGGCCGCATGACCCTGAACCACGGCGTGGTGGAAACGCCCATCTTCATGCCGGTGGGCACTTATGGCGCGGTCAAGGCGATGTCGCCGGCGGAGCTGAAGGACATCGGCGCGCAGATCATCCTGGGCAACACGTTCCACCTGTGGCTGCGCCCCGGGCTGGAAGTGATGGACGCGCACAAGGGCCTGCATGGCTTCAATGGCTGGGACAAGCCCATCCTGACCGATTCCGGCGGTTTTCAGGTGTTTTCGCTGGGTGATCTGCGCAAGATAACCGAAGAAGGCGTGACATTCGCATCGCCCATCAACGGCGACAAGCTGTTCCTGTCGCCCGAGATCTCGATGCAGATCCAGCGCCGGTTGAACTCCGACATCGTCATGCAGTTCGACGAATGCACGCCGTACAAGATCGGCGATCGGCCAGCCACCGAGGCTGAAGCCGCCGCGTCGATGCGCATGAGCCTGCGCTGGGCGCAACGCTCACGCAATGAATTCGAACGCGAGAAGAATCCGAACGCACTATTCGCCATCGTCCAGGGCGGCATGTTCGAAAACCTGCGTGATGAATCGCTGGCCGGCTTGCAAGCCATTGACGCCGATGCCGGCGGCGAAGGTTTCGGCGGATACGCCATCGGTGGCCTGTCAGTCGGCGAGCCGAAGGAAGACATGATGCGCGTGCTGCAGCACGTGGCGCCGCGCCTGCCCGCCAACAAGCCGCATTACCTGATGGGCGTCGGTACGCCGGAAGACCTGGTGGCGGGCGTCGCCAGCGGCGTCGACATGTTCGACTGCGTGATGCCGACCCGCAACGCGCGCAACGGCTGGCTCTTCACCCGCTTTGGCGACATCAAGATCAAGAACGCGGTACACCGCAACGATCCGCGCCCGCTGGACGAGACCTGCGGCTGTTACACCTGCAGCAACTTCTCGCGCGCGTACCTGCACCACTTGCAGCGCGTCGGCGAAATCCTGGGTGCCCGCCTGAACACCATCCACAACCTGTATTACTACCTGGAATTGATGGCCGAGATGCGCACCGCCATCGAGTCGCACAGCTTTGCCGCATTCCAGGCGCGCTTTGCCGCAGACCGCGCGCGCGGGGCGCTGTAAAGGCGCCTCACCAGGGCGCTGGACGCGCCCATTTGCCGCAGCATCGCAATGGTAGAATGTCGGGTCCGATTTTTGACCGATTGACGAACCATTACGGAGTTCTGACGTGTTCCTGATTTCCGACGCTTACGCGCAAACTGCACCGGCAGCTGGTGGTGCCGCGGGTGGCCTGATGAGCTTCCTGCCCATCATCCTGATGTTCGTGGTGCTGTGGTTCATCATGATCCGCCCGCAGATGAAGCGCCAGAAAGAAACCAAGGCGATGCTCGAAGCCCTGGCCAAGGGCGACGAAGTCGTCACCGCCGGTGGAATTCTGGGCAAGGTGAGCAAGGTGGCTGAGCAGTACGTCACCGTGGAAATCGCTGCCAACACCGAAATCACTGTTCAGAAGAGCGCCGTGACGACCGTGCTGCCCAAGGGCACGCTCAAGGCACTGTAATCGGCCCATCCTGGCGCCGCGCACGATTGCGCCGGCGCCGGAACCCCAGGCAGCGCCTATTCTAAGAATCCGCGCCCGCGCCCCTCGGCGTCGCCTCTCTGCATTCCAAGATGAATCGCTATCCGCTCTGGAAATACATTGTGATCCTGGTGGCGCTTGCCATTGGGTTCATCTACACGCTGCCGAACTTCTTCGGTGAGGCGCCTGCTGTACAGGTGTCTTCGGGCAAGGCCACCGTCAAGGTCGACCTGAACGTGCAAAAGCAGGTCGAGAGCCTGCTGGCTGCGGCCAGCATTCAGCCCGACGGCGTGTTCTTCGACAACAACGGGACATCCGCCAGCGTGCGCGTGCGCTTTGCCGACACCGACACGCAGCTCAAGGCCAAGGATGTCCTGGCCCGCGGCCTGAACACTGATCAAGCCGATCCGACCTACATCGTGGCGCTGAACCTCCTGCCGGGCTCGCCGCGCTGGTTGAGTGGCGCGCCGTTCTTTGCTAAACCGATGTTCCTGGGCCTCGATTTGCGCGGTGGCGTGCACTTCCTGCTGCAGGTCGACATGAACGGCGCCGTGACGAAGAAGCTCGACTCGCTGGCCGGGGACATCCGCACGCAACTGCGTGACAAGGGCATCCGCCACAGCGGCATCGACCGCAACAGCAACGCGATCACGATCAAGTTCAGCAACCCGGATGACGCCGAGCGCGCCCGCGGTCTGCTGGCCGACTCGACCCGCGAACTGGCCTACACCGTGGACAAGAGCGCCGACGGCGCCACGCTCACCGGTACCTTCACCGCCGCTGCGATGAAGGAAGTGCAGGACAACGCGGTCAAGCAGAACATCGTCACGCTGCATAACCGGGTGAATGAACTGGGCGTGGCTGAACCTGTGATCCAGCAGCAGGGCCCGGACCGCATCGTCGTGCAACTGCCCGGCGTGCAAGATACGGCCAAGGCCAAGGACATCATCGGCCGCACCGCGACGCTGGAAGCGCGCCTGGCCGATCCGAACGCGCCGCTCGCCCCGCGTGCCGGGGATCCGGTGCCGCTGGGCGACGAGCTGTTCACGCAAGGCCGCAGCGCCCCGGTGCTGCTGCAAAAGCAGGTGATCTTCACGGGTGACCGCATTACCAGCGCCTCGGCCGGCTTCGACCAGAACCACAACTCGTCGGTCGACATCACGCTCGACGGCCAGGGCGGCCGCATGCTGCGCGATGTCTCGCGTGACAACATCGGCAAGCGCATGGGCATCGTGCTCTTTGAAAAGGGCAAGGGCGAAGTGCTGACGGTGGCGACCATCCAGTCCGAACTGGGCTCGCGCTTCCAGATCACCGGCATGGGCTCGACCGAGGCGGCTTCCGACCTGGCGCTGCTGCTGCGCGCAGGCTCGCTGGCAGCGCCGATGGAGATCATCGAAGAGCGCACCATCGGCCCGTCGCTCGGTGCCGACAACATCAAGAAGGGCTTCGATTCGGCGCTGTACGGCTTCCTCGCCATCTCGGTGTTCATGGTGCTGTACTACATGCTGTTCGGTGCGTTCTCGGTGGCGGCCCTGGGCGTCAACGTGTTCCTGCTGATCGCCCTGCTTTCCATGCTGCAGGCCACGCTCACGCTGCCGGGTATCGCGGCAATCGCGCTGGCGCTCGGTATGGCCATTGACGCCAACGTGCTGATCAACGAACGCGTGCGTGAAGAGCTGCGCAGCGGCGCATCGGCACAGATGGCGATTGCCGCCGGTTTTGACCGCGCCTGGGCGACCATCCTCGATTCGAACGTCACCACGCTCATCGCTGGTCTGGCGCTGATTGCCTTTGGTTCGGGCCCGGTGCGTGGCTTCGCGATCGTGCACTGCCTGGGGATCGGCACGTCCATGTTCTCGGCGGTGTTCTTCAACCGCGGTCTCGTGAACCTCTGGTACGGCCGCAAGAAGAAGCTGCAGAGCGTCGCCATCGGGCAGGTGTGGAAGCCGGGCAATACGAACACGCAATCGCCCGCCAAGTAATCACGCCACCCACAACGAATCTCGCATAACCGGCACCGCCCCCGGCATTACAGGGGCGGTCGCCACAAAGGGCAGACCATGGAGTTTTTCCGCATCCGCCGCGACATTCCGTTCATGAAGCACGCGTTGATCCTCAACGCGCTGTCGTTCCTGACGTTTATCGCCGCTGTCTTCTTCCTGTTCCACAAGGGGCTGCACCTGTCGGTGGAGTTCACTGGCGGTACGGTGATGGAAGTCGCTTACACCCAGGCCGCCGATCTACCGAAGATCCGCGGTGACGTTGAAAAGCTCGGCTATGCCGACGCCCAGGTGCAGAACTTCGGCACCTCGCGCGACGTGATGATCCGCCTGCCGCTCAAGAACGGTCCGGACGGCAAGCCCATCGCCTCGGCCGTGCAAAGCCAACAGGTGATGACGGCCTTGAATGCCGCCAACCCTGACGCCAAGCTGCAGCGTGTCGAGTTCGTCGGCCCGCAGGTCGGCAAGGAGCTGGCCACGGACGGCCTGCTGGCGCTGCTGTTCGTGGTGATCGGCATCGTGATCTACCTGTCGATCCGCTTCGAGTGGAAGTTTGCCGTGGCGGGCGTGATCGCCAACCTGCACGACGTCGTGATCATCCTGGGCTTCTTCGCCTTCTTCCAGTGGGAGTTCTCACTGTCGGTGCTGGCGGGGGTGCTGGCGGTGCTGGGCTATTCGGTCAACGAATCCGTGGTGATTTTCGACCGGATCCGCGAAGCGTTCCGCAAGTACCGCAAGATGAATACGCACGAGGTCATCGATCACGCGATTACCAGCACCATCTCGCGAACGATCATCACCCACGGCTCGACCGAAATGATGGTGGTGTCGATGCTGGTGTTCGGCGGCCCGACGCTGCACTACTTCGCTCTGGCCCTGACGATCGGTATTCTGTTCGGCATCTACTCTTCGGTGTTTGTGGCAGCCGCGCTGTGCATGTGGCTGGGCGTCAAGCGCGAAGACCTGGTCAAGTCTGAAAAGAAGGCCGGCGGCCCGAAAGAAGACGATCCCAACTTCGGCGCGCAGGTCTGAAGAGACCGCTCCGCACTGCCCGGAGGACTCATTCTTCGGGCAACAAAAAAGCCCCGCAACTGCGGGGCTTTTTCTTTGGCTGTGACGTTTGCCAGGCTTATTGCTGCGCTACGCTGGCGTCTTGCTTGATGCCTTCCACCTGGATCTTGAGCTTGGTTTCCATGTTGAAACCGTAGGCCTTGCCGTAGTCGACGCCGAAGTCGTCGCGCTTGAACTTCATTTCGGCATCGGCGCCGCAGACTTCACGCTTGAGCATCGGATGCTGCATGCACTTGAACGCGTCGATTTCCAGCTTGGCCGGCTTGGTCACGCCGTGCAGCGTCAACTGGCCTTCGGCTTCGGTCGGCACGTCGCCCTTGAACTTCGTGAAGTTGCCCTTGAACGTGGCGGTCGGGTACTTGGCCACGTCGAAAATCTCGGCGCTCTTGGCGTGCTCGTTCATCTTGGCGAGACCGAAGTCGATGCTGTCGGTCTGCACGGTCACGTCAATGCTGCCGGTCTTGGCGGCGCGATCCAGCGTCACGGTGCCGCTGGACTTCTCGAACTTGCCGCGCCACTTCGACAGACCGCCCATGTGGTCAGCTTCGAAGCTCGGGTAGGTGTGGCTCGGATCCAGCTGGTACGTTGCCGGTGCAGCAAAGGCGGCAGTGGCAGCAAAGGCCGACAGTGCGGCAACGAGGGTACGCAATTTCATGAGAACTCCTGCGGAATAAAAGCGGCACACGGGGGCCGAAAAGCGTTGGATTGAGACTTCTGATTACTTCTTGGCGATGACAACGCGGAACTTGATCGTCACGTCGTCCGAGACGACCGACGTATCCTTCCACTCACCATCACCCACCTTGAATACGTTGCGCTTGACCGGCAGCGCACCTTCAAAGATCTGATTGGCGCCTTCCTGCTTGAACGTCACGGGTGCCGTCACGTCCTGCGTGATGCCCTTGATGGTCAGCTTGCCGACCACATCCACCTTGCCACCCGCGCCGGGCTTGAATGCGGACGACACGAACGTTGCCTTCGGATACTTGGCCGTGTCGAACCAATCCTTCTTCTTCAGTTCGTCGTTGTATTCCTTGCTGCCCACGTCGACGCTGGTGACATCGATGTCGACCTTGGCCGTCGATGCAGCCAGGTTGGCTGGGTTGTAATTGACGGCGGCGTCGAACTTGCCGAACTTGATGTCCATCGGCACACCGAGCTGCTTGCCGGTGGCGGTGACGCTGCTCTTGGCGGCATCCACCTGGGCGATGGCCGATACCGATACGGCAGCGATCGACAGCGCGCCGGCAGCAACCAGGGCAATGGCGCGGGGGCGCACAAAACGTTTCATCATCAGACTCCTTCGGTCAGGCCGGGTCATGCCGGCAGTCTTGGTCAGGATGGAAAGGCAGAGCGCCGGCACACCGTGCAGCGGCGCGTTTGGAGATCAGCGGAGGAAAGGCGCCATGCGGCGCAGCGTGCCGTCACGATCGACGACGTGGTGCTTGAGCGCAGCCAGAATGTGCAGCACGACGATGGCCGCCATGCTCCAGTTCAGCCATTCGTGCGCCATGCTGAAGATGTCCTTCAGCGCATCGCTCTTGTCGAATGGCATCGGCAGTTCCCACAGGCCGAGATAGACGACCTTGACGCCGGCTGCGACGCTCAGCAGATAACCGGTCAACGGCACAGCAAGAATCAGCAGATACAGCCCGACGTGTGCGGCTTCCGCGGCAGCGTGCTGCCACTTCGGCATGCCCGGCACGGGCCCTGGGGCGGGGTGCGTCAGGCGCCACAGCACACGGAGCACCGCAAAGATCAGCACAGTGATGCCGATCCACTTGTGATACGAGAACAGCTTCAGCTTGGTGGGCGTAAAGCCTGGGATATCGGTCATGTACAGACCGAGCCCAAAGGCCGCGAAGATCAGCAGAGCGACGATCCAGTGCATCGCAATCGCGGGTTTGGCATAGGCGCCGTGGTCAGCGGCGCCGCGCATGGCGAGATTCGAGTGGGCGGCTTGTGACATCGGTTCCCTCGGTATTTTGGAGCGCTCAGTAGGCGGCGCCTGTGGGTATGACCACGACGCCAAACGATTGTGCATTATTTGCGCGATCCGACCGGCCAAGGCAGCCCTAAGTTCATCAAGAAATTCAAATTTTTTGATTGACTAGGCACATCAATGCGAGCGGCTGGGTAAAAGGTTCTTCGGAAGCCACCAAGCAAAACGGCCCGCCCCCGGATTCGAGAGCGGGCCGTTCTTCACACGGCACCACCAAATTTTTGAAACAATCAGGCGATACGGCGTGCCAGTTCTTCCGCCTTGCCGATGTAGCTACCGGGGGTCATGTCGAGCAGCCGCTTGCGGGCGTCTTCGGGAATCGCCAGCGTGCCGATGAACTCACGCAGCGCCTCGCGCGAAATGCCCTTGCCGCGCGTCAGTTCCTTGAGCTGCTCGTACGGATTGGCGATGCCGTAGCGGCGCATCACGGTCTGCACCGGCTCGGCCAGCACTTCCCAGCAGGCGTCCAGGTCTTCGGCCAAGCGGGCCGGGTTGGTTTCCAACTTGCCCAAACCGCGCAGGCACGCGTCGTAGGCCAGCAGGCTATAGCCGAAGGCCACGCCGATGTTGCGCAGCACGGTCGAATCGGTCAGGTCACGCTGCCAACGCGACACGGGCAGCTTTTCCGACAGATGACGCAGCACCGCGTTGGCCAGGCCGACGTTGCCTTCAGAATTTTCGAAGTCGATCGGGTTGACCTTGTGCGGCATGGTCGACGAGCCGATCTCGCCGGCCTTGGTCTTCTGCTTGAAGTAGCCCTGCGAGATGTAGCCCCAGACGTCGCGGTCCAGATCCAGGATGATCGTGTTGGCGCGCGCCACGGCGTCGAACAGCTCGGCCATGTAGTCGTGCGGTTCGATCTGGATCGTGTACGGGTTGAACGTCAGGCCCAGACGGGTCTCGATCACGTTCTTCGAGAAGGCTTCCCAGTCGAGCGACGGATACGCCGACAGATGCGCGTTGTAGTTGCCCACGGCGCCGTTCATCTTGCCCAGCAGCTCCACGGCTTCGATGCGGCGGATGGCGCGGTCCAGGCGGGCGGCCACGTTGGCCATTTCCTTGCCCAGCGTGGTCGGGCTGGCCGGCTGGCCATGCGTGCGCGAGAGCATCGGCACATCGGCGTTGGCGTGGGCAAGTTCCACCAGGCGCGCCTGCACACGGCGCAGCGTCGGCACGATCACGGTGTCGCGCGCGCCCTTGAGCATCATCCCGTGCGAGGTGTTGTTGATGTCTTCCGACGTGCAGGCGAAGTGGATGAACTCGCTGGCGGCTTCCAGCTCGGCGTTGCCGCGCGCGCGCTCCTTCATCCAGTATTCGACGGCCTTCACGTCATGGTTGGTGACGGCTTCGATCTCTTTGATGCGGGCGGCGTCTGCCTCGGCAAAGTTTTCGACCAGGGCCAACAGGGCGCCCTCGGCGGCCGCCGAGAAACGCGGGATCTCGGCCAGGCCGGCCTGCGACAGGGCGATCAACCAGTGCACCTCCACCTTCACGCGATTGCGCATGAAAGCGGCTTCCGACAGCCACTCGCGCAGCGGATCGGCCTTGGCAGCGTAGCGGCCATCGATGGGAGACAGAGCGGTCAGGGCAGAAAGCGACGACATGGCAGGCGGGAAAAAATGTGAAGGGAATCTCAATCCGGACAACCCGGACGCGGCGTTGCGCGTTGAACCAAGGTGCATATGCGCACCCAAGCGAGCCCGCGATTTTACCACCCGGCACCTGTCTTTCACGGCCAATCCGGCCTAAGGCAAGCCTCCGTTTGGTTGAGTTGGGTTCAGGCGCCGCGCAGCGCACTCGGGAAAGTGCGCAGCTATACTTCGGCCTCCAACATGACATGCCTATGAAACTGATCGGATCGCACGCCAGCCCGTACACCCGCAAGGTGCGCGTCGTCCTGGCTGAAAAGAAAATCGACTACCAGTTCGTGCTGGAAGACGTGTGGAGCGCAAGTACGCAGATCCACCAGTTCAACCCGCTGGGCAAGGTGCCCTGCCTGGTGATGGACGACGGCGGCGCCCTGTTCGACTCGCGCGTGATTGCGGAATACGCCGATACGCTGTCGCCGGTGGCGCGCCTCATTCCGCCCTCCAGCCGCGAACGCGTGGAAGTGCGCTGCTGGGAGGCGCTGGCCGACGGCCTGCTCGACGCCGCGCTCATGCTGCGCATCGAACATACGCAGCGCACGCCGGAACAGCGCAGCGAAACGTGGCTCGCGCGCCAGACCCACAAGATCGACCAGGCGCTGCAGGCCATGTCGCAAGGCCTGGCTGACAAGACCTGGTGCAACGGCAATCACCTGACGCTGGCCGACATCGCCGTCGGCTGCGCGCTTGCCTACCTGGATTTCCGCCAACCGCAGATCGACTGGCGCGAACGTCACGCCAACCTGGCGACGTTCTACGCGCGCATTGAAAAGCGGCCGAGTTTCATGGAAACCCAGCCGCAGTGACAACAGAAACTCCCGGGCCTTACACGGCCACCGGATCAAACCGCTCGGCCTGGGCCATCGGCCAGTAGCGTTCGTACAGCTGAAAGCGATACCGCCCGGCGAGCAGGTCGCCGGGTTCCAAGTACTTGAGCAGCGCGGAAAGCAACTGCACCTCGTTGCCCGACACGCGCCGCACGATGTGGTGCGCGCGAAAATCTGCCGGATGCTGCAGGCCGGCTGCCTGCGTCAATTCCAGCAGCGCGTGCAACGTGTGCGCGTGATATTGATGCACGCGCTCGGCCTTGTCCGGCACCACCAGCGCCTTCTGACGAGAAGCGTCTTGTGTCGCTACGCCGGTCGGGCAGCGGTCGGTGTGGCACTTCTGCGCCTGGATGCAGCCCAGCGCAAACATGAAGCCGCGCGCAGCGTTGCACCAGTCGGCACCCATCGCCAGCGTGCGGGCCACGTCGAACGCCGTGACGATCTTGCCCGACGCGCCAATCTTGATCTTGTCGCGCAGGTTGGTGCCGACCAGCGTGTTGTGCACCAGCAGCAGCCCTTCCTGCAGCGGCGTGCCGACGTGGTCTGTGAATTCGAGCGGTGCCGCGCCCGTGCCGCCCTCCGCGCCGTCAACGACGATGAAGTCCGGCAAGATGCCCGACTCGAGCATCGCTTTGACGATGCCGAAGAACTCCCACGGATGCCCGATGCATAGCTTGAAGCCAGTGGGCTTGCCGCCGGATAGCGTGCGCAGCCGGTCCACAAACTGCAGCAGACCCAGCGGCGTGCTGAACTCCGAATGCGCGGCGGGCGAAATGCAGTCCTTGCCGATCTGAATGCCGCGCGTGGCCGCAATCTCGGGCGTCACCTTGGCGGCAGGCAAGACGCCACCGTGGCCCGGCTTGGCGCCCTGCGACAGCTTCACCTCGATCATCTTCACCTGCGGGCTGCGCGCCTGTTCGGCAAAGCGGTCCGGATCAAACCGGCCATTGGCATCACGGCAGCCGAAGTAGCCAGAGGCGACTTCCCAGATCAGGTCGCCGCCTTCTTCACGGTGGTATGGCGAGATCGAACCCTCGCCGGTGTCATGGATGAAGTTGCCGAGCCTCGCGCCACGGTTGAGCGCGCGAATGGCATTGCCCGATAGCGCCCCGAAGCTCATCGCCGAGATGTTGAACACGGACATCGAATACGGCTTGGCGCGGCCCTCGCCCACCATCACGCGAAAGTCTGACGAGGCAATGCGCGTGGGCGCCAGCGAGTGGCCGATCCATTCGTGCCCCGCCACCTTCACATCGACTTCGGTACCAAACGGACGGCTATCGACTTCGCCCTTGGCGCGCTGATACACGATGCTGCGCTGGGCGCGCGAGAACGGTTTTTCGTCGGTGTCGTCTTCAACGAAGTACTGGCGGATTTCCGGGCGAATGAACTCGAACAGGAAGCGGAAATGGCCCCAGAGCGGGTAATTGCGCAGCACCGAATGGCGCGTCTGCGTGATGTCGTGCACGCCCAGGATGACGAACATGCCTGGAATGACCGCGCACACCCAATGCAGGCGCCCTGCTACCGCAAACCCCGCAGTGACGGCAAACAACAGCACAACGCCCGCGAAGGCCCAGTAGCGACGTGGCAGCATGACCAACCCTGTGTGAGACAAATCAGGGCGCAAGCTTAAACGAGTGCTGCAACAGCCGCAGCCAGCACAACGCAGTGTTGCAAAAACCGATCAGGCGATCGCTTTTTCCACGACAGCCGGTTCAGCCGCCGAAATAATGCCGCCACCCAGGCAGATTTCACCGTCATACAGCACGGCGGATTGACCCGGCGTAACCGCCCACTGCGCCTCGGGGAAGGTCAGCGTGAGCGCGCCATCGGCGGCGCGTTCGACCGTGCAAGGTGCATCCGCCTGGCGGTAACGCGTCTTGGCACCAAGGTGCGTGCCTTCGGCGGGCGCGTGGCCGGCAACCCAGCTCAGATCGTCGGCGTGCACGGTATGCGCCAGCAGCCACGGGTGATCGTGACCCTGCACCACGTACAACGTGTTGGCCGCCATGTCCTTGCGGGCCACGTACCAAGCATCGCCGTTACCGTCGCGGCTGCCGCCGATGCCGATGCCCTTGCGCTGTCCCAATGTGTAGAACGCCAGGCCGATGTGCTCGCCGATGGTCTTGCCGTCCGGCGTCTTGATCGGACCGGGCTTGGTCGGCAGGTAGCGGTTGAGAAAATCGCGGAACGGCCGCTCACCAATAAAGCAGATGCCGGTGGAATCCTTCTTCTTGGCGTTGGGCAGGCCAATCTCGGCGGCAATCTCACGCACCTTCGTCTTCGGCATCTCGCCCAGCGGGAAGAGCGTGCGCGAGAGCTGTGCCTGGTTCAGCCGGTGCAGGAAGTAGCTTTGGTCTTTCGTGTGGTCGAACGCCTTGAGGAGTTCGAAGCGGCCGTCAACCTCGCGCACGCGGGCGTAGTGCCCGGTCGCGATCGTGTCGGCGCCAAGGGCCATCGCGTGATCTAGGAAGGCCTTGAACTTGATCTCTGCGTTGCACAGCACGTCGGGATTGGGCGTGCGGCCGGCCGAATATTCGCGCAGGAAGTCCGCAAATACGCGGTCCTTGTACTCGGCGGCAAAGTTGACAGCTTCCACGTCGACGCCGATCAGGTCGGCCACCGATACCACGTCGATCCAGTCCTGTCGGGTCGAGCAGTACTCGCTGTCGTCATCGTCTTCCCAGTTCTTCATGAACAGGCCGACAACGTCGTAGCCCTGCTGTTTGAGCAGCCACGCCGTGACGGACGAATCCACCCCGCCGGACATCCCGACGACGATGCGCTTCTTGCTCATGGCTGTCCTCCCAGCCCGTACACACTGGCGTGCGTATGGATGACGTCGAGCGGATAGCGCTTGCCGGCCAGGTAGTCTTCCACGCAGGCGAGCAGCAGCGGGCTGCGATGGCGCTCGCGGCTGGCGCGGATTTCATCCGGCGTCATCCACACGGTGCGGACGATGCCTTCGTCCAGCGTGCGGCGCGGGTCTTGGGGGCCGAGCTCGCCGGTAAAGGCCATCCGCACATAAGTGATCGGATCCCCCTGCGGCGGTTGGAACTGCGCCATGTAGCAGCCCAGGAGGGCGGTCGGCACAAAGCTGTACGCGGTTTCTTCCATCGCCTCGCGCGCGACGGCGTCGACCAGGCTTTCGTCCGGGTCGAGATGGCCGGCAGGCTGGTTCAGACGCAAGCCGACATCGGTGTGCTCCTCAACCAGCAGAAAACGCCCATCTTGTTCGATGACGGCGGCAACGGTAACACTGGGTTTCCAGCGGACAGCTTGGTTCATGGCAAAAAGGCAACAAAAACAAGGCGTTATTGTAGCTGGAGGCTGCTCTCCCCGCTCGCCAGTGGCGTTGGGACAGGCACATACCGCCTGCCCGGCAGTTGTGAACAATTGAGCACACGTTTGCGCAGGATCGACCCGCATTCCATGTCGGTTTGGATATTCGACATGGCATTCGATGAGCGTCCGTGCGTCAAAAAGTTCGGGTAAGCTGCACGTCGATCCTGATCCAGCGCGCCTTCGTTCACTTCGCGCGCATCCTAAACATAATCAGCGAGGAGAGAACACGATGCACATCGGCATCCCGCAGGAGACGCGGGCGGACGAGACGCGCGTTGCCGCGACCCCGGAAACGGTGAAAAAGTACGTGGCGCTTGGCCATCAGGTGACGGTGCAATCGGGTGCCGGCGTGGCCGCCGCCCAGCCCGACGACGCATATGTCGCGGCCGGCGCCAAGATCGGCACCGCGGCCGAGGCGCTTGGCGCGCAGATCGTGTTGAAGGTGCGCTCGCCGGAAGCCGCCGAACTGGCGCAGATGCAGCCGGGCGCGGTGCTCATCGGCATGCTCAACCCGTTCGATGACGAGAACACGGCCCGCCTCGCTGCTGCCAACGTCACCGCGTTCGCGCTGGAAGCCGCGCCGCGCACCACGCGCGCGCAGAGCATGGACGTGCTCTCCTCCCAGGCCAACATCGCCGGCTACAAGGCCGTGATGGTGGCGGCCAACTATTACCAGCGCTTCATGCCGATGCTGATGACCGCCGCCGGCACCGTAAAAGCCGCGCGCGTGCTGATCCTTGGCGCCGGGGTGGCCGGTCTGCAGGCCATCGCCACGGCCAAGCGCCTGGGTGCCGTCATTGAGGCGTCCGATGTGCGCCCGGCTGTGAAAGAGCAGATCGAATCGCTGGGCGCCAAGTTCCTCGACGTGCCGTTCCTGACGGACGAAGAGCGCGAAATCGCGCAAGGCGTCGGCGGCTATGCCCGTCCGATGCCGCCCGACTGGATGCGCCGCCAGGCTGAACTCGTGCACACGCGCGCAACCCAGGCCGACATCGTCATCACCACGGCGCTGATCCCGGGCCGCCGCGCGCCGACGCTGCTGTCCGAAGCCACCGTGCAGGCGATGAAGCCGGGCTCGGTCGTCGTCGATCTGGCGGCGGCGCAAGGCGGCAACTGCCCGCTGACCGAAGCTGACCGCGTGGTCGTCAAGCACGGCGTCACGCTGGTGGGCTATACCAACCTCCCGTCGATGGTGGCGGCCGATGCCTCTGCCCTCTACGCCCGCAACGTGCTCGACTTCCTCAAGCTGATCATCGACAAGGATGGCGGCCTGAACATCAACCGCGAAGACGACATCGTGGCCGCCTGCCTGCTCAGTCAGGCCGGCCAGGTGGTGCGCGCTCCCGCAGCCACGAGCGCCGCCAAATAAGAACGGAGACGGCGGCCTGCCGGACGTCACAACCCGGTGCGGTCGCCAGTGGCGATTTCATTTCTGTTTCAAGGAAAGCTTCATGCAACGCAACATGCTTCGCGCCAAGCTGCACCGCGCGACGGTCACCCAGGCCGATCTCGACTACGAAGGCTCCTGCGGCATCGACGAGGACCTCCTCGACGCCGCCGACATGCGCGAATACGAAAAGATCGAGCTGTACAACGTCAACAACGGCGAGCGTTTCTCCACCTACATCATCAAGGGCAAGCGCGGCTCGGGCGAGATCTCGCTCAACGGCGCCGCTGCACGCCGCGCCCACGTCGGCGACCTGCTGATCATCTGCACCTATGCGCCGATGAACGAAGAAGAAGTCGCCAGCTACAAGCCCAAAGTCGTGCTACTGGGCGAGGGCAACAAGATCAAGGCCATCAAGGAAACCTGACGCGCCAGGCGGCCCGTGTCTGCATGACAGGGCCGCTTTGCACATCGACCAAGAAGCGAGGAGGAGCACTCATGGAGCTGGTCAATCACACGGTGATCAATCTGATCATCTTCGTGCTGGCGATCTACGTCGGCTACCACGTGGTCTGGACGGTCACGCCGGCGCTGCATACGCCGCTGATGGCCGTGACGAATGCCATTTCGGCCATCATCATCGTCGGCGCCATGCTGGCAGCCGGCCTGACGCAGACGGGTCTGGGTCGCACGATGGGCGTGGTGGCGGTGGCATTGGCAGCGGTCAACGTGTTTGGCGGCTTCCTCGTCACCCAGCGCATGCTTGAGATGTTCAAGAAGAAAGAGCCGAAGGCCAAGGGCGGCCAGAGCGAGGGAGCCAAGCAATGAGCATGAACCTCGTCACCCTGTTGTACCTGCTGGCGTCGGTGTGCTTCATCCAGGCGCTCAAGGGGCTTTCGCATCCGACCACGGCGCGGCGCGGCAACGCGTTCGGCATGACGGGCATGGCGATCGCCGCCGTCACGACCATCGCGCTCATCTATAAGCTCAAGGCCGAGATGTTTGCGGGCACCGAGAGCGGCAATTCCACGGGTTTCATCCTGATCTTCGCGGGCCTGGTGGTGGGCGGCGGCATCGGCGCCTATGTGGCGCGCACGGTCGAAATGACCAAGATGCCCGAGCTGGTGGCCGCTATGCACTCGCTGATCGGTCTGGCCGCCGTGTGCATTGCCGTGGCCGCCGTGGCCGAACCGTCGGCCTTCGGCATCACGATGGCCGGCGACAACGTGCTGCCGCTGGGCAACCGCGTGGAGCTGTTCATCGGCACGTTCGTCGGCGCCATCACGTTCTCGGGCTCGGTCATCGCCTTCGGCAAGCTGTCGGGCAAGTACAAGTTCCGACTGTTCCAGGGCGCGCCGGTGCAGTTTGCCGGCCAGCACATGCTGAACCTGTTGCTGGCGGTGGCCATGCTCGGCTTCGGCATCCTGTTCTTCCTGAGCCAAAGCTGGCTGCCGTTCATCATCATGACGGCCATCGCCTTTGTGCTGGGTGTGCTGATCATCATCCCGATCGGCGGCGCCGACATGCCGGTGGTGGTGTCGATGCTGAACTCGTATTCGGGCTGGGCGGCGGCGGGCATCGGCTTCTCGCTCAACAACCCGATGCTGATCATCGCTGGCTCGCTGGTGGGTTCGTCCGGTGCAATTCTGTCTTACATCATGTGCAAGGCGATGAACCGGTCGTTCTTCAACGTGATCCTGGGCGGCTTCGGTTCCGAAGCATCCGCCGGGGCCGCAGCGGGTGGCGGCGGGCAGCAGCGACCGGTCAAATCGGGTTCGCCCGATGATGCTGCGTTCCTCATGGGCAACGCCGAAACGGTCATCATCGTTCCGGGTTACGGTCTGGCCGTGGCACGCGCGCAGCACGCCCTGAAGGAGCTGACCGAAAAGCTGTCGGACAAGGGCGTGACAGTTAAATACGCGATCCACCCGGTCGCAGGCCGCATGCCGGGCCATATGAATGTGCTGCTGGCCGAAGCCGAAGTGCCGTACGACCAGGTCTTCGAGATGGAAGACATCAACGGTGAGTTCGGCCAGGCCGACGTGGTGCTCGTGCTGGGCGCCAACGACGTGGTCAACCCGGCCGCCAAGAACGATCCGAAGTCGCCCATTGCCGGCATGCCGATCCTGGAAGCCTACAAGGCCAAGACGATCATCGTGAACAAGCGCTCGATGAACGCCGGCTACGCCGGGCTCGACAACGAGCTGTTCTACATGGACAAGACGATGATGGTATTTGGCGATGCCAAAAAGGTCGTCGAAGACATGGTGAAATCTGTCGAGTAAAGCGGTGCACTGACGGCCGTCAACGGGTCGTCAGGTCAGACGGGTTCCGCTTGCTCCCGGCGGCGGCAGACAGTAACGTAGTGAAAACGGGCAGCGCCGGCCACACCGGCCTTGCGCTGCACCCTGCCCTCTTCCGATTCCTCCCGACGTATGCAACAGGACAGCGCCCTGCCGGTCTATTTCCACCCTACCCTGACGGTGGTGGTCGACGACAGCCAATCGTTCGTGGAAAGCCTCGGGTTCCAGATGGACCCATCGCGTGCGCTGCTGGCCTTCAATGATCCGGAAGAGGCGCTGGCGTGGCTGCGCCAGTGGCACTCGCTTCGCATGCCGGGCTTCCTGCCGGTGCGCGTCACCCACGATGATCTGACCTTCTCAACCGAGCGCCGCACCATCCAACTCGACGTCGACCGCGTCTACCGTCAGATTCACGAGGTCAACCGCTTCCTTCAGCCCTCGGTCATCGTGGTGGATTACTCCATGCCGCGCATGAATGGGCTGGAGTTCTGCGCCAAGCTCAAAGATCTGCCGTGCATGACGATCCTGCTCACCGGCATGGCCGACGAGAACATCGCCGTGCAGGGTTTCAACGACGGCCTGATCGACCGCTACATCAAGAAAGACAATCCGGCGATGGCGGAGCGGCTCAATGCGGAAATCGAAGCACTGCAGGTGCGCTACTTCAGCAACCTGTCGAGCACATTGCGCGATCTGCTGTCGCGCCACTCGTTCAGCTTTCTCTCGGACCCGGCCATCACACGGCTCGTGCGCGAGCTGTCCTCGCGCTACCGCTTCATCGAGTACTACCTGTATCCGCACCCCGCCGGCGTCCTGCTGCTCACGGCCGATGGGCGCGCTACGCTCATGGTCATCGAGACCAACGCGAGCATGCTCACGCACCTGGAAAACGCCGAGGCGTACAACGCGCCCGATGCGCTGCTCAAGGGCCTGCACGACAAGCAGATCGTCCCGTTCTTCTGGCCCGGCGACGGCATGTACACCCCGGCCTGTGTGGAGTGGGAACAATATTGCTTGCCCGCGGAGGTATGCCAGGGGCGCGAGCCGTACTACTACGCGCTGTTCGACATGCCCAGCCACCTGCTGCCGGCACAGGTCTACAGTTACACCCAGTTCCTCACCAACTACAAACAAGATCCGGACGCGCTCACCGGCCGCAAATCACGCTGAGGTGGTGTTTCCGCTTTGCTCTGCACTGCGGGTTTCCGCATTGTGTGGGTCACATTGGGCAAGTACAATCGATTGCGTTATCCGGTAGCCATGACGTCAGAGCATGGCCCGGCTGAATCGCCCTGATGCATGCGTGGCATAGCTGCGGCATCATGGCGAACGAGGGTACCGGCATGCAACATTCGATACGGCGCCCCGAGTTCATTACTGTGCGGGATTCTCCTTGAGAGACGATTTGGGATGCAGCAGCGGGCCGCGCGTTCAAGCAGCGCGCGTTGCGGATGTCAGGGGAGTGCATCGTTCCAATCTGGTCATGGTTCACGGTTGCACGATTCCCGTTGCCACGCTGTTGATCGGCGTGCAGTAGAGGTGCCGCGGTAGCAGTGCTGAAGGCGCCGGCTGCAGTCGATCATCTTCCCCGATTTTCTCGGAGCGGGTTTGGGCGAGAGACGCCCGGGCTGGCGCGTATTGCGCACGGTCTGCGGACGGCTTCAAGCACGCTTTCACGACTGATGCGGCGGCATGCCCGGCAGTGTCGGCGGGGCGCGCCGTGTTCGCGGTGCCCGGATTCGCAGTTCGACTCCGAGTGCGCGGTTGTTGGAGTGAGCGTCCCGCTTGGCAGACGTTTTCCCTGAAGTCTCCGGCAAATTCGCACCGTGTACTCACCCAACCAAATCGATCCCGCGGTCAGCTTCCGTAACTCACAGGGTCAGCAGGTCCGCGGCACCATCATCACGCTGCAGCGGCGTGCCCTGGTGATGGAGATCTACAACCCCTACTCGATCGTGCAGGTGAGCGAGGTGCTGTCCGAACTCGCGATCAAGATGGGGACGCGGCAAGCCTATCTCGGCAAGGCGGTGGTGATCAGCCTGGTGAACACCGGTCTGACCGCCGTCGTCTCGCTCACGCTGATCGACGAATGGCGCGAGCTGTCGGAAGTGGCCGACACGCCTGCCTCGGTGGGCGAAGAAGCGCGAACGTTCGTGCAGGAATGGCAGGAACGGTTCCGCATCCACCGCGACTACCAGATCGTCGTCAACGAGATGCGAGCCTTCCTGGCCGAAGTGTCGCGCTGGGTGGAACAGGTGGATCTGTCGAAGACATTGCCGCGCGAGGACAACAAGCTGCGCATGGATGTCTTCCAGGAGCTGGCCGAGCCGATCATGCTCAAGCTCAAGGGCTACATGGATGGGCTCGAATCGGAAGCAGGCAAGGTCGAGGCGGAGCTTGCGCCGGCGCATCGCACGTTTGCGCAAGCCGCGCTGCATCCGCTGCTGTTGCGCGCGCCGTTCATCTATCGGACGTACACCAAGCCGCTCGGCTATGCGGGCGATTACGAGATGGTCAACCAGATCCTCTCAGACCCGCGCGAAGGGCCCAACACGTACTTCCAGATCGTCAACGCCGCCTTCCTGCGCACGGATGTGGCGGAGGCGCACCGCAACCGCATCGACATTCTCGTGCAGTATCTGAGCGACCTGGCGGCCCAAGCCAAGGCGGCGGGCCGAACGTTCAAGGTGCTCAACGTGGGCTGCGGGCCGGCGGTGGAAATTCAGCGCTTCATTCAGCAGCATCCGGAACCAACGTTGCTGTCGTTCGAACTGGTGGACTTCAGCGAAGAAACGCTCGACTACACCCGCGAGCAGATGCGCCGTGCGATGGACCGTGCGCGCAAGACCGTCACCGTCGATTTCGTGCATGAATCGGTGCATCAACTGCTCAAGCGCCGCATCACGGCCGACAGTCCGCAAGCCGGCGATTGCGATGCGGTGTATTGCGCCGGCCTGTTCGACTACCTCTCGAACAAGGTCTGCCAGCGGCTGCTTGCCTACTTTGCTTCGCGCACGCGCCGCGGCGGTGCCATCCTCGCGACCAACGTTCACGGCAACAACCCGATGCGGTTCGTGATGGAACACGTGCTGGAGTGGTACCTCGTCTATCGCGATGAACCGCTGATGGCCGAGCTGCTGCCCGAAGGCTCGCACGACGTACGTGTCTATACCGACGTGACCGGCGTCAACGTATTCGCCCAGGCCAGCGTGGCCAGGCTTGCCACATCCGCCGCTTAATCCGCTGCCCAGGAACACGCATGGAGCCCATTACACATCGCGGATACCAAGCCGAGCTGAAGCAGTTCCGGCTCGTCTTCAGCCGCATGGCGGCCGTGACCGGCATCGTGCTGGTACTGGCAGGCGTCGGGCTGGACTACGGCATGTATGTGGACAAGCTCTGGCTGTTTGCCTCGCTGCGCGTCATCACCTCGCTCATCATGTTCGGCGCGCTGCTTGTGCTGTATACGCGCTGGGGCGAAGAGCATGTGCAGAGCCTGACGTTCTTCTGGCTGATCTGTCCGCAGATCATGATCTCGTGGATGATCTACGACACCGAGGGCGCCAGTTCTCCGTATTACTCGGGGCTGAACCTGGCGATCTACGCGGTGGGCATGGTGATGCCGATCGGCTTTCTGCAAGCCGTGCTATTCGGCACCTGCACGTATATCTTCTGGGTGATTGCGTGCACATTGCATCCGGGCGGCATCCAGTCGCGCGAAATCTTCATCGTGCATTCGCTGTTCATCCTGTTCTCGATTGCGACGAGCACGCTGTACACGTACTTCAATGAGCGCGGGCGCTTCCAGCTTTTCCGGCTCAAGGAAGAAGTTGCACAGAAGAACGAGCAGCTCGCGCGGACCAATCAGGATCTCACCGACATCAAGGGCCAGCTTTTGCAGCAGGAAAAGATGGCCGCCATCGGCACGCTATCGGCGGGCCTGCTGCATGAGATCAACAACCCGGTCAACTTCTGCCTCATGGCGATCGCCGTGGCGCAGGAAGACCCGACCGCCAAGGGCAGCCCGATGCTGCTCGAATGCCTGACCGATGCCAAGGAAGGCATGCAGCGTGTGCAGCACATCGTGTCGGACCTGAAGACCTTCGCCTACCGCAGCCCCGAGAAAGGCGAGGCAAATGCGCCGTTCCTGGCGGAAAAGGCCATTGACTCTGCCATCCGCCTGACCAGCCACGAGTTGCGCGGTGTGACCCTCGAACGCAAACTGCCGCCGGACACGCTTGTGCGCGGCGATGAGGCGGCCATCATCGGCGTGCTGATCAACCTCTTGTCGAACGCGGCGCTTGCCATGCAAAAGGTGCAGCGCGAGAACCCCCGCATCGAGATTGCCGCCGAATGGATCGACAACCGCCTGCATGTGGTGGTGACTGATAACGGCCCTGGCATCTCGGAGAAAAACCTGTCGCGCGTGTTCGAGCCGTTCTTCACCACGCGCGATGTCGGCAAGGGCCTGGGCCTCGGCCTGTCGATCAGCTACAGCGTCATCCAGCGTCATGGCGGCACCCTGGCCGTGACGAGCCAGGAAGGCGAATGGGCGCGCTTCACGTTCGATCTGCCGCGCTCGGAGTAGACGCATCATGGACACCACGCCGGACACCGTCACCATCCTCTACGTCGACGACGAAGCGCAAGCCTGCAAATGGTTCGCGCGCACGATCGGCGCCGGCTACGCGGTGCTGACGGCCAACAGTGTCGAAGAGGCCAAGACCGTGCTGCGCGATTCGCACGAGCGCATCAGCGTGGTCCTGACGGACTTCCGCATGCCGGGCGGCGACGGCACCGAACTGCTGCGCTTCATCGATGCGGAATACGGCGACATCGCCACCATCCTCGTCACCGCATATGCCGACAAGGACCTGCTGATCCAGGCCGTGAACACCGGACGCGTGTTCAAGATCCTGGAGAAGCCCTATCAGCCCGAAGACGTGCGGCGCTCGCTGCAGGAGGCGCTGGCACTGCGCCAGGACCGCCTCTTGCGTACCCAGCGCCTCATGGCAATCGACGAAACGCTGGCCTTTCTTGCGCACGAGCTGAACACGCCGCTGGCCGCCATCTCCAACTTTGCGCGCGGCATCCGCATGCGCGTAGACCAGACCGAACCCACGCCCGGGGCCCTTCCCGAAATCGGCCGCGCGGCCGATCGCGTGCAGGACAACGCGCGCTATTGCCTCTCGGTCATCGCCACGTTCCTGAACTCCGTGCGCAACACCTACGGCAAGCCCGGCACAGCGGCCACGCCCAACAGCGCGGGCGGGCTGATCCGCTCGTTGTTCGACACGTACCCGTTCACGAACGCGCAGCGCGAATGGGTGTCGTACCGCGTGGAAGACGATTTTCCGATCCAGACGCTGCCCAACTGCGTGATGCTGGTGCTCTCGTCGCTCACGAGCAACGCGTTGCAGGCGCTGCGGCACACCAATGCGCCGAAGCTTCAAATCGTTGCCAGCCGCGTGCCGGACACCGGCAACGCCCAGCACATGATCCGGATTGAGGACAACGGCCCCGGTATCGCGCCCGACGTCCTTGCTCGGCTGACCATCGACCCCGTGACAACGCGCGCCGAAGAAGGCGGCAACGGCATGGGCATGATTTTTTGTACGCGGATCATGCAATCGTTCGGGGGAGCGATTGCGATTGATTCTGCACCCAGCGCAGGCACGCGCGTGACTCTGACGTTCCCATGACAAGACCATCAACACTACGAACCACGCCGCACGTGATCCGCGCGTTCGCCGTATTGGCTGCATTTGCTATGAGGAGTGACGGATGACCAATCCCGGGGGCAACGAGCCCAAGATCCTGTACGTGGACGACGAGACATTGGCGCTGACTTACTTCGGCCGTGCCATCGGTTCACTCGCGCCGGTCGTCACCGCCACCTCGGTCGAAGAAGGCAAGCGCATGCTCGACCAGCACGCCGCCACGCTGGGCGTGCTCGTGTCGGACCAGCGCATGCCGGGTGAACTCGGCAACGAACTGCTGCGCTACGCACGCGAGCGCTATCCACACCTCGTGCGCATCCTGACCACCGCCTACTCCGAAATCGAAGACACGGTTGAGGCAGTCAACCAAGGGCAGATTCACCGTTACATCAAGAAGCCGTGGGACATCACCGCGCTGCGTGTGGAACTGAAGCAGGCGTTGGAGTTCTCCGATCTGCGCCGCGAGCGCGACGCGCTGCTGCGCGAGAAGATGACCGTACGCCAAAGCCAGACGCTCACGCATCGCATCGGCGCGCTGCAGACGCTGTACCTCGCGGTGTCGGGGCTGTCGTCGTTCAGCGCCGTCAACGATTACCTGCGCGCCGCAGCAGCCGTTGGCCTGCAATCGCCGGCACAGCCCGACTGGGCGATGAAGGATTACACCGAGCTGGTCGGCGAAGAAAGCCTGCGCACCGGCGAGTTCAGCCACGCAGTGCGGCAGGCATATCTGGACTTGTCATCGCGCTTTGACAGCAAGCCCGCGGCGCAAGCGTTGGAAGTGCTGGCTGAGGTGCTTCACGGCAAGGTCTCGCCGTCGGGCAGCGATGCGGCGGCGGTAGTGGATCTCACCGCGCTGACGGAATTCCTGGAGGCGGCGTCCACGCACAAGGTGTCGGAATCGCATGCCAAGTGGCTGGCGTTCCTGCTGTGGCTCGACGGCAAAGGCTGGTCGCTCACGGCAGAGCGCGATGGCGCGACGGTGAAGCTGCGCCTGCTCGACAACCAGACGCAACTCACGCCGGATCAACTCGCGGCGTGGATGGAGCATTTCCAGGATCTGCAGGCCGCCTGAATCGGGCCCGCAGTTGTCACACAACGCCGATGCTTATGCGTCGGCTTTGTCGTTTGAAGTACCGTCCTGTGCAGGCCGCTCGGGTCGATCGCGCATGCCGCCCTTCACCATATCGAAGCGAAACAGACGGCATTCGATGTTGCCGTTGTAGAGCGGTGTGCGCTGCGATTCCTTCAGCCGCATGCGACGCGGCATCGAGAGATCGCCGGTAAAGACGAACGCCTTCCAGCCCGCGAACTCGCGCTTGAGCGTGCCGGCAAAGGCCTGCGCAAATTCGTTGGCGGCGGCCTCTTCCTCGGGGTCGACGGGCGGTGGCGGTTCGGGCTGACGCAGCTCACGCATCGGACGGCGCCCGTCGTCGCGCGGGGCGCCCATGGCGCGGCTGGCGCGCTCGAACACGGTGCCATCTTCCTCGCCCTCCCCTTCCGGCCGGCGACGGCGCGAGCCGTGTGCACCACGCACCACAATACGCTCGCCGTATGGGGGATTCATCAGCAACACACCGGCGGTCTCGAACGGCGGCTTGCCGAAGCGCGCATCGACCTGCTTGAGCACCGGCTCGCCCGGCAGGCCGGCACGTTGCCAGTTGGCAGCGGCATAGGCGAGCATGTCGGTGGAAATATCGGCACCAGCAACCAACGGCGGCGCACGGCGCATGGATGCTGCGGCCGCATCGGCGGCGGCTTCGCGCAGGCGCTTGAAACATTTGGCGTCATGGTCCTGCAACCACTCGCAGGCAAAAGCGCGTTGCCCGCCTGGCGCAATGCCAAGCGCACGCTGCGCAGCTTCAACGAGGAACGTGCCGCTGCCGCACATCGGATCGTAGAACGGCATGCCGTGGGCACCCGTCCAGCCCGTCAGGCGCAGGATGCCGGCGGCGAGGTTCTCCTTCAGCGGGGCCTCGCCCTTTTCCTGGCGCCAACCGCGCTTGAAGAGCGGCTCGCCGGTGGTGTCGAGGTAGATCGTGCAGTCCGTCTCGGTCAGGTACGCGTAGATGCGTACGTCGGGCGAGACCGTATCGACGCTCGGGCGCGCGCCCATGCGCTGGCGGAAGCGGTCACACACCCCGTCCTTCACGCGCAGGCCGACAAACTTCAGGCTCTGCAACGGCGATTTGTGCGCAGTCACGTCCACGCGGATCATCTCGTCGGGCGTGAAGTAATCTTCCCAGCGCTGCGCGGCGGCCAGCGCGTAGATGTCGTCCTCCGAGCGATACCCGCGCGAGCCGAGGCGCATCAGCACGCGGCTGGCAATGCGGCTGTGCAGGTTGACGGCATACGCCGCGCCCTGCGTGCCGAAGAAGTGCACGCCGCCCGGCACGGTGCGTCCCACCTCGAACGCGGCCAGCTCATCGACCTCGGGGCGAATGGCGATTTCGGCCAGTTCATCGGCCAGCGCCTGTTCCAGCCCGCGGGGGCATGGCGCGAAGTAAGCAGTTGCCATCGGAAAACCAGAAAAAATCAGAATGGCTTCACGACCACCAGGATCGTAATCGCCAGCAACAACAGCACCGGCAGTTCATTGAACCAGCGGTAGAACTTGTGGGAACGCTTGTTGGCGCCCGCCTCGAACTTGCGCAGCAGCACGCCGCAGCCATGGTGGTAACCGATCGTCACAAGCACCAGCGCGAGTTTCGCATGCATCCAGCCATTGGGCGGATACAGCCCGATGCGATATCCCAGGAACAGCCACAGCCCCAACAGGATCGCGACAATCGCCAGCATGGTCGTGAAACGAAACAGCTTGCGCGCCATGATCAGCAGGCGCGTGATGGCCGCACGCTCGGTTTCCATCGCAAGATTGACGAAGATACGCGGCAGATAGAACAGCCCGGCAAACCACGACGCAATGAAGACGATGTGAAAGGCTTTGACCCAGAGCATGCGAACCGTCCCGTGAATGGTGTGAAGCGCGATCGGAAAAAACAGCGCGCCGCTCGTGGCGGCGCTTAACGTGCAGCAAGCGATATCAGGTGCGAATCTCGCCGTGCCCGAACACGACGTACTTGAGCGAGGTCAGCCCCTCCAGCCCGACCGGCCCACGCGCGTGCAGCTTGTCGTTGGAGATGCCGATCTCGGCGCCCAGGCCGTACTCGAAACCATCGGCAAAGCGCGTGGATGCGTTGATCATCACGCTGGCCGAATCGACCTCTCGCAGGAAGCGCATGCCGGTCGAATAGTTCTCGGTGATGATGGAATCGGTGTGTGCAGAGCCGTAGGTATTGATGTGCTCGATGGCGGCGTCCAGGCCGTCGACGGTACGGATCGACAGGATCGGCGCGAGGTATTCGGTGTGCCAGTCGGCCTCAACGGCGTCCTTCAGATTGCCGAAACCGGCAGCTTCCAGCATGGCACGCGTGGCCGGGCACACGCGCAGTTCCACACCCTTGTCCTGGTAGATCTTTGCCAGCGGCGGCAGCGCGCGTGCGGCCACGTCGCGCGATACAAGCAGCGTTTCCATCGTGTTGCACGGCGCATAGCGCTGCGTCTTGGCGTTGTCGCACACGCGCACGGCCTTCTCGATGTCGGCATCGACGTCGATGTAGACGTGGCAGATGCCGTCCAGGTGCTTGATCATCGGCACCCGAGCTTCTTCGATCAGGCGCGCGATCAGGCTCTTGCCGCCGCGGGGGACGATCACATCGACGTACTCCGTCATGGTGATGAGCTTGCCGACCGCCGCGCGGTCCGTGGTGGCCACCACCTGCACAGCATTGGCAGGCAGGCCAGCATCGGCCAGCCCTTCCTCGATGAGCGCCGCCAGCGCGCCGTTCGATTCGATCGCTTCGGAGCCGCCGCGCAGAATGGTCGCGTTGCCCGACTTGATGCACAGCGCCGCGGCATCCACCGTCACGTTCGGCCGCGACTCATAGATGATGCCGATCACGCCAAGCGGCACACGCATCTGGCCGACCTGGATGCCGGTCGGGCGGAACTTCATGTTGCTGATCTCGCCGATGGGGTCGGGCAGCGCGGCGATCTGCTCCAGGCCAGCGGCCATGGAATCGATGGCGCGGTCGGTCAGCGTGAGGCGGTCGATGAAGGCTGCATCCTGGCCGTTGGCGCGGGCACGCTCGACGTCGCGGGCGTTGATCTCTTTGAGCTTGGCGGCATCGCGACGGACGGCGGCCGCAATATGCAACAGCGCGCGGTTCTTTTGCGCGGTGCCGGCACGTGCCATGCCGCGCGAGGCGGTGCGCGCCTGACGGCCGACCAGGGCCATGTATTCGTTCACGTCGAGCTGCTTCATGATCATCGCGACCGGCGGACTGCCGGCAAATTCAGTGTGAGGACAATTCGGAGGCTTGCGCCGATGGCGCGGATCAGGCCGGCACCGGGAGGCTGCCCGGCCGCGCGATGCGCATCGCCAGTTGCAGCAGGCCATCCCATGGTTCAGCCGGAAGCGATGGTTCGCGCAACCCCTTGACCTGCCGATCCAGCTTGGCAGCCATCGAGAGCGCGCCTTCCAGCTCGCGCTGCGACAGCCGCTGGGCCGCCTGCGGCACCAGCCGCTCGCGCGGGCCCCAGACCCGAAGCTCCCGCAGCATGGACGCCACCGGTTTGCCCTGGGCCGCGCCCGAGGCGATTTTTGATAATACGCGAATTTCTTCGGTCAACGTCCAGAGGACCAGGACGGTCGCTTCGCCCTCGCCGCGCAGGCCTTCGAGCATGCGTACCAGCCGCGGCACATCGCCCGCCAGCATGGCTTCCGACAGCTTGAACACGTCGTAGCGCGCCACGTTGAGCACCGCATCGTGCACATCGTCGAACGTCAGCACGCCGGGCGGATGCAGCAGACCAAGCTTCTGGATTTCCTGATGCGCGGCCAGCAGGTTCCCTTCCACACGGTCGGCAATGAACTGCAGCGCGCGGCGGCCGGGCTCGCCAGGCTCCACGCGCTGCTGCTGGCGCGCCAGGCGCTCGCCAATCCAGCCGGGCAGCTTGGTGCGATCCACCGAATCGACCTTGATCGACACGCCCGCGCCCTCCAGCGCCGCAAACCACGCCGACTTGGCAGTCGCAAAATCCAGACGCGGCAGCGTGATCAACGTGAGGGTATCGGTGGCGGGGCCGGACGGTGTGCCCGCAGCCAATGCGCGCAAGGCTTCGCCGCCATCCTTGCCGGGCTTGCCGGACGGAATGCGCAGCTCGACGATCTTGCGATCCCCGAACAGCGACATCGATTGCTGCGCCTCGGTCACCCGCGACCATGAGAAGCCGCGCTCGACACTCATCACCTCACGTTCGGTAAAGCCCTGCGCGCGTGCGGCCTGGCGCAGCGCGTCGACGGCTTCCAGCGCGAGCAGGTGCTCGTCGCCATGCACCACGTACAGCGGCGCGAGCCCCTTGGCGGTGGCCTGCTTCAGATGACCTTCGAGCGCATCGAGCCGCAATTGCATGGCAAACCTTGCCCTGATCCGCCGCTTACGACGGCAGCTTCACGGCGGCCAGACGCCGCACGAGCTGGTTGATCGTATCGCCCTGCATGTCGCGGTAGAGCGCCGCTTCTTCGTAGTCCTTGGCAAGCACCTGCGTCTCGTTATACGAGAGATCGCGGAACTGCGTGATTTCCGATGGCGGAATCAGCAAGTTGTCGTGCGCATCGCGCAGCTGGAAGCGGAAGCGATACGTGATGCGGTATTCGCGCACCACGCCCTGCGGCGTGAGCGATGAGATGGTCTTCACGCGGTCTTCGGCCAGCACGTCAAGCAGCGCATCGGCGTCTTTCTTGTCCGACACGATGATGGTGTCGGAACCGTTGTCGACCAAGCGACGCAACTGCGCCCGCATCTGCGAGTTCTGCGGCAGATTGATGTACAGCCGCTTGAACGCGAAATCGGTATTGCCCCGCATGTGGAAGCCGCAGGCGGACAACGCCGGCAGCGCGATCGCCACGGCAAGGACAGCGCGACCAAAGCGGCGGCGGGACAAACCTCGGGACAACGACATAACCATGCGTTCCTTGAGTGGGATGGCCGCTCAGGCCACCACGTTCACCAGACGGCCCGGCACCACGATGATCTTCTTGGGCGGCTTGCCTTCAGCAAATTTCTGGACCGCTTCATCCTTGGCGGCAATCGCTTCAATGGCAGCGCGGTCGGCATCGGCGGGCACGACAATGCTGCCGCGCACCTTGCCGTTGACCTGCAGCACGAGTTCGATCTCGCTCTGCACCAGCGCGCCTTCATCGACCTGCGGCCACGGGGCGTCGAGCAAGTCGCCATACACGCCGGCGTAGCCCAGTTCTGTCCACAGCACGTGCGTGATGTGCGGCACCACCGGATACAGCACGCGCAGCAGCAGCCCCAGGCCTTCGCGGCGCGCATCGGCGCCGGCGTCCTTGGCGCCTTCCAGCGCGTTGAGCATCTTCATCGTCGCCGAGACGACGGTGTTGTACTGCAGGCGCTCGTAGTCGTAGTTGGCCTGCTTGAGCACGGTGTACAGTTCGCGACGCAGCGTGCGATCGGCATCCGTTGCACCCGCCACGACGCCATTGCCGTGACCGGCGCGAATGGCGTCGCCATGGGCCACGCCAAAGTTCCACAGACGGCGCAGGAAGCGCGAGGCACCTTCCACACCGGCGTCGTTCCACTCGAGCTGTTGCTCGGGCGGCGCGGCGAACATCGTGAACAGGCGCGCCGTGTCGGCACCGTACTGGTCGATCAGCGCTTGCGGGTCGATGCCGTTGTTCTTCGACTTCGACATTTTCTCCACGCCGCCGATCACCACCGGCTGGCCGTCAGCCTTGAGCGTGGCGCCCACGGGGCGGCCGCGCTCGTCGGTCTGTACGTCGACATCGGCCGGGTTGATCCACTGCTTCTTGCCCGAGGCGTCTTCGCGGTAGTACGTCTCGTTGAGCACCATGCCCTGCGTGAGCAGGTTGGTGAACGGTTCGTCGAACTTGACCAGGCCCAGGTCACGCATGACCTTGGTCCAGAAGCGCGCGTACAGCAGGTGCAGGATGGCGTGTTCGATACCGCCGATGTACTGGTCCATCGGCATCCAGTAATCGTTGCGGGCGTCGACCATGGTGTCGCCGTCCGGGCACGTATAGCGCATGTAGTACCAGCACGAATCGATGAAGGTATCCATCGTATCGGTCTCGCGGCGCGCGGGCTTGCCGCACGACGGGCACGTGCACTCCAGGAAGCGCGGGTCCTTGGCGAGCGGGTTGCCCGTGCCGTCCGGAACGAGATCCTCGGGCAGGCGCACCGGCAGATCCTGCTCGGGCACCGGCACGACACCGCAGCTCTCGCAATGAATCAGCGGAATCGGCGTACCCCAGTAGCGCTGGCGCGAGATGCCCCAATCGCGCAGGCGCCAGGTGGTCTTCTTTTCGCCCAGGGCTTGTGCAGCCAGATCTGCTGCCACGGCGTCAACGGCCTGTTGGTAGTTCAGGCCGTCGTACTTGCCGCTGTGGAAGAGCACGCCGTGCTCCTTGTCACCGTACCACTCGGCCCAGGTGGTCGTGTCGTACGGCTGGCCCTTCACGTCAATGACTTGCTTGATCGGCAGGTTGTACTTGTTGGCGAAGGCAAAGTCGCGCTCGTCGTGCGCGGGCACGCCCATCACGGCGCCATCGCCGTAGGTCATCAGCACGTAGTTGCCGACCCACACCGGCACGGATTCGCCCGTGAGCGGGTGCGTGACGGTCAGGCCGGTCGGCATGCCCTTCTTTTCCATGGTGGCCATATCGGCTTCCATGACGCTGCCGTGCTTGCACTCGTCGATGAACGCGGCGAGTGCCGGGTTGGTCTGCGCAGCATGCGCGGCGATCGGGTGCTCGGCGGCCACGGCGCAGAAGGTCACGCCCATGATGGTGTCCGCACGCGTGGTGAAGACGTACAGCTTGCCGTCGTTGATGAGCTTGCCGTCATCCCCGGAAATGTTGTGCGGGAAGGCAAAGCGCACACCCTCGCTCTTGCCGATCCAGTTCTGCTGCATCAGTTTGACGCGCTCAGGCCAGCCCAGCGGGTCGAGGTCGGAGAGCAGCTCCTGCGCATACTTGGTGATGCCCAGGTAGTACATCGGGATCTCACGCTTTTCCACGACCGCGCCCGAGCGCCAGCCGCGCCCGTCGATCACCTGCTCGTTGGCGAGCACGGTCTGGTCAACCGGGTCCCAGTTGACGGTGCCGGTCTTGCGATAGGCGATGCCCTTTTCGAGCATCTTCAGGAACAGCCACTGGTTCCAGCGGTAGTAGTCGGGGCTGCAGGTCGCCACTTCGCGCGACCAATCGATCGCCAGGCCCATCGACTGCATCTGCTTCTTCATGTAAGCGATGTTGTCGTACGTCCATGCAGCCGGTGCCACGCCGTTGTTGAGCGCCGCGTTTTCCGCCGGCATGCCGAAGGCGTCCCAGCCCATCGGCATCAGCACGTTGTATCCCTTCATGCGCAGCTGACGCGTCATCACGTCGTTGATCGTGTAGTTGCGCACGTGGCCCATGTGCAGCTTGCCCGACGGATACGGCAGCATCGAGCAGGCGTAGAACTTGGGCTTGTCCGAGCCGTCAGCAGCGCGCGCGTGTTCGGTCACCCGGTAGGCGTCCAGGGCCTGCCAGTGTTGCTGCGCTTGCTGTTCGACTTCAGACGGGGAGTATTTGTCTTGCATGGTGATGGGTCGTCCGGGTGCCCCGGGCGATTGCAGCCGCGCCACCAACGCGCGCAGCCGGATTGAATAACGGAAAAGGCCCGATTATACCGTCGCCACCCGCCCGATCCGGGCGATCGCGAGTGGAGAAAAAGGGCGCCGGACAGGCCTGCCGGCGCCCCTTTCCAGCCCGCCTGATTTACAGGCCGAGCACGTCGTTCATGTCGTACAAGCCCTTCTTGCCAGCTACGTAGATTGCAGCGCGCACGGCACCTTCGGCATACGACTGGCGCGTGTTGGAGCGATGCGTGATCTCGATGCGCTCGCCGTCACCGGCAAACAGCACGGTGTGGTCGCCCACGATGTCGCCGCCGCGCACGGTGGCAAAACCGATGGTGCCCAGCTCCCGCGGGCCGGTCTCGCCTTCGCGCGCATAGACGGCCCGGTCGGCCAGCTTGGTGCCCTGTGCCTCGGCCACGATCTCGCCCATCTTGAGCGCGGTGCCCGACGGCGCGTCAATCTTGTGCTTGTGGTGCGCCTCGATGATCTCGACGTCGTAACCCTGCGCCAGGATCTTGGCGGCGACTTCGATCAGCTTGAAGGTCGCATTCACGCCCACGCTCATGTTCGGTGCCCAGACCACGCCGATCGATTCACCGTAGGTCTTGAAGCTGGCCTTCTGCTCGGCCGTGAAACCGGTCGTACCGATCACCACGGCAGTTCCCAGCTCACGGGCCACATTCAGGTGATTGAGCGTTGCGTCAGGACGCGTGAAATCGATCAGCACGTCGGCCTGCGAAAGCCCGGCGCGCACGTCGTCGGTCACGATCACGCCGGTGGTCTTGCCAAGCTTGGCGCCTGCGTCCTGGCCCACGGCATCGCTGCCCGGGCGGTCCAGGGCGGCGCCCAGCGTCACGCCCGGCGTGCGCAGTACGGTGTCGATCAGCATCTGGCCCATGCGGCCCGAGGCGCCTGCAATCGCAATTTTCATGTCGGTGGAAGCGAAAAGCTGCAAAAGAGAAAGCGGTCTGTAAAACGCACAAGCGGCGGAACCCGTCCGCCGCTCGCTCGAAGATGGTGTGCCGGTGTTCTGGCTACGTGCGCCCCTGGGCGTTCAGGGTGACGTGGTGGCCGGCGGCGGAACGCTGGTGTCGGTACCGCCACCGCCGGTGCGGTGCTCCGGCAACGTCACGTCAACTTTGTTTTTGGAGCCGGTGGTCGACTGCACACGGTCGGCTGCTTCAGCCGATGGAATCGACGGCGCACGCGCTGCCGGTGCGGCACCCGCAGCAGCAGCGGCTTGCGCGGCGTCCTTCTTCGGGCGCTTGATGCCGTCGATTTCCGAGATCAGCTCCGATTCGGACGGCAGTTCATCCGCGCCCACCCATTTGGCCAGGCGATCGCCGTCAAACCACACGGTCAGCTTGCGCTCCTGCACAACGGCCGTGTTGCCCCGCTTGAATGAGAAGATGTAGTCCCAGCGGTTGGCATGGAACATATCCGTCAACAGCGGCGTGCCCAGTACGAAGCGCACCTGGTCGCGCGTCATGCCTTCCTTGAGCTGCGCCGCCTGTTCGCGCGAAACGAAATTGCCTTGCACGATATCGATGCGATACGGCGTGATGGCATTGGCGATCTTGCGCGTGGTGCTGTCATAGGTGCCGCATCCGGCCAGCAACGCCGACGCAGCGAGCATGGCACCCACCAACAGACCGCCGCGACGGGCGAAGTGGGCAAAACGGACAGGACTGCGCGCAAAGGAAAAGGTCATGAGCGATCGGCCTTCAAACGGTTCCGGACATGCCGGTACGGGAGGAATCGGCGAGGGCCAGGCACATCGTGCAGGCCCGTCAATAGGACTTTTGCCGCCAAAACCCTTATGATTGGAATCCGAACATTGTACTCTAGGGAGCCTGGCGCATGCCGAGTCCTGCAGACCTCAAGAACATCGGTCTGAAAGCCACGGTGCCGCGGTTGAAGATCCTCGAGATCTTTCAGACCAGCGAAGAGCGCCACATGAGCGCCGAAGACGTGTACCGCATCCTGCTCGCCGAGCACATGGACATTGGCTTGGCCACGGTCTATCGCGTGCTGACGCAGTTCGAGCAGGCGGGGCTGCTGTCACGTAACAACTTCGAATCCGGCAAGGCGATCTACGAACTCAACGAAGGCAAGCACCACGATCACCTGGTGTGCCTCGATTGCGGCCGCGTGGAAGAATTTTTCGATGCCGAGATCGAGCAGCGCCAGCAGAGCATTGCCCGAGCGCGCGGTTTTGCGCTGCAGGAGCACGCGCTGTCGCTCTATGGCAATTGCGTGAAGGAAGCCTGCCCGCACCGACCAAAGCGCTGAAGCGTTATCGCAAAAGAAAACGGCCGCATCGTCTGCGGCCGTTTTTCATTGGAGCGGCGAGATGGCGGATGTCAGACGGACAACCGCGTCTCGCCCTCCTTTTCTGCGTCGCCCTGGCCGCCTTTCTCGGCCTTGCCGTGCGCATTGGCTTGCATGGGCGGATGCGCCGGAACACCCGACGCCTGCCCGGTATATTCGGCCACGACCTGCTTGAAGAGCTGACGCGCCCACACCAGCATTGGATGCGTGTTGCGGCTGCGGTGCCACAGCATGTTCAGGCCCAGCACGGTTTCAAGCTCCGCCGGCAGCGGGAACGCGTTGAGGTCGTACATCTTGCAGACCATATCCTTCATCAGCGAGTTGACCGTGAAGATCATGTCGGTCTGGGCGGCCACTTCGCCCTGTGTGCGCCAGCTATGCACGGTCATGGTCGAGTTGCGCTTGAGGCCGCGCTGCTGCAAGGCGTAGTCCAGCGGAATGAGCGACGGCGCGACGCGGCTGCCTGGGCTGCCTTGCGCGATGAAGATATGCTCGCAGTCGAGGTATTGCTCGAGCGTGCAGCGTTCGCCCAGGATCGGGTGGTCCTTGCGTGCGCAGACCCACATGTTGAAGGAGGTCACCACCTCTTCCATGATCTCAGGGTGGCGCGTGGGGAACGGCGAGAACGCCAGATCCAGCTCGTTGGCGCGCATGGCGGCTACATCGGCTTCCCACGAGGACGACTCGGTCAGGCGCACCTGCAGTGCCGGCGCCAGCCGCTTGATGCGCAACAGGAAGCGATCGAACAGCGCATCGCCCAGCGTGCCGGCAAAGCTGACATTGAACGTGCCGGTGGCTTCGGCCGGGTCAAACGTGGCGATGTCGCCTTCGTTGATGGCGGCCCACAAGTCGAGCATCTCGCGCACCTTGGGGCCCAGTTCCAGCGCCTTGGGCGTGGGCGTCAGGCCATGCGGCACACGGATGAAGAGGGGATCGTCGAAAATTTCGCGTAGACGGCCCAGCGAATGCGAGACAGCCGGTGCGGTCATGTGCATCTTTTCAGCCACGTAGGTGGCGTTGCGCTTGCTGAGCAGCTCAACAAAAATCACCAGCAGCTTGGTATCGACGTTGACCATGGGACGCCTTGGCTCGAACACGTTGGAAAACTGGAAAGGCAACCATTGCCGAGGCAATGGGTCGGACGCGGCGTAAAAGCCCGCCACATCACAATGTAGTAATTGTTCAGTGTACGGACTGCAACCCGATTTTCAAAGCGAATTCCTGTAGCGCGAATTCGAAACTTGCCCGCCCGCAAACGTTTCTTTTCAGTTCTTAACAAACCGGGATCGAACATGCGCGGAGTGGCGCGTGGCTGCGACGGCTGCTCCGCTTCGCTCACCTATGAAAAACGCGCCCGAAGGCGCGTTCGTCTGTCCCGTTGTTCGGGATTACTTGCCGACCACGCGCGCCATTTCCAGGCACTTGTTCGAATAGCCCCACTCGTTGTCGTACCAGCTCACGACCTTGATGAAGGTGCCGTCGAGTGCGATGCCGGCTTCGGCGTCGAAGATCGAGGTGCGTGCATCGCCGCGGAAATCCGTAGCGACGACCTTGTCTTCGGTGTAGCCCAGCACGCCCTTCAGCGCGCCTTCGCTCTGTGCCTTCATTTCGGCGCAGATTTCAGCGTACGTGGCGGCGCTTTCCAGTTCGACGGTCAGGTCAACGACCGACACGTCCGAGGTCGGCACACGGAACGACATGCCGGTCAGCTTCTTGTTCAGTTGCGGGATCACCACGCCCACCGCCTTGGCGGCGCCAGTGGACGACGGAATGATGTTTTCCAGGATGCCGCGGCCGCCGCGCCAGTCCTTGTTGGACGGGCCGTCAACGGTCTTCTGCGTGGCGGTGGCAGCGTGCACGGTGGTCATCAGGCCGCGCTTGATGCCCCACTTGTCGTTCAGCACCTTGGCAACCGGTGCCAGGCAGTTGGTCGTGCACGAAGCGTTGGAGATGATCGCCTCGCCCTTGTACGTTTCGTGGTTCACGCCGTACACGAACATCGGGGTGTCGTCCTTGGACGGGGCCGACATGATCACTTTCTTGGCGCCCGCGTCGATGTGCTTCTGCGCGCCTTCCTTGGTCAGGAAGATGCCGGTCGATTCGATCACCACGTCGGCGCCGACTTCGCCCCACTTCAGCTCGGACGGATCCTTCACGGCGGTCAGGCGGATCTTCTTGCCGTTGACGACGAGCGTGTTGCCGTCGACCGACACTTCACCGTCGAAGCGGCCGTGCACCGAGTCGTACTTCAGCATGTACGCCAGGTAGTCGGGCTCGAGCAGGTCGTTGATGGCAACGACTTCGATGTCCTTGAAGTTGGCGGCGGCGGCGCGGAACACCATGCGTCCGATGCGGCCGAAGCCGTTGATGCCGATCTTGATGGTCATGGTCAGTCTCCTGATAGCAGAAAAGAAATCGACGGTGCGATAAAAACCAGCGCGGCACCTCGTGGGTGCCGCATACGCAAATTCAGTTAAGCAACGACGCTCTTGGCGGTGTTCACCACGTTCTCGACGGTGAAGCCGAAGTGCTTGAACAGCACGCCCGCCGGGGCCGACTCACCGAACGTGTCAATACCGACCACGGCTTGTACCTGGTACTTCCACCAGAAATCGGTCACGCCTGCCTCCACGGCGATGCGCGGCACGCCGGCCGGCAGCACGCTCGCCTTGTAGGCCGAATCCTGTTTGTCGAACACGGTGGTGGCGGGCACCGAAACCACGCGCGCGTGGATGCCCTCGGCAGCGAGCTGGTCTGCTGCACCGACTGCCAGGCCAACTTCCGAACCGGTGGCGATGATGACCACGTCCGGCTTGCCGTTGGGGGCATCGCGCAGCACGTAGCCGCCGCGAGCAATGGCTTCGCGCGTGGCCGGGTTGCGCGCCTGGAACGGCAGGTTCTGGCGGCTGAAGATCAGGCAGCTCGGGCCGTTTTGGCGCTCGATGGCGGCGGCCCAGGCGACAGCCGTTTCGGTGGTGTCGGCGGTGCGCCAGACATCCATGTTCGGGATCAGGCGCAGGCTGGCAACGTGCTCGATGGACTGGTGCGTCGGGCCGTCTTCGCCCAGGCCGATGGAGTCGTGCGTGAAGACGAAGATCGAGCGGATCTTCATCAGTGCGGCCATGCGCAGCGCGTTGCGGCTGTAGTCGGAGAACGTCAGGAACGTGCCGCCGTACGGAATGTAGCCGCCGTGCAGCGCGATGCCGTTCATGATGGCGCTCATGCCGAACTCGCGCACACCGTAGTTGATGTGGTTGCCCCAGGCATCCACACGCACGGCCTTGCTGCCGCTCCAGTTGGTCAGGTTCGAGCCGGTCAGGTCGGCCGAGCCGCCCAGCAGCTCGCCCAGCACTGGGCCGTAGGCTTCGAGCGTGTTCTGGCTGGCCTTGCGCGTGGCAATGGTCTCGGCCTTCTGCTCGCACTTCTCGATGAACTCGGCGACGGCCTTGTCGAAGGCTTCCGGCAGTTCGCCACGCATGCGGCGCTCGAACTGCGCAGCCTCGGCCGGGTAGCGCTCGGAATACGCATCGAACAGGGCATTCCAAGCCTTTTCCAGTGCCTGGCCCTGGCCCTTGGCATCCCAGGCGTCGTACACGGCCTGCGGAACTTCGAACGGAGCGTGCGGCCAGGCCAGCGCTTCGCGTGCGGCAGCAATTTCAACGCCGCCCAGCGGGGCGCCGTGCACATCGTGACCGCCTTCCTTGTTGGGCGCGCCCTTACCGATGAGCGTGCGGCAGCAGATCAGGGTCGGCTTGTCGGACTTCTTGGCTTCGGCAATGGCGGCGTCCACGGCGGCAACGTTATGGCCGTCGACGGCGCGGATGACGTTCCAGCCGTAGGCTTCAAAGCGCTTCGGGGTGTCGTCGTTGAACCAGTGGACAACGTCGCCGTCGATCGAGATGCCGTTGTCGTCCCACAGCGCGATCAGCTTGTTCAGCTTGAGCGTGCCAGCCAGCGAGCAAGCTTCATGGCTGATGCCTTCCATCAGGCAGCCGTCGCCCAGGAAGACATAGGTGTGGTGGTTGACGATGTCAAAGCCCGGGCGATTGAATTCCTGGCCCAGCAGGCGTTCGGCCAGTGCCATGCCGACGGCGTTGGTGATGCCCTGGCCCAGCGGGCCGGTGGTGGTTTCCACGCCCGGGGTGATGCCGTATTCCGGGTGGCCGGCGGTCTTGCTGTGCAGCTGGCGGAAGTTCTTCAGCTCCGACATCGGCAGGTCGTAGCCGGTCAGGTGCAGCAACGCGTAGATCAGCATCGAGCCGTGGCCGTTGGACAGCACGAAGCGGTCGCGATCAGGCCAGCGCGGGTTCAGCGGGTTGTGGCGCAGGTGGCGGCTCCACAGTGCCACGGCGATATCCGCCATGCCCATCGGCGCGCCGGGGTGGCCCGAATTGGCTTGCTGGACGGCATCCATGGCAAGCACGCGAATGGCGCTGGCCATCAACTGGGTAGGCTGGGTGGTATTCGAGTGGAGGGCGGGGGCGGTCATGCGAACCTGCGGCAGGAGATAGGCGGGAAAACCGCGATTTTACCAGACGGGGATGACCCGGCTGGGGTGATCGCGGTCAGTAAAACGTGCTACGACGTCCCCTCCCCCGCCCGGCTTACCACTCCGCGACGGAACCGTCGGCGTGGCGCCACACCGGGTTGCGCCAGTCGGGCGCTTCCTTGCTGCGTTCGATGACCAGCGCCTCGTCGATGTCCACGCCCAGGCCGGGCAGGCGCGGCGGGCGGATATACCCGCCCTCCAGGGCGAAATCGGCCTTGTTTCGCACGTAATCGAGCAGTTCAGCGCCCTTGTTGTAGTGGATGCCCATGCTCTGTTCCTGCAACGTGGCGTTCCAGCTGACGAAATCGACGTGCAGGCAGGCTGCCAGCGCGATCGGGCCGAGCGGGCAATGCGGCGCCAACGCCACATCATATGCCTCGGCCATGGCGGCGATCTTCACGCATTCGGTAATGCCGCCGGCGTGAGACAGGTCCGGCTGCAGGATCGACACCCCGCCCGCCTCCAGCACGCGCTTGAAGTCGAAGCGCGAAAACATGCGCTCGCCGGCAGCGATGGGCAGGTGGGTGTGGGCGGCCAGGCGGGCATAGGTTTCGGCCTGCTCGGCCAGCACGGGCTCTTCGATAAAGAGCGGGCGATACGGCTCCAGCTCCTTGATGAGCACCTTGGCCATCGGCGCAGACACGCGGCCGTGGAAATCCAGCCCGAATTCGACGGTGTTGCCGAACGCCGAGCGGATCTCCGCAACCTTGGCGACCGCCGCATCCACCGCGCGGGACGTGTCGATGATGCCCATCTCTTCGCAGCCGTTGAGCTTGAAGTGATCGAAGCCGCCGGCCTGCAGCGTCTTCATGCCGGCAATCACGTCGGCCGGGCGATCACCGCCGACCCAGCTGTAGGTGCGCATCTTGTCGCGCACGAGGCCGCCGAGCAGTTCGTACACCGGCACGCCCAGCACCTTGCCCTTGATGTCCCACAGCGCCTGGTCAATGCCGGCGATGGCGCTCATCAGGATCGGGCCGCCGCGGTAGAAACCCGCGCGGTACATGGTCTGCCAGAGGTCGTTGATGCGACTCGGGTCTTGGCCGATGAGGTAGTCGGACAGCTCGTGCACTGCCGCTTCCACTGTGCGCGCGCGGCCTTCGATGACGGGTTCGCCCCAGCCGGTGACGCCCTCGTCGGTCTCGACTTTCAGGAACATCCAGCGCGGAGGCAGGCGGTACGTGGTTAGGCGGGTGATTTTCATGGATCGAATCGATGGTGCGTTCAGGTGCGGACAGATTGAGCGGCGCGGTAGGCGGCGACAAAAGCGCGCGCGCGTTCGGCGGTGCGCTCGACGGGCTGGCCCGGGCGATAGAGGTCGCTGCCGAGGCCGGCGCCGATGCAGCCGGCGGCAAGGTAATCGGCGAGGTTCTCGGGCGTGATGCCACCGACGGCAAACACCGGCACATCAGCGGGCAGCACGGCCTTGAGCGCGCGGACATAACCGGTCCCGAGATTGCCGGCCGGGAAGATCTTCAGCGCCTGCGCGCCTGCGTCCAGCGCGGCAAAAGCTTCGGTGGCGGTCATGCAGCCGATGCAGGTGACGAGGCCGGCGTGGACGGCAGCACGAATCACCGGCGTATGCGTGTTTGGCGTGACGACCAGCTTGCCGCCCGCCGCGACCATCAGGTCAACGTCTTCGGGGCGCAGCACGGTGCCCGCGCCGATCAGCGCGCGGTCGCCAAAGGCACGCGCGGCAAGCTGCACGCTCTGCGCCCAGTCGGGCGAGTTCAGCGGAATCTCGATGGCATCGAAGCCGGCATCGACGAGCGCCTGCGTATGCGCGAGCACCTCGTCAGGGCGGATGCCGCGCAGGATGGCGATCAGCGGAAGGTGGGTTGTCCAGGTCATTCGTGATAGAGCTGCGAGCGCCCGCCATCGATCAGGATGTCGGTCGCGTTGATGAAGCGCGCCTCGTCGGACGCGAGGAACAGCGCGGTGTAGGCCACCTCTTCGGGCTCGCCGATGCGCTTGCACGGCAGCAGTTCGGCCTGGCGGCGGCGTTCGGCTTCGGGGTCGGGTGCGGCGGCAAAGCCGGCCTCGGCAATGGGCGTGAGGATCAGCCCCGGCGAAATCGAATTCACGCGGATACCGCGCGCCGCATATTCGATACCCAGCGCACGCGTGAGCCCGATCAGCCCATGCTTGGCCACCGGATACGGAAACGCGCCCGGAATGATCTTGTGCCCATGCACCGACGCGATGTTGACGATGCTGCCCGCCCCGCGCGCCAGCATGTGCGGCAGCACGGCGCGCGCGCAGTGCCACGCGCCTTCCAGATCGACGGACAGGCAACGCGCCCAGTCGTCCTCGCTCAACTTGAGCGGATCGGAAAATACGTTGATGCCGGCGTTGTTGACCAGCACGTCGATCCCGCCAAAGCGTTCGACGCCAGCAGCGACCATCGCGTCGATCTGGGCGCGATCGCGCACGTCGGCTTGCACGAGGAGGATGTTGTCTTCGTTGCCAACGCTGTTGCCAATTTCGGCGGCGAAGGCTTCAGCACGTTCGTCACGCACCAGCGTGTTGACGATCACGCATGCGCCGTGCTGCGCGAAGAGCTTGGCAATCGCGCCGCCAATGCCTTGCGTGGCGCCGGTCACCAGAGCGACCTTGCCGGCAAGACGCGGCGGAAAAGACATCGGAGAAGCCGTCATGCGTCTGTTCGGTTCACGGTGAATTGATAGCTGCGCTGCAGGCTCTGGCCCGTGTCGAGAACGGTCAGCCCGTGGTCTTGCGGGAGGCCCGGCAGGTTGTGCGCATTGATGGCGTGGTCGACCGGCTCGAAGCAGAAGAAGTCGTACTCGGCCGGGGTGTACAGCACATAGCGCGACGTGTCGGCGGCAATCTGCACAGACATGCGGCGGCTGGGCCAGACGATCTCGGCGTGGCCATCCCAGCCTTCAAAGCTGTGATTGATGGCGGCACGGGCTTCCAGCATCCGCAGCTTGCAAAAATCTGCGTCCGCAGATGGCGCCTGCAGATCGGTCGGCAGATGGTCCGGTCCGGATTGCCACATCGCGGTTGCGCACGCGAGCAACCGAACATCGGGCGTGCGCGGAAAGAACGGATGCACGCCCAGCCCGAATGGCAGCGGTGCGCCTTCGTTGCATACCGTCAGCGCGATGTCCAGCGTGTTGCCCGCGAGCGTGTAGCGCTGCATCGCCTGATAGCGGAAGGGGCGGCCGCCGTGGTCGACCATCGCGGCGAGTTCGACCGACGTGTCTGTTTGTGAGACCACCTCCCACGGCATCAGCCAGCCGTGTCCATGCAGCGGATACGGTTCGTCGTCACGCGTGCGGGGCACTTCGATGGTCTGCCCTTGGAACGAGAAGCGCCCGCCGCCGATGCGGTTGGACCACGGCACCAGCGGATAGCAGGCGAGCGTTCTCGGATCGCGCAGTGCGGCGTCTGCCTCGCCCGGCCGGAAGATGGGCACAACATTGCCATCGCGCAGCAAATCAAAACGCAGCAACCCGCCGCCCGCCTCGGGCAGCACCTCGGCGCGTAGCACGCCGTTTTCAAGCCGCAACGTAGGCATGGCCGAACCGGCCCTCCGGCAATCCGCGTACGTTGGGTACGGCAAGCTGCAGCGTCGCGCCAGCGTTGACGTCTTCTGCCAGGCGGTGCGCCGACAGACCGTCGCGCGCTGTCGTCAGATACAGCGTGCCGAGCGCCTGGCCGCCAAAGGCGGGGCATGTGGGCTGCGATGCCGGCACGGACACGCGCGCCAGCACGCGCCCGTCCGCTGCGTAGCGCGTCAGGCGGTTGCCGCCCCACTCGGCGTTCCAGAGGCAGCCGTCTGCGTCGACGGTGGAGCCATCGGGCGAGCCCTTGTGGGCACCATCGGCATCCTGGTCGCGCAGATCGGCGAAGACACGAATATTGGCGACTGCGCCGGTCTGCCCGTCGTAATCGCATGCGTGGATACGGCGGCTGTGCGTATCGCACCAATACATGGTCCCACCGTCGGGGCTGAATGCGATGCTGTTTGCAACGGCGATGTGCGGCAGCGCCAGGCGTTGCAGCGTGCCCATCGGCGTGAAGCGATAGAAGCTGCCGGTGGGTTCCGGGCCGCCTTCGTGCATGGTACCGAAGACGTAGTTGCCGGAACGATCCGCGCGGCCGTCGTTGACGCGCGTGGTCGGGTTCTCGGGCTCGACGTCGGCCAGCAGCGTCAGCGTGCCGGTGCGCGTGTCAAAGCGGGCGATGTTCTTGGCAAGGCCGAGGATCAGCACACCGAGTTCGTCCGTCAGCACGAAAGAGCCCACGCGTTGCGGCAGCGGCCATTGGCGCTCCTGCCCCGTCGCCGGATCGTGCTGCCACAGCAGCGATTCCTGGATGTCGGTCCACCAGAGCACACGCAGGGCGTCGTCCCAGACGATGCCTTCGCCCAGCGTGCAGCGCAGATCGGAAAGCGTGGTTGCGGTTGTCATCTGCACCGCCTCACTCACGGCCGCCGCGGTTCTTCAACTGGTCGACCAACACCGCCGCCAGCAGAATCGCGCCGCGCACGAGGTACTGGTAGAACGCGTCGATGTTCAGCAGGTTCATCGCGTTCTGCACGGTGCCCATGATGAGCACGCCGACCAGCACCCCGCTGATGGTGGCGCGGCCGCCCAGCAGCGACACGCCGCCCAGCACACAGGCTGAGATCACGTTCAGCTCAAAGCCTTGCGCCGCATTCGGCTGGCCACTGGTGATGCGCGCCGCCAGAATCACGCCCGCCAGCGCCGCAATCACGCCCTGGATCAGGAAGATGACGATGCGCGTCATGTTGACATTCACGCCCGCCAGCCGCGCGGCTTCCGGGTTGCCGCCAATCGCCAGCGTATTGCGGCCGTAGATCGTCTTGTTGAGCAGCACGCCAAACACCACGAAGCACAGCCCCGCCACCCACACCGGCGTCGGCACGCCAAAGACGATGGTGTTGCCCAAGTCGAAGAAATCCATGTCGGACACGCCGACCGCCTGGCCATGCGAGGCAATGAAGGCGAGGCCGCGCACGATTTCCATCGTGGCCAGCGTGGTGATCAGTGCGTTGATCCTCAGCTTGGCGATCACGAAACCGTTGACACCACCAATGATCGCGCCCGCCACGAGGCTCCCGCCGATACCGAGCGCGATGCTGCCGGTGGCGTTGATGATCATGGCGCACAGCACGCCGGCAAACGCCACCGTGGAGCCGATCGACAGATCGAAATCACGCGACGCCAGACAGAACATCATCGTGCAGGCGACCATGCCGATCTGCGAGACGGACAACGCAAGGCCGACCATGTTCTGCCACGAGAAAAAGTACTCGACGGAGAACGACAGCGCGGCAAAGAGAATGGCGAAGATCAGCGGGAGGCTGAAATCGTCCAGCAGGCGAAGCAGGCGCGTCTTGTTCATGGCAGAGCGTGCCGATGCGGCGAGCGCATCGGAATGTTGCAGGGGTTGAGACTGGGACATCTTGGACTCCGGGGTTCTCAGGCAGCCAGCGGCGGCATGGGTGCAGATGGCAGCGGCGCAGATTCAGGTCGCAGCGCGAGCTTGAGCACGGCCTGCTCATTGGCCTGCTCGCGCGGCAGTTCGCCGGCGATGCGGCCTTCGCTCATCACGAGCACGCGGTCGGCGACACCGAGGATTTCCGGCAGCTCGCTGGAAATCATCAGCACGGCCACGCCGCGTTCGGCCAGCTCGTACAGCACCTGGTAGATCTCGTTCTTGGCACCGACGTCGATACCGCGCGTGGGCTCATCGATGATCAGCACGCGCATGTCGTCTTCGGCGAGCCAGCGCGCCAGGATGGCCTTCTGCTGGTTGCCGCCCGACAGCAGGCGAATCGGCTGTTCGCGGTTGGGCGTCTTGATGCGCAGCCGGTTGATGTAGTGATCAGCCGTCTTCGCTTCCTGGCGGTCATTGACGAACAGGCCGAAGCGGCGCTGGTTGCGCCGGCAGCTGATGTTGATGTTTTCTGACACCGAGCGGCAGCCAATGATGCCTTCTTCCTTACGGTCTTCCGGGCACAGGACAATGCCCTGGCGGATGGCGTCAGCCACATCCCGGATGCGGATCGGCGCGCCATCGAGCGTGATGCTGCCCGCCGTCTTGCGATCGGCTCCATAAATCAATCGCGCCAGTTCCGAGCGCCCCGCACCCACCAGCCCGAACAGGCCGACGATCTCGCCGCGGCGTACGGACAGGCTTGCCGGCTCGGCCAGCTTCGGGCCCATCAGGCCATCTACCTGTAGGCGCACGTCGCCGAGCGGGCGCGCGCGGTAATCGAAGATGTCGTCGATCTGGCGGCCGACCATCTGTGCCACCAGCTCGTCGCGCGTGACGTTGGCCATCGCCGGAAAATCCGCCACCTTGCGGCCGTCACGAAAGATCGTGCAGCCATCGCACAGCTCGAAAATCTCATCGAGCCGGTGCGAGATGTAGATCAGGGCCCGGCCCTGCGCGCGCAGGTCTTTCACGAGACGGAACAGGATGTCGGTCTCGCGGATCGACAGCGAACTTGTCGGCTCATCCAGCGCAATCACGCGCGCGTCGCGCAGGATCGCCTTGCAGATTTCGACCATCTGGCGCTGGCCGATCGACAGGTGTTTCAGCTTGGCGCGCGGGTCCAGATCGACGCCGATGCGGCCGAGCTGCTCGCGCGTCCAGGCCATCGCCTCGCGCTGCCGGATGAACCCGCCGCTGGCCGGCAGGTGGCCGAGCAGCAGGTTATCCATCACCGTCAGCTCGGGCACCGTCTGCAGTTCCTGGTGGATGACGGCAATGCCGGCATCCAGCGCCGCCCGCGTGGTCGGGAACGTCGTCGGCTTTCCCTCGACGACGATCTGGCCGCCATCGGGCTGATAGTCGCCGCCCAGGATCTTCAACAGCGTCGACTTGCCCGCGCCGTTCTCGCCCAGCAAGCCGTGCACGCGACCGCATTCGATGCCGAACGACACATCGGACAGCGCCCGCACACCCGGGAACACCTTGCTGATGCCACGAAACTCAAGAAACGCCGACATGGCAAGTCTCCTTCAACAACGTCATCCGCAAAATCACAAACCCATCTCTTGGCGGACGGCCTTTTCGTTGTCGCGCGTCATCAGGCGGCCGCTGGTCAGGATGAGCGGGTCCGGCGCCTTGTTGTTCTTGATCCACTCGTACATGTTGACCGAGGTTTCGTAGCCGTGACGCTTCGGGCTGATCAGCACGGTGCCGAAGAAACCTGTCTTCTCGGGCTTGGCGAACTCGTTGAGCGCCGACTGGCTGCCGCCAATGCCAACCCCGATGATGTCCGCCGGCTTCACGCCGTGGCCTTCCGCTGCACGCACGGCGCCGAGCACGGCTTCGTCATTCAGGCCGAACGCAATCCAGTGCTTGAACTTCGGGTTCTTGGTCAGGGTGATGTTGGCGGCGTTGAAGGCCGCTTCGGTATCCGTCTTGGCCTGCGGGCTGGTCAGCACGTTGGCGGCCGGGAAGCCCGCCTTGGTGAGCGCGGCGACGGCGCCGTCGGTGCGCTCCTTGGCGGTCGGCAACTGGTCATAGGCGATGCGGATGGCACCGACTTCCGACAGATTCCAGCCGCGCTTCTTCATTTCCTGCGCGATGGCATCGCCCACCTGTTCGCCGATCTTCGTGGCGGAGATGCCCATGTGCGGCACCGACTCGATCGGCTTGCCTGCGCCGTCCACCAGACGGTCATCCACCGTCATCAGCTTGAGGTTGTTCTGCTTGGCCTTGGCCACGACCGCCGGCCCCAGCTTCACGTCGGGCACGCAGATCACGAAACCCTGCGCATGCTGCGCGCCCAGGTTGTCGATGGCGGTCAGCACTTCGCCGCCGCTAGGCACGCCGATCTTCACCAGCTTGAAGCCCTTCTCCTTGGCGGCCTGGTCTGCGAACTTCCATTCGTCCTGGAACCACGGCTCTTCGGGCTGCTTGACCAGGAAGCCGATCTTCACTTCGTCGGCTGCATGGGCAAACACCGAAAGGCCGCCGGCCATGGCAAACAGCGTGGCGGCCGCAATGGCCTTGAATGTCCCGCGTCGTTGTTGTTGCATGTTGTCTCCTTGCGATGCCGTCATTGCGGCATCTGTTCTGCGTTGGATGAAAGATGGAATGGCGTGCGCGCCCCGCTTACGCCACCTTCAAGGTTTTGACCAGGCCGCGCTCGCGTGCGATGGCGATCGCGCCGCTGCCGGCCAGGTGTTCCTGCTGTTCACTGCTGGTGACGGTGACCTTGCCCGAGAAGAAATCGTCGTCCGACACCAGCACGGCCAGCGCTTCGCGCAGCAGCGGCTTGCCCGTGATGACGAACTGCGTGCCCGGATTCATGCGGATCGCGCTGCTGTTCTTGAGCGTGAGCAGATCCGCGCCCAGCACCGCGCCCAGCAGGAAGTTGGCCCGCGCATTGCGCTCGTAGATCGTGAACTGGCCCAGCGTGCGCACCATGAAGCAGGCGCGCCCCAGTCCGATGCTGCTGGCGCTACGCGCGCCGGACAGCAGCATTTCCGGATCGACCTCGGTAGCAAAGTCGGAGTCGAGCGCGTCAGCCAGGATGGTGTTGTGCGTGATCACATGCAGCAGCTCGCCCGCCAGCGTCGTGACACAGCCGGTGATGCGCTGGTCAGCATCCAGATGCACAAACTTCGAGTGCGAGCCCGGCAGCACGATCACCGCAGGTTCCGTGATGCCGAGGCGCGAGACCAAACCCATCGTCTCGACTTCTTCGCCGCGCATCATGTCCATCGACTCGATGTTGTGCAGGCCGAGGTTGTCTACCGGATTGCGCACGCCCGGCACAAACCAGATCGGCTGGGGGCACACCTCCGGGATGGTCGCCTGCACCATCCCCGCCGCCAGGTCGCGCAGGCCGGCCGGTGCCACCAGGTGCGGTACTTCGTGCAGGCCGACGTTGGAGGTGATCATGCCGGACGCCAGCACCAAGTCGACCTGGCTCATGCCGAAACCGGCCTTCTGCAGCGCAGCTTCGATGGTGTCCTGCACGCCGCGCTGCAGCGTCGTCCGGTTGCCGGTGATGGCGGTGTCGCGCACGCCAACCTGGCGCGCAGCCTGGCAGAGCGCAACGTCATCGCGCCAGACCGTGACGCGCGTGTTGGTGGTACCGGTATCGATGGTGAGGATGTTCATGCGTGGCATTGCTTGGTGTGACGTGGGACGGAGCCCGGGGTTAAAACCCTTTCATGATCCGCGGCGAGCGGCCCGAGGTTGACTTGGAAAACGCCGCCACCCATGAAGACCTCGTTGGGAAGCGGCAACGTCGCACAGTCGAGTTCGGGGCGCGCAACAGGATCATGAGCGGTTTTTTAGAACGAGTGGACGATACCGGTGTAAGCACCCAGCTGGTTCTTGCCCGGGGCCGGGTTGTTGTTGGTTGCCTCCACCGAGAAGTTGGCGGTGGCGCTGTTCTGCACCGTGCCGACGCTCGCGTATAGCATCGTGCGCTTGGACAGGTTGTAGTTGGCACCCGCCATGAACAGGTTGGCGTTGCCGCCGCCATGGTTCACGTTGACACGGTAGGCCGCGCCGATCAGCGTCAGCGCCGGCGTGACTTCGTAGTTGATGCCCAGCCAGTAGTGGTTGGCCTTGGTCGGGGCGCCCGCAGCAGCATCCGGCGCTGACAGGTTTTCATACGCCGCAAAGAGCTTGGCCTTGCCGATGGTGTACGTACCGCCGATCGTCGCTTCCTTCGAGAAGTTGAAGATGTCGCTGAACTTGCCGTTGCCATCCCGGATCACGTCGTAGATCGCGCGCACTTCCAGCGGGCCCGTCTTGTAGACGGCGGACACGCCATCGCGGCGGCTGTTGGTAAAGGAGCCGGGCTGTTCGCCCAGGCCGGTCTGCAGGCCGATCTGGAAGCCGCCCCAGGTCGGGCTCTGGTATTCGACGACGTTGTTGGCGCCCGGCCAGTTGCGCCCGCGCACCAGCGTGGCCGAGCCAATGAACTGCTGGCCGGTCGGGTCCAGGAACCAGACGTCGTTGCTGATGAAGAGGTTCTTGCCGGCCGTCAACGTGCCCCAGGTCGGGCTGGACAGGCCGACGTACGAACGGCGGTTGAAGAGCGCGTCGCCGTTGGTCCGGCCCTGGGCCGCACCAAAACCGGACTCGAGCCGGAAGAGCGCCTGCAGGCCACCGCCGAGATCCTCCTTGCCCATGAACCCGAACATGCTGGTTCCCCACTGGTTGTCGGCGGCGCGCCAGAGGGTGCCGCCCGGCGAGGTCGCGGTGGGGGCGACATTGTTCTGGTAGTCGATGCCGCTGGCGACGCGGCCGTACAGCGTGACGTTGGTTTGTGCAAGGGCGGGAGCGGTCCAGCCAGCGAGCGCAAGGCCGCACGCCAGCATCCCGCGAACAGCGGTGGTTCGATTCATGACGTCTCCTGAAATGTTCTTGTAGGCGGGGTCCGGTGCGGCGCGCGGTTTGAGATCGCTGGAGGCACACACCAAGCATCGTCACCGTCCCCAGGCGCATTTGTAGTCGGGGCGGCCTTAACGTGGCAAACTACAAATTCTTCGTTGGACGTTAAATTTTTCTTAACGAGAACGCATGCCCCGGCGCCTCCCTCCCCTTAATGCATTGCGTGTCTTTGAAGTCGCGGGCCGCCACTTGAGTTTCAGCCGGGCTGCGGACGAGCTTTGCGTGACCAACGCTGCTGTCAGCCACCAGATCAAGCAACTCGAAGATCATCTGGGCAAAAAGCTCTTTGCGCGCCGCAACAACCAGCTCACGCTGACAGACGCGGGCGACAACTACCTGCCTCGCGTGCGCGACGCGCTGCGTGCGCTCGAACAAGCCACCGACCTGCTGATGGACACCGCCGACGCGCCGCTGCGCGTGGCCGTGCCGCCAACCTTCGGCGCCAAATGGCTCGTGCCCCGGCTATACCGATTCTTCAACCAGCATCCGCACGTGCGCGTCGAGGTCTCCACCGCCGACGTGCAAGACCACGGCCAGTTCGATCTGTGCATCGACGACCGGCAAGTCAACGCGCCCAACCTGCGCGTCGAGTGGTTCACCTCCACCGATTTCTTTCCCGTGTGCAACGCCACGCTGCAGGCGGCCATCCGCATGCCGCAGGACCTCGCCACGCAAACGCTGTTGCACGAGCGCGGCGGGCGACATCTCGCGCACCACCCGACGTGGCGGCAATGGCTCGACGAGGTCGGTGTGCCCCACATCGATGCCACGCGCGGGCCGGCGTTTTCCGAAGCCCTGATGGCGCTGCAAGCGGCTATCGACGGCCAGGGCGTGGCGCTCGGCCAGGGCATCCTTGTCGAATACGACATCGCTGCCGGACGCCTCATGCGACCGCTGGCGACCGAAGCCTCGCTGCGCCTGTCGTACTACCTGATCCATCCGCACCAGGCAGCAGAGCACCCGGGCTTTGCATTGTTCCGTCAATGGCTCGTCGATGAAGTTGCGCGTACCGGCGGCCGCGCACGCAACCAGACTCCGGCAAGCGAGGTGTTTTGATTTCTTTTTGATTGTGGCGTGGCGGGCGCTCTACACTACTCGTCCCTGGCTGCATTGCGCCGAAGAAGGAGCCCGCCATGAGCTTCCCCCGCCCCGCCAACACCCCGTGGCTCGTCCCGTACCTGACCGTGCGCGACGCATCGGCCGCCATCGCGTTCTATCGCAATGCGTTCGGTTTCGGTGTGCAGGATGAGGTGCACGACCATGGCCGCCCGATCCACGTCGAGATGACCTACCAGGGCCAGCTCATGCTGATGTTTGCGCCTGAGGGCGTCTTCGGCTCCACCGCCAAAGCCCCGGCTGGTGCCGGCTTTGAATGCCCGCAGAGCTTCCACCTGTATTGCGACGACGTCGACACCGCGTACCAGAACGCGCTCGACCAGGGTGCCACGTCCATCATGGCGCCGCACGACGCCTTCTGGGGCGAGCGCTACGCCGCCGTGCGCGACCCCGACGGCTATCGCTGGGGCCTCGCCTGCCGCCCCGCGGCGGCCTGATCGCTTCATCTCGATCGCTCGATCGCTTGATCGCCTGACCCGATTCACCACAAGGATTGCTGTAATGGGGCTTCCCCGTTTTTTCGTCGATACGCCGCTCGCCCCCAACACAACCGTCGCGCTGTCAGAGGCCGTCACGCGGCACATCCATGTGCTGCGGCTAGCCGTCGGCGATGACGTCTGCCTGTTCGATGGCTCAGGCCACGAATTCCGTGCGCGGCTCGACGCCATCAACAAGCGCGATGCCACCGCCAGCCTTGCGGATGCCACTCAGCCCGACACGGAGGCCCGCTACGCCATCACCCTCGCGCAAGGCATTGCCGGTGGGGACAAGATGGATTGGCTGATCGAGAAGGCCATCGAACTGGGCGTGAATGCGGTGGCTCCGCTGCAGACCGAGCGCGCCGTAGTGCGCCTCTCGGGCGAGCGTGCGGCCAAGCGCGTGCAGCACTGGCAGGCACTCGTGCAGGCGGCCTGCGAGCAATGCGGCCGAGCCCGCGTGCCAGCGGTCGCGCCGGTCGCCACACTGCGTGAATGGCTCGCCGCCGCCAAGTCGAGCGATGCGCCGCGCGTGCTGCTGTCGCCGCGTGGCACGCAATCGCTCACGCAGTGGGCGGTGCAGTCGCGCCCGCGCATCGAAGGCAATGGCATCGTCCTGCTGATCGGCCCCGAAGGCGGGCTCTCGCCGGACGAAGAAGCGCTTGCCGAGGCTGCCGGTTTCTTACCGCTGACACTCGGGCGACGTATTCTGAGAACGGAATCGGCGGCGCTTGTGGCCGTCTCCGCGCTGCACGCCGTGCTTGGCGAGTTTTAAGTTCTGACGACGAAACACTGACCGTTTGATCCCCCCGGCGGGCCCCTCCCCCTGCCCGCCATTGACCAAAGGAGCTTCATCATGGGTCTACTTGATTCGATTCTCGGCGGCGGCAATGACGCCGGCGGCGCGCAATCGTCATTGCTGGGCAACAAGAAGGTGCTGCTTGCCGTGGCCGTGCTGGCCTACCTGGCGATGAAGCACAAGTCGCAGGGCGCGGGCGATGCAGCCGCGCCGCAAGGGCAGGAAGAACAAGGCGGCGGCCTGTTCGGTTCGCTGGGTGGCTTGCTGGGTGCGGCAGGCGGTGCTGGCGCGCTGGGCAGTCTGCTCGGCGGTGCGGGCGGAGCCGGTGGCCTTGGCGGCTTGCTCGGCGGTTTGCTGGGCGGCGGCAGCGGCAATGCGGATCAGGCAGCGGCGGGAGGCCTCGGGCCGCTGCAGCAAATCCTGGAACAAGCCGGTCTGGGCGAACAGGTCAAATCGTGGATCGGAAATGGCGAGAACCTGCCGGTGTCGGGCGAACAGATTACGCAGGCACTGAGCGGCACGGGCGCGCTGGAGGAGGTATCCAAACTGGCCGCCCACTTCGGCATCAACGAAGGCGACCTTGCCAACCAGCTCGCCGAAGGCCTGCCCGAAGCGGTCAACCACCTCACGCCGCAGGGCGCAGTGCCGGCGGCCTGAACGTCATCGCCGCACAGAAAAAAGCCCGCAATTGCGGGCTTTTTTGCGCCGGCAGTCAGCCCGCCCCGTAGGCCGTTCGGCCCGCATCGCGCAGCGCCTGCACCACATGCAGCGCTGCCGGAGACAACAGCCGGTCCGTCCGCGTGATGATGCCGAAGTCATCCATCTGGCACGGCATCGGCAACGGAAGAATCGCCAGCATCTGATACGTCGCGTAATACTGCGCGACGTCGGCGCCAATTACGGCCAGCATGTCGCTCTGCTCCAGGATGCGCGTCAGGAACAGCAGCGCGGAGGTTTCCACCACGCTTGTCGGCGCTGTCAGGCTCTCCCGCTGGAACATCAGATCGAACCGGTGACGCAGCACGCTGCCGATGGGCGGCACCACCCAGGTGGCCGGCTGCACGTCCGCGAGCGTCAGCGACGGTTCCGCCAACAGCGGATGCCCCGGCCGCGCCACCGCCACCACCGGCTCGTCGGCCAGCGGCTCGTAGCGCAGGTGCAGCTTGTCGTGCTCGGCAAACAGGCGGCCGACCACCAGGTCGAGTTTGTCTTGCGCCAGGCGTTCGAGCAGCACGTTGCTGCTTTCGATTTCCAGCGACACCCGCAGCCCGGGATGCTCGCGTGTGATCTGCGCCACCACCGGCGGCAGCAGCCGCACGCCCGGCGACGTGATCGTCCCCACCGCCACATGCCCGAGGTGCCCGGCCTTGAGACCAAGCACTTCCTCCTGGGCCTGGTCCAGGCTGCCGACCACGGCGCGCGCGTGGCGGATCAGCGCATCGCCATAGCGCGTGGGCCGCATGCCGCGCGGCATGCGCTCGAACAACTGCACATCGAGCATGGCCTCTAGCTCCCGTAGCAGCTTGGAGGCGGCGGGCTGCGTCATGTTGAGCGCGGCGGCGGCCCGGTGGATGTTGCCCTCCTCGGCCAGGGCAATCAGCAGCAGCAGTTGTCGCGTCTTCAGGCGCGCACGGACATACCAGGGGCTGTTCGACATCGGGTCTTCCTCGGGATATCAAATCGGATATCGGTCACGACCAATATTTCATTGGAAGGATATCAGGGCGCTCCGTACACTCGGTCCGATCAAAAAACCACAACCACACCGGAGACAACGGACGTGCCGCGCGGCCCGCAAGTGCCACGCTGCCGATCGATGCGCGCGCGCCTCGACAACCACGTCCGTGACACACGCACCCATGTCGGAATCGAAACCCAAGCTGCGCTCGGCCCAATGGTTCGGCACCGCCGATAAAAACGGCTTCATGTATCGAAGCTGGATGAAGAACCAGGGCATTCCCGATCACGAATTCGACGGCCGCCCGATCATCGGCATCTGCAATACCTGGTCGGAACTGACGCCCTGCAACGCGCATTTCCGCAAGCTCGCTGAACACGTCAAGCGCGGCATTTACGAGGCGGGCGGGTTCCCGGTGGAGTTTCCGGTGTTCTCCAACGGCGAATCGAACCTGCGCCCGACCGCCATGCTCACCCGCAACCTCGCGGCCATGGATGTTGAAGAGGCGATTCGCGGCAACCCGATCGACGCGGTGGTGCTGCTCACCGGCTGCGACAAGACCACGCCCGCCCTGCTGATGGGCGCGGCGAGCTGCGACGTGCCTGCCATCGTCGTGACCGGCGGGCCGATGCTCAACGGCAAGCTCGACGGCAAGAACATCGGCTCGGGCACGGCGGTGTGGCAGCTGCACGAATCGCTCAAGGCGGGCGAGATCGACCTGCATCACTTCCTGTCGGCGGAAGCGGGGATGTCGCGCTCGGCCGGCACGTGCAACACGATGGGCACGGCGTCCACCATGGCCTGCATGGCCGAAGCGCTCGGCACATCGCTGCCGCACAACGCGGCCATCCCGGCGGTGGACGCGCGGCGCTACGTGCTGGCGCATATGTCCGGCATCCGCATCGTCGAGATGGCGCTGCAAGGGCTGACGCTGTCCAAGATCCTCACGCGCGCCGCATTCGAAAACGCCATCCGCGTCAACGCAGCCATTGGCGGTTCGACCAACGCCGTGATCCACCTGAAGGCGATTGCCGGGCGCATTGGCGTGCCGCTTGAGCTGGAGGACTGGTCGCGCATCGGCCGCGACACCCCGACCATCGTCGACCTGATGCCCTCGGGGCGCTTCCTGATGGAGGAGTTCTATTACGCAGGCGGTCTGCCCGCCGTGCTGCGCCGCCTTGGCGAGGCCAAGCTTCTGCCGCACCCCGATGCGCTGACGGTCAACGGCAAGACGCTGTGGGAAAACGTCAAGAACGCGCCCATCACCGACGACGAAGTCATCCGACCGCTCGCCAATCCGCTGATCGACGATGGCGGCATTCGCGTGCTGCGCGGCAATCTCGCGCCCCGTGGCGCGGTGCTCAAGCCGTCGGCGGCCAGTCCGGAGCTGCTGCGGCATCGCGGCCGTGCGGTCGTGTTCGAGAACCTGGAGCACTACAAGGAACGCATCGTCGATGAGTCCCTGGAGGTCGATGCCACCTCCGTGCTGGTGATGAAGAACTGCGGGCCGAAGGGCTATCCGGGCATGGCCGAGGTCGGCAACATGGGCCTGCCGCCCAAGCTGCTGCGCCAAGGCGTGAAGGACATGGTGCGCATTTCCGATGCGCGCATGAGCGGCACCGCCTATGGGACCGTGGTGTTGCACGTGGCGCCTGAGGCCGCTGCGGGCGGCCCGCTGGCCGCGGTGCAGGACGGCGACTGGATCGAACTCGACTGCGAAGCCGGCACGCTGCACCTGGACATCGACGACGCCGAACTGGCGCGCCGCATGGCGGCCTATCAGGCGCCGCGCTCCCATGGCGAAAACGGTGGCTACCAGCGCCTGTACGTCAACCACGTGCTGCAAGCCGACGAGGGCTGCGACCTCGATTTCCTGGTCGGCTGCAGGGGCGCCGCCGTGCCGCGGCACTCGCACTGAGCCAAGGAAAGACCGATGGACATCTCTCAAACCGCAGGCGCCGCTCCGGCTTCGGCCGACGCCTCGCAGGAGCAGCGCATCGTCGGCATGCTCACGCGCAAGCTGATGCCGTTCCTGGCGCTGATCTACGTGGTGGCGTATATCGATCGCTCTGTAGTCGGCTTCGCCAAACTGCACATGAATGCGGCGGTAGGCATCGGTGACGCTGCCTACGGGTTGGGAGCTGGCCTGTTCTTCATTGGCTATTTCCTGTGCGAGGTGCCGAGCAACCTGGCACTCGAACGCTTTGGCGCACGCCGCTGGTTCGCGCGCATTCTCTTCACGTGGGGCGTCATCACCATGGCCATGGCGCTGGTCAGCGGCCCGGTCAGCTTCTATGTGCTGCGCTTCCTGCTCGGTGCGGCGGAGGCCGGCCTGTACCCCGGCATTCTGTATTTCCTGACCAAGTGGTTTCCGATGCGCCATCGGGCGCGCATCGTCGGCTTGCTGGTGCTGGCCCAGCCCGTCGCACTCATCATCACGGGGCCGCTGGCGGGGTGGTTGCTGTCGGTGCCGGGGCCCTTCGGCATGTCGAGCTGGCAAACGCTGTTTGTGGTCAGCGGCTTGCCGGCCACGCTGCTGTGCGTGCCGACGCTGCGTATCCTGCCGGAATCCCCTGCGCACGCACGCTGGCTGCCCGCTGCGGACCGCTCGTGGATCGAGCGCGAGCTGGCCGCAGATCAGGCCGCTTATGCGCTGAAGTCGCACGGCAGCCCGCTCAAGGCACTCAAGGATGTGCGGGTGCTGTTGCTGGCGCTGCTGTTTCTGCCGTTTCCGCTGAGCATCTACGGCCTGTCGCTGTGGCTGCCGACGATCATCAAGCAGTTTGGCGTGAGTGATGTCGCCACCGGTCTGCTGTCCGCCGTGCCCTATCTGTTTGCCGTGGTGGGCTTGTACCTGGTGCCGCGCCATTCGGACCGCACGGGCGAGCGCTACTGGCACATCGCCATTCTCTCGGCGCTGGCCGCGCTCGGCATGGCGGCCAGCGCGTGGGTTCAAACGCCTGCGCTGCAACTGGGCAGCCTCTGCCTGTTCGCGTTTTCGGCCTATGCAATTCAGGCCGTGTTGTGGACGCTGCCGGGACAGTTCCTGACCGGCACGAGCGCTGCAGTCGGTATCGCAACCATCAACTCGCTGTCCAACCTGGGCGGTTACCTCGGCCCCTATGGCATGGGCATCCTCAAGAACGCCACAGGCAGCCTTTCTGCAGGTCTGTACTTCCTGGCCGCCGCGCTGGCATTTGCGGTGGTGATGACGTTCATCGTCCGCGCTGTGCTGGGCGCACGCCAGCACCTTTCCTGACACCCATTCTCGACTTCACGATTTCATGACCCGCAACAGCAAGCCGCGCTACCAAGGCATCTTTCCGGTGGTGCCCACGACGTTCACTGAAACGGGCGAACTCGATTTGCCGAGTCAGAAGCGCGCCATCGATTTCATGATCGACGCCGGCTCCGATGGCCTGTGCATCCTGGCGAATTTCTCCGAGCAGTTTTCGCTGTCGGACGACGAGCGCGAAGTGCTCACCCGCACCGCGCTGGAACACGTAGCCGGCCGCGTGCCCGTGATTGTCACCACCTCGCACTACAGCACGCAGGTCTGCGCGCAACGCAGCCGCCGCGCTCAGGACATGGGCGCCGCCATGCTGATGGTGATGCCGCCCTATCACGGCGCCACCTTCCGCGTGCCCGAAGTGCAAATCTACGAGTTCTTTGCGCGCGTGTCGGATGCCGTTGGCATTCCGATCATGATTCAGGATGCGCCGGCCAGCGGCACGGTGCTGTCTGCGGCGTTCCTCGCACGCGTGGCCCGCGAGATCGAGCAGGTGGCCTACTTCAAGATCGAAACGCCCGGTGCGGCGGCCAAGCTGCGCGAGCTGATCCGCCTCGGCGGCGACGCCATCGAGGGTCCCTGGGACGGCGAAGAAGCCATCACGCTGCTGGCCGATCTGGATGCCGGCGCCACGGGCAGCATGACCGGCGGCGCGTATCCCGACGGCATCCGACCGATCATCGAGGCGCACGCCAAAGGACAACACGATCTCGCCTTCGAGCTGTATCAGCGCTGGCTGCCGCTCATCAATCACGAGAACCGACAGGCCGGCATCCTGGCCGCCAAGGCACTGATGAAGGAAGGCGGCGTGATCGCCTGCGAGGCATCGCGCCATCCGTTGCCGCCGATGCACCCAGACACGCGCCGGGGCCTGATCGACATTGCCCGGCGGCTCGATCCGCTGGTCCTGCGTTGGGGGCGATAGCCATGCACGGTGAACGTACCCCCGTTGCGATCGGCATTGTTGGCGTCGGCAAGATTGCACGCGATCAGCATCTGCCGGCACTCGCCGCGCAGCCCGGCTTCTCGCTCGCGGCCTGCGCGAGCCCGCATTCGCGCATTGACGGCCTGCCGCATTACACGACGCTCGACGCCATGTTGGCTGACGAACCCACGCTGCGTGCGGTGTCGCTGTGTACGCCACCACAAGTGCGGTTTGTCCAGGCCCGCGCGGCACTCGCTGCAGGCAAGCACGTGATGCTGGAGAAGCCTCCGGGCGCCAGCGTGTCGGAAGTGGCAATCCTCGCTGAACTGGCGCGGGAGCGCGGCTGCACCTTGTTTGCCTCGTGGCACTCGCGCCACGCACCCGGTGTCGAGGCCGCTCGGGAGTGGCTGGCAAGCCGCGCCATCGTCTCCGTCAACGTGCAATGGAAAGAAGACGTGCGCCGCTGGCACCCGAACCAGGCATGGATCTGGGAACCCGGCGGGCTGGGCGTGTTTGACCCGGGTATCAACGCGCTGTCGATCCTGACCCGCGTGCTGCCGCATGCGTTCTTCCTGGAGGCGGCCGACCTGTGGGTGCCTGCCAATCAGCAGACGCCGATTGCCGCCCACCTCGCATTCACCGATGAACACGGCAAGGCAATCCAGGCGGAATTCGACTGGCGCCATGACGCAGGCGAGCTATGGCAGATCGACGTGACCACGCGCGACGGCACCTTGCGGCTGGCACAAGGCGGCAAGCAATTGACCATCGACGGCGCTGAGATCGACGTCGGCCCTGAACGCGAATACCCGAGCCTGTACACACGCTTTCTCGAACTGATCGGCAGCGGCGAAAGCGATGTCGATGTCCGCCCGCTTCAGCACGTAGCCGACGCCATGCTGCTCGGTCGGCGCCATTTGATCGATCCGTTCGTGCCGTGAGGCACGCCCCATTCACGTAGTGCCATAAGAGCCATTCCAACGAGGAGACAACCATGCAACGCAAACTTCGCCGGCTGACCCTATCCGCCCTGGCGGCCACCCTGTGCCTGGGGCCGCTGGCCGCCAGCCTGCCCGCCCACGCCGACGAGCCGCTCAAGATCGGCTTCCTGGTCAAGATGCCGGAACAGGCCTGGTTCATCAACGAGCAGAAGGCCGCCACCGAGCTGGGCAAGAAGGAGGGCTTCTCGGTGGTGAACATCGGCACGCCCGATGGCGAAAAGGTGCTGTCCGCCATCGACAACCTGGGCGCGCAAGGTGCCAAGGGCTTCGTCATCTGCGCACCGGACGTGCGCCTGGGCCCGGCTATCTCGGCACGCGCCAAGCACTACAACATGAAGTTCGTCACGGTTGACGATCAACTCGTCGACTCGTCCGGCAAGCCGCTGGCCAACGTGCCGCATCTGGGCATGTCGGCATTCAAGATCGGCAACCAGGTCGGCCAGGCCATCTCCGACGAGATGAAGCGCCGCGGCTGGAAGCCCGAGGAAGTGGGCGCGCTGCGCATCACCAACTATGAACTGCCGACTGCCAAGCTGCGCACCGACGGTGCCACGCAGACGCTGCTGGCCGGCGGCTTCAAGAAAGAGAACATCTTCGACGCGCCGCAAAAGACCACCGACGACGCCGGTGGCTTCAATGCCGCGTCGCCGGTGCTGGCACAGCATGCGGGCATCAAGAAGTGGGTGATCTTCGCGCTCAATGAAGAGAGCGTGCTGGGCGGCGTGCGCGCCACCGAGCAGCTGCACATTCCGGCCGCCGATGTGATCGGCGTCGGCATCAACGGTGCCGGCGAGGCGTTCGCCGAATTCCAGAAGAAGGAGCCGACGGGTTTCTTCGGCACGATTGCCGTCAGCTCGACCAATCACGGCAAGGACAGCGCTGCAAACCTCGTCGATTGGATCAAGACCGGCAAGCAACCGCCGGCTGATACGCAGACCACCGGCAAGCTGATGGTGCGCAGCAACTGGCAGGAAGTCCGCAAGGAACTGGGCATTTGATGCAACGCGCGGCGCGGGCCTGCCCCGCGCCTCTCGCGCATCTGCAAAGAGCAACCGATGACAGTCCAATCACTTGATGAGAGCGGCCCGCCTGACGCTTCCGCTGGCGCGTACCTGAAGCTTGACGGCATCACCGTGCGCTTTCCTGGCGTGCTCGCGCTCGACCACGTCTCGCTCGACATCCGCCGCGGCGAGGTGCACGGCCTGATGGGCGAGAACGGCGCGGGCAAATCGACGCTGCTCAAGGTGCTGTCGGGCGTCAACCAGCCGGAGGACGGCACGCTGTCGCTCGACGGCGTGCCGCAGCAGTTCACGAACACGCGCGCAGCCATTGCGGCGGGCATCGCCATCATCTATCAGGAACTGCACCTCGTGCCCGAACTGACGGTGGCAGAAAACCTGATGCTCGGCGCGTTGCCCAACCGCTTTGGGGTGCTCGACGAGAAGACGCTGATCGCCCGTGCGCTGCGCGAACTCGAGCGGCTGGGCGAGAAGCTCGATCCGGCCCAACCCGTCAAGCATCTGTCGATCGGTCAGCGCCAGATGATCGAGATCGGCAAGGCGCTGATGCGCGACGCCCGCGTGATCGCGTTCGACGAGCCCACGAGTTCGCTCTCCTCCCGCGAAACCACGCAGTTGTTCCGCATCATCCGCGCGCTCAAGGCCGAGGGCCGTGCGGTCATCTACGTCACGCACCGCATGGAGGAGGTCTACGAACTGTGCGATCGCGTGACCGTGTTCCGTGACGGCCGGCATATCGACACGTTCAACGCCGGCGCGAACCTCGACCGCGAACGGCTGATCCGTTGCATGGTCGGCCGCTCGATCCAGGACGTGTACGGCTACAAGCCCCGCCCGCTCGGCGAGGTGAAGGTCGACGTGCGCGGCCTGATGGGGCCCGGCTTGACCGAACCGGCATCGTTCCGCGCGCACGCAGGCGAAATCGTCGGCTTCTTCGGGCTGGTGGGCGCTGGGCGCTCCGAGCTGATGAAGCTGCTCTACGGCGCGGTCAAACCCACGGCGGGCGAAGTCCACCTCAAGGGCAAGCGCGTTCAGTTCAACACGCCGCGCGATGCGGTGCGCGCAGGTGTCGCGCTCTGTCCGGAAGACCGCAAGCAGGAAGGCATCGTCTCAATTGCCTCGGTGTCCGATAACCTGAACATCAGTTGCCGGCGCCACTTCAGCCGCTTCAGCGTACTGAACAACCGGCAGGAAGCGCGCACCACCAAGTCGTTCATCGACAAGCTCGCCATCAAGACGCGCAACGGCGAAACGCCCATCGGCAAGCTGTCGGGCGGCAATCAGCAGAAGGTGATCCTCTCGCGCTGGCTGGCGGAAGACATCGACGTCTTCCTGATGGACGAGCCCACACGCGGCATCGACGTCGGCGCCCGCAGCGAAATCTACAGCCTGCTCTACGGCCTTGCCGAGTCGGGCCGCACTGTCATCGTCGTGTCGAGCGACCTTGCCGAAGTCATCGGCGTGGCCGACCGCGTGCTCGTGATGAAGCAAGGCCGCATCGTCGGCGATCTGCCCAGAGAGCACGCCTCGCCCGACACCCTCATCAAACTCGCGCTGCCACGTTAGCGCGCGAATCACGCCCTCATGGAAACCGATCCTATGCAAACGCCATCCACCGAATCCGTGCCGGGCGGCCCGCCATTGGCCGCCCCTGGCATCCCCAGCCGCGCAGCCCTCACGTGGGAGCTGGTCAACCGATCGGGCATCGTCGTGGTGTTCGTCTTGCTGTTCACCGCGCTGGCGTTCACGGTGCCCGGCTTCATCAGCAGTCGCAACATCCAGGGCCTGCTGCTCTCCGTCACCCTGATCGGCTCCATCTCGGTCACGATGATGTTCGTGCTCGCCCTCGGCGAGGTGGACTTGTCCGTTGCCTCCATCGTCGCGTTTGCGGGCGTGGTGGCGTCAACGCTCATCACAGCAACACACAGTGTGGTGCTGGGCGTCGGGGCTGGCGTGCTTGCGGGCGGCCTGGTCGGGCTCGTCAACGGCGTGCTGGTGGCGCGCTACCAGATCAACTCGCTGATCGTCACGCTGGCCATGATGGAAGTCGTGCGCGGCCTCGCCTTCATCACCTCCAACGGCGACGCGGTGATGATCTCCGAAGAGAGCTTCTTCGACCTCGGCGGCGGATCTTTCCTCGGCATCTCGTACCCGATCTGGAGCAATATCGTCGGCTTCGCGCTGTTCGGTTTCCTGCTCAAGAAGACCGTATTCGGCAAGAACGTGCTCGCCGTCGGCGGCAATGAAGAAGCGGCACTGCTTGCCGGCCTGCCGGTGACGCGCATCAAAATCGCCGTGTTCGTCCTGCAGGGCCTGGTGACCGGCTTTGCCGGCGTGATGCTGGCCTCCCGCATGAGCCTGGGCGATCCGAAAACGTCGGTCGGGCTTGAGCTGGGCGTAATCTCGGCCTGCGTGCTGGGCGGAGTTTCGCTCACGGGCGGCGTGGCAACCGTGTCCGGTGTGCTGGTCGGCGTTCTGATCATGGGGTCGGTGCAGAACGCGATGAGCCTGATGAACGTGCCGACGTTCTATCAGTACCTGATCCGCGGCGGCATTCTGCTGCTGGCGGTGTGGTTTGACCGCATCCGCCGCAACAAGCGGGCAGGCTGACCAGCCGGCCAGCACATTCTCAAGGCAACAAAAAAGCCCGCATGTGCGGGCTTTTTCATTTCAACGCCGATCAATCAGCGGTCGGGCAAGTTCACGCAAACGAATAGAACACGCGGAACTGGACCTTGCGCTCGCCCCAGAATTCGGCCGCGTCGCGGAACACGTCCAGCAGCACTTCGCGCGCTTCCTTGTCGAACTTGGGTTGGCACGGCAGCCCCTCCAGCACGATGACAAAACCCGGCTGCGGGCCGGCCTTGTAGATCATGTCGGTCAGGCAGTCAGCCAGGGCATCGAAGTTCTTGCCGAAATGCTTCGGGAACAGGAACTCCCGCGCAATCACGTCGAGCACTTCGCTCTTGGTGGTCGCGGCCGCGCAGTTGGCGTACAGGAAATGCTGGCCCAGACTGGCCGCCGACTCGGCCAGATCCGCCACGCGAAACGCGCGGATCGACTGCACGATATTCGGACGCACCGTCTTGAACAGGTTCATGGCGTCTTCGCGAGCTCCGTCGTCGTCCGTCTGAGTATTGTCCTGCGTCATGGTGTTCTGCGGTGCGGTTTGAGGCAACTTGGCCGCTCCCCCGACGCGTGCGCCCAGGGCTTGCATCCCGACCACACCGTCGTACAGATTTTGCGCCTTGTGCCACGCCTCGCGGGCCACGCGCTCATCGCGTGCGGTGAGCGAGTCGTCCAGCCCAAACATGTTGGTCGTCATCGCTGTATCCGTTGAAAACTGTTGTAGTGATCTTCCGTGTAGTAGCAGTCGTTCGCCGCTTGCTGATCGCCGCCACAGATGATGCGTCGGGCGCCGCGGTTACGAGCCCCCCGCGTCTTCACGGTGTACTCGTGGTAATAGCCACGCCGTTGCGCAGGCAAACGTCGCTCATAGTTGCCGAACGTGGTGCCATCCTTTGCATAGGGAAACGGGCCGCCCTGCTCAATCAGTGCCAGCGTGCGCTGCGCCTCGTTGGGCAGGTCTGCCGGGCGAATGGTTCCCACGGCGGCAGCCATGCCGGTGGTGTCCCGGGCAACCGCATTGGCCGGCAAGCCGGTTACCGACAACGCAAGCGTTACCGCCAGCGCGCCACGCGCCATCGCCTGAGATACGGAGCGGCCGATCCACGCTCCAAGTCGCTTTGTCATCAGCAGGCCCTAACGGGAGAATCGCGCCGACCGGAGCCCGGCGCAGGTCACAAGCGCAGGTGGCCGCCCAATAACGATCTGGACAGCCGGTTTGCAGCTGAAAGCGAAGCGGCTCAATGCGTGAGAGGCCTGGCAGGGAATGACAAGTCGGGCGACTGCCGAAGACTTGGGGAATCCTTCCGCCTGCAAAAACCACTCATTGCGCGCACCGAATAAGGCTAGCCGGTCAGACGTGTGTACGGAAAACCGCATTTTTGGTACCCGTCCGGCCCGGTTCGGACCTCATGTGCTCAGAAGCACCCCTTCAGCCCGTAAGGGTACGCTCATCGATGACAACAATCAACCGACGGTGGAAGTCTGAAGGGTTTTTTGATATGGCTATTTAGTTTGCAGAAAAGTAAGCGCACGCAAACTTAATGAGTAAAAAAAGGGAGCGCAGCATCGTGCGCTCCCTTTTCTGGTGCAGTGGCGATTAGCGTTGCGCTTGTGCCGCAGCATCCACGACGGTCAGAGCCGTCATGTTGAGGATGCGTCGCACAGTAGCCGACGGCGTGAGGATATGCACCGGCTTCTTCGCGCCCAGCAGGATCGGCCCGATGGCGATGTTGTTGCCAGCAGCCGTCTTCAGCAGGTTGTAGGCGATGTTGGCGGCGTCGATGTTCGGCATGACCAACAGGTTGGCTTCACCCTTGAGGGTCGAATCCGGCACCAGCGAGTCGCGCAGCTTCTGGTCGAGCGCGGCATCCCCATGCATCTCACCGTCCACTTCCAGGTTCGGCGCACGTTCGCGCAGGATTGCCAGCGCTTCGCGCATCTTGACAGCCGAAGGCGCTTCAGACGAACCGAAGTTCGAGTGCGACATCAGCGCGACTTTGGGCTTGATACCGAAGCGGCACAGCTCCTCGGCAGCCATGATGGTGATCTCTGCCAGTTCTTCCGCCGTCGGGTCGACGTTGACATGCGTATCGGTCAGGAACACCTGGCGACCCGGCAGAACCAGGCCGTTCATGGCCGCATACACGCAATTGGTGCCACCCAGGATCTGGTCGATGTAGCGCAGGTGGGCGGCCGTGTTGCTGATCGTGCCGCAGATCATGCCGTCCGCTTCGCCCTTGTGGACCATGACGGCGCCGATCAACGTATTGCGGCGACGCATCTCCAGCTTGGCGTATTGCGGCGTCACGCCCTTGCGCGCCATCAGCTTGTAATACGTCTCCCAGTAATCGCGGAAGCGCTCGTCATGCTCGGGGTTGACCACGGCGAAGTCCACGCCTTCGCGCAGGCGCAGGCCAAAACGCTCGATGCGGTGGGCGATCACGCTCGGGCGGCCGATCAGGATCGGGCTGGCGAGCTTTTCGTCGACGACGATCTGCACGGCACGCAGCACGCGCTCTTCTTCGCCTTCGGCAAAGACGATGCGCTTGTTCTCCATCGGCACCTTGCGAGCGGCCGAGAAGATCGGCTTCATCAGCGTGCCCGAGTGGTAGACGAACTGCTGCAGATGCTGGCGGTAAGCGTCCATATCTTCGATCGGACGCTGCGCCACGCCCGACAGCATGGCCGCCTGCGCCACAGCCGGCGCGATCTTGACGATCAGGCGCGGGTCGAAGGGCTTCGGGATCAGGTATTCGGGGCCGAACGACAGATCCTGGATGCCGTATGCGGACGCAACGATGTCGCTTTGTTCCTGGCGGGCCAGTTCAGCCACGGCGTGCACGGCGGCAACTTCCATCTCACGCGTGATGGTGGTCGCGCCCACATCCAGCGCGCCGCGGAAGATGAACGGGAAGCACAGGACGTTGTTCACCTGGTTCGGGTAATCCGTGCGGCCGGTGCCCATGATGACGTCGGGGCGCACTTCCTTGGCCAGCTCCGGCAGGATTTCCGGGTTCGGGTTGGCCAGCGCGAAGATGATCGGCTTGTCGGCCATGCGCTTGACCATGTCCTGCTTGAGCACGCCAGCGGCGGACAGGCCCAGGAAAATGTCGGCGCCGTCGATGACTTCAGCCAGCGTGCGCAGGTCAGTCTTCTGTGCGAAGTGCGCCTTGTCCGGGTCCATCAGTTCGGTGCGGCCTTCGTAGACCACGCCCGCCAGGTCCGTCACCCAGATGTTTTCGCGCGGCAGGCCCAGGTCAACCAGCAGGTCAAGGCAGGCCAGCGCCGCAGCGCCCGCGCCCGAAGCCACCAGCTTCACCTTCTTGATGTCCTTGCCGACGACCTTCAGCGCGTTGGTAATGCCAGCGCCCACCACGATGGCGGTGCCGTGCTGGTCATCGTGGAAGACGGGGATCTTCATGCGCTTGCGCAGTTCGCGCTCGACGAAGAAGCACTCCGGCGCCTTGATGTCTTCCAGGTTGATCCCGCCGAAGGTGGGCTCCAGCGAGGCGATGATATCGACCAGCTTCTGGGGGTCTTTTTCGTTGATCTCGATGTCAAACACATCGATGCCAGCAAATTTCTTGAACAGGCCCGCCTTGCCTTCCATGACCGGCTTCGAGGCTTCCGGGCCGATGTCGCCCAGACCGAGCACCGCGGTGCCGTTGGTCACCACGCCGACAAGGTTGCCGCGCGCGGTGTAGCGGAACGAGTTGGCGACGTCTTCGACGATCTCTTCGCAGGCGGCGGCAACGCCGGGCGAATACGCCAGGGCGAGGTCGCGCTGGTTCGACAGCGGCTTGGTCGGCGTGACGGAAATCTTGCCCGGGGTCGGAAACTCGTGGTACTCCAGCGCGGCCTTGCGCAAGGCGGCGCGCTGCTGCGCCTTGAGTTCTTCATCCGTGCGGGCGGGCTGCTGAGGCTGGGAATCCACCGTGGTCATGGGTCTCTCGTATCGGGTGGCCAGCGCGCGCGCCGGCCGTCGCATCTAGCGGGCCACCGGGATACCCTCACGAGCGCCACGGGAATACGGTCCGCCTCCTTGGGCCCGTCATTTTATATAGTGAAAAGCGATCTCACAACGGGATTTTGGGTGGGGGTGACATGCGTATTCGCTACAATATTCCACCGTCCTGTCACGGCACCATCGGGCTTGCCCCATATTCTTCCATTGCCGCTGCCGTGTCCAAGCCCGCGAATTCACGCAACTCCGCCCATTCCCCGGCAAATTTGTCCGAATTTGAGCTAATTCGGCGCTACTTCACTCGGCCCACGCCCAAGGCAACCTTAGGCGTAGGTGACGACTGCGCCCTGGTTGCGCCCCGCCCCGGGCACGAATTGGCGATTTCCACCGACATGCTGGTCGCTGGCCGTCATTTTTTCCCGAATGCGGAGCCGCGCGCACTTGGGCATAAAGCGCTCGCTGTCAACCTCTCGGATCTGGCCGCGATGGGTGCGGAGCCGCGCGCTTTTACGCTCGCCGTAGCGCTGCCTGAAGCCAATCCAGCTTGGCTTAAACCGTTTTCCGAGGGGCTGCTCGCCCTGGCAGATGCCTTTCACTGTGAACTCATTGGCGGGGACACCACGCGCGGGCCGCTCACACTGAGCTTGACGGTCTTCGGGGATGTCCCGGCCGCTGCGGCACTACGCCGCGACGCTGCCCGCCCCGGCGATGACCTTTGGGTCTCGGGCACCGTGGGCGACGCGCGACTCGCACTGGGCGCCCTGCGCAACGAATGGGCGCTTACACCCGAGGCGCTCGCGCAAGTGCAGCCGCGCATGGACCTGCCCACGCCGCGCGTCGCACTCGGCTTGGCATTGCGCGGTGTCGCCCGTGCAGCGCTCGACATATCGGACGGCTTGTTGGGCGATCTGGGCCACATCCTTACGCAATCCCGTGTTGGAGCGACGATCACGGTCGACAACGTACCGCGCTCGACGACGCTGGCGGCCCAGCCCCTGGCGCTCCAGTTGCAATGCACGCTGGCTGGCGGCGACGACTACGAACTTTGCTTCACCGCCCCCGCCGATGCGCGCGACGCCGTGGTCGCGGCGGGCCAGCGTGCGGGCGTGGCCGTCACACGCATCGGCCGCATCGATGCTGAAGCGGGCTTGCGGCTCGTCGATGCCCACGGGGCGCCGGTCCTCTTCACGCACAGCAGTTTCGACCATTTCTCTTCCACCTCATGATGTCCTCCGCACCCTTTCCGCCCTCCAATCCGCCGGGCCGGCCTGAAACCGTCGTCCTCGAGGCAGGCCAGACCGTGCAGGTGCGGCGCCCCACGGCGCGCTTCATGTTCGGCCATCCGGCACGCATCCTGGCGCTCGGCTTTGGTTCCGGCCTGTCGCCCATCCTCCCTGGCACGGTCGGTACGCTCTACGCGTGGCTAATCTACGTGGTGTTTGCACGTTGGATTTCGGGGCCGACTTGGCTGCTGATCGCAGCGGTTGGCTTCGTGATCGGCATCTGGGCATGCGCCCGCACCGCACGCGATCTGGGCGTGGCCGATCATGGCGCCATGGTGTGGGACGAGATGGTCGCGTTCTGGCTCGTGCTTGCCTTTGTCACGCCCACCACGCTGGGGGGGCAGTTCGCCGCGTTTCTGTGGTTCCGCTTCTTCGACATGGTCAAGCCTGCGCCCATCCGCTATTACGACCGCACGCTCAAGGGCTTCGGCGTGCGCGGCGGCTATGGCGTGATGGTCGACGACATTCTCGCGGCGTTCTACACGCTGCTCGTGTTCGCGCTTTGGCGCTCGTTTTGACGGCTGACGTCAGAAGCTTCGAAGGTATTGCAATGGCTGAATCCCGCGCCCTGGCCCAACTGGCCGAACTGGTAGCTGACACGCTGAACAAGCGCAGCCTGATGATGGCGTCCGCTGAATCTTGCACGGGCGGGCTGGTGGCTGCCGCCATCACCGACGTATCAGGCTCGTCCGCGTGGTTCGAGCGCGGCTTCGTCGTCTATTCCAACGAAGCGAAATCGCAGATGTTGGGCGTGCCGGCGGCGCTGATCCGCGAACATGGCGCCGTGAGCGAACCGGTGGCGCATGCCATGGCCGAGGGCGCCGTGCTCAACAGCCGCGCGCAGGTGGCCGTCTCGATTACCGGTGTGGCGGGCCCGACCGGCGGCACGCCCGACAAGCCAGTCGGCATGGTGTGCTTCGGGTGGAGCAATCGCTTGCAGACGCGCGTAGAAACACGCCACTTCAAGGGCGACCGCAAACAGGTCCGCCTGCAGGCGGCAGAGCATGCACTGCGCGGCCTGCTCGACTTCCTCGATTCAGCGGAGTCCTGATCTAGATTTCGCTGGGATGATCCGGCCGGCGACGATCTCCGTGATCATGTTCCGGCTGGTGTTCGTGGTCGTGCTCGTGGCGACGGTCGCGATCATGATCGCGACGCGTCGTCTCGTGCTCGTGAGTGTCGTCGCGCTCTTTCTCGAGCTTGCGGTCCGGGTCCTTGCCGGTCTCTTCCCGGTGCGTACCGGCAACGGGACGGTGCGGATGCGTGGTCATGGCGTCCTCGCTCTCACCGCAACCGGACCGACAGTGCGGATCAGTTGCGGAACTGGTTGATCTGGTCCCGAGTGGCAAGCGCCACGCGGCGAGCAGCATCGGCGAAATCACTGTCGGTGCTGGCGTAGAGAATGGCCCGCGACGAGTTGATCATCATGCCGGTCCCGTCGGCCGTGCGGCCGGCGCGCACCGTGGCTTCGATGTCACCGCCCTGGGCGCCAACGCCCGGAATCAGCAGCGGCATGTCGCCGACAATTTCTCGCACCTTGGCAATTTCCTCCGGGAACGTTGCGCCCACCACCAGACCCATCTGGCCGCTGGTATTCCACACGTCGCGCGCGCGTTCTGCCACCACCTGGTAGACAGGGCGGCCGTCGGTTTCCAGGAACTGCACGTCGCTGCCGCCGGCATTGGAGGTACGACACAGCACGATCACACCCTTGTCGGCATGTGCGAGATACGGCTGCATCGAGTCGAACCCCATGTAGGGGCTGACGGTGATGGCGTCGGCCTGATAGCGCTCGAAGGCTTCCTTGGCGTAGTGCTCGGCGGTGGAGCCGATATCGCCGCGCTTGGCATCAAGAATGACGGGGATGCCCGGATACGCCTCGTGGATGTAATTGATGAGCTGCTCAAGCTGGTCTTCAGCGCGCTGCGAGGCGAAGTAGGCGATCTGCGGCTTGAATGCGCAGACCAGGTCGGCGGTGGCGTCCACAATGGCGCGGCAGAACGAGAAGATCGCTCCGCCCGTGCCGGTCAGCGACGCCGGCAAGCGCGCGGGGTCAGGATCGAGCCCGACGCACAGCAGGGAATTGTTGCGTTGCCAGGCGGCAGCGAGTTGTTCTGTAAATCGCATGGTGTCGGGAATGTGAGGGCGGCCGGCTGGCCGCATGACTTGTCTGCATTTTACCCGTCGGGCGGCCCGATGGCGGCATCTTCCGGGCGTGGCGCCTGCCCCACGCGTGCGCGCCAGGCCACCGTTTGTGGCTGAACCTGTCGCCTCTTTACGCTACACTCGGCGCGATTTTTCGCCGCCCGTTCAACGCCTGCTTCAAGGAAATACCCATGATCAACCTGTTCGTCGTGCAAAAAGGCCGTCTCGCGCAGGAACAGGTCGAAGAACGCAGTGAACTGCTGCAGCACAAGCCGATCTGGATCGACGTGATCGACCCCGACGACGAAGAGCTGGCATGGATCAAGGAAGCCTACGGCGTGGTCCTGCCCGAACTGGAGCAATTGGGGGACCTGGAAGCCTCCGCCCGCTACTTTGAAGGCGAAGACGGCCACATCCATATCCGCACCGATTTCCTGCTCGACGAAGAAACCACCTCGCGTAACGTGCGCGTAGCCTTCGTGTTGACCAAGGATGTGCTTTTCTCCATCCACGACGAGGATTTGCCCGCCTTCCGGCTGGTGCGCATGCGTGCGCGGCTTCGCCCGGGCTCGGTGCGCAACGCCAAAGACGTGCTGATGGATCTGTACGCCACTGACGCGGAATACTCGGCTGACTCCATCGAAGAAGTCTACGAACGCCTCGAAGATGCCAGCAAACGCGTGCTGGCCGATGAGGTGACCGATGCCGCCGCCGCCGATGTGCTGGAGATCATCGCCCGCGTGGAAGACTTGAACGGCCGGATCCGGCGCAACGTGATGGATACGCGCCGCGCGGTGTCGTTCCTGCTGCGCAGCCAATTGCTCTCGGCCGACCAGCAGGACGAAGCGCGCCAGGTGCTGCGAGACATCGATTCCATCGAGAACCACACGGCGTTCCTGTCCGACAAGGTCAACTTCCTGATGGACGCCACGGTCGGCTTCATCAACATCAACCAGAACAAGATCATCAAGCTGTTCTCGGTGGTGTCGGTAGCGCTGATGCCGCCCACGCTGATCGCCTCGATCTACGGCATGAACTTCAAGGTGATGCCGGAGCTGGATTGGGCAGAAGGCTACCCGTACGCGATCGTGATGATGGTGGTGTCGGCGGCGATTCCGCTGGTGTACTTCCGCCGCAAGGGCTGGCTGAAGTAGCCCTGCGCCGGGTCAATCCGGCAACGTGGCCGAACCCATGCGGTTGGCGATGACGGTGGCCTTGCGCGTGAAGTTGACGTGTACGTTGGCGCAGTAGCGCTTCTTGTCGAAGCACTTGGGTGCCGGCAGCGCCGCCGCCAGGCGCGCCGCCTGCCCCACCGTAAGCTGCGAGGCCGGGCGCTTGAAGTAATGCTGCGCCGCCGCTTCCGCGCCGAACACACCTTCGCCCCATTCCACCGAGTTCAGATAGATCTCGAGAATGCGCTCCTTGTCGAGCCAGAACTCGAGCATCCACGTGATGACGAGTTCTTCACCCTTGCGCAGATAGTGGCGCTCGCCCGAGAGGAACAGGTTCTTGGCCAGTTGCTGCGTGATGGTCGAACCGCCTGCGACCACGTGGCCGCGCCGCTTGTTCTTCTCCCACGCATCGAGCATGGCGTCGACTTCCCAGCCGCTGTGGGAGACAAAATCCGCGTCTTCGCTGGCGATGACCGCGCGCTTGAGGTTGCGCGATATCTGGTCGTAATTGACCCAGCGGTGATCGACCTTGCAGGTGAAAACATTGGCGCTGCACAGGCGCATGCGCTCGGCGCGCATGAAGCTCGTGGACGACGGATCGAAGAACTGCCAGCTCGCAATGGCAGCGAAGAAGTACAGGTTGAGTGCGACCACGCCCGCAACGAAGCAGCCGATCACGTAGCCGAACCAACGCATCATCGCTGGGCTGCGCTCCAGGTTCAGCGAGGCGCGCGTGCCGCGACGGCGGCTTCGCCCTGCAGCCCCTCGCGCATGGCGAGCAGCACCGGAGCGGTGTCCGGACGCACGTTGCGCCAGACGAAGAACGATTCCGCCGCCTGCTCCACCAACATACCCAAACCGTCCCAGGCGCGGGCGCCGTTGCGCCGGGCAAACTCCATGAACACCGTCGGCCGCGGGCCGTACATCATGTCGTAGGCCAGCGCGTTGGGACCGAACACGGTGGTCGGGATTGGCGGCACCTCGGCCTGCAGGCTGCTCGCCGTGGCGTTGATGATGACGTCGAAAACGTCGTCCGCAGCAAGCTCGTCATAGCCGCCGCCCACGAGTTCGACCTCGTGCAGCTTGGCCGAGACCTCGAAGCGCTCGACCAGCTTGTTGGCGCGATCGGCCGTGCGGTTGGCGATGAATACGCGCGCGGGCTTGTGCTCCAGCAGCGGCAGCAGCACGCCACGCGCCGCACCGCCCGCGCCCAGCAACAGCACGCGCTCGCCTTCGAACGAGTTCCCGATGTTGTGGGTGATGTCGCGCATCAGGCCGACGCCATCGGTGTTGTCGCCAAAAATCTCATCGCCGTCGAACTTGAGCGTATTGACCGCGCCGGCCGATTCCGCCCGCAGCGACAGCGACGTCGACATGGCATACGCATCGAGCTTGAAGGGCACGGTCACGTTGAGCCCGCGGCCGCCTTCGCGCACGAAGTTCATCACGGTTTCGTCAAACGCGATCAGTTCGGCGTAGATGCGGTCGTAGCGGATGAGCTGCCCCGTCTGCTGCGCAAACGCGGCATGGATGGTGGGCGACTTGCTGTGCGCGATCGGGTTGCCGATCACGCCATAGCGATCTGTGGGCGGCGCGCTCGCAGCTGCGAGGATGGCCTCTTGAAACGACGACGGCATGGACGACGAAATCAGCGGGTCTGCAGGTGGGTTTCCAAGCCTGCGCGGGTGAACTTGAACGTGGCAACCACATCCTGGATGTCGACGCGCTTGCGCATCTCGGCCGGGAAGGCGCCAAACGGAGAAGACGAACGGACGATGGCCACGGCCTGGCGATCCAGCGCGGGGTTGCCCGAGCTTTTTGCGATCTCGATGCCTTCGATCTTGTAGCCGTCCTGGTTGTAGCCGAGCTGGCCTTCGCGGTTGATACTGATTACGACGATCAGCTCGCCGTACAGCGGGCGGCCGTTCTGGCTGGGAAAGTTGGCGGTGCCGCGCGCTTCAATCTTGCGGCGCACGGCATCGTAATAGCGGGCGTAATCGACCTGACGCGCGCTGGCGGCCGTCAGCACATTGCGGCGCGGGCGCTTGGCGTAGTTTTCAAGGTTGCGGTCGATCTCGGCCTGCAGGCGGGCGATTTCGTCTTGCGTGGTGCGGTCGTCGGTGCCGTTGGTGGGCGACGGCTGCGGACGCTCGCCGGGCTTGACCTGCCGATCGTTGACCAGCGGTGCGCGGTCAGTCGATTGCGTGAGCAGGCGCCGCTGCTCCTGCTCGAGGTATTCCAGCCGGCGCTGCGTGAGCTTGATGGCGTCGCCGGTCTGCTCATTGGTGTCGGCAGGCAGCGGCGTGGTGGCGCGCTGTTGATCGAATTCGCCACCGCCGTTCAGGTTGACCTGGGCCACGGCCGTCGCCTTGGACGGCGCCGTCGAGGATTTGGCATTCACGAGCACCACATCCAGGCCCGGATCTTCGCGCTTGATATCAAACGCTTCGGGGGCCACCACGCGCACGAACAGCAGCAGGACATGCACGGCCAGCGACACCACCAGCGCCTTGGTGAGCGTGCTGCTGCCGGACCAGTCCGGACGGTTTGCAAGGGCGGCCATGGGGCGATTCCTGGTCGATGCTCGAAGAATGAAGGTCAGACTGCGATTGTAGTTAGGCAGCGCCAGGCGTTCCACCGCTCTCGCTGTCTTGCGGCGGCGGCGCCACAGCAGCGTCCGCTTCTGCGCGCGCCTCTTCCTCATCGGCGGCGGGTTGTGGTTCAGCCGGCACATCGGCTTCCGGCTCTGCCTCGGCCAGTTCTTCTTCGATGGCTTCGGCCTCAGCTTGCGCGTCGACCGCGGGCGCGAGGATTTCGACCACGCGGCACGACACTTCCAGGCTGATCTCGTCGGTCTCCAGGATATCGAGCACAACATGCGTGCCGCGTGGCGTTTGTGCCAGCTCGGGCACCTTCGTCACCAGCGGAATGTCGGCGAATCGCACAGCGCCTTCCTTCAGCACCACGGCCTGCATGCGTGTGCGGTTTTCCTGCTTGAGCCAGCGCAGGCACCAGTAGCGCTCCATGGTCGACTGGTGGTCGGCGTAAGCAGCGTAGGTGGCTTCGAAGTCGGCCACGGCAGCCAGCAGATCGGCATCTTTGGGCTTGAACGGCGCGATCAGCTTGGCCGTCACGCCGTGCTGCGCCACTGCTGCAATCTGCCATTGGTTGACCAGATCGACATAGCGACGCAGCGGCGAGGTGCTCCACGCGTACTGCGCCACCCCGAGCCCTTCATGCGGCGCCGGATACGTCTGCATGCGCGTGCGGTGCATGCCCCACGCCTTCTGTGTGCGATAGATGCCCGGCACCCCGGCGTCGGCCAGCATGCGGCCCCACGTGCTGTTGGCCAGGATCATCAACTCGGCGACGATCTTGTCCAGCGGCGAGCCGCGTTTGCGCTGTTCGATCCGCACGCGCTCGCCACCGCCCTCGGCTTCGGGAATCGCATCGATGTAGAACGAATAATCGCCCTTCTGCGCGCCCTCCGGCTTCAGGCCGCTTGCGATGCGGGCCTGCTGGCGGCCGTCATACAAGGCGCACACGAACGGCCACAGCACCGCCAGTTCGGCCTTGAACGGGTAGTCGCCCGAGCCATCGGCCAGCGCGTCGGCGGTGATCACGTCGTCGAGCAGGTTGTGGCGCAGGTTGGCCGCCACGGTCACGGATTCGCAGCGCGTCTCGCTGGCGGTGACGGCCCACGTGGCACGGTCGACCGTCGCGTACAGCGACAGGGCCGGACACGCGCGCCCTTCCTGCAGCGTGTAACGATCCACCACCGACTCCGGCAGCATCGTGATCTTGTCGCCGGGGAAATACACGGTCGACAAACGCTGGCGTGCAATCACGTCCAACGGTTCACCGCGCTGGATGCCAAAGCCCGGCGCGGCAATATGGATGCCGATACGCACGGTGGCGTCATCAATCGGGGTCACGGAGATGGCGTCGTCGATTTCCGTGGTGGTCACATCGTCGATCGAGAAGGCGCGCACGTCGGCGGCCGGCAGCTCCATCGCGGGTTCCGGCACGGTCACATCCGGGAAGCCGGTGCCCTTCGGGAAGCACTCCGAGAGGAAGCGCGCCTCATGCAGCGCGCGGGCATTGGCGATGCCGCCCACCGCCACCATTAGGCGCATCGGCGACAGACCCAGTGCCGTGCACGCCGCATCGAGCGCCTTGTATTCGAGGCTGTTCTTGTCCGGCTTGAACAAGAGTTGCAGCGTCTTGCCGCCGAAGGCCTCAGGCAGGCGCATCGCCTTCAGCTCGGCTTCATATTCGGCCTGCAGGGCAGCTTGCTGTTTCTTGCGCTCGAGGCCCGCGAGCGCGGCCTTCAGTTGATCTTCGGGTGCGCGCTGATAGCGGCCGCGGCCCTTGCGGCGGAAGTAGATCGGCGAGCCATGCAGCGCGATAGCCAGCGCGGCTTGCTGCGTGGCATTGGCGCCGGCGCCAAAGTATTCGCCCGCCAGATCGGTAAAGCCGAATTCTTCGGCCGAAGCGCATTCCCAGAGGAAATCCAGGTCGATCTCTGCCGACAGTGCCTGAGCGGCCTGCGACAACTCACCAGCGGACGGCTGCGCGAATTGCAGCAACACGTCGCGCGACTTGACCTTGGTGCGCTTGGCACTCGGCAACTCGACCTGATAGGCCTCGCCCTGTTGGGACAAGACGGTGCCCGCGCGGATCTCGCCGCCTTCTTCAAACAGCAACTGCATGGATTTGTATGGATTGCGGCACTCGCATGAGCGAGCGTCACTTTGAATGAGGTGGAATGGCCGCGCACCCTGACGTCACAACGCAATACGCGGCGTTAAAAAGTTGGGGGCGATGATACCGCACTGGCTGAACGCCCGGCCCGCGAAATACGCCTACCGCGGCGGGTGGAAGTTGCTCAGCGCAGGCAGGAAAACCTCTGTCACGAGCATCGCGCTTGCCCCGCGTCGGAACACCGATCGGCGGGCCGGCAACCGGGCGGTCCCAGCCACAGGCGCGTCGCCGAGCGCCCCGTGCGCCCGGCGTACCAGCGGGTGGCGCGCGTCCAGCAAAGCGAATTCGAAATCTCCGCGCTCAACACGCGGATCGGCAAACAGCGAGTGCCCCAGCGGCTGCGCGCCCAGTGCTTTCAGGAACGGCCAGTCAAGCGCCACACTGCGCGGATGCACGATAGTGTGGGCATAGACCACCGGGATGTCGTCGCAGATCAACAAAACCTCGCGGATCAAGGTGTCCGCAGGGCCAGCCATGCCTAGACAACGCCACTCGTCGCGCAACGGCATCGCGCGCTGCTGGCCGAGCAATTGAACGCGGAAGCGTGAGGATGCCGCCCGAAGCCGCGCGGTCAGCGAATCGGCACCCACAGCCCAACGCGCCCAATGCCGGTCATAGACGACAGCCGGAGGCAACGCGCTGCGCCAGAGGCTGCGCGGGTAAGAGGGGGAATCGGTCATGCGGCGCTAAACGGATGCGCTGCCAACAAATCGGCGGGAACACCGCAGAAGACAAGCACTTCGTCCATGTACTGGGCGAAATCGCTGATGCCATGGTCGCTGCCGTTGATGATGCGGGTGGCCGCGCCAGGAAAGTGGCCAAGCATTTCGCGGTAATCGAGCACTTCATCGCCGGTCGCCGCCAGTAAGTAATAGCGCTCGGGTTGCGTGATCGCAGGTACGGCAAGGGCGCACAGCTCATCGAGGTGATGCGGCTCAACGCGAATCGTGCCACCGCCATGCCACAACGGTTGCTCGCCAACGTATTTGGCGAGATCCCGCTCCGGGCGGGTAGCGGGATTAAGCATGGCTGCACGAAGCCCATGCCGCTCAGCCAGCCAGGTGGCGTAAAAGCCGCCCAGGGAAGAGCCGATAAGCACAGGCTTGAGGCCGTCACGCGTACCCAACTCAGAGAGCAGCGCCTCTGTTTCGGCCATCGCCTCACGGGGTGACACGGGCAACGTCGGACAAACGTATTCATCTGCCAGGCCCACGGAAGCCATCCGCCGACCTAACAACTGCGCTTTGAACGAGCGCGGCGACGAACGGAATCCGTGCAGATAGACGATGGATACCGGCATATTGGGATCAGTTCGCCGTGCCGACGCGTTCAGCCAACGCGTCCAGCAGCCTCTGATGTACGCCGCCGAACCCCCCGTTGCTCATGACAAGGACGTGGTCGCCAGGGCGGGCGGCAGCCGTGACGTCTGCAACTAGGGCGGCCAGATCAGAGAATGCCTTCGCGCGGCCCCCCAGCGGTGCTAACGCGCCAGCCAAATCCCAGCCGATTGCGTCGCGGCCGTTGGCGGCACCGTAAGCGAAGACTTGATCAGCTCCGGACAGGCTGTCTGGAAGCGCCTGCTTCATCACACCCAACTTCATGGTGTTTGAACGAGGCTCCAGTACCGCGAGAATGCGCCCCTTCCCTACTCGACGGCGCAGGCCCTCGATCGTCGTACGAATGGCGGTCGGATGATGGGCAAAATCGTCGTACACGGTCACGTCATTGACAGTGCCACGCACTTCCATGCGGCGTTTCACATTTTCGAAACGGGCCAGGCTTTCAATGGATTGAGCAGGCGGCACGCCAACGTGGCGCGCCGCGGCAATGGCTGCCAGCGCATTCATGCGATTGTGATCGCCTTGAAGCGCCCAACGGACTCGGCCCTGCGGCTGCCCCTTGAAAACCACGTCGAAGCTGTCGTCATCGCGCAGGTTCGCGATTTTCCAGCCAAGGCGGTCTTCAGCGCCGAATTGCTCGACTTCTGACCAGCATCCGCGCTCAAGTACACGCTTCAGGCTATCTTCGCGACCATTCACGAGCAGGCGACCTTGACCGGGCACAGTGCGTACCAAGTGGTGAAATTGGGTTTCGATTGCCGCAAGATCGGGAAAGATGTCGGCGTGATCGAACTCCAGGTTATTCAATATGGCCGTACGGGGGCGGTAATGGACGAACTTGCTGCGCTTGTCGAAAAATGCCGTGTCGTACTCATCGGCCTCGATGACAAAAAAGTCGGATTCCGTGAGCCGCGCCGACAACCCGAAGTTGCGCGGCACACCACCCACCAGGAAGCCCGGGTTGTAGCCGGCGTCCTGCAAGATCCACGCGAGCATCGATGTAGTTGTCGTTTTGCCATGCGTACCTGCCACGGCAAGCACCCATTTCTGACGCAGGACGTTGTCGCCCAGCCATTGCGGGCCAGAAATGTAAGGGAGATTGCGATCCAGGATGGCTTCCATCAGCGGATTGCCGCGGGAGATCACGTTGCCGATGACGTACAAATCAGCGCCGATGGAGAGCTGTTCGGGGTCGAACCCTTCGATCAGTTCGATACCTTGCGCTTCGAGCTGGGTGCTCATCGGGGGGTAGACGTTGGCGTCGCAGCCGGTGACGCGGTGACCGGCCTGGCGGCCAATCAGGGCAATGCCGCCCATGAAGGTGCCGCAGATTCCAAGGATGTGGATATGCATGGGAGCCATCTCAACTTCGTTGCGCCGCATTGTACCTGCGGCTTCAGGCCGGCCCGCGCGCTTCAGTAAAATAGAGCCATGTCCAAACGCTCCACCCTCGACCCCGCCCGCGTGCGGGAGGAAATTGCCATCACCGCCGCGCGCATGATCGCGGAAGACGGCGCCGATTACGCGACCGCCAAGCGCAAGGCCGCGCGCCAGGTGCTTGGCACCGAATCCCGCGCGCCCGGCGAATGGCTGCCCGACAATGAACAGGTCGAAACGGAAGTCCGCGAATACCAGGCGCTGTTCCAGGCCGAATCCCAGCCGCGCGTGCTGGCGTTGCTGCGCCGCATCGCACTGCTACTGATGGAAGGGCTGGCAGTCCACCACCCGTACTTGGCGGGCGCGGTCTTCAACGGCACCGCCAGCGAGCACTCCGACATCCACCTGCAGGTCTTCTGCGATAGCCCGAAGGATGTGGCGATCTTCCTGCTCAACGCCGGCGTGGACTTCGATACCACGGAGAGCGCTCACTTCGCCGGCCGAGACGAGGTGGAAACGCTCAGCTTCCTGTGGCGCGGCCAATGGCCCGCCGGGGCCGAATCCCACGAGTTGGCGCGCGAGCTGCGCGCTGAAACAGGCACGCCCGTCGGCGTCCATATCGCCCTATATGACATGAACGATGTGCGCGGTGCGCGGCGGGCAGACGCCACCGGCAAGACGCAACGCGGCGACGCGGCGGCAGTGCGTGCCCTACTGTCGCAGGGGTGATCGGCCGACAGGAGTACAATCCCGCACGCTCCGCCTCTGTATATATAGAGACCTCCGCAAAACCATGTCCCGCCGTACCGCTCTGATTGCCCTGTTGATTGCCGGCCTGCTTGCCGCGACGGCGGGCGTCTATTTTGGGCATCGCGCCACTGAGCCCAAAACGCCGGCCGACCATGCTGTTGCCGCGTTCTACGGCAGCAAGCTCCCGGACGCCAATGGCGCCCCCCTGGATCTGGCAGCGTTTCGGGGCCAGCCGGTGGTCATCAATTTCTGGGCACCGTGGTGCGGTCCTTGCGTAGAGGAGATGCCCGAGCTGTCTGCGCTGGCACAGGAGCAAAAGGCCAAGGCAAGGTTCGTTGGCATCGGGATTGACTCGGCGTCCAATATCCAGACTTTTCTGGGTAAGGTCCACGTCACATACCCCATTGCCGTGGCGGGCTTTGGCGGAACGGAGCTGGGCCGCCAGTTCGGAAACGAAGTCGGCGGCCTTCCGTTCACTGTGATCCTCAACGCACAAGGTGAGATCATTTTCCGGAAGATGGGTCGTGTGCATGCCGACGAACTGCGTGAGGCCCTGCGGCGCACGTGAACGTACAAAAACGTCATATGACGTTCATGTGCACACAACTCCCCTTCTTCTTCGGCAAATGTGTGGACAGTACGCCCAAGATCGGTGAAAACACCGATTTCTCGATACTTTTTCAGCAAAAACTAGACAAAGCATTCTAAGTTGCTGTAAATTGCGCCCAACTTCGCTCAACCGGTCAAAACCGTGGCTGATAAACCCATCGCCAAAGCGCTTCGCAACGTGCTCGTACTGCACGGCCCGAACCTCAATTTGCTGGGGACGCGCGAACCGGAAGTCTATGGTGCAACCACCCTCGCCGACATCAACGCCGCCCTGGTCGAACGCGCCACCGCGCGCGGCGTGACGCTTGCGCACTTCCAGTCGAACCATGAAGGTGCGCTGGTGGATCGTATCCACGCCGCAAAAAACGAAGGCATTGAATTCATCATCATCAATCCGGCCGCCTACACGCACACGAGCGTGGCTCTGCGCGATGCGCTGGCCGGCGTGGTGATCCCGTATATCGAAGTGCATCTGTCCAACGTGCATCGTCGTGAACCGTTCCGCCACCATTCTTATCTGGCGGACCAGGCGGTGGGCGTGATTTGCGGATTGGGCTGGCGCGGCTATCTGGCGGCGCTGGACTTCGCAATTGACCAACACGGCGGCTGATCAGCCGTCTTCTTCCTTTTATTTCAACCACTTAACCAACGCAACGACGCCAGCGCCTGGAGCGCCTTTGACCGATGTGCGGCTGAAGAGCCATTCGCGCGCATCGACCGCCCAGACCGCCGACGCTGCAGGAGAACGTTCATGGATTTGCGCAAGCTGAAAACGCTGATCGACCTCGTGGCCGAATCGGGCATTTCGGAACTCGAAGTGACCGAAGGCGAAGGCAAGGTCCGCATCGTCAAGTCGGCGCCGCAAGTGGTGGCCCCGATGCAATATGCGCCGATGCCGATGCAGGCCGCACCGGCTGTCGGCGCCCCCGCGGCAGCGGCTCCGGCAGCCGTCGGTGGCGAGGCTGCCGCCCCGGCCCTGCCGGCAGGCCACATCGTGACGTCGCCGATGGTCGGCACGTTCTACCGTTCGCCGTCGCCGGGCGCTGCCGAGTTCGTCAAGGTGGGCGACACGGTCAAGGAAGGCCAGACGATCTGCATCATCGAAGCGATGAAGCTGCTCAATGAGATCGAAGCGGACAAGGCGGGCGTGATCAAGGAAATCCTGATCGAGAACGGCCAGGCTGTGGAATACGGCCAACCGCTGTTCGTGATCGGCTGATCTTCCGGCATCTGACCCTCATCGTGCGGCGCGCAGCGTGCCGCATCCGAGCGCGAGCCGGCGCACAAGGGCTGCCACTGAGCGCGGCCCAGCCACTGCGCCCTCGCCTCTCCTTTTTGTAGCGAGAACACGATGTTCGACAAGATCCTGATCGCGAATCGCGGCGAGATCGCTCTTCGCATCCAGCGCGCCTGCCGCGAACTCGGCATCAAGACCGTGGTGGTCTATTCCGAGGCAGACAAGGAAGCCAAATACGTCAAGCTGGCTGACGAAGCCGTGTGTATCGGCCCGGCACCGTCGCCGCTGTCGTACCTGAACATGCCGGCCATCATCTCGGCCGCCGAGGTGACCGACGCACAGGCCATCCACCCTGGCTACGGCTTCCTGTCGGAAAACGCCGACTTTGCCGAGCGCGTGGAGCAATCCGGCTTCACCTTCATCGGCCCGACACCCGAATCGATCCGCCTGATGGGCGACAAGGTCTCGGCCAAGCAAGCGATGATCAAGTCCGGCGTGCCGTGCGTGCCGGGCTCGGAAGGCGCCCTGTCCGAAGACCCGAAGGAAATTCTGGCAACGGCCAAGAAGGTTGGCTATCCGGTGATCATCAAGGCGGCAGGCGGTGGCGGTGGCCGCGGCATGCGTGTGGTCCACACCGAGGCCGCGCTGATCAACGCCGTCAACATGACGCGCGAAGAAGCCGGCCGTGCCTTCGGCAACCCCGAAGTCTATATGGAGAAGTTCCTGGAGCATCCGCGCCACGTGGAGATCCAGATCCTGGCCGACCAGCACCGCAACGCCATCTGGCTGGGTGAGCGCGACTGCTCCATGCAGCGCCGCCACCAGAAGGTGATCGAAGAAGCGCCAGCGCCGCACATTCCGCGCCGCCTGATCGAGCGCATTGGTGACCGTTGCGCCGAAGCCTGCAAGAAGATCGGCTACCGCGGCGCCGGCACGTTCGAGTTCCTGTATGAAAACGGCGAGTTCTACTTCATCGAAATGAACACGCGCGTGCAGGTCGAACACCCGGTCACGGAAATGATCACGGGCGTCGACATCGTGCAGGAGCAGATCCGCGTGGCGGCCGGCGAAAAGCTGCGCTTCCGCCAGAAGGACATCGTGCTCAAGGGCCACGCCATCGAGTGCCGCATCAACGCGGAAGATCCGTTCAAGTTCACGCCGTCGCCGGGTCGCATCACGTCGTGGCACGTGCCGGGTGGCCCGGGCGTCCGCGTGGATTCGCACGCCTACAACGGCTACTTTGTGCCGCCCAATTACGATTCGATGATCGGCAAGCTCATTACGTACGGAGCAACGCGTGAGCAGGCCATCGCCCGCATGCGCATCGCCCTGTCGGAAATGGTGGTGGAAGGCATCCAGACCAACGTGCCGCTGCACCGCGACCTGATGCTCGACGCCAACTTCGTGGAAGGCGGCACCGACATCCACTATCTGGAGCACCGTCTGGCGCAACAGGAAGTGGCCAAGGGTGGCGGCAAGTGACGTACCGCGAATGCGTGCTCGAAGTGGCGCGTGACGACGCCGAAGCGTTGTCCGAAGCGCTGTTTGATCTCGGCGCGCTGTCGGTTTCGGTGGAAGACGCCGATGCCGACACGCCCGAAGAGCAACCACTCTTTGGCGAGCCCGGCCACGAGCCGACACGCCTTGCGTGGAACCGCTCGCGCGTGGTTGCGCTGCTCGCTGACGATGCCGACCCGGCATTGCTGGTGGCAGCCGCGGCCAACGAAATCGGGCTGTCACCGCTGCCTGCGTACACCGTGCGCGAAGTCGAAGAGCAGGACTGGGTGCGCGTCACGCAATCGCAGTTCGAGCCCATTCATATTGGTGAGCACATCTGGGTCGTGCCGTCGTGGCACGATGCGCCGGAGCCCGATGCCGTGGTGCTAGAGCTCGACCCGGGCCTCGCGTTCGGCACCGGCAGCCACCCGACCACGCGCCTGTGCATGGAATGGCTCGAGCAGCACGTGCAACCCGGCGAACGCACGCTCGACTACGGCTGCGGCTCGGGCATCCTGGCCATCGTCGCCAAGAAGCTCGGCGCCGGTGAAACCGTCGGTGTCGATATCGATCCGAACGCCGTGGAAGCCTCGCGCTACAACGCCGAGCGCAACCACGTCGAAGCCACCTTCGCCCTGCCCGACGATGCACCGGAAGGCACGTTCGATCTGGTCGTCGCCAACATCCTGTCGAACCCGCTCAAGCTGATGGCAGCCATGTTGTGCGCACGCGTGCGCCCGGGCGGCCGGCTGATTCTGTCGGGCGTGCTTGAGCGCCAAGCCGAAGAAGTGGCTGCCGCGTATGCCTCGGTCATTCCGCTCACCGTTTGGCGTGCACGTGACGGCTGGGTCTGCCTGCATGGTGTGAAACCCGCGGTGTGAAGCCCACATAATTTCACGGTATTGCGCGCCAGCGCCGCCTGCAAAGGTCGACGCTGGCGCCACTGTCTGCAATACTCGCGCGGTCGGCTTTTTTCTCCTCGTCCCGCATGGCAACTGCGCCACAAGCTGCGCCACGTTTGGCCGCCCGCTGCCCCAACTGCCAAACCGCATTCCGCGTTGTCGCCGATCAGCTTCGGCTGCGCGGCGGGCTCGTCCGTTGCGGCCGCTGCAATCACGTCTTCGATGGCCGCGATCATCTGATCGAGCTTGGTGCCGCGCCCATGCCTGCGGCGCCGCCCGCCGAAGCAACGCAGCCACGGCAATTGCCGGAACACACCGCTCGCGTTGCGCCGCTCTCAACGCCCGTCACCCCTGAACCGGAAACGCCCACGGCGCCACCTGCCGCAGAGGACGATCACGGCTTCGGCATGACGCTGATCTGGGAAGAAGACGTTCCGGAAGAAGGCGTCGCGGAAGTGCATCTGGGGGAAGTGGAAGGGGCAACACCCGTGCCCGACGTGCAATCGACCGCACCGGACACCCGCCCGCTGCCGGACGAGGCGCCGATCGAACACGCTGCCGAGCCCGCGCCGCAGACATCGCAACCCGAACCGCCCGCCGCGTCCGTCGCTCCCGCCGATCCGTTCCACGGCCTGCCGCCCATCCGCGACCTTGACGACGAGGAAGACGCGTTCGCCGCCGCCGTGCCCAAGCAGCCGTCGGCAGACCTGCAGGTGGAATCGGCCATCGCGCCCTCGCCAGCTCCGGCTGTGACCGCGTCTGCGCCGCCAGCGGTCGCCTCCCTGATGCCCGAGGCGCAGAAGCACGATTCGGTCTGGATGCGCCACGAAACCGATCCGCACACGCTTTTTGCGCCGGTGCCGCGCCGCCACCACGGCCACGCACGTCGCACGCAAGCCGAGCCGACCGGTCCGACGCCGCAGCGCACGCTGACCGGCGCCCCGCGTCCGCGCAAGGTGCGTGGGCCGAATCATGGTGTCTCTGCCGCGACGCTGGATTTCCTGCGTGCCGCGCAGGCCCGCGAGCAAGCACGTAAAACGACCGGACGCCGTGCCCTGGCGCGCATCGCGATCAGCTTGCTGGCGGTGCTGGCGGTAGCGCAACTGCTCTTCCTCGCGCGCGCCGAAATCGCTCGCCGCGCGCCCTCCGCACGCCCGATGCTGGAGGCACTGTGCCAGCCGTTGCACTGCACGATCGCGCCGCCGCGCGACCTCGATGCATTGCAGATCGAATCGTCGCAACTGCAGCGTCAAGAGGGCGATGCCTCCGACCAGTACGTATTGACGGCTACGTTGCGCAACCGCGCCGGCGGCCCCATCGCCCTGCCGGCGATCGAACTGATAACCACCGACCTGCAAGACCAGTTGCTCTCGCGCCGTGCGCTACTGCCCGCCGACTACCTGAACCCGAGCGACAGTGCATACGGCAAGTCAGGGTTGCCCGCCCGCGCCGAACTACCGATTCGGGTACGATTCCAGTCCCAGCGCCCGACGGCCAATTACCGGGTCCTGATTTTTTACCCCTGAATCTTCACCCCCTGGCTTTTCCCCAACACGCATCAAAGGAAGGAGTAACACCATGGCAAACGTGACCCTTGGCGGCAACCCGATCGAAGTCGGCGGCCAATTCCCGACCGCAGGCTCAAAGGCACCGGCATTCACGCTGGTCGGCGCAGACCTGAAAGACGTCTCGCTCGCTGACTTTGCCGGCAAGCGCAAGGTCCTGAACATCGTGCCGAGCCTGGACACCCCGGTGTGCGCCACCTCCACGCGCAAGTTCAACGAAGCCGCTGCCAAGCTGGAAAACACCGTCGTGCTCTCCATCTCCGCTGATCTGCCCTTTGCGGCTGGCCGCTTCTGCACCACCGAAGGCATCGCGAATGTGAAGCCGCTGTCGACCTTCCGCGACAAGGGTTTCAAGCAAGCCTACGGCGTCGACATCACGTCGGGCCCGCTGGCTGGCGTGACCGCGCGTGCCGTGGTCGTGCTCGACGCCAACGACAACGTCCTGTACTCGCAGCTCGTGCCCGAGATCAAGGACGAGCCGAACTACGACGCCGCCCTGGCTGCGCTGAAGTAAGCTGAACTGATCGCATCGAGACCGATTTCCGGTCTCTCGTTCATCACACGGCCGTCCACTGGGCGGCCGTGTCATATCTGGAGTGTTTCAATATGGCCAGCGTGATCTGCGGCTCGGTTGCCTACGACACCATCATGACGTTCGACGGACACTTCCGCGAACACATCCTGCCCGACAAGATCCACATCCTGAACGTTTCCTTTCTGGTGCCAACCATGCGCCGGGAGTTCGGTGGCTGCGCAGGCAACATCGCTTACACGCTGAAACTGCTCGGCGGCGAGCCCATCATCATGGGCACCGTCGGCCAAGATGCGGGCCCGTACCTGGACTACCTGAAAAAGCTCGGTATCTCGACAGCGCACGTTACGGAGGTTCCGGACACGTTCACCGCGCAAGCGATGATCACGACCGACCGCGACAACAACCAGATCACCGCGTTCCACCCAGGCGCGATGAGCCATTCGAGCATCAATTCGGTCAAGAATGCACTGCCGGCCCGGCTCGGCCTGGTGGGCCCCGACAGCCGCGAAGGCATGCTGCACCACGCGACGCAATTTGCCGAATCCGGCGTGCCGTTTATCTTTGACCTGGGCCAGGCAATGCCGCTGTTTGACGGCGCGGACCTGCGCCACTTCGTTGAACTCGCCAGCTACGTGGTGGTCAATGACTACGAAGCGCAGGTCATGCTGTCACGCACGGGCTACAGTGCGGCAGAGCTTGCGCAGCGCGTCGAGGCTTACATCGTCACGCGCGGGGAAGAAGGGGCGGAGATTTACGCCGGCGGCAAGCAGTACACTATTCCGGCCGTGCCGGCAGAACGTGTGGTCGACCCGACCGGTTGCGGTGACGCGTTCCGCGGCGGCCTGCTCTACGGCATCGAGAACGGCCTGGACTGGGACACCACCGGTCGCCTCGCCAGCCTGATGGGCTCACTCAAGATCGCTTGCCAAGGCCCGCAGAATCACGGCCTGCCCGTCGACGAAATTGCCCAGCGCTTTGAATCCGCTTTCGGGTACAGGTATCAATAAGGAATCAACATGAAACCCATCTATCGCATCGGCGCCGCGACTCTGCTGGTCGCCGCCCTTGGCCTGCAAGGCTGCGCCATGGGCACCAACTCCAACAGCGCTTACACCTCGGTGCAGGCGCAGCGCGAGCAGACCGTGCGCTTTGGTACGGTGGATTCTGTGCGCAATGTCGTGATCGACCGTGAGCAGACCGGTGTTGGCACCATTGCCGGCGGCGCGATCGGCGGCATTGGTTCGGCAGCAGCCATCGGGCGCGGCAACGGCTCGGTGGCGGCCGGTGTGCTCGGTGCGATTCTCGGTGGCGTTGCAGGCAGCGCGCTCGAGGGTCAGATGAACAAGCGTCCGGGCCTGGAAATCACCGTCAAGCTCGACAACGGCGAGTACCGCGCGATCACGCAGGACGCCGACGAGGCCTTCCGTCCTGGCGAGCGCGTGCGCCTGCTCTCATCGGGTGGGGTGACGCGCGTCACGCACTGATCCACGACGCTCGGCCGACAGGCCGAGGGGTTGATGGAAACACCGCATCGGCATCGCGCCGGCGCGGTTTTTTTACGCCCGCGAGAAACGTATGCGCGACGCTCGGGCAAGAAAAAGCCCGCCGGGGCGTGAGCCGATCGGCGGGCGGTGCAAGACGCTGAGGTCTTGCGGACCGGATACGCAGTATCCGATCAGGTGGGCGCGACCTGCGCGCCGCTGTGGTCCCGGAGGATCACCGTCGTCAGAATGACTTACGGACGGTTGCCGGTCGGGAACGGCCATGCCGCAGCCGGGTTCAGCGCGGTCTTGGCAGCAGGTGCAGCAGGTGCAGCGGCCGGAGCAGCAGCGGGCTTGGCGACAGCCTTCTTCGCGGGGGCCTTCTTCGCAGCAGGCTTGGCAGCAGCCTTCTTCGCAGCCGGAGCCTTCTTGGCAGCAGCCTTCTTCGCAGCAGGCTTGGCAGCAGCCTTCTTGGCAGCCGGAGCCTTCTTCGCTGCAACCTTCTTCACAGCAGCTTTCTTGGCCGGAGCCTTCTTGGCCGCAACCTTCTTCACAGCAGCTTTCTTGGCCGGGGCCTTCTTGGCTGCAACCTTCTTCACAGCAGCTTTCTTGGCCGGGGCCTTCTTGGCTGCAACCTTCTTCACTGCGGCCTTCTTGGCGGGTGCCTTCTTGGCAGCGACCTTCTTAGCTGCGACCTTCTTGGCCGGAGCCTTCTTAGCGGCCGGAGCAGCCTTCTTTGCAGCAGCCTTCTTGGCGGCCGGAGCCTTCTTCGCAGCGGCCTTCTTGGCCGGGGCCTTGGCGGCCGGTTTCTTCTTAGCAGCAGTTGCCATGGGAAACTCCTTCAAGATTGGGTATCGAACTATCGAGATTGAGCAACCCGACCGGCCCGATCCCACGATGCATTGGCATCGCCAGACCAACCGAGCGAGCGATTCATCGGCGCGCCACCAAACGGCAGTCGCACGCTAATGAATTCGGTAGGAAGCTCTGCGACTTGCGCGGCGAACACACGCAGCAAGTTGCACGCCCCGGTCGCGCGCACGAGTGCAACCGCAAGCTGCCAGACAGATTGCATCCGGCGAGTCTTCAACAATTGAGAGGACCGGGGCATCGTGGCCACACCGGTCGAAATCTGATCTTGCGCGAATCGCTGCGTGGACCGCAAAGCCGCGTGCAGCGTGACTTTGCAGACAGCGAGGAACTGGAGAGCGCGCGTTTTCTTTTGGGGGTAGTACGCCCATCCCGACGGGGGGATCGCAGAGACGGCACCGAGTTCGAACAGCCCTGTCGGCGTGGCGTGCATCAAAGTGGTTACGCTCCTCGACTACCTTTCACTTGCCGCTTGGAACTTCATCGTCGTTGATCGCGCGAAGCTTCCTTGCATCGAAGTCAACGTCTTGTCAAGGCGAATCATAATTCGTTTGCGCGGTGATGTTAAGAGATTTATGCAAAAAGCGCGGTGAGTTTTGGTGAAGGATTGCGCTGCGTCTGTGCGTCGCTGCGATTCGAATCGCGCATGCACGCAGATCGATCTCGCGAATGCGCATTTTCTTGCGTCGTGACATCACGTTACGGCGTTGCTCCACGTTGACACACGCGCCCCGCAAACTCAGTGGTCATGCCGGTTTACAGCAATGCGCGATGTTGCGCGCGCGTGCATCGCGAACACACGCACGCGCCTCGCGCGCATTCAATATCGTCGTGCGCGCCGACGCGCGAGCAGCGCGATGCGTGCCGAAAAAAACGATGCGTAGATGCGACAGCGCGCGCGAATTTTTCGCGCTCAACACGTCGATACGCACGCAATCGATGCGCTCGACACATGCGCATCGGCATGTTGAACGTGTCGATGACGCTGCTGACTCGCATCTCGAACACCGTCGATGCGCGCCGCGCGAAGTCGATGCGATTGCGATGGTGAACCGCGTGCATGCAGGTACTGCAAATCGCGTGCCGCGCATTCGATGCGCGACGTGTTAGCGAGAGGGTCGACACATCGATGCATACGTGCGCGTGAATCGCATCGACGCATGCGATGTTGGTGTCGATGCATGCGCCCCCTGCCGGGCGGGACGATGCCGAACTGCGGGCGAGCACGATGGTGCGATGGCGACATGCCCAACGCAAAACCGATCGCCGATCGCGGGAAAACCCTGCTCAGCAAACGCTGAAAAGTTCACGCAACTGCGTTTGAAACGAGGCTGTTTTACGACGATAGAAGGATTGTTCTACGGCAATCCACACGCCATTTTTGCTGCGGACTTATCGCCTGGGAAATGGCTCGCAGTCTTGTTTAATGCAGAAGCAAGATCGCAAATTGCTGCAGTCGCAAATCCGGGTGTCAGGTTGCCGCTGATTGTCATGCCATTCGGTTTCACTTCACGATCCGCTCACCACATGAGCACGGCATCGATCGCGCGGTGTGGCACGGACCTGCGCGTGGCCCGTGACAAGACAGGGAGGTCGTCGCCAACCCCACAGCCTGGCGACGACAAACCCGACGAGCAAAGAGCGCAAGACAGAAGGGGTCCAACACAAGCGTTCTGTTCTGAGTAGTGGAGGCACAAGATGCGCGATCTAGCGTTCTTGTCGAAATCGAATCCGCCGAAGCGCGGAGTGTTCCTGCAGTGCGTGCTGGCGACAGCGTCGCTCGCCATGCTGGCCGGCTGCGCGAATTCGGGCAGCGGCGACATGGGTACGTCGCTTGGCGGTGGCAGCGATTCGCAATCCAAGCCGGCGATCGCGGCATCAAGCTCGCCCACGTGGTCGAACGACAACAGCGGCAATGCAACGGGTGGCACCGGCTCGACCGGCAGCACGCCCATCGCGACGCTGACCGGCCCTGTCGAGCAGGTGACGACCACCACCATCACCGCCATCGTGCCGCTCACCAGCACGCTGACTTCGACCACACAAACGCTGGGTGCGGCGACGGGCCTTGGCGCTCCGGTGAGCAACGTGCTGGCGACGCTGGGCGGCGCGCTCGGCAGCGCGGGCAGCACGATCACGACGGCCGGCAAGGGCGATGCGTTGGTATCGACGGTTGGCACTACGGTGGGCACGCTCGGCGCGGTCACCACGGGGTTATCGACGATGGTCTCGCCGGCGGCACCGTCTGCTGCGGGCAGTGCGCCGGGTAGCGCGCTGACCGGTGCGCTCGGTGGCGCGCTGGCGCCGGTCACGACGGCAGTCGGTTCCTTGACGGCGGGGCTGCCTGGCGTCGGTGCGCTTGGCTCCGTTGGCGCAGCCGGCAGTGGCGGTACCGGCGGATTGGGCAGCGTCGGCACGACGGTTGGCGGGTTGGTTGGCGGTGTGCTGTCGGGTGTGACATCCGGCGTGCACCACTAGCCACTGCTCTGTAGAACTTTCTTTGCATTCGACGGCAAACGCAGGCGGATGCTACCCGCTGGACGCCAGATGCGCGTTCTTCTGACCCGGCGGTGACACGCGGTACGGGCCGCGCTTACAAGGAGACTCACCATGAAGATTCAGAACCCGCTCCACACTTCTTCTTCCGTTTCGTCGTCCGCCGTTTCGGCATCGCGCACGCTGCTGGCAGCCGCTGCAGTGGCCGTGCTGACGCTGGCCGGCTGCGCTTCGGGTGGCAACCCGAACGGCGATACGACGCCGTCATCGACGGCCAATAACGATCCGGGCGCGGTGCCGGTCGGCAACGTGGCCAGCAGCAGCGGCAATGTGGTCACGCAGACGGGCAAGACCGTCAGCGACCTTGGCACGACGATCGGCACGGCGTCGGTGCCCGTCATCGGCGGCACGGCGGCGCAGAAGGACCTGGGTGCGACGGTCACGTCCGCCGGCAACACGGTGCAGACATTGGGCGGCGGCATCAGCAATGGGCTCGGCAAGATCGGCTCGACGCCCGACCCGGTCGGCACCACGGTGCAAAGCTCGGGTGACGTGATCCGCTCCGCTGGGGTGACGACAGGCAACGCGGGGCAGACCGTCTCGGATCTGGGTGCCGCCGGCAGCCCGCTGGCGCCGCTGAATCCGGTGACGTCACCGGTGGGCAGCGGTGTGTCTGCGCTGGGTCAGGTGATGCAGGGTGCTGGCGGGCTCGTCACGATTGGCACGTCGAGCGGCCCGGTGCAGCAGGTCACGCAGCAGACCAGCAACGCGATCGTGCCGCTGTCGTCGCAGGTGGTGAAGGGCACGCAGACGGTCGGCAGCACGACGATGCTCGGCGGCCCGCTGGCCGGCGCGCTCAACACGGTTGGCGGCGGCCTGCAGAGCGCAGGGGCGCAAGTCGGTACGGCCGGCGGCAACCCCGTCGCGGCTGACGTGGGCGGTGTGGTTGGCGCCGTCGGCGGCACGGTGGCCAGCACCGGTGGCCTGGTCAATGGCGGCAGCGGCGGCGGGTCTACGAATCCGCTGGCGCCGATCACGGGCGCGCTCGGTGGCGGCGTGGGTGGCGGCAGCAATCCGCTGGCCCCGGTCACGAGCGCACTGAGCGGCGCAGCCGGCAGCGGCAACCCGCTCGCCCCGATCACGAATGCGCTGGGTGGCGTCACGAACGCCGCCGGCACCTCTGGCAGCAATCCGCTGTCACCCCTGACCGGTGCGTTGAGCGCGCATTGATCCCTGCGCCGACATCATCGATCAGCCCTCACCGATTTTTTTGACTGACAACAAGGAGACTCCACAATGAAACCTACCCCCCACGCTCTCGCCCGCCTGGCTGGCGCCCTGGCACTCGCACTGGCCGCTGGCAGCGCCTTCGCGCAAGTCAGCCCCGCCGGCACCTGGAAGACCATCGACGACAACACGGGCAAACAGAAAGGCGAAGTGACGATCGTCGATAACGGCGGCACGTTCTCGGGCAAGGTCACCAAGATCCTGGTGCCGGGCGACGAGAACAAGACCTGCACCAAGTGCACGGACGACCGCAAGGACCAGCCCATCAAGGGCCTGACGATCCTCACGGGTCTGAAGGCGGACGGCAACAACAACTGGGATGGCGGCCAGATCCTGGACCCGGAAAACGGCAAGGTCTACAGCGCCAAGATGTCGCTGTCCGAAGACGGTCAGAAACTGAATGTGCGCGGCTTCCTGGGCATCAGCCTGCTGGGCCGCACGCAGACCTGGATTCGCGAGCAATGATCGCCTGCCGATAGCGAAAACCAACAAAACCTTCCAACGCGCGGCGGCGCCCCCTCCTTGTGGGTGGGTGCCGTCTCTTCGGGCGCCGGTGCAAGCCGGCGCCTTCTTTTTTTGCGGAAATCCGCACACTGCGCGCACGGTATCTCCATTAAAGAAGACCACTCCACCGCCGTTACCCCGTTGGGGAGACGTCAAACAATAAGTGGAGAAAACGCGACATGCGACAGTGGACACTCAAAGCAAAGCTGCGTCTTGCGTTGGGCCTGATGTGGCTGGGGCTGATCGGCGTCGGCATCTGGAGCGCGATGGAGACCCGCGCAACCATGCTCGACGAGCGCAAGGTCGGCCTGCAAAACCTGGTGGATGCCGCCGAGGGCATCGCCAAGCTGTATCACGGCCGCGCGCAATCGGGCGCCATGAGCGAAGCCGACGCCAAGAAAGCCGCGCTGTCGACGCTGGCCTCGATGCGCTTCGGCTCCACCGGCTATCTATTCGTGGTCGACTCGCAGTTCATCCTGCTGATGCATCCGACGCTGGCCGACATGGTCGGCAAGAGCACCGCAGGCTTCAAGGACCCGACCGGCAAACCGGTCTACCCGACCATCGTCAACGCCGCTAAAGACAAAGGCTTCGGCTTTGCCGAATACCAGGGCCGCCTGCCCGGCAGCGAGACCGCATTGCCGAAGATCGGCTACGTGAAGCACTTTGTGCCGTGGGACTGGAACATCTCCAGCGCCGTCTTTCTGCAGGAAGTGGATGCGGCGTACCGCCATTCGCTCATCGCCAATCTGATCGTCATTCTGCTGGTGGGCGGCGCGGTGTCGCTGGCCATGTCGCTCATCATCCGCAACGTGCAGCGCGGGCTGGGCGGCGAACCGAGCTACGCCGCCGAGATGGCACGCCGCATTGCCGGCGGTGACCTCGCCGTGCACGTGCAAACCCGCGCCGGCGACCGCGACAGCATGCTGGTCGCCATGGCGCAGATGCAGCAGCAACTGACCGGCACCATCAGCCATATCAAGACATCGGCGGATTCGATTGCGAGCGCCACCAAGCAGATCGCCGCCGGCAATGCCGATCTGTCGCAACGCACGGAAGAGCAGGCTTCGTCGCTGGAAGAAACCGCGTCGAGCATGGAAGAGCTGACGAGCATCGTGCGTCAGAACGCCGACAACGCGCGCCAGGCGAGCACGCTGGCCGTCAACGCATCGGACATCGCCGCCAAGGGCGGCGAGGTGGTCGGCCGCGTGATCGACACCATGGCGGGCATCAACGAAAGCAGCAAGAAGATTGCCGACATCATCGGCGTGATCGAAGGCATCGCGTTCCAGACGAACATCCTGGCGCTCAATGCCGCAGTCGAGGCCGCGCGCGCCGGCGAACAGGGCCGCGGCTTTGCCGTGGTGGCCGGCGAGGTACGCAACCTGGCGCAGCGCTCGGCGGGGGCGGCCAAGGAAATCAAGGAACTCATCGGCGATTCGGTCGGCCGAGTGGAAAACGGCACCACGCTGGTGGCCGAAGCCGGCAGCGTGATTGACGAGGTGGTGATCGCAGTCAAGCGTGTGACCGACATCATGGGCGAGATCAGCTCGGCCTCCGAGGAACAAAGCTCTGGCATCGAGCAGGTCAACCAAGCTGTCACGCAGATGGACGAGGTGACGCAGCAGAACGCCGCGCTCGTCGAGCAGGCGGCGGCCGCCGCGCTGTCGCTGGAAGAACAGGCACAGGTGCTGCGCGACGCGGTGGCGTCGTTCCGCACCGCCTGATCGCCGAGATTTCACGTCTTGCTCCCCAACGAGGGGAGGGACGCCGCGCCGTTCTCTGGTGTGTCGCATGGTGCTATGCTGCGCGCCAGAGAATCGATAAAACCATGTTGGAATAGCCATGCCCGAGCGCAACCGGCCGCCATTCAGGGGCCCTTTTGGCGCGATTGCCGGGTCGACCACCAGCGTCTATGCCGCAGCAGGAGACACCGCCGGCGACGCCCATGAGCCGATGTCCGGCGGCCGCTCCAGTGCGGTGCGCGATGTCGCTGCACAAGATCTGGCCAGCGACACCGCGCTGTGGCGCTTTGCGCTGGCCGCAGAGCACGGCGGCCGCGCGCCCCATCCCGACGCCGCCTTGCGCGACGATCTTTCCGTCCTGCGCATCCTGCGCCACGCAGACGGCCTGCGCCTGCTCCGGCAAGGATTGCGCAGCGCGTTCCCGGGTTCGGCCTTGCGTCTGACCACCTTCTGGCCCGAAGAGCAGCCGCACGCCTACCCGGCGCGCGCGGAAGCCCGCCCGGCGGAATTCGGCGATCTGCTCGTGCTGCTTCGCCTGCGCGGCGCGGTGCCGACGCTCGATTGCCGCGCGCTCTTTCTTACCAGCCGCCGCATCGACCAGCCGGACGATACGCTCGACAAGCATCACGCCCTACCGCAGATCAACCTGTACGAAGGCTGGCCCGACTTCAACGTCTATGCGCGTTCGCCGATCAAGTCGCGCAACGCAACCTTCCTGGGCAAGTTCGACCTGTCGGCTGAGCTGGACCCGCTGCGCCGCGTTGGCCGCGACCAGCGCCAGTGGCGTTACCTGACGCCCTGCACGGGCCTGCAGCACTACGCGCAATGGCCTGGCGCACGGCCGGCTTCTCCGCTGCAATGGCGCTGGCCTTCCGGCCCGCAAGCCGGCGCCGCACGGCCAAGCACCGGTTCGTTCACGGGCCTGCTGCGCCAGCTCGTACGCCCGGAAGGCCCCGGCGAGGATTGCTCCGCCGGCACAGACGTGCCAACGTGGGGCCGCCTCATCAACAGACTGCTCGACCACAGCTGGGAAGTCGCCCCGAGCCACGCGCTCAAGAGCGGCAATATCAGCTCGCTGGCATTCTGGACGCGACTGCGCGGCTTCCTGACGGCGGAATACCTGCTCGGCTCGCACTCGTTGCAGAAGGGTTTTGGGGCGTCGTTGCAGTTCGAGATGGCCAATGGCCTGCAGGACATCGCCCGCGACGACTGGACAGCCACCACCGGCTTCGACCCTGAAGACCTCGACGTGCCTGGCGTGCGCGGCACGCTACAGCGCATTGCGGCGTCCAGACTGGCCGTCTTCGGCATGAGCGCGGAAGACCCGGCACCACTCGCCGCGCCGCGCCCGCAACGCGGCGTGACGCCGCGCCCCGATGGCGAACGCGAAGGCCAGCGCGTGTTGCTGATCGACGTGATCCGCCCCAGCGCAGCCGCCCTGTAAGCACGCCAATTCGATAAAAAGCGACGCCCGCGCCGCCGAGAACGCAACGATTTCTCGGCGGCGCGCGGCTATGCTGTGGCGTTGCGCTGCCGCGCTTCCTGCCGCCCCCCTCCGCTGTCGCTCATGTCTTCCGCTGTTTCCGCTTCCACTGCTTCGACGACGTCCACCTCCCCCTGGATGCCCATCCTTGCGCTGATGGGTTCGATGGCCTCCGTGTGCCTCGGTAACTCGTTTGCCAAGACGCTGTTTCCGGTGCTGGGCGCGGCGGGCACGGTCACGTATCGCGTGACGATTGGCGCGGTGATCCTGCTGGCGTTCTGGCGGCCGTGGCGCCTGCACCTGAGCCGCGCAGATGCCGGCCGCATCGCGCTGTATGGCGTCACGCTGGCGAGCATGAACCTCCTGTTTTACCTGTCGCTGCAGCGGTTGCCGATCGGCATTGCGATCGCCATCGAATTCACGGGGCCGCTGGTGCTGGCCGTGCTGCTGTCGCGCCGCGCGCTGGATTTCGTGTGGATCGGGCTGGCGGTGGTCGGCTTGCTCATGCTGACGGTGGCCGACAAGTCGGTCGGTCAGGTGGACCACCTGGGCGCGGTGTATGCGCTGGCCGCCGGCGTGTGCTGGGCGCTCTACATCCTGACGGGCAAGAACCTCGGCGGCCTGCATGCGGGCCAGGCGACGTCGATCGGCATGGTGGTCGGTGCGCTGTTTGCGATTCCGTTTGGGGTGGCGCAGGCCGGGTGGGCGCTGTTCTCGCCCTCGCTCATTCTGGCGGGACTGGGCATCGGGCTGCTGTCGAGCGCGATCCCGTATTCGCTCGAGATGGTGGCGCTCAAGCACCTGCCGGGCAAGACGTTTTCCGTGCTGCTGAGCCTGGAGCCTGCCATCGGCGCGCTGGCCGGGGCGATCGTGCTGCACGAGCAACTGACCGGGCGCCAGTGGGTGGCAATCCTCGCCATCATCGCCGCGTCGGCCGGCTGTGCGCTGACGGTGCGCGCCCCCAAGCCCGCCCAGAGCTAGCCGGAAACCCGCGCCACGGCTTGCAATACAGCCATGCGCGTCTGCGCGTAGACCATCCCCTTCCATTCCGGCACGTCGCAATAAAACGCATCGCGTAGCCCCCTGCGGATGCCAGCCTGCTGCGCGGCGCCCTGCTCCGGATGGCGATGCAGCCAGTGGTCGGCGCGCAGCGCCTGCAGCACCGCCAGCGGCGCGAGCGTGCCGAACTCCAGCGTGACGCAGGTCTTCTCGATGCCGGGCGGCAGTTCATACGCGATGCCCATCAGATCGCCCTTGACGACCGACGAGACCGAACCCGCTGCAGCAATCGGTCGAACATCGGCACCCCAGGTGCGCATGGCACGCTCCAGCTCGGCAGGATCGGGGCTGTTGAAGATCTTCTCGCCGTGGCCGTAGTGGCCGAGCCCGGTATGCAGGTCGATCCACACCAGGCGCGACATGCCGGCCGCGTGCCGCGACACGATCCCGCGCATCTGCAGCGTGCTCCAGCACGGCGTACTGCCGCCGTAGAACATGCCGTCCGGCACGCGGTATTGGCCGCTCGTTGTGGCGTCTTGCAGGGCTTTTTCGCCGCGGGTGACCAGGTAGTGCTGCAACGCCGCCTGATCCGCCTGGCTGGGCGGCCACGTGCGCGGCAGCAGCAGCGGATCGACTTCGAGATACGCCGGGTTGGCGGACGCGGCTTCGGCAAAGTCGACGCTGTTGCGGTTCAGGTCAACGTTGTCTTCATTCACGCGCCGCAAGTGTGCAAACCCGTACGGGTTGACCGCATGCACCAGCAGCAGCGCTACGTTGGCAGCCGCCAGCCGCGCGAACAGTTCGTCGTCTTGCAGCAGGCCGGTCTGGCAGCCGGAGCCGCAGAACCCCTCCACACCATGGACGCCGGAGGTGACGATCAGCAGAGCCTGAGCCTGCGCCGGCGCGAGCAGCGCGGTATCGATGGAAAGCTGCTCCCCAGACAGCCCCGCCTCATCGGGATGCAGATGACGCTCGATGCGAAGCCCCCGGCTCTGTGCGGCGGCGAGGAACTTGCTGCGCGCTTCATCGTAGGTCTGCGAGAAGAAGGCTTCGACCGTCATAGCGGGAATCCGGGGGCAGTGGTAGCCGCAGCGTGCCATGTCTGACAGGCGCGGCGCAATCGCACAAACGTGAATGGGCGGCCCCAAAACGCAAACAGGCGACGCATGGTGCGTCGCCTGTCTACGTTGATGCCGGGTCGAGCGCGTGGCTCAGATCACTCCCAGGACAGCGCACCGCCGGTCTGGTACTCGATCACGCGCGTCTCGAAGAAGTTGCGCTCCTTCTTCAGGTCGATCATCTCGCTCATCCACGGGAACGGGTTTTCTTCGTTCGGGAACAGCGCGTCCAGGCCGATCTGCTGGCAGCGACGGTTGCAGATGAAGCGCAGGTAACCCTTGAACATCGGTGCGTTCAGGCCCAGCACGCCGCGCGGCATGGTGTCTTCGGCGTAGCGGTATTCCAGGTCGACGGCCTTTTTGAACAGCTCCGTGATCTCGGCCTTGAACTCGGCCGTCCACAGGTGCGGGTTCTCCAGCTTGATCTGGTTGATCAGGTCGATCCCGAAATTGCAGTGCAGCGACTCGTCGCGCAGGATGTACTGGTACTGCTCGGCAGCGCCGGTCATCTTGTTCTGACGGCCCATCGCCAGGATCTGCGTGAAGCCAACGTAGAAGAACAGGCCTTCCATGATGCAGGCGAAGACGATGAGCGACTTCAGCAGCTTCTGGTCGTTCTCGGGCGTGCCGGTCTTGAATGACGGATCGGTCAACGTGTCGATGAACGGGATCAGGAACTCGTCCTTGTCGCGGATCGACTGCACTTCGTGGTACGCGTTGAAGATCTCGGCCTCGTTCAGGCCCAGCGACTCAACGATGTACTGATACGCGTGCGTGTGGATCGCCTCTTCAAACGCCTGGCGCAGCAGGTACTGGCGGCATTCCGGCGCGGTGATCTGGCGGTACGTGCCCAGCACGATGTTGTTGGCGGCCAGCGAATCGGCCGTCACGAAGAAGCCCAGGTTGCGCTTGATGATGCGGCGCTCGTCTTCGGTCAGACCGTTCGGGTCTTTCCACAGGGCGATGTCGCGCGACATGTTGATTTCCTGCGGCATCCAGTGGTTCGCGCAGCCGGCGAGGTACTTTTCCCAGGCCCACTTGTACTTGAACGGCACCAGCTGGTTGACATCGGTGGCGCCGTTGATGACGCGCTTGTCAGCGGCGTTCACGCGGCGGTTGCTCTGTGCGGCAGCGGCGTTCGGGTTGTTGCCGAGGATGCCCGTGCCGGCGGCCTGCGTGGCCGACGGGGGCAGCACGCCGCCCTGGTCAGCGGTGGCCGTTTGCAGTTGCGGCTGCGGTTGATACACCGGCTGCGGTGCAGCCGAAGGTTGTGCGGCAGGTTTGACGTCGTCGTCCCAGCTCAGCATATGTGCTTCTCCTAATTCTTTGCTCGTCGCTCCCGCTCTTTTGGAGCGCGAGTCCAGTGTCGTTCAGGTCACGGCGCCCCCGCTTGCGCGGGAGCAACCTCAGACACTGTTTTGACTTATTGGCAGGCTTCGCATTCCTCGAAACCGGGATCGCCCGGGCGCATCGTGCACACGGCGCCTTCGGCTTCCGGCATCGCCTGGGCGGTGGCAGCGGCGGCATCCAGCGCGCTGGTCGGTGCGGCCGACGTCACGCCCGATGCACCTGCAGCCGACACACCACCTGTATCGCTACCCGAGGACACCGCATTCAGCGTGCCGCGCGACACGGTCGATTTCTCGACGTGCGTGGCGCCGATCGTGCGCAGGTAGTACGTGGTCTTCAGGCCACGCAACCAGGCCAGCTTGTACGTGTCGTCCAGCTTCTTGCCCGACGCGCCGGCCATGTAGATGTTCAGCGACTGCGCCTGGTCGATCCACTTCTGGCGGCGCGAGGCAGCTTCCACCAGCCACGTCGGCTCCACCTCGAAGGCCGTTGCGTACAGGTCGCGCAGGTCTTGCGGGATGCGGTCGATGCGGGCCAGCGAGCCATCGAAGTACTTCAGGTCGGCGACCATCACTTCGTCCCAAAGGCCGCGTGCCTTCAGGTCGCGCACCAGGTAGTCGTTGACCACCGTGAATTCGCCCGACAGGTTCGACTTGACGTACAGGTTCTGGTACGTCGGCTCAATGCAAGCGGACACGCCGATGATGTTGGAGATCGTTGCCGTCGGGGCGATCGCCACGCAGTTCGAGTTGCGCATGCCGAACTGTTTGATACGGCCACGCAGGCTGTCCCAGTCCATCGTCGACGACATATCCGTTTCCAGATAGCCGCCGCGCTCTTCGGCCAGCAGCTTGAGCGAGTCTTGCGGCAGGATGCCGCGATCCCACAGCGAGCCCTTGTAGCTGCTGTAGCGGCCACGCTCTTCAGCCAGCTCGGTCGACGCCCAGTAGGCGTAGTAGCACACGGCTTCCATCGAGGTATCGGCAAACTGCACCGCTGCATCGCTGGCGTACGGCACACGCAGCACGTGCAGCGCGTCCTGGAAGCCCATGATGCCCATGCCGACCGGACGGTGGCGCAGGTTCGAATCACGTGCCTTCTTGACCGCGTAGTAGTTGATGTCGATCACGTTGTCGAGCATGCGCATGGCCGTGCGCACGGTCTTCTTCAGTTTTTCGTGATCGAGCACCACGCTGCCGTCCGCCTGCTTGATCAGGTGAGCGACCAGGTTGACCGAACCCAGGTTGCACACGGCGATTTCGCTGTCGTTGGTGTTCAGCGTGATTTCCGTACACAGGTTGGAGCTGTGCACCACGCCCACGTGCTGCTGCGGGCTGCGGATGTTGCACGGATCCTTGAACGTGATCCACGGGTGGCCGGTTTCGAACAGCATGCCCAGCATCTTGCGCCACAGCTGCAGCGCCGGCATCTTCTTGAAGAGCTTGATCTCGCCACGCGCGACCTTGTCTTCGTAGGCCAGGTAGGCCTGCTCGAATGCCTTGCCGACCTTGTCATGCAGGTCCGGGCAGGTGGACGGCGAGAACAGCGTCCACTCGCCGCCTTCCATCACGCGCTTCATGAACAGGTCCGGGATCCAGTTGGCCGTGTTCATGTCGTGCGTGCGGCGGCGGTCGTCACCGGTGTTCTTGCGCAGTTCCAGGAATTCTTCGATGTCCAGGTGCCACGTTTCCAGATACGCGCAGACGGCGCCCTTGCGCTTGCCGCCCTGGTTCACGGCCACGGCCGTGTCGTTGACCACCTTCAGGAACGGCACCACGCCTTGCGACTTGCCGTTCGTGCCCTTGATGTGCGAACCGAGTGCGCGCACGTTAGTCCAGTCGTTGCCCAGGCCGCCGGCAAACTTGGAGAGCAGCGCGTTTTCCTTCAGCGCCTCGTAAATGCCGTCCAGGTCATCCGACACGGTGGTCAGGTAGCACGACGAGAGCTGCGAGCGGCGCGTGCCCGAGTTGAACAGCGTCGGCGTGCTCGACATGAAGTCGAACGACGACAGCAACTGGTAGAACTCGATGGCGCGGGCTTCGCGGTCGATTTCGTTCAGCGCCAGGCCCATCGCCACGCGCATGAAGAACGCCTGCGGCATCTCGATGCGGGTTTCATTGATGTGCAGGAAGTAGCGGTCGTACAGCGTCTGCAGGCCGAGGTAGTTGAACTGGAAGTCGCGCGAGGCGTCCAGGGCCGCACCCAGGCGGGCCAGGTCGAACTGCGCCAGCTTGTCGTCGAGCAGCTCGGCGTTGATGCCGCGCTTGATGAACTGCGGGAAGTAGTCGACGTAGCGCGTGCTCATTTCCGCTTGCGTGACTTCTTCGCCGAGGATTTCGCGGCGGATCGTGTGCATCAGGATGCGCGCCGTGACCTGGCTGTACGCCGGGTCCTTTTCGATCAGGGTACGCGAGGCCAGGATGGCCGAGTCGTACACCTGCGTCATCGGCACGCCTTCATACAGGTTCTTGACCGTTTCCTTGAGGATCGGCTCCGGGTCCACCGCTTCGCCCAGACCTTCGCAGGCCGAGACGATCACGTTGCGCAGCGCCGCCATGTCCAGCGGGCGGGTGATGCCGCCGTCGGTCACGTTCAGGCCGATGAAGGCCGGTTGCTGCTGGATTTCACCGGCTTGGGCGCGCTCCTGGGCGCGGCGCTCGCGGTACAGCACGTAGGCGCGGGCCACGTCGTGCTCGCCCGAGCGCATCAGGGCCAGTTCCACCTGGTCCTGCACGTCTTCGATATGGAACGTGCCGCCGTTCGGGCGGCTGCGCAGCAGCGCACGCACGACGTTCTGCGTTTGTTGCTCGACCAGCTCGCGCACACGCGCGGAAGCAGCGCCCTGCCCGCCATTCACGGCGAGGAAGGCCTTGGTCATGGCCACGGCGATCTTCGAAGGCTCGAAGCTCACCACGGCGCCGTTGCGGCGGATGATCTTGTAGTCCGCGTAGCCAGTGCTGGGGGCAGCGGCCGTGCCGCCAGCGCTTTGCGCAAATTGGGAGGGGTTGGCGATGCCGGAGTGGATTTCTGGTTGGGCCGTCTGCATGTGGACTCCTGTTGAACCTTTTATTGGCGCGCCGGGGGTGAAGCACCCTGGGCGAATCCTTGCGCTACGCGGAGAAATGAGACGGAAAAGACCCCTGCCTTTCCTCAGTCCCCAAGCGCCGGCTCGACCTGCCGTACGCCCGCCCCCGCGTGGCGCTGAAATAAGAATCCCGGAAAGCGACCACTACATCTAGTGTCCAACTCCGGGATTGACGCTAAGTATAGTGGCCCAATCGAATTTGCCTAGACTTGACAGGTGGGGGCAGAGGGCTATTTTTCACCCGCCAATGCGGTGCCGCAAACCCGCTACGCCAGTCTGCACAAAGGGTCGGCGGGGCTGGCGTGCGGCGTCGCAATGACCGACTCTTCAGAATAATTCTTTCTATCGACGTCGCAAGCTCAATAGACGTCACCTCATCTTCGGTAGGGGTATGTGTGCTGCGCACTGCACCGGTGCACGCGTGCCGCGCGCCGGGGCAATCCCCGGCATTCACCCGCTCAAGAAATCCGAATAGCCACATCAGCATTCTTGCCGAGGCTGTCACTTGAGCGACAGGCCCCCACCCTACGCTTCGGTCGCATTGCAGGGAGCGCAATCACAGCGGCGGGACACCGAGCGCCGCGCACAACGACCGAGGAAATCGACATGGCTTGGAATCCACCTGCCCGCCGCCTGCTGACGGCAGCGCTGGGCACGACCGTGGCCGCGACGCTGGCGACCACGTTGACCGCATGCGGCGGTAGCGACAGCAGCCCCATCGCCAACCAGGGCAACACAGACGCGCCCTCTACCAGCGCCAGCAAAAAGGTGCTGGTGGTCGGCGTGGACGGCGCCACTTATGCGCAGGTACAGAGCGCGCTCTTGCAGCACAGCCTGCCGAACCTGGGCGCGCTGGCGGTGATGCCGGCTTCGACCGGCGGCACGCTGGGCACCACCACCGCCCAGCCGCCGCTGGACACGCCAAGCTGGGCCACCGTGCTGACCGGCGCCTGGCAAAACCGCCATGGCGTGACGGACGACACCGTCACCACCCTGGCCGCCCCAAGCGTGTTCAGCTACGCGCGCAGCGCCGCCAAGGCAGCCGGCGCCACGCAACGGCTCGGCGCCGCAGTTAGTTCGGCAGCGCTGCCTGCGCTTCTCAAGGCGGATCAGCAAGCCGGCAACCTCGACACGCTCGTGGACTGCGCCCAGGTGGACACCTGCGTGACGCAGAACAGCGTGAAGCTCGTGCAGTCCGGCTACGACGTCGTCTTCGCGCAATACACCGCACCGGCCGCCGCCGCGCTGGCATCGGGCCTGCAGAGCGACGCGTACACCGCTGCGCTGGCCAACGTCGACCAGGCGCTGGGCACGCTGCAAGCCGCCATCGCCCAGCGCCGCACCGCCAACCCGAACGAAGACTGGCTCGTCGTCGTGACCACCAGCCACGGGCTGGACGCCACGGGTGCCACCACGTCGGCGCCGACGCTTGAAAACCGCACCGCCTTCATCGCGCTGAACAAGAGCGTCAATCCGGTGCTCGGTAAGAACGGCATGGCCGCGCCCACGTCGGAAGCCGCGCTCGCTGCCCTGCCGAGCGAGGCCGACATCGTGCCGACCGTGCTGGCGCAATTGAACGCCGCCGTACCGGCCACCGCTCACAAGTTGGACGGTGCAGCACTCACGGCCAGTGCCGTCGGCGTGCGCAATGTCCAGAGCACCGTGGGCGCGTACAGCGCCTCGCTGTTGCTGAACTGGCAGAACCCGACCGCTGCCAGCGGCCCCATCACCGTGCTGCGTGATGGCAAGCCGGTCGCCACACTGCCCGCCACGGCCACGCAGTACACCGACAGCAACATCGCTGCCGCAAGCGGCATCTACCGCATCAACTACACGCTGGTGCGCAACAACGTGCCGGTCTCGATGCTCGCGCAGATCAGCTACGTGGCGCCAACGCCGCTGGCGACCTCGCTCACCAACGGCCTGGCTGCGTACTACAGCTTCGATCCGCTGCCGCCAACCGACCGTAAAGCCAGCTCGACGATCGGCCCCTGGGTGGCCGGCACCGACGGCGGCTCTGCTGCCGCCGACCCCTTTGGCGGCACGGCGCTCTCGGTCGATTCGCGCATCGACGCCTACAAGCTCACGCAGAACGGCGCTGACATCGCGCTAAGCCCGCAATTCACCATCGGCTTCTGGTTCAAGTCGGACTGCACGCAGGGCAACGGCACCGGCGAACCGATCCTCGCCAACAAGGACTACACCTCCGGCTCCAATGCCGGCATCGCCATCGGACTGTGGGGCGGCTGCGAAGTGCGCTTCAACCTGGGCAGCGGCGGCAAGCGCGACGACATCCAGGGCATGAAGTTCAGCGCCAACCAGTGGGCCTATCTCGCCCTGTCGGTGGACGCGCAGGCCAAGCGCTTCAGCGCTTACATCCTGGACCCGGTGCTCGGCGTGCAGAAGGTGGAAGACAAGGCCATCGCCAACACCGACGTCACGAAGCTGGGTGGCCTGGCCACCAAGGTCTGGGGCATGAACGACGACGCCACGCACAACTACGTGCCCAACAACCCGGGCTCGCTCAAGGGCGTGATGGCCTACGACGACCTCGCCATGTGGACGCGCCGCCTGACGCTGGACGAACTCAAGACGATCAACGGCTCGCACCAGCCGCTGTCGACGCTGCACCCCTGATCCCCTCCCCCCCCAAACCGAACGAGACCGCTCATGAAGCCTTTCATCCACCCTCTCGCGCGGCCGCACCGGCTGGCCGCCGTGCTGCTGTGCGCCGCCACCTTGTCGCTGTCGGCCTGCGGCGGCGATTCGAATGACGGCACGCCCGGCACCGGTACCGGCCCCGGCGCCGCTCAGCCCGATCAACCCGGCCAGCCGCCGGCCAACAAGCCGACCCTGCACTGCGCTCCGTAACGCGCGGCTTCCCATCGACTTGCGTTTGAGACCGACATGACTTCCGACACGAACCACGCTAACAACGGCAGCCGCCGCAACTTCCTCAAGATGGCCAGCACGGGGGCGATTTCCGCCGCCGCGCTCGCCGCCTTCCCGCCGTCGATCCGCCGTGCGCTGGCGATTCCCGCCAACAACGCCACCGGCACGATGCGCGACGTGGAACACGTGGTGATCCTGATGCAGGAGAACCGCTCGTTCGACAACTATTTCGGCACGCTGCAAGGTGTGCGCGGCTTTGGCGACCGCTTCCCCATCCCGCTGGCCGGCGGCCTGAACGTGTGGCAGCAGACCTACGTGCCCAGCAGCGGGCCGAGCCGCACGGTGCTGCCGTATTACCTCGACAGCAGCGCCGGCAACGCGCAGCGCGTCTCGGGCACGCCGCACAGCTACCCCGATGCGCAGAACGCGTGGGACCTGGGCCGCATGAGCAAGTGGCCGACCTACAAGCAGACGCAATCGATGGGCTATTACAAGCAGGCCGAGCTGGACTTCCAGTTCGCGCTGGCCAACGCCTTCACGCTGTGCGATGCGTACCACTGCTCGTTCCACGGCGGCACCAACACCAACCGGCTGTTCCACTGGACGGGCACGAACGACCCGACCGGCGCGGCGGGCGGCCCCGTCATCGACAACAGCGGCGACCACCTCGACGCCAGCGTCACGTACAACTGGAAGACCTACCCGGAGCGCCTGCAGGCTGCCGGCGTGTCGTGGAAGGTCTACCAGAACATGCCGGACAACTTCACCGACAACCCGCTCGCCGGCTTCAAGGCCTACCGCGACGCCAACGCCGCGCGCGGCAACCTGGCCGACGGCAGCCCGTTCCCGCCGTACACGCCCGCCGACGAAACCGTCAGCCCGCTGATCAAGGGCGTCGGCAACACCATGCCCGACGGCGGCTTCCTGCAGGCGCTGAAGGACGACATCGCCGCCGGGCAATTGCCGCAGGTGTCGTGGATCGTCGCGCCGGCCACGTATTCCGAGCACCCCGGCCCGTCGAGCCCCGTGCAGGGCGCGTGGTACACGCAGGAAGTGCTCAACGCGCTCACCGCCAACCCGGCCGTGTGGAGCAAGACCGTGCTGTTCATCAACTTCGATGAGAACGACGGCTTCTTCGACCACGTGCCGCCGCCCGCAGCCCCCGCCTATGACAACGGCGTGCTGGCCGGCAAGTCGACGGTGAGCACCGCCGGCGAATACCACACGGACCAACACCCCTACGGCCCCGGCCCGCGCGTGCCGATGTACATCGTCTCGCCGTGGAGCCGCGGCGGCTGGGTCAACTCGCAGGCGTTCGATCACACGTCGGTGCTGCGCTTCCTGGAGCTGCGTTTCAACGTCCAGGAGACCAACATCAGCGCGTACCGCCGCGCGGTACTGGGCGACCTGACCAGCGCCTTCAACTTCGTCAACCCGAACAACGAGACGCTGCCCACGCTGCCCAACCGCGACAAGACCACCGCCGACGCCATCCGCACCGCGCAAGGGTTGCAGCCGCAGGTGCCGCTGCCCTCCGTCACAGCGCAGCAGATGCCTGTGCAGGCCACCGGCACCCGCCCCTCGCGCGCCCTGCCGTACGAGCTGCATGTCAGCGCCCGCGAAGACGCCACCAACCGCGCGCTGCGCCTGATCTTCAGCAACACCGGCACGGCGGCTGCCGTCTTCCACGTGTACGACCGCCTGCATCTGGACCGCGTGCCGCGCCGCTATGCGGTCGAGCCCGGCAAGATGCTCGACGACACCTGGGACGTGTTCACCGCCGACAAGGGCAAGTACGACCTGTGGGTGCTGGGCCCCAACGGCTTCCACCGCGCGTTCTCGGGCGATGTGAGCGCCGTGTCGGCAGCGGGTGCAAGCGCGCCCGAAATCCGCGTGTGCTACGACCTGGCCAACGCCGAGGTCTACGTGACGATGATGAACACCGGCACCGCCGGCTGCACCTTCACCGTCAAGCCGAATGCCTACCGCAATGACGGCCCGTGGACGTTCGACATCCCGGCCGGCAAGCAGCTCGACCAGCATTGGCCGATCGCGCGCCAGGGCAACTGGTACGACTTCACGGTGACGGTGCCGCAAGGCGGCTTCACGCGGCGCTTTGCCGGTCGCATGGAAACCGGCAAGGACGGCGTGTCCGACCCGGCGATGGGCACCTGAGGTAGGCAGTGAAGTAGAAAGAGAAGCAGGGAAAGATGCGGGCAGCCTTCGAAAGCGGGCTGCCCGCTTCCGTTTCGGCGCTGCGTAGGGCGTGCGGCCTGCAACGTGTTGGCCTCGAAGGGCCGAATGCCACGGGTTCACCCCGACGCTTGGGCTTCACACCACGACGTTCGAGACGTTTATTCCCGCGTATGGTGCTCACACCTCCGTGTTCGCGGGTTCAAGTGTCGTGCGCGAGCTTCAGACCCTGGAATCGTTCCCGGATTGATCGACGAAATGGGCATCCGACGGTCGCGCTTCACGGTTTCACACTCGCACGCGAGCGTCGGACCGTGACGCTCCACGGTTTTACTGTCGTGCGTGAGCCTCAAACCGTGGAACGCCACAGTTTGACCCTCGCACGCGACCCTCCGACTGTGGCGTTCCACGGTTTCAGGCTCGCGTGCGATGCCTGGACACTGACGCTCCACCGTTTCACCCTCACGCCTGAGTCTTGGAGGGTGACGCTCCACGGTTTTACCCTCGCACGTGGGCCGCAGACCGTGAGGCGTGGGAGGATTGTCGCGTCAGAGCGCGTACTGATACGGAAACAACGCCGCGTTGAACCCGCCGAGCGCACGCAGATGCGCCCAGTCGAAATGCGGCCCAGGGTCCGTCTTGCGGCCTGGTGCAATGTCCGAATGGCCTGCAATAGCCGTAATGGGATACGCCGCGCAAATCGCCCGCACAAGCGACGCCGTGGTGGCGTACTGCTCGGGCGTGAAGGGCAGATCGTCGGTGCCCTCGATTTCAATGCCGACCGAGAAATCGTTGCAGCGCGTGCGGCCGAAAAAGTCCGACGCACCGGCATGCCACGCCCGCGCGTCGCACGACGCAAACTGCACGCATTCGCCCGTGCGACGGATGAAGAAATGCGCCGACACGCGCACGCCGCGCAGCTGATCGAAGTACGGATGCGCGTCACAGTCGAGCGTGTTGGTGAAGAAGTCGAGCACGTGGTCGGTGCCGAAGTCGGCCGCGGATTGCGCCGGCGGCAGGCTGATGTTGTGCAGCACGATCAGGTCGATCGGCATGCCGTCCGGCCGTGCGTCGATATTCGGCGACGGATGGCGGCGCGCGCCGTCCACCCATCCGTCAGCGCCGATGTGCAACCGTTCAGGCATCGCCGTTCAGCCCATTTCCGGCCGCCTCGCCCACGCTGCCCGGCGACGCTTCCACGTCACGCGGGTCACGAATGCCAAGCTGCTGCATGCGATAGCGCAACTGGCGGAATGACAATCCGAGCAGCTTGGCGGCCGCCGTGCGGTTGAAGCCCGTCTGGTCCAGGGCGGCCAGGATGACGTTGCGCTCGACCGACTCCAGATAGGCCGGCAGATCGATCGGCAATGCAACGCTCGGCAGCGACGGCTCCGCCGGCTGCGCTACAGGGGCCGGCTCAGGCTGCGCCACTGGTTGCGGCATCCCCATGGGACTTGGCACGGCCGCCGGCATGTAGACGGCATCAGGCCAGCTTGTCATCGGCGGCGACATCGGGTGATGGGCCGCTGCGGCGGCCTGCGCCTCGCGCGTGCGGTGGAACAGCGGCGAGCGCTCGATCTCGGCGCCGAGTGCGCCAAGGTCATCCACGTCGATCGACTCGCCTTCCGCAAAGGCGTAGGCGCGCTCCAGCAGGTTCTCCAGCTCGCGCACGTTGCCCGGAAACGGATACGCGCACAGTTGCTGCAGCGCCGGACGCGTCAGGCGCTTGGGGCGCGGATCGCCGTAGCGGCTGGCAAGCTGCTCGAGCAGCACGCCGGCCAGCACGGGCACGTCTTCGGCGCGCTCGCGCAGCGTGGGCATGCGCAGTTCCAGCACGTTCAGGCGGTAGAACAAATCTTCGCGGAAGCGGCCGGCAGCCACCAGACGCGCAAGGTTCTGGTGGCTGGCGCACACGACACGCACGTCGACGGGGTCTTCGCGGCTTTCGCCGATCTTGCGCACGCGGCGCTCCTGCAACGCACGCAGCAATTTCACCTGCATCGTGAGCGGCAGGTCGGCCACCTCATCGAGCATGAGCGTGCCGCCATTGGCCGCCTGGAAGAAACCCTGCCGGTCGGTGTCGGCGCCGGTAAAAGCGCCTTTCACGTAGCCGAAAAACTCGGCTTCCATCAGGTTCTCGGGAATCGCGCCGCAGTTGACCGCCACGAACGGCCGCGATGCACGCGCAGACAGCGCATGCACCGCGCGCGCCGCACGCTCCTTGCCGCTGCCGGATTCGCCGCTGATCACCACCGGCGCCATGCTGCGCGCCAGGCGCATCAGCGAGCGGCGCACTTCCTGCATCGCGGCGGAATGGCCCGGCAGCAGGTCGTTGGTGCGCTCCACCAAGTCGGCATTACCGGGATCGGGATCGCGTTGCTGGCGGCCCAGCGCGTTGAGCACGAGGCTGCGCAACTGGTCCAGCGAGAGCGGTTTGGCGATGTAATCGAACGCACCGGCCTTGAGCGCTTCCACCGCATTCTCGGCGCTGCCATAAGCAGTGATGACGGCCACCGGCGTGCGGTCGGCCGTGGCAGAAAGCTGGCGCACGAGTTCAATGCCCAGGCCATCACCCAGGCGCATGTCTGTCAGCACAAGCGCAAAGCGCTGGCGGGAGAGCGCCTCGCGCGCCTCGGCCAGTCCGCTGGCAAGCACGACGTCGTGCCCCATGCGGCGCAGGGAAATTTCCAGCAGCTCGCGCAGGTCGGCTTCGTCATCGACGACGAGGATGGGTTCGCGAACGATGGCGGCTTTGGACATGGATCAGCAGATGGTCGGCAGAAATTCGCGGCCAGCAGATCATTCCGCTACGGCCAAGGCAGGTTGGTCAAACATCAGGGTGATGACGAAGGCGCGGCGCGGCAACGTGTCGCGCGCCTCCATGGTCAACGCTCCGGTGCGATCGAGCAAGGATTCCAGTGCAATGGCGCCGTAACGGATCTGCGCATCGTTGGCGCTACACAACTCGCGCGCCATGTAAAGGCCCAGGCCAGTGCCTTGGGCGTCATTCGTGAAGAACGGCTCGAACAGGCTGCGCTGCTGCTCAGTCGGCACTTCCGGGCCGTCGTTCCAGATCACGAGTTCGGCGTGGGTGTCGTCCAGCGCGTAGGCCGCCAGTTGGATCGAACCCGGCACGCGGCGGCAATAACGCAACGCGTTGTCGAGCATGTTGCCCACCACCTGCTGCAACTGCGCCGGGTCGAACAGCACGGGCTTGCCGAGGTCGACGGCCACGCGCACGAGGTTCGGGTTGATCTCGGTGGCTTCGCCTGCGCGGCGCAGGGCTTCGGCACGCCAGCGCTCGACGACCTCCGGCAGCACCTGCGCCAGTTGCACGCGCACGCGTTCGCCACGCGGGCGACGCGAGAGCATCAGCACGTCGGCAACCACCTGGTCGAGCCGGCGCACGTTATCCCGGATGATGCGCAGCAGGCGCGTCTCCACCCCGGAGTTTTCCGGTCGCACGTGTGCGCCGCCATCCTGGCCCTCGCCCCCCTCGCCCGGATCGTCCAGAAGCTCAGCGGCCTGGCTGATCGCGGCCAGCGGGTTGCGGATCTGGTGCGCGACGCTGGCCACCAGCCGGCCCATCGAGGCCAGCTTCTCCTGCTGCGCCTGCTCCGCCACACGCTCCCAGCTTTCCACGTGAACCAGCACGGTGTCGTGCAACTCGTGACGCAGAAACGCTTCGTCGTCCGCCGACCAGCCCTGCGCGGTGGCTTCGGCCGACGGAATGCGCGGACGCATCTCGCCGCCCTCGCCCGGCAGGCCCAGGCCGATCGAGCTGACAAGGCTATCCATATAGACGCTGCGCAGGTTGGCCAGGCTCGGCAGGATGAAACGCAGGCGCAGCCGGGCGCTCAACATCGCGCGGCCGCCCCGGCCGCCCGTAGCCATGGGCAGTAGATCGAGGATGCGCGGTGCATCGTCGTCGCCAGTGCCATCGGCCGGACGGCTCTTGCGGCGCAGCCACTGGCGCAGCGTTTCGAGCAGCGGGCGCAGGTGCGGCACGTCCTTCAGGTCGAACAACATTGCACCGCTGCCGACAAACGCGCTCTGCGGCACGCCCAGCAGCATGGCTGCGGCCGGGTTGGCTGCAACGACACGGCCATCGGCACGCACGAGCATCACGCCGTCCTGCATGTCGTAGACCATCAGGCGGTTGACGAGCTGTTGCAGGCGCAGCTCGCGCTCGCGGGCCATCGTCAAACGTTCCTGCGCGATCTGGCGGTGCGACAGGCCGTACATCATCGATGCGGCCATCATGTAGACCATGCCGTACAGCCCGGCAGATGCCAGGCCCGGGGCAATCACGCCGTCGCTCATCATCTGCAGGAACGGATCGGCCAGCACCACGATCGACGCCACCGCCGCCGTGAACAGCGCAAAGAGCAGGCTGGTGAGTGCTCCCGCGGCCAGCACCGGCACCAGCAGCACCATCGCCACGCTGGCCGACAGACGCGAGAGCGTGGCGTACGCCAGCCCCAGGAACAGCAGATCGAGCACCACATCCAGCCGCACACGGAATTGGAACCGCGTGCGCCACCAGCCGGCCGCCGCCAGGATCAGCAGGGCCATCGCCAGATACGGCAGCGTCAGGCTGAGCAGGGCGTCGCTATTGGGCAGGCCGACTGCATCGTTGTGCTCGCGCGGCACCATCACGAACAGCAACAGCACCAGCGCCACGGCCGCGCGGCTGAAGGCGAAATAGCGCAGCAAGCGCCACTGGAACTCAGGCGGATCGGGCTCCAGCCAGACCGCCCGGATTGCGCGCCAGGCATTCAGGCGCGAGAGCAGGCTGCGCGCGGCGGACGGTGTTGCCCGCGCGGCACCTGACGCTTCGGGCGTCATGTGTTGCCTCGGTCAGCATGCTCCGGGCAGCGATAGCGGCCGCCCGGTAGCGCGATCATGCCGGTGCGCGGCGCGTGCACGCCGCACACGGCACATTGCTCGATGGGTTGCGACGCCTGGGGGGGAGGAGTGCGCTGGGCCGTGCCCTGCCCGCGCGGGGCCGTCTGGCCCTGCCCCGAAGAGCGGGAGGAGCGCGTCCCAAGGCGGCTCAACCACCACCAGCCGGCGAGCAGCATCAGGATCAGCAGGACAGGACGAGACATGGGGAACAGACAAGGACAGGTAACGGCGCTGGCGCCAGGAACGCGCTAGGCGCGATGCAGAATGACTTCGAGCACGAAGCGGCTGCCCACGTATGCCAGCAGCAGGATCGCAAAGGCCGCCATCACCCAACGCAGCGCCACACGCCCGCGCCAGCCGCGAAAACGCCGACCGATCAGGATGCCGCCGAACATCGCCCACGACAGCACGGCAAAGATGTTCTTGTGGTCGAAATGGAAGGCGCTGTGGAACAGCTGTTCGGAGAACAGCACGCCCGAGGCGATCGTCAGCGTCAGCAGAATGAAGCCCGCCCCGATCAGCCGGAACAGCAGTTTTTCGAGCGTGAGCAGCGGCGGCAGCAAATCCAGCCAGCGACTGAACCAGCTTGCCTCCGGGCGGTTGATGGTGTGCAGTCGGCGCTCCGCAGCCAGCATGAGGATCGCGTGGAATGCCGCCAGCGTGAACAGCCCGTAGGCCACGTTGGCAATAGCGAAGTGCAGCTTGAACAGCGGGCTGGCCGCATAGCCGAGAATTTGCGTGCCAGGGAAGGCCACCGGCAGCAGGCTTCCGACCAGCGCCACCGGCATCACGAGCAGGCCGAGGCCGGCCAGCGAGAAGAAGAGGCTTTCGATCCAGAAAATGCCCACGCCCAGCCACAGCATGGCCGACAGCGCATAGGCAAAGCCAAACACCATGGCACTGGCCGGGAAGATCGTCTCGTGCAGCAGGAACCCGTGCGCGATCAAGGCGGCCAGCAAACCCCAGCGCCACCAGGCCGGGACAGTGTCGGCGGCCCCCGGAGGCGGCGGAACGAGCACCGTGGCGCCCGGCGATTGACCGCCTGCCGCCATGGCTCCGGCCGGGGCCTGGGCGCCCAGTCCACCGCGTCGCGCCCACGCTACCGAAGCGAGGGTGCCGTAGAGAAGCGCCGTCAGCGCATACAGTACAATTGCCATTTGCACAGTTTACCGCAGCGCACCCCGGTTTTGGCTGGGGCCCGCCCCCGCCGAAAGCCTCGTTGGGCGGGAACGCAACATGCGCGCAATAAGCACATTCCTAGCCGGTGCAAGCGAAACGCGCGCCGGCCTCCTCTTCATCCCGTCCCCAATTCCGGATCCCTGTCACTGTCATGCTGGATAACCTGACCCAACGGCTCGCGCGCGTGGTCAAGACCATGCGCGGCGAAGCGCGCCTGACCGAAGCCAATACCGCCGAGATGCTGCGCGAAGTCCGCCTGGCACTGCTCGAAGCCGACGTGGCGCTGCCGGTCGTGCGCGAGTTCATTGCCCGCGTCAAGGAAAAAGCGCTCGGCGAAGACGTCATCACAAGCCTTTCGCCTGGCCAGGCGCTGGTCGGCATCGTCCAACGCGAACTGACGGCCATCATCGGCGGCCAGGAAGCGCTGGAAGGCGTCGGCAGCAACATCATGGGCGGCCGCGCGGCGGAGCTGAACCTCAACGTCACGCCGCCCGCGATCATCCTCATGGCCGGTCTGCAGGGCGCGGGTAAGACCACCACGGTCGGCAAGCTCGCCAAGTGGCTCAAAGAGAACAAGAAGAAGAAAGTGCTGACGGTGTCGTGCGACGTGTATCGCCCCGCCGCCATCGCGCAGCTGAAGACCGTTTCCGAGCAGGTGGGCGCAGAGTTCTTCCCCTCGCAGCCGGACCAGAAGCCGGTGGACATTGCCGCCGCAGCACTGGATTGGGCCAAGAAGCACTACCATGACGTGCTGATCGTGGATACGGCCGGCCGCCTTGGTATCGACGAGGCGATGATGCAGGAAATCGCCGCGCTGCACGCCACGCTCAAGCCGGCCGAAACGCTGTTCGTGGTCGACGCGATGCTCGGCCAGGACGCCGTCAACACCGCCAAGGCCTTCAACGACACCCTGCCGCTGACCGGCGTGGTGCTGACCAAGCTCGACGGCGATGCGCGTGGCGGCGCGGCGCTGTCGGTGCGTCACATCACGGGCAAGCCGATCAAGTTCGTCGGTGTGGCCGAAAAGCTCGACGGGCTGGAGCCGTTCTACCCCGACCGCATGGCCCAGCGGATTCTGGGCATGGGCGACATCCTTGCGCTGGTGGAAGAAGCCCAGCGCGGTGTCGACATGGAAGAGGCGCAGAAGCTTGCGGCCAAGATCAAGAAGACCGGCGGCTTCGACCTCGAAGATTTCAAGGCCCAGATCGGCCAGATGAAGAAGATGGGCGGCCTGGGCAGCCTGATGGACAAGCTGCCGGCGCAGTTCGCGCAACAGGCGCAGGGTGCCAACATGGACCAGGCTGAAAAGCAGGTCCGCCGCATGGAAGGCATCATCAACAGCATGACGGCTGCCGAGCGCGCCAAGCCCGAACTCATCAAGGCGAGCCGCAAGCGCCGCATCGCCGCCGGTGCGGGCGTGCAGGTGCAGGAAGTCAACCGTCTGCTCAATCAATTCGAGCAGATGCAAGGCATGATGAAAAAGCTCAAAGGCGGCGGCATGATGAAGATGATGCGCGCCATGGGCGGCATGAAAGGCGGCATGAAGGGGATGTTCGGCGGCCGCTGAGCGGGCTACCCTCCTTACTGAATCGCACCTTTGATCGACACACCGAACCGTTTCACCGAACCGACACGATGCTGAGCGCAGAACAGGCCCGCGAACTCTGGGCCAACTCCGAAGAAATCGTCAGCGAAGACGCCGTGCGCGGCTCGCTGGACCGCATGGCCGAAGAGATCACCGAGAAGATCGGCGACACCTTCCCGATGGTGCTGTCCGTGATGGGCGGCGCGGCCGTCTTTACCGGCATGCTGCTGCCCAAGCTGGCCTTCCCGCTGGAGTTCGACTACATCCACCTCTCGCGCTACAACAACAAGACGGTGGGCGGCGAGATGCAGTGGCGCGTGGCGCCGCGCGAGTCGGTCAAGGGCCGCACGGTGCTGGTGCTGGACGACATTCTCGACGAAGGCGAAACGATGGCCGCCATCCGCTCGCGCATCATCGACATGGGCGCAGCCGAGTTCTACTCCGCCGTGCTGTGCGAGAAGACGCTCAGCAAGTCCAAGCCGCTGTACCCGGACTTCTGCGGCTTCAACGTGCCAGACCGCTACGTGTTCGGCTGCGGCATGGACGCCAAGGGCTACTGGCGCAACCTGCCGACCATCCGCGCGCTAAAGAACACCTGAGGCGGCACCGCGGCAAACAAAAAGGGCGACATCTCAGTCGCCCTTTTTTGTTGCCCGCGCGGGGTTCAGAGTTGATGCGCGAAGGTGCGAATGCCCTTGAGGAGCATCTCCACCGAGATCGCCACCAGGATCAGCCCCATCAGCCGCTCGAACGCCATCACCGTGCGCTCACCCACGAGGCGCTGGATGTGCGTGGCACTCAGCAGCACCACAGCGCACACGGCCATCGTCGCGCACAGCGAGCCGACCCACGTCCACATGCGCCCGGGCGCCTGCGACACCAACAGCATCACCGTGGCCATCGCCGACGGCCCGGCGATGGCCGGGATCGCCAACGGCACGATGAAGGGTTCGCCGGTGGGCTGCGACTCGGCCGCACCTTCACGCGGGAAGATCATCCGCAGTGCAATGAGGAATAGCACGATGCCGCCCGCAATCTGCAGCGACATGTCGGTCAGGCTCATCATGCGCAGGAAGCTCTCGCCAAAGAACATGAAGACGAGCAGCAGCACGAACGCAATACCGACCTCGCGCAGCACGACGCGGTTGCGGCGCTCGGGGGCCACCGGCCGCAGCGCCGAGATGAAGATGGGAATGTTGCCGAGCGGATCGGTGATCAGCACCAGCAGCACGGTCGCCGAGACAAAGGTGTATTCCATCGCCTGATGTCGATCAGGCGCCGCGACGGTATGGGCGTTCACGCAGCCATTTGGTGGCGATCCATTTCTCGCCACGCTCGACCGGCAGGCCGGCGTGCAGCGTGTCTTCGTCCAGCGTGCCGTCGGGGCGCTTGTAGACGAAGAAGACGGCGTTGCCCTTGACCGGCGCCACCTCCAGTCCCAGCTTCGGAAAGCCCGTCGCGCCGCCAGCCTGCACGCTGTTCAGGTAGATGACCATGGTGGCCACGCGCTGGCCGCCCACTTCAAGCTGGCGCGCCTCGCCGCTGCGGCCCGGGTTGAAGAAATCGAAGTGCGGCTGGTATTCGCCGCCGGGCTGGTAGTTCAGCACCTGGAAGCCTTCGCCGTGTTCGACCGGCACGCCCACGGCCTGTGCGATGCGCGCTTCGATCTTGGCGATCAACGGATGCTCGCCGACCTGGAACATCCCGCCCTGGCTTGTGCGGGCCGAGATCAGGTTTTCCTCGCCCGTATCGGGGTTCACGACGGGCGAGCGCTTGAGGCGGTTGCGCCCGATCGCGATCAGCTCGTCACACTCTGCGTCCGACAAGAAGTGCTGGAACAGCACGATGCGCGGCGTCTCGAGTGCAAACAGGATCGGAATGTCGCCGTCGGCGGTATGCACGGCATTGCTGTTTTCAACCGCCTGGTCGGCAGCAGGTGTCGGCGCGGGCGCCACAACGGGGGCGGGCGCGCGAGCGGTCAGCGCCTCATCGACGACACGGCGCGCGAAAGCGCGGTCGTAGCCGGATTGCACCATCGACGCCACCAGGGATTCGGCCTCGAAACCTTCGGTCACGTGACGCTGCAGCCAGTCGCGCAGCGCGTCAGACATCGTCGCGTACGGTTGGGGGGTGGACATGCGGGATGGAGATGCGGGCGAACGAGAGATGGCCCTATTGTAGGCCCACCGTTCGCCGACAGAAGATCAGGAACCGCCTGCCGGACCGCCAGCAATACGTAGTGGCGAGAAAGGATTGCGCGCCGGCACTTCAGGCAATGCCTTGGCACGCGCAGCGGGGACAACGGGCTCGGCCGGCGCAGACACCGTCATCGCGCTCGACTCCTGATACTGCCAGCGCTTCCACGCAGCGAGCACGGCATTCGGATATTGCGGCTGGCCCCGGCTGCCGTTGTAGCGGCCCAGCGCCAAATACAGATTGCCGCCTTCCATGTCGAGGTAGTGACGCAAGATCGTGCAGCCGTAGCGCAGGTTGCTCTGCAGATGGAAAAGCTTGCGCGAGTCGTTGTCGCCGATGCTGCGCGTCCAGAACGGCATCACCTGCATCAGGCCCATCGCACCGGCACTGCTGATGGCGTATTTGCGAAAGCCGCTTTCCACCTGGATGAGGCCGAGTACCAGCGCTGGGTCCAGGCCAGCGCGCTTGGCTTCGTAATACGCCGTCTCGATCAGTTCGACGCGTACCGACGCCTGCGGAATCTTGCCGGACATGCGCACCGACATCTCGGCCAGCCAGCGCAGGTAGCCGAGTTGCTCGTCATTGCTGGCAAATACCGGGCGCAGCGGGCGGCTATCGGCCACGGCGGCGGACAGCGCGCTGCGCACGGAGTCCGCCAGGTATTCCTCTTTCTGGGCGCCTGCCCACGCCGCCTGCGTGCCCGCGAGCAACGTCCCCGCGCACAGCGCAGCGGCGATCAGGCGAGCGGAGAACAAGCGGGGCATGCGTGGCGGTCCTGTCGTTGCGTTATTGCGCGAGACGCGCCTTCAGCGTCGCCAGCACCTCGGCCGGTGCCACGGCGGTGGCGGCTTCGTCGCGGCGGCCCTGGAATTCCAGCTTGCCTTCCTTCAGGCCGCGGTCACCCACCACCACGCGGAACGGCACGCCGATCAGTTCCCAGTCGGCAAACATCGCGCCGGGGCGTTCGCCGCGGTCGTCCAGCATCACATCGATGCCGGCAGCGACGAGTTCGGCGTGCAGGCGATCGGCTTCCTCGCGCACGGCGTCGGAGCGGTCGTAGCCCACGGGGCAGATCACCACCTGGAACGGCGCGATCGAGGCCGGCCAGATGATCCCGCGAGCATCGTAGTTCTGCTCGATGGCCGCACCCAGGATGCGCGTGATGCCGATGCCGTAGCAGCCCATCACCATCGGCTGCGTCTTGCCGTTTTCATCGAGGAACGTGGCGTTCATCGCCTCGGAGTAACGCGTGCCCAGCATGAAGACGTGACCGACTTCGATGCCGCGGCAGATAGCCAGCGTGCCCTTGCCATCCGGCGACGGATCGCCTGCCACCACGTTACGCAGGTCGTAGACCTCGGGCTCGGGCAAGTCGCGGCCCCAGTTCACGCCGGTGAAGTGGTAATCCTCTTCGTTCGCACCAACCACGAAATCGCTCATGGCGGCCGCCGTGCGATCGGCCACCACCTTCACGGGCAGCTTGGTGCCGATCGGGCCGAGATAACCCGGCCGCGTGCCGAACACGCGCAGGATTTCGCCTTCGGTGGCAAAGCGGAAATCGGCCAGGCCGGGCACCTTCGATGCCTTGACCTCGTTGAGCTCATGATCGCCGCGCAGCAGCAGCAGCCAAATCTGGGGTTCGCCGCCCTCGACGTCAGTGGCCAGCACGATGGATTTGATCGTGCGCTGAAGCGGAATCCCCAGTTGCTCGGCCACGGCCTCGCACTTGGCGCGGCCCGGCGTATGCGTCTTGGTAAGCACCTCGGCGGCGGCACCACGCGGTGCAGCCGGGGCAACGGCTTCCGCAGCCTCGATGTTGGCGGCGTAGTCCGAATCCGGGCAATAGATGATGGCGTCTTCGCCCGTGTCGGCAATCACGTGAAATTCGTGCGAACCCGAGCCACCGATGGCGCCGTTATCAGCCGCCACGGCGCGGAATTCCAGGCCGAAGCGCTGGAAGATGCGCGTATAGGCGTCGTACATCTTCTGATACGAAACCTTCAGGCCTTCGGCGTCGCGGTCGAAGGAGTACGCGTCCTTCATGGTGAATTCGCGGCCGCGCATGATGCCGAAGCGCGGGCGGCGCTCGTCACGGAACTTGGTCTGGATCTGGTAGAAATTGACCGGCAGCTGCTTGTACGAGCGGATTTCGGTACGGGCGATGTCGGTCACCACCTCTTCCGACGTCGGCTGCATGACGAAATCGCGCTCGTGGCGATCCTTGAAGCGCAGCAGTTCGTCGCCCATCTTGTCCCAGCGGCCGGTCTCTTGCCACAGCTCGCCCGGCTGCACCACCGGCATCAGCACCTCCACCGCGCCGGCGGCGTTCATTTCCTCACGCACGATCTGCTCGACCTTGCGGATCACGCGCAGCCCCACGGGCATGTACGTATAGAGGCCCGCGCCAAGCTTCTTGATCATGCCGGCACGCATCATCAACTTGTGCGAGACGATCTCCGCGTCGGCGGGCGCTTCCTTGAGCGTGGAAATGAAGAATTGGGACGCTTTCATGCGACTGACAATAAGGGATGACGCAGCCAACCAAAGCCGCGAAAACAAGGGCAAAAGCCACCGGAATCAGGAGATGATACGAGGCGCCTAGCGCACATTCGCGCAATCGACGCCCCTCCCCCAGGAGGCGCGAGTGAGCGGCAACATTTCGGCTTCTGTGACAGCCGAGCGACGGGCCGCTCTATAATCGGCGTAATTCTAAAGTATTCGAGGTGCAGTCATGCTCGATCGTGAAGGCTTCCGCCCGAACGTCGGCATCATCCTCATCAACGCAAGAAACGAGGTGTTCTGGGGCAAGCGCATTGGCGAGCACTCCTGGCAGTTTCCACAAGGCGGCATCAAGTACGGCGAGACGCCCGAACAAGCGATGTTCCGCGAACTGCACGAAGAAGTCGGCCTGTTGCCAGAACACGTCCGGATCGTCGGTCGCACGCGCGACTGGCTGCGGTATGAGGTGCCGGACAAGTTCATCCGCCGCGAAATACGCGGCCACTATCGGGGCCAGAAACAGATCTGGTTCCTGCTGCGCATGGTCGGTCGCGACTGCGACATCCAACTGCGCGCCACCGAGCATCCGGAATTCGATGCGTGGCGGTGGAGCCAGTACTGGGTGCCGCTCGAGGCCGTCATCGAGTTCAAGCGCGAGGTGTATCAGCTGGCGCTGTCGGAGCTTTCACGCTTCGTGCAGCGGCAGGCGCGCGCACCGCTCTCGCCCTACGGGCGCGGCGGGCAGCACCGTGAGCGCGACGGACGTGATGCGCGCGATCACCGTGAACGTTCCGGCGGCCAGAGCGGCCGGAACGAGCCGTACGCCCAGCCGGCCCTGACCGTCACCACCACGACGGTCATCGTTGAAACGGTGAGCGTATCCTCGCCGACCGCCCCCTCCCCCAACCCTGACGACACGGCTCCCAAGGACAATTCGTGAATCTGATGACGACGATACGTGGAGCGCACCGCGCTCTCGTGCCGCTCGCGCTGGCGGCTGCGCTGGCGTTGACGGCATGTGGCCATAACCGCACCGGCGACCTCGAAGACAAGCTGTTGATGGACCCGTTCAACGACAAGCCTTTCAAGGAAGACGCCGTGACCTTCCCGGCCCCGCCGGTCGATCGTGATGCCGTGCCGTTCGATGTGGGCGGCCGCACTGATTCGCCGCTGCGTTTTGCCATCGATCCGAAATCGGTGTCGATCGGCAAGGACAACGTGGTGCGCTACACCGTGCTGATCACGAGCAAGACCGGCGCGCGCAACGTGAACTACGAAGGCCTGCGCTGCGACACGGCCGAGCGACGCATCTATGCGACGCTGCGCAATGACACCAACCAGTGGATCAGCAACCGCGCGGTGGACATGAACGAAACCGCGAATACCGAGTCCGCCAGCATGAATGCCTACAAGCCCGCCACGGATTGGCAGCGCGTTGGCAATGGCGGTCCGACGGACTATGCATCGGCGCTGTTGCGCTCGTACTTCTGCGACGTGCGCTCGGTAGCTGGAGATGGAAAGGCCTCTACGCTGGTGCAACGGTTGGGACAGGGCGGCCGGTATTTCGGGCCCTGAGCGGCAAACGTCGGCGTACTGCATCATCTGCCTCAAACACAAAGGCCAACCCTGCAAGGTTGGCCTTTTGTTTTGACACGCCGCCGAGCGACTGAATCAGAGCAGCACCAGGTTGTCCCGGTGCACCAGCTCCGCGGCGCTTACGTAGCCAAGCACCGACTCGATCTCGGAGGATGCCCTGCGCGCGATGAGCCGGGCCTCGGCCGACGAATAGTTCGTCAGCCCCCGCGCCACTTCACGGCCTGTCGTATCCACGCAAGAAATCACTTCGCCGCGCGCAAATTCGCCCTGCACTTCGGTCACGCCGATCGGCAGCAACGACTTTCCGCCGGCCGTGAGTTTCTCTACCGCACCGGCATCCAGCACCACGCGACCGCGCAGTTGCAGGTGATCGATCATCCATTGTTTGCGCGCCGCCATCCGCCCCGTCGGCGCGCGAAGTTGCGTGCCGATGGCCTCGCCATTCGCCAGCCGCGCAAGCACGTCGGGCTCGCGCCCCGAAGCGATGATGGTGTGCGCACCCGATTTGGCCGCACGCTTGGCCGCCAGAATCTTCGTCAGCATGCCGCCCTTGCCGATGCTCGAACCGGCGCCGCCGGCCATCTGCTCAAGATCTGGCGTGCCAGCCTGCGCCTCGTCGACAAAGCGGGCGTCCGGGTCCTTGCGCGGGTCAGCGGTATACAGGCCGCGCTGGTCTGTCAGGATGATCAGCGCATCACCTTCGATCAGGTTGGTGACCAGCGCGCCCAGCGTGTCGTTGTCGCCAAACTTGATCTCGTCGGTGACGACCGTGTCGTTCTCGTTGATGATCGGCACGACACCGAGGCCCAGCAGCGTGAGCAGCGTGGAACGTGCGTTGAGGTAGCGCTCGCGATCGGCCAAATCGCCATGCGTGAGCAGCACCTGCGCCGTGCGAATGCTGTGCCGCGCGAACTCGGATTCGTACACCTGCGCCAGCCCCATCTGCCCCACGGCCGCGGCGGCCTGCAACTCATGAATCTCCTTCGGACGCTTGGCCCAGCCCAACCGCTGCATGCCCTCGGCGATGGCACCGGAGCTGACCAGCACGACTTCCTTGCCGGCCGCCCGTAACGCCGCGATCTGCGCGGCCCAGCGGGCAATGGCGGCCTGGTCTAGGCCACGGCCATCGTTGGTAACCAGGCTGGAACCGACCTTAACGACAAGGCGGCGCGCATCGGCAATCAGCGAATGCAGGGCCATGGTGGACGTGTCTCCGAAGGGTGTTTGTTGTGTTCAGGCTTGACCGTCGTGGTCGACGTTGTGCAGGCTCGGGTCCAGACGCTGGTCGGGCGCGGCCGCTGCGGCGTCCTCTTCGGCGCGCAGCTCGTCGAGGTATTCCTGGATCGCGTGGACAAGCGCCTGCGTGCCGTCGTGCGTCAACGCAGAAATGCGGTGCACCGGGCCCTTCCACTTGAAGCGCTTCACGAAGTCCTTCACGCGCGCTTCGCGTTCGTCCTCGGGCACCATGTCGAGCTTGTTCAGCACGAGCCAGCGCGGCTTGTCGAAGAGTTCAGCGTCGTATTTCTTCAGTTCGCCGACAATCGCCTTGGCTTCGGCCACCGGGTCCACGCTCTCGTCGAACGGGGCAAGATCCACCACGTGCAGCAGCACGCGTGTGCGTTGCAGGTGGCGCAAGAACTGGTGCCCCAGACCGGCACCTTCCGCCGCGCCCTCGATCAGGCCTGGAATGTCGGCCACCACGAAGGACTTCGACGGGCCCGTCCGGACCACGCCCAGATTCGGGTGCAGCGTCGTGAACGGGTAGTCGGCAATCTTCGGGCGCGCATTGGAAATGGCGGTGATCAGCGTCGACTTGCCGGCATTCGGCATGCCGAGCAGGCCCACGTCGGCCAGCACCTTCAGCTCGAGGCGCAGGTTGCGGCGCTCACCGGCCTTGCCGTCGGTCTTCTGGCGCGGCGCGCGGTTGGTGCTCGACTTGAAGTGGATGTTGCCCCAGCCGCCCTCGCCGCCCTGCGCCAGGCACAGGCGCTGCCCGTCGACGGTCAGGTCGGCGATCAGCTCTTCCGTGTCGGCGTCATAGATGGCGGTGCCCACGGGCATGCGCAGCGTAATGTCGTCGCCAGCGGCGCCGTAGCAGTCGGCACCTCGGCCGTTTTCGCCGTTGCGCGCGAGATGCTTCTTGGCAAAGCGGTAGTCAATCAGGGTGTTGATGTTGCGGTCAGCCACGGCCCACACGCTACCGCCGCGCCCACCGTCGCCGCCATCCGGTCCGCCAAACGGGACGAATTTCTCGCGGCGCATCGAGGCGCTGCCGTTGCCGCCGTCACCAGCGATCACTTCAATCCGGGCTTCGTCGATGAACTTCATGGAGGGTCTCCGCCCGTGCGGCGTGCGCACGGCAGGTAAAAAGAAATCGGCGCCGCTCGCGCCATTGCTAACAGAACGCGCCTGGAAACAAGCGCCAAGAAGCAGCGTACCGCCCAGGATCAGGGTCGCGTTTTGTTAGCAGCCAGAAACGAAAAAGCCCCGCACGGGTGCGGGGCCTTTTGACTACAAGGCTGGATCAGGCCGCCGGAACAACGTCGACGAACTGCTTCTTGCCTTCGCCGCGGTTGGCGAACTTCACGTGGCCATCGACCAGCGCGAAGAGGGTGTGGTCCTTGCCCATGCCCACATTCACGCCAGCGTGCGTGCGGGTGCCGCGTTGGCGAACGATGATGCCGCCAGCGTTGATGGCTTGACCACCGTACACCTTCACGCCCAGGCGCTTCGACTCGGAATCGCGGCCGTTCCGTGTGGAACCGCCGCCTTTTTTCTGTGCCATGACTGAACTCCTATCCGGTTACGTAGACGACGCAGCCTTAGGCCACGATCGAGTCGATACGCAACTCGGTGTAATTTTGACGATGCCCTTGGCGCTTTTGATAGTGCTTACGACGGCGCATCTTGAAGATGTGCACTTTGTCGTGACGACCGTGGGAGATGACGGTGGCTTTGACGGCAGCCCCGCTCACCAGCGGCGCACCAACCTTGAGTTGGTCGCCGGCGCCCACTGCGAGCACCTGGTCAAGCGTGATTTCTGCGCCAACGTCCGCCGGTATCTGTTCTACTTTCAGTTTTTCGCCAGCAGCAACCTTGTATTGCTTACCGCCGGTTTTTACGACCGCGTACATTGTCGGACCTCGATAAAAGAACTAAAACGTGACTCTTGTGCCACTTGCCGCCCGCATACGCAGACGACGGACACAGAGAACTCGCAACTATACAAGAAAAACCCAAGCAAATCAAAGACTAATCGCCTGACCGGGTGCTGCGCCCGCGCAACGGCCCGCCACGTCAAGCCTGGGGCGCCGCGCCATCGGGCAAACCGCCTGGTTGCTCTATAATCTCGCGGTTTTTTGCGCAGCATCGCTCCCCGCGCAAGTCGACCATCAGCCACACGCTTTCTGTCGGAATTCGCCTTGACTCAGACCTCCGCCTCCGTCCTGCTCGCTCCTGTCGCTGAAGACATGCGTGCCGTCGATGCCGTGATCCGCCGCCGCCTAGGCTCGGAGGTGGTGCTGATCAATCAGATTGGCGAATACATCATCAGCGCCGGCGGCAAGCGGCTGCGCCCGGTGATCCTGCTGCTGGTGGCAAATGCGCTCGGCTACAAGGGCGAGCATCAGCACGAGCTGGCTGCCGTGGTCGAGTTCATCCACACGGCCACGCTGCTGCACGACGATGTGGTTGACGAATCCGACTTGCGCCGCGGCCGAAAAACCGCCAACGCCGTGTTCGGCAATGCGGCCAGCGTGCTGGTGGGCGATTTCCTGTACTCGCGCGCCTTCCAGATGATGGTGCAGGCCGACAGCATGCGCATCATGCAGATCCTCGCCGACGCAACCAACATCATTTCCGAAGGCGAGGTTCTGCAACTGCTGAACATGCACGACCCGGACGTGACGGAAGAGCGCTACCTGCAGGTCATTCGCTACAAGACCGCCAAGCTGTTCGAGGCAGCCGCCCAGATCGGCGCGGTGCTCTCAGGCGCCGACGCCGCCACCGAAGAGGCCGCTGCTGAATACGGCCGCCGCATCGGCACCGCGTTCCAGATCGTCGATGATCTGCTCGACTACACGTCCACCGCTGACCAGATGGGCAAGAACGCTGGCGACGACCTGCGCGAAGGCAAGCCGACCCTGCCGCTCATCCATCTGCTATCGAACGGCACGGAAGAACAGCGTGCACTGGTGCGCCAAGCCATCGAGCAAGGCGGCACGGAACATTTCGATGCGATCTTCGCTGCCATTCAGACTTCCGGCGCGCTGGAGTACACGCGCCAGGCCGCCGAACGCGAAGCCGCTGCAGCCGAAGCGGCAGCAAACGCATTACCCCCTTCCCTTTTCCGCCAGACGCTGATAGACTTGTGTGCTTTCTCGCTGCAGCGTCAGTCCTGACACGCACGAGATCTGCGAAGAAGCATCGGGGTGTAGCTTAGCCTGGTAGAGCGCTACGTTCGGGACGTAGAGGCCGGAGGTTCGAATCCTCTCACCCCGACCAGAAATTCCCTTGTCGATCAAGGACATCAAGCCCAGCAATTGCTGGGCTTTTTTGTTTCTGGACGGCCATCCCAAGGGAATCTACGGGAACGGCATGCGCAACGGCAGTCCGCCTCGGCGCGACAAACCCCTCTGTTATAGTTGGCACTTCGCCGTCCTTCCTCTCCCGCTTTGGACTCTTGGCCGCTCTGGGCACAAATCGGCGCCGTCGCGCTACTGTTGTGCTGCTCCGCCTTCTTCTCGATTTCCGAAACCGCGATGATGGCGCTCAACCGCCATCGCCTGCGGCATCTTGCCAAGTCCAACGTATCGGGCGCGCGCAATACGCAGCAATTGCTCGGTCAAACCGACAAACTGCTCTCGCTCATCCTGATCGGCAACAACCTGATCAACACCGCTGTGCCGGTGCTGATTACGACGCTGGCGATCCATTACTTCGGCAACAACGGAACGACGCTGTCGATCGCCACGGCCATCGTCGCGTTTCTCATCATCGTGTTCGCCGAGATCGCCCCCAAGATCGTGGGCGCGACCTACCCAGAACGCGTTGCTTTCCCGGCCAGCTTCATCATCAAGCCGCTGATGCAGATTTCGACGCCGCTGGTCGCGGTGGTCAACGCGTTTGCAATGGGTGTGCTGCGATTGGTGCGGATCAACACACGCAAGGCGCCTGAGCAGCGCATGTCGACCGAGGAACTGCGCACGCTTGTGCTGGAATCAGGCAACTTCATTCCGCACAAGCACCGCAGCATCCTGCTCAACCTGTTCGATCTGGACGCCATCACCGTGGACGACGTGATGACGCCGCGCGCGCGGGTGGAATCGCTGGATCTGTCGCGCCCGATTGAAGAGGTCATCCAGCAACTCGAGACCTGCTACCACAACAAGCTCCCGGTGTTCGAGCAAGACAGCGATCAGGTGATCGGCATCCTGCATGTGCGCAAGGTCCTGTCACTGCTGGGGCACACCGAACTTACGCACGACGATTTCCGCGGCCTGCTCGCCGAGCCGTATTTCGTGCCGAGCGGCACACCCGTTTTCCGCCAGTTGCAGTACTTCCAGGAGAACCGCCGCCGCATCGGCCTGATCGTCAATGAATACGGCGACATGCTGGGGCTGGTGACGCTGGAGGACATCATCGAAGAGATGATCGGCGAGTTCACCACCACGCTTCCGAACGCCGGCAAGCTGGCCTGGGACAAGGAAGGCACTTATCTTGCGGATGCGGGAATGTCGTTGCGCGACCTGAACCGGCGCCTGGGCCTGAGCCTGCCAACCGACGGCCCGAAGACGCTCAACGGGTTGCTACTGGAAGTGCTGGAAGAGATTCCCGAGGCGACGGTCAGCGTGAAGATTGCGGGCTGCGTGATGGACATCGTCCAGATGGACAGCCAGTCCATCCGCACGGTGCGGCTGCACCAGCCGCCGCAGCCCAAGCGCAGCTGACGCCACACTCGAGAGCAAACGCTTCAGTTAGAACCGTTTTCTGCCGATGTGGCACAAATGCAAGCTGCGCTTTGATGCGCGCTTTACAAATGCAGGGGCGGTCGGCAAACTGCCCCGGTTCCGGGCACCACCCCCCACGAATGGGTGGGGTACCGGCGGCAGAACATAAAACAATCGCCTTGGGGGGCGAGCGCACGCTGGAGGCGGTGGGGCCCGGCGCGCGCTGAAATGGTCAGCTTCAGCCTGACGGACTGGACTCATGACACTCGGACTCGCTCTAGCGCAGAGCAGGCGGATCGCGCCCACGCTACTCACCCAGCTCGAACAGAGCGCGCGTGAAAAACGCACGCAGCTGATCGACGAGCTGGTGGGCAGCGGGATCATGAGTGCGCACGACCTCGCCGTGTTTGTCGCCGGCAAGTACCAGATGCCGCTGCTGGACCTCGCCCAGTACAAGCTCGATACCGTACCGGCCGTGCTGTCGGCCAATAAGCACTTCGCACAGTTGCGCTTGTTGCCGCTGGGCCGTCGCGAAAACCGCCTTATCCTCGCCACGTCCGACCCGAGCGATCCGAAGCCAATCGAAGAGCTGCGTCAAAAGATGAACGTGGCTATCGAAACGGTCATCGTCGAGCACGACAAGCTGGTACGCCAGCTGAGCCTCGCCAATGAAGCGCCGGCCGAGATCAAGTCACTCTTCCCCAAGCAGGAAGCCACGCAGATCGAGTACGACCCGGGCGCTGCTGCCGCCTCGCGTCGCACCACCACCGATGGCATCGACGATGCCCCCGTGGTGCGCTTCCTGCAGAAGCTCTTTACCGAGGCCCTGTTGCGCGGCGCGTCGGACTTGCATTTCGAGCCCTTTGAAACGTTTTACCGCGTGCGTTTCCGCATCGACGGCATCCTGGCGCAGGTCGCACAGCCGCCGCTGGATATCCGCGACAAGATCGCGACCCGCATCAAGGTGCTCTCGCGCCTCGACATCTCAGAAAAGCGCGTGCCGCAAGACGGCCGCATGAAGCTGCTCATCACCGTCCCGAAAGACCGCAAGGACAAGGACAACAAAGAGACGATCGAGCGCGCCATCGACTTCCGGGTGTCGACGCTGCCGACGCTGTTCGGCGAGAAGATCGTGATCCGGATTCTGGAGTCGTCCACCGAGCGGCTCGATATTGATCAACTCGGCTACGAGCCGGAGCAAAAGCAGTTGCTGCTCGACGTGATCAAGCGGCCGTACGGCATGGTGCTCGTGACGGGGCCCACCGGCTCGGGCAAAACGGTGTCGCTGTACACGTTCCTGAACAGGCTGAACCAGGGCGACATCAACATTTCCACGGCCGAAGACCCGGCGGAAATCCAGTTGCCCGGCATCAACCAGGTCAACGTGAACGACAAGGCGGGGCTGACCTTTGCGGCGGCGCTGAAGTCGTTCCTGCGGCAGGATCCGGACATCATTATGGTGGGCGAAATCCGGGATCTGGAAACGGCCGACATCTCGATCAAGGCTGCGCAGACCGGTCACCTGGTGTTTTCCACGCTGCACACCAACGATGCCCCGACCACGCTGACCCGCCTGATGAACATGGGGGTGGCGCCGTTCAACATCGCGTCATCGGTGCTCCTGATCACGGCGCAGCGCCTGGCGCGCCGGCTGTGCAAGGAATGCAAGAAGCCGGGGCCGCTGCCCAAGGAAACGCTGCTCGACGCGGGCTTTACCGAAGCGGACGTCGACGGCTCCTGGCAGCCATATCACCCGGTCGGTTGCGAAACCTGCAACGGCAGCGGCTACAAGGGCCGGGTCGGTATCTACCAAGTCATGCCGATCACCGAAGCGATCCAGGAGATCATCCTGACGCATGGCACTGCGCTGCAGATCGCCGAGCAGGCGCGTAAAGAGGGCGTACTGTCGCTGCGCGAGTCGGGCTTGCGAAAAGTGAAGCAGGGGCTGACTTCCCTAGAGGAAGTGCTGGCCACAACAAACCAATAACCTTCTCGATCAATCGTTCCCATACCGGGGGGTAGGAACCAACCATGGCTACACGAGCACCTGCCGCAAGATCGGCCCCAAAGAGCGCGGCCGCCGCGCCAGCGCGAAAGACCGCCAAGACAAAGGCGCCCACGCAGTACATCTTCGAGTGGGAAGGCAAAGATCGCAAAGGCAAGATCTTCAAGGGCGAGATGCGCGCCGAGAGCATCACCGAGGTGAATGCCGTCCTGCGCAAGCAAGGCCTGTCGATCACCAAGTCCAAGCGCCGCCGTGCGGCCCGCGGCAAGAAGATCACGCCGAAGGACATCGCCTACTTCACGCGCCAGCTCTCAACCATGTTGAAGGCCGGCGTCCCGCTGCTGCAGTCGGTCGACATCATCGCGAAGGGCCACGCCAATCCGAATTTCACGCAACTGCTGACGGAAATCCGTTTCGATATCGAGTCGGGCAGCAGCATGGCGCAGGCCTTCCGACGCCATCCGCAGTACTTCGACACGCTGTACTGCAACCTGATCGACGCGGGCGAACAAGGCGGTATTCTGGATGCGCTGCTCGAGCGGCTTTCGCTGTACATGGAGAAGTCGATTGCGCTGAAGGCGCAGATCAAGTCGGCGATGATCTATCCGATCTCGGTGCTGACGGTGGCCTTCCTGGTGACCGTGGTGCTGATGATCTTTGTGGTGCCCTCGTTCAAGGGCGTGTTCTCCAGTTTCGGCGCTGATTTGCCGGCGCCGACGCTGTTCGTCATTGCGATATCAGATTTCTTCGTCAAGTGGTGGATACCCATCGTGCTGGGCCCCATCGCCGGCATCGCTCTGTTTTCACGTGCATTCAAGCGATCTGAAAACGTCCAGCGTTCGACGCATCGCGTTATCCTAAATATCCCCATCTTTGGCGACATCATTCGGAAAGCGACCATCGCACGCTGGACTCGCACGCTGGCGACAATGTTCGCAGCCGGCACACCGTTGGTGGAATCGATGGAGTCGGTCGCCGGTGCCGCCGGCAACTGGATCTACCATGATGCAACCCTGGAGGTTCAGCAGGCGGTACGTATCGGCACCAGTCTTACCAACGCCATGCAGGCTACGCATGTGTTCGACAACATGGTCCTGCAGATGACGCAAATCGGTGAAGAGTCTGGTGCGCTGGACAACATGCTGCTCAAGGTGGCTGAGTTCTACGAGCGTGAAGTGGACGATGCGGTCGCCAACATCTCGACCTTGATCGAACCAATCATCATCGTCTTCCTAGGCGTGATGATCGGCGGCATGGTGGTGGCGATGTATCTGCCTATTTTCAAGCTTGGTACGGTGGTCTGACGCAATGCCCGAGACGTTCGCCATTTCCACGCTGGCGCAACTGCCGGCGTGGTTTGTCATTGCGGCCGGGGCGCTGGTTGGCTTGCTGGTCGGCAGCTTCCTCAACGTGGTGATCCACCGCCTGCCGCGCATGATCGAGCGAGAGGAAGCCAACTACATCGCCGAGCTGCGCGAAGAGCCGCTCCCTCATCCCGACGCGTACAACCTGATCGTGCCGCGCTCGGCGTGTCCGTCGTGCGGTCATCAGATCAAGGCGATCGAGAATATTCCCGTGTTGAGTTGGCTGGCGCTACGCGGCCGCTGCAGTGCCTGCAAGACACCTATCTCGTGGCGCTATCCCGCTGTGGAACTGGTGACCGGCCTGCTGACGGCGGCCTGCCTGTGGCACTTCGGCCCGACCTGGGTGGCGGTCGCGTCGGCGGTGCTGCTGTGGTTCCTGATCGCAGGCACGATGATCGACGCCGACACGCAACTGTTGCCCGACGCCATCACCCAGCCGCTGCTCTGGCTTGGGCTGGGCGTGAATCTGTTTGGCATGTTCACGCACCTGCACGACGCCGTGATTGGTGCGATGGCCGGCTACCTGTTCCTGTGGTCGATCTACTGGGCCTACAAGCTTCTGCGCGGCCGTGAAGGCATGGGCTACGGCGACTTCAAGCTGATGGCTGCACTCGGCGCGTGGTTCGGCTGGCAGGCGCTGCCGCTGCTGGTGCTGCTGTCGTCGGTCGTGGGACTGGTGTTTGGGCTCGTGCGGATTGCGCGGGGTGCGACTAGCGAATCGCCGTTCTCGTTCGGACCATTCATTGCCGGGGCTGGCGTGATCGCCCTGCTGGCCGGCCCGCAATTGCTCATGATGGCGGGCTTCGGTCCCCTGCTTGCGCCATAGGGGCATGGCCAGCATGCGTGTGATCGGCCTGACCGGCGGCATCGGCAGCGGCAAGAGCTACGTGGCAGACCGCCTGGCGGAGCGCGGTGCCGCCATTGTCGACACCGATGCCATTGCCCACGAGATCACCGCGCCGGGCGGCGCCGCCATTCCCAAGCTGGTCGAGACCTTCGGCGCCGGCATCCTGCGCGCAGACGGTGCCATGGACCGCGATGCCATGCGCGCCCTCGCCTTCTCGGACGCCACCGCCAAATCGCGACTGGAGCAGATCACGCACCCGCTCATCCGCGAGATTGCGCTGGCGCGCGGGGCCGCCGCCCAGGCATCGGCCGCGCATCCGTACCTTGTCTACGTCGTCCCCCTGTTGGTGGAATCCCTCGCCGGGCATCAAAGTTGGCGCACGCTGGTCGACCGCATTCTGGTGGTCGACTGCCCGGTTGAGTCGCAGATTGCCCGCGTGATGGCCCGCAACGGGTTGCCGCGCGCGCAGGTGGAAGCGATCGTCGCGCGCCAGGCTTCGCGCGAGGCACGCCTTGCCGCCGCCGACGACGTGATCGACAACAGCGGCACGCTGGCCGACCTGCTGCCGCAGATCGATCGTCTGGACCTAACCTACCGGTCGAATTGAAACGATCTGAAAGCGGTCGTCACAGCCCTTTGCATTGTGATGAACGAGGGTCTCGCATAGAATGCGGGCAGATCGAGGCCAAATGGGCTTCGGGGCCGCATATGCCAGCGGGCCAGCACACCGGGCACCCAAGTTTTGATCCTGTACGAATATCCCTTCAACGAACGCATTCGGACGCTGCTGCGCCTCGAAGACCTGTTCGAGCGGCTGGATTTCTTTCTCGTGCAGGAACATCCGCTGCAGCACCATGTAGCGCTGACCACCCTGTTCGAGGTGGTGGACGTAGCCGGGCGAGCCGACCTCAAATCCGATCTGCTGAAAGAACTTGATCGCCAACGCCAGACGCTCACCGCGCTGCGCGCCAACCCGCAGATCGATCAGGACGCGCTCGACGCCGTCATCAGCGAGTTGGAAACCGCCTCGAGCAATCTCACTGCCACGCATGGCAAGGCCGGCCAACTCATCGCCGACAACGAGTGGCTGACGAGCATCCGCAGCCGCGCCATCATCCCCGGCGGTACGTGCGAGTTTGATCTGCCGGCGTATTTTGCTTGGCAGCATCACCCCGCCGAGCGCCGCCGCGCCGACATCATCAAATGGGCCCAACCGCTGGTGCCGCTGCGCGACGCCACGATGATCGTGCTGCGCCTGCTGCGCGAATCAGGCCAGAGTGGCAAGGTGATTGCTAACGCTGGGAGCTATCAGCAGATGCTGTCGGGCCGCGTGTACCAGCTGATGCAGGTGCGCCTGGATGAGTCGGCGCTGGGGTTCATTCCCGAGATCAGCGCCAACAAGTACATGCTCTGGGTGCGCTTCACCCAGCAGGATGGCGACCTGCGACCCAAGCCGGTCGATGCGGATATCCCGTTCCAGCTGAAGCTCTGTAATTTCTGAGCCGCACCATGAATGTGAAGACCGTCAAATGCCCTAGCTGCGGCAAGCCCGTGCCTTGGGTGCCTGAGAGCCGCTACCGTCCCTTCTGCTCCGAGCGCTGCAAGCAGATCGACCTGGGGGCCTGGGCCGCCGAGCAGTACACCATCCCCGTGGTCGAAGAAGACGACCTGCCCGACGCACCTGGCGGGGATACGACCGGCAAGCTCAACTAGCCGTCGCTTCCTCGCGCATCCATTCGAAGACGGGCAACGTTGCCGGCAGCACCGGATCGACGCTGATCGGCAGCGTCTGCCAGGCGAAATCCTGGCCTTCCAGCGGGCGCAATGTCCCATCCCAAGCCGTTACCTTGCAGAAGTGCAGGCGAACGTACGCGTGCGGGTAGTCGTGCTCGATGGTGTGCCAGGGCACGCAAGCACGTAGCGTTACGTCCAGCTCTTCCTTCAGCTCACGCGTGAGCGCGGCTTCCACCGATTCGCCCGCTTCAAGCTTGCCGCCAGGAAATTCCCAGTAGCCCGCGTAAGGCTTGCCTTCTGGACGCTGGGCCAGCAAGAACTGGCCGTCCGGCTGCACCAGCACGCCAACGGCCACTTCTGTGATCTTGCGGCCGTCGGGCGTGTGCGTGGGTGGCACTTGCGTCAGATTGTCAGTCGACATGCTGCCGCCCATGCTTGCCGCCCCAGTCGCGGGCAAATTGCCATGCCACGCGGCCCGAACGCGAGCCACGCTCGAGCGCCCAGACCAGCGCGTCGCCACGTGCAGCGGCGATGTCCTCGTCGCTGCAGCCGAAATGCCGGAGCCAGTGGCCGACAATGGTCAGGTATTCGTCCTGCTTGGGCGGGTAGAACGACAGCCACAGTCCGAAGCGCTCCGACAGCGAAATCTTCTCTTCCACCACTTCGCCCGGATGGATTTCGCCGTCAGACGTGTGCTGATAGGTCTCGTTGTCCTTCATGTATTCCGGCAGCAGATGGCGCCGGTTGGACGTCGCGTAGATCAGCACGTTGTCTGATTGCGTTGCCACCGAGCCGTCCAGCGCAGACTTCAGCGCCTTGTAGCCCGATTCGCCTTCTTCAAACGAAAGGTCATCGCAGAAGATCGCGAAGCGCTCCGGGCGCGCCGAGAGCTGCTCGACGATATCGCCCAGATCGGCCAGATCATCCTTGTCGACTTCGACCAGGCGCAGGCCGTCCTTCACGAATTCGTTCAGGCACGCCTTGATGAGCGACGACTTGCCGGTACCACGTGCGCCCGTGAGCAGCACGTTATTGGCCGGCAGCTTGCTGACGAACTGGCGCGTGTTGGCGACGATGGCATCTTTCTGGCGTTCGATGTTGTGCAGATCGCTCAGGTGGATCGGCGGCAGTTGGCGGATCGGCGCGAGATAGCCGATATTGCCGAACAGGCTCTGACGTTTTCGCCAGCGGAAGGCAACGGCCTCGTTCCAATCCGCCTCGGTCAGTTCGGGCGGCAGCCATTGCTCAAGCCGCCCAAGAAAGCGGTCGAGCCGTGCGGAAAGGTCGGACGACATGGAGGCAGACTCCGGATTACGAACGGTAGTCCGCGTTGATCGACACGTAGTCGTGCGAGAAGTCGCACGTCCACACGGTGGCGGTGGCGTCGCCGCGGCCGAGCGCGATGCGCACGGTGATCTCCGCCTGCTTCATCACACGCTGGCCGTCTTCTTCGCGGTACTCGGGGTTGCGGCCACCGTCACGCGCGACCCACACGTCGTCGAGCCACAGGTTGACGCCGTTTACATCAAGGTCCGTCACGCCAGCGTAGCCGACGGCCGCCAGGATGCGGCCGAGGTTGGGGTCCGAAGCGTAGAACGCGGTCTTGACCAGCGGCGAGTGCGCGACCGCATAGGCGATTAGGCGACACTCCTCAACATTGCGGCCGCCCTCGACCTGGATGGCCATGAACTTCGTCGCCCCCTCGCCGTCGCGCACGATCTTCTGCGCAAGCTCTTGCGCGAGGCCCGTCAGCGCATCGCGCAGCGCCGCGTAATCAGGGTGCGATTCGGAATCGATGCGCGGCGTGCCGGCGCGGCCCGTCGCGATGACGACGAACGAGTCGTTGGTCGACGTATCGCCGTCCACCGTCACGCTGTTGAACGAATGATCGGCGGCGTGGCGCACCAGACCTTGCAGCACAGCTTCGTCCACATTGGCATCGGTGGCGATGAAGCCCAGCATCGTCGCCATGTTCGGACGGATCATGCCCGCGCCCTTGCTGATGCCCGACATGCGCACCGTCTTGCCCGACAGCGTGCACGTGGCGGATGCCGCCTTGGGTACGGTGTCGGTGGTCATGATGGCCTCTGCGGCGGCCAGCCAGTTGTCCGGCTTGGCGTTCGCCTCAGCCGCAGGCAGTCCGGCGATGATGCGGTCGACCGGCAGCGGCTCCAGAATTACGCCCGTGGAAAACGGCAGCACCTGCTCCGCCGACACGCCCAGCAGCTTGGCCACGGCATCGCAGGTCTGGCGTGCATGCGCGAGGCCCGGCGCGCCCGTGCCGGCATTCGCGTTGCCCGTGTTCACAACGATCGCCCGCGCCCCCTTGCCGCTCGCCAGATGCTCGCGGCACACCTGCACGGGCGCCGCGCAGAAACGGTTCTGCGTGAACACACCAGCCACCGCCGAGCCCTCGGCGATACGAACGAGCAGCACATCCTTGCGATTGGCCTTGCGTACACCGGCCTCGGCCCAGCCGAGTTCCACGCCGTCGATCGGCAACAGTGAGTCAGCGGCGGGCGCGACGAGATTCACAGCCATGGAGCACACCTTTCAAATGAGGATGCCCGCAGTGCGGGCATCGTGAATCAACAGAAAACGGAGCGAAGCAGCGTCAGACGAGTTTGCCGTGGCACTGCTTGTACTTCTTGCCCGAACCGCAGGGGCACGGGTCGTTGCGGCCAACCTTCGGCACTTCGCCGGCCAGTGCGGCAGCGGCGGCAGATGCCGCCGAACGCGGTGCGGCCATGGCCGGCGTTGCGCCATGGATCTCTGCATCGCCGGCGGCCACTTCGGCGAGTTCACTGAACTCGTCGTGCTTGTACTGCAGGTTGCTCAGCGCGGAAAGATCTTCTTCGATCTGCTCGGAAGCCTGCTCCAGCTCTTCCTGCGACTGGATACGCACCGTGAAGACAATACGCGTGACTTCGTTGCGGATGGTATCGAGCAGGCGGCCGAACAATTCGAACGACTCGCGCTTGTACTCTTGCTTCGGGTCCTTCTGCGCATAGCCGCGCAGGTGGATGCCCTGTCGCAGCATGTCGAGCGCAGCCAGGTGCTCACGCCAGTGCGTGTCGAGGCTTTGCAGCATCACCGAACGCTCGAAGCCGGCGAACGACTCGCGGCCCACTTGCGCCACCTTGCCTTCGTACACCGCTTCGGCAGCCTCCAGCACCATCTTGAGCAGGTCTTCGTCTTCGATCGACTGCGCGTCTTCCAGCGTCTTCACCAGCGGCTGGTCGACACCCCAGTCTTCGCGCAGAATCTTCTCCAGGCCGGCAACATCCCACTGCTCTTCCATGGTCTCGGCCGGCACATACGTGCGGAACAGCTCGGTGAACACGGACTCGCGCAGGTTCTTGACCAGATCGCCCACGTCCTGCGCTTCGAGAATCTCGTTACGCAGCTTGTAGAGTTCCTTGCGCTGATCGTTGGAGACGTCGTCGTACTGCAGCAGTTGCTTGCGGATATCGAAGTTGCGGCCTTCGACCTTGCGCTGCGCCGATTCGATCGAGCGCGTGACGATACCGGCTTCGATCGGCTCGCCTTCGGGCATCTTCAGGCGATCCATGATCGCGCGCACGCGGTCGCCCGCGAAGATGCGCAGCAGTTGATCGTCCAACGACAGATAAAAGCGCGACGAACCCGGATCGCCCTGACGGCCGGCACGGCCACGCAACTGGTTGTCGATCCGGCGCGACTCGTGACGCTCGGTACCGACGATGTGCAGACCACCGGCGGCCTTCACCTGCTCGTGCAGCGATTGCCATTCGTCCTGCAGTTGCTTCACGCGTGCGGCCTTCTCTTCATCAGAGAGCGATTCGTCCGCCATCACGAAAGCGGATTGCTTCTCCACATTGCCGCCCAGCACGATGTCGGTACCGCGACCGGCCATGTTGGTGGCGATGGTGATCGCCTTCGGCCGGCCCGCTTCCGCGATGATGGCGGCTTCGCGCTCGTGCTGCTTCGCGTTGAGCACCTGGTGCGGCAGCTTGACCTGGTTCAGCAGGTTCGACAGCAGCTCGGAGTTTTCGATGGACGTCGTGCCCACCAGCACCGGCTGACCACGCTCGTAGCAATCGCGAATATCGCGAATGACGGCGTCGTAGCGCTCCTTCGAGGTCTTGTAGATCTGATCCTGCAAGTCCTTGCGCTGCGGCGTGCGATTGGTCGGGATCACCACGGTTTCCAGGCCATAGATCTCCTGGAATTCGTACGCTTCCGTGTCCGCCGTACCTGTCATGCCCGACAGCTTGTTGTACATGCGGAAGTAGTTCTGGAACGTGATGGTCGCCAGCGTCTGGTTTTCCTGCTGGATCTGCACACCTTCCTTCGCTTCCACGGCCTGGTGCAGACCGTCGGACCAACGGCGGCCCGACATCAGGCGGCCGGTGAATTCATCGACGATCACCACTTCACCGTTCTGCACCACGTAGTGCTGATCGCGGAAGAACAGGCTGTGCGCACGCAGGGCGGCGTACAGGTGGTGCATCAGCGTGATGTTCTGCGGCGCGTAGAGCGACTCGCCCTCGCCGATCAAGCCGGCTTGCAGCAGGATCTGCTCTGCCTTCTCGTGACCGGATTCGGTCAGGTAGACCTGGTGCGATTTCTCGTCAACATAGTAGTCGCCCGGCTTCTCGACGCCCGTGCCATCCGACTTCTCTTCGCCGATCTGGCGTGTGAGCTGCGCGGGGATGCCGTTCATGCGGCGGTACAGGTCGGTGTGATCTTCGGCCTGGCCGGAGATGATCAGCGGGGTACGCGCCTCATCGATCAGGATCGAGTCCACCTCGTCGACGATCGCGTAGTTAAGCGGACGCTGCACGCGCTGGCCGGCGTCGTACACCATGTTGTCGCGCAGGTAGTCGAAGCCGAACTCGTTGTTGGTGCCGTAAGTGATGTCCGACGCGTAGGCGGCCTGCTTCTGGTCGTGGTCCATGGTGGTCAGGTTGACCCCCACCGACAGGCCCAGCCAGTTGTACAGGCGGCCCATCCACTCGGCATCGCGCTGTGCCAGGTAATCGTTGACCGTCACGACGTGCACGCCCTGGCCGGAGATGGCGTTCAGGTACACGGCCAGCGTCGCGGTCAGCGTCTTGCCTTCACCCGTGCGCATTTCGGCGATCTTGCCATCGTGCAGGACCATGCCGCCGACCAGCTGCACGTCGAAGTGCCGCATCTTCATCACGCGCTTGCTGGCCTCGCGGCACACGGCGAACGCTTCGGGCAACAGCGCATCGAGCGTCTCGCCCTTGGCAAAACGTTGGCGGAATTCCTCGGTCTTGGCCTGCAGCTCGGCATCGGAGAGCGCTTCGAACTTGGGCTCGAGCGCGTTGATCTGCGCCACCTTGCGGCGGTACTGTTTGATCAGCCGTTCATTACGGCTGCCGAAAATCTTCTTGAGAAGGCCCGTGATCATCGATGGCTAGGGCTGGTGAGCCACCCGGAAAGCGCGTCGAGGAGACCGCGAAACATAGGCAGCACAACGGCCCGGAAAGGGTTGGCGCAAAGGCGGGAGTTTAGCATGTGCAAAACTCCCGCTTGATTGCGGCGGACGCGCCGGATGTGGCAGGAACGCCGCACTTTGACGCCGCACCGAACGCCGTTCGGGCGGCTACACACTCACGCTGAACTGGGGACGGGCGCCCCCGATTGCAACCCGGGCCAGATCAATGGCCGGCCGCCGCCATGCTCTTTCCGATATCGGCCGCCGCAACTTTCGGCGCGGGCGCATTGGCCGCTATCTTGGGTTGCCCCGCGTTCTCCAGGAAAGCCACCGGATTCTGCGGGACGTCATTGACATGCACCTCGAAGTGCAGATGCGGGCCAGTGGCGCGGCCTGTGCGGCCGATCAGCGCGATGCGCTCGCCCGCCTTCACGATGTCACCGACCTTCACGAAGACCTTGGACGCGTGCGCATAGCGCGTTTTCAGGCCGTTACCGTGGTCGATGTCGATCATGTTGCCGTATTCGTGGTGGAATTCGCTGGCCACCACCACGCCGCCAGCTGCCGCCACGATGGGCGTGCCGACGGGGCCGACAAAATCGACACCATCATGCTGCGTGCGCCGGCCCGTGAACGGATCGATCCGCGTGCCAAACCCGGAGGAATCGTAGCCCGTGGCCACCGGGCGCACGGTGGGCATCATCTTGGCGTGGATCTGCCGGTCCATCAGGGTGCTCTCCAGCACGCTGAGGTAATCGGTGCGCTGGTCGGCCGAGCGCGTCAGGCGGTTCAGCTCGGACTGAATTTCCGGCATCGACATCGGCCGAGAGAATGCACCCTCCGGCCCGCCGCGGCTCGGCTGCGATTTGAAATCGAACTCGCGCGGCGGCACACCTGCCAGCCCTGACACACGGGCGCCCAGGGCGTCCAGGCGCGCGATCTGCGCCTGCATTTCGCCAATGCGCGCAGCCATCAGGTTGAGATTTTCGCGGGTGACACGCTGGTCAGCGCCGGCAACCGCGGAAGCGGTTGCGCCAGGCAGCAGGCCTTGCTTGGCCGCCAGCCACGTCCCACCGACGGACAGAGCCGCCACGGTCAGCAGTGCCGCACCAATAGCCACGAAGACGCCGCGTCGCGACAGGTGCGTCGCGCCGGCCTTGCGTGGGTGAATCAGGATGATCTGCATCGCTCGTTTTCCGGACAAAAAAGCTGCCCACCGGCACGAAAGCGCGATGAAGCGCCCTACAATGCCGGCATGCGAATCTTTGTTCATCCCGCTCTCAAGACGCCTGTGGCAAAACCCGTCCAGGACTGGCTTTCGGGTGCCGGTTCGGTCGGCCCGCTGATGCAGGCGGCCAGGCAATTGGCGTCGTTGGAAGCGGAGGTGTTGTCGCTGTTGCCGCCCGGCTTGGGCGGCGGTGTGGCCATCGGCGGCATCAAGAACGATGCGCGGGATAGCCGGGAAGCGACTCTGGTGTTGCTCGCCGCACATAGTGCGGCTGCGGCGCGCTTACGGCAGGTGGTACCCACCTTGCTGGAGCGTCTGCAGCGCCGGGGATCGCAGATTACCGCAATTCGTGTACGGGTACAACCGCAGGGCGGCAGCGACAGTTTATGGCCACAAGAGACCGAAAAGCCGCCTAAACGCGCCAAGATGACGGCAGTTGGTGTCAACAGTCTGGCGGCGCTCGCCAACGAACTGCCCGATTCACCGCTGCGCCAAGCGTTGGCGGAAATGATTGCCCGGCACGTTCCACCTGCCGCCGGCCCCAAATAAAAAGCGCCCCGCGGGGCGCTTTTTTTCATGCAGACAATCGCGTCAGCCGATCAAGAAAACGCAGGTTGCAACTGAGGCAGGAACGCGCGCGGCGCCTCTTCCGCCTTGTCGAATGTCACGATCTCATAGGCCGTTTCGTCCGCCAGCAGCGCGCGCAGCAGTGCGTTGTTCAGGCCGTGGCCCGACTTGTGCGCCGTGTACGCGGCAATCAGCGGATGGCCGACCACATACAGATCGCCAATCGCGTCGAGAATCTTGTGACGGACGAACTCATCGCCGTAACGCAGTTCGTCGTTGTTCAGCATGCGGTGCTCGTCGAGCACGATGGCGTTGTCGAGGCTGCCGCCGCGTGCCAAGCCGACCTCGCGCAGCATTTCAACTTCGTGCGCGAAACCGAATGTGCGAGCGCGGGCGATTTCGCGCGTGTAGCTGGTGTCGGCAAAGTCGATCTCGAACGTCTGGCCGGTTTTGTCGACGGCCGGATGGCGGAACTCGATGGTGAACGACAGCTTGAAGCCGAAGTATGGGTCGAGGCGGGCAAGCTTGTCGCCCTCGCGGATTTCCACCGGCTTGATCACGCGGATGAACTGCTTCGCTGCGCCCTGCTCTTCAATGCCCGCCGATTGCAGCAGAAACACGAACGAGGCCGCGCTGCCGTCCATGATGGGAATTTCTTCGGCGTCGACGTCGACATAGAGGTTGTCGATGCCGAGGCCGGCGCAAGCGGACATCAAATGTTCGACGGTCGACACGCGAGCGCCGTCCTTTTGCAGCACGGACGCCAGGCGGGTATCGCCGATGGCGCTGGCGGTGGCGGGAATCTCGACGGCCGGGTCGAGGTCAACGCGCGTGAAGACGATGCCGGTGCCTGCGGCTGCCGGGCGCAACGTCAACGTCACCTTACGGCCCGAGTGCAACCCGATACCGACGGTCTTGACGAGGGACTTGATGGTGCGTTGTTTCAACATGGCCGCCCTCAACTCACGAAATCTCTACGATTGTTTTTATCTATGCAGTCTGCATAGGTGATAACCCTAAGCATACCATTTTCACATCCCTGCCTTCAAAACGACTTTTGTATCGGGATGTTAGGCGTCCTCATACTTTGCTCAACCTTAGCCCACGCACATTCAGCGCCACGGACCAGTCAGTTGCACGGCGAGGCGGCATGGCGGGCGGTACTCCGCCATTCGGGGGAGCCGCGCGGGTGGCGTCAGAGTATCGCCAGGATCGATTCGGCACTGCTGACGGCGAACTGTCCGGGCGCTTCCACCTGTAGCGCTGTTACCACACCGTCCTTCACGACCATCGCGTAGCGCTGTGAACGCACGCCCATGCCGCGCTTGGAGAGGTCCTGCTCCAGGCCGAGCTTGCTGGTGAACTCAGCACTACCGTCACCCAGCATGCGGATTTTGTCGTCCGTGCCCTGCACGCGTGCCCAGGCCCCCATCACGAAGGCATCGTTGACGGACACACACCAGATCTCGTCGACGCCCTTGGCGCGCAGCGCGTCGAAGTGGGCAAGGTAGCCGGGCACATGCCGCGCCGAGCAGGTCGGCGTGAACGCGCCAGGCAGCCCGAAGATGACAATCGTCTTGCCCTCGGCCAGGTGCTGGACGGAGAAAGCGTTGGGGCCGAGCGCGCAGCCGTCCTTTTCCACTTCAAAGAACTCGTAGAGCGTTGCGTCGGGCAGCGGTTGACCAGGCTGGATCATGATCGTCAGGGAGCGTGCGCGGATATCGCGATCATAGAACTTGCCACGCGAGCGCGCAGCCGGTTCGAAAAAACAAAACCGCCCGCGTGAACGAATCACGCGGGCGGTCGTGGGAGACAACACCATCAGGCCGCTTGGGTCGGAACGCACCGCGCGTGGCACAACGAACGGATACACCCGCCGGGCGGGGTGAACCCTTCCGGGGAGGCGGCCAGAGGCCAACCTGCCCGGCGGCAACGACTGTGTCCGGTTCGTCGAGCGCTGTCGACTGGCGAGCGGCGGGCCATCACACAACGGCGATCACGGGAGGGGAGCCGTGAATCGCGCGCGGCGTGTGGTGCCGCAGGCAGTCGGACGTGCGCGAGCGCTATCGAACCAACGCAGGCCCGATCAGTCCGCCTGCTTGCGCAGGAATGCCGGAATGTCGTACGTGTCGACGCCCTTCTCTTGCAGTGCTGCCACGTGAGCCGATGCCGACTCACGCGAGCTGCGCCACACGGCCGGGGTGTCGAAATTGCTGTAGTCCGGCGCAGCTGCCACCGAGTGACCGGCGCCACCGCCGAAAGCCACTGGCTGGTTGTCGGTACCGGTCTTCAGCAGCGTCATCGTCTGCTGCTGTTGTTGCTTGTTGCGAGCGGCGCGGCCCAGGCCCGTGGCAACCACGGTCACGCGCAGCGCGTCGCCCATGGCGTCGTCGTAGACCGTACCGAAAATGACGGTGGCATCTTCTGCGGCATAGCTGCGGATGGTGTTCATCACTTCCTTGGTCTCGGACAGCTTGAGCGAGCGGCTGGCCGTGATGTTCACCAGCACGCCACGCGCACCCGACAGGTCCACGCCTTCCAGCAGCGGGCTGGCCACGGCTTGCTCAGCGGCCAGACGCGCACGGTCGACGCCGGACACGGTGGCCGTGCCCATCATCGCCTTGCCTTGCTCGCCCATCACGGTCTTCACGTCTTCAAAGTCGACGTTCACCAGACCATCAACGTTGATGATTTCCGCAATGCCGGCCACCGCGTTGTGCAGCACGTCGTCGGCGCACTGGAAGCACTTGTCCATCTCGGCATCATCGCCCATGACTTCGAAGAGCTTTTCGTTCAACACGACGATCAGCGAATCGACGTTGCCTTCGAGGTCGTTCGCGCCATGTTCGCCAACCTTCGAGCGGCGTGCGCCTTCGAAGTCGAACGGCTTGGAGACCACGCCCACGGTCAGGATGCCCATTTCCTTGGCGACCTGTGCAACCACCGGCGCTGCGCCCGTGCCCGTACCGCCGCCCATGCCAGCGGTAATGAAGACCATGTGTGCGCCACGCAGTGCGTCGGCGATCTGCTCACGGGCTTCCTCTGCGCAGTGCTTGCCCACTTCCGGCTTGGCCCCAGCGCCCAGGCCGGTGCTGCCGAGTTGCAGCACGCGCGATGCGGTCGAGCGCTTGAGCGCCTGCGCATCGGTGTTCATGCAGATGAATTCCACGCCTTGCACGCCGCGGTTGATCATGTGCTGCACGGCATTACCGCCCGCGCCGCCGACGCCGACCACCTTGATGATGGTGCCGTCCTGCATTTCCGTTTCAATCATGTCGAAGTCCATCATTGCCTCCAGAAGTGATCAGTCCCAGACGATGCAGCCTCCCCGCCGCAACTCCTGGTTCCTGAACAAAAAACATCAAAACAAGAAACTCAACTTGCTCCCCCCAGGGAGCACATCGTCAACGCCTGGCACACGCGTGCTCAGAAGTTGCCGATGAACCATTCCTTCATGCGCGTCCAGATCTGCTTGGCCGACCCGGACTGCACGACGACCTTGCGCCCGCGCACGCGCTGCACGCGGCCTTCCTGCAGCAGGCCCATCACCGTGGCGTAACGCGGGCTCTTCACCACTTCGTGCAGATTGCCGCGGTACTCGGGCACGCCCACACGCACGGGCTTCAAGAACATGTCTTCACCCAGCTCGACCATGCCCGGCATCATTGCGGTACCGCCAGTGAGGACCACGCCGCTGGAGAGCAGTTCCTCATAGCCGGATTCGCGCACCACTTGGTGCACGAGCGAGAACAGCTCTTCCACGCGCGGCTCGATCACGGCAGCCAGCGCCTGGCGCGAAAGCGTGCGAGGGCCGCGATCACCGACGCCCGGCACATCGATCATCTCGTCCGGATCGGCCAGCACCTGCTTGGCGATGCCGTACTGGATCTTGATGTCTTCAGCATCCGGCGTTGGCGTGCGCAGGGCCATGGCGATGTCGTTAGTGATCTGGTCGCCGGCGATGGGGATCACGGCCGTGTGGCGGATCGCGCCTTCGCTGAAGATGGCGATGTCGGTCGTGCCGCTGCCGATGTCGACCAGCACCACGCCGAGCTCTTTCTCGTCTTCGGTCAGCACCGCCAGGCTCGACGCCAGCGGCTGCAAGATCAGGTCGTGCACTTCCAGGCCACAACGGCGCACGCACTTGACGATGTTCTGGGCGGCACTCACCGCGCCCGTCACGATGTGCACCTTCACCTCAAGCCGAATGCCACTCATGCCGATCGGCTCGCGCACGTCTTCCTGCCCGTCGATGATGAATTCCTGCGTGAGGATGTGCAGGATCTGCTGATCGGTCGGGATGTTGACGGCCTTGGCGGTCTCGATCACGCGCGCCACGTCGGTGGAGGTGACCTCCTTGTCCTTGATCGCCACCATGCCGCTCGAGTTGAAGCTGCGGATGTGGCTGCCCGCGATGCCGGTGAAGACCTCGCTGATCTTGCAGTCGGCCATCAGCTCCGCTTCTTCGAGCGCTTTCTGGATCGACTGGACGGTCGCCTCGATGTTGACGACCACGCCCTTTTTCAGCCCCTTCGATTCGGTCTGGCCCATGCCGATGACCTCGTAGGCGCCGTCGGGGCGAAGCTCGGCCACCACCGCCACCACCTTGGAGGTGCCGATGTCCAGGCCGACCAGAAGATCCTTGTATTCCTTGCTCATCGCGTTTTCTCTGTGCTTCGCGTTGCTTTGTTGTTGGCCGCCGGCTTACCCCCCAGCGTGGCTTTCGGCTTTGCAGCACTGCTGGTGCCATTTGCGGTGCCAGGTAGCTTGCCCCCCTTGGCCAGCACCGCAGCCTGCGCATCGGTCAGGAAGCGCACACCCGCCGCCCGAACTGCGAATCCGTTGGGATACCGCAGATCGGCGTATTCGATCTGACCGCCCCAGCGCTTGGTTACCTCGGGCCAGGCACGCACAAAGCGGCGGGCACGCGCGGCCAACGCGGTGCGGTCATCGTCATTCAGTTCTCGGCCCAGCTCGATGACCGTGCCGTTGGACAACCGCGCGCGCCAGGCGTAGCGGTCGGTGAGCGTCACGCTCAGCGGCTCGACATTCATCGGCTTGAACCACTCGGTCATGGTCTCCAGCTTGTCGACCACGTCCTGCTCGGTTCCTTCGGGGCCAGCCAGCGCAACAAGGTCGGTGTCGTCTTCAGCTTCGGCCAGGTTGGCCACGAAGACTTCGCCATACGTGTTGACCAGCTTGCCGGACTCATTGCCGCCCCAGGTGCCGAGCGCTTCGTGTTCCTGCACTTCCACCAGCAGCCCGTTGGGCCACACGCGACGCACGCTCGCACGCCGCACCCACGGCACCGATTCGAACGCGGCACGTGCCTCATCCAGATTCAGCGAGAAGAAATTGCCGCGCAGCTTGGGCAGCGCATTAGCGCGCAGACTCGGTACATTCACGTGGCGCAACTCGCTGCCAGCCATCGGCATTACCCGCACCTGCTGCAGCTGGAACATCGGTCGCTGCATCAGCCAGACCGCCCCAACGCCCAACGCGCCAAGCGCGAGCAGCGCATACAGCGCACTCGCGACGGCGTTGAGGAGACGGGTGTTGTGCCACATAACGTTGTGTTGTCCGGTTTCGCTGACGTTGCGTTGATTACTCGGGTTTCCAGTCGGTGCTCGCGTGCAGCTCCAGCGATGCGCTCGCCGCCAGTTGCAACACGAAATCTTCATAGCTGATGCCGGCAGCGCGTGCCCCCATCGGCACCAGCGAATGGCCGGTCATGCCCGGCGACGTGTTCATCTCCAGCAGGAACGGCGCGTTGTCCGCCTTGCGCAGCATGATGTCGGCGCGGCCCCAGCCACGGCAGCCCAGCCCGCGATAGGCCTGCACCACCAGCGCCTGCACGCGCGCGGCCACGTCGGCGGGAATCGGTGCCGGGCATTCGTAGCGCGTGTCGTCGGTGAAGTACTTGTTCTGGTAGTCGTAGTTGGCCTGCGGTGCAACGATGCGGATGAGCGGCAACGCGGTCGCGCTCTCGCCCTCGCCGATGATCGGGCAGGTCAGTTCGTCGCCTTCGATGAACTGCTCGGCCATCACATCGCGGTCCAGGCGCGCAGCCTTTTCGTAGGCGGCGGGCAGCTCGGCGGCGCTCGTGACCTTGGTCAGGCCGATCGACGAACCTTCGCGCGCGGGCTTGACGATCAGCGGCAGGCCAAGGCGGTCGGCCACGGCCTGCCAGTCGGCGCCGGCATGCAGCATCACAAAATCGGGCGTGGGCAGGCCGTGGGTCTGCCATTGGCGCTTGGTGGCTTCCTTGTCCATCGCCAGCGCAGACGCGAGTACGCCGCTGCCGGTGTACGGAATGCCGAATTGCTCGAGCAGGCCCTGGATCGTGCCGTCTTCACCAAAGCGGCCGTGCAGCGAGATCACCACGCGGTCAAACCCTTGCTTGGCCAGATCGGCGACGGCCTGCAGGCCCGGATCGAACGGATGCGCATCGACGCCGCGCGCGCGCAGCGCAGCGAGCACGCCGTTGCCGGACATCAGCGAGATTTCGCGCTCGGCGGAACGGCCGCCCATGAGCACGCCCACCTTGCCGAGAGACTTCGGGTCGATCGTCGGATTTGGAACAAACGGACCAGTCGTCATGCTGCGGCGCCTCCGTTCAGATCCACGACGTTGGCGGTGCGCACCTGCGCCTGCAACGCAACCACTTGACCGGGCACCTGCCCGATCGACCCAGCGCCCATGGTGATGACCACGTCGCCGTCCTGCGCCGCATCCAGAATCGCTTGCGGCATGTCTTCAATCTGTTCCACGAATACCGGCTCGATCTTGTTGGCCACGCGCAGCGCACGCGTCAGCGCGCGCCCGTCGGCGGCAACGATGGGCGGTTCACCGGCGGCGTATACCTCGGCCAGCAGCAGCGCATCTACGGTGCCGAGCACCTTCACAAAATCTTCGAAGCAATCGCGCGTGCGGGTAAAGCGGTGCGGCTGGAACGACAGCACAAGCCGGCGACCGGGGAACGCACCGCGCGCCGCAGCCAACGTGGCGGCCATCTCGACCGGGTGATGGCCGTAGTCGTCGATGAGCGTGAAGCGGCCCTTGCCGTCCGCGGTCGGCACTTCACCGTAGCGCTGGAAGCGACGGCCCACGCCGTTGAACTCGGCCAGCGCCTTGACGATGGCCTCGTCCGGCACTTCCAGTTCGGTAGCGATGGCGATGGCGGCCAGCGCGTTCTGCACGTTGTGCATGCCCGGCAGGTTGAGCGTGATCGACAGCGGCGGCTCGGCATGACCGTTGAGCTGGCGGATCACGGTGAATTCCATGCGGCCATCGACGGCGCGCGCATTGACGGCGCGCACCTGCGCGTCTTCGGCAAACCCGTAGCGCACGACAGGCTTGGAGACGAACGGCAGGATTTCGCGCACGTTGGGGTCATCCACGCACAGCACGGCAATGCCGTAGAACGGCAGACGCTGCGTGAACTCGATGAACGCCTGCTTCAGACGCGCGAAGTCATGCCCGTAGGTGTCCATGTGATCGGCATCGATATTGGTGATGACCTCGATCACGGGGAACAGGTTGAGGAACGACGCGTCGGATTCGTCGGCCTCGGCGACGATGAAATCGCCCGTGCCCAGCCGCGCGTTGGCGCCGGCCGAGTTCAGGCGGCCGCCGATCACGAAGGTCGGGTCCAGGCCGCCTTCGGCCAGCACAGACGCGACCAGGCTGGTGGTGGTTGTCTTGCCGTGCGTGCCCGCAATGGCGATGCCCTGCTTCAGGCGCATCAGCTCGGCCAGCATCACCGCACGCGGCACGATGGGGATGCGCTTGGCGCGCGCGGCCAGCACTTCGGGGTTGTCGCCGCGCACGGCGGTGGAGACCACCACGGCATTGGCGCCGATCACGTGCTCCGGCGCGTGGCCCTGCATGATCGTTGCGCCCAGCGATGCCAGACGCTGCGTAGTCGCGCTGCTGCCCAGATCCGAGCCTGTCACGCGGTAGCCCAGATTCAGCAGCACCTCGGCGATGCCGCTCATGCCTGCGCCGCCGATGCCTACAAAATGGATGTTCTTGACGATGTGCTTCATATCGATTCGATTCCCTATGCCCGTGCCACCGCTACACACACGTCGGCGACACGCTCGGCCGCTTCGGGCCGTGCCTGCTCACGTGCTTTAGCCGCCATATCGGCCAATTGCGCACGCGTCAGGGACGCGAGTGTATCTGCCAGCGATGCCGGACCCAGTTCCTGCTGCGGCACCAACAGCGCTGCGCCGCGCTCGGAGAGGAAGCGCGCGTTGGTGGTCTGGTGATCGTCCACGGCATGCGGGAACGGCACGAACAGCGCCGCGACACCCGCCGCGGCCACTTCTGAAACGGTCATTGCCCCCGCGCGGCAGATCACGAGATCGGCGTGCGCGTACGCAGCCGCCATGTCGTCGATGAAGGGCACGGGCTGCGCGTGGGCATCGTCAATGCCGGCGGCGGCATAGTTGGCGCGCAGCGTGTCGATCTGCTTGGCACCCGCCTGGTGAATGACGATCGGGCGCGTATCGGCCGGCAGCAACGCCAGCGCCTTGGGCACCACGTCGTTGAGGGCCGCGGCGCCAAGGCTACCGCCCACGACCAGCACGCGCAGCGGGCCGGTTCGCTCGGCATAGCGCGCTTGCGGCGAAGCCAGCATGGCCAGGTCAGCGCGGATCGGGTTGCCAACCCACTCGGCGCCAGACAGCGCATTCGGAAACGCGCACAGCACGCGATCGGCCACGCGCGCGAGCACGCGGTTGGCCAGACCCGCGATGGAATTCTGTTCGTGCAGCACCAGCGGGCGCCCCAGCAGCACGCTCATCATGCCGCCCGGGAACGTGATATAGCCGCCCATGCCCAGCACCACGTTCGGACGCACGCGACGCACCACGCCAAGGCTCTGCCAGAACGCGCGCAGCAGATTGAGCGGCAGCAGAAACTTGGTGACGAGGCCCTTGCCGCGCAAACCACCAAACTGCACCGACTCCAGCGGAAAGCCGTGCTTGGGTACGAGTTGGCCCTCCATGCCATTGGCGTTACCAAGCCACACCACCCTCCAGCCGCGCCCGGCCAGCAGCTTGGCCACCGACAGCGCGGGGAAGATGTGACCGCCCGTACCGCCGGCCATGACGAGGAGCGTGCGCGGCGCCAGATCGGCCGAAACGCGTGCCGTCATACCTTGCCCCCACGCATCAGCACGCGGTTTTCATAGTCGATACGCAGCAACAGCGCGAGCGCCACGCAGTTCATCAGGATGCCCGAGCCACCGTAGCTGACCATCGGCAGCGTCAGACCTTTGGTCGGCAGCAGACCGAGGTTCACACCCATGTTGATGAAGGCCTGCCAGCCGAGCCAGATACCCAGGCCCTTTGCGACCAGGCCGGCAAACGTGCGGTCTAGCTGCAGCGCGGTACGGCCGATCTCGAACGAGCGGCGCACCATCCAGTAGAACAGCAGGATCACGATCAGCACGCCGACAAAGCCCAGCTCCTCGCCGATGACGGCCAGGATGAAGTCGGTATGCGCCTCGGGCAGGTAATGCAGCTTCTCGATGCTGCCGCCCAGACCAACGCCGGTCCACTCGCCACGGCCGAAGGCGATGAGCGAGTGCGTGAGCTGGTACGCCTTGCCTTGCGCGTATTCCTCTTGCCACGGGTTGAGGTACGCGAAGATCCGCTCACGCCGCCAGGGCGACGCCACGATCAGCAGCGAGAAGGTCGAAATTGCCGTCAGCACCAGTCCGCCGAACAGCTTGCCGTTCACGCCCCCCAGGAACAGGATGCCCATGGCCACGGCCGCGATCACCAGGAACGCGCCCATGTCCGGCTCCAACAGCAGCAGCGAGCCGACAAACGCCACGGCCACGCCCATCGGCAGGAAGCCCTTGCGCACGCTCTGCATCCAGTCCTGCTTGCGCACGGTGTAGTTGGCGGCGTACAGCACCACCGCCAGCTTCATGAGTTCGGACGGCTGGAAGTTCATGACGCCCAGCGGCAGCCAGCGCCGCGCGCCGTTCACGCCCTTGCCCACGTGCGGCACGAGCACGATCACCAACAGCACCAGCGCGATGATGAAAAGCTTCGGCGCGTACTTGTCCCAGAACTTGACCGGAATCTGGAATGCGACGATCGCGCCGATGAGCCCGATCACCAGCGAGAAAATGTGGCGAATCAGGAAGTGCCCGTTGCTGTAGTTGGCGTACTTGGGCGAATCGGGCAACGCGATCGACGCCGAATACACCATCACCAGCCCGAGGCCGAGCAGCACGATCGCCACCCACATCAGCGGCTGGTCGTACTCCATCATCTTCGAGCGCGTGGGCTTGACGCCCGAAACCGCATCGCGCAGACCCTCCCACGCATTGCCGATGGTCGCGCCGATGAAGCCGCTGCGCTTGATCTGGGTGTCGCTCATAGGAGGACTCCTCGGTCTGCCGCCAATGCGGCCACGGCCTCGTGGAACACCTGGGCGCGGTGTTCGTAGTTGCGGAACATGTCAAAGCTGGCACATGCCGGCGACAACAGCACGGCATCGCCGGGTTGAGCGATCGCCGCGGCTTCTCGCACCGCAGCTTCCAGCGTCGGGGCATCGACCAGCGTGACGCCGGTATTCGCCAGCGCCTCACGAATCAGCGGCGCATCGCGACCGATGAGCACGACGGCACGCGCGTATTGCCCGACCGGCTCGGCCAGCGGCGAGAAGTCCTGACCCTTGCCGTCGCCACCTGCGATCAGCACAACATGCTTGGACAAGCCCGAAAGCGCAGCCACCGTCGCCCCGACGTTGGTGCCCTTGCTGTCGTCGAAGAATTCGATGTCGTCAAACGCGGCGATCAGCTCGACGCGGTGTGGTTCGCCGGCGTAGTCGCGCAGGCCGTGCAGCAGCGCGCTCACGGGCAGGCCGATCGCGCGGCACAGTGCCAGCGCAGCCATCGCGTTGGTCGCGTTGTGCAAGCCGCGGATGCGCAGTGCATCAGCTGGCATCAGGCGCTTGAGGCGCACCGGCACCGGCGCGGCGGGCGCGGTGTCACCCTTCTTGCGGCGCGTGGGCTTGGGCAGATCGTCCTCGTCGGCTTCGGCCAGTACGATCCAGGGCATGCCGCCATCGCGCAGCAGGCCGAGCGCATCAGGCGTGCCCGGCTCGTCGATGCCGAACGTGACATCGCGACCGGTCTTGCTGGCGAATGCCATCACACCGGCGTCCTGACGATTCAGCACCCGCACGGTGTTGGCGCCGAAGATGCGGCCCTTGGCTGCGGCATAGGCGTCCATCGTGCCGTGCCAGTCGAGGTGGTCCTGCGTGATGTTCAGGACGGTGGCGGCGTCTGCGTCCAGCGTATGCGTGGTTTCGAGCTGAAAACTCGACAGCTCAAGCACCCACACGTCGGGCAGCGTGTCGGCATCCACGCATTCGCTCAGCTTGTCCAGGGCCGATGGGCTGATGTTGCCTGCCACGCCGACGGTCTTGCCGGCGCGCTCCACCAAGGCACCCGTGAGCGCCGTAGTGGTGGTCTTGCCGTTGGTCCCGGTGATGGCCAGCACGCGGGGCGCATAGCCTTGCGCGGCCTTGAGACCCGCCAGCGCGCGCGCAAACAATTCGATCTCACCCCACACCGGCACGCTGTGCGTATTGGCGGCGCTCAGTAGCGCAGCGACGTTGGCATCCAGCGGCGACAGGCCCGGGCTGATCGCCACCAACGTCACACCGTCCAGCAGAGACACGGCGAACGGGCCGCCCACGAATTCGGCGTCCGGCACATGCGCGCGCAGCGCCGGTAGGTTGGCCGGGGCCTCGCGCGTATCAGCCACGCGCACTTGGGCGCCGTGACGGGCGCACCAGCGCGCCATTGCCAGCCCGGATTCACCGAGGCCGAGCACCAGCACCACCGGCGCGTCGAAGTCGCCGAACATGCGCGGCTCCTGCGCGGTTTCAGCAGCGGGCATCGGCTCGGCGGAATCGAGCGTCGCGATCACGGCGTCCACGGCGGCTTCAGGCTGCGTGGCGGCCACGTCGTCGTCCGGGTTGATGGATTCGGTCACGTCGGTCATGTCCGTGCTCACCGCAGCTTCAGGGTCGACAGGCCGATCAGCACCAGCATCATGGTGATGACCCAGAAGCGCACGACCACTTGCGTTTCCTTCCAGCCGGAGAGCTCGAAATGGTGATGCAGCGGCGCCATGCGGAACAGGCGCCGGCCTTCGCCATAACGTTTCTTGGTGAATTTGAACCACGTGACCTGCAGCATCACGGAGACGGTCTCGGCTACGAAGATGCCGCCCATGATGAAGAGCACGATTTCCTGGCGCACGATCACGGCGATGGTGCCCAGCGCACCGCCCAACGCCAGCGCGCCGACGTCTCCCATGAACACCTGGGCCGGATGCGCGTTGAACCACAGGAAGGCGAGCCCCGCCCCGGCCATCGCCGAGCAGAAGATCAGCAGCTCGCCCGCTCCCGGAATGTGCGGGAACAGCAGGTACTTGCTGTAGACGGCACTGCCCATCACGTAGGCAAACACGCCCAGCGCGCTGCCCACCAGCACGACCGGCATGATGACGAGGCCATCAAGGCCGTCGGTCAGGTTCACCGCATTGCTGGAACCAACGATCACGAGGTACGTCAGGATGATGAAACCGAATACGCCCAGCGGGTAGCTGATCTCTTTGAAGAACGGCACGATCAGGTGCGACTTGGCCGGCAGGTTGAGTGACAGGCCGCTGCGCACCCAATCCATGAACAGCTCGAGCACGCGAATGTTGCTTGTCTCCGATACCGAGAACGCCAGGTATGCCGCTGCAAAGAGGCCGATCACGGTCTGCCAGAAGAACTTCTCGCGCGAAGACATGCCCTTCGGATCACGGTGCACGACCTTGCGGTAGTCATCCACCCAGCCGATCGCGCCATAACCGAGCGTGACCAGGAGCACGATCCAGATAAAGCGGTTGCCCCAGTCGGCCCACAGCAGCGTAGACACGGCAATGCCGATGAGCACCAGCACACCACCCATGGTGGGCGTGCCGGCCTTGACCAGATGCGTCTGCGGACCATAGCTGCGCACAGCCTGGCCGACTTTCAGTTCCGTCAGGCGACGGATCACAAACGGCCCGAACCCGAGGCCGATCACCAGCGCCGTGAGCGATGCCATCACGGCGCGGAACGTCAAATAGTTGAAGACGCGCAGGAAGCCGTAATCGTTCTGCAACCATTGCGCCAATGCCAATAACATGGGTTCTTGCTTCCCTTAATGCTGCTGTTGTGTGCTGGAACCGGTCGGCAAATCCGCTACCGGGTCTTTCAAGACCAGCGCTTCCACAATGCGTTCCATCCGCATGAAGCGCGATCCCTTCACCAATACCGTCGCGGCCGGCGCAATGGCGGGCACGCCGTGTTCAATCAAATCCTCTGCCGACGCAAAATGCTGGGCGCCCGCGCCGAATGCGTCGACCGTGTGGCGCGCAAGCTCGCCGGTTGCCAGCACCGCGTCGATGCCGTGCGTGCGCGCATAGGCGCCGATTTCTTCGTGGAATGCCGGACCCTGCGAGCCCACTTCGCCCATATCGCCCAGCACCAGCCAGCGCGGCGCCGGCAGCGTGACGAGCGCGTCGATCGCCGCGCGCATCGAATCGGGGTTCGCGTTGTACGTGTCGTCGATGACAAGGCCGCCGTGTCTGCCCTGCTTGCGCTGCAACCGCCCCTTGACCGGAGCAAAGTTGCCGAGCGCTTGCGCAATCACCTCCGGGGCAACGCCCGCAGCCAGCGCGCATGCCGTCGCAGCCAGCGCATTGCGCGCGTTGTGCAAACCCAGCAACGGCAAGGTGATGACGAAGCGCTGGCCTGGGGCCTGCACATCGATGCGTTGCCCGTCGGCAGTGTCCACCACCGTGCCGGTCACAGCCCCGGCCTCGATACCGAAATCGAGCACGCGGCGCGCACCGGCCGCTGCTTGCCACACCGGCGCATATTCGCCACCGTTGGCCGCATCACGCGGAAACACCGCCACGCCATCGGCCGGCAACGCGGCCAGCACAGCGGCGTGTTCTTCAGCCACCGCTTCCACGCTCACCATGAATTCCTGGTGCTCGCGCTGGGCGTTGTTGATCATCGCGACGGTGGGCTGGGCAATGGCGGCCAGTACGGCCGTCTCGCCCGGGTGGTTCATGCCCAGTTCGAGCACGGCCAGCTTGTGTTGCGCATTCAGGCGGAACAGCGTGAGCGGCAGGCCGATGTCGTTGTTGAAGTTGCCAGCCGTCGCCAGGCGGGCGTCTTCACCCACGGCCTGCGCGAAGATCGCGGAGATCATTTCCTTGACCGTCGTCTTGCCGTTGCTGCCCGTCACGGCGACGACCGGAATCGGGAACTGACGGCGCCACCCGGCGGCGAGTTGGCCGAGCCCGACACGCGTATCGGCAACGGTCAGCACAGCCACTTTGGTCACGTCCAGCGTGGCGGCCGGTGCGCGCGACACCAGCACGGCGGAAGCGCCACGCGCCACCACCTCGGGCAGGAAATCGTGCGCATCGAAACGCTCGCCGATCAGCGCGACGAACAGGTCGCCGGGCTGCACTGCGCGGCTGTCGGTTGTCACGCGCAGGATGGCCGCGTCGGGGCCCGCCAGATGGGCGCCCGCCATCCAGGCAGCGGCGTCGGTGGCGTGCATCATCACGGTCGGGGCGATCATGCGTTCACCCCGCGGGCGGCAAGCGCAAGACGCACATGCTCCTGATCGGAGAACGGCCGCTTGCGACCCGCAATTTCTTGCGTCGATTCATGCCCCTTGCCGGCCACGACGATCACGTCATGCGCATCGGCGTGCCGCACGGCATGCAGGATGGCGGCCGCGCGGTCTTCGATCTGGGTGGCGGCACGCGGGTTGTCCATGCCGTCGGCGATCTCGTTGAGGATGTGCTGCGGATCTTCGCTGCGCGGGTTGTCGGAGGTCAGCACAACGTGCGGCGCCAGGCGCTCGGCGATAGCGCCCATCTGCGGACGCTTGCCGGGGTCGCGGTCGCCGCCGCAGCCGAACACGGCCCACAGTTTCCCGCCGCGCGCCTCGGTAATCGGCGCGAGTGCGCGCAGCGTCTGCTCCAGCGCGTCCGGCGTGTGGGCGTAATCCACCACCACCAACGGACCGTCTTCGCCGCCGAAACGCTCCATACGGCCGCTCACGGGTTGCAGTTTTTCCAGGCGTGCGATGGCGTCCTGCCACGGCACGCCGGCCGCCAGCAGTGCGCCCAGCACACCGAGCAAATTCGATACGTTGAACAAACCCACCGTAGGCGCATGGACGGTCGCGTGGCCAAAGCTGCCATCTACGTCGAATGTCGTGCCGGTGCGGTGCGCGCGCACGTTGCTGGCGCGCAGCCATTGCTTGGCACCGTGCTGCGCCGCGGCTTCGCCGTCGATGCCGTATTCGATGGTTTCGACATCGGCGCGGGCGTTCTGCAGCAAGCGCACACCGGCAGCGTCGTCGCGGTTGATGACCGCGGCGCGCAGGCCCGGCCAGCCGAACAGGCGCGCCTTGGCGAGTTCGTACTCGGCCATCGTGCCGTGGTAGTCGAGGTGATCCTGCGTCAGGTTGGTGAACACCGCGATATCAAAGCAAGTGCCATCGACGCGGCCTTGCTCAAGGCCATGCGACGAGACTTCCATGGCGATGGCGCGGGCACCCGCACGGTGCAGATCGGCGAGGCTGCGCTGGAGCTGGATGGCGTCCGGCGTGGTGAAGCCGGTAATGGCCAGCGCATCGACAAACCCGGTGCCAAGCGTACCCACCACTGCGCAACGCTGGCCGTGTTTGGTCAGCGCCTGCGCGATCCATTGCGAGCACGATGTCTTGCCGTTGGTACCCGTCACGCCAATCACACGCAATGCGTCCGGGCCGGGCACGCCGTACCACTGCGCGGCCAGCGGCCCGGCCAGTTCAGCCAGGCCGTCCACCGGCAGGATGCGCACGGGCGCGTCGGCGGGCATTGCGTAACCATGGGCTTCGGCCAGCACGGCGGAAGCGCCCGCCTCGATGGCTTGCGGAATATGCGGACGGCCATCGCCACGCTGGCGCACATTGCCGAGCACGTAGGCGACGAACACATCGCCGGTCTTGAGCTTGCGCGTGTCGCTTGTGAGGTCGGCACCTGCCGGCGCCTGGGCGCGCAGCCAATCCACCACGGGCGCAAGACGCGCGGCGATGGTCGGGCGATCAGAAGTGGGCTTGGCTGTCATTGCAAGCCCCCCACCGGCTCTTCCGGCACGTCCGGCGTCATCACGAGCTGGCGCACCGGCGAATCCGGCGGCACGTTCAATGCCCGCAGGGTGCCGCCCACGATTTGAGAGAACACGGGGCCGGCCGCGCCGCCGCCATAGCGGTTGCCCACGGTCGGCTCGTCCACGCTCACCGCCACGATGATGCGCGGGTTCGACATAGGCGCCAGACCAATGAACGAGGCGCGATACTTGGAGCGGTCATAGCCGCGCCCGGTGTGCTTCCACGCCGTGCCGGTCTTGCCGCCGACACGGTAGCCCATCACCTGGGCCTGCGGTGCGGTGCCGCCGGGCGCCGTCACCGTCTCGAGCATTTGGCGGACCTGCCGTGCCACCTCCGGCGAGATCACGCGCTCGCCCTGCGGCGGCTGGCCGTCGGTGCGGTACATCGTGATCGGAATCAGCTCGCCATCGTGCGCGAAGATGGTGTACGCATGCGCAATCTGGAACAACGACACCGACAGGCCGTAGCCATATGACATGGTCGCCTGCTCGATGCGACGCCATTTGTTTGCCGGGCGCAGCCGCCCAGCCACCGCGCCCGGGAAGCCGATCTTCGGCGCCTGCCCCAAGCCAACGCTGGTGAACATGTCCCACATTTCCTGCGGCTTGAGCATCATCGCGATCTTGGTCGTACCGATGTTGCTGGAGTGCTGGATCACCTGGGCGACCGTCAACGTGCCGTAGTTGCCGGTATCGGAAATGGTCGCGCCTTCAAAGCTGTATTTGCCGTTGGTCTGCACCAGCGTGGTCGGCGTCACGCGCTTGAGCTGCAGGGCCAGGCTGATCGTGATCGGCTTCATCATCGAGCCTGGCTCGAAAGTGTCGGTCAGCACGCGGTTGCGCAGTTGCTCGCCCGAGAGGCGGCTGCGGTCGTTCGGGTTGTAAGTCGGGTAGTTGGCGAGCGCCAGCACCTCGCCGGTCTGGGCATCCAGCACGATCGCACTGGCGGCCTTTGCGCGGGTACGCTCGATGGCGGCCTTCAATTCGTTGAAGGTCAGGTACTGGATCTTGGCGTCGATCGACAGCGTTTGATCATGCCCATCACGCGGGGCCTTGAGCACGCCAACGTCTTCCACAACGCGGCCCAACCGATCCTTGATCACCTGACGCTGGCCGGCGGCACCCGCGAGGTCGGACTCACGCGCCAGCTCCATGCCTTCCTGGCCTTTGTCCTCGACGTTGGTGAACCCGACGATGTGCGCCATCGCCTCGCCTTCCGGGTAGAAACGCTTGTACTCACGCGTCTGATAGATACCTTCGATCTTCAGCGCGGCGATCTGATCGGCTACCTCGGGCAGCACCTGGCGCTTGAGATACACGAAGCCCTTGTCTTCGCCCAGCTTGCCCGAAAGCTCCTTGTCGCTCATGCCGAGCAGCTTGGCGAGCTTCTTCATGTCTTCGCCAGGCACGTTGTTGGGCACGTCTTCGGGCACGGCCCAGATGGCCTTCACCGGCAGGCTCGTGGCCAGCACCAGGCCATTGCGATCGAGAATCTTGCCGCGCGTGGCCGGCAACTCCAGCGTGCGCTGGAAGCGCTTCTTGCCCTCGGCCTCATAAAAGCGGTTGCCAGGGCCTTGAATCCACAGAGCGCGGCCGATCAGCGCCAGGAACGCCGCGAACATCAGGAACACAACCAGCTTCGAGCGCCACATCGGCAGGCGCAGTCCCAGCACTGGGCTGGCGGAAAACTGGCCCGGACGCGCCCGCGCCGTGGTGCCGTTGGACTTGCGTGCGCCACTCATGGCTGTACTCCGGAAGCCGTGGGTGCGCTGGCCGCCACCGAGGAAGCCCCGGAGGCGCCCCCTGCTGCCGGCAAATCGGCAAACCCCTGCAGATACTGCGTGCGCCCCGCCTGCGCGGGCGACATCTTCAATTGCTTGCTCGCGATATCGGCAATGCGAGCGCTCTTGCCCAGCGCGCTCTGCTCATATTGCAGACGCGACCAGTCGGTGTTGAGTTGCTTCTCTTCCGCCTGCGCGCGATCCAGCTCGACAAACAGTTGCCGTGCCTGGTGTTGTGCGTTGACCAGCGACAGCGCGCACAGCACCAGCGCAGTCAGCAGGAACATGTTCAGGCGATTCATGGAGGCGGCCCCGTCGGTCAGCAGCGTTCGGCCACGCGCATGATGGCCGAGCGCGCACGCGGGTTGGCCGACACCTCGGCCTCCGACGGCTTCACGCGGCCAAGCAGGCGCAACTGCGGCGCCGGCAGCTCATGCGCACGCAGCGGCGCCCGACGCAGTTCCGGCGCGGCGGATTGCTCCGGGCGCGCCAGGGCCTGCATGAAGCGCTTGACGATGCGGTCTTCCAGCGAATGGAAGCTGATCACGACGAGACGTCCCCCCTGCTCCAGGCGTTCAAAGGCGGCCTTCAGACCGGTTTCGAGGTCCGCAAGCTCTTGATTGACGTGAATCCGTAAAGCTTGAAAGGTGCGGGTCGCAGGGTCTTGACCCTTCTCGCGTGTTTTGACGGCTTGCGCCACGAGCGCGGCAAGCTCGGATGTGCGATCGAGAGGACCTCGATCCCCGGATTGGCCCCGGCGAGCAACAATCGCCTTTGCAATCTGTACAGCAAACCGTTCTTCCCCATAGTCCCGTATCACCCTCGCAATGTCGCGCTCATCAGCCTCGGCCAGCCATTGGGCTGCGGTGATGCCGCGCGTGGTGTCCATCCGCATGTCGAGCGGGCCATCCATCCGGAACGAGAAGCCACGTGCGCCTTCGTCGATCTGCGGCGAGCTGATGCCGAGATCGAGCAGCACGCCGGCCACCCGTTCAATGCCGCGCGCATCCAGGGCCGAGGCCATCTGCGCGAAGCTGTCATGCTCAATAGCGAAGCGGGCATCCTCTACGGTGCCCGCTTCGGTGATTGCTGCTGGGTCCTTGTCGAAGGCGACAAGTCTGCCGCCGGGCCCCAGCCGTTCCAGGATGAGCTGGCTGTGCCCGCCTCTCCCGAAGGTTCCATCGATATAGATGCCGTCGTCGCGCCAGATGAGCGCATCGACCGCTTCGTCTAAGAGCACCGTCTGATGGCGCAGTCCCGTACTGGCTTGGGTTGTCATCGCGCGTCATCAAAAGGAGAAATTCTTGAGGGCGTCGGGCATGCCTTGCGCCATGGCGGCTTGCTCCTTCGCGGTGTACGTGGCGGCGTCCCAGACTTCGAAGTGGCTGCCCATGCCGAGCAGCATCACGTCACGTTCAAGAGAGGCAGCCGTGCGCAGTTCTGGGGTGATGAGGACGCGGCCGGCGGTATCGAGTTCGACATCGGCGGCGCTGCCCAGGAAGATCCGTTTCCACCAGTGGGCTTCCATCGGCAGCGCAGCGATGCGCTCGCGAAAGCGTTCCCACTCGGGGCGCGGAAACAGCATGAGGCAACCGTCCGGGTGCTTGGTCACAGTCACCCGGCCCTCGGCCTGCAGCTGGAGCGCTTCGCGGTGCCGCGACGGAATGGACATCCGCCCTTTGGCATCCAGCGTCAGCGCCGACGCACCCTGGAACACGTTGGTTTCTCTCTCCGTGCGGCGACTTGATCGCCACTTACCTTGCCGTCAACTGGCCCCGAAAACGGCCTCTTTGAACCACAAAACTACACTTTCTGACACTGTTTCCCACTTTAGAGGAACGACTTTAGACGGTCAAGGCTTGCGGAGGCCTGGGAGACGGAAAATTTGCAATCAGAACAATGACTTAGCGCACCCCGCCGGAGGCGCCACTTCACTTTTCCCAATCAAATGAAGGAGATAGCGTGGTTTATGTAGAAACCACGTGAGAGAACGACAAGCGGCCAGCGCCCCGGTTCGAGGCGCAGACCGCAGGCGGCAGAGGTCGGGCGAATGGAGGAGCGTGCGCCGTGTCGGCGGGCCGATCGACCCGCGCGACACGCGACACGCCCATCAGATGCGGTAGGCGGCGGTGGTCATGACGCGTGACGCGGCACGCATGGCTTGGCGGATCGGCGCAGGCAGATCAATGCCACCGGCCTGGCGCGCGTTGTCGCCGTGGCGGATTTCGTCGTCGCGCATCTGAGCGACGATGGCGCGCGACCGGGTGTCCTGCTCGGGCAATGTATCGAGATGGCCATCGAGGTGATGCTCGACCTGGCGCTCGGTCTCGGCGACGAAGCCAAGGCTGATCTTGTCGCCGAGGCGTCCAGCCACCGCGCCGATGGCGAAAGCGCCGGCATACCACAGCGGATTGAGCAGGCTCGGGCGGTCGTTCAATTCCTGAAGGCGCTGGGCGCACCAGGCGAGGTGGTCTTCTTCTTCGCGTGCGGCTTCGTCGAGCTGAGCGCGGATGGCGGGGTCCCGGGCAAATAGCGCTTGCCCCTGATACAGAGCCTGGGCGCAAACCTCGCCGACATGATTCACGCGCATCAGGCCGGCTGCATGGCGGCGGTCGACCTCGGAAAGCTTGGTCGCGCTGTCGGCCTTATCCGCGGAGGTGGCCACGATAACGGCGTCAGCAGGGTTCGGTCGGCTGGCGCGGGTGACGCCTGCCACAGCGCGCAAGGCGCGGTCGAATTCGGGGATGAAGCGGTCGAACATGATTGCGGGCGCCGCCGGCAATGGCGTGCGGCGCGATCGTCATTGTAAGGCCGACACCGCGCGGGACATTGCGTCCGGTCAGAACCCGGCCGACCAAACACTACTGTACGGGATAACCCTGTTGGCGCGCGGATCGCATCTAAAACCGCAAGGAATCGAGCCTGCCTATCGCCGATCTATTTCAAATTTGGAAACAGCCTGTTGCCGGGATCAGACAGCAAACGCGCGTTTACGAACATTCGTTCGCAAATTTCGACCGAGCCCAGTACCGCGTTGCTACATTAGTCAGCGACTTCGTTTGAAAGTCATGGGGCGGGAAGACGAGAACGGAGGGTCTGCCTGCCACTGAACTCAAAATTAAAGATCTGGAGACCGACCGATGAAGAAATCGCTGCTGGCATTGGCAGTGCTGGGCACGTTTGCGGGTGTTGCGCAGGCTCAGTCGAGTGTGACGCTGTACGGCGTGGTCGACGCGAACGTCGAATACGTCAACCATGAGCAGGCCGTGACTGCGGCGGGGGTTGCCATTCCGGGCAGCAGCGGATCGCGCCTTGCGATGCAGGCGGGCGGCCTGTCTTCCAACCGCTGGGGCTTGCGCGGCGTTGAAGACATCGGCGGCGGCCTCAAGGGCCTGTTCGTGCTGGAATCGGGCTTTGGCATGGACACCGGCACGCTGCAGCAAGGTGGCCGTCTGTTCGGCCGGCAGGCGTTTGTGGGCCTGCAGGGCAACTGGGGCAAGATCACGCTGGGTCGTCAGTACACGACGATCTTCGACATGATGGCGAACTTCTCGCCGAGCGGTTACGCCACGCAGTGGGAGCCGGTGGTCGGCCTGCTGGGTGCGAACTTCCGCGAAGACAACATGATCAAGTACGGCGCTGCATTCGGGCCGCTGACGGTCGAAGCCCACTGGGCGTTCGGCGAGCGCACGGGCAGCACCACGGCCAACTCGGCCTACGGCGCCGGGGCGAACTACTTCGCTGGCCCGTTTGGCGTGGGCATCGCGTATGACGAAGTGAAGGTGCTGACGGCCGCAGAAGCCCTGGGCCTGTCGGGCGGCAACGAATATGCCCGGGACAAGCGCGCTGCCATTGCAGCGAGCTACACCACGGGCCCCGTCAAGGTGATGGCAGGCTTCCGCTATGGCAACACGGAAGCGCCCTCCAGCGGCGCCACGGCAGCACTGACGCCGCACCGCGACGACCTCTACTGGCTGGGCGTGAACTACCAGGCCACCCCGGCACTGGGCCTGACGCTGTCGTACTACTACGACAACATCAAGGAAGCGACCATCGGTGGCGCCACGATCAACCCGCGCAACCCGCAGCAGTGGAACTTCATTGCCGATTACAACTTCTCGAAGCGCACCGACGTGTACCTGACGGCAGCGTATTCGCGCAATGGTTCGCTGAACTGGGATTCGATCGGCTACGTGACGAACCCGGCAACGGGTGCACAGACGTCGGTGGGTTATCTGCCCGCAGCATCGCAGACGTACTTCATTACGCCGAACTCGGAAAACCAGGTCGGTGTGGCAGTGGGTGTGCGCCACAAGTTCTGACGCACGCTTTGGTTTTTGCCCGCCGCCCCTCTCCTTGGCGGGCGCAGAAAGGCACCTTCGGGTGCCTTTTTGCATGGCCGCACGCTATGCTCCTGCGATCAAGCCCGCCGCCGGCCAGCAGAACATCGGCACGACAACGAGCGGCAATTCATAACGACAACAACGCCAACCTAACCGGAGACCCGCATGTCCTCTTCGACTTCTCCAACCATGGCGCCCGCCGCCCCCGGCGCGGCCGCCGACGCCAGCCGCTCGCGCATCGTCTTTGCGAGTTTCATCGGCACGGCCATCGAGTTCTACGATTTCTATGTCTACGCGACAGCCGCGGCACTGGTCATCGGCCCGGTGTTCTTTCCGCATGGCTCTGCTGCGGCACAAGCGCTCTCGGCGTTCGTCACATTCGGCATCGCGTTCATTGCGCGGCCGATCGGCTCGTTCCTGTTCGGCCACTTTGGCGATCGCATCGGGCGCAAGTCCACGCTGGTGGCCTCACTGCTGGTCATGGGTATTTCCACCACGCTGATCGGGCTGGTGCCGGGGTACGACAGCATCGGCACCCTTGCACCGATCCTGCTGTGCGTGCTGCGCTTTGGCCAGGGCATTGGCCTGGGCGGTGAATGGGGCGGCGCGGCCCTGCTGGCTACCGAGAACGCGCCGGCGGGCAAGCGCGCGTGGTTCGGCATGTTCCCTCAGCTCGGGCCCTCGGTAGGCTTTCTGGCATCGAACGGCCTCTTCTTCGGACTGGCGATCGCACTATCGGACGAGCAGTTCCGCAGCTGGGGCTGGCGCGTACCCTTCCTGGTAAGCGCAGTACTCGTGGCGCTGGGCCTGTATGTGCGATTGAAGATCGCCGAGACCCCAGCCTTCCAAGCCGCCATCGACCGGCAGGAGCGCGTGAAGGTGCCGGTCGCCACACTGCTGGCGCACCACTGGTGGCCGACGCTGCTGGGCGCGCTGGCCATGGTGGTCTGCTACACGCTGTTCTATATCTCGACGGTGTTTTCGCTGTCGTACGGCGTGAGCACGCTGCATTTCTCGCGCCCGAGCTTCCTGGGATTGCTGTGCCTGGCGGTGGTCTTCATGGGGCTGGCGACGCCGCTGTCGGCGTGGGCGTCGGACCGCTTCGGGCGCAAGCCGGTGCTGATCGTCGGCATCATCGCGGCCATCCTGTCGGGCTTTACGATGGCGCCGCTGCTGGGTAGTGGCCAAACGCCGCTGGTAGCCCTGTTCCTCATCATCGAGCTGTTCCTGATGGGCGTGACCTTCGCGCCGATGGGCGCACTGCTGCCGGAGTTGTTCCCAACCAACGTGCGCTACACCGGCGCGGGCGTGTCGTACAACCTGGGCGGCATTCTGGGCGCGTCGATTGCGCCGTATATCGCGCAGAAGCTGGCCGAGCAAGGCGGCCTGAGCTGGGTAGGCATGTATGTGTCGGCGGCCGCGGTGGTCAGCCTGATCGGCGTGCTCTGCATGCGCGAGACGCGCGATACCCGGCTGATGTAAGGGGCTGTGCCTATCGGCGCGATTAATCCCACGAGTGGCGACCCGAGCGACCCCGCTTGACGTCGCCACGCGCGCGCTTGCCTTCCAGACGGCGCGTCTTGGAAGCGCGCGTGGGCTTGGTGGCGATGCGCGACTTTGGCACCGAAAGCCCCGTCGCAATGAATGCGGCCAGACGTTCACGGGCATCCTGGCGGTTGCGGTCCTGCGTGCGAAAGCGTTGTGCATCAATCACAATCACGCCCTCAGCAGTCAAGCGGCGGTCGCGCTTTCCCAACAGGCGAGCCCGCAACGCCTCCGGCAACGACGGCGATTGGGCGATGTCAAAGCGCAACTCCACCGCCGTCGATACCTTGTTGATGTTCTGCCCACCCGGTCCGCTTGCGCGCACAAAGCGCTCGACCAGCTCGGACTCCGGAATGGACAATTGGGGGGTGATGGTGAGGTCGATGCCAGGCATTGGGGCATTGTAGGAAGAACCGGGTTTTTCTGGAGATCAGTGTATGTATCGCGGAGAACGATTCAACGGCTTCAGCCACCTGGCCGGGGCCATCCTTGCCGCGGGGGGCATGGCCGTTCTGGTAACGTCGTCCGCCCTGCACCACGACGCTTGGAAGGTGGTCAGTTCCGTGGTCTACGGCACGACGCTGGTCCTGCTCTACACAATCTCTACGCTTTATCACAGCCTGCGAGGCCCGGCCAAAAGCATCTTCCAGCGGCTGGACTATTGCGCCATCTACCTGTTGATCGCCGGCAGCTACACACCGTTTGCGCTGGTGACGCTGCGCGGCCCATGGGGCTGGGCGCTGTTTGGCATCAACTGGGCACTGGCTGCCATCGGCATTGCGCAGGAACTCTGGATCGGCCACCGCACGCGCCTGTTCTCACTGCTGATTTACGTGGTGATGGGCTGGCTGGTGCTGATTGCCATGGGGCCGCTGGCGGCCGCGCTGCCAGCACCAGGCCTGTGGTGGCTGGTGGCGGGGGGCGCGCTTTATACGACGGGCATCGGCTTCTTCCTCTTTGACGAGAAGGTGCGGCACTTCCACGGCATCTGGCATCTGTTTGTGCTGGCTGGCAGCGCTTGTCAGTTCGTCAGCATCCTCCTGTACGTGGGCTGACCGGCCACGCCTTGCTTGTACCGGACCAAAAAAAAGCCGCGACGAATCGCGGCTTTTTCTTTGCAGCTACGCAGACTCAGGCACGCTTCTTCATCGCCTCGTCGCGCAGTTCGCGGCGCAGGATCTTGCCGACGTTGGTCTTCGGCAGCTCGTTGCGGAACTCGATGAACTTCGGGCGCTTGTACCCCGTGAGCTGATCCTTGCAGAACTCCTGCAGCTTCTGCTCGGTCAGCGTCGGGTCGCGGCGCACCACGAACAGCTTGACCACCTCGCCCGAATGCACGTCGGGTACGCCCACGGCGGCCACTTCCAGCACGCCCGGGCACATCGCCACCACGCCTTCGATCTCGTTCGGATACACGTTGAAACCCGACACCAAAATCATGTCCTTCTTGCGATCGACGATCTTGGTGTAGCCGCGCTCGTCCATCACACCCACGTCGCCGGTCTTGAAGAAGCCGTCGGCATACATGACCTTGGCGGTCTCGTCCGGGCGCTTCCAGTAACCGGCCATGACCTGCGGGCCACGGATGCAGATTTCGCCAGCCTGACCGATCGGCAGATCACGCCCCTCGTCGTCGCGGATGGCGATTTCCGTGGACGGGATCGGCAACCCGACCGTGCCCGAAAATTTGTCGGTATTCGTCGGATTGCAGATGGCCGACGGTGACGTTTCCGACAGGCCGTAGCCTTCGATGATCGGACACCCTGTCACTTCGAGCCATTTCTTGGCAACGGCTTCCTGCACCGCCATGCCGCCGCCGTTGGCCACGCGCAGATTGGAACAGTCGACATCCTTGAATTCGGGATTGTTCAGCAGCGCGTTGTACAGCGTGTTCACGGCCGGGAACATGTGGAAGCGGTACTGCTTGAGCACCTTGATGAAACCCGGGATATCGCGCGGGTTCGGGATCAGTACCGCCAGCCCGCCCTTGCGCATCGACAGCAGGCAGCACACCGTCAGCGCGAAGATGTGATACAGCGGCAGCGCGGTAATGGTGATGATCTCTTCGTCGGCGGCCAGCATGCGGCCGTCGCGGCCGGGCTTGGTGAGTGCCGGGTTCATCCAGGCTTCGGACTGGAGCACGTTGGCGACGATGTTCCGATGCAGCAGCGTCGCGCCCTTCGATACGCCGGTCGTCCCACCCGTGTATTGCAGGAAGGCGACGTCGTCGGGGCCCACGGAGGTGGGCTTGAGCGTCTGCTTGGCACCCTCTTGCAGCGCGGTGTTGAAGCGGATGCAGCTGGGCAGTTCCCACGCCGGCACCATCTTCTTGACGCTGCGCACGACGAAATTGACCAACATGCCTTTGAGCCCGCCGAGCATGTCGCCCATGCTGGCCACCACGATGTGCTTGATCGGCGTATTGGGCAGCACCTGCTGCAGCGTCGTCGCGAAGTTCTCCAGGATGATGATGGCTTCGGCGCCGCTGTCCTTGAGCTGGTGTTCCAGTTCGCGCGGGGTGTAGAGCGGATTGACGTTGACGACCACATAGCCAGCGCGCAGCACGGCGGCCAGCGCCACCGGGTACTGCAGCACGTTGGGCATCATCAGCGCGACGCGTGCGCCGGGTGCCAGACCGCGCGATTGCAGCCACGCCGCCAGTTGGCGCGAGAGCGTATCCAGCTCGCCGTAGGTCAGCACCTTGCCCATGCATTCAAATGCACGGCGGTTGCGGTTCTTCTGGAAAGAATCCTCAAGCAGATGGGCCAGCGATCGATACTGCGATGCATCGATCTCGGCCGGCACCCCGGCGGGGTACTGCTTCAGCCACGGCTTATCCATGGGTGTGTCTCCTGGCGATTGTCGATTTTTTCGAATGGTCGTTCGTTTTTTTCGGCATCCTACGCGGATGTCTGTGTCAAAACAATAACTTAGACAGTTCCCTCAGCCGGTTCAGACTGCCTGAAACTGGTGCAGAAAACGATCTTGGCATCACTTTTGCGTGATGCCCTCCGACTTGGCCATCGCCGCAGGCGCGAGCACCCTCAGTGCGACCTCGCGCTGTTGTTTCGATTCACGCGCCATGGCCTTGACGTCGGCATAGAAGCGCGCCCAGTCGCCGCCATCGCGGTGGTATAGCGCCGTAAACGCCGGCACCCATTCCAGGTAGCTCGCGACTGCCCCCAGATGCGCGTTCGACAGAGGCTGCGCAAACCAGCGGTCGTAACCGGTATAGCCGCCCCAGCTTGCTTTGAGCTTGGCGTAATCGGCCTGCAGGCTCGCGAAGATGGCGCGTTTTCCGGCGCGCTTCTCGTCGTCCGACACGGGGCTTGCATACAGCGTCTCAAGCCGGTTGCGGTACGCCAGCAGCAGGGCGCGGAATTGTACGCGCCGGGCGTCGTACGTGGCGTATTCCGCGCGAATTTCCGGGGTGGCGGCATCGGCCAGCCAGCGTTCGACGCCAATGGTTTCCACCGTGGTGGCGAACGATTCGTTGAACGCCGTATCGCCCTTGGCGTAGACGACCTGATGCGCCAGCTCATGAAAAATCAGCCGCGCCAGCTCGCCTTCGGGCAGGCCGACGAAGGTATTGAGCAGCGGGTCGTCGAAATAGCCCAGTGTGGAATACGCAGGAATGCCGGCCACATCCACGTCGAGGCCCTGGGCGCGCAGGGTGTCGGCATAGGCCATGGCGGCGTTGCGGTCGTAGTACCCGCGATACGTCACGCAGCCTACGACGAGGAAACACCATTCCTTGAGCTTGACCGACAGCTCAGGCGCGGCAAACACGTTCCACACCGCGAATGGCCGCTTGAGATTGGCGTAGACGCGATAGCTGCCGTTGTCGGGCAAGCCCAGTTCGCGCGAGGCATAGATGCGAATGCTGCGCGCGTCTTCCAGGCGCTTGGCGAGCTTGTCGTTGTGGGCCTGCCGCGCGTTGTCGATGGCCCGGTCGATCGACTCGCGCTGCGCCATCAGCGAGAGATGTCCGCTGACCGACTGGTAGTAATAGCCGACCGTGTCGCAGCCGGCCAGCAATGCCGAACCGGCTACCGACAGCGCAAGGCACAGCGCGCGTGCGGCACGCATGATGGCCTCGTCAGGCGGCCTGTGCCAACGGCGCCACCTCGACCAGGCAATCGTAGAAGGTGGGCGCGCGCCCCATGTCGGTCAGGCGCTGGCTGGTCAGCTCGTTGGCGTTGGTGCCGTCGGGCGCGAGCTTCTTCCACCAGATCGACAGGCCGACGACCACGCCCCGCCGCGCACGGTCGGTCACGCGGGCGCGCGCCTGCATGGTGCCGCGATCGTTGAAGATGCGGACAAGCTCGCCATCGACGACGCCACGCGCATTCGCATCGTCGGGGTGGATGTCGAGATGCGGCTCGCCTTCGGTGTTGCGCAGGCTGTCGACGTTGACGAAGGTGGAGTTGAGGAAGTTGCGCGCCGGCGGCGAGATCATCGACAGCGGATAACGCTTGGCCAGCTCTGGCGTGCTGATCGCCGACTCATGCGGCGGCACATAGCCGGGCAGCGGGTCGAGTCCGTCCTTGGCCATCTGTTCGGAATAGAACTCGCAGCGGCCGGACGGCGTGCGATAGCCGCCGCGTGCCAGCGGCGCGGCCGGGTGTGACAGCTTCTGCCAGCCCTCGCGCTTGAGCGTCGCCCAGTCGATGTGCGCGGCGGCCGGGTCGTCACGGCGCACGGCCTGGGCGGCGATGTCGTCGTCCGAGTCGGCAAAACAGGTGTCGTTAAAACCCATGCGTTGCGCGAGACGGCGAAAAATCTCCGTGTTCGGCAACGACTGCCCCATCGGCGCAATGGCAGCGTTGTTGGCCAGCACGTAGGTGTGGCCGTAAGCCTTGTGCACATCGACGTGTTCGAGCTGCGTGGTGGCGGGCAGCAGGATGTCGGCGTAGTCGGCGGTATCGGTCTGGAAATGTTCCAGCACCACGGTGAAGAGGTCTTCGCGCGCAAAGCCGGCGGCGACCTTGCGCGAGTCCGGCGCCACCGCCACGGGGTTGCTGTTGTAGACGACCACCGCCTCGACCTTGGGGCCGAACGATGCGTCGCCCGTATGCAGCAGCGCATCGCCGATGGTGCTCATGTTGATCGTGCGCGGCATGTTGGGCCAGCTCGGCAGCAGGTCAGGACGCTGCAGCTTTGCGATGTCGATGGGGAAGAAACCGGACGTCGACAGTTGCAGCCCGCCCGCCGCATCGCGCCACGCGCCCACCAGCGACGGCAGGCACGCGACCGCGCGCACGCCCTGCCCGCCGCCATGCGCGCGCTGCATGCCGTAATTCAGGCGAATCGCCGCCGGCTGTTTGTCGCGCACGACGGTCGTGCCGTACAGATTTGCGAGCCACTCGATGTCGGCCGCGTCCACCCCACACAGCGTCGCCGCATATTCCGGCGTGTATTGCTGCGCGCGCTCACGCAACGCCTCGAAACCGAGCGTGTGATTGGCGATGTAATCGTGGTCGAGCAAGTCATCACGGATCAGCACGTGGATCATCGCCAGCGCCAGCGCCGCATCGGTACCGGGGCGCACCGCCAGATGGCGATGGCACTTCTCGGCCGTCAGCGAGCGATACGGATCGATGGCGACGAGCGTGGCGCCGCGCCGTTTCGCCTCCTGCGCGCGCGTCCAGAAATGCAGGTTCGACGCAATCGGGTTGGCACCCCAGATCAGGATCAGCTTGGCATCCTGCACGTGCTCGATGTCCATGCCGAGGCTCGCGCCGTACGTATAGCGCAGCGCCGTCGCGCCGGCCGATGCACAGATCGTGCGATCGAGCAGCGACGCCCCGAGCTTGTGAAAGAAGCGCGCAGCCATGCTCTCGCCCTGCACCAGGCCCATCGTGCCGGCGTAGCTGTACGGGAGGATGGCCTCTGGGTTGCGCGCCGCAATGTCGCCCAGGCGGGTGGCGATGGTGTCGATGGCCTCGTCCCACGAAATCGGTTCGAACTTGCCTTCGCCCTTGGCGCCCACACGCTTCATCGGCGTCAGCAGGCGGTTCGGGTGGTACGTGCGTTCCGCATACCGATTGACCTTGGTGCACAGCACGCCAGCCGTCGTCGGGTGGTCCGGATCGCCCTTCACGCGGGTGGCGCGGCCGTCCTCGACGGTGACGAGCAAGGCGCAGGTGTCGGGGCAATCGTGCGGGCAGGCGGCACGGATGACTTGGGTGGACATCAAGGGGCTCCGGAGTGGGTGGCGGCTGGCGCATGTCGGTGTCTTCGCACCGCCGCGGGCATCCGGAAATTGTAATCGCCCGCTAGTGGCTTCGCAGCGGCGTGGAGCCGCGCGTGACAAGCCGCCCCGTGAGCAACACGCGACGCGTCGGCAGGGCGGGCTGTGCGAGGCGATCCTGCAGCATTGCCATCGCCATGCGGCCGATGTCATAGACCGGCTGTTCGATCACGGTGATGCCCGGGCCGGCGAGTTCCGTCCAAGGCTCATTGTCAAAGCCCGCCACGGCGATGCCGCGCGGCACATCCAGCGAGAGCTTGCGCAACGCGCGCAGCACGCCCAGCAGCGATTGCGCGTTACTCGCGACGAGCGCGTCGGGGCGATCACGTTCCGTACCGGACAGCCATGCCAGCGTCTCGGCCTCCGCGGCCTCGGCGGTCGGCAGGATGAAACGTGCCTCGGCGGCAATGCCGTGACGTGCCAACGCCGTCGCGAATCCGGCCTGACGCTCAGCGCCCGTGCTGCTGGTCCGCCCGAACAGGCCGCCGATGCGCCGATAACCCTGCGTGGCGAGGTGCTCAGCCAATGCTTGCGCGGCCTGCTGGTTGTCGAGCACCACGGCATCGGTCCCACAGGTCGGGCCCGCTCGGTCGATCAGCACGACCGGGTAGCCAAGGTGCACCGGTTGCTGCGCTTCAGCAATGGCGCGCGTCGGCGAGAGGATCACACCGGTCACGCGCTCCTCTTCCATCAAGCGCAGGTACATCGCCTCCTTCTCAGGGTCTTCGTCGGAATTGCACAGGATGACGCGCAGGCCGGCGGCGTAGGCCGCGTCTTCCACCGCCCGGCTGACGCTGGTGAAGAACGGGTTGCGGATGTCGGAGACGATCAGCCCGACGGTCTGCGCCTGCTGTGAGCGCAGCCGCCGTGCCGACAGGTTCGGCCGATACCCGGACGCCGCCACCGCCGCATCGACGCGTCGGCGCAGTTCTGCGCTCACGGGGCCGCCGGCGAGCGCGCGTGACACCGTTGCCACCGACACGCCCGCTGCCGCCGCCACGTCTTTGATTCGGACCGTCATGGTGAAATCGTTTCCAAAGAAAGCGCCATCATAGCGAAGGGCAGCCTCGTCACTAAAGCCTGACCGCCCTAGGGAAAACCCCGTAAATACCGGAAGATACGTCACTTTGTGTCGCGCCGCACATTGACACTCCAACTGTAATCGATTTCAATTCGCGATCATCGACGACACGCCGGGCCTTGGAGCACGGCAGCCGCAGGAGACCCCGCCGCATGGCTTCCGCCCTGATCTGCGCCGAACGCATCCGTCTGCAGCAACGCGCCACCGACAAGGAAAGCGCCATCCGCGCCGCCGGCCAATTGCTGGCCGACGCAGGCTGCATCGACCCGGCCTATATCGACAGCCTTCTACGCCGCGAGACCGTGGCCAACACGTTTCTCGGCCATGGCGTCGCCATTCCGCATGGCATGGGCGAGGACCGCCACCTGATCCGCCAGACGGGCATTGCGGTGCTGCAGTTTCCCGACGGGCTGGAGTGGCACCCGGGGCAGACGACGCACCTGGTGTTTGCCATCGCCGCGCAGTCGGACGAGCACATCACGCTGCTGCGCCGGCTGACACGGCTACTGAATGACGACGCACGCCTGCGGCAGCTCTTCACCACGCAGAACGCCGAAGAGCTTGTCGCCGCGCTCTCGAGCGACGCACCCGCGCCCGCCGCCAGCACGCCCGGCGCCGACCTCGCCGAGCAGCGCACCTTGACGCTGGAATATCCGAGCGGCCTGCACGCCCGCCCGGCCGCGCAGTGGGTGGAAGCCGCCCGCCGCTTTGCCGCGCGCGTGCAAGTGCGCCACGGCAATGAAACCGCCGACGCAAAGAACCTGGTGGCGTTGCTGCAATTGGGGCTTGCGGCGGGCGCCAAGCTCACGCTCTCTGCGGAAGGCCCCGACGCCGGCGCCGCGCTCGACGCCCTGATGCAGACCATCCGAGGCCTGACGGCGCAGGAACGCGCGCAGGCCGCACGCGACACGCAAGCAGCGCGCACGCGCCAGACCGCGCACGGGTGGCAGGCCGACGCGGCGTTGCCGGCCATCGGCGGCATTGCGGCGAGCCCCGGCTTGGCGATCGGCCCCATCCATGTGTTGCAGCACGGTGCGTCAACCGTGCTCGATCACCCGGTCGCGCTGACCACCGGCGGCGATCTGCTGGACCAGGCGCTGGCCAGCACGCGCGCCGAGCTGGAAGCCCTGGCACGCGACACCGCCGCCCGCCTGGGCGAAGCCGAAGCGGGCATCTTCAAGGCCCAGGCCGAACTGCTGGGCGACACCGATCTCATGACGCTGACGTGCCAGGCGATGGTCGAGGGCCACGGCGTGGCGTGGTCCTGGGATCAGGCCGTCGAACGCCTGGCCGAGCGACTCGGCGCGCTCGGCAATCCGCTGCTGGCCGCGCGCGCGGCCGACTTGCGCGACGTGGGTCGGCGGGTGCTCGGCCATATCGATCCGTCGCTGCGCAGTGCCGCGCAGACACTGCCGGACACGCCCTGCATCCTGGTTGCGGCAGATCTGTCGCCGTCGGATACGGCGGCACTCGATACGCGACGCATCATCGGCATCGTCACCGCGCAAGGCGGCCCAACCTCGCACACGGCCATCCTGACGCGCACGCTGGGCATCCCGGCCGTCGTGGCCGCCGGCCCGGCCGTGCTCGATGTGGCGACGGGCACCCAGGCCATCATCGACGGCACGGGCGGCCGTCTGGTGCTGGATCCGGACGCTGCCAGCATCGCCAGCGCCCGGGCATGGCTGCAGGAAGATGCCAGCCGCGCTCAGCGTGAGCAGGCAGAACGCGGCTTGCCCGCCCGCACACGTGACGGCCACACGGTGGAGATCGCCGCCAACGTCAACCTGCCCGCGCAGGCGGTCGAAGCCATCACGCTCGGCGCGGAAGGCGTTGGCCTGATGCGCACCGAATTCCTGTTCCTCGAACGCGACCACACGCCGGACGAAGACACGCAATATGCCGTCTACGCCGACATGCTGAAAAGCCTCGGCGGCCGCCCGCTGATCGTGCGCACCCTGGATATCGGCGGCGACAAGCAGGTCCCGCATCTGAACCTGCCGACAGAAGACAACCCCTTCCTCGGTGTGCGCGGTGCGCGCCTGCTGCTGCGCCGGCCCGACCTCATGGAGCCGCAACTGCGAGCGCTCTATCGCGCCGCCCGCGATGTCGGCAAGGGCAGCGCGTTGTCGATCATGTTCCCGATGATCACCGCCTTGGAGGAAGTGATCGCCCTGCGCACCGCGTGCGAGCGCATCCGCGCTGAACTCGACGCGCCGGCGGTGCCGCTGGGCATCATGGTGGAGGTGCCGGCCGCCGCGCTACTGGCCGATCGCCTGGCCGAGCATGTCGACTTCTTTTCCATCGGCACGAACGACCTGACGCAATACACGCTGGCGATCGACCGCCAGCATCCCGACCTCGCCGCCGAGGCCGACAGCCTGCACCCGACGGTGCTCCGTCTGATCCAGCAGACCGTGCAAGGCGCCGCACGCCACGGGCGCTGGGTAGGCGTATGTGGCGGCTTGGCGGGAGACCCGTTCGGCGCGCTGCTGCTCACGGGGCTGGGCGTGCATGAACTGTCGATGAGCCCGCGCGATATCGCGCCGGTCAAGGCGCGGTTGCGCGAGGCACATGCCGGCACGCTGTCACAACTCGCGGAACGCGCGTTGGCCTGCGCATGCGCCCAGGACGTGCGCGACCTTGAAGCGACCTTGACGATCTTGGCACCGGGCAAGGAGATGGCGGCATGAGCGACGCGCGCATCGCCACCATCACGCTCAACCCGGCCATCGACATGACCATCGGGCTGGAGCGCCTCGAACGCGGGCGCGTCAACATCGGCCGCAGCGTCACGCAACAGGCCGGCGGCAAGGGCGTCAACGTGGCGGCCTGCCTGGCCGATTGGCAGGTGCCGGTAATCGCCACGGGCCTCCTGGGCGACGCCAACGCCGAGCTGTTCGAGGCGCTGTTTGCGCGCAAGGGCGTGCTCGACGGCTTCTGCCGCGTGCCCGGCACCAATCGCACCAACATCAAGATCAGCGACCAGGCAGACGGACAGACCACCGACATCAATCTGCCAGGCATTGACGCCACGTCTGCCGAGTTCGACGCGCTGTGCGACCGCATTGACGCGTTCGCCGACATTGCGGGCGCTGCGCTGTGCGGCAGCCTGGCCGGGGGCTTGCAGCCCGATACCTACGTGAGATTGCTGGCGCGGCTGAACCGCCGCGGCATACCCACGTTGCTGGACACCAGCGGCGCACCGCTCACACAGGTGCTGGCGGCCCCGCGCGAGTCCCTGCCGACGGCAATCAAGCCAAACCGGCACGAACTGGAACTGTGGGCGGGTACGTCGCTGCCCACGCTGGCTGAAACGGTGGACGTGGCGCACGCCATCCATGCGCGTGGCGTGGCGCAAGTCATCGTATCGCTGGGCGAGGACGGCGCGCTGTTCGTCACAGCGCAAGGCACATGGCAGGCCAGCCTGCCGCCGGTACGCGCCGCCAGCACTGTCGGTGCGGGTGACGCCATGGTGGCCGGCGTGCTGGCCGGCTGGCATGCCGGTGCCGGCATGGAAGAGACCGTGCGCCTTTCGGTTGCCTTTGCCGCATGCAAGTTGCAGCGCCTGGGCCCGCACCTTCCGCCCCCGGGGCAGGTACGCGAACGCGCGGCCGCCGTCCAGATGCAGCGCGTGGCCTGACGCCGCGACCATCGCATCGCCACACGCTCAACGCATTCAAGGAGCCGATCATGGCAAACCTGCTGGCAATTCTCGGTGCGGATGGCCGCACCACCCGTGCGATGCTCGCCGGTGCGGCCCTGCGCCATGCAGCGCGCGAATCGGGCTGCAAGCTCGACGTGGACGTGCGCGGCCCGGACACCGCCTCGGTGGTCGACACTGCTGTGCTGGCCACCGCCGATGCCGTCGTCTGGGCAGGCCTCTCGCCCGACGCGGCGGCTCGCCACGCCAATCCGCGCACGCTTGAAGTCACGCTCGATGAAGTGCTGGCGGACGCCCGAGCCGTGCTGGCCCGCATGATGCACAACGCCCCGCCCGCACCGAAAGCCCGCACGCAAGCCCAACGCATCGTCGCCATCACATCGTGCCCAACCGGCATCGCCCACACCTTCATGGCTGCCGAAGCGCTCACGCAGGCCGCCGGTGCGCTCGGTCACACGATCCACGTGGAAACGCAGGGCTCGGTGGGCGCACAGAACACGCTGTCGGCGGATGCCATCGCTAGCGCGGATCTCGTGTTGATCGCCGCCGACACGCAGGTGGACCTGTCTCGCTTTGCCGGCAAGCGCGTCTTCCGCGCGGGCACCAAGGCCGCCATTCACGATGGGCAGGCGCTGATCCGCCGCGCCTTCGATGAGGCGTCCGTGGAAGGCGGCGGAACGGCGCAATCGGGAGGCACCACAGCCGGCGCTGCGGAACAGCAGCGCACCGGCCCGTACAAACACCTGATGACCGGCGTGTCGTTCATGCTGCCCTTCGTGGTGGCGGGGGGCATCCTGATTGCACTGGCGTTTGCCCTGGGCGGCATCTACGTGACGGACCCGTCGGCCAGCCACACGCTGGGCGGCGTGCTGTTCCAGATCGGTGCCAAGTCGGCCTTTGCGTTGATGGTGCCGGTGCTCGCCGGATACATCGCCTATTCGATCGCCAGCCGGCCGGGTATTGCCCCCGGTATGGTCGGCGGCATGCTGGCCGCCAGCCTAGGGGCGGGATTCCTCGGCGGCATCGTCGCCGGGTTCGTTGCAGGCTATGGCACCGAGGCGCTCAACCGTTGGCTGAAGTTGCCGCGCAACCTGGAAGGGCTGAAACCGGTGCTGATCCTGCCGGTGCTCGGCTGCCTGCTGACGGGCCTCGTGATGCTGTATGTGGTCGGCACGCCGGTTGCCGCGTTGCTCGCCTCCCTCACAACTTGGCTGCGCGGCATGCAAGGCGCCAACGCGGTACCGCTGGGCGCACTGCTGGGCGGCATGATGGCCTTTGACATGGGCGGCCCCATCAACAAGGCCGCGTATGCCTTCAGCACCGGGCTGATCGGCGCACAGGTCTACACGCCGATGGCGGCCACCATGGCCGCAGGCATGACGCCGCCGCTGGGCATTGCACTTGCAGCATGGCTTTTCCCGTCGCGCTTCACGCGAGACGAGCGCCAGGCGGCAAGGGCCACCGCCGTGCTGGGCCTCGCCTTCATCAGCGAGGGGGCGATCCCTTATGCGGCCCGAGACCCATTCCGCGTGATTCCTGCGCTCGTGGTGGGATCCGCATGCGCGGGTGCCCTATCGATGCTGTTCGGGGTGGAATTGCGCGTGCCGCACGGCGGGGCATTTGTGCTGCCGATCCCGAACGCGGTGACGCATCTGGGCGGCTATGTGGTGGCGTTGGTGGCCGGCACCGTTGTTACCGCCGTGCTGCTTGCTGTGATGAAGCGCCGGGTGACTGAAGCCGCCTGAAACGGCGCCCCGTGTGAAGGACGCCGTGCACATCGCGCGGCTTCTTTGTCTCAAAAACGCTCAAAAGCGACGTTGCCCGCCCGATTCTGTTTGCCTCCCCAGCCCGTTTAGCTATGATGCCGGCAAATCAACTCTCGGGGGAGAGCAATGCAATCTCGCAAAATCACCGGGCTGATGGCGATGTTCGCAGCGGGCATCATCGGCATGGCGTCAAGCGGCGCGAGCGCCGAGACGGGGGTGACGAACGACGCGATCATCGTCGGCCAATCGGCGCCCATGAGCGGACCGGCGGCACAGCTCGGCCAGCAGATGAACCGCGGCGCCCAGTTGTACTTCAATGCCGTCAACGCGGCAGGTGGCGTCAACGGACGCAAGATCGAGCTGAAAGTGCTCGATGATTTCTACGAGCCCGATGCCGCTGCCCGCAACACCAAGACTCTCATCGAAGACACCAAGGTCTTCGCCTTGTTCGGCTATGTCGGTACACCCACGAGCCTGGCAGCGCTGAAGATCGCCAACCCTGCAGGCGTGCCGTTCTTTGCGCCGTACTCGGGCGCCGCAGCGCTGCGCGAGCCCTTCGCGCGTAATGTGTTCCACGTGCGCGCCAGCTACAACGATGAAACCGCTGCCATCGTCCAGCAGATTCACACCACGGGGCTGAAGCGCATTGCCGTGGTCTATAACGACGACGCCTACGGCAAGGCGGGCCTTGACGGTGTACAACGCGCGCTCAAGCTGCCGGCAAACCAGGGGGTGACGCTCGTCGCGCAAGCCAGCGTCGTCCGTAACACCACCGACGTGAAGGGCGCGATCTCGACCGTGCTCGCGCAGAAGCCGGATGCCGTCGTTGTCATCAGTGCGTACCAAACCGTGGCAGCCCTGGTGAAGGGCGCACAAGATCAGGGCTACGCAGGCCAGTTCTATAACGTCTCGTTTGTGGGCACCAAGGCACTCGCCAACGCACTCGGCAAGGCTGGCGGCGGCGTGATCATCTCGCAGGTGATGCCGTATCCGTATAGCGGTGCATCGCCCGTGGTGCGCGATTACCAGAAGCTGCTCAAATCCGATGGCATTACCGATTTCGACTACGGAAGCATCGAAGGCTACGTCGCGGCGCGCGTCTTTGTTGAAGGCCTCAAGCGTGCCGGCCGTGACCTGATACGCGAGAAGTTCATCGGCGCGCTGGAGTCGATGGGCAACTACGACGTTGGGGGCTTCAACGTGAACTTCTCGCCCGCCAACCACGTAGGCTCCAAGTTTGTCGAGATGACCATCATCAACTCGAACGGCCAAGTGATCCGCTGAACGCGCATTACTCATCAGAAAAAAACCGGGCCAAGTGCCCGGTTTCTTTTTGCGCTCAAGCCGGCTGCATGTGCCGCTGCGCGAGCCGCCGCATGAACGCTTCGCACAGCGCAATCTGTGCAAGCTCGATGTACTCGTTAGGCTTATGCGCCTGCTCGATATTGCCCGGACCGCACACCACAGTCGGGATGCCCGCGCGCGCGAACAGTCCCGCTTCCGTCCCATAGTCAACCTTGCCGACCGTGCCGCGGCTATCGGCCAACGCTTGCGCCAGCGTCACCAGCTCGTGCGATGGCGCAATCGACAGGCCCGGCGTGTTGGCCTTCATGGCGAAGCTGATGTCGGCATCGGCAGAAATCTCTTGCATTTGAGGCAGCAACATCTGCTGCGCATAGCGCTCGACCTCGCCGAAAAGCCAATCCGGATCGGTGCCTGGGAGATAGCGGAAGTCAAAGGTGAATTCGCAATCGCGGGGCACCACGTTGGTGGCAATGCCGCCCTTGATCGTACCCGTGTTCAACGTGGTGTGCGGCACGACAAAAGCGGCATCGCGCGCCTCTTCCGCCGCCAGACGCGCGGCCAGCGAGCGAATATGCGCGATCAGCAGCGCAGCAAACTCGATCGCATTCACACCCTGCGGCGTCAACGCGGAATGGGCTTCCTTCCCGCGCACGCAGCATCGGTATTCGCGCTTGCCCTTGTGCGCAATGATGGCGCGCATCGACGTGGGTTCGCCGACGATGCAGCCTGCGGGCTGAATGCCGTTGGCCTCCAGATCACGCAGCAGGCTGCGCACGCCCACGCAGCCGATCTCTTCGTCGTACGACAGCGAAAGATGAAAGCTGGCATCGCCCTCCGCCGCCATGAACGCGGGCACATTCGCGAGTGCCACGGCAATGAAGCTCTTCATGTCGGCCGTGCCGCGCCCGTACAGGCGACCATCGCGGATCTGCGCTTCGAATGGGTTCGACTCCCAAGACTGGCCGTCGACGGGCACCACATCGGTATGCCCCGACAGCACCAGCCCCGGCTTGCGGCCTGGCGACAGCGTCGCAAACAGGTTCGCCTTGCCGCCCGTTGCGTCATACGTCAGTCGACAGTCCGCACCCAGCGCTCGCAATCGATCGCGCACCCATTCGATCAGGCCAAGATTGGAATTGCGGCTGACCGTATCGAACGCCACCAGGGTGCGAATCAATTGCAGAACTTCGTCGGAAGGTTGCGATGCAGTAGCAATGGGGTCGGCAGACATGATGGGTTCGTGTCGTTCACGTAGCGCTCGGCCAGCCCCGGCGGGAAGCGCAAAGGGCGGCGCGCGGCCAATTGGCGAGCCTCCAGTGTAGGCGTTTCGGGTGCGCTGGGCTTTGGTCGTGGATGGCGGCGCACAAGCCATCGCGTGAAGAATCCATACGAGACTGCATGGACGGATCAAGCAATTGGCGGATAGCCGGTCGGAAATCGCCCTTCGGCGTATGATCGAACGTGATTCCGAACCTTCAGCCAGAACACGAGCGTCTCATGAAGCTGATCCCAGAAATTCAAGCCGCGCAGTCCGAGATCCAGGCGCTGCGACGCGATATCCACGCGCACCCCGAACTCTGCTTCGAAGAACAGCGCACCTCCGATCTGGTCGCCGCGAAACTCGCCGAATGGGGCATCGAAGTGCATCGAGGCCTGGGCAAGACCGGCCTCGTCGGCGTTATCCGCAACGGTGAGGGCAAGAGCATCGGCCTGCGCGCTGATATGGACGCACTACCGCTCGCCGAGGCCAATCAGTTTGAGCATCGCTCCAAACACGACGGCAAGATGCACGCATGCGGCCACGACGGCCACACGGCGATGCTGCTCGGCGCTGCGCATTACCTGTCCAAGCACCGCAATTTCAGCGGAACCGTGAACCTGATCTTCCAGCCCGCCGAAGAAGGCGGTGGCGGCGCACGCGAGATGGTCAAGGACGGCCTATTCGATCGCTTTCCGTGCGATGCCGTCTTCGGCTTACACAACTGGCCGGGCGTACCGGTCGGCGCATTCGGGACGCGCGCCGGGGCGCTAATGGCATCGAGCAACGAGTTCCGCATCACGATCAAGGGAAAGGGTGCGCACGCCGCGCTGCCGCACAACGGCAACGATCCAGTGTTTGTCGGCGCTCAGGTGGTATCGGCACTGCAAGGCATCATCACACGCAACAAGCGCCCGATCGACACCGCAGTCCTCTCCGTAACACAGTTCCATGCCGGCGATGCAACCAACATCATCCCGAACGAAGCTTGGATTGGCGGCACGGTACGCACCTTCTCCACCGAAGTCCTCGACTTGATCGAGCGCCGGATGGAAGAAGTCTCAAGGGGCATCGCCGCCGCATACGATTGCACGATCGACTTCGTCTTCCACCGCAACTATCCGCCGACTGTGAACACGGAAAAGGAAACGCAGTTCGCGGCGGCAGTCATGCGAGAGCTCGTCGGCGCAGATAACGTGGAAGCGAATATCGACCCGACCATGGGCGCCGAAGATTTCTCGTTCATGCTGATCGAGAAGCCTGGCTGCTTCGCCTTCATCGGCAACGGCGACGGCGACCACCGGGAACAAGGCCATGGTCTGGGCCCTTGCATGCTGCACAACCCAAGTTACGACTTCAATGACGAGTTGCTCCCGCTCGGTGCGACATATTGGGTTCGCCTGGTCGAGAAATTCTTGGCACGAAACTAGTCAGCCCGTTCGCGAGCACCGGTAGGCCTCCGTTGGGAGGCCTTTATTTTTGGAAGAGCAAGGGGATGGGGTTGCGGTGCTATTGCAGGCGAAACGGGTGCGATCCGTTCGCGCAAAGACAAACACCCCAGCTCTTTGAATGGAGCTGGGGTGTTGGATGGGAGAGCCTGGCGATGACCTACTTTCACACGGGAATCCGCACTATCATCGGCGCGGAGTCGTTTCACGGTCCTGTTCGGGATGGGAAGGGGTGGTACCGACTCGCTATGGTCACCAGGCTATGACTTGTTGCCACGTTGACGAGGTCAACGCGACCAATATGGGAATGTAGATTTGGGGTTGTGATATGTGAGTATCAGGCACAAGGCAGACCCAGCCGGAAACATACCGGTTATAGGATCAAGCCGCACGGGCAATTAGTACTGGTTAGCTGAACGCATTACTGCGCTTCCACACCCAGCCTATCAACGTCCTGGTCTCGAACGACCCTTCAGGGAGATCAAGTCTCCAGGGAATCCTCATCTTCAGGCAAGTTTCCCGCTTAGATGCTTTCAGCGGTTATCTCTTCCGTACATAGCTACCCTGCGATGCCTCTGGCGAGACAACAGGTACACCAGCGGTACGTCCACTCCGGTCCTCTCGTACTAGGAGCAGCCCCCGTCAAGATTCCAACGCCCACGGCAGATAGGGACCAAACTGTCTCACGACGTTTTAAACCCAGCTCACGTACCTCTTTAAATGGCGAACAGCCATACCCTTGGGACCGGCTACAGCCCCAGGATGAGATGAGCCGACATCGAGGTGCCAAACACCGCCGTCGATATGAACTCTTGGGCGGTATCAGCCTGTTATCCCCAGAGTACCTTTTATCCGTTGAGCGATGGCCCTTCCATACAGAACCACCGGATCACTATGTCCTGCTTTCGCACCTGCTCGACTTGTCGGTCTCGCAGTTAAGCACGCTTTTGCCATTGCACTTTAGGTACGATGTCCGACCGTACCAAGCGTACCTTCGAACTCCTCCGTTACACTTTGGGAGGAGACCGCCCCAGTCAAACTGCCTACCATGCACTGTCCCCGACCCGGATTCACGGGCCAAGGTTAGAACCTCAAACAAACCAGGGTGGTATTTCAAGGACGGCTCCACCGAAACTAGCGTCCCGGTTTCAAAGCCTCCCACCTATCCTACACAGATCGGTTCAAAGTCCAATGCAAAGCTACAGTAAAGGTTCATGGGGTCTTTCCGTCTAGCCGCGGGGAGATTGCATCATCACAAACACTTCAACTTCGCTGAGTCTCGGGAGGAGACAGTGTGGCCATCGTTACGCCATTCGTGCAGGTCGGAACTTACCCGACAAGGAATTTCGCTACCTTAGGACCGTTATAGTTACGGCCGCCGTTTACCGGGACTTCAATCAAGAGCTTGCACCCCATCATTTAATCTTCCGGCACCGGGCAGGCGTCACACCCTATACGTCCACTTTCGTGTTTGCAGAGTGCTGTGTTTTTATTAAACAGTCGCAGCCACCATTTTATTGCAACCCCTTCGTCCTTCTAGCGCGAGCTAGTCAAACTACAAGGGCGTACCTTATCCCGAAGTTACGGTACCAATTTGCCGAGTTCCTTCTCCCGAGTTCTCTCAAGCGCCTTAGAATACTCATCTCGCCCACCTGTGTCGGTTTGCGGTACGGTCTCGTATGACTGAAGCTTAGAGGCTTTTCTTGGAACCACTTCCAATTGCTTCGCGACCTAAAGTCGCTCGCCCCACACCCTTGAATCACGCACCCGGATTTGCCTAAGTGCCATCTCCAATGCAGGGACCGGGACATCCAACACCCGGACAACCTTCCGCGATCCGTCCCCCCATCGCATCATACGACGGTGCAGGAATATTAACCTGCTTCCCATCAGCTACGCATCTCTGCCTCGCCTTAGGGGCCGACTCACCCTACGCCGATGAACGTTGCGTAGGAAACCTTGGGCTTACGGCGAGGGGGCCTTTCACCCCCTTTATCGCTACTCATGTCAGCATTCGCACTTCTGATACCTCCAGCATCCTTTACAAGACACCTTCACAGGCTTACAGAACGCTCTCCTACCATGCACTTACGTGCATCCGCAGCTTCGGTATA